>CAIPFE010000051.1 GCA_903864275.1 uncultured Mucilaginibacter sp.
ATGTAAAGTGGCCCAGGGTAAAAACAAGATGAGCGTATTGAATGCTGTTAGAAACAAAATCATCCACCGAATCTTCGCCGTTGTCAAAAATCAAACTCCTTATAAAAACAACTTGCTTTTATCATAGAAATCGCCATGACGGTTTGTTATAAAACAAAAAACCCGCTCATCGCGGGTTTATTATTTTATAACAGGATATTTTAAAATCCTTTCATCCTGAAAATCCGTTTAATCCTGGTCTATTTAACCGCATCCACAATAGCTTTAAAAGCATCGGGATGGTTCATTGCTAAATCAGCTAATACCTTACGGTTTAAGCCGATCTCTTTTTTGGTTAATTTACCCATTAATTGTGAGTAAGAAATTCCGTGCTGGCGGGCGCCGGCGTTGATACGCTGGATCCATAAAGCCCTGAATTCCCTTTTTTTGGTTTTACGGTCGCGGTATGCGTATTGTAAACCTTTTTCGACTGTGTTTTTTGCAACGGTATAAACCTTGCTTCGTGAACCCCAATACCCTTTGGCGAGGTTCATGATCCTTTTCCGGCGTCTTCTCGACGCGACTGCGTTAACTGAACGTGGCATGTTGTTGTTTTTTTGGTAGTGGGTGCTCGCTTTGTTGGTGTCACCACCAACAAATCTAAGTCTTTGTAAACCCGAATACCTGGTTAATTAATTTGTTAATTATTTACCTATGCAGAGCATACGTTTTACATTACCCAGATCAGCATCAGATACTAATGAGGTGTGGGTAAGGTTGCGCTTACGTTTTGTCGACATCTTTGTTAAGATGTGGCTTTTGAAAGCGTTCTTCCTGGTGATTTTACCGGTTCCAGTTATGCTAAAGCGTTTTTTAGCGCTGGAATTGGTTTTCATTTTTGGCATGTTGGATATATTTATTTGTTAAGATGTGAGATATGAGATTTGAGATATGAGACAGAAAACCTGCTGCTTTCCCTCTTAAATTTCAAATCATTTATCTATCACACACCTGGTTATTACTTTGTTAATTATTGAGCAAGTTCTGACCCCGGATACTGATGCTTCCTTTCTCATATCTCATATCTCATATCTCATATCTCATATCTCACATCTCACATCTCATATCTCACATCTATTTCTTCGCCCCCTTCGGAGTTACTGTTAAAAACATCCGTTTTCCTTCCAGTTTTGGCAGTTGCTCTACTTTGCCTACATCTTCCAGCGCCTGGGCAAAGCGCAATAATAATATTTCGCCCTGTTCCTTGTAAACTATCGCACGGCCTTTAAAATGTACGTAAGCCCTTACCTTTTCGCCCGATTCCAAAAATTTAATGGCATGCTTTAATTTAAAATCAAAGTCATGGTCATCCGTATTCGGGCCGAACCTTATTTCTTTAATAACGGTTTGCTTGGCGTTGCTCTTTATCTCCTTTAACTTTTTCTTCTGCTCGTAAATAAACTTATTATAGTCTGTTACTTTACAAACAGGCGGGACAGCGTTAGGGGAAATTTCAACAAGATCCAATTCCTGCTCTTCGGCTATCGCCAAAGCATCTCTTAATGAGTAAATGCCGGGTTCCACGTTATCGCCAACAAGACGTATCTCGGTTGCCCTGATAAATTGATTAATGTTGTGTTCGGCTTCCTTTTTCTTAAATGGAAGCCTGGGTCCTCTGTTGAAAGGTTTGTTTAATGCCAAGTTATACTGTAATTTCTTTAATTATTTGTTGTTTAAAATCTTCAATACTCATACTTCCCAAATCGCCCTGACCGTGTTTCCGAACCGAAACCATGCCTTCGGCAGTCTCTTTTTCGCCAACGATCAGCATATAAGGGATCTTTTTGACTTCAGCATCGCGAATTTTTCGCCCTATCTTCTCATCCCTGAAATCAATAAGCCCGCAAATATCGGAATCTTTTAATGATTCTGAAAGTTTTTTTGCATAATCTTCGTATTTTTCAGAGATGGGCAATATGATAAATTGCTCGGGCGAAAGCCATAACGGAAAATTGCCAGCACAATGCTCAATTAACACTGCCACAAACCTTTCCAGCGAACCAAACGGCGCCCTGTGGATCATTACCGGCCTGTGTTTCTGGTTATCGCTGCCGGTGTATTCCAGTTCAAAGCGTTCGGGTAAATTATAATCTACCTGCACGGTGCCAAGCTGCCATTTACGGCCGAGCGCATCCTTTACCATAAAGTCGAGCTTCGGGCCATAAAATGCGGCTTCGCCTAATTCAACTACTGTTTTTAAGCCTTTTTCGGCTGCGGCTTCCATAATTTGCGATTCAGCCAATGCCCAGTTCTCGTCGCTGCCAATATATTTTGCTTTGTTGTTAGGGTCGCGCAGCGATATTTGCGCGGTATAATTGTCGAAGCCAAGCGAAGTAAATGTGTACAGCACCAGGTCTATTACTTTTTTAAACTCTTCTTTTACCTGGTCAGGCCGGCAAAATAAATGCGCGTCATCCTGTGTAAAGCCGCGCACACGGGTTAAGCCATGCAGCTCCCCGCTTTGCTCGTAACGGTAAACAGTACCGAACTCAGCATACCTAACCGGCAGGTCTTTGTACGACCGTGGCTTGGTTTTATAAATCTCACAATGATGCGGGCAGTTCATCGGTTTCAGGAAGAACTCCTCCCCTTCCTGCGGCGTTTTTATGGGTTGAAATGAATCCGCGCCATATTTTTCATAATGGCCTGAGGTTACATACAAGTTTTTATGCCCGATATGCGGTGTAATTACCTGCTCGTACCCTGCTTTTACCTGGGCTTTTTGCATGAAGCTAACCAAACGTTCGCGTAAAGCGGCGCCCTTGGGCAGCCATAGCGGCAAACCCATACCCACTTTTTCGGAGAAAGCGAACAATTCCATTTCTTTGCCCAGCTTGCGGTGGTCGCGTTTTTTGGCTTCCTCCAGCAGGTGCAGGTAATCGGTAAGCTCGCTTTGTTTTGGGAAAGTTACGCCATAAATACGGGTCAGCTGTTTGCGACTTTCATCGCCGCGCCAGTAAGCGCCGGCAACGCTCATCAGCTTTACGGCTTTTATAAAACCTGTGTTGGGGATATGCGGCCCGCGGCACAGATCGGTGAAATTGCCTTGTGTATAAAAGGTGATAGAGCCATCGGGCAGGTCTTTGATCAGGTCGAGCTTGTATTCATCGCCTTTTTCAGTAAAGTAGTCTATCGCATCTGCTTTGCTTACAGGCTTGCGAATGTATTCCTCTTTGTTCCTGGCAAGCTCCAGTATTTTATCCTCTATCTTTTTAAATTCATCTGATGAAAACTCACGGTCGCCGAAGTCAACATCATAATAAAAACCGGTTTCAATAGCCGGGCCGATACCGAACTTGGTGCCCGGATACAGCGCTTCCAAAGCTTCGGCCATTAAGTGGGCTGAGGAATGCCAGAAGGTGGCCTTGCCTTTCAGATCGTTCCACGTTAACAGTTTTACCAGGGCATCCTGTTCAATGGGCCTGCCGGCATCCCAAACCTGGCCGTCGACCTCGGCCGCTAATACGTTTCGTGCTAATCCTTCGGAGATCGAAGCTGCGATCTGCATGGATGATGTCCCCTTTTCGTACGCACGAACGGAACCATCGGGAAGTGTAATATTAATCATCTACAACTATGATTTTGTCCGCCATAGCGGAGGTTTATAAATAAATTTTTAGAAAATCACGTACAGGGTGATTTATGTTTTGTGGGGCAAAGATAGGGAAAGCGGGTGAAAAAAATCGTGCGTGTAATGCGAAAACGCATGAAACGGTTAAAATTATGGTGTGCTTGTAGCCATGATGAGGAATAAAGGCGATTTTTAACTGACTGCGTTTAATTGACTTAAGACTTCCGACTCAGGGCTTAAGACTTAAAGTGATCGTTGCCTGCGGCCCGCGCTGTCCATTCGTACGTCTGCATGGCTTAGGCGCCATGGCCAGTATCCGTTCTCAGCGCAAACGCGAAGCGCCGTAAAGCTTGTAGCTTTTGTATATAAAACACAAAGCTCAGCGTGCTCAGGCATTAACTTTCGTCTTACATTTCGTTGCTATAGTTAAAAACTACGAGGTATAATCGTCTGTTGCAAATCGGACAGCGTTCAGTGCAAACACACAGCGGGGGTAACAGTGAATAGTGTTTTATGGCGTAAAGTAATTAATCATTGCATTTTTTTTCATTTAGTATTCCTACGTTTAACTAATATTTTAAATAAGAATGGCAACTGAAAAAATTTATGACGAATCGGGAAACTCCTTTTATCGTGTCTTCTCAAGCGACAAAGTTGAAAAAGTTAATCCAATTGAATATTTTGAAAAAACAGAACTACAAAGGAGAGCTATTGCTCTACAGGATTTGCTAAAATCCCATGATCCATTTCTTACTTCACTATTGAATTTTGAATTTTTTGAAAAAAATGCTGCAAAAACATTGGACGGCTTTTTTGAACAATTCAGGGAAATAGATCTTAATGAAAACTTAGAACGAGTACTCACAACTGAGAAGAAAAAAGACCAAGTGAATTTGTTAAAAGGCATACAAATAACGCCAGATACTTTAATGGCGCTGATTTTTAAATCATATAGCAAATACGGGTATTTATATAGTAGATACTTGTTCGAAACTATGCCAAATGGAATTCAATCGAAAAAACTACCAAAGATTTTTAGGCTAAAAGAGGATGGTTCAATTGAGAAAATTGGCGATACAGATTTGACGGACGGCGAGTTAAAAAACATCATTTTACATCGAAAAGTAATTGTTTCGAATTTCTTCGAAAAAGATAAAGTTTGGCATTGCTTTTTTGTCACGTACAATAGCATTGCGGGTATTGAAACCTGGAAAAATGGCCAAGCACATTATCATTATATCTCAAGTGGTTTTGGAATTCCTAAAGAAGAGTTTATAAACAGTATGAAAGAAGGTAATTACAAATCAACGTCGGTACATATTGATTTGTTAGAATATGGGAATCAAGGTTAAACATGATGCTCGGATAAGATTTGTAAGAGTACGCTTAACCCCTGTTCCCTTTACGCTCCATACAAAGGCCGTGTTGGGGAGACAAATGTTATAGTTTATTATTTTACCTTAGTACTTTTATAAACTTTAAGCTCCTAATCATGAAACTAACCTTAAATCAAAAAAGATTTCTTGTATACTGGATGCTCTTTCATTCATTTGCCCTCTTTGTTAATGTTGCTGGTATCTATGGAACAATCCATATAGACAACCATACTACCATATCTATATTTACTGACCCTCCCACAACTGGCAACCAGGGCTTTTGGCCTTTCGTTAGTTACTCCATGAGTAATTTTGTTTATTATAGGTCTTCTTTTCACGGCATCTTTTACAATTATCGATTTTCCGAATACATCTTTTATATAGTTTTAGGACTTGTCATTATTTTTGTTCCTAAGCTAACTTCTGCACCCAAGCCAATAACAACAAACCAAACTATAAACCCAATGAAACCAATTAAGTCAATCAACTATTATTACTCTGACGATTCAGAGTTTAGAAAAGTATTTAAATCGGTAACTGAAAAGGTACAACTGTTAGCTATTGAGTTTAACAACCCCATTATTACTCAATATTGGGGTACTGCTTCAATAGATAACGGTGCTTTGTTCTTTGTAACTGACGAGTGCGGAGATGCTTCAATAACGTACAGGATAACTAAGATATTCAAGGAATGTCTTTCTTAGTATAGACTGCAAGAGTCTTTGGAAAGAAGTTACATAATATTTTATGATCATGAAAGGGTGCTTGGAATCAATATTGTGCTTAGGTTATAATTGCTTTTGGATTTATTAATGTCAATTTTTAAATGAAAGAGTTTTTTCAGAATTTAATAAATTGGATCACAATTGAAAATATTCAGTCTAAGCCTGTTGTAGATAAAGATTTCAGATTTAATAGAATAGGATGGTATTTTTTCATTTCTCCAATTTCGGGCATCCTAAAAATAAAAATCATAAAATCTCGTCAATCGGCTAATGATACATCTTTTTTAAGATTTCTAAATTTCAAATTATTAATAATTATAGGATGTGAGGGTCGAGATGATTTTTTTGAACTGTATAGCTTTATGTCTCATAATTTGGATATTCTTAATGAATTGCAAAAACGGGCAATTGAAGTTATCGTAGGAAATAAAGTACAAATAAGTAATCCTGGAATATATGAATTGAAATTAATTATGAGGACAGTAAATTATGTAAACGATTCGAACTATGGTCCCTATTATCTTTTTAATGCTATTGACGCAAGTATCATAATATTTTATCTGAATAGACTTAATTCTACCTTAAGGATTGTGGATAAATATTTAAATGATCCTTTTTATGATTTTATGTATGATTTAGACGGCTTTATGATTTATGAACAATATTTAGATGAAGATATTATAAAAAGTCTTAAAATAGGGGAAACTTATAAATGTAAAGTTGATTTTATATCTCGCAACTCACTTGTTGATAGACAATTGGCGGTAAAAAAAATTTACTTACCAATAATTATCAAAAACTATTAGCATCATTTTAGCTTCCCCTAACCTCGCGTGAGTATCCGGGCCGGGCGGTGCGTTGGAAATACACGTGCGTTGCTGACAAGTGGCCAATATGCTAACAATTTTTTTGAAAAAGGAGTAATTAACCTATTTTTATGTCCAATTAGGTAAGCGTGGCTTATACCAATTGTCTTGTCCGGAAACCTTTTATATAACACGATGAAAAAACTTCTATTAATTCTATTCCTGGCCCCGCCTCTCGCGCGCGAATGCAGCGCAAAGGCAAAAAGAGGTGGTGTTCTCGTGCGCCATTTCCGGCGTTTGAGCATTTAGAATATGGCCACCAACCGTTTCTCCGCAGCTGGTCAGGCACCAACTAACACATGAGGCGCCGGACAACGCACGAGAACCCGGCGCTTCAGGCCTTTGCGGTGCATTCTCACGAGGGGGATGGTGTATAGGAAAGTCACAAGTGCCTTTTGAATATTCAATTAGTTCTGTATCTTCGCTTTACCTAAAGCGATCAAAATGAATTTTCTCAAAGATGAAAGCGTCATCACGGCATCTAACGATAATGCTGTTACGCTCACAACGCACCGCATTCGTGCGAATTTCGGTAATAACAGAGATTCAAGTCTCGTTTCAATCATGCTTGAACATGTTAGTTCCATACAGCTAACCACAAGGAGTTACCCTATCTTTCTCGGTATTGGTTTTTTTTTGGTTGTGGCCGGAGCAGCTTTTTCCCAAAATAGTTATAACCAATCAGGAGGCGAGGGCTTAATTGTAGCCGGTGTTATCGTAGCTATTTTATATTTTTTTGTCAAACAGCACACTTGTGTAATAAACTCAGATGGAGGTGCCAAAATTGTCTTTACAACCAGTGGTATGAAACGAGAACAATTATTGACATTTATAGATAAGATTGAGGAGGCACAATCGATCAGAGCCAATTTGTCAAATAAAGGTGCAGCATTAATTGTTTAACATCCAAAGACGCATTCTCGAGAAGGTGGAGCTATTAAATAATCCGCCCCCAACTTCTGCGAAATGGGCCTTTTGGCTAGAAGCAGCCAAAATTTACGGTAACTTTTTGGAAAAGAACGTAATTGATTTATTTTTATATCGGATAAATAAACCTGGCTTATTTCAATTACCTTTTGCAAAACCTTGCATAACATGACAAAAAAATTTCTGTTAATTCTGTTGCTGGCCCCTTGTATCGGCTCTGCCCAATGCGTTACCCAGAAAGATTCGATTACCGGACAAACGACTGTTAAAGGAACAGCCCGGTTAGGGCCGGGTTCAATAGACGTTAGGATGCCTGTTCTTTATTTCGTTAAACAGGATACCTCGTTTGTTATCGGCTTTGAATATATTGCGCACCAATCAAGAGAGGATTTTGATTTTAAGCGGCTGCTACTATTGATAAAATTTGAAGACGGCACGATAAAGAGATATCATGCCAACAAGTTTTCGGGTATTGGAGGCGTACCGGGGCAGCTAACGTTTATTTTCAACGCGGCGATGACCTATTCAGATGTGCTTTATTTCAGGGATTTTAATGTGACGTTTATCCGTCTTTCCCTGGACGGAAACGAAGGTTATGGATATGAGCCGCGCGTAAGCGAGAACACTTCGTCGAGAATAAAGAAAGCAGCTAAATGTGTGCAATAAGTTGTAATATGAATATCCCCCCCCGCTCCCGCAGGCGTCCTCGCTTGCGGGCCGCTAACAGGGATCAAAGCAAGTGTTTCTTCGATTTAGCTCACCGCACATCAATATCCTAAAAGGCGAAAGATTGACTATTTAATTTGCATGCGGGCCACAAGCCGGGAGGCTTGCGGCAGCGAAGGCGTTGGGCCTTTGCGCTGCATACCGCGCCAAGGGAAAATGTAAGGCATCGCGGGAGGTTGGTGATAACACCAACAAAGGTGAAAAAAATAAAACTCTGTTTTACTAATGTTGTGCGGGGTGTCCCGCTAACATTGTTATAAAATATGGTACGCCTATTATCAAGATAAGGAATATCAACATTATAATTAAAATAGCTATAACTCCTTTGTTCATTCCTGTTAATTTGACAAGTAACAAATATAGCAAAAATTAAAGTTTAAGATTGGAATGGTCTAACAAGTATATAGTCTCCAGGTAACACCAACAAAGGCTAAAAGTGGTAGTGGCAGGATGTAGTGGCAGTAGATAAGGGTTGATTTACAACCATTAGTGTATTCAACAAGTTTTTCACCTTTTTGCATTTTTTCTCAGTTTTTGAGATTTGTAAAAATTCAATTTGTTGATTTTCAAGTGTTAATGTATTTTAAATTATTAGCGCTGTTGTGAAGTGAACGCTATTTTGAACGCCTTTGTGTATCTGGTGGCAGAGATTCAGCCCGAAAATATCGAACGCCGAATGATGTACTTCATCATCCGGCGTTCATCATTTACTATTTACTTTCAAAACTTTATTTCGCAGGCATATCAAACACTTTCGGATCGATATCTTTATTAACAGTTACCGATTTTGCAACATAGCCTAACTGCACCTGGCCAAGGTCAATGTCAACTTTGAACGGGGCTAGGTACCCAAAATCCGTTTTCTGATAATTGGCGAAGGTTTCGGTAACATTTGTGCTTTGGCCCTGTGCGGTGGCCGTAGTGGTTAATTTATTAAGCAGATACGTAGTTGCATCAATATAATAGGTAGTCACGGTTTTGCCCGCGGTAACCTTAATGGGATAGTTATTGCCATCTTTTGGCAGCAGTTCGGCAGTATATCCGTTTGCCTTATAGTTCAGCAGCGAGCCGCCCAGCCAGATCTGGTCTTTGCTGCCCTGGTACTCGTCGTTGGGCATGGGTGTAGGATCAGTGGCGCCTGCAAAAGGGTTAATCATCCATCCGCCCTTATCGGTAACAACTTGTATAACCTTGCTGTTGTTAACCTCAAGTTCGCTGCGGTAGCCTTTTCCCACCAAAAGTGTTGTTGATGAGGGGCCATCCATGCCCATCACGCTGACGGTGGCTTCTGTATATACTGATTTTATCTGGCTTATCTTGTCTTTTCCGCCAATGGCGTCGACATACTTGCCAATAATGTCGTCAGCTGTTTGTGCTTTCGCGGCAAAACTTAGGGATACTGCCGTAAACAGCAAAAAGTAAAACTTCTTAATTTTCATGATCTTTAGTTTTTGGTGGTTAATCTTTGGTTTTTGGTTAGACTGCGGGGTATAGTTCAATGTTACTAAATAGCAGGCAATAAATAAAAACTATTTTTATAATAAATCGGCGCGGCAGCGAACACGACGACGATTTTTTTGCTGTAATTTGCTTTCATCGCATGAACTATTGATATTTACCAATGTTATGCCTACATTATTTATAATTTTTGGACTTAGGTTTTTCTTTTACTCGAATGAACACCTGCCATTCATGTTCACGTCAAAAATGCGGACGGTGAAGCCAAATTTGAAGTTGAAAATGTACAGCTTATAACAAACAAAGGATTAAAAAACAAAGACATAGCGCTTGCGATTTCGATAATTGAAGAAAATAAAGAAATCATCATCGCTAAATGGAACGAATACCATGGAAAATGAAGTTGTTAAGGTTTGGTTTGATAATGGGCGGATTTTTATAAAAACCGCTGCCGGAGAAGAAAGAAGTCACCCGCTAAGTTGGTTCCCAAAATTGCAAAAAGCATCAAAGGCAGTTTTAAATAATTTTACGTTGTCGCCTTTTGGCATTCACTGGGAGCAATTAGACGAAGATTTAAGTTTTGAGGGCTTTTTTAATTACTCAAAATAAATGGATCTGAAAACGATTTCACCGATCTCATATATTGATTTCACCGATTTATCAGAACGATTTAATCGATTTAGGGTTCCGCGCTAGTTGTCCATGGGCAGGAGCAAAATAAAATTAAATAATATAAAATTCCGAAATCAAACATTCAAAATCCCTATTTAATTATCCTTTTAATTTCCTCCGTATTTTGTACGATCTCGTGAATGGTTTTATCGAGTGACTCCGCAACCAATTTTAGCATATTGAGGACTTTTGCATTAATGGGCGAGCATGGGTCGTCAAATTCGAACAAGTTGAACAGGCCGAGAATGTTGGCTATCGGCACCCTTACCTGGTGCGATTGCATAAAAGCTATCTTAAGTAATTTTTCGTATTGTGCCTTTAGTTCTTCATCGGTATTTTTTTTCTCTTTCTTTTCGTCCGCATCCTTAAGCGCGCGGTTAATCTTTGGGGTTAATGAGAATAACTTATCTTTTAGCGCGTAATCAGTAACACCACTTTTTATCAGCTCAATGGACCGCTCTTCACCGATCGTGCCCGATACGATAATAAATGGAATGTCGGGCGATTTATTTTGTTTGATATTGAATGCTGTGACCCCATCAAAGGAAGGCAGGGAATAGTCAGATAGTATGATATCGGGATAAAAGTTATCCAGCGCGTTCTCGAAAGACTCACGTGTTTCAACAATTTCCGAGGTAAAATTCAAGTCGTTTTTCTTCAACTCGCGCAGCAGCAGATCAGCATCACTTTTGTTGTCTTCAATAATCAATATTTTAAAATAGTCGGTCATAATTTTACAGTATTAAGTATCTGCTCCGGGATGTGCAATGATGAATTCATCAAGGGCTTCCTGTCATCCAAAACAGCATTTTAACCTTTTCCGGCTATACCGGCAACTGGCTCAACACCATCCAATAAAGTCCGATCTCTTTTATAACGTTAAAGAAGTTATCGCTTTCAACAGGTTTTGCTATGTAACTGTTTGCGCCCAGCGCGTAACACCTTTGAATATCAGGATCCTCCTTCGATGAAGTAAGTATGACCACCGGGATGGATCTTAAATGAGGATCGGCCTTTATTGTTTCCAGCACCTCCATTCCTGATATTTTTGGCATCTTCAAATCGAGCAGAATCAGCTTCGGATTTTCCTTTATATTCCTTGAAGCGTAAACACCTCTGCAGTACAGAAAATCGAGCGCTTCGGCACCGTCTTTTACATGATGGAGTTTGTTTGCAAAGCCACTTTTTCTAAGGGCGCGCATGGTTAGCATAGCATCATCCGAGCTATCTTCAGCAAATAAAATTTCAACGTCGCTGTAAGGCATTTTTTTTTGATTTTAACGATTAATATTATATTTATTTAAACAAGGCACAATGGGTATGGACACTCTTTTATATTATAAAGCAAGCATTTTACATCTTTTTGATCAAGCAGATAGTTGGCTTATTACCATCCAATAAAGTCCAAGCTCTTTTATTGCCTGGAAAAAATTATCGCTTTCAACGGGCTTTGTTATATAGCTATTTGCCCCAAGGGCGTAAGCTTTTTGTATATCAGGGTCTTCTTTTGACGAGGTAAGAATTACGACCGGGATAGTTCTAAGATCAGGATCGGACTTGATTTTTTCAAGAACCTCCATTCCAGACACCAGCGGCATCTTCAGATCAAGCAATATCAGTTTGGGTTGCTCTTTAATACTTCGCGAAGCATAGACTCCTTTTCGATACATGAAATCAATCGCCTCTGCCCCGTTTTTAACGTGATGAAGCTTGTTTGCAAAGCCGCTTTTTTTAAGGGCCCTGATAGTAAGCATGGCGTCGTCATCACTATCCTCTGCAAATAAAATCTCGATATCCGTGTGTTCCATGTTTTTTTATTTAGTATTAATACCAGGTAAGCTAAAATAAAAGCAGGTCCCTTCGTTTAATTTTGATTCCGCCCAAACAGTTCCTTTGTGGCGGCTTACTATTTTTTGTACAATGGCAAGGCCGATACCTGTGCCTTCAAATTCGTCTTGTGAATGCAAGCGTTGGAAAACTCCAAAAAGCTTATCGTAGTATTTCATATCAAACCCGGCCCCATTATCTTTTACATAATAAACAACCTGTTTGTCCTTTTCGTAAGCTCCAATTTCGATATGAGTTTTAGGCTTATATTTTGAATATTTTATGGCATTAGAGATCAGGTTGATCCATACCTGTTTAATTAACGACTGGTCCCCTTTTGCATGCAGCAATGTTTTTAATTTAAATTCCACCTTGTGTTCTTTATCTTCAGAGAACAATTCCCCGATTATGGATTTCACAAAAGCAGACATATTTATATTCGAAACTGCCACCTCTTTTCTTCCTAATTTTGAAAAGGCCAGCAGGTCATCGATCAGCTGCCCCATTTTTTTAGAATTGTGAATAATAGCCTTTAGCGCGCTTTTTCCATCCTCATCTAAATTCTCGCCATTATCTTCCTCCAAAATTCTCGCATACCCGTTAATGGCCCTTATCGGCGCGCGTAAATCATGAGATACAGAATACGAAAACGAGCCCAACTCTTTGTTCGCTGACTCCAGCTGCGCAGTACGCTCAACTACTTTTTGTTCCAATTCTTCGTTGAATTTACGGATCTCCGCTTCTGCTTTTTTAAGTTCCGAATTGGCGATACTCAGTTCCTCGGCCCGTTTTCCTTTTTCTTCGTTTTGAAAGGCAAGCTCTTTATTGGCAATGATCAGTTCTTCGGCCCGTTTTCCTTTTTCTTCATTTTGAAAAGCGAGCTCTTTATTCGCAATGATCAGTTCTTCTGCCCGCTTTCCTTTTTCATTATTTTGAAAAGCGAGTTCCTTATTAGCTATAATGAGTTCATCCGCTCGTTTTTCTTTTTCATGGTTTTGAAAGGCAAGTTCTTTGTTCGCAATGATCAGTTCTTCGGCCCGTTTTCCTTTTTCTTCATTTTGAAAAGCAAGTTCTTTATTGGCTATAATCAGTTCTTCAGCCCGTTTTCCTTTTTCCTCACTTTGAAACGCGAGTTCTTTATTGGCTATGATAAGTTCATCTGCCCGCTTTTCTTTCTCATGGTTTTGAAAGGCAAGCTCCTTATTCGCAATGGCAAGTTCATCGGCCCTTTTTCCCTTTTCTTTATTTTGAAAAGCAAGCTCTTTATTGGCAATGATCAGCTCATTCGCGCGTTTTTCTTTTTCCCGGTTTTGAAAAGCAAGTTCTTTATTGGCGACGATCAGCTCATTCGCCCTCTTTTCTTTCTCTTTATTTTGGAAAGCAAGTTCTTTATTGGCTACGATCAGCTCATTTGCCCGCTTCTCTTTCTCTTTATTTTGGTAAGCAAGTTCTTTATTAGCGATGATCAGTTCGTTTGCCCGTTTTTCTCGTTCCTTATTTTGGAAAGCAAGTTCTTTATTGGCAATGATCAGCTCATCCGCCCTTCTTTCTTTTTCTTTATTTTGAAAGGCTAGTTCTTTATTGGCAATGATCAGCTCTTCGGCCCGTTTTCCTTTTTCTTTGTTTTGGAAATCAAGTTCCTTGTCGGCAATGATCAGCTCTTCTGCGCGTTTCCCTTTTTCCTCGTTTTGGAAGGCAAGCTCTTTATCGGCAATGATCAGTTCTTCCGCTCTTTTTCCCTTCTCTTTTTTCTGGAAAGCAAGTTCTTTATTGGCAATGATAAGCTCTTCCGCCCGTTTCTCTTTTTCTTCGTTCTGGAAAGCAAGCTCTTTATCCGCAATGATCAGTTCTTCCGCTCGTTTTCCTTTCTCCTTGTTTTGAAAGGCGAGTTCTTTATTGGCGATGATCAGCTCTTCGGCCCGTTTTCCCTTCTCTTTCTTTTGAAAGGCAAGTTCCTTGTTGGCTATGAGGAGTTCCTCCGCCCTATTCCCTTTTTCCTTCTTTTGAAAGGCAAGTTCCTTATTGGCTATGAGCAGTTCCTCGGCCCTGTTCTCTTTCTCGGTATTTTGAAACGCCAGTTCTTTATTGGCGATGATCAGTTCTTCCGCCCTGTTTTCTTTTTCGGTGTTTTGAAAAGCCAGTTCTTTGTTGGCGATGATCAACTCTTCGGCCCGTTTTCCCTTCTCTTTGTTTTGAAAAGCAAGTTCTTTGTTCGCAATGATCAGCTCATCAGCACGTTTTTCTTTCTCATGGTTTTGGAAGGCAAGTTCTTTGTTTGCAATGATCAGGTCATCATCAAAGACGGTTTTTTTGCTCATTTTAAATGTGTTAACAACGTTGTTTTAAACACATTTAAAATAACATTATTTGGTAGTAACCATTTATCGTATAACATTGTTTCACAATAAATTGTTTTTTATAATATTATTTTAATATAAATGTAAGATTCGTAATATTATTTCGAATTGCATTGTGAAGGGACAAAGGGTTTGGCTCTAGAGATTCTTAGATATCTCTAATAAAAATCGTAAATCTAAAATCCTCACACATTTCCCCAGCCGTGGGCCAGTACGTCAGCCAGATGCATGGTTTTTAATGGAAGGCTGTTTTTATCAATGTAGCTTTGCAAATGGAGCAGGCATGATGCGTCTGTAGAAATGATGTATTCGGCATCGGCGGCTATGGCATTGTCAACCTTTTGCTGGGCCATGGCGGAAGATATGCCATCAAATTTAACGGCGAAAGTGCCTCCAAAACCGCAGCAGGTTTCCTCGTCTTTCATGTCGATCAGTTCAAGGCCGAGTACTTTCGAGAGTAACTGGCGCGGCTCATTCTTAATTTTACACTCGCGCAAGGCGGCGCAGCTGTCGTGGTAAACCGCTTTGCCCCCCAGTTCAGCGCCAAAATAGTCAAACTGCAAAATATTTACCAGGAAGTCAGACAATTCGTAAATATTGCCCTGTATAGCACGGCATTTATTGTGCGCGGTTGTGTTGGTGAAAAGATCGTTATAATAATTTTTCACCATGCCCGTACATGAAGCCGAAGGCGACACGATAACGCTATCTGCCTGGAAATCATTCAAAAATTTACTCCCTACGGCTTTGGCGTCATCCCAAAAGCCGGCGTTGAAAGCTGGTTGCCCGCAACAAGTTTGTTCCGGGTTATACTGAACCGTACAGCCCGCCTTTTCAAGCACTTTTATGGTATTAAAAGCAGTTTCGGGGAATAGCTGGTCAATAAAACAGGGTATAAACAGTTCAATATTCATCGGCGGCTAATTTCAGAAAAAGATATGAGTAAAATGTTCTGACGAAATTTTTTTATCTGATTTCTTAAAATCAACCTATTCCTTCAGCATAAACATCCACCTTTGGCCTTCCAAATCTTCGGCACGGTAACGGGCGCCGGGGCCACCCGTCTCAATTTCTGAAAGGATAGTGGCTCCTTTAGCTTGTGCATTTTTAAAATGACTCTCGATATCATCAACATAAACCAAAACCCCGTTTATGATATAAGGAACGGTATATGCCTTAGCTGCTGCTTCGCAATGCTGCCGGTGACGCAGGGGACTTTGATAATCGGACGTAGGTGTAGCCAGCATAATGATGCTGTTACCCATTGCTATTTCTCCATGCGTAAGTTTGCCCGATTCATCAAGCCATTTCGTTTTCTCCGTAAAGCCAAAAACTTCGCATAGCCATTCCATAGCAGCAACACCATTTTCATAGGCAAGCATGGGGATAATTTGCTGATCCATACCGTCGTTTAATATCAGCAAAATTGGTTATTAGATTTGACAATTCTTTAAGAGTTGTCAAATCTAATAATTTATTCCTGCGGAAAATCAGCGCCGGTTGTGGTTGCTTCCCAGGCGTCAAAATCCTTCCTTAAAACTTCGAGCTTGTTGCGTGCGCCTTTTAAAGCTGCCACGCCTAATAATAAATGGAGCGGCGGGTTTTCTGTTTCAACAACTTTTACCATTGCTTTGGCTGCCTTAACCGGGTCGCCGGGCTGTTTGCCGCTATAGCCCCTGATATTACTTTTATTGGCTTCGGCTGTGGCCTTGTAGTCGTCAATAACTATTTTGCTGTTATTGGCCGACCGGCCCGCCCAATCGGTACGGAAACCGCTCGGGCAAATTACCGTAACCTTAATTCCCAAAGGCGCTACTTCTTTTGATAAAGCGTCCGAGTAGCCGTCGACAGCGAACTTAGTGGCATTGTAAAAACCTACGGCCGGGAAGCCTACAAGTCCGCCGATTGACGCTACATTCAGTATATGTCCGCTGCGCTGTGCACGCATACCTGGCAGCACCGCTTTTGTTACCGCGGCAAGGCCCCAGAAATTAATTTCGAACATCCGGCGTACCTGGTCTTCTTCACTTTCTTCTATAGCGCCAAAATAACCTATACCAGCATTGTTCACCAATACGTCGATATGGCCGAAATGCTGCAGCGCCTTGCCTACCGCCATTTCAATTTCACCGGCATTGGTAACATCCAGCTTAACGGCCATAGCGTTTTCCGGGTAGGCGTCAACAATATCCTGCACATCATTCACCTCCCGCGATGTAACCACCGCTTTATACCCATCCTTTAGAACTTCCTTGGCCAGTTCCCTGCCAAATCCGGTTGAGCAACCGGTTATAAACCATACTTTGTCTTTCATCTGATAAATTGTTTGCCCAAAATAACAGCAAACAAAGCAATTGTTTGTCAGGGCAGTTTAATAAACACGAATTGCGAGAAGCAACAGCGTGCAATTCGCGTAATTCGAAATAATTCGAGAAAATTAGTGTCAGTTAAACTTCACCACCTCAAAATCTGCTGCCGTAACCGTATCAAGCCCATGCAGTTCATCATTGTCCCAGCGGTCATCGGGCACGCCGCTTATAAACATATTACTGCCAATATCAGCCAGGATGAGGCCATATTTTTTCATAGCTGCTAGGATGACCTGCAAGTGCGGCGGATAGCCGCTGATATTAAAGCTTGCCTTTAACCTGATCTTAGCCCCGAAAGGGAGCGAATATTGGCCGCCTGAACTATTTACGCTATGCCTTGCAGGTGAAATATAGGCGGGTTTTACATTTTGAGAAGAAAGCGTAAAACGTATGGCATGGTTAATAACGCCTTTCGATATTTCATCATAACGGACCAGTCCCGGGAAGATGGGAAGTCCAGCGGCATCTGCCGATGTCCATCCCGCTGGGCGGAGCGCGTCCGACGCTAAATTAAAAATAGCGCCGCTGGATGCTTGCCATTGCCCGTTATTAAGACTGGCGTTATAAAGTTCATAGAGCATTTTATTGTCCTTGTCAACCACTATGACATGCGAATCGCCCTGCCCGTCACCTTCGATGGGGGCATTCAAAGGGATGGGATATGGTCCCGGATCACTTTCACTGCCATAGTCGCCGTCATAAGCATTGGCACGAAATGTTACCGTAACCTTTGGCTGGCTCCCGCAAACAACACAGAACGGAATGCCTATGGGAACACCGTTGTATAACCCGCTTCCAAAATCGGCCTTCAAAGATGATGCCCCAATTGTAGCTATGATCTGGCTACTGTAAGGGTCAACGGCGGCTGCAGAAATATCCTGGTTCCACGAATTGCCCGCCGGAAAGATTGACATTGTTTCAACATCCGAGAGTTGCGCGTCACAGGTATTGCCCATTGTTTTTACGGTATTAGCTGGGGTATTATTTTGCATTTTACTGCAACCAGCAATAACTATAAAAAATAACAAGGACAAGGTAAAGGTAAAATATCTGGCTTTCATAGGCGTGGTTTTGAATAATACTTATTTAGATTCCGTGACAACGGGGCCATCAGCTCCAAAACGTCGCTATTATTATGTAAACGTTATTTAGGGCAATAGGTTGTATGGTCTAACTAATTCCTTTTAATTAAATTTGCTATAGGCAACCCGAACATAAGCATGAAACGTATTTATAAAAAACACGCCCCTTAACCCTATAATGGCCGGTAACCAGGATTTATACTATTATTAAAACATTTATTGCGATAATTTATTAATGGTGATATATATTCCTTTAATGACATAAAAACCACATCAAAATAGCTATGAAAAAATATAAATTGATTGCGGCAATAAGCGTGATAATCGCTGGGGTCATTATCGCTAGCTGTAAAACGCAGTTCGCAACTACAAAAGAAAGATTCACCGCTGCTGAGTCGCCACGGGCGCTTGAACACGGACGAAACCTGGTTTATAGTATTTGCGCGGGCTGCCATTATAACCGCGGCGTAAACAAGTTTATCGGGAATCAAATTGAGGACGTACCTGGTATTGCCGGCAAAGTATATTCTGCTAATTTAACCCATTCCAAAACACATGGCCTCATTCCACGCTATTCCGATGCTGAAATAAAATATTTACTTAAAACCGGCGTGGGCCGGGATGGCCGTTTTCTTTCATACATGCTGCGCCCAAATATGTCAGATGAGGACATCAACGACATTATCATTTTCCTGCGCTCCAATGCCGACCCGGCACTTGCTGCGGCAGATACCACGATCGGCCTTACCCACTTTACCACGATAGGCAAAATGTACATGGGTATGCATGCCGACCCGGTACCTTATAAAACCGGCATTAAAAGGCCATCAGAAAGCAACCCCGCCGCACTTGGTTATTACCTGGTTGATAATTTAGGCTGTTTTCATTGCCATTCAAAAAGTCTTACTTCTTTAAATCTTATAAACCCCGATCAAACCAAGGGCTACCTGGCCGGCGGAATAAAGCTTAAGGGCGAAAAGGGCATGGAAGTAGTGGCCTCAAATATTACGCCTGATAAGAATGCAGGAATAGGAAATTACACCCGGCAGCAATTCTCAAAAGCTTTAAAAGATGGTGAAGCACCCGATAGGAAACTACATCCACCAATGCCGAAATTCGATAGGTTAAGCGACAGGGAAATCGACGCTATTTATGCTTATTTACAAACAGTTCCGCCCAATGGACATAAAGTAGAAAGAAATTGATCAAAAAAAGGCTATTCAGGAATCAATCTTTAAAATGCTTCAAACACAATTTTATCACTGCTTCTTAGATCAATATTTTTCACCGCCCCGGTGCCCTGGAAATTAAAACCCATACCAACAATTTTTACATTGTACGTTGGCATCGGCGCCTCGTAAACAAGTTTTTTATTGACGTAATATTGGATTTTGCCGGCCGCACTTTTACAGGAAACCAAGGCCCAGTCAGAGAAATCGACGCCAAAGCCGGACAGATCAACATTTTTTCCCGAAATGATCAAATTCACATTGATCATGTTTAGCTCGGACACGCAGCCTTTGGTTGATAACTGTATGATGATTGGGCCGCTATCGGTTATCAGCGAGACCCCAGCGAACTGGCAAGCAGCAGATCCTTCACTGTACTCGTTTTTAACCCGGGCGCTAAACGAAAAATTAATTAAGGGAACAGGCGTAAAATTGCCAATATTATAATATTTTATAAAGGGGACCTGGGCCGGAAGGCCCACGTTTTTTATCCAGCCGGCACCGGCATTTAGTCTCATCACGTCTTTACCTATAAAGTCGGCGGGTTTAAGGTAAACAGGTACCGGTCGATTCTCAATAAGGCCCAGCCAGCCGTCTGTTGGTATCATCAGCTTATGTTGTTTCACGGTTTTCCCGCCAACTACAAGCTTTGCCTGGTAAAAACCCGGCTCATAATAAACCGATGTATGTTGGTGCCGGTTCTTACTCACCAAAGTCTTTGTATGGGGGTCCCAGGATTGCTGGATATAGATGGAATCGGTTGGCGATGCGGTGGCATCATAGTTGAAAATTACTGAATTTGGAATGCCTGCAGTTAGCCGCTTACTGCTGAAAGTATAAGTACTAGTGTTAATTGCGCTCCCCGATGTTTCAACAAAATAGGTACTAACAAGAATTACCGCAATAACAAGCGCAATAGATAACAGGCCTTTAAATTTTCGCCGGCCAGCAACAGGTGTTACAATAGTCTGCTGTGTTGTCACATTTTTCTCCTGGCGTGAATTTGATTTTACGAAAGCCCGCCAATTTTCGAAGCCCGCAAAGCTCGCCAGGGTATCTAAAGTAGTGCCGCTTGGTAAATTTTTGTATTCCACCCTACCCCACACCCTTCTTAAAGTACTGGCGCTCAATGATATTTTGGTCTTTTCGAATATCAACTGGTTAAGGATCTCAAAATCCTTACTTTGCCAGGTAGCGGCATCACCCCAGTCGAGTTGCTGTTCAATGATACTTAACAAACGTCTTAAATCAGATGTGCTCATTCCAAAAATGTACAATATTTATTTGGCGCCGGGATTTTCCAGGGCAAAATGGTAAAATGACCGCAGGTTTCCGGTTTCAGTTGATACCAACTCAAACCCTAATTTTTTAATTACGTTTACCGAGGCATCGTGGCGCGAATCAATCGCTGTTACAATACGGTTTAGTTTAAGTTCATCAAATCCCAATTTAACAAACGCACGCCCCGCCTCGGTTGCGAAGCCCCTGCCTGAATATTCAGTCGCAATATAAAGACCCAAAGCGGCCTCTCTCTCAAAAACACCGCCATCAGGCCTAAAATGCGGATAAATGCCGCACCGCCCGATGTATTGACGCGCGGGTTTTAAAATTGTTGCCCACATCGACAAAAGATTTGTGGCGGGCTTTATAGCACCCTCCATAAACCGGCGTTCAGCCTCTTCACGGGTACGTGGGCGCCCGCCCACATAACGACGAAAATCAGGATCAGCCTCCATAGCGCAATAGGCATCCAGGTCGGCCATGGTATGTTGCCGAAAGATCAATCGCCCCGTTTCAAGAACAATACCGGTATCAGAAATCATTGTTATTCAGGGTGATATAAAATGAAAAAATTTGAACAATGAATGAATTGCCAAATAAAAATACCTACGGTAAGTTTACTGCATAAAGCTAAATCAATTTGTTTCAGTTTATAAAATAAAAAAAACAATGTTAAAGAATTATATAAAGATAGCCTGGCGTAATGTCGCCCGTCATAAATTACACACTGTTATTAACGTAACCGGTCTTGCGCTGGGGATGACCTGCTGCCTGTTTATTTTTCTTTGGGTGCAAGACGAAAAAAGTGTCGACAATTTCCATGCTAATGGCAAAAATCTTTACACGGTTTATCAAACCACCACCTCCGCCGCAAAGATAAACAGCACTTATACCACACCTGTTAAGTATGGTATGGCGAAAGTTGATTTTTTGTTAGATGATGTTAAAGCTTCAATCCCCGAAATAAAGAACGAAGCATTTTACACCACGGGTTACGAGCTGCCCTGGGGCCATGCCGAAACTTTCCAGGTTGGCGATAAGATGATGAAGCTGGAAGGCTCACGCGCGGGCAGCGATTTCTTCAAAATGTTTAGTTACCCGCTTATCGAGGGTAATCCCGAAACGGCCCTGAAAGACATAACAGGTATTGCTATTTCGCGTAACATGGCCGAAACATTTTTTGGGAGCCCGGTTAAAGCTATTGGCAAAACCATGC
The DNA here is from genome assembly GCA_903864275.1 of uncultured Mucilaginibacter sp. Classification (GTDB taxonomy): domain Bacteria; phylum Bacteroidota; class Bacteroidia; order Sphingobacteriales; family Sphingobacteriaceae; genus Mucilaginibacter. The sequence continues at coordinate 21,722 of CAIPFE010000051.1, forward strand.
GCTTTGAAAACCGCCTTAGCGTTATTGTGACTGCTGTTTTTGAAAACCTGCCCAAAGAAAGCTCGTTAAAATTTGACTATCTGTTTAACTGGGACGCGCAAAAAAAATTGCTCGAATATTCCTCTAACGACTTTCAAACCTATGTCCAGCTTTCTCCAACGGCGGACGTTAAAACTGTTGAAACTAAGTTAAGCCAACTTTTGGCGGCCAGGTTGGATAATAATCCCGGCGTAAAAACAACCCTTTCTTTACAGCCTTACGGCGACCGGTACCTGCATAATGTATTTGTAAACGGCAAGCCAATTGCGGGCCGCATTGAATATGTAAGGATATTCAGCGGAGTGGCTATTTTCATATTGATAATAGCCTGCATCAATTTTATGAACCTGGCAACTGCCAGGGCGGTAAAACGGGCAAAAGAAATAGGTTTGCGGAAAGTAGTAGGCTCGAGCCGGGGGCAGCTGATAGGTCAGTTTTTTAGTGAGGCGCTTTTCTTTTCCTTCCTTGCTATGCTGGTATCTGTGGCTTTGGTGTACCTGCTGCTGCCAGCATTTAATAATTTTACCGGCAAACAAATTTCGCCGCCGGTAGCGCAGGCCTCATTTTGGCTATACCTGGCCGGCCTCGTATTTATTACCGGTATTGTAGCAGGCTCCTACCCTGCCCTTTATTTATCGTCCTTAAAACCCGTGCGCATATTAAAGGGCGTTGTCCGCTTTACGCAGGGCACTGTTTTGTTCCGTAAAGGACTTACTGTTTTCCAGTTCGTACTTTCCATTGTGCTTATTATTGCCACTATTGTTATTTCGAGGCAAATAGATTTTGTACAGAATACCCACTTGGGATACGACCGTGCCAACCTGATTTACATCCGCTTTGAAGGTGAACTGATTAAGCAAAATAAATATTTATTGTTTAAAAACCTTTTGTCCGGAATGCCGGGCATTGACCTGGTCGACCGCAGCACCGAAGCGCCCCACGCTATGGATTTTGTTGTGACTGATCCCGTCAAGTGGCAGGGAAAGGAAAAGAATTCGACAGTTGGTTTTAAGCCATACTCAGTTGGGTTTGATTTTATAAAGTTGATGAATCTTAAAATTGCCGAAGGCCGTAACTTTTCGAGACAAATAGCTAAAGATACTTCAGACGCATTCATGATCAACGAAGAGGCCATGCGACAAACGGGCATGAAGGATCCTATAGGCAAATGGATCTCAGCATGGAATAAAAAGGGACATATTATCGCCATATTAAAAGATTATCATACACAATCGTTGCGTGAGCCTATAATGCCCATCGTGATGGATGTAAAGGAATATGAAAATTTCGGGGTAATCATCGTCCGTACAAAACCCGGGGAAACCAAAGCGGCGCTTGCCAGCATTGCGCAGGTTTATAAAAACGTAAATCCAGCTTATCCGTTTGCATACCAGTTTGTAGATGAGGAATATAAGAAGCTTTATATAAATGAACAGGTTATATCAAAACTGACTATATTATTTGCATCGCTGGCCATCGCAATATCCTGCCTTGGCTTATTTGGACTTGTTATGTTCGCTGCCGAACAGCGTATTAAAGAGATCAGTGTGCGCAAAGTGCTCGGGGCTTCATTGCTGCAGATCATCGCTTTATTTTCAAAGGATTTCCTGAAACTGGTGATGATCGCTTTTTTGATAGCCGCTCCCCTGGCCTGGTATTATATGCACCAATGGCTGCAGGATTTCGCCTACCGCATTACTATTTCGTGGTGGATATTTGTGCTGGCGGGAGCTTCGTCCGTAGCCATAGCCTTAATTACATTAAGTTACCAGGCTATAAAAGCCGCAACAGCAAATCCTGTAAAAAGCTTACGTTCGGAATGATACTCGCCTCACCCCAACCCTCTCCAAAGGAGAGGGAGTTAAAAAAAATTAACCCTTAGCGCTTCAAAGCCCTCTCCTTTGGAGAGGGTTGGGTGAGGCAAAACGTCATGCTTGGGCTAAAAAATTGTTTCAAAATCACATTAAATTAAAACTCACGAAGATGAACGAATTAAAACTGTCCTGCATCCTTTTGTTGTTAGGCTCAACAATGTCCCTCAGCGCACAAACCTTATACGTCGACGCCGTAAACGGCAAAGAACAAGCCAAAGGAACAATTACAGACCCCCTACCCAGCCTGGAAAAGGCGATGACTATTGCCAACAAATTTGCAGGCGATCAGCCAGTCGATATTAAACTGGCATCGGGATTATATGTGGTATCCCATGAGTTAACCGTTAAAACAGGTAAGGCAGACGGGGACAACGTTAAATTTACTATTGAAGCAATCCACATGCCCGATGATAAGGACTGGCAGCCGGGTAAAATGCCTGTCATCCAATCGGTTTCTCCAAATAACTCAAATGTACAGTTCACACATGCTGTGTGCTTCCTGGTCGATAAAAACAATGTGACGTTTAAAGGGCTCAAATTTGTTGGTAATGCCAGCCCTGACGTTGCATATTACTATCCCATAACCAGGGAAAATCAAAATCTGGATGGCCTGGAGGTTTCGCAATGTTACTTCATCGGCGAAAAGAATTCGACAAGGCTGCAAAGTGGCTTATGGACCCATGGCGCGGGCATTCATGTAGATCATTGCATATTCTACAACTGTCGCAATGCCATGGTGCTCATCAAAGGGATCAAAGACCTTTCTATCACCAACTCCATTATTTATGGCGCTTATGAGTCGGGCATATGGTTCGGAGCTTCCACCGCACCGTTTGTTTTCAAGAATAATATAGTTACCCATTGCAATTTCTTTTGGGTACGGCCAAAGGATACCCAGCCGGCCTACAGTTTCAGTAATTCCCTCATCACCGAAAATGATGATTACATGGGCTATATTGCTGATGACCTGATACCGGCAGCGAAAAGTAACCTCAAAGAGACTGGTATACGGAAAAAAGGGACGGTAAAGCTTGTGGAAATAAAAACCGACCGGGATGAGCCGCATGATTACTTAAACCCTGTGCATGGCTCGGCCGGGAGTGATTTGCCTGCCGGAATATTTAAAAAGAAAGGTTAAATTGAATTTTTTTACAGCCGCAACAGAAAGAGAATTTTGCGGACTTAAGAAGAAAGCTGAAGGCCAGCGTAGTGTTTCACCATTTTAACGAGGTCGTCAAGATCAAATGGCTTTGCTAAAAACGCATCGGCTTTACAGTTACGGGCTATCTGCTCAAGGCCTGCGGATGCGGATACTATAATTACCGGTATTTGTTTTGTCTCATCGCTTGATTTTAATGATAAGCATAGCGAATCGCCATAACCGCTTGCCAGCCTGTTATCAAGCAGTATAACAGCAGGCTGTTGTTCAATAATCTTTTCTAAACTTTCCAGCTTATCATATCCTATAACGTTGTACCCCTCATCGGCTAGTATGTATTGAATCATATCAAGAATGTCCACGTCATCCTCAATTACTACAATATTCTTACTCATAACAGCTTTTGATTTTTTTGATAAATTATTGATCGTCCCGTTATCATTTTTTCACCAGTTTAACTACAATGGCAGGTCAAATATTATTTAGTTTATTTATGGTTATGAACAAATATAAACAAATTGAATTCTAAAATGCATTTATCAAGTTCGGTAACTAAATTTACATAATTATATCTTTTGCTACCAGGATGGCCCGGCCGCGAATGGTAATAAAACTATGGCTATGAACCATGAACTCAACATACGTGCCTTTCAATTTTTTAGAGCAGGTCATTTATTTCAAATGGCTTAGCTAAGAAGTCATCGGCGCCGGCATCCATTGCAGAATGTTCGATATCCTTGCTCGCCGAGATCAGAACAATAGGAATCCGGGCGGTTCTTTCATTTTGTCTTAACTGTTTGCATATATCTCTTCCGTCGACACCCGACGTCCAAATGTCTAATAACAACAGATCTGGAAATCCTCCATCCATTGTCAATAGCGCAGCTCCGTCAGGGGTACTCTGAACTTCGTAGCCTTCATATTCCAGCATAATACCGACAGCATCCAGTATACCAGGGTCATCATCAGCGATCATTATTTTTTTTAACCTATCCATTACCTTTTATCAAATCTCCTTTGTTACTGATTTTTTTCTTGCTTACCGGCAGGGCGAAACAAAATGTTGAGCCCTCCCCTTCGGCACTCTCAACCCAAATTCGCCCGCCTTCGCGCATAATTATCTCCGAAGAAATATAAAGGCCCAGGCCAAGCCCGGGAAAAGTGTGCTGCATATCGCCGCTCACCCGGTAAAACTGCTCAAACACTTTGTCGAGGTTTTTCGCCGCTATACCAATTCCGAAGTCCTGTATGCAAAGGGTAACTTCACCGTTTTTTATTGATGAATTTATGATGATCTTATCTGCCTGCGGCGAATATTTAATAGCATTGGAGACCAGATTTGTGATTACCTGGCCGATGCGTTCTTTATCGCCGAATACGACGCCCGCCGGCTTTAAGTTTTCGATCAGTGTGTGCTTGGCGGTGGTGTGCCGCAAATCGCTGATAAGCTCCTCAACAAGGCTATTAAAATCAAACTCGCGGTCATTAAACTGCAACTTGCCGGAACTGATCTTGGTAACGTCAAGCAAATCGCCGATAAGTGTAGTTAACCGGTTAAGCTGGGCATCCATCCTTGCGATCATGGCTGCTTCCTTCGTTTCGCCCTTTTTATTCAACATCCTTTCTAACACCTGAGTATACGCCTTGATACTAGTTAAAGGCGTCTTCAATTCGTGACTGGCAATCGCAATGAAATTATCCTTTTGCTGCTGCAGGTTCTTTTGCTCCGTAATATCAACACATGCACCTATATATCCCGAGAACGTGCCATCGCTGCGATATTGAGGGCCGCCGTTGGCAACACACCAATGAATTATTCCCTCGGAATGATTTATCCTGAATTCTGCTTCGTATAAATTTCTCGCCGTTAAATCATCGAAAAACTTTGCCGAAGCTTTCGCCCTGTCTTCCGGAACGACGCTATCCAGCCAGCCCGATCCTATATGTTTTTCAAACGGCTGCCCGGTCCATTCGAGCCAGGTTTGGTTTACATAAATTATCGCGCCTTTTTCGTCCGACATCCATAAACCAGTTGGCGCTGCAGTGGTGATGCTCTTTAGCAATTGCTCGCTCGCCTCCACCAGGGCAATCAATTTTAACTGCTCTTCTTTTGCCCTTGTTTGTTCGGTAATGTCTAAGAGTGTGCCCAGTATCCTTACCGCTTTTTTATCATTATCATAATAGACTTTTCCTTCCACCCTTGCCCAATGAATCGTTTTGTCAGGCCATATCACACGCGCCTCGTAAAACAATCTGCCATTTGCAGGCGCCACCGCGTGGGCCTTTGATCTTAATTCCAGGTCATCCGGATGAAATACTTTAACGTATTCATTTCTTGGGACGGGGGAATCAAAGCCGAATATATTTGCAAATAACGCTGATGTGATCATTTCACCGGTAAGCAGGTTTAAATCAAATGTGCCTAATCCTACCGCGTCTACCGCCAGCCGCGCTCTTTCTTCCGCCTCTTCGATTTGTATTTTTGCTTTTACATGTTCGGTAATTTCCGTGGCGACCAAGATCACACCGCTTATACTTCCGTCAATCTCGCGAAATGGTTCATAAACGAAGTTAAAATATACGTCTTCAAGTATTCCGTTACGCACCATTGGCGCCGAAAAGCCCTGACCTTTAAAAGGAACTCCCGTTAAGCGAACGTTATCCAGCAGTTCTTCAAATCCAAGGCCTTTTGAATGTGTCAGCACTTCAAATACCGGCTTCCCGAGCGTTTCTTCCACAGTTTTTCCATATAATTCACATAGCGGAGGATTGATAAGTTCAACAATATATTCAGGCCCGTGGAATATTGCGATGCCAACAGGCGCCTGCATAAACGTAGAATATAATTGCTGGCGTTGGTTTTTGAGCGCTTCTACGGCTGCTTTTTCTTTTTCGGCTAATTTGTATAAAGCGGTTACGTTTGCCGGAGAATGTATGAAATATTTCACATTCCCCTTTGCATCTAATATCGGGCGATTGGTAGTGGTCCAGTACCGTTCTTCGAATTCATCGGTACCCCTTATCGGAATGTCATACCTGTAATTGCTCATGGTATGAGGCTTTTTTATATTAATAGCCTGTTCAAACGAAAAAATGGTCCTTTCTATATTTTTCGATTCTTCATCTGTTGGGTTACCCGGGAACGCCGAGAATACACCTTTGCCAACGAGCGATTCACGCGTGCTGTTCGTTGCCTCCAAATAGGCCTCATTCACATCAAGTATGGTATAGAGCGGGGCGTCCGTACCAACCATGAGCATCGTCGCCGGACTGTTATCAAAAATTTCTTTATATCCTTCTTCTGGTATTTTTTTTGCCATATACAAGATATAGAAATATTTTAAAAAAGATTAATAAAATTGTGTTATTCAGGACGTGGGCGAAGTATTTTAAAAAACTAAAGTATTAAAATATTTTTTAATTGTAATTAACACAAATCTGAATTTGATGTTTTAAAAATAAAAAAATATAGCCCATACCACATAAATAATCGGGATTTGGCTATTTTAATAACATTATGAAACTAAAACCTGATCTTAAATATACTTTACTATTTTTGATACAAGTTTTAAACGTATTCACCAATTTGAACCGATATTTTATGAAAGTTTTTTTCACATCAGTCCTGCTTTTGGTAGTCATCTTTGGCGACGTAACTGCTCAACAAAGCAATCCACAAGTCCAAATCAGCAACGGTACACTCCAGGGTACATTTAACGCTGCAACAGGCATCCGCAGTTTTAAAGGTATCCCCTACGCCCTCCCGCCGGTTGGCGACCTGCGCTGGAAAGAACCACAGCCGCCGGGAAACTGGCCGGGCGTGTTAAAAGCCGACCATTTTAGCCACATGCCTATGCAGAAGCGCATTTTCAGCGACATGATCTTTCGTGCAGATACCATGAGTGAAGATTGTCTTTACCTGAACGTTTGGACGCCGGCGAAATCGGCAACAGAAAAATTACCGGTGCTGGTTTATTTTTATGGAGGAGGATTTGTTGCAGGAGATGGCTCCGAATCGCGTTATGACGGTGAAAGCATGGCTCGAAAAGGGATAGTAACCATCACCATAAATTACAGGCTCGGTATTTTTGGCTTCTTCGCCCATCCTGAACTGACACAGGAATCGCCGCACCATGCATCAGGCAATTATGGCCTGATGGATCAAACTGCCGCCTTGCGGTGGGTGCAGGCAAATATCGCCGCCTTTGGCGGCGACTCTTCCCGGGTAATTATAGCCGGTGAATCTGCCGGATCTTTTTCGGTTTGCGCCCAGGTGCTTTCCCCTTTATCAAAAAACCTTTTTTCAGGGGCAATTGGCGAAAGCGGCGGATTTTCAAAACTCAGCCCTTTGGCTGAAGGAGAAAATAGCGGACTTACGTTTGCTAAAAATGCAGGCGCCATGTCATTGGCGGACTTACGCGCCCTTTCTGCCGCCCAACTGCTTGATGCGGCTTCAAAACCTGGCGCCTGGAGCTTTCCCGATTTGATAGACGGCTATTTTTTTACCAGGCAACCCATTGAAGTTTTAGAAGCGGGCGAAGAAGCGCATGTGCCCCTGCTGGTGGGATGGAACTCGGCCGAAATACCTTACCAGGCGTTTACCCAGGGTGATATGCCAACGCCCGAAAACTACGCCAAAAAAGTGAACGCGCGCTACGGCAGCGATGCTGATGCAGTTTTTAAATTATACCCCGGCAATACGCAGGATGAGGTTATAAAGTCGGCTACAGCACTAGCTAGCGACAATTTTATTGTTTATGGTACCTGGAAATGGGCCGACCTGCAAAGCAAAACCAGCGGAAAGCCGGTGTACAGGTACGTGTTTTCGACCCCAAGGCCGCAGTCGGATGAAGATATAAAGAGGGCTGCCGCCAGTAAAATGCCGCCTGCGCTGGTTGGCGCATCACATGCATCTGAAATTGAGTTTGCTATGGGTAACTTAAGCTCAAACAAGGTTTATGCCTGGACACCGGACGATTACAAAGTTTCGACAACTATGGAAAATTACTTCGCTAACTTTATAAAAACCGGCGACCCAAACGGCCCGGGCCTGCCAAAATGGGTGCCTAATACCAATGGCAGCAAGGTTAATTTTATGAATATTGATGTAAACACCCAACTCCAGCCGGAACTTGACCGCAACCGTTATTTGTTTTTGGATAAACAGTATTCGAAGTAAGAAAATATTTATTTCATTCCTTTAAAAAAGAAGCTGCCATTAAACGGCAGCTTTTTTTTCGCTGCGAAACCGATCGATACTAACACCTGGCTAACAAAAACCTAATATTTTACCCTAAAACCTCATCCTAATAAAATCCTTCGCTAATACTATTCTTGTTTTTTTGCAGCATCCCGCATTATTGATAAGCAACCTGTCACTTATGCTATGATCATTTAGATAATCCAAATTTATCCGGGCCTTGATGAAACATTTGCTGTTATCTCTCATCCTTTTTATAAGTTATAATTTATCGGCACAACCACCGGCACAATCTGTCACCATAAAAGGTGTTATAATCGACTCAGCCGGCAATAAACCATTGGGTTTTGCAACCCTTATTTTGCGGGAAGCAGAAACGGCCGTTTTTGTAAAATCGTTATTAACCAAAGCCGACGGGACATTTGAATTTACTGTACCGGCAAATAAACAGTACAATATTTCGGTTGCTTTTGTGGGTTACCTTCCTAAAATTGTAAAAATACCTTTACCAGCGCCCGGTGGCAAAACTGCGTTTGATTTATGGAACATAGCGCTTGCAGTGTTGCAAAGTCAACTAAAGGAAGTTTCGATAATTGCAGAAAGGCCCATTTTAACCCAACAGATCGACCGGATCAGCTTTGATGTACAGGCCGATCCCGAAAGCAAAGCTGATGACGCCCTTGAAATGCTGAAGAAAGTACCAATGGTGACCGTCGACGGGAACGATATTATCCAGCTAAAAGGAAGCGGCAGCTACCAGATATTTATAAACGGGAAGCCATCGGCATTGATGGCCAATAATCCTTCGGATGTTTTAAAAGCGATGCCTGCTGCCGTTATTAAAAAAATAGAGGTTATTACTGTTCCGCCTTCCAAATATGATGCTGAAGGTTTAGTGGGAATTATAAACATTATCACCCTTAAAAATAATGACGACGGCATTAAAGGGAGCGCCTTCGCCCGGTTTAACAGCGTATTTGGCGAAAGGGGCAGCCTATCGCTCGCCTTAAAAACAGGCAAGCTTGGCATTAATACTTTTTTTGGTTTGGGGCGCCAGCCACAGTTGACAACAGCAGCAAGTTCACAATTAACAACCTACTCCCCTTTAACAAATTTATCGCAGCAGGGTCGAAACACTGATCCCGGGCATTTCAATAACGGCCAGGTGCAATTAAGTTATGAGTTGGACAGCCTAAATTTGTTCACAGCTTCCATGGACTTTGTTAACCGGAAATTTGCACCAAATAGCTTCAGATATTCACAATTTTTCACTGGCTCCGACAGCTTAACACAATCATACCGGCTTAACAATATCGGCAAAAATGTAATCGGCGCCTTTGATCTCGGCTTGAATTACCAGCTCGGGTTTAAACAAAATAAGAATGAGCTGCTTACCTTATCATGGCAATACTCATCTACCAGCAATAACCAAACCAACGCCGTATCGACTACCGACCGTTTTAACTACAGCAGCAGCGATTATGATCAGCAAAACAGCTCAGGTTCAAAGGAACATACCTTTCAGTTGGATTTCATAAAGCCGGTGCAAAAACTAATTATCGAGGCCGGTGCAAAAGCCATATTCAGGAATAATTTCAGTAATTTTGACAGCGAAAATTTTGACCCGTTGACGGGGCAATACCTGGCAGATACTTCCCAAACCAACCAGTTCAGCTATCATCAAAACGTTTACAGTGTTTATAATTCGTATCAGTTAAATGTAACAAACTGGATTTTTAAGGCTGGCTTACGCGCTGAAAATACAGATATAAACGGCACTTTTGTGACAAGCACCGCTGCTATTAACCAGCACTATCTAAACCTCATTCCTGCCATTTCCATTCAGCGTAATTACCGGGAAACCGGCAGTTTTACCCTGGGGTTTACAGAAAGGATAGAACGGCCTGGTATAAAGCAGTTAAATCCTTTTGTCGACCGCTCGGACCCGGAATTTATTGTTACTGGTAATCCCTCCCTGCGCCCTGTTTTAAATCATATATTTGAGTTAAGCTATAGCAAGTTTGCAAAGGTTTCGTTTAATACAAGCCTTAACTATGCTTTCGCCAATAATACGGTCCAAAGCGTAACATCATTGATCAGCGATACGGTATCAAAAACCACCTATCTGAATGTGGGAAAAACCCAAAGTGCAGGTATAAACCTGAGCACGAATTATCCCATTGCCGATAAATTGATTTTTAATACCACGGCCCAAATAGCGCACCTGTGGATTACAGGCATATACAATGCACAGTTTTATAAAAACAATGGGAATCAAGGCAATATAAGTGCATTTTTACGATATAATTTTGATAATGACCTTAATGTGAGCCTCGGTTACAGCTATTTTAGCGAGAGCGTTTTTTTGCAGGGTAGGTCGAGCGATTTTGTTTCCGGGTCGTTAGTTATTATAAAAGACTTTTTACATAAAAAGGCCACTTTTTCACTAACTATATACAATCCTTTCAAGCAGTATCATAATAATTCAAGTTATACAAATACACCGGATTTTGAGCAATCCACCTTTACGCAGGAATATTACCGTAACCTTAGGCTGGCTTTCAATTACAAATTTGGCAAGCTAAAAGCAGACATCAAAAACAGCCACAGAAGTATAAATAATGACGATGTAAAACAGGATAAAGGGAGTGAAAATTGACGGCAGGGATTCAGATAAATGTTTTATAAGTTTTGTTAAACCTTTACCTTTATTATTCATCTAAAAAATACCCCGCCTTAAAATAATAGAAACAACCTATGCATAATTTCTCCGGTTTTTTTAATGTTATTATCCTGCTGGGCGCTGTCCAGGGCTTTATTATTAGCAGTTTGCTGTTTTTTTCGAAAGGGAACCGCCTCCCAAATCGCTTATTGGGCTTATTTATTTTCCTTATTTCCCTGGCCTGCTTAAATACTTACCTGTTTAATCAAAGCTGGTACGCATCTGGTTCTACTTTTCAAATCCTAGCGGCCGTTATGCCAATGGTGATCGTTATGCCTTTGGGGCCTTTGCTGTTTTTTTATACCAAAGCTTCGCTTGATCCCAGCTTTAAACTGTCAAAAAAAGATAAAACTTACTTTTATCCCGTAATCATCGATCTGCTCCCTTACTTAACAGCTATTTTGTTCATCATCGGGCGGCTTACAGGCCTGATCGGGAACCACAACTGGCGCCTTGGCTATTTTATCGATACGTATAATGTTTATTCAGACATACCGCGCTGGATTTCGTTAACCTATTACCTGGTGTTATCTTTCCGATATATAAGCGTTGGCAGAAAAGGAGAAATGCCTCAATTGGGCCGTCAGCTGAAATGGTTAAGACAATGCATAAGTGTTCTGATGGCGTTCCAGGTGATCTGGCTTTTATACCTTATCCCCTATGTTATCCCAAAATACACTGATAAATTGCTGGGCGCGGTTGATTGGTATCCCATTTATGTGCCGCTCGCAGTGCTCAGCTATTGGCTGGGGATAAAAGGCTATCTTGTTATGAAATACCGGCAGGTTGCCTTAAAAAGTAATCCCGTCAAATTACCTCCAGCTATTCTTGACCAAACTATTTTTGCTTTAAAAGAGGCAATGGAAAAAGATACTGTATACCTTAATCCCGATCTCAACCTCGCAATGTTGTCGAAATACACTAATATTCCCGCAAAAACCATTTCCGCAGTTGTTAATCAGCATTTAAATAAAAGCTTTAACGAATTTGTTAATGAATACCGTGTAGAGGCATTCAAAGAAAGAGTGCAGCAGCCAAGAATGAATAGCCTCACCTTTGCGGGGATAGCATCCGAATGCGGTTTCAATTCCCAGGCAACTTTCCAACGAACCTTTAAACAGGTTACCGGCCTCTCCCCTTCCGAGTTTAAAAACCAGGTGCTGCAGATCAACTGAGCCTTGACCGGTAGCTTTTTATCCATAAACAAAAGGAAATCGATTATTAATTCATAAAAAATGATGCTCAAATCAGGTTTTGAGTACTATTTGGTTTTTCCCTATCCATTTAATAGATGAGTTTTGAAGAAAAATCGCATACAATGAAAAAGACTTTATTATTAATATGCTCGACAGCTATACTCGCTCACAATACGTTCGCCCAGACAAAACAAATCGAACGGCCTGATGGTAAGACATTATCAACAAGGATAATCGACAGCGTAGTAAATAAACTACTGGACACCGCCGAGATAACCGGTTTGCAATTGGGCATTATCAATGATGATAAGATAGTTTATTTGCACAGCTACGGGTACAAAAACAAAGCTAAAAACGAACGTAACGACACCAGCACCCATTTTTATGCCGCGTCGCTGGCTAAACCGCTATTTGGTTATATTGTAATGCAGCTGGCAGATGAAGGCAAGATAGACCTTGATAAACCATTATATACCTACCTGCCAAAACCCCTGCCGGAATACGACAATTATAAAGACCTTGCCGGCGATGACCGTTATAAATTAATAACCCCCCGAATGTGTCTCGACCATACGACCGGTTTCCCCAACTGGCGCGAAGGCAATCCGCATAATGCTAATAAGCTCGAAATATTTTTTAAACCGGGCTCCAGGTATTCATATTCCGGAGAGGGGATCAATTTGTTGCAAATGGTAATTGAAACAATTAGCGGCAGGCACCTGGAAGACCTGGCGCAGGAGAAAATATTTAAACCATTTGGTATGACGATGACCAGTTTTTTGTGGCAGCCGGCGTTTGAAGCTAATTACGCCGTTGGGCATGATTTTAATGGCGACACGATTACCAAACAGCGGTTCCATGCCGAATATGCTGCGGGATCGATGGAAACAACGGTTGGGGACTATTCACGGTTTTTAGCAGCGGCAATGCAGGGCAACAGGCTTTCGGCGAAAGCTAAACGGGAAATGTTTTCGCCTCAAATTTTCATTTATACCAAAAGGCAGTTTGATGAGCTGAGCTCGGATTCAGTTCCGGATAATAATGCCATCCACCTCTCCTATGGTTTGGGATGGGGACTGTTTACCAGTCCATATGGCAAAGCCTTTTTTAAAGAAGGCCACGGCGTGGGCTGGGTGAACTATGTGATCGCATTCCCGGATAAAAAGATGGGTGTTGTGATCTTTTGCAACGATGCCAACGGCGAAAGCATTTTCAAAGAACTGGTTGAAAAGACCACGGGCGTAACTATACCCTGGTATTGGGAGAACTACACACCCTACCGCGGGAGCGTTAAGTTGCCAACATCGGTGTTGCAGCAGTTTACAGGTGTATATGATGGTAAATTGAAAGCAATAGTTACGGTTGAAAATGGCCAGCTAAAAGTTGAATCCCCAACCGTTAACTTAAGCAAAACAAACCTTTATGCCATAAATGATCATCATTTCTTTTTAAAGATAATGGATACTGATATTGACTTTGTGAAAGGCATCGATGGCAAAGTTATAAAAGCCATACTTAATGACGAGGGGGACCATTACGAACTGGTTAAGGTGAAATAGCTGAACGTTAGGGGCTTTACTCCCTAATGCCCAAATTCGCAAAATCGCTGCTTAAATCGCCAGGGGAACTCCACAGCCCGATCTTACCATCGGCAAGGCTATTCAGCTTTTGGGTCTTTAGCGATGGCGTTGACGAATGGTTAACATATACTGTTATCCGATCCCCTTTGACCACAATAGTTGCATGAAACCAATCTTCTGCCCCGGGAACAGGATTTACTTCATTTTCGTAAACGCCCGGATGCTCTTTTCGCAATTTAACATAGTCAAATACCGGCAAGCTCATATATTGCACAGACCATTTCCTGGTTGGCGTATCTGTACTGTGAAACCTGAACGGCCGGAAATAAACCACTTCGTAAGCCGTAGCATCTTTGGCATGAAAGGCTATGCCCAAAAAACTTTTGAGGAAAACATTTTTCCCGCGCAGATCGACATCTATGGTCCCGTCTTTAAAATTTACATCTTTTAGCCATACGATACCCTCGGCGGATACTCCATGAATTTTACCGCTATCCAATAAATGTACATGTTTACCATTGGTTGTGTCCAGTTTGCCTTTGCCAAGCATGCGGGCCAGGTTAAAATGTGTTGTTCGCTGACCATGCACCAGCAGCGCGCCGAAGAAAGAAAGTAAAAAAGTGAATGTGATCTTAGATTTATATAACATATGCGTTTTTTTAGTTAGGTCAAAGTTGGGAATCCGGCTGTTAAATTCCAGTTCAAAAACAATTCATTTTTAGTTCAAATTTAACAAGTTAAATCATGCTGCCGGTTAGGTGATCCCAAACCTGGGCTTGTTTAAATTTTTTTATTGTTATTTTACACAATACATCAATTATGATGTTGTAATAAAAATCAAACACGATGATATTTTTAAGCCTCCATATCAAGGACCAGGAAGCCGTTGAGCCGATTGCCATAAAACTCTCAACCATTTACGGGAAAGAAAGGGTTTTTTATGACGGATGGTCCACTCAGCCCTGTGAAGGAATAATGGGCAAAATGGAACAGGTATTAATGGATTGTGAGTTTTTTTTCTTTTTTGTCTCGAAAAACAGCCTCGACAGCGACCTGGTAAAACTGGAATGGCAAAATGCGATCTATAAAGCATCACAGAATAAAGCAAAGCTGATCCCCGTAAAGCTCGACGATTGTTTAATGCCGGCTATATTTTTGCAAACCTTGTACATCGATATTTTTGGTACGGGCATGGAGTATGCCTTCAGGCAAATGGTTGACGTGATCAACAAACAACTAACCAAAAACAGGATAGAACAAACTTATGAAAATGTGCGCGGGTATAACTTACTGTCAAAATCAGTAAACGGCGAACTGCACCTGGAAGTGCGTGCCGAAACTTACGTGGAACCAGTTTCAAAATACATTGTGTTATTGCACCATGATGAAAATGACGTAGAAGCGAAATGCACAAATAATGTTTTAATCAGGCAGGCCTTCATGAAAGATTTAGATGTGGGAGAAAATTACAAAAGCAACGGGATCTTTTTTGATATAGTCAGGCCCACCACGCCCGGGTTCCCGATAAAGTTTTTGATAAAAAGTAAAAATGGAAGCCCTATCAGGTTTAACGGAATTATGAGAAGCATTGGAGAAAATATGATCAGGCATATACCTATAATTGACGAATAAATTATTATTCCCTGATGTTTTTCCCATCTATCTGCGCAAATTTACATCCGCGTACTCCACGCTTTATAAATTAATCGAACTGAAATGTATCCTGAACTTTTAGACCATATTAAACGATATGTTCAATTAACAGAACCCGAGGAACAATTACTTTGCGAAAAGCTTGAGTTTAAAAAAGTAAAGAAAAAAGAGTTTTTGCTTGAGCCGGGGAAATTATGCCCGGGAAATTATTTTGTGGTAAAAGGGCTTGTACGCCAATTTTTTGTAAACAACAAGCTAAACGAACAGATCATACAATTCGGGCTCGAAAATTGGTGGATCGCCGACCAAGACAGCCTCCTTAACCATCAGCCGTCTGCCTGTTATATACAGGCGGTTGAACCTTCGGAGCTACTGCTGCTGCCTGAAAAGAACAGGGTTAAACTGTTTGAGGAAATACCCTTGCTCGAAAGTTATTTTATGATCATGATGCAAAAGGCCTTTGTTGCATCCCAGCGCAGGATAGGCTTTATTTTTAACCAGACCGATGAGGAACGTTACCGCTCCTTTGCAAGCCAATTCCCCGGCTTTATGCAACGTGTACCGCAATACATGCTGGCTTCGTATTTAGGTTTTACGCCACAATTTCTGAGTCGTTTAAGGGCAAAAAAGATTTAAATCCCTGTATTTCTTAACCGTGGTTCATTTTTTGAGACTACGGTATTGTTCAGATTTGTCTTATAAAAAAATAAAGAGAAATGAGTAACAGAATTAAGATTAACCAGGCTGATCCTGCGGCATACAAGGCTATGCTGGCAATGGAAAATTATGTGGAAAGCACCGGGCTCAGCACCCGCCACAAGGACCTGATAAAAATAAGGGCTTCACAAATTAATGGCTGCTCTTATTGTATCGATATGCATACCGGCGATGCCCGAAATGCTGGCGAAACCGAACAGCGGATATATAACCTTACCGCATGGCGCGATACCCCGTTTTTTGATGAGCAGGAACGGGCAATACTGACGCTTACCGAAGAGGTTACGCTGATCACCGGCCGGGTATCCGATGAAACCTACAATAACGCGGCCGCCCTGTTCGAAAAGGCTTACCTGGCGCAACTTATTATGGCCATTATTACTATTAACGCATGGAACAGGATAGGCATAGCCACAAATCTTGAGCCTGAACTTGTTGCATCATAAATAACATTAAAACCATTAAAATATGAAAACGACAGAAAGCAAAGCGGAGAATGCGGTGATGACTTTTATAAACGCTTTGAACAGCGAGGATTTTGCCGCCGCCAGGGAACAACTGGCCAACGGGATGAAATTTGACGGCGTTATGGGCTCGCGCGATAGCGCCGAAGCATATATCAGCGATATGACGCGGATGAAGTTTAAATACAACATTAAAAAGCTATTCGTGAATGAAAACGATGTATGCCTGCTTTACGATATTAACATGGGCGGCACTACAATTTTTACCTGTGGCTGGTACCACATTGAAAACGGGAAGATAGCTTCGCTAAAGGTGGTATTTGACCCGCGGCCATTGTTTGAAAAGAAAGGATAAAAAATAGATGAAGTGGAAAACTTTCTCCCGCACTTTGCAGCATAGCGATGGGTTTGAAACCCATCGCTATTAAGTAAAGCCTGAACGGGGACTAACTAATTTTGTCCGCCGGATAAAATATCCCTGCCACTGCCCTTATTTTGTCTAGCGTTTCCATTAACAAGAGCGTATCAGCAAAACTTACAACAGGGCTTTCAGTAAGCCCTTTTCGTAAACATTCATTTACATGCCTTGCTTCGTACTGGTAGCCAAACCCCGGTTCTTTTGCTACCTGAATAGATTCTTTGCCATCCACCCGCTCTTTATAATACTCAACGGTGGACGACGGCTCGTAAAATCTTGAACTAAGCCTGATCCGGCCTTTGGAGCCGCAAATATCAGCTTCCGTGGCAAGGTTGGAGGAAAATGTAGAAAACAATTGTGCCATCGCGCCATTTTTATAGCGAAAAAGTATTGCGCATTGCTCGTCGACACCGGTTGAGGCGGGGGTCATCACAGCGTCGATATGGTCGGGTTTTCCGAGGGTGCTGATGGCCATAAATACATTGTAGATGCCAATATCCATCACCGTACCTCCTCCCAATGCAGGGTCGAACAGCCTAGCCGGCACGGGCGGTACCGGTATAAAACCAAAGTTTGCCAGTACCGACCTGATCTCGCCCAACTGCCCCTGCCCTATCATCTCCTGCATTTTTATATAATGTGGCTGGAACTTTGTCCATAAGGCTTCCATTAAAAACACCTTCTTTTCTTTGGCTAAACTGATCATTTCCGCTGCCTGCCGGGTATTCATGGCAAAAGGCTTTTCGCACAAAATCGCTTTGCCGTGCTGCAAACACAACAAAGTATTTTCATAATGCAGGTTATGCGGGGTGGCAATGTATATTACATCAACGTCCGGGTTTTGCGCCAGGGCCTCGTAACTTTCAAGCGTATATTTTACCGGGAACACTTTGCTGAAATCATCCGCCGACTGTTTTGACCGTGAGCCAACGGCAATTAATTCCGCATCTTCAACAAGTTTGAGGTCAGACGCAAATTTATGCGCGATGCGGCCTGTGCCTAAAATGCCCCAGCGGATGTTTTTCATAGGTGATGTGGTTATTTGTGGGTTAAATATCATGAATTTTGATGAATTTGAAAAGCGTAGGGTGTTATTTGCAGTTCACGTAGCATGACTTATATTTATAACATTATTATCCTCATGAAAATCCTTGTCGCCATCATCTTATCCCTTATCTTTTTGTTGCTCGCCGGACTGCATATCTATTGGGGTTTTGGTGGCAAAAGCGGGACCGCAGCTGCCATTCCAACAACAGAAAATAACAAGCCGGTAATAGCCCCCGGCCCAATCGCCTGCTTTGCTGTGGGCATTGCACTTTGCGGCTTTGCCGTTTTAGTTTTAACAAAAGCCGGTATTATTTTATTTGCTTTGCCGGGTTGGATATTGAATTACGGGCTTTGGGTAATTGCGGTAATATTCCTTTTAAGGGCTATTGGCGAATTTAAGTACATTGGGTTTTTTAAGAAGGTAAAAGCTACAAGGTTTGGGGAGATGGATAGTAAGTATTACTCGCCTTTGTGTTTGGTGATTGGGGGGCTGTGTGTGATTTTAGAAATAATGAATTGAAGGGCTACGACGTTCAAATTCGTCCCTTAGTGGTCAATTCGACGATATTAAGAAGGATAAGGCACTATAAATGTTTCTCTAACCCGGCTGGACGTATTTAAATAATATGTCCAGATACCGGCAACTACTACTGCCTTAACAATTTGCTCCACATCATAATTAGAAAATTGTCCGTTGACGAGTGCATTAAAAAAATATTCAATAAACAGGAATATCACCATGAACAAATAATATCGCTTTATACAATATGGGGCAATATCCCGTTTTTTAAACACAAGCACCAGGCAAAAGGCCGAATAACATATCAATGCCACGTCACCTGATATTTCAAATATTAACAATATCCTGTTCATTACACTGGCTAATCCTGTGGTAAGTCGATCCCACTTGCTAAGGCTGTAGTAGCCATCGTCTATTAAATATTTGACAATACCTAAAGGGGTGCAAAAAAGTATTATTATTAGCACAATAAGCCAGCCACCCAGGGCCGGGGCATAATAATTACGATCATAATGAACTTCTTCCCTTGTTTCTGTTTTGTAAATTCTCGACGCCAAATACACGAAAATACAAATCACCAAAACGGAGATTATAACCATTAATTGGTTTATTTTGAATGGTTCATTTTTAATATCCGGGATATAAAAAAAACTGAACGAAAGTTTGTCATTCTTCAGGTCTTTGATATCTTGCTCAAACTCGGATAGTTTATCTTGCGGCACATAGTCCTGGAAATAAGCAAATTGATAGTGTAACGACAATTTATTACCGTTTACCGTTTTATCGCTTATGAATTTGTAAGTACTGCGGTCGAGGGCGAAATGTTCATTAGTTATATCCCATCCATTAGACATAAATATATTGACTGTGTAATCAATAGCGTACGGATAGTTTACGGATACCGGTGTTTTGATTTGTCCTTCTATAACAGGCAGTTGCTCGGATATATAATCAGCGTAAAAATCAGCGTTGTATCTTCGGGTTATAGAATCCTGCTTAAAGAAATTAGGGATACTATAACTCTCAATTGTGACGAGTTCATTTTTTGCCTCGTCATCCTTAATTATTATTGAATCTGCAGCCTCAATTTTACTGTAGGTTTTTGAATAATAATCAAGATAGTTTTTTTGTGTTTGAGCTACTCCGGTTGAAGCAATACGATCACGGATCTCGTCTGCCTCGTCTAAGGTATAGGTTGTTTTAACATTAAGTTTTGCTGGCGAATACTCGTTTTTAATGTCATAATTTTCTTCGCACGTTATTTTTCCAGATTTTGTTTCCTTGATTTTTGTTAAGCCCGTGTTACCTGCCTTTAGAATGAGTCCTTCAAGGTATGGCGGAAAGTAAAGATCCGTGCCCTTTCCTCTTTGATAAGCAATTGTAGCGTCCACCCATACCTGTTTTCCGTTAACGGTAGCTACTACCACCGCATGGTTAAATAATACCGCCGATGGAACAAAATCTTCTACTTTATCTTCCAGATCGGTACTAAGCACAGCCATGTGTGCTTCGATCCCACCTGCATTTAGAATGGACGCCAGTAAAAGGGACTTATCCTTACAGTCACCATATCTTTGTTTAAACACTTTATCGGGTGCGTTAGCTTTGTGCGAGTATTCGCCGGTTTCGATACCCATATACCTTATCCCATCTTGTACTAATGTTACAGCTGCCCTAAAATATTGGGCTTGGTCTTTTCCCGATAGCTTTTTTAGTTTGGCTATGGTATCGGCCAGTTCATCTTTAAAATTCGCTTGTATGGGATTAATTTTCAAGCCCCAGTTAATTACATCAGCCCAGCTTGTAAATTCACTCACCTGGACGCGCGCATATTGATTAAACCATTTAGGTTCAAGCTTATTTGATAATGCGCCCGGTACCTGGAAGTCTTCCCACTCATATTTTTTCATACCGTTTGCGATGGAAATTTTAGGCTGCGAACGCAGGTTAAATGATTTCATATTCATTACCCTGTTTGCCGAAAATAAAAATGTGGTGTATTGATGTACTATTAAGTAGGAGCCCTGCAGGTAAATACTTCTGCAAAATTTATTATCAAAAATTGGATTAGTACCAATTACAGTGTAGGAATATTCTATTCGGTCACCTTTGCGTATATCTTTTAATATATATTTTGCCGAGTAAGTGCCGTTATAAATAAATTTGTCAAACTCATTTTCATCCGCCAGCATTTTAAAAGCGCTAACATTTAACCTTGATTGCGGTTTATTATTTCTCCATATAATTATTTCATGAAAATAGACCTGCTCGTACGAAGGGTTAAAACTTACTGATATTTCGGAATTATTTTGCACACCGGATTCGGAGACTATTTGTGTGATAATATGGTTATAGGTAGCCTTCTCTTCAACATTAACCTGCTCTTCAATAAGTTCATCATAGGCGCCATTTTCAATATTTCTTGCCGATGGCTTTTTATCATATGATTTATATGGAAGTATCCATCCCGGCTTGGAGGATGTATGGATAACAGGATCAGCGGCAAGCACATTTGCGGCATAAAGAATAGCCAAAACGAAACCGAAAAGTATTTTAGATAACTTTGGTAAATTCTTTTTCATTAGAGGATGAAAGTAAAAAAAGAAGATGAATTTATCAATTTAATATCATTACCATCTCCTGCTAATATCGCTTTAAACTATAAAAAGCTGGCACCAGAAGTTATTTGCCTCGGCGCTGCATGAGGCTATAGCCTGCTTTTTCATCGCACCGTTTTAACTAAAAAACCCAGCCAAATTGACCGGGTTTTAAAATGCGCTAAACTTTGCAGGAGTTAGAACACCTTGAAGATATTTTATTGATAATCAATTCGTCCACAAATCACGCATATTCGCAGATCAAATCAACGTGTATCATTTACATCAAACTCGATTAAACAAACACCGGAAGGCGGAATACGAAAAGTATAAGATAACATGGAGTTATTACTGTTAGAATTAACTTTTTCTACTAACGGAAGCGCTGTGTTTTGATCTGTCAGCTTAACCCCTTTTGCATTCAGCATGGTAGAATTGCCATCGTGCTCACTAACCTGCCACCTGGAAATTGTTATTGCTTTTTTTACAAATATGTTTGGCAGGCCCTTAACTAAAATGTTAATTGATTGTTCCGTTGAATTATCAACAGGGTTACCAGATTCAGGTATAAATGCATTATAGTTCCAAACCATCACGTATACCTTGCCGGTTTCGGCATTTACGAAGCCAAAAACACCCGGAACTCTGTTAGCACTACTGACATCTACCCGATCGCCGTCTAAACGGGAGATCATATCAAATACATGAAAAATTGGTTTAGGGTATGCATTTCCAGAAAAACTTGTAGGGCTGGCAAATAAGGATGGCCAGCCCCATACATTTTCTACCGGACTATTGGGTTTTGCCTGCGCAAAATCGGTAGTAACAAGGAACATGGCTCCGCCAACATTATTTTGAAGCATAGTAGCAAGAAAATTAGCAGCCCAGGCTGCGCCTACGTGATCACCGTTTATCCGTGCGGGTAATGAATTATCGGTGTGGTAACTGGGGCCCCACTCTGTCATCCAAATTGGTTTATTTAAGGAGTACTTTGCTTCAGCAGAACTGACAACTTTTAACATCTGTGTAAAAGTAGGATACGTTGCGGCGCTAAACTCACCATTTTGCGAACTCATGTTGCCGTAATAATGCAGGCCTATAAAGTCGCACTTAATCTTTTGTTCACTTACATCTTTAATAAATCGTTCGCTCCAATTAAAAGATCCGAATTTGAAAGTATAAGCCCATGCCAATGCAGGCCCACCCAAATAGACATTAGAGCCGGGGTTTTCCTTTTCAAATTCAGTGGCAGCCTGGGCAATATTACGATACATATTGAAGTAAGCATCGTAGGCCGCCGCCGAACCATTTGCCGGTTTTGCGCCTTTCAAAGTAAAAATACCGCCAATATCCGGTTCGTTGCCAACTTCAAACCTGGCTTGGGGGAAGCCCTGATCTATCAACACATATTTAAAAAAAGCCTTATAATAGTTACGGTACCTAACCCAATCAGTTGGACCATATGATCCACCTGCGTCTTTTGAACTCAGATCTGGTGGCAAAGCCGTTGCCAAACAAATATGAGGTATAGCGCCGATGTTGCGGCAAGTTCCGAAATGTGCAAGCAACCGGGTGGGTTGACCAATGGAAAAAGATCCATCGGGCATAAACTTACCCGGCAAAGTTTCAATATTAATACAACGAATGCTTTTAATACCTACCCGTTTTAATTCTGCAGTAGTTTTTGGATTAGGTGAAAACTCCCAACCCACCCCACTGGCAAGATACTTTAAACGCACCACATCATTATTTCCTTTTTTTACAGACGCATTAATAATTATTTGTGACGTTTTTTTGCCAACGGTATCTGGTTGCGTGGTAACGATATTTTTATTTTTTTCAGAATTTACAGCGCTTTTATCTTTTTCATAATTTCCGGGGCCTTTATTTTTTTCATAAGTTACAGCACTGCAGGTATGGATGTTCAATACAAACCAAACAAAAATTATATTTGTAAAAACCAGGTTTCTTTTCATTTTAATAGGGTATTTGTGATACTTCAAAGCTAATAATAAAAATAAACTAAATATGTTTTAATATTTGATTTAAATCCATATTATAAAATCACTGAACGAGAAAACCCTCTTTAAATTGCTTTAAAGAGGGTTTTCTAATTGAGTGCGGGAGAAGGGACTCGAACCCCCACGCCGTGAAGCGCCAGATCCTAAGTCTGGTGCGGCTACCAATTACGCCACTCCCGCAGTTAGGATTTTTTGAGGCTGCAAAGATAATGTAAAAAGGCAGACTATGAAATTTTTTAGTTGATTGAGTTTATTAGGTTGATTGAGTGAGTGGTTGATGCGATGTCATTGGGTCATTAAGTCATTAGGCGTAATTTGTGATATCAGGCAACTTAATCCAACTTAATCAACTCCCCAACCAATTCGCCAAAGTATTCAGGCGCATACAATAACCTGCTTCCATACCAGGAAAACATTTCGCCATCAACAATTTTAGTAATGGCAGATGGAAGCAATGCTTTGAATTCGGCGATATGTTTTTCTTTAAATGGGTAAGGCTCTGAGGACAGCAAAATAACGTCTGGTTTGGCCGCTTTTAGCTCGGCTGCATCAATTTCGGGATACCGTGCGTCATCAAAGGCATTGACCAGGCCACATTTTTGCAGCATACTGTCGATAAAAGTGCCTTTGCCGGCTACCATGTATGGTTTACGCCATATAAAATAAGCGGCGCGTAAATTTAACGGCGTAATGGCAAGGTTATCAAATTGTTGCGTAATTGAAAGGCCGAGGGCTTTTGCTTCGGTTTCTTTATCTACCAGTGCCCCTACCCTTTCAATCATATCAATAGCGGTTGGAAGGTCGCTGATGTCGCTTATCCAAACCGGGCAAAGGTTTGTCAGTTCTTCAATTTGCGAGCGTTCATTTTCTTCTTTATTGGCGATGATGAGGTCGGGCTGCAATGCTTTTATTTTTGTAATATCCAGTTGCTTGGTGCCACCGATTTTGGCTGTGAATGTAAATTTATCAGCCGGGTGAATACAAAATTTGGTGATGCCGATTACCTCATCACTTAAACCAAGATAAAACAACAGTTCAGTTTGAGAGGGTACCACTGAAACAATCCGTTTCGGGCAACCTGGCAAATTGACCGCTCTCCCTAACTGATCGTAAAAAACCGGCATGTTATAATTTGGTTGTAAGGGTTGCAAAAGTTGTAAGGGTTGTAAAGGTTGGAGTCGTTAAAAATATAACAAAACAACCAATGACCAATGACTAATGACCAACTCACTGATTATAAATCTGGTAGATGCCGCTAACATTCCTACCCGTTGCCGAGCCAACCAGCACCGCGGTTATCTTTTTATGTATCATTAACTGTTCGGCGTTGTGGATAAACTCATTTCCATCAACAAATACGGGCGTTTTGGTCATCATATCTGTGACCGTTAGCTGTGAAGTATCCGGGTTGCGCACCAGCGCCCGGCGCAGATCGCCATCGGTAATGATACCTTTTACGCGTTTTGAATTTCCTACTATCACCATCCCCAGCCGCCCTTCCGACATGCAGAGTAACAATTCGGTAAACGAAGCGTCTTCGTTGATGAAGGGTAAATTATCTACCCGCATCAGATCTTTAACCCTTACCAGTAACTTCCGCCCCAGGCTGCCGCCGGGATGAAACCGCGCGAAATCCTCATGCTGAAAATTACGCGACTCCATTAAAGCAACTGCCAGCGCATCGCCCATAACCAGGGCCGCGGTTGTTGACGAGGTAGGCGCCAGGGCCAGCGGGCATGCCTCCTGCTGGATGCAGATATTCAGATGAAACTGGCTGTTTTTTGCTACCGTTGAATTGGGGTTGCCGGTAATACCAATGATCACATTCTTATTCCACTGCAAAAAGGGGATGAGTTTTAGCACTTCATCTGTTTCGCCTGAATAAGAGATCAGGATCACGATGTCCTCCCTGCCAACCATCCCTAAGTCGCCATGGAAAGCTTCGCCTGGATGCAGGAAGAAGCCTGGTGTGCCCGTACTTGCAAAAGTAGCCGCTATTTTTTTACCAATGATGCCCGATTTCCCAATGCCGATAACAATCACCTTGCCTCTGGCATTCAAAATGGCCTCAACAACTTTGGTAAATTCGTCATCAATAGCATCCGCCACAAACCGCAGCGATGCAATTTCAATATCAAAAACCCTTTTAGCAATTTCTTTCATGGCCTCACCCAACCCTCTCCAATAGGGAGGGCTTTTTTATTAAGTTATATCAACGGTTCAATCACTTTAAACAATTCATGCAGTTTCACCATATTCGGCCCGTCGCTTAAAGCATGGTCTGGGTCGGGATGGGTTTCCATGAAATAGCCATCGGCACCGAATCCTTTGGCGGCCAGGGCCATCATGGGCACAAAGGTGCGGTCGCCACCGGTTTTGCCGCCTGCGCCGCCGGGGCGCTGTACGGAGTGCGTGCAATCCATACAAACCGGGTAGCCAAAAGCCTTCAGATCATAAATATTCCTGAAATCGACCACAAGGTTATTGTAGCCGTACATGTTGCCGCGCTCGGTTAGAATTACCTGCGTATTGCCGGCCTCGACCACTTTTTGGGCCGGGTAAAACATATCCTGTCCCGAAAGGAACTGGGCCTTTTTAACATTTACAATTTTACCGGTTTTGGCTGCTGCCACCAGCAAATCGGTTTGGCGGCATAAAAACGCGGGAATCTGCAGTATATCCACCACCTCGCCGGCAATAGCGGCCTGGTAAGGCTCGTGGATATCTGTAGTAAGCGGCAGGCCGAAGCGTTCTTTAACTTTCAGCAGCATTTCCATGCCTTTCTCAAGTCCTGGCCCACGATAGGAATGAATGGAAGTACGGTTAGCCTTGTCAAACGAAGATTTAAAAATCACCGGAACATTCCATTTCTGCCCCACTTCAGCCACTTTTTCGGCCACGGTGTAAAGCAGTTCCTGGTTTTCCATTACACATGGACCCAATATAAAAAACGGCTTTTGCCGCATTTGTTCAAACAACATAAGTGTGGGATAATGTGCAAATATGAGAATTCTTTTCGTAGTCCGGAAGTCCGGAAGAAGCTGCAGCGTCAGTTTATAAGCCGCTGAACTCCCATTATTTTTCTACTTTCGGACTTGCCGACTTTCGGACTCCTTTTTTTTCTTCCGACTTTCGGACTACATTTGCCCCATGAATTATTTTGAATTTTACGGTATCCCTGAATCGTTTGCGCCTGATGCGGCCTTGCTGAAGAAGAAATTTTATCAGCTAAGCAAGCAATACCACCCGGATTTTTATGCCAACGAGGATGATGAAAAACAACAGGAAATACTGGAGCTGTCTACCTTAAATAACAAAGCATACCAAACACTCTCCGACCCCTACAAACGGCTGGAATACATATTAAAGACCCACGAATTGCTGGTAGAAGGCGCAAAACCACAGCTCCCCTCGGATTTTTTGATGGAAATGATGGATATTAACGAGCGCCTGATGGAGGTTGATGACGGAAATGAACTGGGCCATATAACCGCCGAAGTGCTTGCTATTGAAGGCGATATACAAGAAAGCATAGACCGCTTTACGGCAGGTTATGAAAGCCTGGATGATACCGCCAAGGAAAACCGCTTAAACGAAATTGCGGATTGCTATTACCGGCAAAAATATTTATTGCGTATTAAAGAGAGTTTAAATACATTTGCATCCCGCTTTTAAACGAATTAATCCACCGTTTGAAGTGGAGACAGGCCCGGATGGCGGAATCGGTAGACGCGCTGGTCTCAAACACCTGTGGTCGCAAGGCCGTGCCGGTTCGACCCCGGCTCTGGGTACATAAAACCGCTTTAGAGTAATTCTAAGGCGGTTTTTTTGTAGGTACATACAGTATAACATACACTATTTATAGTTAACCGCACTTTTCGGATGTTATTAGCTTAGATAATCGCTTTTTATATTTGTTTCATGCACGGGGTTTATATTACCCCGGCGATTGTTAAAACATCCCTGATTACTTGTAGACCTTTTGTTGTAATGTTATAGGCAGTATCAACTTTAAAACGCTGAAACGGTTTAATTAAGCGGGGTTTGCCTAATTCATACACTAAACCCAATTCTTTTAAATAGTCTATTGTATGGCAAGTGGATTGCCTACAGGTATTAAATGATCTCGCATATGCTGTTTTAGTTAGCCGGGGTGTGACATTTATGTTAAGCAGGCATTTAAAGGCAAAAGCATTTCTTAGCCCTTGTTTACGGGGTATGTATGGATTAATCAAAGCTGGCCTTATATTGTTCATTTTATTGGCGGCTATTATAAGACGGTTAATATCTTCATCATTGATGTTAGCAGGGCTTACCCCGTTGCTTCGCTCACGTAATTGGTTTTCCATAATCAAAGGTAGGCAACAAGATAATAAAAAAGGACAGCAAACCACCCCATCAAATGTAAACCGCTTTTCATTGTCGGGGTAAGCCCCCCGGTTGTTGGGTAGTTACCCCGACAACGTAGGTGCATAATTTGTGTTTTGGCTAACAGTAAAAATAAAAAAATAATCAATTTCTTGGCAGGGCAAACCTAAAGTAAGTGCTTGCACCATTTAGATAAGGAATTTCCCCGGAAAAGCCGTCTGATGCTGTACCGGCATAAATAAATGATACGCTTATAATTCCATTACCGCCTAATTGGTTTACAACATTAGAACTATAAGCCACTATTATACTATCCCCTCCCGCTACGGGAGAAACAGTATATGAAGTGTTAGCATTACTATTGGTTAAATTTAAGAGCATTTTCCCGTTGTTTTTGTCTAAGACAGACATTGTAAGCAATGTTTGAGAGCTTAACTCACTAACATTTATTTGCATACTTGTAGAAGTTTTGTCTTTTTTACATCCATAAAATACAATTATAGATAGTAAGATAATTGTTAATTTTTTCATAATTAATTATAGCAATAATTGCATGGTTTGCGATGATATTTGTTTCTGGCATCGTAAAGCGATACATATATTTCCATACCTTTACAGTTACGTAAGCCCTTACAAGTATTTGTATTGTGGTAAGCGTGGGAATAACGACCAGTGCATATCCAAACGCTGTCTGTTTTGGTTTGCAGCTGGGTGTTGAGTAATAAGAAAAGGATAATTGACTTCATCGGTTTTTTAAAATTTGGAGAGCGAAATAGTCTATGGTCTTAGTATAGCGTGTTAAATAATAAGTGTAGAACTTACCTATAAATTTAGTTTCTATGACGTTCTCGTCGTCTATTTTAGAATATACTTTTCTCAAATTAGCCGACAATAATGATTTATAAATATCATTGTATTCCAATCTGCTTTTAAATTGGTAATCTATTGAGAGAGTATTGCTACCCCTCAAGGTAACATTTAACCATTGTGAAGCAGTTGTGTCTGAACCTCCCGGCTCTATGGTTTCGTTTAATGCCCATTTCAAAACATAAAAACCCAAAGTATCTTTTGAGGTTCTTTTTACAAAAAACCAATTTTTTTCTGTAGTTTTTTGATCAATGTCTCCTATATCCCCCTTTAAAAAGCTAATTAAATCGCTAAAAGTGAAGGAAACCTTTTTGTAATCCGATTCTTTTACATATCTCTTATCGTTGTCGGCGGATATTTTATGGTCTAATTCTATAAACTTTTGATAATCCATTCGCCCTCCGGTTGTATCCCCTATGTTAAGTTTTGCAATTTCTCTTTCAGAATAGGCTCTTGCGTTAGATGGATCAAGCGCTATTGCGGTATCTAAATCGGATATAGTACCATAAGCGTCTCCCCGGTTTGATTTAATTTCGGAGCGGAAAATGTATTTAGCAGCAGTTGGTTTTAATTGTACATACCTATTAAAATATGGCATTAGATTATCATTCCTATCGTGCGTAGTGTGGATATACCGCTGATATTGACCACCCAATTCCGGCGGAATGTGACCAGTGATTCCGCGTCAAATTGACCACCCCATTCCGGGGCAAACTGACCAGGCATTCCGGGCCAAACTGACCACCCCGAACGAGCAGCTAATG
>CAIPFE010000052.1 GCA_903864275.1 uncultured Mucilaginibacter sp.
GGGATGGCAGTTACGCTGCCCACGGTTAAGGCAACGCTTCCTGATGTCGAACCTGAGGCAACTGTTATGCCGTTAACTGTTACCGAAGACGTCGCATCGGTTACGGTTGGGGTTACGGTTATTGAAGTTGTAGCGCTGGTTGGTTCATTAACTATATAACTGTTTGTGGCTGACGAGAACGCAGGGCTCAACGTACCGGTACCACTAATAGCCATGGCTGAAAGCGTTTTTATAGTCGAAGGCGCCGCACGGGTTATTGTTACGATGTACGAATTGGTAACAGTACCATCTGACGAAGTTACTGTGGTTGTAATAGTGTTGTTGCCTACAGCTAAAAACACTGCTGTTCCGGAGCCTGACGCTACCGGTGTGCTATTAACCGTTATGGTGCCGCCTAAATTACTTGTTGGCGTAACAGTGACAGACGAGTTGCCTGTGAAAGGTACACTTTGGGTGTAACCGGTGCTTTGCCCGGTGCTAAATGCCGGGGTTAACGCCCCTGTACTGAATACCAGGTTTGCAAGCGATGCTGTGCTTGATTGCACTACCAGCGATACGTTATAAGTATCGATAACAGTTCCATCCTGCGATGTTACCACTACGCTGATAGGATTAACGCCTGTAACTAAGCTATTGATCGTTGCTGCAGTACCTGATGCTGTCGCTGTCCCATTAACTGTTATTGAAGCAGTTCCGTCAGTAAGGGTTGGGGTTACAGTTGCAGACGTTGTTCCGGCAAGTACGGTTGCCGAATAGCTGAACGTACCCGACGCGAATGTTGGTGTAAGCGGCGTTGCCAATGTTGCCAATGCCAGGCTTGAAAGCGTTGCCACGTTTGACTGACGTGTTACAGTTATATCGTATTCTTTTGTTGCTGAAGCGTCAGACGAAGTTACAACTATGGCGATGAAGTTGGTGGTAACGCCGGTATTTGATAAACTCAACGCTGACGAAGCCGACCCGGATGTTACGGGTACGATTGCGCCGCCGTTTACCTGTACAGTAATGGTACCCGCCACACTGCTGGTTGGGGTAACAGTGATGGTTGAGTTTGCGAAAGGCACAGTCGCCGAATAGGCGAATGTAGCTGTGTTAAATACGGGGTTCAACGTACCTGCGCTCATCGTAAGGGCTGTAAGCGCCGCTACGTTTGATTGTACAATTACATTTAAGTTATAAGTAGCAGTTGTTGTGCCATCCTGGGCTGTTATTACGGTAGTTACCGCATTATTGCCGGTAACTAAACCGCTGATGAGTATGCCCGTTCCTGAAGCTACTGTGGTGCCGTTTACTTTTACGGTAGCAAATGCATTGGTAGTGGTCGGGGTTACAGTTATTGATGTTGTTCCGTTAGGTACGCTTGTGGAATAGCTGGTTGTACCCGATGCAAATACCGGACTAAGTGTTCCAGCGCTTACAGTAAAGGCCGAAAGTGTGGCCACGTTCGAAACGCGGGTAACTACAATATTATATGTTTTGATGGTTGTGAGATCCTGTGCGGTTACTACGATAGGGATGCTATTGGTACCTACGATCAAGCCTGACACGGTCCTTGGACTGCCTGAGCTTGTTCCTACCCCGTTAACTGTCATCGTCGCTGTTGCGTCTGCTTCGGTTGCGGTTATCTGGATGGACGTGCTCGCATTAGGTACGGTAGAAGTATAGTTCAACGTAGCAGGAGCAAATGATGGGCTTATCGCCGTTGCAGGCGCGGTAACGGTAAGGGCCGAAAGCGTCGCATTTGTGGAAGCCGGCGTCCGTGTTATTAAAATAGTATAAACTGCGGTTATGGAGTTTTTCGTTACGTTAATTACAACGGTATTAAGGCCCGAAGCTAAGTTTACAGTAGTCGAGGTGCCGGTGGCAAATGTCGCAGCTGTACCGTTCACCGTCCCCGTCATGGTACTTCCGGTTAAGGTTGGGGTAACCCGCACAGAAGTTGTGGTAAACGCTTCAGTGGCCGTATAAACTACGGTGCCGCCGGCAAAGGTTGGAACTAATGTCGTTGTTGGTGTTGTAAGCGTCAGGCCGGTAAGCTGTTGTGCAGATACAGGCGCCTGGCCTACATATAAAGTATAAGTTTGGGTAGTTACGCCATCCTGAGCCGTTACTTTTATTGCAACGGTAGTAGTGCCGCCTGCAGCTACTAATGGAATTGCTGAGGATGTGGCTCCCGAGCCTATTGCTACAGGGGCCCCGCCGTTAACCGATATGGTCATCGCGCTGAAAGTTACGTCAGCAACGGTTGGGACAACTGTTACAGCACCTGTTCCGTTAGCTTCGTTCACCAGATAAGTTGTTGTACCCGATGTGAATGTCGGGTTAAACGTACCTGAACTGATGGTCAGGGTGTTAAGGTTTGCATTTGACGACGCTGCGGGGCGGGTTACGGTTAATGTATAAGCTTGCTGTGTTACGCCATCCTGCGCGGTAACTGTTACTACGACAGAATTACTGCCGACATTTAACGGAAGTGCTGAAGATGCTGATCCGGAGGTTACCGCTACGGCAGATGCTGCGTTTACTTTAACTGTTATAGAAGCAGTTGCATCAGTTACCGTTGGTGTAACGGTCATTGATGCAGTGTTAATTGGCACAGTGCCGGTATAGCTAAATGTACCCGATGCAAAGGATGGGGTTAACGTGAACGATGGCGTTGTTAACAAACTTGAAAGCGTTGCTACACTTGAACCCGGCGTGCGTGTTACGGTTAACGTATAAGTATCCGTTGAATTATCCTGGGCAGTTACAACTATAGTGATGGTATTTGCACCTGAAGCCAAAGCCAGTGCGCCTGATGCCGTTCCGGATGTTACAGCAACAGGGGTCCCTCCCGCTGTATTTCCAGGATTCACCGCTACCGTGATCGACTTATAAAATGTCGCATCTGAAGCTGTCGGTGTTACGGTTATCGATGAAGTGGTAAAAGGTACAGTTGCGGTATAGATGTTTGTGCCCGATGCAAATGTTGGGCTAAACGTTGTACCTGGGTTAGTTGACAGGCTTGCAAGCGTAGATATTGTCGAGGCCGCCGTACGGGTTACCGTCAGCGTGTAAGTATCTGTTGAATTATCCTGCGCAGTTACCACTATAGTAATGGTATTTGCTCCGACAGCTAAAGCCAGGGCGCCGGATTGCGTTCCGGATGTTACAGAGATCGGGGTTCCTCCCGCGGTTAATCCCGGGTTCACCGATGCTGTTATCGACTTGTAATTTACAGCATCTGTTGCTGTTGGGGTTACGGTTATCGATGCAGTGGTAAAAGGAACCGTTGCTGAATAGCTGGTTGTGCCTGATACAAAAGACCCTTCGTTAAAAGTTGTAGCCGGGGTGGTAGTGAGGCTTGCAAGTGTTGATATTGACGAAGCCGCACTTTGGGTTACTGTTAATGTATAAGTATCGGTTGTTGTACCATCCTGGGCAGTCACTACTATAGTGATGGTATTTGCACCTACTGCCAAAGCCAGGGGGCCCGATGGGCTTCCTGATGTTACTGAGATCGGGGTTCCGCCGGCTGTATTTCCCGGGTTTACCGATGCTGTTATCGATTGATAGGTTGGGTCGGCTGTTGGGGTTACCGTAATGGAATTTGTTCCATTGGGCACCGTTGTGGTATAGCTGGTTGTGCCGGAAACAAAGCCTGTATTAAATGTCGTGCTCGGGGTAGTGGTCAGGCTTGATAGTGTTGCGTTATTTGATTGCCTGGTTAATGTTATAGTATAAACACCGGTGGTTACGCCATCCTGCGCGGTTACCGTGGTGGTGATGGTGTTGCTGCCGATGTTTAAATTGGCAGTGGCCGGTGTTACTGCTACTCCCGTGCCCGGATCTACTGGTACCGAAACGGGGGCCCCGCCATTTACCACTAATGATACGGTAGCTGTTGGATCGGTGACGGTTGGGGTTACGGTTACAGATGTTGTCGCGCTGGATACACTGGCTGCCGTAAAGGCGCCCGGGGTGACCGGTGATCCACCAGGGATGGGTGGGCTTAACCCTCCTGAACTCAGCACCAGGTTATTAAGCGTTGCGATAGTTGAGGCCTGGCGGTTTACTGTTAATGTGTAAGTGGTGTTGTTATTGGAAAGATCGAATGGAGTTATTTTTACAAGGATAGTATTTGAACCGGGATTTAACGAAATTGGAGGCGAGTCGGACCCCGATGTCAATGTTCCTACGGTTACACTGTTCGCAGTTAAAGTTATTGTACCCGGGTTAGTCAGGTCAGCCAGTATTGCATTAACCGTCATGCTTGTTGTTGCATTAGGCACGCTTGCGGTATAGTTCACTACGCCCGATGCAAAAGCTGTGCTCGAAGGGCTGGTACCTGATTGGGTCAGCGTAAGGGCGCCTCCCGCGTTGGCGGTAAGGTTTGTAAGGCTCGCGTTTGAAGTGCTGGTTAAAAAACCTAATGTATTGCCAGATGTAGATGAGATATTATAATTTGCTTTATTTGGCGGGGAAGTATTGTAGTCAACCACCATTACCTGGTAAGCGGTGCCTGCTGTTAAACCCGAAATGGTTACGGTTGAAGCCGTACTGGCGCTTAAAACGACATACCAGCCCGATGTTCCCACCTGGTTATTGTTAACAACATCATACACCCCGGGGTTATTGGCAATATAATTGGTTGTCGTGATTACGCCGCCCGTGATCGGCGGAGCCGTAAATGTGGACCCCTGGAACACAAAGACGTCCCTCTTTGCACCGGCGCCCGGCGTCCAGTTCAGCGTCGCGCCGGTTCCCGTCACAGCCGAAATAATAACGTTACTCGATTGTGTGGCCGGTGTTACCTGCGCTTGCACATAATTGCCAAAGACAAATAGAAACCCAAAAACCAGCATCATTATTTTGCCGGCGCTTGTTGCTGTTTTAAACAGTTTCGGTGAAGTGGGTACAGTTGTGTTCATGTTTTTATTTTTTTTAATGCTTTAATCAAAATTAAATCGGGGTATAAAGGGGGCCAAAAAAACTGATCCCGTTTTTTTATGGCTATAAAAAACAGGTTATATGGTTTAATAAAACGCGTCAGCAATTATGCTTCGCGGAATTTTTAATGAAAAGAACATGGGCTTTTACCCTGACCGGGGCGTAAGCGTGATTTGGTTTTCGTGTTGCAAAAGCACTGCTGCCATGCAATAAAGCTCTAAATGATTCGTTAAGAAAATGTAAAAGTTTTTTCATATTCTATATAATTGCAATAGGTCAAAAAAAATAAAATTGAATTTTTAAAAAATAAATTCTTTTAAAAAACAATTGAATCCTTTGCTTGTTAATGTACAACAGACCAAATAATAAACTATCCGATCCTTACGAGTTATAAGCAATAACAATGCTAAGGGGGCTTGAAAGTAGAAATTATATCAGGAATAACAAACGTGTTGCGCGATTTTCGGCGAAAATTGCGTTTTTTAGCAACTTTATTAACCAATAATTATTGGCGCTCTGCCTAATAATTAATAAAGTGCTTAATTTCAGAACAATTTATATAAAAAAATTTCCCCGGCAAGGGGATTGGGACTTCCCCAATTTGGGGAATTATTTATGCTGGATACTATTTTCCCAATGATTTTTGATGAAAAACGAGGCCGATGAGCAACCGGGGAAATTTTTATCCCCTTTTTGTCATTGCGGGGAGAAACAGCGAAAACTTTGTCATTGCGGGGAGGAACAACGAAGCAATCTCGTCGCCATGCATAACCGCCATGCACGCGCATTACCCCCATTTTGTCATTGCGAGGAGGAACGACGAAGCAATCTCCTCGCCTTGCATAACCGCCATGCACGCGCATTACCCCCACTTTGTCATTGCGAGGAGGAACGACGAAGCAATCTCGTCGCCTTGCATAACCGCCATGCACGCGCATTACCCCCACTTTGTCATTGCGAGGAGGAACGACGAAGCAATCTCCTCGCCATGCATAACCGCCATGCACGCGCATTACCCCCACTTTGTCATTGCGAGGAGGAACGACGAAGCAATCTCGTCGCCATGCATGGACGCCATGCACGCAGGTTACCTGTCAGCCACGAGATTGCTTCGTACCTCGCAATGACAAAGTTTTCTTAGGCCTTACCTAATCTGGGTATAGAATGCTGTAATTCATCGCAAATAATTATTTTAGCTTTATGAAAAAGCATGAGTATGCTATTTATATTATGACAAATAAATCAAACACTGTATTTTATGTCGGCGTTACCAGTGATTTGTTAGGTCGGGTTTATGATCATAAAAATGAAACATATAAAGGATTCACGGCTACTTACAAATGTCACAAGCTGGCGTATTATGAAGAATACCAATGGATACAAGATGCCATAGGAAGAGAAAAGCAGCTTAAAGCAGGCTCAAGGCAAAAGAAAATCGATTTAATAATAGCTGCCAATCCTTCATGGAGTGATTTGAGCGATGGATGGTATGATTGATTGAATGGGTGTAAAATGACTTTATTTTAACTACCATTTTGAACTGGGCATAAGTGAAGCCTAATAAACTTTGTCATTGCGAGGAGGAACGACGAAGCAATCTCGTCGCCGTGCACGCACATGACTTATCAGCGACGAGATTGCCACGCTTCGCTCGCAATGACAAATGGGTAAACTTTGTCATTGCGAGGAGGAATGACAGAAATCCCTTCGCTATGCACGCGGACTACCTGTCAGCGACGAGATTGCGGCTCCGCCTATCGGCGGATCGCAATGACAAAGATCAGTATTTGAGAATAATGTACCCGGTTTTGTTCCTGATTTGCCCCTTAACAGTATAGTCGAGCGAGTAGAAATATGTGCCGGGTTGCTGCATTTTACCATTGATGCTGGAGTGGCCATCGAATGTTTTTGAACTGTTATCATAGCCTTTGGCCTGGTACACCAAAGCGCCGTTCCTGTCGATAATTGTTAAATTATTATCCGGGTAGGCTGCTATCCCATCGATGGTAAGCACATCGTTAATACCGTCGCCGTTTGGCGAAACCCCTTCATGTACCAGTACCCCATCATTTTCAATCGCAACAATGTCTGCCGGTTTCGTAACACTTACTGCCTGTGCTGGTTGGTAAAGGCTCATTAACGGGCCGGAAGCCCTGGTTACAGTTATCGAAAAGGTCCTTGTTGTTACCCCGTCCTGTGCGGTAACCACGGTATTAATGGTATTGAAGCCAACAGCCAAAGCAATACTTCCAGATGGCATACCTGATGATACCGGTGTACCGTTCACGGTCTCCGTCGCGTTAGGGTCCTGCGTTGTTGACGTTACCGTTACTGATGTAGTAGCGTTACTCACGGACGTGCTGTAAGTTGTTGTGCTGCCGAACGTACCGGTATTTGTCAGGACGGAAGCGGGCGTCAATTTTATATTGCTCAGTACGGCATTGCTTGATGGCGCACGGGTTACGGCTATCGAGTAGGTATGGGTTGTTGTTCCATCCTGGGCGGTTACAATGGTATTTATGGTCGTAGTGGCCCCCTCCGGTAAAGCTATGGAACCGGAGGCTGTTCCTGAAGTTACGGCGGCGCCGTTTACAGTTACCGTAGCGTTTGCATCAGCGGTTGTCGGCGTAACTGTTACCGAAGCTGTAGCAAAGCCGACGGATGTTGTATAGGTGGTTGTGCTGCCAACCGTACCAGTATTAGTTAGTGTTGATGCAGGGGTTAGCTTTATGGAACTCAACAGGGCATTGTTGGATATCCTGGTTACAATAATTATATAACTCCATGTTGTCACCCCGTCCGAAGCAGTTACAACGATATTGATGGCATTTTCACCAACAGCCAGGGGAATGCTTCCGGATGCTGTTCCCGAAGTCACCGTTATACCGTTCACTGTTATTGTAGCATTTGGGTCAATAGCAGTAGGCGTAACCTTTACTGATGTGGTAGCATTGCTGACCGATGTGGTATAGGTGGTTGTGCTGCCATCCGTGCCGGCATTTGTTAATGTTGAAGCAGGCGTAAGCTTTATGGTACTGAGGAAGGCATTACTTGAAATCCTGGTTACAGTAATGGAATAGGTCCGGGTGGTTGTTCCGTCCTGGGCAGTTACTACCGTGTTGATGGTAGTGTTACCAACAGGCAAAGCAATAGACCCCGATGCCGTTCCTGAAAGCACCGTTATACCGTTTACTTTTACCGTCGCATTAGCATCCTGTGTGGTTGGCGTAACCGTTACCGAGGTAGTAGCGTTGCCGACC
The DNA here is from genome assembly GCA_903864275.1 of uncultured Mucilaginibacter sp. GTDB lineage: Bacteria > Bacteroidota > Bacteroidia > Sphingobacteriales > Sphingobacteriaceae > Mucilaginibacter. The sequence goes on from CAIPFE010000052.1 coordinate 8,190, forward strand.
GATGCCGTGTACGTTGTTGTGTTGCCAACCGTGCCGGTATTGGTTAGCGGTGAAGTGGGCGTCAGCTTAATGGCGCTCAACAAGGCATTATTTGACGGCGCGCGGTTTACGGCTATCGAATAAATTCTGGTCGTTGTTCCGTCTTGTGCAGTTACTACTGTATTGATAGTGGTGGTACCACCCTCTGCTAATGCAATGGCGCCTGATGCCGTCCCTGATGCTACTACTACGCCGTTCACTTTTATCGTTGCATTTGGATCACCGGCTGTCGGCGTAACCGTTACCGATGCGGTGGCATTGCTGACCGATGTGGTGTACGTTGTTGTATTGCCCACAGTGCCGGTATTGGTTAATGTTGAAGTGGGGGTCAGTTTGATGGTGTTTAGCGAGGCGTTAGTTGATACCCTGGTTACAATTATTGAATAAGTACGGGTTGTTATTCCATCCTCGGCGGTCACTACCGTATTAATAGTGTTGTCGCCGACAGCCAGGGCAATACTTGAGGATGCCGACCCTGATATTACTGCCGTACCGCTTACTGTTATGGTCGCTTTCGGATCAACAGCGGTGGGCGTAACCTTTACTGATGTGGTGGCATTACTTACCAATGTGGTGTACGTGGTTGTTGTACCGGTTGTACCCGTATTAACCAGCACCGAAGATGGCGTAAGCTTTATCGAACTTAACAAGGCATTGGCCAATAATAAATGCATTACCTCGCCGCCATGAGTTCCATCGTCGCCATCAATGGCAAAAACATTAGCGTTGTTAAGTATAGCTATGCCCCATGGATAATATATAGCGTTAGTATGCATCGGGCCGAAAAATACGGAAGCGGCGCCACCACCTGCAGGATATTCAAGCAGTTTATAACCGGAACCGCTATTCTCTGAACTAAAAAGGTTGCCCGAAGCATCAAACGCCAGGGCGGAACAATACGTTCCTGCAGAAATAATGGTAGCCGCGTATGCAGAAGCAGCAGTCAATTTATAAACATGCCCACCATCAATAATGGAAGGCGTATTGCTGAAAGCATCTGCAACATATACATCGCCGTTAGCAGCTACAGCCAAACCGGTAGGATAGGCGTAGCCAGCGCCTGTTTTTAAGTTGTCATATAAAACAGTGCCGACCGAATTAGCTACGCTGTTTGCAGCGTACTTAACCACAGCGTAAGTTGTATGTGCGGCATCATACTCCGTATCATATAAGTTACCGGCGGCGTCAACAGCAAGCGCGGTAAAATACCTGCCCGTTTGCAAAGTAGAGGCGGCGTAAGTATTATTACTACTGTTGTAAGTAAGCTTGATAATGGAACCGCTGCTGCTTGTAAAATCTGTAGAAATATAAACATTCCCGTTGCCGGTTACCGCCAGGCCCCATGGATAATCGCCAATTTCGTGGGTAAGCCCGGTATAGACGACAAAAGGCGAGCCTGTGCCGTTTGCGTACCTTTCAACCTCATAAGTTGCCCCTGCAGTGCCGGGTGTAACCCTGGTAATGTATAAATTATTATTTAGATCCCTGGTCAATGCTGTATATAAACCTCCGCTTTCAATGGGAACACCGGTAAACTGTGCCCTGGCAGGGAGTGCTGCCCAGGCAAAAAGAATTATTACTGAAAAAATGTAAAATCCTTTTGAAGTAAATTTTTTCATACGTTCGGTTTTAGATACACAGCGGAGTTTTTCCGGTTGCTCACACATCTTTTATGCACCGGATCTTATACGAAAGCCCGGCTTATTAACCCCCCGGCAGGATGACAAAAAACGCTTTTTAACAGCCTTGTCATCATCGGCAGAGCCGATATATCGGACTTTTAATTCCTTGACGGGAAAACGCCCTGCATTGCGATAATGTAAGTGACACACAGGTAGGGTTGTATATTGTTATGCGGCTGGCCGCCACCTGCCGCTTGTATAGATGCCGCATTTAAACTTACCAAAGGAGTTGTTGTAGCAGTATAGGTATTCAGCGAGGTGGCATTGGGCCCCGAGCCTGTTGAAGGCCCTGGCGCAAGGTAAGCACCGCTCGGCAAATTGGTGGTCCCTGCACTTGAAACCGCCTGCAGGCCATGTGTATGAGCCGGCAGTTCAGAAGTGATAAGCGTAACAGCTTCCTGGCCACCCACCTGGCCAACTATATACGAGCTTAACCCTGGCCCCTGCCCCTGGTGAATGGGCAGCCGGCCCCGGAGATCGGGCAATCCGAAAGTACTTACGCCATCGCCTCCGTAATTAGTGCCCAAAAGGGAAAATAATGCCGTATTCTGGGCTATTGACAGCAGTTGCCCGTTGCACAAATTGTAGCCCACAGGGGCAAAATTAAAGCCCGCCAAGTAAATTCCGCCTAAAAATGGAGTCATAAAATAAAGTTTATGGTTATTGTGTCAGAAATTCAATTTGCCTTATAACTGTTCAGGAAAAATATATTACTATAAAATTATAGAAAATAAACTGAAAGTATCAAATATTTTTTTAAATAAGATATAAGTTAATACATTATCTGATTAATTAATTTCGACAAGTATGTACTAAATCAAAGCTGAACGATGGGCAATTAATGCCTGGTACAGCATAATAACAGTGTAAGCCCCAGGGCGACCTACCAAAATTCAATGATACCTTCCCTGACTAAGCGAGGAATCCTTTTAATATAAGCCGTTGGTTATTTCATTTAGACAAAAATTATTTGTTTTTATTAATCAGGAATTAATATATTTATACATTAATCAATATGTCATGAACAAAGAGCGCAGGTTATTTATTAACCAAATGTCATTTATGGCGGGGTTGGCGGCTTTAGGCAAACCAATGGCTTCAGCTGCTGCTATCAGTAAAAGGATAAACACATTGTATGCTAAAGTACAGGATGTAACTATTTATCACACCAACGATCTTCATGGCAACCTTGGGCCTGTTATTGGTACTATCGGCGGGCTTGACCAGGTTAAAAAGCTTTTAAATAAACAGGACACCAATGGGTTGCTTTTGGATGCCGGTGATTTTTTAAATGGCAAGCATACCATGGCCATGCAAAAACAAATGATCGCTGCCATGAATAATATGGGTTATCATGCGGCAGCTATCGGCGATAATGAACTGGCACATGGGCAAGATCATTTAGCGGCCCTTATGCCGTTGATGCGATTTGCATTGGTAAACTGCAATTACAATTTTGAGGGCCCGTTAAGTAAATTAGTAAAGCCTTACGTAATTATTAATTCCGGGAAATTTAAAATTGGAATTACCGGGGTGGGACACCGGCTTAATGGTGTAAAATATAATGATGCCATCGAAAGTGCCAATACAATAGCAAACCTGCTCAAAGAAAAAGAGAAATGCGACCTGGTTGTGTGCCTTTCGCACCTGGGTTACGCACAGCCCGATGATCAGCCCGATAACAGATCACTCGCCCGGCAGTCTGAACAAATTGATATGATAATAGGTGGCCACGGCCACAGCCTGTTTAGCTATCCTTTAATAGTAACCAACAAACGTAAACATGAAGTAATTATCAGCCATGCCGCCTGGGACGGACTTATGTTGGGCAAAACAATATTTAGTTTTGGAAATGGCAAGCAGAAAAGCAATATTAAATCAAACTATTTAATACCCGGCCAACCTTATGGGCAAAAGTTTGCAGCCTCGTTTTCCAACCTGCAATCAATGGAAAAACAACTTATATCTGCTTAGTGTTTTTATAACTAACCTTTTTTGCAACACGTGCCTTTTTTAATTCCCTGAAGGATTCGGGGTGTTTGCATGCATTGATGAACTTCCCGGTCTGGGTTTCTTCAGTCCCTGGCAGCCATTGCAGCAATTTTTTTCCAGCCTATATGACAAGCCTATCTTTTCGCGTTTAGCTATATTATTTCTACTATAAGGTTATGGCGCAGTAGTTTTTCGGACATCGAACACCAGGAGGCTGGTTCCTGGTTTTTGAATTTGTTAATAAATGTTAATTTTCTTTACTTTCATCGTTACGGTGGCAAATTTCATATTAAAATCAGAATTTGCAGCGATACTTGTTGCAACATGGAAGCTGGTTAATTAAAACGAAAAGATAATTATTATCACGCCAAAATTAAAACAACACTATGTCTGAACAACTTATTTTTAAAAGGAGCTGCAAATTAATGGGAAACCGTTTTGAGCTTAGCGTTGTTTCAGAAAATGAAGAGTGGGCCAACGAAAAAATAGATGCCGGCATTGATGAAATTAAACGCATTGAAAAGCTGCTTACCACGTTTAGCGATGACAGCGAAACAAACCAGGTTAACAAAAATGCCGGCATAATGCCGGTGACCGTAAGCCGCGAAACATTCAACCTGATACAACGTTCTGTCAGGATATCAGAACTTACACAAGGTGCGTTTGATATTACTTATGGTTCGATAGATAAGCGGTTATGGAATTTTGACCAGAATATGACTTCACTACCAGATAAGGCTACTGCAAAAAAGATGGTTCGGCTGATCAATTTCAGGAATATCGTACTTGATGGCGAAAAATGCACGGTGTTTTTACGCGAAGAAGGAATGCGTATTGGATTTGGTGGAATTGGTAAAGGATATGCAGCGGAACGGGCTAAACAGGTGATGAAAGGGCAGGGAGTAGAAAGTGGCGTAGTAAATGCTTCCGGCGACTTGAATGCGTGGGGAATTCAGCCTAATGGTAACAAATGGACAGTTGGTATTGCAAATCCGGATTCGTCGCATGAGGTTTTTTCGTATATGACTATTTCGGATCTGGCCGTTGCCACATCGGGTAATTATGAGAAGTTCATCATGATCGACGGCAAGAAATATTCGCATACCATCAATCCACTCACCGGCCTTCCTGTTACCGGCATTAAAAGTGTAACCATTATTACTACCAATGCGGAAATTGCAGATGCAATGGCCACGCCGGTGATGATCATGGGAATTAACACTGGTTTGGACCTGATCAACCAGATGAAGAATATCGAAGCTGTTATTATTGATGATGATAACAGGTTATATACCTCTAACAATATTAATCTTACATAAAAAAATGATAAATCAATTCATAAAAGCGCTGGCGTGTTTACTGCTGATGGTAGCGGCAACCTCCTGCGTACATTTAAAAGAATATCAGAAAAGCAGGCTCAATGACTCGGAAATGATATTGAGCAACCGCAAAGTAGAAAAGAATGAATTGAATTTTCAATCTTATCGTGAAGCGGCGTCAGGCGCGAACGCTGGCAAAACCGGTGGTGGCTGCGGTTGTAACTAATTTTTACGGATACCCCTATTATTAATGAAAAAAGTATATTTATCCATCGTCGGATTCTCGTTATTATGCCGTATCAATGCCTATTCGCAAACGAAGCAGGATAGTATTTTTAACAAACCGGCAATTAGCTTGTATACCCCCGTTGATCAGAAAGACACCGGCGTTTACAGGCCAAGGGGCCTGCGGCTTGATGAGGTGAATTTTGTTTCGAGCTATTACAATCAAAACGGCGATCATTCGGCCATCACCGGAGGCATCGGTACCGAAAAGGTCGTCGATTTATCAAACGGGATCGATCTTCATTGGGTATGGGTTGATGACAGCGGACATAAGCATACACTGTTAACTGGGCTCGGAATTGATCATCATACTTCTGCATCCTCAGCTTTTGTTACTACAACGGGCCTAGGGAAACAGGGTGGCACGAGGATCTATCCTTCGCTTGACTGGACCGTGGAAAACCCTGAGCAGGGCGCAACTTTCGGTATAGGCGCCTATTATTCGGGTGAGTATAATTACAAATCACTCGGCGGCGATATCCATTTTTCAAAGAAAACGAATGATAAAAACGGAGAATTCAGCGCCAAGCTACAGGCCTATCTTGATCATGTAACGTTAATTTATCCTTCGGAGTTTATCCCCGTTATTACCCCTGTATCTACCGGGGCAACCTACATAACAACAGCAAGCGGCAACGTGGTTTTAAGCAACGGCGGCTCCACATCAAAGCCAAGCTTGCCAACAAAGCCTCGTGACACTTATACGGCCGCTTTTTCATATTCGCAGGCCATAAATTCAAGGCTCCAGGTAGTATTTTTAGGGGATGTGGTTGCTCAAAATGGCTACTTAAGTTTGCCTTTTCACAGGGTATATTTTTCAAATAAAAAAGATACTATCGAAAATCTACCAGCCTCCCGGTTCAAGATACCGGTCGGTTTCAGGCTCAATTATTTCGTGGATGATAATTTGATCATAAGATCATATTATCGTTACTATGCTGATAGTTGGGGCACCAGGGCTAATACAGCGAATTTGGAAATTGCCTATAAAGTTTCGCCTTTCTTTTCAATTTCACCCTTTTACAGGTATTATAACCAAACTGCCGCGACATATTTTGCACCCTACGAGCAACACAGTCCGACCGACGTATACTATACAAGTAACTATGAATACGCAAAGTTTACCAGCCAATTTTTCGGGGTAGGTTTTCGAATTGCTCCCCCCACGGGGGTTTTCGGGTGGCAAAACCTGCATGAACTTGAGCTGAGATATGGGCATTACACGCAAACGACACAATTGGTATCGGATGTATTATCGCTGAGCCTTGGATTTAAATAAGGTTTGACTTACTTAAAATGAAAAATATTAATTCAATTGAGAAATCCCAAAAGGGAAGCCATTATTAATAAATATATGCAGTGAGGAGGCAATTAAAGTTTCAATGTGGCATGAAAACCGAACTGCGGAAAACACGTTACCCCTATATAATTAACCTGGCATTCGTGTCAAAACACTTATGAAAAAAATATATCTTTCCGTCATCGGATTTTCGATCATATGCCATTTAAGCGCCCGGGCCCAGTCGCGAAAGGATAACACGGTAAATAAACCCGACTCCGGTGTACATGCTGCTCCCCCCGGTAAGCCCGACAGCAGCGGTTATAACCCGCGGCGCTTGCGTTTGGATGAGGTTGATTTTGTTTCAAGTTATTATGGGCAAACAGGTGATCATTCAGCCGTAAGAGGGGGCATTGGCTCCGAAGCAGTAACAGATATTGCGAATGGATTGGATTTAAAATTGATTTGGTTAGATAAGGCATTCAACAAAAACAGCCTGTCGGTAGGTTTAGGTTTTGATTACCATACCGCTGCTTCACAAGCCTATGTTTCATTAACGGGCGCTTCAAAAGCCAGTGGCACCAGGATTTACCCATCGCTTGACTGGACCATTGAAAACGCAAAAAGCGGGAACACTTTTGGGATCGGGGCCTACTATTCCGGTGAAGTCAACTACCATTCGCTCGGCGCCGACGCTCATTTTTCAGTAAAAACAGACGATAAAATGGGTGAGTTCAGCGCCAAGCTTCAAGGTTACTTTGATAAGGTGACGCTGATATTTCCTGATGAATTTGAACCGGCATTGCCTGTCGTCATAAATCCCGGCGGCATCGGGAGACCCCGTCATGGTAAAAGGAATTGGGGCTCAAGTCCCAGGGATACGTACACCGCGTCGCTATCATATTCACAAATCATAAATTCAAGGTTGCAGATCGTGTTGCTTGGTGATGCGGTCACGCAAAACGGCTATTTGGGACTCCCCTTTCACCGGGTTTATTTTTCGAATGGAAAAGACACTATCGAAAAGCTCCCGTCTTCGCGCTTTAAACTGCCGGTTGGTTTACGAGCGAACTATTTTCTTGGCGACAACATAATCCTGCGCGCATATTACCGCTATTATGCGGACAACTGGGGCATACGGTCAAATACAGTAGGCCTCGAAGTTCCTTATAAAATAACGCCGTTCTTTTCCATTTCGCCGTTTTACAGGTTTTACAGCCAGTCGGCCTCCAGTTATTTTGCGCCCTACGAGGCGCATAACCCAACCGATCAATTCTATACCAGTAATTATGAATATGCAAAGTTTAACAGCCAGTTTTTCGGGGTAGGCTTCAGGATCGCGCCGCCCGCCGGTGTATTCGGATTACAAGCCCTGCACGAAATGGAAATAAGATACGGGCATTATTCACAAAATACCGACTTGGTATCAGATGTATTGTCTATTAGTTTGGGATTTAAATAGATAAACGGCGCAATCAAAAAAGCGTTTGAGTTCTATGCCTTGCGCGTAGCCTGCTCAATACTGTCCCACATTTCAGCAGGCACCATTTCAAGGGCGTTAAACTGGCCGGCTCCTTGTAACCATTCACCGCCGTCAATGGTGATGACTTCGCCATTAATATACCCTGAAAATCCGGATACTAAAAAGGCAGCCAGGTTAGCCAGTTCCTGGTGCTCGCCCATACGTTTTAGCGGCACCCTGTTTTTAAAACCAAACTTGTCCATCATCTCGCCGGGCAATAAACGATCCCAGGCGCCTTTCGTTGGGAACGGGCCGGGTGCAATAGCGTTTGTGCGTATGCCATGCCTCCCCCACTCTGCCGCTAATGAACGTGTCATGGCCAGTACCCCACCCTTCGCGCAAGCCGACGGCACTACATATGCCGAACCTGTAAAAGCATAAGTGGTTATTATATTAAGGATAGTGCCAGGTATTTTTTCAGCGATCCAGTATTTACCCAGAGCCAGCGAGCAATGAACTGATCCCTTTAACACGATATCAATAATTGATGAAAAGGCATTAGCTGATAACCGCTCAGTGGGCGAAATAAAATTGCCAGCCGCGTTATTCACTAATATATCAACCCGCCCAAATGCTTCAATGGCCAGTTTCAGCACATTTTCAACTTCGTCGTATTTTCTAACATCGCAGGCAACTGCTAAAACCCTCCCTCCTGTTCCCGCTTCCATTTCGGCTGCAGTTTGTTTAAGTACATCCAGCTTACGGCTTGTAATTACAAGGTTAGCGCCCAATTGTAAAAAATACGTACCCATTGACTTGCCGAGGCCCGTACCTCCGCCTGTAATTATAATAGTTTTACCTTTTAAGGCATCATCCCTTAACATGCCGGTTGTATTCTCCATTGGGTTTATTTTTGAAGGTTCGCTCATGTAGTATTAATTAGCATTGGTGCTTTTCGCTTTCAAACTCTGAATCATCATTTGCAAACCTTTCCTGGTCGCCGGCGCCCACCATTGTTTCAGCATCTTATCCAAAGTATCGGTTTGATCTCCGTTTATTTTGCTAAGCAGGTCGCGCCGCAAATTTATTTTACCCTGGCTCCAGGTAACCGGGTTAAGCTGCATGTAAGCCCTTGCTTTTTTCTCCGCCTGGCCCAATACGTTTTCCGGGGAACAAACCTCATCAACCAGCCCAACGGCAAGCGCTTCGTTAACATTGAGCAATTTGCCCTCTATCAGATACTGATAAGCCTTACGTTGCCCGACCCAAAAAGCATATAAATTAAAAATGCTGGCAGGAACGATGATCCCGACCTGTACCTCGTTTAATCCTATAATAAATTTACCTTCGGCCATCACGCGGTAATCGCAGCAAATGGCTAATACGCAGCCCCCAGCCGGGCTATGCCCGCTTATTGCCGCAACCATTGGCTTACTGAATGATGCCAGGGAATTTTGCAGGGCTAAAAAATCTATCCAAAATTCCCTCACCTGGCTTTCATCATAATCATAAGCTTCAATAAGATCAACCCCGGATGAGAAAAAACCTTCTTTTCCAGTTAAGATCAAACCGCCAATACTATCATCTGCCTCCAAATCTTTGATGCAAGCGGCTAACTCCCTAATCATTTGGTGATTTATTGGATTCGACCGCCCTCTGTCAAGGGTGATGGTTGCTAGCCTATCCTGAACGTTTATTTGAAATGTGCTCATTGCTTGTTTTAATTTTTATAAATACTGGCGTTTATTTGGTCATCAGCGTACATTTTATCTATTTCGGCCGTATACTTTTGCGTAATTACTTTTCTTTTCATTTTCCCGGTGGGTGTTAGTTCCCCGCTCTCAATTGACCATTCATCAGGCAGCAGGGTTATTTTCTTCACCTGCTCTACGTGGTTAAATTCCGGATTGAATCCATCTACAATAGACTGATACATGGAAGTTACCCTGGCATCCTTAACTATTTGCTCGTTTGATAAAAAAGGAATATCGCTCTTTTTACACCAGGATTTTAAGTTGGCGAAAGATGGCACGATCAGCGCGGCTGCAAACTTTCTTTCGGATCCCACCACCATCATTTGCTCGATGAAGTAATTTTCCTTCATTTTATTTTCGATGGGCGACGGGGCCACATATTTGCCGCCCGATGTTTTAAACATCTCCTTTTTACGGTCTGTAATTTTCAGGAAATTATCTTCATCCAGTTCGCCAATATCACCGGTATGGAACCAGCCGCCTTCCATAACATCAGCAGTAAGTTCCGGGTTTTTATAATAACCGGCCATTACATTGGGGCCTTTGCAAAGTATTTCCCCGTCGGCCGCAATCTTCACCTGTACATCAACCATCAAAGGGCCGACAGTTCCGAACCTTCGCCCGCTTTTGGCATAATGATTAAGAGAAATGGCAGGCGAGGTTTCTGTGAGGCCATAACCTTCTAATGTAACCATGCCGGCTGCAGTAAAGATCCTTTCGAGCCGTACAGGGCAGGCAGAACTGCCAAGCACTATGGCTTTTATATTGCCGCCAACGGCATTGCGCCATTTACTGTAAACAAGTTTATCGGCTATGGCTAACTTTATTTTATAAAGCGGCCCTTTATCTTCAATTTCAAATTGCCCGGCTATTTTTATCGACCATAAAAATATTTTCCTTTTTATTCCCGACAGTTTCAGCCCTTCCGCTGTGATCCGTTCAAATATTTTTTCGAGCAAACGGGGAACAGCGGTAAAAATATATGGTTTTACCTCCTTCATATTAGCACCGATGGTGTCCATGCTTTCGGCAAAATATACCGAATAACCGCAGAAAAAATAGGTATAAGCAGCGGCCTTTTCAAAAATATGGTTTAGCGGTAAAAAGCTGAACGCACGTTTTTGTTCTACCGGGATCTGTGAGATCAGGTCGACCGTGCCCATTACGTTGCTCAGGATATTTTTATGGGTAAGCATGACACCCTTAGGGCGGCCGGTAGTGCCGGACGTATAAATAATGGTAGCAATATCTTGTTCGGTGATCTTATCGCTTATTTCCGTTATTTTTTGTTGCGACTCCCTGCGAAGTGGTTTAAGTAATTCGGTCCAATGTGAACAGCTTTCAACGTGATCGAAAGTATAAATAGATTTTAGGGTTGGAATGTCAGCCTGTACCTGTTTTAGTTTATCGCACAGGTCAACATTGCTTACAAATATTATTTTTACTTCGGCCTCATTTAGTATTTGCTCAATTTCTTTAATACCGGAATTTGGATATAATGGCACCAAAACGGCGCCGGTTAGTTGAACAGCAAGATCGGTTATCAACCATTCAGGCCGGCCGGCACTGATCAATCCTATTTTATCCCGGCTTTCAACAGTACCGTCCCCTGTTGAAATGCCCATATCCAGCAAAGCCTGGGCTAACTGGTAAACGGTGTCATGAACTTCATTTGTGCTATACGATCTCCAAACACCATCCACCCGGGCATTCAGCAGGTCGGTCAATGGTGCTTTTGCCTGGGTTTTGATACAATCAAATAGTCGTGTCGCTTTATCCATTTTTGTGGCCATATATAATGGCATACTCGGTAGCTAATATAATGAGGCGTAGATTTGACAACTTTTAAAAAGTTGTCAAATCTCATACTCAATTTAATAATTCAAATATCCCGGCAGCGCCTTGCCCGGTACCTACGCACATGGTAACCATGCCGTATTTTTTATCCCGCTTTTTTAACTCATTAAAAAGTTGGACAGAAAGTTTTGCCCCGGTGCATCCAAGCGGATGGCCAAGCGCGATGGCTCCGCCGTTTACATTCACAATTTCAGGATCAAGCTCCAAACCCCTGATTATCGCCAGCGATTGCGAGGCAAAGGCTTCATTTAATTCTATCAGGTCTAAATCCTGCTGTTTCATCCCGGCCTGCTTGAGCACTTTTGGGATCGCTACCAACGGGCCGATACCCATAATGCGAGGCGGAACACCTGCGACCGCATAATTGACCAGCCTGGCAATAGGTTTTAGGTTATTCGCTTTTAAAAACCGTTCGCTAACCACCATTACAAATGCTGCGCCGTCGCTGGTTTGTGAAGAGTTGCCGGCGGTTACCATCCCCTTTGCATCAAAAACAGGTCTGAGTTTTGCCAGCGCCTCAAGCGAAGTATCGGCACGCGGGCCTTCATCTGTATCAACTTTGAATTCCCTGTTCTTTTTCTTACCGCTTTCGTCAACATAAGTTTCCACAATATTTACCGCAACTATCTCGTCTTTAAACTTGCCTTCCTTTATAGCGTTAATTGCTTTTTGATGGGAGTTATAAGCAAACTGGTCCTGGTCTTCGCGATTGACTTTATATTCTTTTGCAACCGCCTCGGCGGTTAAACCCATTCCCCAGTAATAATCAGGGTGCGCAAGCGCAACATCGGCATTGGGGACAATGCGCCAGCCACCCATCGGGAGCAGGCTCATACTTTCCACACCGCCCGCAATAATACAATCGGCAATGCCGCTATGTATTTTTGCTGATGCGATGGCTATAGTTTCCAACCCGGAAGCACAGTAACGGTTCACGGTCATACCGGGCACTTTATCAGTATCCAGTGCAATCAATGAGATCAGGCGTCCTACGTTTAAACCCTGCTCCGCTTCGGGCGTGGCATTGCCAACGATCACATCATCGATCTGTTCCTTATCCACATTGGGTACCGATGTCAGGAGTTGTTTAATCACATCCGCCGCAAGGGTATCCGGCCTTGTAAACCTGAAACCGCCACGGGTTGCCTTACCTACTGCGCTGCGGCTCGCGGCCACTATATATGCGTTCATTTGTTTTGTTTTTTTATTACGTTTAAAGTTTTGCCTCACCTAAATCCTCTCCAAAGGAGAGGACTTTACCTGCGCTCTTTTTAAAGGGCCCCTTTTTAAAGCCCTCTCCTTTGGAGAGGGTTGGGTGAGGCCTAATTCCTTAACACCTTCCCGCCGGTTAAAATAGACTGTATCCTCTCCAGCGTCTTTTTCTCCGCGCAAAGCGAAACAAAAGCTTCGCGCTCCAAACCCAATAAATATTCTTCACTTACCACTGAAGGCTGGGAAAGGTCGCCGCCGGCAAGTACGTAGGCCAGTTTTTGCGAGATCTTTACGTCATGCTCACTGATGTAATTGCCGCTGTACATGGTGTTGGCGCCCACGTAGCCCAATCCAAGCGCCTGTTTCCCAAGCACCCTGATATCATTTCGAGGGATTGGCTGTACATAACCCTCATCAGCCAATTGTAAGCAATGTTGTTTTGCTTCGGCCAGCAGTCGGTTGCGCGATACCACTACCGCATCCCTGCCTTTTTTAAGGTAACCAAATTCAAAAGCCTCATAAGCAGAAGTAGAAACCTTTGCCTGGCCGATGGTTAAAAACCTGTCGCGGAAATTATTTGTTTCCACATCGCCTTCCTGTAACTCGTCGGATAAGCGCAGGGCAAATTCTTTTGTGCCGCCACCGCCCGGTATTAAACCTACGCCAAATTCCACAAGCCCCATGTACAATTCGGCATGGGCAACCACTTTATCAGCATGCAGGCACATTTCGCAGCCGCCGCCTAAAGCCATCTGGTGCGGCGCAATAACAACCGGGATGGACGAATAACGTATCCGCATCATGGTATTTTGAAAGGCCTTTACGACCATATTCAGCTCGTCAAATTCCTGCTCAACGGCCATCATAAATATCATTCCCACATTGGCGCCTGCGCTGAAATTCGCACCTTCGTTTGAAATTACCAGGCCTTTATAACTTGCTTCGGCTAGGGTGATGGCCTTATTTATGCCCTCGACCACATCACCGCCAATCGTATTCATTTTGGTGTGAAACTCCAGGTTGAGGATACCATCTCCAAGATCAGTAATGGTAGTGCCGCTGTTTTTCCAAACGGTGTGTGATGCCCGGATGTTATCGAGCAATATAAAACTCTCTGTGCCGGGAATTACCTTGTAAGTTTTTGATGGAATATCATAATATAGGCGTTTGCCATCTTCAATTTTATAAAAACTTGTTGCTCCGTAGGCCAGCATATCATAAACCCATTGCGCTGGTTTATTACCTGCAGCTTCCATTGCCTTTGCAGTTTCTTCCACACCTAATGCATCCCATTTTTCAAAAGGCCCCAATTCCCAGCCAAAACCGGCATTCATGGCGGCATCTATTTTATACAGTTCGTCCGAACTTTCAGGGATGCGGTTACTGGAGTAAGCAAATAACTGGTAAAAGGCCGCGCGGTAAAAATCGCCGGCTTTATCTTTGGCTGCAAACAATATTTTTAACCGGTCCTTTAGGTTATCTATAGCCTTTGTGGTTTCGAGTGAAAGAAACTTTACTTTTTCCGATGGCTTATACTCCAGCGTTTTCAAATCAAGTGCATAAAACTGGTTTACACCATCTACCTTCTCCTTTTTGTAAAAACCCTGGTTGGTTTTACTCCCAAGCCAGTTATTTTTCGCCATCCCGGTAACAAAATCCGGTATCTTAAACAACTCCCGGGCTTCGTCATCCGGCGCGTTTTCGTAAAGGCCGTTGGCCACGTGTATCATGGTATCCAAACCAACCACATCATTGGTGCGGAATGTTGCCGATTTTGGGTGGCCGATAACCGGGCCGGTAAGCTTGTCGATTTCTTCGACCGTCATCCCGGTTTTATCCACATAATGCAATATGCTCATGATACTGAATACACCGATGCGGTTGCCGATAAATGCCGGGGTATCTTTAGCCAATACCGTGGTTTTGCCAAGGTACTTCTCGCCATATTCCATTAAAAAATCCGCCACCTCGGGTAAAGTGTCTTTCGTTGGGATGATCTCCAGCAGTTTTAAATAGCGCGGCGGGTTAAAGAAATGGCTGCCGCAAAAATGCTTTTTAAAATCCCCGCTCCTGCCTTCGGCCATTAAATGAATGGGGATACCTGAGGTGTTCGAGGTGATCAGCGTTCCGGGTTTGCGGTATTTTTCGACGTTATCAAATACTTTTTGTTTGATGTCGAGCCGTTCAACAACGACCTCAATAACCCAGTCACATTCGACGATCTTCGAAAGGTCATCATCAAAGTTCCCGGTGGCTATCCGTTTGGCAAATGATTTAAGGTAAACGGGCGATGGGTTTGATTTCAAAGCAAAATCAAGCGCGTCGTTAACTATTTTGTTCCTGGCTTTTTTATCGCCGGCAGGTGCATCTTTTGGTACGATGTCCAACAGCAATACCTGCACACCGATGTTTGCAAAATGACAGGCAATACGGCTGCCCATCACGCCGGAACCAAGAACCGCTACTTTTTTTATAATTCGTTTAGCATCCATGTAATATCTTTATTTCTTATTTATTGAACAGGCACTTGTTGTAGAGACGCGATGCATCGCGTCTCTAACGTAATATTGTCTGCGAAGTTAAAGGTAAATCATATCATTCGTTCCAAAACGCAAAGGTAGAGACGCAAAATTTTGCGTCTCTACCCTATTCTTTATTTTTAATTGGTTCTTCCATATAATCATGGCTTCTCGGGGCCTTCATAAAACATTCGCTTAATTCAGGAGGCAATAACGTCAGTTTGCGTTTTTCCATGTCTATCCATGCGCCATCGGCTTTAATGATGGCGGCTTTAACACCATCGCCCCGGTAAAGGTCGTGATGAATGCTCCACCTCGAACCATCAGGCCGCGCTTTGCTGATTTCGCAGGTTACTTTTATATGCTCATTAAGGGTAATTTCACGGAGATAAATAAGTTCCTCCCTGAACATTACCGGCCCTATATTATATCCATAAAGTACCGACGGCTTTAAACCCAAACTATCCAGCATTTCCAGCCTGGCCTGTGCCGCAAAATCAGCGTAGGCGGTATGGCGCAGGTGCTGGTTCGCATCAATTTGTGCCCATAGCACCTGCCCTTCGTAGTACACATTCATCAGGAACAGGATTAAAAACAATACTTATTTTCGGCGATCAGTTTAGCGGCAATAGTCCGGCGGGCCTGGGTGGTATTGATGTCTTCCGTTTTTGTGAAACGCCTCAGGCCCATAAGCATCATCCGTTTTTCATCGCCTTCGGCAAATGAATTTAATGCTTCCTTGCCTGATTTCGCTATTAGTTCAGCGGCGTCATTAATGTAAACGCGCATCATTTCCAACTGCTCTTTACACGCATCTTCGCCCCGCATTCCAACCAATTTCTCTACCCGTAATTGTAGTGACTCGCTCACGTAAAGCTCAATCACCATATCAGCAATATTCATCAGCACTTCCTGTTCTTTACCCAACTGCGTCATTAGTTTTTGAACGGCCGCCCCTGCCACCAGCAATATGGCTTTTTTAAAATTGGCAATATATTTTTTCTCTTTTGTAAACAAGCCTTCTTCTTCACCGCCGCCGAAATCCGGTATGCTTACCAATTCCGCCGCAACTTTTTGGGCAGGGCCCATCAGGTTAAGTTCGCCTTTCATGGCGCGTTTCAGCAGCATATCAACGGTCAGCATCCGGTTAATTTCGTTGGTGCCTTCAAATATCCGGTTGATACGGGAATCACGGTAGGCCCTGTCCATCGGTGCATCGGCGCTGTAACCCATGCCGCCGTATATCTGTACGCCTTCATCAACCACATAATCCAAACATTCCGAAGAATGTACTTTTATTATTGCGGCTTCTATGGCAAATTGCTCTGTTCCCTTAAGCTTGGCTTTGATTTCGTCCATGCCCGATTCTACCAGCATCTCTGTAGCCTCTTCCATATTCTGGCTTGCGCGATACACGGCCGACTCGGAAGCGTAGGTAAGAATAGCCTGCTGTGCCAGTTTATAACGTATGGCCCCATATTTAGAAATCGCGCGCCCAAACTGCTCGCGCTCATTAGCGTAGTTTACAGCCTGGGTGATCACCTCTTTGCTTGCGCCGACTGTGCCGCCCCCCAGTTTTATCCTGCCCAGGTTTAAAATATTCACAGCAATCTTAAAACCATTCTGGCGTTCGGAAAGCAGGTTTTCAACGGGCACTTTACAATCGTTAAAAAACACCTGCCGGGTCGAGCTTCCTTTTATGCCCATTTTATGTTCTTCAGTATTCAGCGAAAGCCCCTCAAAACCTTTTTCAACAATAAAAGCGCTCAGGTTTTCGTCGTTGTCAATTTTGGCGAAGACAGTAAATAAATCGGCAAAACCTGCGTTGGTGATCCACATTTTCTGGCCGGTAATCAGGTAATGCTTTCCATCTGCCGATAATTTCGCCCTTGATTTCCCAGAATTCGCATCAGAGCCTGAACTTGGTTCGGTAAGACAATAGGCGGCCTTCCACTCCCCCGTGGCCAGCTTTGGGATATACTTTCGCTTTTGTTCCTCGTTTCCGTAATACAGGATAGGCAGCGTACCGATTCCTGAATGCGCCGAAAACGCCACGGAAAATGAATGCCCCGCTCCTAATTTTTCAGCAACCAGCATAGACGTTTTAAAATCTTTGCCAAATCCGCCATATTCTTCGGGTACTGATATACCTAATAATCCCAGCGCGCCGGCCTCGTCCATTAGGTGGGCCATTAAGCCCTCTTCCTGGCTGTCTATGCGGTTTAAATTTGGCGTTACCTGCTGCGCGAGAAAATTTTCGCAGGTTTCAGCGATCATTAACTGTTCTTCATTCCACTCTTCGGGAATAAAAATACTGTCGGCGGCAGTTTCCCTGATCAGGAACTCGCCCCCTTTAATGGCTTTTACGGATTCAGTGGCATTCATAAACTAAAATTTATTGGTTTTGATCTTATCTTTTATAAAAAATTAACAATTTGTGCCCGCCAGGGCAAACCCATCGGTTAATACTTGATTGCTACGATAAATTTAATTTGTATTGTTATAAATCAAAAACAACAGGCATTTTTGAGCTAACATTATTGGTTTTATAATCAGGGTAAATTTAGTAGCTTATTAAACCAAAAGAAGGTCAGCAATGCGGAGATATTAGTCAAAAAGTCGGAATTGGTAATTAAGTTAAAAATGTTGTAGGGGTTGTAATAGTTGAAAAGGTTAAAATTTAAGTTGAAAAACTTGTAGGGGTTGCAAAAGGTTAAAACAGAGCAAACACGGCAACCTTGACAACCCTTAGAACTTGTTACAACCATTACAATTTTTCACAACCTAATTCGCCGATACCGCCCGGTAATCAGATGGCGACATCCCGGCATGCTTTTTAAAATACTTGCCAAAAGAGGATTGATCCGGGAAATGTATGGATTCCGCCAGGCGGGCGATGCTTATCTCATGATTCCTCAATAATACCTTGGCCTCCAGTATAACAGCGTCATCGATCCACTCGCCGGCAGTGCGGCCGGTTACTTCCTTGATGGTTTCTGTGAGATGTTTGGGCGATACAAAAAGCGCGTCGGCATAATACTGCACGTTACGGTGCTCCTTATAACGATGAAATACGAGTTCCTGGAAAAGCATGTTCAGTTCCTGTTTCCTTGTTTGCTTGCCCTTTATAATCAGGTGCTGCTTTTCGTAAATCGACTGCACTTCGTAAAGCAGGGTTGTTAAAATGCTTCTTGATATTTCCACATGATAAGGGTGCCCTTCGCGCTCCAGTTTTTGCTGTATCAATAGGTAAATCTCTAATATCATTTTGGCATCCCTATTATCAGGATAAATTACCGGGATAGATGCGCTTTTAAAATAGCTGAATGATTCAAGGAAATGGCTATTGACACTATTTTCGGTTAAAAAGGCCTTGCTAAAAACTATAAACCTGCATAAAAAATCAGCGCTGCTGTTATATATCCTTAGCACATGGAAGGGGGTGGCCAGGAGCATAGCGTCAGGCTTTGCTTCGTAAACCTGCAAATTCACTTCTACCTGCGCCGTTCCGCGGGTGCATATTCCCACAATGTAGCCGTCCGACCGGTATGGGTATTCACTTAAACTTAATAGTTGCTTTTCATCAGCGACAAAAAAATCAGCGCCGGCCAGTTTATCCGCATAAAGATCTGCAAATTTCGACAGGCTTAATTGTCCGATTTTTCTGTTCATGCTTACAAGATAGGATTATTCAGTGAGTAGTTGAAAAAAGTTGTAAGGGTTGTAAAAGTTAGAATTTAAATTGAAAAAGTTGTATTTGTTCTAGAGGTTAAAATAAAGCGAAACCACTCCAACCCGTACAACTTCTTACAACCTTTATAACTTATTACAACTTCTTACAACATTTTTAACTTAATTACCAATTCCGACTTTTTGACTAATATCTCCGCAGTATAGCCCTTTTTTTCTTTTCAAACCAAACTATTTTTATAGCGGCAGGTATTATGTGTAAACCAATCCATAACTACCTGTTTATAACCCAATTATGATTTTATGAGAAAACTATTACTCCTACTGTGGTTGGCTTTGCCGGTATGTGCATTTTCGCAAGGTTTCCAGGTGAACCTTGAAGGTGAAAAGCAAATTGGCATGGGCCACACCGGCACCGGCGTCTTAGAGGACGGTGCCTCGGTATTTTTTAACCCGGGAGCAGTTGCTATGCTTCCTGAAAATTACATCCAGGGCGGGATCAGCCCGCTTTTGTTCAAATCAGATTTTAATCCCGCCGGGACATCTGCACAGTATTATACATCGAACAAAATCGCCACCCCGTTCAACTTTTATGGCGTTTGGGGACCAAAATCCGCCATCTGGAAACTTGGTTTAGGTGTATATACGCCTTTCGGCGGGTTAGCCGACTGGGGCAACAACTGGCAGGGTAAATACGTGTTGGAAAGCCTTGACCTAAAGGCCATTTATTTTCAACCGACGTTGAGTATTAAGTTGACCAGCTTTTTAAGCATCGGCGCGGGCTTTGTTTACAACCGGGGAAGCGTTGACCTTACGCAGGCTATTCCTTTAGCAAACGTTGCCGGTCAGGACGGGCAGGGTGAACTAAAAGGTACCGGTAAAGGATACGGCTGGAATGCGGGCGTATACATAAAAACTGAATCAGGAATAACAATAGGTATCACGCACCGTTCGCAGGTAACAACTACTATCAATAACGGGAATGCAATTTTTAATGTCCCAACTTCGCTGCAAAGCAGTTTCCCACAGCCTAACACGTTTAATGCTTCCATTCCATTACCGGCGACCAATTCAATTGGTATAGGTATCTACCCTACAAACAAATGGACTTTAGCTTTTGATGCCAACATCATCAGCTGGCATGTTTATAAGGTGCTTGAGTTTGATTATGCTAAGTTAACCCCGATTTTACAAAATAGTATTTCACCACGCAATTACCAGGACGCGGTTAGTTTAAGAGCCGGTGCACAGTACAAATGTGATGATAAAGTTGCCCTGCGCTTTGGCGGCGGTTTTGCCTCAACTGCTGTGAAGGATGGGTATGTTACACCCGAAGCCCCGGATGCCAACCGGGCTTTTGTTACCGGCGGCATTGGCTACAAATTAGCTAATCACCTTAACGTCGATGCGTCGTTTGAGTTCGAGCATGTAATGGCGCGTACACAAACAAATATTCAATCGCAATTGTCCGGTACGTTTGAGACAAATGTATACATCCCCGGTATTTCACTTTCTTATCACTGGTAAAATTTAATGTTTAAGCAGATGAAATTTTTAAAACAACACCTATATATTATTGCAGGCTTATTATTTATAACCTCCTGCAAACCGGATATCAAGACCCCACAGGCTAAGCACAGCACAGCTGATTTTTCAAGGTATATTTCTTTGGGCAATTCATTAACAGCCGGGTACGCTGATGGCGGCCTTTACCTGCAGGGCCAGTTGAACTCATATCCTTCCATCATTGCCAAGCAAATGCAAACTGTCGGCGGCGGCGTCTTTAACCAGCCTTTGTTCAGTAGCGCACAGGCAAATGGTTCCGGCTATTTGCAGTTAACCGGGATTGTGAACGGGGCGCCTGTTATTACGCCTGTCACAACCAATCTTGCCATACGGGGCGTGTTGCCTGTTCCGGGTTTTGGAAATGTAACCTTGTATACCAAATACACTGGCGATATTGAAAATTACGGCGTACCGGGCATCAAACTATTGCAGATCACCTATGCACCTTTAGGCAATCTGAACGGCTACTACGAGCGCCTGCTTCCAAATGATGCACCGACAAATACTACGCCTTACCTTAACTTTGTAATGGCGAAGCCCTTCACTTTCTTTTCGAACTGGCTGGGCAATAACGACGCCTTATTATATGCAACATCTGGCGGCGCGGGCGATGTGCTGACAGACGAAACAACTTTTGCTCAATTATATAATTTATTAATAGGCACATTGACAGCCAATGGTGCAAAAGGTGTGGTAGCCACTGTGCCCGATGTAACATCAATACCCTACTTTAATACCGTAACTGTGGGCGCTATTGTTGCCGGGGTTCAAAAAGCAAACCCGGCCGTCCAGGGGATATATATTAACGCCTTGGTTTCGGGCACAACTTATGCACCAAGACTGGCCACGGCTAACGACCTTATTGTTTTAACTTTCCCAACAAGTATGATCGGAACGCCTGTCAGCACCCCTTACGGAAACTTGCCTTATGGCTTAACACCTCTTACACCCGTTGATAACCAATATGTGCTTGACGCGAATGAAGTTACGCTTACCCGAGCGCATGTTATCTCATTTAACAATACCATTAAATCCGTTGCAGCGTCAAAGGGGTTAGCAGTATTCGATGCTTTCACTTTCCTAAACGACATTAAACAAAACGGGCTGGTGGTTGACGGTATTGATCTGAATTCGAATTTTGTAACAGGCGGTATATTTTCATTAGATGGCGTGCATCTTACCCCGCGTGGCTACGCAATAGTTGCCAATGGATTTATTAACGCCATAAATGCTAAATACGGTTCAAATATTCCATTAGCTAATGTCGCAGATTACCATGGAATTTTATTTCCATGATGCGATTTAAACTTAGTCATAAAAAAAGTCCTTTTTCGATTATGAAAAAGGACTTTTTTGTGAACCAATTTATACCTTTTCGCTTTGTACATTCAGCTTTAAGCTTTTATTCAAACTGCCGGGATCGTAAACTTAAATGTCGTTCCCCTGCCGACGGTGCTTTCCACGTCAATAGTTCCGCCATGCTGGACAACAAAATCACTGACAAGCAAAAGGCCCAAACCGCTGCCGGCTTCGTTATTTGTGCCTAACACGGATGAAGCGCTATTTTCATTGAACAGTTTTTCTTTCATTTCATTTGTCATGCCAACACCCGAGTCTTCAATAAAAACAGCGGCCATGTTTTCAATGGTTTGCGCATTGATAATAACGTACCCTCCCTGCGGGGTATATTTTATAGCATTTGTAACAAGGTTTTGCACGATCGATCGCAGCATCAGTGAATCTGCTTTCACAAAAATGTTTTTAGGTATCCTGTTTTGAAGTTTAACGCCTTTTTGAGCTGCATTTGGCTTTAATAACTCTAATGATTCTTCGACGCCATTAACCAGGCAAATCTTTTCGGGATTGAAATTAGCTTTTTTGCTCTGTTTTTTGGCCCAGTCGATCACTTCGTTCAACTGATCAAGAAGCCTGTTCGAGGTACGGTGAACGATCTCTGAAAGTTTTTTGATCTGGGCGGGGTTCAGGTTTTCATTGTCATCACTCAACTTACCCGAGGCAATAAGCAGCGCCGTAAACGGGTTGCGCAGATCATGAGAAAGTACTGAAAGAAATTGGTCCTTTGATAAATTAAGTGCCCTCAGCTGGTGGTTAAGGTTTTCCAGCTCGATTGTGCGGTCCAAAACTCTTTGTTCGAGGTCAAGGTTCAATAGCTTCAGATCATTATTTATGATCTGAAGCTTTTCTTCCTGCTGTTTTAACAGCCGGTTCTTTTTATACAGGTCGGCAAAGACGGCGACTTTTGACCTTAATATTTGCTGGTTAAATGGTTTCCGTACAAAGTCAACCGCCCCGGCCTGGTACCCTTTAAACATTGCAGCCTCTTCATAATCGTGGGCGGTAATAAAAATAATCGGAATATCTTTTAACTTATCGCGTTGGTAGATCAGCTCCGCCGTCTCATAGCCATCCATTATCGGCATTTTTACGTCAAGCAGGATAAGGGAAAAATCCTCTTCCTTTAACAGTATCCTGAGCGCCTCCCTGCCCGAAGTTGCTTTGAAAAAAATGTGGCCCTCTTTTTCCAAAGCAACTTCCATTGACATCAAATTACTATCGTTGTCGTCAACCAACAGTATCTTTATGGGCATGTCAGTTGCCGTTTTGCTTTTGCTATTTGACATTCCCAAATTTAAACCCATTATTTGATAAGCCAAACTCTCATTAATGATAAAAGCTGGTCGGTCTTCACCGGTTTTGTAATATAATCCGAAGCTCCTGACGAAATACATTTTTGCCTGTCGCCGATCATCGCTTTTGCCGTTACCGCAATTATGGGCAAGGTTTTATTCCTCGGTTCTTTACGGATCATTTGTATGGTTTCATAACCGTCCATTTCGGGCATCATGATATCCATCAGCACAATGTCTATTTTTTTGTCCTTATTTAGTATCTCAAGCGCCTCCCTGCCGCTTTCCGCAGTGATCACATCTAAATTCGACCTTTCAAATACAGCCGTTAATGCGAAAAGGTTCCTCACGTCATCATCAACCACCAGCACCTTCTTTGCATCCAGCACATCGTTGTTAGCCCTGATATTGTTTATCATTTTCAGTTTACTTTCGCTGATAAACTTCTTATCGATATGCAATAAGATCAATATTTCCTCCAACAGGTAAACATGCGAATTGGGTGTTTTAGTAATGATCTTATGGTTGAGCCTCTTTAACTGGATAAGCTCGTCCTGTGTAAAGTCCCTGGCTGAGTGCAGTATAATTGTTGTTTGCGGCTGTTTTAATAAATTAATTTTATTTAACAACTCTAAACCATTTGCATCCGGCAATACAAAATCCAAAATTATACAATCAAATATTTCCCTTTTCAAGGCGCCCAGCCCTTTCTTCGCTGTGGTGGCTGAAAAAACCTCAACGCTATCATTTGATAGAAGTTCCGTTAATTTTTGAAGTTCGGTCTCATTATCTTCAATTATCAGCACTTTCTTTTTGGTATGTTCATAAAAACTAATTATCCCTGAGATCAGTTCGTGCAGAGAGCTATTGGATAATGGTTTTAAGTTGAAGCTTTTGGCGCCATATTTCATCGCGAGCAATTTATTATCCTCACCGCAAATAAGATGTATGGGGATATGACGAAGGTTAATATCGCTCTTTAGTAATTTAAGGATTTTCCAGCCGTTGGATTCCGGCATATTTACATCCAGCGTAATAGCAACCGGGTTGTACTTCTGGATACTTTCAAATATTTCCAGGTAACTGATGGCGACTACTACTTTAAGGTCAAAATCATGCGCTTTATCTATCAGTATCTTGGTAAAACGGATATCGTCCTCGATCACCAATAAAACTTTGTCTTCGGCAACAATGGTATGCCTGTCGTCATCCATAATTAGTTCGGAAGAATCGATCAGGTTAGTCCTGAGATGTGGAACCGTATAGGCTTCCTTAGTCGGGCGGTTGGCCGCTATCGATTTTTCCTCCTTGTATTTTAAAGGTAAATATAGTGTGAAAACGCTTCCTTTGCCCAGTTCGCTCCCGACAGTTATAGTACCGCCCAAAAGCTCGGCAAAACCCTTGCTGATAGAGAGGCCAAGGCCGGTGCCCCCGTATTTACGGCTGGTTGAGCCCTCCGCCTGCTGGAACGCTTCGAAAATAATTCCCTGCGTGTTTTTGGATATGCCAATGCCGGAATCTTCGATAGAAAAGGCAATTACCGAATCGGACCCGGTTAGAGGGTTCTCCTGGCCGGGCCCCGGCCTGTAGATATTCAGTTTTACGCTACCTTTTTCGGTAAATTTAAAGGCGTTTGAAAGCAGGTTTTTCAATATCTGGTTAAGGCGCTGCATGTCCGTTTCCATAAGTTCAGGCAGCGTCTCCTCCAAATTGATCTCAAATTTAAGGTTCTTGGCTTCCGAGATCGGTTTAAATGTCGACTCGGCAAACGAAATGATCTCTTTAAAGCTAACCGGCATCACATCAGCAGCAATAACTCCCGATTCGATCTTTGAAAGGTCGAGGATATCATTTATCAGTTGGATCAGGTCATCCCCGCAGGAGTGAATGGTTTTTGCAAACATCCGTTGTTTTTCGGTCAGGTTGCCTTCGGGGTTTTCGAAAAGCTGCTGTGCAAGTATAAGCAAGCTATTCAATGGGGTCCTTAACTCGTGCGACATGTTTGCAAGGAACTCGGATTTGTATTTTGAGGTCAGCGTAAGTTGTTCCGCTTTTTCCTCCAATGACCGGCCTTTATCGTGCAATTCATCGTTGGCCCTTCTCAACTCTTCCTGCTGCGACGAAAGTTCCCCGGCCAATGACTGCGATTGCGATAACAATTCTTCTGTACGCGTATTTGTCTCGATGTTGTTTAACACGATACCGATACTTTCTGTCAGCTGATCTAAGAAGTCAATATGTGTATCACTGAAATTCTCAAAGGATGCCAGCTCGATAACCGCTTTTACGTTATTTTCAAACAGTACCGGCAATATCACAAGGTCTAACGGTGCTGCATTACCGATGCCCGAACTGATCTGCAGGTATTCATTCGGTACGTTAGCCAGCCTTATTCGCTCCTTATCTGTAGCGCACTGTCCCACCAGCCCCTCGCTAAGCGAAAATTCCTGGTCTATTAACTTGCGGCTTTTTTGCGCATAGCCAGCAAACAGTTTTAATTTAACTTCGTCGGCCCCTTCTGGTTGTTCCAGGATATAAAATGCGCCATAACGTGCGTTTACCAATTCGGCTAATTCTGATAACACTTTATTGGCTACCGCGTTCCGGTCGCGCTGGCCCTGCAGCATCTGGGCAAACTTGGCCAGGTTTGATTTCAGCCAGTCCTGCTCATGGTTCCGTAGCGTGGTATCCTTCAGGTTGGCGATCATCTGGTTTATGGTATCCTTCAGCGCTTCCAATTCCCCTTTGGCATCCACACGGATGGTACGGGTTAGGTCACCTTTGGTTACCGCAGAAGCCACTTCGGAGATTGAACGCACCTGCACGGTGAGGTTTTGGGCCAGCTGGTTTACGTTTTCGGTCAAGTCCTTCCACGTTCCCGATGCGCCCGGCACGCTTGCCTGCCCGCCGAGGCGGCCCTGCACACCCACCTCACGCGCAACAGTGGTTACCTCATCGGCAAATACCGCCAATGTGTCAATCATTTCGTTAATGGTATCGGTTAACTGCGCCACTTCACCCAAAGCGTTGATGGATAAGCGCTGTTTCAGGTTCCCTTTTGCAATACCGGTAGCCACTTTTGCAATACCCCTGATCTGCCCTGTTAAGTTCGACGCCATCTGGTTTACAGAGTCTGTTAAATCCTTCCAGGTGCCGTCAACACCTTTTACGTGCGCCTGTCCGCCCAATTTTCCTTCTGTTCCAACTTCGCGCGCCACACGGGTTACTTCTGATGCAAAAGAGTTTAATTGATCCACCATCGTATTGATGGTATTTTTCAGGTCCATGATCTCCCCTTTTACGTCGATGATAACCGTTTTTGAAAGGTCACCGCTCGCAACCGCCTTTGTCACTTCGGCAATATTACGTACCTGCGAAGTTAAGTTACTCGACATGTGGTTTACCGAATCCGTCAAATCCTTCCATGTCCCGGCAACACCCGGTACAAATGCCTGGCCCCCAAGGTTACCATCGGTACCAACTTCGCGGGCCACGCGGGTTACTTCTGATGCAAAACCACGCAGCTGGTCAACCATCGTATTGATGGTTTCCTTTAGCTGGAGGATCTCGCCCCGAACGTCAACCGTAATTTTTTTAGATAAGTCGCCGTTTGCTATCGCGATAGATACGTCGGCAATGTTACGCAGCTGGGCGGTGAGGTTACCAGCCATTTTATTTACCGAGTCGGTTAAGTCTTTCCATGTACCATCAACACCCGGCACATTCGCCTGGCCGCCCAGCTGCCCTTCGGAACCTACTTCACGAGCAACACGGGTTACTTCGGATGCAAAGCCGCGTAGCTGATCAACCATCGTATTGATGGTATCTTTTAATTCCAATAGCTCCCCTTTGGCGTTTACAGTGATCTTGCGCGAAAGGTCACCTTTGGCCACAGCCGTGGT
The DNA here is from genome assembly GCA_903864275.1 of uncultured Mucilaginibacter sp. Classification (GTDB taxonomy): domain Bacteria; phylum Bacteroidota; class Bacteroidia; order Sphingobacteriales; family Sphingobacteriaceae; genus Mucilaginibacter. The sequence goes on from CAIPFE010000052.1 coordinate 35,396, forward strand.
TACTTCGGCAATGTTACGCACCTGCGAGGTAAGGTTATCAGCCATTTTATTTACCGAGTCTGTCAAGTCCTTCCAGGTACCGCCAACGCCCGGCACATTGGCCTGGCCGCCAAGCTGTCCTTCGGACCCCACTTCACGCGCCACGCGGGTTACTTCCGACCCGAACGAATTGAGCTGGTCAACCATGGTATTTATGGTGATCTTCAGCTCCAGCATTTCGCCCTGTACGTCAACCGTGATCTTTTTCGATAAGTCGCCTTTTGCAACCGCGGTGGTTACCTCGGCAATATTTCTAACCTGGCCGGTTAGGTTACCCGCCATCTGGTTTACCGAATCGGTTAAATCCTTCCAGGTACCACCTACGCCCGGCACGTTGGCCTGTCCACCCAACTGTCCTTCGGAACCTACTTCACGTGCAACCCGTGTTACTTCCGAGGAGAAGGAGTTTAACTGGTCAACCATTGTATTGATCGTATTCTTTAACTCCAAAAGCTCGCCCTTTGCATCAACAGTGATCTTTCTTGATAAGTCGCCTTTAGCAACCGCCGTGGTTACGCCGGCGATATTACGCACCTGGTCGGTAAGGTTACTCCCCATCTGGTTCACCGAGTCGGTCAGGTCTTTCCAAACACCGCCAACGCCTTTTACCCTGGCTTGGCCGCCAAGCTTACCTTCTGTACCTACTTCGAGCGCCACACGTGTTACTTCCGATGCAAACGAGTTCAACTGGTCCACCATGGTATTGATGGTCTTTTTCAACTCAAGCATTTCGCCCTTTACGTCAACAGTGATCTTTTTGGAAAGGTCACCGTTTGCCACCGCAGTAGTTACCCCGGCGATATTACGCACCTGGGATGTTAAGTTACCCGCCATACGGTTTACGGAATCCGTTAAATCTTTCCATGTTCCGGCGACGCCCGGCACTTTGGCCTGGCCACCCAATTTACCTTCCGTACCAACTTCAAGTGCAACACGCGTTACTTCGGAAGAGAAGGAGTTCAACTGGTCCACCATGGTGTTGATCGTATTCTTTAACTCGAGGATCTCGCCTTTTGCTTCCACTGTAATTTTACGGGAAAGGTCTCCTTTTGCAACTGCTGTGGTTACCGCCGCCACGTTACGCACCTGGGCGGTAAGGTTACCCGCCATCTGGTTTACCGAATCGGTTAGCTCGGCCCAAACACCAGCAACGCCCTTTATCTTGGCCTGCTCACCAAGTTTGCCTTCCGAACCTACCTGGCGCGCCACCCGTGTTACTTCCATCGAGAAAAGCCGCAGCTTTGAAAGCATCTGGTTTGACTCTTTTGCTATTCGCAAAAACTCTCCTTTTAAAGGGTGGCCGCTAATTTCTAAAGGTATATGTTTGGACAGGTCGCCATTGGCAACCGAGTTGATCATCCCGGCGATTTCCAGCGTCGGAGACGTAAGATCCGAGATCAGGTTGTTTAAGGAGTCAATACCGCCAGCCCATTGACCTTTGGCATCTGTGAGTTCAATTCTTTTTGATAAATTTCCCCTTTTGCCGATTGTTATTTCAGCAGATGAAATTTCGGCCACTAAACGTTCGTTCATATCAATAATGTCGTTTAGCACTTCACATATCCGGCCGTTTATACCGGCCTGGGTGACGGGCATCCTGACATCAAGTTTTCCGTTCTTGACTAAAGAGAGAACCTTCAAAAGTTCTTTCAGATCAAGGGAATCGTCATTGGCGCCGTTCATGTTGGGCGCTTTTTTTAAAGGGACATCAAGTACATCATGTTCCATAGCGTTGCGATAAGTTTTAAATTAAAACAGTTAATTAGGGAGGATTGGTTGATGCGTTGTTAAACAGAATTTTATTCTCGTGGTTTTATTTTTTTAAAAAAAAGAGAAATTCCGAACAATTGCCACGTAAAAATAAAAAATAATTAGCTTTTCCAAAAATACAAAGCAGTGTTCGCTGTGTGTGCGCCACAATTATTTGTAACAATTTTATGATAGAAATTTAGCAGTTAAGAGAGTGAATTGTAGCGCTCCCAATAATGTTTAACCAGGCTAACAAAGTCTGCTAAGTTAAATGGCTTCGATAAGAATGCATCAGCCCCGCACTTTTCAGCTATCTGCTGCAGTCCTTCCGATGCTGATACCAATATAACGGGGATATGTTTTGTTTGCTCGTTTGATTTTAGCGCTATGCTAAACTCGTAACCATAACCACTCCCTAACCTGTTATCGAGTAATATTACTGATGGTTGTAATGTAATAATTACGTCTAATTGTACCAAACGATCGTACAATAAAACATCATAGCCCTCTTCAGTCAAAATGAATTGAACCACGTCAAGAATGTCTTTGTCGTCGTCAATTAGTACGATCTTCTTGTTCATAACAGGTTTTGATCGTTAAAAATAATATTATTATATGGTTATTATATTATCATAGTTTGTTTTATACTCAGTTTTTATATGTTGGATAAACTATAGTACATAAAATAAATCATCGCGTGCGAAATCAACTAACACAAATATTACTTCAAGGCTAAATTTCATTGCGAAAACCAAATATGCGGAATTAAAAATCTGTTAAACACAAAAAAGCCACCCCATAAATGAGGTGGCCTTCCATTGCAGACATACCCAAAGCGGGGCTTTCAACAAAACTTAAGGGCGTGGAGGCCCCGGCGGCGGCGGAGGGGGACCTGGTGGGCCCGGAGGATGCGGCGGCAAATGAATGCGCACACCGACACCACCACCACCACCACCACTCCTGTAATATCTGTGATGCCTGTAATATCTGTGGCGCCTATAGCGCCTGTAACGCCTTTGAAAAGGCGACGGGGCAGATGACACCGCGCTCCCCGAACGTAAAGAGGTTAATTTGACCGCTGCATTGCCATTTGCCTTCGTAAATTGGAAGCTAAAAGTCACCAATGCTAAAACAATAAAAAATCTGATGTATTTCATACTAAACAGGCTAAGTGAATATATAAAGATAACATGGAAATATAAATATTGTTTGGATAATGCTCAGCAATTAAACCGCCTGTACGAAATTATTTAAAAAGGGTGATGTATAAAAAATCCGCAGCAAACTGGCCGGCTTCCAGCCATCGTTTTTGTGTTGCATTACCGCCTGTAAATAATGGATTGAAATGCTTGTCCAACTCGTGCGAATAGCCTTCATATATTTTCAATTCATTGGGTATCCTTAAAATATCCGCCTCTTTGTGTATATCCACGCCCCCGAATAATGGTGCGCTTTTATGCGTTGGGGAGACAATATCATCATTACTGCCAAGTACGCTTACTATAGGTACCCGGGTGTTTTTCAGCCAGTCAAGTGTAAATATGGCACCCCAAAAATTCATGACGGCCGCGACTTTTAAAATACCCTGTTGATCTGTGCTACTGTCGTTTACGCCCGCAATTTTTGCCAGCTGGGCATTTGTACTGTAAGCTGTCTGCAATGCTGTTAAACCGCCGGCTGAATTTCCGGCCAAAATAATTTTATCAGGATCGATATTATAATCGGCATGGTGCTTTTTAAAATATGCGATAGCTGTTTTTACATCCTGCACGGCATAAAAGCAGCTTTTTTGCAATTCACTGAAATTGAAAAGCGGGTCTTTTTTGCTTAAACTATAATTTATGGCCGCGCACACATAACCACGTTGGGCGAAGGTCTTGCTCCATAATTTGATCCCCTTCGCGTCTTTCGATCCAAATTTAAAACCCCCTCCATGCATCCAGATAATAAGCGGACGCGGAGCGGAATGATCATCCGTTGGCTGGTAAAGATCAAACAGAAAGGATTTCTTTTTATCCGGCGAGGCATCCGGGGCGTAGCTTAAATCTTTATCTATCGCAATATCCGAAAATATAATGTCTTTATATTTAACCGGCTTAACGGTTTGTGCTTTCGCAGACAGCGTAACACAGATCAGGCAGAAGCATAGTGGCAGATATTTCAACATAATAACTAATATACGTTACAATTAAGGGATACGGTTGTTTGAGAGTAAACCAAATTGACAACTTGAGCTATATTAACAGCCTAATTAAGGCAAATCCCACAATTATATTTTGAATAATAAAAGCTCCGTGTTACTTTGTGCCTCCTTAGCAGATTCGGAGTTAAAAAAATAGATAATGGCAATTTTGAAAGAAATAGATCATAAGGATAAAGACAAAACGACGGCAATGCAGGAACAAAAACTGCAGGAGCTTTTATTATACCTTTCTCTGTATTCCCCTTTTTACAAAGAGTTGTTTACAAAACACAGCATAAATATTGCCGGCATAAAAAAGCTGGCTGATCTTGCATTAATACCCACCACAAGCAAGGACGACCTGCAGCAGCGAAATGATGATTTTTTATGTGTCCCCGCCGAAAATGTAGTGGAATACACCTCAACCTCGGGGACTTTGGGAAGTCCCGTAACTATTGCACTTACCGGGAACGACCTGGACCGCCTTGCATTTAATGAATATAATTCCTTTTCGTGTGCTGATGGTTCAGGCAACGACATTTACCAGCTGATGCTTACGCTCGACAGGCAGTTTATGGCAGGGATTGCCTATTACACCGGCATACGTAAACTTGGCGCGGGCATCATCCGGCTTGGCCCCGGGGTTCCATCGCTGCAATGGGAAACTATTCGGCGGCTGAAGCCAACGGCAATTGTAGCCGTTCCGTCATTCATTCTTAAATTAATTCAATTCGCAAAAGAGGCCGGTATCAATATTAATGATACATCGGTAAAAAAAGCCATTTGTATTGGTGAAAATATCCGCAACACCGATTTCAGTTTAAATATTTTAGGCAAAAAAATAACTGAGGCCTGGAATATACAATTATACTCTACCTACGCTTCTACCGAAATGCAAACTGCATTTACTGAATGTTCAGAAGGTCGCGGCGGCCATCACCAGCCTGAATTAGTTATAGTTGAACTGCTTGATGAAGATGACCGACCAGTTGGACCTAACACACCGGGAGAAGTAACCATCACCACGCTCGGCGTTGAAGGCATGCCGTTGCTGCGTTACAAAACAGGTGACATTTGCATGTACGATGACGAACCCTGCGCTTGCGGAAGAACAAGTTTACGCCTGTCGCCCGTTATGGGCCGCAAAAAGCAAATGATAAAATTTAAGGGCACCACGCTATACCCGCCGGCATTATTCGATTTGCTGAACGAGCGGGATGAGATTTTAGATTTTGTTATCGAAGTTTATTCAAATGAGATCGGCCTCGACCAGGTATTGCTTTACCTGCTTCCTGCCGAGGAAAGCGAAGAATGCGATCACCGGATCAGAGCCTATCTGCAAGCCAGGTTAAGGGTAAGCCCCCATATTAAGTATTTAACCGCAGAGGAGATGCAAAAAAAGCAATTCGCGGAAGACAGCAGGAAACCTGTTAAATTTATTGACAGGAGGGTGTAAAAAAACTACCGGGCAAACGAGGCCCCCATTCGGGGCCAAATATCGGTAGAAAAAACAGGCCGGTAGGTATTCCGTGCCATTAGGTACTTAACAAGCAACACCCGTTGGCGCTAACATCGCTTCAATAGTTTCGTACCTGACGGCACGCAAAATCTTTTTGTTTTTTTTCTACCGATATTTAGCGCCTAACGGCGCTTTTTGCAAAACTAAGCAAACCGGATTATTTTAATTGTACTTGCCTTGCAAAAAAACTATTACCACTTTTTAGTGTTTAGTCTTTTTGCTTATATTTTATACATTTACCCTCAATATTTTTGACACCTATAACAAATAATTTTTGCCCATGATAATTGTTGGACAAAGCACGCTCTCTTTAACAGAATTTTCGGAACTTATATTTAAACAGGAAGAAATTGTACTGGATGAAGCTGCCTTAAAGAAGGTCGAAGTTAACTTCAATTTCCTGAGAAAGTTTTCTTCCAATAAACTGATCTATGGGATAAATACCGGTTTTGGACCAATGGCGCAATACAAGGTAAACGAAGAAAATATTTTACAGCTTCAATATAACCTCATCCGCAGCCATTCATCAGGTAGCGGCAAACTGATGCCTGCTGTTTTATCAAAAGCATTAATGATTGCGCGCCTGAACAGCTTTATGCTGGCATATTCGGGTGTGCATACCGAAGTGATCGAACTGCTTAAGGAACTCATCAACAAAAATATCAGCCCGTGCATTTATGAGCATGGCGGTGTTGGCGCCAGCGGCGACTTGGTGCAATTAGCACATCTAGGGCTGGTATTAATTGGCGAAGGCGAGGTGATGTTTGAGGACAGTATCTATCCCACTATCGAAATATTTACCAAATTTGGCATTAAACCGCTCTCCATCCACATACGCGAGGGCCTGGCGATTTTAAACGGCACGTCGGCTATGACGGGGATCGGTATGATCAATATTATACTGGCAAGAAAGCTTTTAACCTGGTCGGTGCTTTTTTCGGCTATCATAAATGAAATGGTCGAAGCTTTTGACGATCATTATTCGCTCGAACTAAATATCGTAAAACAGCATAAAGGCCAAAACCATATTGCCGCTATGATGCGGGACATTTTGAAAGACAGTGGCATGATCCGTGACCGCTCGGAGCATTTATATAATCCAGACAACCTCGACTACGCGGTTTTTGAAGATAAAGTGCAGGAATACTACTCCTTGCGCTGTGTTACACAGGTTTTGGGGCCAATTTACGATACCATTATCCAGGCCGAAGATGTATTGGTGAACGAACTGAATTCGGTAAACGATAACCCGGTGATCGATCATGAAAATAAAAATATTTTCCATGGCGGTAATTTTCACGGCGACTATGTTTCGCTGGAGATGGATAAGCTAAAAATCGCCATCACCAAACTGTCTATGCTTTCGGAAAGACAGTTGAATTACCTGCTCAATAATAAATTGAACCAAAAGCTTCCTCCTTTTGTGAACCTGGGAGTATTGGGGCTTAATTTCGGGATGCAGGGCATGCAATTTACCGCGACGTCAACCGTCGCCGAAAACCAGACCTTATCGTTCCCGATGTATGTGCATAGCATACCTAATAATAATGACAACCAGGATATTGTGAGCATGGGCTGCAATGCTGCCCTGATGACAAAAAGGGTGATCGACAATTCCTTTGAGGTGCTTGCCATACAATTGATGACCATTTTGCAGGCAATTGACTACCTGGAGTGCCAGGACAGGTTATCTAAAATCTCCCGTTCATTATATGATGAGGCAAGGGAAATATTTCCAAAATTCATTGAAGATCAACCAAAGTATAAGGATTTGGGAAGGATTAAAGATTTCCTCGAAAATTCGGACCATATTATCGCTTTCGCCAAATGAAATGTGCATTGATCACCGGCGGCTCGAGGGGCATAGGGAGGGCGATCTGTACCAGGATGGCCGCTTTGGGTTATTATATTATTGTAAATTATAAAAGCAATGTTGAAGAGGCCAATAAAACGCTTTCGCTGGTCGAAGAAGCCGGCGGTAATGGCGAACTGCTTCAATTTGACGTTGCCGATAAAGACCAAATACAAAAGGTATTAGGTGAATGGATCGCGGCCAGTGAAGAAAAACATATTGAAGTACTGGTAAATAACGCCGGCATACGTGACGACAGCCTGATGGCCTGGATGACGGATGAGCAATGGGATAATGTATTAAAAACAAACCTCGACAGCTTTTTTTATGTTACCCGTTTGGTATTGAATAGCATGCTGGAACGTAAGTACGGGCGTATTATTAACGTGGTTTCACTCTCAGGCTTAAAAGGACTTGCCGGACAAACCAACTATTCGGCCGCCAAAGCGGGCGTTATAGGCGCAACAAAAGCTTTAGCCCAGGAAGTCGGCAGGCAGGGTATAACCGTGAACGCCCTTGCCCCCGGGTTTATTAAAACTGATATGACCGAAGATTTGAACGAAAAAGAACTGAAAGCTTTGATCCCTGTAAAGCGCTTTGGTTTGCCGGAAGAAGTGGCCCACGCGGCAGCTTTCCTGGCTTCGCCCGAAGCGGCTTATATTACCGGGCAGGTGCTTTCAATTAACGGCGGCTTGTATTCCTGAACAATGACACCGACTGCAGATAATATCATTACACTGATACCTCAAAAACCGCCTTTCGTGATGGTAGGGAAACTGCTTTCGGTTGATGAAAATAATACCCGAAGCAGTTTCGTGATCAATGCGGATAATGTTTTTGTTAAAGATGGCCTTTTCCAGGAAGCAGGATTGTTAGAAAATATAGCCCAAACCGCGGCGTTAATGGCGGGCTATTATGCCAATGCAGAGAATAAACCAGTAGCCGTCGGTTATATTGGGGCAATTAAAGACCTGGAGATTTTTAATTTGCCGAAAGTTGGTGACGAGTTGACCACTGAAATAATCGTCGAAAACAAAATTCTTGATGTTACAGTGATTTCCGGGAAAGTTTGGCATAGCGGAAATTTACAGGCCCAATGTGAAATGAAATTATTTTGCAGGCAATAAAACCAATGGATTATGAAGGGGCTAAATAAAATTGCAGAACCGGAAGTTTTCGTTGTTGCCGACAATATATTATCCCCTATTGGTAAAACAACGGCGGGAAATTTTTCGAACCTAAAGCAAAACATTTCTGGTGTAAAACAATATCACAAAGCCGGTATATCTTCTCAACCATTTTATGCCTCATTGTTCGATGGGGAGGAAAGCTTTTTAAAAATTGATGCCGGTAATTACACAAAGTTTGAGCAATTGCTTATTGCCTCCATTGGGGATGCTTTGCAGCATAGCGGCATAAATGTAGCCGATAAAAAAACTGTCCTAATCATTTCGTCTACCAAGGGAAATATCAGTTTGCTGGAAACAGGAGAATATAATGATGCGTTGCGAAAAAGGATAGCGCTACCAACTTCTGCTAAGCTGGTTTCGGAATATTTTGGATTCACCACCCAGCCGGTAATCGTTTCAAACGCATGTATATCCGGCGTTTTGGCTATTATAACCGGAATGCGGCTTTTACGATCAGGTCAATATGAGAACGCAGTAATTGCGGGAGCAGATGTGATCACAAAATTCATCCTGTCGGGTTTCGAATCGTTCCAGGCGCTTAGCCCACAGATATGCAAACCATTTGACAGTTTGCGGGACGGGTTGAACCTCGGTGAAGGTGCAGGAACGATCATCTTATCTACCAACAAAAAATACGGGCAAAACATAAAAGTAAAAGGCGGGTCGGTAAGTAATGACGCCAACCACATTTCAGGGCCGTCGCGAACCGGGGAAGAACTTGCTTACGCTATAAAAAAAGCAATGGAAGATGCCGTTATCTCAGCCGGTGATATTGATCTTATTTCGGCCCACGGGACGGCCACCGTTTATAATGATGAGATGGAGGCCGCTGCTTTTGCATTATCAGGACTGCAGGCTGTTCCGTTAAATAGTCTCAAAGGTTATTACGGGCACACATTGGGGGCGGCAGGATTGATCGAATCAATTGTTTCTACCCAGTCCATGAAAGAAAGTTTAGTTTTGCCTACTTTAGGGTTCGAGGATATGGGCGTAACAAAGCCTCTGAATATTTGCAGCGAGTTGTTGCCGGGTAATTTTAAAAATTGTCTTAAAACAGCATCGGGGTTTGGAGGTTGTAATGCGGCCGTCGTTTTTGGGAAGTGACCGCCAGACATAAAGTTTAAAAACTAGGTGACCATCAGACTTACGAAGTTTCTAAAACTTCGTAAGTCTTTCACGAATTTAAAAGAAAGATTTTGCTTACAAAAAACCATATAACAGCGAGTTGCACTATTAATAATGGTGTTGTGATTAAGGATGGCGTAAAAGTATTTGAAAATACCAATACTAACCTTGCCGGGTTTCTTGTTTCTATTTACCAGCATTTTCATTTAAATTATCCAAAATATTATAAAATGGATAACTTAAGCAAGCTGGGATGGCTTACCGCCGAAATATTGCTAAAAGATAGTTTTAACCCAAATAATTACCAGCCAGAAGAGATAGGCATAGTTTTAGCTAATGCCAACAGCAGCCTGGATGACGACATTAAATATTTCGATTCAACAAAAGATATCGCCAGCCCTTCGCTATTTGTTTATACCTTGCCAAACATCGTGATCGGCGAAATTTGTATCCGTAACAACTTTAAAGGCGAGCATGCCTTTTTTATACAGGATATATTTGACGCCGGTTTTATAGCACAACAGGTAAATTATCTGTTGGATGAAAATATATTACAGGCATGTGTTTGCGGCTGGGCGGATGTTTTGGAACAGAACTATAAAGCGGCTTTGTTTTTAGTTGAGAAGGAAAAAGGAGACGGATCTGTTTTGTTTTCGAAAGAAAATACGGACAGCATTTTTAATAACGATCAATAATTTCTACTGTATAATATGGGTTCAACAGTATATGTAGCGGGGCTGGGTGTTATTTCAGCAATAGGAAATAATGTTGCTGAACACCTTGCTTCATTTGAGCGCGAGGAGGCGGGGATGGGCGATATCTCCCATCTTGACACCATACACCGTAATAAGCTGCCTGTAGCAGAAGTAAAATTAAGCAATGAGGAATTGGCAGCCAGGGCAGGTTTACCTGCTGACATGAGCCGTACGGCATCGCTGAGCCTGATCGCCGCAAGGGAGGCACTAAACGACGCTGCGATCCCGGGCCTTGACGCCCTCCGTACCGGCTTCGTTTCCGCAAATACCGTTGGCGGGATGGATAGAAGCGAGCATTTTTTTATTGATTTTATTAAGGACGAAAATAAAGGCAAACTGAGGAACGTGTACGACCATGAGTGCGGCAGCATGACAGAAATAGTGGCCGATCAATTGGGCATTAAGGGTTTTTTAACTACCATCAGTACCGCCTGTTCATCATCTGCAAACGCTATTTTTTACGCTGCCAGGTTAATAAAAAACGATGTGCTTGATGTGGTTATTGCCGGTGGTACTGATGCACTGACCAAATTTACCCTCAACGGGTTCAATACGCTGATGATACTGGATGATGAATTTTGCAAGCCTTTTGATGAACACCGTGAAGGCCTGAACCTTGGCGAGGGCGCAGGGTATATGGTATTGGTTTCGGAAAAAGTGGCAAAAATATTAAATAAAAAGCCATACTGCAGGCTTAGCGGTTATAATAACAGCAATGATGCTTACCACCAAACAGCATCATCGCCGGATGGTACAGGTTCGTATCTGGCCATGAAGGGCGCGCTGGAAAAAAGCGGTTTACAGCCTGGTGATATTGATTATATCAATTTGCATGGTACCGGGACACCCAATAACGACAGCGCTGAAGGCACGGCCATTAAAAGGTTATTTGACCCACACTATCCGCCGATGAGCTCTACCAAATCGTTTACCGGGCATACTTTGGGTGCCAGCGGTGGGATTGAAGCTGTATTTTCGGTCCTTGCGATAAAACACGGTATTATCTATCCAAACCTGCGGTTTGAAACACGCATGGCTGAATTGCCATTTGAGCCTGAAACAAGCTATTTAACAGGGCAAAATATTGGACATGTAATGTCAAATTCATTTGGGTTTGGCGGGAATTGTACATCATTGATATTTTCGGGGATTTAATATGAAGATATATATCCGTTCATCCGCCTGTATATCGCCGCAAAACACTTTCGGTAATGATAACTTTTTGACTGAAGTTGTGGAATACAACGGCACCCGCTTAAAAGCAATTGAGCCCGATTATAAAGAATTTGTTGACCCCAAATTGCTCCGCAGGATGAGCCATATCATTAAAATGGGAGTAGCTGCGGCAATGGATTGTTTAAAAAAGGGTGATACAAAAATGCCTGGCGCCATCATAACAGGCACAGCTTATGGCTGCCTGGAAGATACGGTAACATTTTTAACCCGAACAATTGAACAGCAGGAAGAACTGCTCCCCCCTACCGCCTTCATACAATCAACGCACAATACGGTAGCCGCGCAAATTGCCTTGATACTGCAATGCCATAATTACAATAATACATTTGTGCATAAAGGCATTTCCTTTGAAAGTGCCCTGCTGGACGCCACGATGCTTTTAAAGGAAAACGAGGCCGATAATATCTTAGTGGGCGGTACAGATGAAATGACCGATACCAGCTTTACCATATTGAGCCGCCTTGGGCTTTACAAACGCTGGCCGGTCTCCAACCTTAACCTGTATGCAACCAAAACAAGGGGCAGCATGGGCGGCGAAGGGGCAGCATTTTTTTTACTGACCGATAGAGTTTCCGAAAATAATCTCGCCGAACTTACAGCGATCAGGACCATTTATAAACCTGAAAACCTGGCGGTTATTGAAAAAAAGGTGATTGCTTTTCTTGAGGAAAATAATTTAACGATGGAGGATATTGACCTGGTAATAACCGGCAAAAGCGGCGATACGGCACATGACGACATTTATGAACAATTGAACCATTCGCTGTTTGACAACACAAACCTGGCCAATTATAAGCATTTATGCGGCGAGTACCCCACCTCTTCGGCCTTTGCTTTATGGCTGGCTTCAAATATTGTAAAAAACGAAACAATACCGGAAACAGTTATTGAAAGAAGCATAAAAAAAATTACCCCAAAAACAATATTGATCTATAATCATTATCAAAAAATATATCATTCGTTAATGCTGGTTTCGGCCATCTAAACCAATTGCAATGCAGGTTGAAAAGGACGCTTTATTTAATATCCGAAAGCTGGAGCATAATGACAACATCATCACTGCCACATTGGACATTAATAAAGACTGCAATATATTCAAGGGGCACTTCCCCGGGCACCCTGTTGTCCCCGGCGCCTGTATGCTGCAAATTGTAAAAGAGGTTTTGGAAGAGGCTTTGGGCGCTTCGTTAAGGTTAAAAAAGGCGGAGCATTTGAAATTTATTAATATGATCGATCCGGAGATTACGCCATCGGTGGCTTTGGATATGGCTTATAAAATTTTCGAGGAAGGTGATATTAGCGTGGTTGCAAAGATATTAAATGGTGAGGTTGTTTGTTTTAAGTTTCAGGGGAGGTTTGGGAGGGGGTAAACTACTATCCTTTTAGTCCATCCAGAGATTTCTACGAGCAACAGGGATTATTCCCTAAAAACGTCAAGAAATTTAATGGTATTGTTTAATTTCTCTTCCGCTTTATCATTCATTTCTTTGTTATCTTTTTTAAAAACTTCGACAATGTTTCTTTTATAGTTCTCATAATGCTCGGTATTTAAAGTGTCTTTAGCAAGTCTCAATACATATTCTTCTTGCTGATCGGTTGTCGAACATTTATATGGTACCATATATTTAACGGCAATATGATTAAGTGTCGCGATACTTCCTATTTTTACTAACTGTTCTACGACAGAATTATCTATTGTGCAACCTGCCCAATTTTGGCTTCCAGTTTTTATATGTGCTTTGATCAATCCCTTACCGTAAATCATATTGGCACTATAAGTACCGCCAACTTCATTGAATTGATTGCCGATGATTATTTCCATTTCATCATATATCAGGGTTCCTCGAACAGGAAAGTTGAATCCGTTTTGGGACGTGTTGAATCTATAACATACATCTAAAAATTCTTCTATACTTTCAGCACTTCCATCTTGCGTCCAGAAAATAACAGTATCTGAAATATTAAGAAATTTTATTGTGTAATTGCTTAGATCAGCAGCGTACGCACCTTGTTTCTCTTCCTGATATTTTCCACGACCTAAGCACGCTTCAATGTCCATGAGAATATTGCCTACTCTTTGTTTGGTATATTCCGTTTCATTCTTTTCAACGAAACTTTTATATCCTAAGAAATCAAAATAACCAATGAAACATTTCATGATTTGCTATTCTCTTTTACTTGTGCCCGAATATTAAAATTAAAAGAATTGTAGCAATCATAATAATTATTAAAATGATTTTGCCATTGTTGTCTAAAAAATGAAAGGTTTCTGTTAATACATCGTCAATTGTTGTCAAAGCTAATTTTTGAGCTTTTATTCTTTCAGCAGCAATCCATTGCCAATAAACTTTAAAGTCCTCTTTTGTTTCTTCCGATATTGCCGGATTAACGTCTAAAAATTGAGAATTGCTAAGTAGCTTATCGTATAAATTTCTTTTTATCGGATCAATAAGAATATTATACGCTTCAACTATATCAATGAACTTCTCCTGGGCATTGGGTGCTTTATTTTTATCAGGGTGCCAAAATAAAGCGGCTTGCCTATATGCCTTTTTTATTTCTTTGTTATTAGCTGTATGAGGGATTTTTAAAATCAGGTAGTAGTTTTTCATCATCTGCCATAGAAAACCCTAACAAAGTCATTGTAGCCAGATGTATTTTGAATAGCATATTTCATTCTATCGAAATAATCCCTTTTCGCTTTAACATAAGTGGCGTAAGATGGGCCCTCAAGAATCAAATAAACAATGGTGATAAGGACAATAAACATCGAAATTCCAATTACCGGCACTAAGACATGTTCTTTAGCATCACCAATTATCAAACCACAAATTATACTTAACCCGATACAAATACCAATGGTCTTAAAAGAACTACTAAAATGTTTTGTAAAGGTTTCAGGGTTGGGATCAATTTCCAATTGAGAATTTATATCTAATTGAATTCTTATTTTCTTATACAATTCTTCCGTAATTTGTCCGGGGGGGTTAAAATATGTCTTGGTGTAAACGAACCTTGCCATATGTGACTTTTTACAACTTAATCGCAATAATTTATATCCGAATTAGCAATACTTTCCTTACAAAAGCCCTACGACAACATTATAAGCCGTACCCTTGTCTTTATAGGCGATGCTAAAACTATTTTCTGTAAAATTAGCTAACTGAAATCTATTAATATTTTTTTCACCTTGCAACAATCCCTCTATAAACACAATACCATTGTCATTTATAACATTATTTATTGTAAATGATTTGTTGACGGCATCTTGGGATACATCGCTATCACTTGCCCCTAATTTGTATATTTGCATAGCAGAAAAATTTGTTTTCGTCCCAACTAATTTTTTAAACTTATCGTAGTCGGGCAATGTATTTGAGTAAGCTATCCCAGTAAGATTAGTTTCTGCAGTAGAACCACTTGTATAATAACTACCATATTTATTTCCCTCTGTTCGCTGGTTCGACAAGTAAACAATATTGGCACCAAACATTGCTGCTTGAATCTTAATTTTTCGATACGCCCGATCTTTTACTTTTTCCTGGTTAGAATATACTGTAGTGCCTTTTGCTTTTGAACTTACATCACCTAATTTATATAGTCCTCTGACCTCACTTTCAACTGATGTTATGGAAACATTATCGTACTCCATTACACTACTAATGGATTTATAAGATGTAGATTCAGCAAATGTTTGGACCCTGCCACTTTTGAAAATTATCTTTTGCACTGTATTTTTATATACGGAGTTAATAACATCTTCCCCTGGAAAGGTGTATTTAATAGCATCGGGAGTAATCTCTTTTACAGTACAGGCAATTTTTTCGTTATTTACAACCACAGTATCCATCTGCGCGAAACATGATGTTGCCACAAAAGTCATCAATGCGGCTACTAAAATAAATTTGACTGCATAAGGTTTGGTTGAGAAATTAATCATGATAAAGTAATAAAGTGTGGTTTCAAATGTATTCTATATTTTTCACATTTAAAAGTTTGAAACTCGCTATTTTTCGACCCACCGGAATTTTGCAGAA
Source organism: uncultured Mucilaginibacter sp. (assembly GCA_903864275.1). Taxonomy (GTDB): domain Bacteria; phylum Bacteroidota; class Bacteroidia; order Sphingobacteriales; family Sphingobacteriaceae; genus Mucilaginibacter. The sequence goes on from CAIPFE010000052.1 coordinate 51,080, forward strand.
AGCCGTTATTTTGAACAATCGCGAATTTTGGCGCAATTACGTAAATTAGATGTTAAATTTGCAGAAGCTATGGAATCGAAAACCAAATTTTTTAAGGAAGAGAAAGACCCGTTTTTCCGCAAGGGGGAAGCAAAAGGCAGAAAAGAAGAAGCTATCACCATTGCAGGGGAAATGAAAAGGGACGGCATCCCGGTTGAACAGATCGCTAAATTCACCAAGCTTACTCTTGGGGAAATAGAAAAACTCTAACTTCTTTTCCAGTATGTTAAATCTTTTTAGCATCCATAGAGTTCTATTTCCACAGCGTTTCAAGATCGATCCTAAGGCCATTTTTACCTTCGTTTTTTTCCTTTTCGCCAGCTAATACTTTCGCAACAAATGCAGGGTCGTAAGGCGAATCTCTATCAGTCTCAAAAATATCTTTCACTGTTTCCATACGGCAAAAATATAAATTGATCTTCTGAATACACAAACCCCTTATTTCTTCCCATGCTTCTCAATATAATCAGCCAGTGTATTCACGTCAACCAGTATTTTGCGGCCTTCCCTGGGATCTTGTATCGTGATGCCGTATTCTCTTTTCAGCAATACTACCAGTTCCAAGGAATCAATAGAATCCAGGCCCAGGCCGTCGCCGAACAGCGGTTCATCGTCTTTTATATCTGCGGGGGTAAGATCGGTAAGGTTTAAAAAATGTATGATCTGGCTTTTTAGTTGCTCTTTCAGCGCTGTTGTTTCCATCCTGTAATTATATCAAATTTTTTCGTTTCAATCCCACAAAGGTTAAAAATTGGAACAATAAAGTAATAATAAATAAAGGGATGAGATTATTTAGCACATCTTTCAATTTCCCGCCCTCAAGGAACAGGGTATAATAAGCTTGCAGGCACCAATGCATAGGCGATATGTTTGCCGCCGACTTAAAAAAGCCTTGCATGGCAAAACTGGGTACCATTAAACCGCCGATACAAGCTAATATTACTATTGATACTGCGCCGAAGCCATTTGCCTGTTCATGCGTTTCGGCAAACACACCCACGCAAATGGAATAACTTACCGCGCACCATCCGCATATTAAGGTAACAACAACCAGTGCCAGGAAATCGGCCGGCAAATTGAGCGCCGGCAACCCGAAAAATGGGAACAGCCATATTCCCATCGAAAATATAACCGCCGCCTGCAGCATGGTAATGCCGAGGTAGGTGATCTGCTTTGACAACATTGCCACCGCGTAGCTGGTAGGGAGGGTTTTCAACCGGATAAAACTGCCACTTTCCTTTTCCTTGACGATCCCGCCGCCTAAGGACAAAATGATAAAAAACATGGCGAAAATTGTCCAGCTTGGTACATTATGCTGGGTAGCGTTGGGCGTGCTCCGGGTGCCGTCTTTTGAAACAGGTACTTCGTTAATAGCCGTTTTATTATTCAGCATTTCGTTTTCCAGGCTCTCGGGCAATTCTTTTTCGTTGATGGAAAAGTACAGGCTCCTCAGCGTTTCCCGGCTTTCGGTCATTTGCAGCGCGCTGCGCAAAGCCCCTTGCACGGAAAGCCTTATAGATTCCTGCAAAACGGGGTTGTAATAAATAGTAAGCGGGTCAACATCGCCGGCCGGTTTAGCGGTTTCGCCCTGCAAGCCGAAACTGGTTAAAGCCTTGCCGGCGATGCTTTTTGATTTGGCAGAAACTTTTGACGAAAAATTTGATGGGATGATCACCCCCAGCATGGCGTCCTGCTGGTGCATGGCATCGGCCATTGATTTTTCGCTTTCATCGCCTTTAACCTGCGACACTTTAAACAGGCCTATTTTACCGATAGCAATGATCAGCTGCTTGCTGGATTGCCCGGTATCGTTGTTGCAGATGATGATAGGGAGCCTGTTTTTATTTACTAACTGGAATGTGCTGTTTTGAATGCTGGTTACTACAACAACCAATAAAATGGGCATTATAAACATAAAGCAAATACCCACTTTATCGCGCAGTAATACCTTTACATCTTTTATTATGGTGGCCTTTAATTTAAACATCAGTCCCTGTAATCCTTTCCAGTTAATTTTAAAAACAAATGTTCAAGGCTTTCCTCTTGGTAGTGCTTCAATAATTTATTAAGGCCATCCTGAGCTACTATTTTACCATCATCTATTAACGCCACCTGCTCGCATAACCCTTCGGCCTCGCCCAATTGGTGCGAAGTATAAACCAGTGTGGTGCCGTTTTTATTTAATTCGAGCAGGTAATTGATGATGGCGTGCCTTGTTTGCACATCCACGCCTACCGTCGGCTCATCTAAAAATAATATTACAGGATTATGTATTACGCCAATGGCCAGGTTCACCCTGCGTTTCATCCCGCCCGAGAATTTTTTCACCTGCTTATCGCGCACATCATCTAATCCTAATATATCCAGTAATTCGTTGGTCCGTTTTTTTATAGCCTGTTTCTTAAGGCCCGACCATGCGCCAAAAAACGCAAAGTTCTCCACCGGGCTTAACTCATCGTAAAAAGAAAAATCCTGCGGAACAAAGCCGAAGAGTTTATTTACTTCATTATTTTGGCCGCCTACTTCATGCCCTAAAAGCTTTACGTGTCCTTTATCAACGGCAAGCAAGCCCGTCATTAAGCTCAACAGTGTTGTTTTACCTGCCCCGTTAGGGCCAAATAGCCCGAAGCGCTCGCCTTTAGCAATCTTCAAATTAAGGTCGGCAAATGACGCATCGGGATTACCGGGATATTTAAACCCCACGTGCTCTACGTCAACTGCTAAAGCGTTTGTTACTGCCATTTAATTTTTTTTAAAGCTAAAAAAGCATTTTTCTCTATTTCGGCTATTTCCAGCAAGTAATCGCCCATCGTATTAAAATCTTCCTGGCTGCCTATGCGGCCTTTGTAAATCCCCGCTGCCTGCACCGCTGCAGTGCGCCAAAGGTCGCCTGCCTTTGTAAACATTACAGATATATCGGCTAATTGGTTGCCCGGTAAATAGCTATCCGCCTCCTGTAAAAAAGCCGCATAAATATAACGAAATCCGCCGCCGCCTGTGCCAATTTCTTCCTGCATCCGCACCATTTGTGCCAGGTACGAACCTGCTTTCTGCAAGCCCAGTTTGTCGCGCCACTTTTTTATTTTATTCCCGGTGCTTTTTATGCCTGCTACCCCGGCAAAGCTGCCGGGTATATAGAGCATGCTGTTCACATTCTTTTTTATCCCGTTTTTTATAGCTTGTTTTATTTGTCCGTCCGTAATATCGGCGCCCTTTTCAGGGAAATAAATATGGCCCTTGGGCGCCAGCGCGCCTTTAGCGAAGCGGACCCTTTCAAGTTGATAGCTATCAAGTACAGTGGCATTCTCCATAATCGGGTCGCTGACCAGGTAATTATCCCCGTCCTTGCCATAAACAATCAGGTTATGGGCATTAAAGTGAAAACGGTATTCTTTCGGGAAATAAGGCAGGTAATAAACCCCAACCTGGCAGCCTACCGGGTGGCCGGCATCAAGGCATTCCTTTAAAAATGCTTCTGCTTTTTCTTTGGAACGAAACTTCTTCCTTATGACAGGTATGCCCAATGATTTGCATGTCCTGTTAAAAATGTGCCCCGGCAATGTTCTAAAAGCAATGGCGGGGCCATTATTGATCTTAATAAAAGGGATATGGGCAAAAAACAGCCCCGCGCCAATGCCAAAGGCAAGCGGCTCGGTTATTTTGCTGTTACTGCTAACTCTTAATAAATTACTTGTTACGCCCGATTCACAATGCGCCGCCTGACGGTGTTCAAACTCAATCTTCATGTACGGTCATGCTTTTAAGGTCCTCCACCTTTATATTAAATGCTTCGGCGTATTTTTGTAATTTCTGGTCTGATAGTTTATTAAACACACCCGGTTTTAAATGCCGTTTGATCTGCCATTTCCAAAAGCCAGTGTAATCAGCTAAGATGCTGATGTCCATTAACCGGTACTCCATAAAGAACAATAAGGGGCTGGCTTGATTGTTCAATACCTGTTCTTTAGCTGATGCGATACGTTTTGCAATATCCTCCCAGGCAACATCCAGTGCCTTTGTTTTTACTTCCCACCCGGTGCTTAGTTCGGTAACGTATTTGCCGGTGCTGTCCGTTGCATAGCAAACCTCTTTTGTGATCTTGCCAAGCGAACCTAAGTCTTGCGGTACCTCATCTTTTTTCATAGGGTTTTATCAAACGTCTTCTAAGCATCATTTTTAGCAAAGCGATCACCCGATCGGGGTCAGAATGGTTGATAGTAACATGGCATTAAACCACCGTCAGCATCGCATACATATATGAAAACCGTGCGCTTTCAGGAACAAGCAATAGGATCCTTTCACCTTTTTTTAGCTTGCCACTTTTAAATAGCTCGTCTATCATCAGGTAAATTGATGCCGCGCCCACATTCCCCACGGTAAATAAATTAATGAACCATTTTTCGTACGGAATGCCGCCGCCGCTTTCCTCGATCATATCATATATCTTGCTTTTGAAGAAATTACTGGATATATGCGGCAAAAAATGGTCGATATCAGCTACAGTAAGGCCTTTCTTTGCAAATATCTCCTGTATCTTTTTCCCGCCCAGTGGCACAATATTATCACTCAGTAAAGTAATGTCCTGTTTTACGCTGAAGATCGACTTGGTCATTATTTCTTCGGGGGTGTAATCCATAAAGCCTTTTAATGACCCATCGGCCTGCTTTTCGCCACCCATATACATACAGGTATCCATCTGGTTTGCGTAAGAAACACCTTCGATCCAATCAATCCGCAGGCTAAGCCCTTGTTTATTTGGCTGATCTGTCATCAAAAACGCTGATGCGCCATCAGATAACATCCACCTTAAAAAGTCTTTTTGAAATGCGATGAAAGGGTTTTCTTCCATCTCCTTCAGTTTCTGCGCTTCTTCCTCAAAAACCTCGGAAACCAGCAGTCCCGAAAACCTTTCTGAACCCGTAGCAACGGCTTTTTTAACTTCCCCCGCTTTTATAGCAAGGTAAGCGTATTTTAATGCATGCATACCTGCGCAGCAAACCCCCGAGGGCGATACCACTTCAATGCCACCTGCCTCCGGTAACCAGCCGTGCGTCATTACGCCGTGGCTTGGCATCATCTGGTCGGGCGATGAGGTACCACACGACAGCAATTCTATTTCCTTTAACCTGTCAGGATCGTTATCAAATAATTCCCTGACGGCCAAAGCCGTCATCTGGGCATTCGTGTGCGTTGATTTCCTGTCTTTGGTAAGCGCGTAATACCTGTTTATGATCCCGTTATTGCGGAGAACGATTTTTTTTGATTTGGATGGCCTGTTATCAATATACCCGAGATACGATTCCATTTCATCATTGGGAACAGGCTCATTCGGGAAAAAAGCTGAAGTATGATTGATATAAACGTTAGTTGCCGACATGTATTTATGAGTTGTTTACTTGTAAATAGTTTAACTTTTTTGTTTTTATTCTTTTGGATGAAAATGGTTTTAAAAATACAGCATCTAATGTAAGAAGAATCGGCGCCCCTAAAAATAAAGCAATAAAAAGATAATATTTAAATGCTGCAAGCCATGGCGTCCGGTTTTTGCGTTTGGCAATAAACTTAGCCCATATAGCAAATATCGGTTTTGCCCTTGCTTCAATAAACATCAGCTTATAATTTATTTCGACCGCCTTTTGTTTTAATAATTCATCCTGCATCCCGTCCCAGCTGTTTTGGCCAAGGTATTTGGCAACTGTCTTGCCAAATTCACGCGTGTGAGCTATATCCTCCTCCGAAACTCCCGGCTTCGGAAAAATATTAAGATAGCGCTCCTTTTTACCCGAAAGCATCCAGTAAAAAATGGTAACAAAGCTTACCGGGTTTGGATGTTTATCAATTAAAGCAATATTCCCTACCAAATTTGCGCCGGCATCGTTTAACATATTGCGTACCCGTGTAAAAGCATTCAGCCACATATTCCGGGCAGCGCTGATGGTTATAACTGGAGTATGTTTTAATATAGCCTTAAACTCTTCACTTTGCAGCAACGAATTACTCGGGATACTCGGCGATAAAAACCAGGGCTGGTATCCTAAAATAACCAGGTCGTACGCTTTTTCTTTTAGGCCCAATGGCTCCAGTTGCTCGGGAATACCTAAAACGCATGAAGGCATCACCGAAAAAAAACGCTTGCCTGTCCAAGGGAAATTATAATCAGCCACTGGCCTGATCAGCGCTGTTTCAACCGCTGCCCCTGCTTCAACAAGTGGCCCGGTGAAGGTTTCCATGATCTCGCCCATCTGGCCCGACTGGGTGTAATAAATAGCTAAGATTTTTTTGTGCATTAATGGTTAAAGTTAAAAACTTTCTTTTGAGCGGAACTAAAAATCTTCTGCACGAAGCACTTTTGATTTTTTGCAATAATCAAGAATAGCATGCTGAACAGGTGCCGATAAGCTCTTAAAATTCTTTTGAACAAATAATTTATCCTTTTCAATATCGGCATGATATTTTACAATCTTAGGGGCATTTTCTTCTATTGCAAGCCGGAGAAAATGAAACTCCGTATTCTCGTGGTCGGCAAGTAAAGCACTTTCTAATTTTATGCGGCCTTCCTTAAAAAGCTTTAATTTTTTTTTGGGCGGTGCAGGAAAACCAGCTTTCTTCATCAGTAAAGCGCCTTCATAACCTTCTTTATTATTTGGCGAGGCATTCTTTACAACGTCTATCTCACTATTTATGGCTTCCATATTACCCGATGACATTACATTGTAAAAAGCTGTCTTGTCGAATCGTTCCTGGCCGGCGCTTGTTTTTAAAAACCCAAATGCAAAGATTATCGTTGAGACAAGAACAATTTTCCATTTTACAATAATTCTCATATAACCAAACATAAATAAATATAAATCCTATAACAACCCGCAACATGAGAAAGTTAAATCAGTTATCAAAATAAGCGTTGTTAATCACACTGCCTTATAACAAAACACTTTAATAATTGTTACAATATACAGCAACAATACGCGAAATTTAATTTAATTCACTTACTTTGAGGCTGCAATTTTTCCTGCTGATGAAGGTTAGCCCCAAACTTTTATATTTAAAGAATGCGTAACTAACAAATAGTTTAAAAGGAGTTTGAGATTTGGATAAAAAATTACAATTTTCAGGTTTGTGGGCGGTTATTTTAGGTGGTTCGAGCGGATTTGGCTTTGCCGCGGTGGAAAAACTGTCCACGCACGGCATGAACATCGCCGTTCTTTACCGTGAAACCTCGGCTGCCGAAAAATTGGCGAAAGAAAAGTTTACTGCGATAGCCAAATTAAACTCAACAACTATATTGCCTTATAATATAAACGCGCTTGACAACACGGGCAGGGCATCGTTTATCCGGGAATTTACAGCGCTCGCACCTAAACATAGTGTAAAATTATTGCTCCACAGCATAGCACGGGGCAATTTAAAACCGCTGATCAATAATGCTAAAAAAAGAAGTGACGTATATAGCCTACTTTCAGCGGATGACATACAGCTCACTTCTTACGCAATGTCAACCAGCCTGCTTGACTGGACAAGATCGATCCTTCAAGCCGATCTCTTTCATGAGGATGGGCGCATAATCAGCCTTACCAGCGAGGGTGCGCATAAATATTGGGACGGTTATGCTGCTGTTTCTATCGCCAAGTCTTCGCTGGAAAGCCTTGCTAAATATATGGCCGTTGAATTTAGCAACTACGGCTTAAAAACCAATATTATTCAGGCTGGAATTACGGAAACAACGTCATTTAAATTGATTCCTGGCAACGAAAAATTGGTTGAGTTGAACACTAAAAGAAATCCATTTGGCCGAATGACAAAACCAGAAGACGTTTCTGGTGTTATCTACCTGCTGTGCACAGATGAGGCCCGCTGGATAAATGGCGCATTGATCCATGTAGATGGCGGAGAGCATTGCCGATAATTAAAATTAACGATAAAAAATGAATAACCATATATTAAACCATTTACCCTATAAATCTTCTTTCCGTTTTGTAGACAATATCTCACTATTGAGTGAAGATGAAGTCAGAGGGGAGTATACACTGAGAAATGACGCTTTTTTTTATGAAGACCATTTTGAAGGAAACCCTGTTACACCGGGCGTTATTATCACAGAGATCATGGCCCAGATAGGGCTGGTTGTTTTGGGCATATTTCTGGTGCTTAAGGAAAGGGAGTTTAATTATATGGACGATGACTCACTGTATCCCCTGCTTACCACAACAGACGTATCTTTTCATAAAATCGTTTTACCCGGCCAAAAAGTAACCGTTATTTCTAAAAAACAATATTTTCGTTTCGGAAAACTTAAGTGTTATGTAGAGATGCTGGATAGCTCAAAAGAAGTAGTCGCCAAAGGCGTATTTTCGGGGATCATAAAAAAGATGAATATAAAAAAATGAGTAAACGCATAGTAGTTACAGGTTTGGGAGTGGTTTCGCCAAATGGCATAGGCATTCCGGCTTTTTTACATGCGATACAAAATGGCATATCGGGTATAAAATTTATGCCGCATTACCGGGAGCTTAATTTTAGCTGCCAGTTAGCCGGTATGCCCGCGTTTGAGTGGGAAGGACTAAAAAATTATATTTCGGATGTTACCTTCCACGGTTTGAAAGGCACAAATATCGGTTATGGCATAGCCGCCGCCCTTGATGCCTGGGCTGATTCAGGGATGGGTTATGAAACCGATGAACCCCGATGGGAAACAGGTTGTGTTTTTGGCAACAGCATTGCTGATACCGAAGCCATGAAGAATGTGATCAATCGTGTTGATAGTAAGGAAGTAAAGAAATTAGGATCACGCGTAGTTGAGCAGGCTATGAACAGTGGCGTAACTTCATACATCTCGGGCAGGTTAGGTTTGGGCAACAAGGTCATCACCAACTCAGCCGCCTGCGCTACCGGTACCCAGGCCATTTTGATGGGTTACGAATACATAAAGCACGGTTACGCAAAACGCATGCTTGTCGGCAGCGCCGAGCATGTGGACACCTATGTTTATGGCTCATTCGATTCGATGCGGGTACTTTCCCGAAAATTTAACGATTACCCCGAACAGGCATCAAGGCCGATGAGTTCAACAGCCGGCGGGTTTATACCTGGTTCAGGTGCGGGCGCCTTAGTTTTGGAGGACCTTGATTTTGCATTACAGCGGAATGCAAGAATTTACGCAGAAGTTTTAGGCGGGTCAAGTAATTCGGGCGGCCAGCGCCTTGGAGGAACTATGACGGCGGCTAACTCAACCGGCGTCATCCGTTGTATTGATGAAGCGCTGGCAAGTTCCGGGGTCAGCCCGCAACAGATCGATACCATCAGCGGGCATTTAACCGCAACAAATGCCGACAAACAGGAGATCCAAAACTGGACCCAGGCATTGAACAGGAAAGGGGACGATTTTCCGCTCACCAATTCTTTAAAGTCGATGATAGGCCATTGCCTCAGTGCGGCCGGCTCAATCGAATCTGTGGCAGCAATTTTGCAGATAGAACACCAGTTTGTTCATCCAAACATAAATCTGGAAGATCCGAACCCCGAAATTACAAATATGGTGGGTATTGATTGCCTGCCTGTTAAAATGATAAAAAAAGAAGTTAACATTGTAGCTAAAGCCAATTTTGGTTTCGGGGATGTCAATTCCTGTATAATACTTTCAAAATTTAATTAAAAATGACAAGAACAGAAATATTAATTGAACTAAAAAAGGTTTTTGCACCTTATACAACCAACAAAGAAATGCTTGATAGTATTAACGACGAAACCGACCTGATAAAAGACTTAAAAATTAATTCAGCTAACCTGGTTGATATTATTATTGACGCAGAAGCTAAATACGATATTGAAATTGACTACGACTCTGCCGACAAGATCATAAACGTTGGGACCTGCATTGATCTGATAATGGAAAAACTCAAACAGGATAAATGATCAGTGCGGGTAATGATATCATATCGCTGAATGCCATAAACATCGCCCGTACAAAACAATACAGGTTTTATTCAAAAATTCTTTCTCCTTCCGAAAAGGCCCTTTATAACCAGGCAACGTTTGCAACAACCCCCTTCGAAAACTTTGTCTGGTTGTTGTGGTCAATAAAAGAATCCGCTTATAAGTACCTTAAAAGAAACAATCCTGACCTGGTTTTCACGCCGGTTAAATTTATCGTAGCTGAGTTGCTGGTCCCCTCACGATATACTTTAACAAACTTTGAAGGAATTCAAATGGAAGGCCCCGGTTTTGATAACAGGCTCGCTATAAAAGGCCTGATAAACTTTGGGGACAATACACTTTATTCGGCGTCATTGCTGTACCGTGAATTGATTGTATCAGTGGTAAACAGGGATGAAAACTTTGGAAATACTTTTTGGGGCGTAAAGCTGATCGGGGAGAATGAAGCAAGTTATCAATCAACAGAGGTGCGAAAGTTTTTAATTGACAGGTTACAGCGTATTTTAAATATTGATGGGCTCGTTATGGGTAAAACGCCCTCCGGGATCCCAATCGTGCTAAATGACAGTGAGGAGTTTCCTGTTGCGATTTCGTTATCGCATCATGAGCGGTTCGTTGGATATTCTATCCAATTCAGCGAACCAATAAAGTATTGACTGCATAAACTTAGCTCCTACATCCATATTAACGGATGGCGCACTGGCAAACACCTCATCACTTCTCCCAACTGCGGAACGTGGTTAAGTTTTTCCTGGGCTGGAAACCAAAAAAATGCCTCTTTCTGTCGCAGAAAAAGGCGTCAATAGCAAAGCTATTACAAAATCAATATCACTTACCCGGTCTTTTTAATACAACTTTAACCGTTTTGTAAATTATACTTAGATCAGCGTTTAAATTTACGTTTTGCAAATAAATCAAATCGTACCTCACACGGTCGCGCATCTGATCAATATTTTCCGCATAACCATAATGCACCTGGCCAATTGAGGTAATGCCGGGCTTTAAGTGAAGCAATTTTTTGTAATGCGGAGTTTTTTCCAAAATTTTCTCGATAAAATGCTGCCTTTCCGGGCGCGGGCCAACTACCGACATTTCACCCTTTAATACATTCCAGAATTGGGGTAATTCATCCAGCTTGTTTCTCCTGATAATAACTCCCCATTTTGTTTGCCGGGGGTCAGCGTCATTTGACAACTGGGGTCCATTTTTTTCGGCATTTACATGCATGCTCCTGAATTTATAGATATAAAATGGTTTCCCGTTTTGGCCTATCCTTTCCTGCCTGTAAAATGCCGACCCTTTAGATGTTGCTTTTGTTATAATGTAAACAATTACGAATACCGGGGCCCCTGCAGTTACCACAAATAGAGAAAACAAAACATCGAAGCTGCGTTTTAACACCTTGATCTTTACGCTTATTTCTGGGTGAGATGTGATTTGCAGAACAGGAAAACTGTCATAGTCGACCAACCGGGCATAATTATTACTTAAGATCAGGTCAGAAACCACCTTGATCTTAATGAGATTTTCATCACCGAAACTGATCAGGCGCTTTAAAAGATCGCTGTCTAATTGTTTGTAACAAATAAATATTTCATCAGGCCTTTTGGAGAGAATGGTATTCATCAAAATTTCTTCGGGCATATTGATGATCATGTCCTCAGATATAAGATCCGACAGGTCGTAACCGTATTCCGGGTGCTGACCAAATGATTTTACTAGGCGCGCGGCAATATTTTCATCACCTATAATTAAAATCTGGCGGTGATTATATCCTTTTTTGCGATAATAATCGAGTGAAAAGAATAGTATCGATCTGTACGCAAGTATGAATAAAAAGAACATTGAATAACTGATCATTACTTCTGACCGGGAGATGTCGTATATTTTAAAGAAATAAATAATACCAAATACAAGCAGCAAATGATAAATTAATGTCAATAAAAATCTGTTGATATTGTCCTTCAGCACTAAGGGGCGTTTAACATCAAAGTTTTTTGACATTAAAGAAACTGCAATCCAGGTGGTATTAACAACCAGGATAAATATTGCTGATGCATCGTAAACGCTGTAGGTGTTAAATATTATAAAATGCGAAATATAAAGGGACAGGTTTAGCAGCAAAAGATCACAAAAAAATACCAGGGCAGGCAGGTGTTTAGAGTATCGTATTGACATACGCGTATTAAGTTTTTTGTAAAATTATTAATATTAATCAATTATTCAATAATAATTAAAAAGAAACAAGAATATTATTGAAATTATCTCAATTTAAAGGCTCGCAATTTTGAAGCCAAAAAATAAATAAACTACACGAATATTTTTTTTATCGAGTTAATTGAATATTAACTCGTGAATTCCTTTTCTAAACTGCTGTAAAAGAGATCGGATGTGTTTTTGAAGTTTAAAACAGGATACACTTAAAAAAATCAGTGCATTTATTAATGTTTAATCAGTTTGTTCACTAAAGTAAACACCTATCTTTTCCTTCCTTGCTCTTTCCGCAAGCTTTTTTGCTATTTGCAGCGACAGCAGGGCCGCAAAAACACCTTTCGACTGTTATTCGTAAACTGTGCTTGTCAAAAGTCTGCCAAAGTGATCCGTAATACTTACTATCAACACCATCGTAATTACCCGTTTTACTAACGGACCGCATCAGTGCTTCGGTGCTTTTCGCAAACTTGTGATGAGAATCATTTATGTTCATGACGAAACGCATTGCATATCAAAAAAAGGCCGGCTATCTTTACCGGATGCACCGCCGTAAAACCAACGAAGAACAACATTTAGAATGGATCGCAGGGGAACTTGCCAGTCTTTACGGGCAAAGCATATGAAGATGGCGTTGAAGGAAGCAGTGTATCCGGGTCAATGGTTTAAAGTATCATTACGATATGGAAAAATGTAACAAAAAGATTAGTTTGGTAAAATAGACAGATGACAAATCCAGTAAATTCTTATGTTTACATATTGCTGATCCAGCAAGTTTCAATTATACCGAATTAATTTATTTATATTTTATGACTATTGGCATTTTAAAAGAACCGCCGTTTGAATCAAGGGTTTCCATGCTGGCCGGCGAAGTAGCTGCTCTCACCAAAAATGGCATCGCTGTTTGGGTAGAGCCCGAGGCGGGACTGAAGGCTTTTTGTATAGATGAAGAATATACAGGGAGCGGCGCCCTGATAAAACCGCGGGCCGACATTTTAAGCGGGGCTGATGTTTTACTGAGTATTCACTATAACATTAGCCCCGTTTCTATTACAAATAAGGTATTCATTGGTGTTTACCAACCATTGTATAACCAGGAGCACGTGGAAGACTGGCTTAAACAGGGGCTAACTGTGTTCAGTTTGGATATGCTGCCGCGCACTACCAGGGCGCAAACAATGGATGTATTGAGCTCGCAGGCAAATATTGCCGGTTATAAAGCTGTGATACTGGCAGCCTCCATTTACCCCCATTACTTCCCGATGATGATGACAGCTGCCGGCAGTTGCGCGCCTGCAAAGGTATTAGTGCTGGGTGCCGGCGTTGCGGGCCTGCAGGCAGTGGCTACTTCGCGGCGTTTGGGAGCGGTGGTGGAAGTGTTTGATACCCGGTCCGCGGCCAAAGAGGAAGTATTAAGCCTTGGTGCAAAATTTGTTGAAGTGGAAGGCATTGCCGATGCATCAAAGGCCGGTGGCTATGCAGTGGACCAGTCGGAAGATTTTAAAGAAAGACAAAAACTAAGGATCGCTGAAAGTATTAAAAAAGCGGATATAGTTATTACAACTGCACAGATATTTGGTAAAAAAGCCCCGGTACTAGTAACTAAGGATATGATCGCTACAATGAAAGCGGGATCGGTTATTATTGACATGGCGGCTTCCACCGGGGGCAATACAGAGGTAACCAAAGACAATGAAACTACGATTTGCGGTAATGTTTCAATAATTGGCACATCTAACCTCGCCACTTCCGCCCCATCCGATGCCAGTAAATTATATGGCAAAAACATAGCAAACTTTCTAAAGCTCCTCATTAATAAAGAAGGTGTCATCGAATTGAATTTTACGGACGATATAATCAGGGACGCCTGCATCACCAATGAGGGAAAAATCATTTCACCAATCATTAACAAAAATTATAACCATGCAAATATTACTTGATTTCATTCAAAATAACATTGAGCTATTTTATGTAGTGATCCTGTCTGTTTTTTTAGGCATCGAAGTGATCTCAAGGGTGCCTTCAGTTTTACATACACCCTTAATGAGCGGTGCAAACGCTATCCATGGTGTCATCATCATCGGGTCAATTATTGTAATGGGGGAAGCTTCGCCCGACAACTACCTGGTATTAACATTAGGTTTTATAGCGGTGATCGTAGGTACCCTGAATGTGGTTGGCGGTTTTGTAGTGACCGACAGAATGCTGGAAATGTTTAAAACGGGGAAAAAGGCTGCCTCTAAAACAACAAAAGAAAATTAATTATGCAAACAAATATTTTATCTATCTGCTACCTTATCGGTTCTGTTTCATTTATTATCGGGCTAAAAATGTTATCAAACCCCGCAACGGCACGCAGGGGGAATTTTATTTCTGCCGCGGGCATGGGTATTGCTATCCTTGGCACACTTCTTCTTTATCAACCTTCCGGCACAGAATTTCATAATTACGGATGGATCGTGGGCGCCATGGTCATCGGGACAATCATCGGTTCAATATCAGCACGGAAGGTAAAAATGACGGCGATGCCCGAACTGGTGAGCATTTTTAACGGCATGGGCGGCCTGTGTGCGGCACTTATTTCAATTGTTGAGTTTGGCCGTATAGGGACTAACCATGAAGATATGCATGTACTATCTATATTGGCCGGGATGATTATTGGCAGTGTTTCTTTTGCGGGCAGTATGATCGCCTACGGAAAACTCAGCGGCAAAATAAAAGATCATGCATTCCCCGGGCAACATATTTTTAACCTGGTAGTATTGTTAGTTGTACTGCTGATGAGCGCTTTCATCATCTTTGGGGACAGCACATCTTTTGCCTTAATTTTCTACGGTATCCTCGGCTTATCGCTTTGTTATGGTATTTTGTTCGTATTACCCATTGGCGGGGCGGATATGCCTGTAGTTATCTCGCTATTAAACTCGTTTACAGGTATTGCAACCGCATGTGCGGGCTTTTTATACAATAACCCGGTGATGCTTACAGGCGGGATACTGGTAGGCTCTGCGGGCGCCATCCTTACCATCCTGATGTGCAAGGCGATGAACCGCTCCCTGCAAAATGTTTTGATCGGATCTTTCGGAGGGGCTAAGGCGAGCGCTGGACCGGCTACCGGCGAAGAGGGCACTTACAAGGAGATAAGTTTGAGTGACGCAGCAATGGTAATGGGATATGCGCATAAGGTGATCATAGTCCCCGGGTATGGTCTTGCCGTTGCGCAGGCGCAGCATGCCTGCCACGAGCTGGAAAAATCATTGCGGAAAAATGGCGTTGAAGTTAAATATGCAATTCACCCGGTGGCGGGGCGTATGCCGGGGCACATGAATGTGTTACTCGCTGAAGCAGATGTATCCTATGATGACCTGCTTGAATTAGAACCTGCAAACGAAGAATTCGGCAGCACCGATGTTGTGCTGATACTCGGTGCAAATGACGTAGTTAACCCCGCTGCTGAGAATGACCCGTCGAGCCCCATTTATGGCATGCCCGTATTGCAAGTATGGAAGGCAAAATCAGTGATCATTAACAAACGCAGTATGCGGCCGGGTTATGCCGGCATCGAAAATGGGCTTTTCTTTTTGCCAAACTCATCTATGCTTTTTGGAGATGCAAAGGATGTTTTACAACAATTGATTAACCAGATAAAAGAGATTTAATAATCTTCCATATAACTTATGTTATTTTATGGAAACGTCAGTTGCAGCTTCTTTGCGCCACCGCTAAAGCTAAAGGAGGCACGCGGTCAGACTTGCGGACTTTACT
This sequence comes from uncultured Mucilaginibacter sp., assembly GCA_903864275.1. Lineage (GTDB taxonomy): Bacteria > Bacteroidota > Bacteroidia > Sphingobacteriales > Sphingobacteriaceae > Mucilaginibacter. The sequence continues at coordinate 67,025 of CAIPFE010000052.1, forward strand.
GGCTTTCGGACTCTGTAATCATCTAAAATTCCTCCCCCTCGAGAATATTTCTTTTTGCAGCGTTTCACGTACCGGGATCTTCTTGATCTCCACCGGAAAGGGATCGGTTTTTTCATCGGCGCGGGATAAGGTGAGCACAGGGATGTTCTCATTTTTGGCCAGGGTAAGGCCACGCAGAAGCTTTGAAAGATCGTAACAGCGTTTGGCTATGACATGTACCACCTCGCCTTCCCGCTGCAATTTGCCCTCCACCATCAGCAGCCTTGATTGCAGTATTTCTTTCCGGTACTTGTCGAAAAGTTTCTGAAAAACCACCAGATTCGAGGAGCCGGTCTCATCCTCTATCGTAATGAAGCAGATACCTTTTGCTGTTCCCGGCCTTTGCCTTACCAGCACCAAACCGGCGGCTTTTACCGGGTCACCATCTTTGGCCATATTCAATTCTTCGGTCGACATAATATGCAGCAAGCGCAGCTTTTCGCGCACAAAACTAACGGGGTGTGCTTTTAAGGATAAGGAAGTGGTAGCATAGTCCTGCACTACATGTTCAGATGCTGTCATTAGCGGCAATGATACCTGGGCCTCGATTGCGCTTTCCGAAGGTTGGCCTGCAAACAGGGCAACGGGACTATCAGACAATGCGGATACCTCCCACAAAGCCTGCCGACGGTCGAAGCCCAATGAGCGGAAGGCATCGGCATCTGCCAATTTTTCAAGGGCCGCCAGCGATACACCGACATCCAGCAAAGCAGGGATGCTGGTATAGTGTTTCGCCCTTGCGGATACCAGCACCTCCACATCTTCCCCGCACATCCCTCTCACCTGCCTGAAACCGAGGCGAACGGCACAGTATTTCCCCGACCTTTCTTCCATAATATTATCCCACATAGAATAATTAACATCAACCTCCCGCACCTCCACATCGTGTTTGCGGGCATCGCTCACGATCTGCGCCGGCTGGTAAAACCCCATCGGCTGGCTGTTGAGTAAAGCGGTAGCAAATACATCGGGATAATGGCATTTCAGCCACGACGAAATATAAACCAGGTGCGCAAAGGACGCCGCATGGCTTTCGGGAAAGCCATAACTGCCGAACCCTTCCAGCTGTTTAAAAATGCGTTTGGCAAATTCCTCTTCGTAGCCATTTGCCACCATGCCACCCACCAGTTTTTTTTTGTGCTGGCTAACCATTCCATTGGCTTTAAAAGTCGCCATGCTGCGCCGCAGCTGGTCAGCTTCAGCAGGCGAGAAACCGGCTCCAACAATGGCTATCTCCATTGCCTGTTCCTGGAAAAGTGGGACACCCAATGTTCTTTTCAGTATTTCTTCCAATCCTTTTGGGCATTCTATCGGATCAATATCATCACGGCGGCGCAGATAAGGATGTACCATGTCCCCCTGTATTGGCCCCGGCCGAACGATGGCTACTTCGATCACCAGGTCATAAAAACATTTAGGTTTAAGCCGCGGCAGCATTGACATTTGTGCACGGCTCTCTATCTGGAAGACACCAATGGTATCGGCATGGCAGATCATATCATATACCTCTGGATCATCCTGCGGAACATTTGCCAGCGTAAGGTTGAGGCCATAATGCTGTTTGGCCAGCTCAAAACCTTTGCGGATACAGGTAAGCATACCCAATCCGAGCACATCGACTTTCAAAATGCTCAAAGCTTCCAGGTCATCCTTGTTCCATTCCAGTTGGGTGCGGTCTTCCATGCGGGCATTCATCACCGGGCAAATATCCGAGAGCTTCCCACGGGTGATCACAAACCCGCCCGTGTGCTGCCCCAGCTGGCGTGGGAAACCCATCAGCTGTTCTGTAAGCCCCAATACTTTCCGCACATGCGGATCGTCGGGATTTAATCCCTGCTCCATAATACGCTGCCGGTCGAAACCTTCTTCCGAAAAATCCCATATCGCGCCCGAAACTCGTTTGATGGTATCCTCTGAAAGCCCCATCGCTTTCCCCACATCGCGGATGGCGCCTTTATGCCGTTCCTGGGTAACTGTTGCCACGATAGCCGCCCGGTCGCGGCCATAATCGTCATAAATAAACTGGATGATCTCTTCACGCCGTTCGTGCTCGAAATCTACATCAATATCGGGCCATTCATCCCGCGCATCCGACATAAACCGCGAAAAAAGCAGCCTCGACTTCTCCGGGTTCACCGCCGTTATTGCCAAACAATAACATACCGTTGAATTGGCAGCCGAGCCGCGGCCCTGGTACAGGATGCCCAACTCCTCTGCCTTCCGCGTATATTTATGCACCCGTAAAAAATACGAAGCAAGGTTTTTACGCCCGATAAACTCCAGCTCAAATTTAATTTGTTTTTTTACCTTGTCAGATATCCCATCGGGAAATCTTTTCCGCGCGCCCTCCCAGGTAAATTGCGTTAAACGCTGCTGCGGTGTAAGCCCGTCGGGACTTGGCTCTTCCGGTTCGATATATTTTAACGAATCGAGCGTGAATGTACAGGCTTCTGCTATTTCCTGTGTTCGCTCAAGTACACCAGAATATTTCCCGAATAGCCGGTCCATTTCACCGATGGGTTTCAGGTACCTTTCCGCATTTTGGTGAAGCAGGAAGCCGGCAGTTTGTATGGTGCATTTCTCGCGTACGCAGGTTAAAATATCCTGCAGTTGGCGGCGGTCAGGGTGGTGGTAATGCACATCGTTGGTTGCGACCAGCGGTATATTGAGCCGTGTTGACAGCTGCGAAAGTCGGTAAAGTTTTTTGCCATCGTCGCCCAGGTACGAGTGGGTTGCAGCTAAATAGAGGTCAGCGCCCAGGGCTTCACGGTATTCTTTTAGTACTGCCTTAAAGGAGGCTTCAAACTCAAATATTTCCGTCAGTTCAGCGGGCGGGACTGCTATAAATTTGATGCCTTTGCTGTGCGCGTAAACATCTGCTTTATAGAGGAAGCATTCGCCTTTTTCTGCCCGTAAATTGCCAACGGTCAGTAAACCTGAAAGCCGGCTGTAAGCTTCCTGGTCAGTAGGGTAAGCTAACAGGCTGGGGCCATCAAGCAGGTCGAGGCGGCAGGCCGGGATAATACGCATGCCTTTGTGTTCCCTTGCGGCGATATGCCCGCGTACAATGCCGGCAAAACTGTTCCGGTCGGTAATGGCGATGGCTTTATAACCGAATGCAGCCGCCTGGTCCACCAGTTCCTCCGGGTGCGAACCGCCCCGCAGGAAGCTGAAATTGCTGGTTATCTGTAGTTCGGTATAGTTGAGCATTATTGCTAATTTTATTAGCAATGTTAGAAAGAATATTGGTAGGAAACAAGAGGAAAATGTTCATGTTCGCGTTCACTTCGCCATAACACACACGTATTTAAATGCGTGAACGGCTGGAAACCAGCGTATTCAGTTTTTGCGCTTTGAAAAATTGGGAAAAGAAAGTGAGTTGTCCGAAAAAATCGGACACCCCCCGCCAGTTTAAGCCAACGGCCCCCTCAAAATTCCGGCATCCAATAATCCCTTGGATAGAGCCTGTAAAGCTGCGTGTCCTTAGCTTCAACTGATTTAAGATAGGCCTCGTATAACTGCATCTGCTTTTCGGGACCGATCACAAAATAACAGCCTCCTTTAACATCCTTTAAAGGTATGCCATAACCGGGCAATATCTTTTCGTAAGTCATTTGCTTGTAGCCGTATATCTCGCCAACAAGCCCAGGATCATTCCTCAGCTTCAGAATACCAAGCCGGAAATTGCGAACAACGTCCGGCGTCCTTCCGTCAGTTAACCAGGCGGCCATCGCTTCGCCCCGGCTTTCGTAAGCGGAGCCTGCATTTGTATAAAATGCCGATGCGATCACGTAGTCGGCTACATTGCTGTCAACAGGCGCGTTTTTTACTTCGTGTATTACAAATTTCAGCGTTTGCGGCAATTCAGGTGTACGCTCGGCGTAATACGAAAATCTTCCCTCGAACGGGCTTTCCCAAACTCCTGTGCTGTACGACAAACCTGCCCCCGTCGTTTTTGTATAAACACTTTGTTTCCCGGCGCCGCCGTATAAGCTCGCCGCCAGGTATTGCAGCAGGTGTTGCTTGTCAGTGTCGCGCAATGACACAAGCGGCGCAGAGTTAATAAACACGCCGGTCGGCGAGTCGGGATTAATTAGGCCCACAAAAACCGGGGCTTCCGCGGTATGCATACGCGCTTTTACCCGCTCGTCAATTACCCTGTTTACGGTATAATTTTGCCTTGATGCTGGCTGTTTATCAAAACCTGCCAGCAATTGCTTCAACTGCTCACTGATCTTTTCTTCTGTACCGGGGGAGCCGATCATAAATATCCGCGCGTTGTCAAGGTTTAACAGGCTTTTGCGTAACACATCCAGGTTCGCCAGGGTTTTAGCCGGTGTTTGCGCCAGGTCATGGCGTATGGTGAGGCAAAGCACCTTCCAGTCCGCGGTAAGCGAAGTGTCTGGTACGCCAATAAGCATCTGTGTCAGGTCATCCGATGCATCTTTTAATAAGGCATCTGCCGCGGGCGAAATTTTTGTCGCGGTAACGGTTTGTAACAATTGTTGCCTGCTGCCCGATTCATTGGCTATTTTAAACAGGTAGTTGCTTACTGCTGTACTGTCGGCTGCGCTGCCGCCATCCTTCAACATCCATTTTAGCCGGAAAATGTTAAAGGCGCGCGTAAGTAAAGAACCGGTGGACAACAGAAGCTCATTGTCCTGGTACAAGTAGGCATCCGAGGGGTCGTTCACCCAATACTCCTCAGGCTGCTGCATACTTTTTCGTATCGTAGTCAGTTCCTGTTCAACCAGGTCGCGGATACGGGGCAAATTTTCGGTTGTCCAGTTGGGATGATTAAGTACATCGCTGATCCACTCCACCGAGCGCAAAGCTTCCTGCTCATTACTGCCGGCCGCATTGATAGTCAATTCGGCCCTGCGCGATACCCCATTGTTACTGTAATAGCTGTTCAGGCTTAATATTTCCTTTTGTACCTGCTGGATCATAGCATCATACGAAATGGCTTTGCCGTTTTTGATGATGCCGGTTTCGGTCAAAAGCTGCGGAAGCAGCGCCAGGTAAACCAATTGGTTTTCAGGAACGCCGTGCAGATTTAAAGCGATACCTGTCGTCGCGCTGGTCATGTTATTAAATACCGAGGTCACCACCGGAACACGACCCAAAAGTTGGTCCTGTTTGTACACCAGCTGATCATCAAGCGACAGCGGCGGGTTGTCGATAAATTTAATATTATGTGCCTGCTCCAGTTTCTCTAATACCATGGTGTTCGAGTCGTAAACGGCTTTGTAACGGGCGATGGTTTGCTGGTCGTTATCCAGCTTATATAAGGCTTTTAACCTGTCCACCTCGGCTTTTGCCCTGGCCTTTTGTTCAGCTTCGTTTTGCCTGATCAGGTCCGAATCGGCTTTAGTATAAAGCACATATGGCATAGTCGTGGTCAGGTTCCATTTAAGAAGGTCATCACGCCAGATATTGATGCCGCTTTGCAAACGCTTTTCAATAGCTTCGGTTTGCGGTTTATAAGTGATCGATTTTTCAAAACCGGGCTCGTCTTTTAACAGGTTCAACTGGTCGTACCAGCCGTCGCCGGTGTTTCTGTACCCAAACAGTGGCGGACTGTCTACAAATTTATTGAAGTTTTTTATACTGCTGGCCAGCAGGCTCAGGTAGCGCTCGTTGAAAGCCAACAACTCGGGCGAGTGGTCTTTCAAACCGGCAATTTTTTTTAATTCTTCCGTGATAGCGTTACGCACAAGCAGGGCTTTATCATTATCCCGGTTTTCAGGGGCAATTCCCTCAAGGTCGATAGATACGGGGTTTCCCTGCTTATTATCTACGTAAGATGAAACGCTTTGGGCGCTGAAACCCGGGATATGGGTTTTGCTATCGATAAACAGCTTATACAGGTTCGTAGTGGCATCACCCGCAAAAGCACTCATAAAGTCCGACAGTTCGATATTATCCAGTAGGCTAAGGTTTAACGATGCCGGGTAAGTGATTACCATACCGCCCGGTTGCTGCACGTTGGACGCGGGGACATGCAGCGCAACGATCTTCCCGCTTTCGGCGGGCAGCGACGCCGGCAGCGTAAGATTGGGTGTATGCCGATGCTGATCTGCTTTATCGAGCTTAGTAAATATCGCATCCATTCTTTTCAATACCGATGGCAATGCCATGCTGCCCGGCAGCGCCACGATGGCGCCCATGTTGCCTAAATAATAATTTGCATCGTGGTACGCGGCGATATTGGCAGGTGTCAGCTCACGGATGCCGGCTGGTAAGCCGCCTGCATTGTAAGCCAAAGGATGGGTATTGCCGTACAACATGCGCCCCATTTGATCGTACAGTATGGCGGCAGGGTCGTTCATCGTGGTGGACATTTCGTTATAAACCGAGCCTTTTTCTTTAATGGATAAGGTTTTATCAGGCGCCTCGCTCACGCCCCAGTTCCTCACTTCGCGTTTTACTTCCTCATTGGTGTAATCGGGATTAAGCAAAGCATCCATATAACTGTTGAATAAGCCATAAAACACATCCGCACCTGCACCGGTGTAAAAGTTATAAGCGGTGTGAAGTTGTGAAGTAAAAGCATTGGAAACCGCAAGTGACATCCCTTCACGGGTTCTCAGATCATGGCCTTTATTGCCTTTGGTGATCAGCAAATGCTCTTGAGTGTGTGGCTCACCCCGGTCGGAAATAGGAAAAGTATTGGCGTAGATAAAAGCCTGCGGCACGGATTCGATCTGCAGCAGGTCGAGCGTAAAACCGGTTTTTTCATGTACCAGGCGCGCGCCCATCCGGTGGCCGCTGCCGCTTAAATACACGCTGACAACCTTAAAGCCTTCGAGCGTTTCGTTTGGTTTTAATGAATTGTAGTCCTGCGCCACGGAGCGCAAACACAGTCCCAATAATATAATGGCGACTAAAAGGCGATAAAGTTTCATAAAGGTCGGTTTAAATGGTCAAGTTACATCATTAAGAGGTATTCTGCAATAGCGGGTTACCACCCCGGCGAAGCGTATTACCTGGCCGGGATAACGAGTAACATGAAATAAATATGACTATTTATTTTTTAAATGGCAAGGGAAGATTATTGGTATGAATCAAGGGGTAAATGTTCATGTTCGCGTTCACTTCGCAATAGCACACGCATATTAAAATGTGTGAAGTGCTGAAAATCAGATTATTGGACTTTTATATTTTGAAGAATTCGAAAATTATGAAAAGAAATAAAAACAGTAATAAATAAGCTGGGAGGGTGGAGTTAGGGCTATTTATTGTATATTCCATTACTATGTTGCGTATGGTTACAATTTCTCAATTTCCTCAATAGTGAGCCCCGTAGTTTCCGCAATAAATTCAATAGATAAGCCCTCTTTTTTGAGTTTGCCAGCAATTTCTCGTGCCCCTTCCAGTTTAGCTTCCTTCCGGGCATGATCAACCACATTCTTATTATCCCACTTATGTTTCATGCTAGTATCGTACATTTCTTTTTCCTCCTTAGTCAAATTAGTATATTCAGCGATGCCGAATAGTTTTTCAAATATGGGTTTCCGCAGGTAAACCGGTATTTTATCCATCCGGCTCATGTTTTTTAATACATAAAGCCATTTATCCAAATCCGTTTCCAGTTCGATCTCCGTTTTAACAAAATTAAGCAATTCAATATAAGTATAACCCAGTTTATCGTAAAAAATTTCACCGGTGTCCCTGTTGCACAAGCAAATATCATGCAGATATGTATTTGCAGGGTTATCTTCCAATGTAAAATCTTCCAGCAGGGCAATCAAATATACTTCTGCAATATTGTAGGCCCAATCACTCCGGTGGCCTTTAGGCGCCTGGCCGCTGATGAGGCGGGAAGTATAAAACAATGCCCTTTCTTTAAAAAAGCCTTGCCTGCCCCTTTGCACTTCTATGATGAACTGTTCACCTTTCTCGCCGGTACAAAGCAGGTCGAATATGGCTGTACCTTCATCTTTTAAATCGCCGGGATGCTCGTTCTTGTTGTAAACCAAATCTACAATATGTTTACGCCCACGGAAAACCTCGTTTAAAAAGGCTATCAGCAAATCCTTATTCGGCTCACTACCAAATATCTTTTTAAAGGCAAAATCCACTAAAGGGTCAATATATCTTCCGGGAACTGGTGCTTTATTGTCAGGCATAGTCAAATATAAAAGATTATTGCTTATTGAAGGCACACAGACCACCCAAACGCAGTTCATAAGCGAGGATACCTGGAACAGTGGAAGGCGGCGAAATGGCCAGAAGCATGCTTTGAACTTTTTACTTTAAAACGGCAGCTCTAACTGAAATCCAGTAAAATCGTCTCCGGTAAATGAGAAACTTTTTACAATATGATACCTACTCCCGGGTAGTCTTTTGAGAAGCATCATTTTATTTGCGTAAAATCCCGAATCGAATTGTTTATCTCGCCATTCGCTAAAAGCTCTATCGTATTGAGTCTTTGTCATTCCCCTGGCAATTGTCAAATGAGGTGTGGTTACGAAAACAGGTTTATACTTTTCATCGAATTTTAAAATATGTGTAAAATTTGATCTGATGCCCTTCACAATTTCGACGATAGGTCTCTTTCTTAAAATATTTATGTATACACTATGTGCCGGAAACCCTCCAAATCCTCTTAGATCAATATTAAACGGTCTGATAGATTTCGAAAAACTTTCTAACCGTTGAACTATCCTGTTCTCCATCATTTCGTATTGCAGAAAATTGGTCAGGGTAATATGAGGTGTCAAGTTTCCTGAATAAGAGCAGCCATAGTCTGAGTCAAATACCTTTTTTATCGGAGATACCTCAGAATTTACCTTGTTATCGGGTGGGATAATTAACAAGAATTCACCAATTTCTAATTTTAAATTATTTGCCATAGCTATTATTTTTTTAATTTATTAGTATTTTAAGTGTTTTTATAAAGTAGTTTACCCGCTACCGAAGCGGTGATATTAGCAACTCCCCCCTCACGCAAAAAACCCATGCAAAAACCATTTATTCCCTTGCTCCCCCTCATAATGCCCTGACCTGAACAGCCAGTACCGCTGCCCTTCTTCATCTTCCACATTATAATAATCCCGGTGGTCGCCTTCTTCCAGCCACCATTCGCGTTCTATACGCTCGGGGCCGTCGGCCTTTTTAACAGCGTGCCGCTTGCCTTTATAAATAAACAGCATGGGCGGGTAATCGGGTATCGGGGCGGTTACTTCCACCGGCTCGGGCCGGGCCAAAAGCCGCACCGGCCGGGGCCTGTCGCTGCGCCAGGGTATTGCCGGTTTTTCGCGGATAGAGGCAGCAGCTTTGATAGACCGCTCGGGCCAGTAATGTTCATCGGGCAAATAACGGTGGATGGCATCCGCGCCGACCTTGCCTGCCAGGCGGTCGAGCAGTTCGGCTACGCCTAGGTCGTCCAGGCCGGGTTTGCCGGCCCACAAGGCCTCCTGCAAAGGTGAAACAGCCTCTACTTTCGGCGCTTCGAGTGTAAACAGCTCAATACCCAGGGCTGGCTCTATCGCGGCTATTTTAAGCTCAAACAGCCGGAAAAGGTGATGGACGTTGCAGGTAGCGCGGTTGGTGCCTATCTCCGCCTGCTCGATCCTGCCGTCAACCCGGTAACATTTCAGTATGGCCGTACGCAGGCCTTTGCCTTCCTCCATCAGTCGTTTGCAAAGATTTTCCAGCAGCCGCTGTATGGCAATGCTGATGCCGGCAGCGGTACTTATCGGCTCCAGGCAGGGCAAGCGTTCGTGGTAGGGTTCAATCAGCACCAGCGGCTGAATGATCTCTTCTTCCCGGCCGAGCGCCTGGCTTAGTTTAAGCAGCAGGTCTTCGCCAAAACGCCTGCGCAAAACCGAGCGCGGCATACTGATAAAACTGCTCACCTGGTACAAACCGAGCTTTTGCAGGCGTTGCACTACAGCCGGCTGCAGGCGCAGGGCGGCAGGCGGCAATGGCAGCAGGGCCGTGGCCTGGCCACCGCTCTCGATAACAGGCGTTACCCGGCCAAAACGTGCAATGGCCCATGCGGCGCCAATAGTATCGGCCATAGCCGCCCGTACATCATAGCCCTTGCTTCGTAACCGCTTAACAATATCCTGCAGGTAAGCCTGTTCGCCGCCCCAAAGCTGCGTGCAGCCGCTCACATCAAGGATCAGCCCATCAGGCAGGTCAACGGCTATAATGGGTGTATAGCGGATGCACCATTCGCCCAGCGCTTTTAATAATTTGGCCGCTTGTCCGGGGATATCATCTATCACCTGCAGGTCGGGGATAATGGCTTTGGCATCTGCCGCCGCCATGCCGGGGAACACGCCCTGCGCTTCTGCCAGCCGGTTGGCTGCCATGATGATCAGCCTGCTATGGTCCTTTGCCGCAAAAACAAAAGGCAAGTGCTGAAGGGCCGGCCGTTTAAGGGCCAGCCAGTCTGTCGTCAAATGACGGAACCATATGGCTACAAAGCGTTTGTGCATGTTTGCCTCACCCCAGCCCTCTCCAAAGGAGAGGGAGCTAAAAATGGATATAATTAGTCGCTTACTATTCAAAGCCCTCTCCTTTGGAGAGGGTTGGGTGAGGCTTACCCCGCCATCCTTTCCTCCACTACCAATACCTCTTCACCAACATTTTCCTGCACCTCCATAAACCGCCCTGCCGACCATTCCATCTTCCAGTTGCCCGGGTTACCATTGCGGACTTTCAACAGCTCAACATTCCATCGCGGGAAACCGATACCCGGCATATCGCCTTCCAGCTCACTTGGCAACGGCGTTATCTTCCAGCGGGCGGTGCAGGCAGTCGTGCTTAACTTGCGTGGATCGCTGCGGAGGATAAACCCTGTTACCCTGCTTTGCTCAACGGCTAATTGCAGGCGGCGCGATTGCGTAAAGCTGATCTCGCGTAGTTCACCGATAACGGCAGCCAGTCCTTCGCATTTAAGGGCTTCTTCCATCGCCCAAAGCACATCCTTTTCACGGTGCAGGTCGATAAAAATAATGCGGTCGGGTTCAACGCCAAAGGTTTTCAGCGCCGGGGGAAACAGGGTACGTCCCACTCCTATCCACAGGCAGGCGCCGCCATGCTGCATCAATCCGTTCAATAAACCGCCGATAAAGCCACCGCTGGCCGCCGCTTGTTCCGGTTCCGGGCTTAAAAATTCGTGTATGGCCCCGGTTGGGAAAACCCCGTTCGGGAAGGCAGCTTCCACCGGCCCCAGGCCAACAAATCCCGCAGTACCTGACGGCGGGGGCGTAAACCCCTGCCACAGCAAAATATCTTTTTGCAGCCGGCTGATGATATCTTTTTTTGTTGCGGTCATTTGAATTTAAAATCCGGACTGTAAAGTTATGCTAAAATTTTTAGTATTTTATATAAAGAATTACAAAATATTTTACACTTTTGTTTTATCATTTATGATAAAGCGTCAAATTTTATGAACAATACTTTTTTGATAAAAGAAGCTAAGGCCTGGGTAAAGCCTAAAAACGGCCCCGGCGAGATCATACGGGTAATGCCCGATATGGAAAACGACGGAACAGTGCTGAGCTACCTGTTATACACCGCCTTCGACCCAAACCCCGATTACCTGGGCAGGATATTGTTTGATACCCAGGGTTACTGGATATACGATGGCGAAGTGCTGGCCGTTACCGAACAGGAACAGCTGGCAAAATTTATTATTAATTATGTTGAGACAATTTAAATTTTTAGTTTGGTGACAGTGCAACTAAGTGCCGGTTTTCCCTATTGGCAACCTCTGCCATAAACTGATCGTATTTTTTATAACAATTGGTCTCAGTTGGGCAGGCTGTGACAAAATGATTAAGATATTATAGGGGCTGCTTCAATTCACAAAAATTAATGTTTTATTAATGGTTACATTGCGAAGTTTAGGTTTTACAAATGATATGAATTCAGGTTTTTAATTAAAATACAATAATGGTTAAGCGTATTACTCTTTTAATAATTTCGTGTGTATGCTGTATACTTTTTTCATGTAAAAAAGAAAAATCTGCTGTGCCTGCCCCTATAACCCCAGTACCCCCGGCAGCTGGCAACGGAATTTATGGAGACTCTATTTTTTATGTTCAGGATGCTAATGATTACTTTGTAAGCCCCGTAAGTTCAATCCAGGGGAGCTTTGTGAGTTTTCCTGATGGACTTACTATAGACCAGAATACCGGGATAATAAATGTGAACAAAAGTGAAACAGGGCTTAAATACAAAATATCATTTATACCAACCGGCTCGGTTGATACCGTTACCTCGTACATTATAATTTCGGGGGTAAACTACCGGGACAAAATTTATAATTTATCAACTGGCGATAGTATTGCAACCCCGATATATAATGCCAACCTCAACCTGGCATTACCAGGTGCAAACAACAATGTTTTTGACGAGTCGGGAGGCTGCAAAAACGCAGGTATAGTAGTGGGAACCAGTTCCGGGGCTATTAACCTGGCGCAAACGGTAAGGGACCAGGGTATTGACACCGGGGCTACGGCGCAAGTTAACTTAGGATACAGGATAAGTGATAAAAGCAATAAAGCCTTGAATGGCCTCCAGGTAAAAATTTATTTCTATCGTACCGCAGCCGAGATCCCTCAATACCTGACAGATTTAATAATTGAGCGGCAAGGAACTATCCTGACTTCGAATTCTACTTCACCGGCATTAGTTCAATCGCAGGGATTAATCATAAATAGTTTAGCTGTTAATGCTAAAGCTGCAAAGCCAGGCAGGCCAAGGCCGCCCTGTATTATCGTGGTTAGCCGCTAAATTAAAAAGCACTTTAATCCGGGCTAAATCGCAATTTTGTATATTTAGCCATGATATATGGCAAAACGTTTGTTTGTCTGCTTGCCGGATTGTGTTTGTTAAATTCAGCCGGGCATGCCCAAGCTTCAACAGATTATAAACATTTGTTCAGCTATGCCGAAAAACTTTCCAACGATCCAAATCATACAGATAATACAGATGCACAGGCACTAAGATCATATCTTAAAGTCATCGATATATTAGAGACGACCAAAGAAGATGATCCGTTTTTATTTAAAGCATACATCAGCAGCGGGGCTTTTCTGCAGGTTTTAGGCCAGCAAAAAAAATCTATCACTTATTTTAAAAATGCCATAGCACTAAAATCGCGGCTTCCCGGGTTAAGGGATTCGGTACTGTTCAGGCCTTTGGTATATTGCGGAAACGCTTACTATACCGCAGATGTACCCGACACAGCAGAAAGCTTTTATAAAAAGGCTGAAAGTATTGCTGAAAAGTACCCGGACGTTAACGAGCAGGAACGGCTTTACAATACACTGGGCGTAATCTCCTATGCTAAGGGCAATTATACCGAGAGTATCACCTTTTACGAAAAAGCTATTTCTACGCTTACCAGGCATAAATCATTCGATAATTCATTGCTGGTTGTTTATAAAAATAACCTGGCGTCGGCCCTTAAAAAATTAAAGAAATATGACCAGGCCTTAAAAATATACGAGGGTTTATTACCCTACAAAGTTGAGACAGATAAGCTGCTTCATAATATTGGCTCTGTATACCTTGCCATGGGTAATAACGGGCAGGCTATATTTTACCTTCAAAAAGTAAGCTACGAGGATCAAAAAAAGTTAAACGACCTGGGATTAGCTTATTCGAAAGAAAAAAATTACACCCAGGCAATTTACTACCTGCAAAAAGCTGTCGTTTTAAATGCACAAAAAAATAAAACCCGCAAAAACAGCGATTATGGCATCACATTAAAATACCGGGGGGATGTGTATTTCCAACTAAATCAAATCCCAAAAGCGCTGTCATTTTACCAGCAGTCGATGTGCAACCTGCTGATAGATTTTCATTCGAATGACATCTATACCAACCCGGCAAATTTTAACAGCGCATTTAATGGGATAGAATTATTAGAAACGCTATCGGCAAAAGCCATTGCTTTTAAAGCGCTGTACGCTGAAACCAAAAAGGTAAGCGACCTGGAAACATCATTGCAAACCTACCTTGCCTTTTATGAGCTGGCCAATCATATCGAAAGATTTTATGAAACTGATGAATCAAGATTGCTGATAAGTGATAAAAAATATTTTTCGCGTGAGCAGCCTATCAATATCTGCTTGCAATTATATAGCATTACCGCCAACAGGAAATTTATGGAGGCTGCTTTCTATTTGGATGAGGAGAACAAGGCCAACATACTTTCCTTGTACCTCGAAGAGTCTAAAATAAAAACAAAAGCGGGCGTCCCGTCCCGGCTTTTACAGGATGAAGTAAATCTTAAAGAAAATATTACGCGCATATCTTTAAAAGCGTCAGGCGAAACCGATAGCGTGAAGCTTATTGCATTTAAAAACCAGGTAAATGAGTTAACGATAAAGCTTTTTAAGACACAGCAAAAAATAAGTCAGAAAACAGGTTTTAACGCTGGAAACCTTTCCGATAAAAAAATTGTGATCAAAAATTTGCAGAAGATCATTCCTGCAGGAACAGCCATCCTTTCGTACCATATTGGGCCTTCGCAATTGATTTGTTTTGTGATAACTGACGATGAATTTAACTTTTTTACGGGAAAGCTAAGCAGCGATTTTCTTTCAACGGTTAACGAACTGTACAAAACCGCGCAATACAGGGAACGGAATAACATCAAACAGGTCAGGGAGCTTGGTCAATCGTTATACAAAAAATTAATAGCGCCGGCGGAGGGCTATATTAAAAACAAAACCGACCTGATGATCATCCCTGATAATGAATTGAATTTTTTACCATTTGAGTTATTAACGGATGATGATGGAAAAAGCCTTTTAGACAGATTTGCGCTAACTTATAATTATTCATGCAGCATACTTCAAAACAGCAGGGAGAATTTTTCAGCCGCCGGGATGACCAAACTTGGTATGGCGCCTTTTGACGAAAAAATAACTGTTGGGGACAGTTCTAAAAATAATTGGATCCAGCTGCCCGCTTCCAGGCAGGAAATTCAGTCGTTAAACGGGACGTCATTATTTGATAGGAAAGCCACCAAACAGGAATTCTTAAAGCTTGCTCATAATTTTAATATCATTCATTTAGCTACACATGCTTACGCAAATGACCTGCATCCCGAACAATCCTATATTTTATTTTATCCTGCCGACCCGGATTCGTCCATTAATTATAAATTGTATATGCCCGAAATTTATAATTTTAGCCTGGCTAAAACCCGGTTAATAGTTTTGAGCGCCTGTGAAAGTGGCGTGGGTGAACTGGCTAAAGGCGAAGGGTTGATGAGTTTATCGCGGGCTTTTTCTTATTCAGGATGCAATAACATTATTACTTCTATGTGGAAGGCGGATGATGAGTCCACTGCCTATATTTCAGGCAGGCTATATTTTTACCTGCAAAAAGGATTTACCGTGGCTGAAGCGCTGCGTCAGTCAAAACTGGACTACCTCGAGGACCCCAAAATTTCTTCTTCAAAAAAATTAACCGGCTTTTGGGCCCACCTGCGGCTAACCGGGGATTTTGAGAGGCATCCTGACGATCACTCATGGATTTTCTATAGCTTGCTGCTGTTATTGATCATCGTTACGTTCGTATTAATAAAAAAAGGCCGCCTTAATAATTTAAGACGGCCCTGAGCTATATTTAATCGATGATTCGTTTATTGGTGATTGGAGCCATCGTTTCCGCTGCCACCACTACCGCTATTACCGCCATCATCACCATTCCCATCATTATCATGATGTCCGTCGTGATCATCGTTAACTTGTGTATCGCCGCAGCCTTCAACGTTGAATTTGATCTTATTAAATAAACTGATATTTGAAGTATTGCTGATAATAATTACACCCCCGGTTTTAGCGGCAGCATTAAGGTCGGCCGCTGTAATACCTGCTACAATTTTGTCGAGATGAAGTTGTACGATACTCGACAGATTGCCGGTATTGTGCAGCACAACGTTTGATGCTTCTGCTTTAATGGTTAAGTTTTCGTTAACATCGAACTCAACCGGTATAACTGATCCGTCTGCCGCAGTGAAAGTTCCCTTTAAAGTGAGCGGAATAGCACTGTTATCGGCTGATTGTACGAATTCAACCCGCACCTCAATTTCTTTATAAGTGCCGGTATCGAGATTTGCGAAAACAACAGATGGGGTTAAAGCAAAAAGGTCCACACCCATTAAATTTCTTGTGGTGATCTCAATACTGGTATTAGCTTTCCTGGCCTCCAGCTTAAATTGGGCAATATTTGCAACCCCTGCAGTAAATTGAATTACCGGGGCAACCGAGTTGACCGCTAATTTTGAAGTGGAAGCCGCTAAAATGGTTGAAGAATTAACTGCTTTTACGCCGAAAGCAACTTGTGACGCTTTAGTTGAGGGCTGTGGCGAATTACCCTTTTTACAGCTGTATCCTGCTAACACTACCATTAGCAATATGAATAATGCTTTCACTTTGATTGATTTGTTTGAATTTTTCATGACTTTACGTTTTTTTATATTTAGTAAATGCCGGGATTAATAATGTAACCGGCAGCCTGATTTTATTTTAAATACTTTTGAGAAATACTGTGAAGGTGGATTGTTGGGCATTGTGCCCTGGTAGTTAAATACCTTTTCTAAACCGAAACCGGGATCGATTTATCGGATATTTGCTTTATCGCATTATCCAATTCGGTGGCTGATAGCGCTATATATTGCAATATCGTTCCAAATTCATCATCGTCTTTTGAACCGTCGATTAATTGGATCAAACCCATTATCCTGGCCAGGGGGCCTCTTACTATATGGGATTGTATCCACGATATTTCCCGTAGTTTTTCATTTTGCGCCTCGATGGCATCCAGGTAATTTGATGCTTCTGCAGGGTGCTCTGATGAAACAATTGGAGGTTCAATGACATTACTTTTGGTGTTCACCTGGATCAATGCCTGGTATCTTTGTCTGCAAGTAAGATTGCTCTGATAATTTAACGGCCCTTTCGCCCTGTATACTATCTCCATGATTTCCGGTTTTTTATACTTAGTAAATGCCCGGTAGAATAATGTAACCGGTATTCCACAGTTATTTTATTTGCAGATATATGAAGAGGAGATCGACCTTATTTGGTTGCCCGAAAAATAATTAATTATGCGAATTGAGGGTCAAGGTATTAGCGCCAGGAATAAAAATAAAAAGGTAAAACCTAACTTACATACAGTACTTCTTGATTCTTGGCTCTTGGTTCTTGGTTCTTGATTCTTGATTCTTGATTCTTATTTTCCCGAACTCTTAAAGGCCAGTAATTTAAGCTTAAGCAAGGTCCAGTAGTTAACCTTATCATGGTATAAATTGTCAGGATCGGAGTGTATTTTTTCAAATACGGGCAGGGCCTTTGCCGGCTGGTTGCCTTCGATATAGGCGAGGGCCAGGTAATACGATGCATCGTCTTTAAAAGTATTGGCAGGTCCGGGAGCGTTCACAACCTGGTTAAAACTTTGTATAGCTTTACCGGGCTGGTGTATTTCCAGGTATGCCTGGGCAACTAAAAAGTTCTCCTTACCACCCGGATTGGTAAGCGTTTTAAATGTGCTGATAACCTCGTGGTAATTACCGGTGTTAAATGCTTTCTCTAAAGCTGTGTTTGCATTTTCCCCGCGGCTTATACTCAATTTATAAGGTTCATAGTTTTCCTTATATAATTTTGACGAAGATGTGGTGGCGTACATGTAAATACCAATAGCAGACAAGAGCAGAAAAAGGCTGGCTGCATATTTCAGGGTGCTGCGCATAAATGGATAGATCTTGCTTTCAGCGGGTTTTTCCTGTTCTTCAGGCTCCTGCAACATTTCCCGGCGTACAGATGCCACCTGG
This sequence comes from uncultured Mucilaginibacter sp., assembly GCA_903864275.1. GTDB lineage: Bacteria > Bacteroidota > Bacteroidia > Sphingobacteriales > Sphingobacteriaceae > Mucilaginibacter. Next base: position 84,876 of record CAIPFE010000052.1, read on the forward strand.
CGCTGCAAGCCATAGCTGCGTATTGCCATCTTAGCCAACTCCAGGTTCTCTAATTCCTGGCGGAGTGCGCTGTTTTCGGACAGTAATTTTTCAAATGTTGCTAACTCATTGCCGGGTAATTCACCGTCCATGTATTGTATGAGTTTTTCGGAGTATGATTCGCTATTGTCCATATACTAATGCGTTTTTAAATCGTTGGGCCAAACCGGGATTTTCCGTGAGCATCTGCTCCAGGTTCTTTAAACATTTATATTTTTTATTCCTTAATACCTGTTCGTTTTGAAATTCCACCAGCGGTAAAATTTCTTTCATCGAAAGATCGTTATAATAATAGGCTACCAATATTCGCTTGCAAACATCCCCAAGCTTTTCTATCATGGCCATTACCAGGCCTTTTGCCTCTCTTTCAAGCAAAAAATGGCTAACGTCTTTATCTTGCTGGTCTTTGCCACCCTCGTATTTTTCTTCCCGCAGCAAAACCTTATTCCTCTTTTTTAATTCGTTTAACCATGCGTAACGGCTCAAGGTGTACAGAAAAGTTTTGATACTTGATTCTCCCCTGAACTTATCGCCTTTAACTATTTCAATAAAGCTTACTATTACCTCCTGGAAAATATCTTCAGCATCCTGTTCCGAACCCTGGTTAAGTTTGACATAATTACTTAAGCCATAATAGTAATTTTTGTATAAATGCTTTATTGCCAAATCACTAACATGTTCTTTTTTAAGCGTTTCAATTAACTCCTTATCGGAGAATGCAAGCACTTTGCCCATACTATTCTTTTATTAGTAAACTTCGGTATCGAATTTGTAACTAAGCTAAGGCTTTAAATATTGATTAATTTAAAAAGCGGGAAAAAAGTGGTTTGGGCAGGGTTATTTAATCCATCAATATGTGCGCAAATGAGATGGAGAAGAATGCCCCAGCTGTTCGAAGTAATTGAAAGACGCATAGCGTGACGCATAAAAAAAGCGAGCAACCAACGGTTATCCGCTTTCGTGCGCTCACCTGGGCTCGAACCAGGGAGGACTAATTTGCCGCCAGAACCTTTGATCAGTTGAACCGCCAACTGGTAATAACAAGGTTCACGGAAACGCGACCAGCAGGCCCGCGCTGATCCCGACCGATTGTTCATGCCCGCGGCCAAAGCTGTAATCGTAAGCCGGTTCAAGATACCAGCCGAACCTATGGCTAGCGGCCGGCCAAAACATCCAATCCAGGGCGATTTCACCACTGGTGCCATTTGTTATCATTCCATTATCGTTCGCATGGTTCCATGCCAGACCAACGCCAAACATAAACTCAACTTTGGGGGATAGGGTCCAGGGTTTTTTAAACAAAATGTCGATGTCTGTTTCTTTTGGGTGGTTGCCAAAGGTTGACGTAACACCCAATTCCAGCTCCAGCCAGTCTTCTACCGGCGTAACCTCGACCGCAGCGCTATAACCGGAACTTGACCCGCCTTTAAAGTTCAGGGATGCAGCCCCGCCAAACTCCGCGACCGCGACAGGTTCCTTTTTAGTCAACGTATCCTTCGCGGCCTCCTGCCCGATCGCATTCAGTGTCAAGAAAAGTAACAGGATCGTCAAAATCGTTCTCATATTTTATCAACTATACCCAATACCCTGGCTTAAGCGGCCTTTTTAAAATCAACCAGCTTTCCGCCGGAACCTTTTATCAGCTGAACCGCCCAACTGGTTATGACAATACTGCCAATGATACCGCTAATCGCGTCCAGCCAAAACAAATGAAAAAACAAGCCAAAGGACAGCGCGATAATGGCGGTAAGGCTGGTTAAGCCATCGGCCAAAACGTGCAAATAAGCTGCACGAATATTATGGTCATGATTATCATGATCGTGACGCAGCAATAAGGCGCTGATGCCGTTTACGATCAGGCCGATGGCAGCTACTGCAATGGCTTCGCCGAATTTAATTGGCAAAGGATGAATTAAACGCCCAATCGATTCCACAGCCATAATCACGGCGATGATTTGTAATACAATGGCGCTGGTAAAACCGGAAAGGGATAACAGGCGGTCGCTTTGAAAGGATATTTTTTGCGATTGACTGTATTTGCGGGTAAAGAAATAAGCTGACCATGTTAATCCTATTGCAAAAACATGTGTCGACATGTGCCATCCTTCGGCCGTCAGCGCCATCGAATTACTGTAATAACCGATGACTATTTCTACAATCATGGTAACGACGGTTAGTATGACGACCCAGCGGGCCTGGCTTTCATGATCATGCATCCCTGATTTATCAGCGATCAAAGACACTGTTTTAGCTGATGTTAGACCGCCCGGGCTTGCACTGTTCTTATACTCACTTATCCATTCCACTTTGGTTTGAATGGGGCTTCTCCTGGAGAGGCTTTTATAGGGTATGGCAACATAACCGATAAAAAAGAAACCCATAAGCTTATCCTTTTCGCCCAGGTCAAAATACGCTTTTGATTGTTCGAAGTAAGTGATGCCGGCAGTAGTCCAATAGGAACCCAGGCCGTAGGCAGTCACCGTTAAAAACATATTCTCCACGGCGCATGCTACCGCAGCTATTTCCTCGTTTTCCGGTAATACCCCTTGTTCATTTCTTCTCATCCCGATAGAAATAACATGCGAAGCCAACATCGGGTATTCCAGTAATTTCTGGTACCGGCTCTCACTGTAATCTTCACCCGCATGTTCCTGGTAAATAGCGGCTTGCAGTTGAGCGAAATACCGTCGGCCCTCTCCTGAAAACACCTTGAAGCGCCAGGGCTCTGTTTGCTTATGATTTGGAGCACGATTAGCATTCTCCAATATCTGCCAGATCACTTCGTCCGGTACTATTTCCCCTTTTTCATATTGCCGCGGATAAATGCTTCTCCTGTTTTTAATAATCTCATTGAGTTGATCAACATCATAAGGCGGAATGCTTGTTTTCATAACTGATTTAATTATATAGTATTGCACGAACGGCAAATCCCGTTCATCAGAAACATATATCTTGCTGTTTTAAACTCACCGGGAAATGGCGCCGCAATAAAGTCAGGCGCGGGTAAACGATACACTTTTCTACACTGGGAGCAATAAAAATGCAGAAATACTTCAGGGTCGCGGCCCGATAAATCGGCTGGGTACAATGCATAATGAGGTGTACCATCCACATCAAATACCTTATAAATAATCTTTTTCATTTCTAATCTCCGTAAAACACCATATAGTGTTGCCCTGTTTAGCCCTTTCGTTTTCTTTACCAACCATGGAAGGGTAACAGCGGTATTTTTACAGGATGCCAGGATGGCCAGCACCCGCAGCCCTGCAGCCGTTTTTTTTAAACGGTTGTCGTTTAAAATCTTTTCAGCATTTGGGGTATCAGCAAACTTCTTCATATAAAATGCAGCCCTGTCCTAAAGCAGGGCTGCTTAACATTTATGATCCGGTGGTTGCCTTTGTGTGCTGTGACAGGTCAAACGGTATAACTACTTTAAAACTAATATTGCGGCCCATATTAAAAATACCGGGCTCTACGCCTGGCGGAACAACCGGGTTATCGAAATATTTAAGCCTACTCATGTTTGATTGATAGTTTATGTTGGCAAGGTTTGTTCCTTCAATAAATAACTCTATAACCTTCTTTCCGGCAGCATTTACCAAATTACCGCCTATACCGGCGCTCAACAAATTATAGCCGGCAGTATAGGTTTCCGTACCATAAGCTGCAAAAAACCTGTCTTGCGCATTATAATGATCAAAACCCACAAAGGCATAAACATTCCTAAAACTGCTGAATCCTTTGGTAAAAGTGCCGCGCAATACTGAATGGGTATGCAGCGGAGGGATAAACGGCAAATATTTAAGACTGTCAGCCACCTTGCCGCCATTTCCTAAATTTGTACCGTAGGTCAATGCGAGTGAGTTTTCAAAATGCAGCCATGCCACAGGGTGGATATCTAAACTAAACTCACCGCCATTAATACGTGCTTTGCTTTGCACATACGTAAATATGTTATACAAAGGAAAAGCAGGATTGCGGGCGGGCGAGCCGTCGGGATTAAGTTCTTGTTGCTGGTAAATGTAATTTTCAATGTTATTATTAAACAATTCCACACTTGCAGAAACATTTGGTAAACTCAGAAAAGCGCCGATGTCCTCCTGAACACTAAATTCAGGCTTAAAATTGCTGTTACCCACATGATATATCTGTGAACCAGGATCTGGGCCGTTAGCTGACAATTCAGCGATACTTGGCGCCCTGAAACCTCGTGCGATGTTGGCCTTCAGTAAAAACGCATCAGAGAAATTATAAGTTGCGCCGAAGCTGTATGAAGCACCTGAAAACGTTTTATTTAGAGCTGAAAATTGCGGTGTCACACCAGTAGCAGTGGTAGGATTGCTGCCGGTATACAACTGAGGATACTTAGAATTTAATGTATCAATGTAGGCAGCCTGGCCGTTAAATGAACGGCTGTCATACCTTGCACCTGCTGACAAGTCCAACTTACCGAAGCTTTTTTTCATGATTGCAAATGGCCCGACATCAAACTGGTGATATGCCGGGATCGGGAAATCGGTCGCATCACCAATTGTATTGTTCTGGTACTGGCCGTTAACGCCGAAACTGGTTTCGTAGTCATTCCCTAAAGAGAAATTATATTTCACATCGTAAGTATAGGTACTTAAGTGCAGGTTTAGCCCTGCAATAGCAGGATCTTCAGGGTGGGTGTATTCTCGTCGGTGGCTAAACTGGTAGCCTAAGTTAACAATCAGGTTGCCGTTGCCCAAGATGAAATTACTGTTATCATAAATGCGGTAAAGCTGAACATGCTGATGCAAAACCGGTATAGCGTATGAATTTAGTTCAGCCGGTGACACGATAGGACGAAATGCATCATCTTCTGTAATTTGTTTGGTAAATTTCCGTGTCAGGGAATCCCTGCTGCCATCGGGTATATCCTGCAAATCATCAAAAACAGACGCGTTTAGATACGAATAGCCCCAGGATTTATTTAAGCCGATCATCGCGCGTGCATCCCTTTCCTGGTATCCCGTCGCATATACCCGGCCATCGTGCTGGTTCTGATAATCTTTTGCCTCTTTACCGGAAATAATAGCTCCCCAAACCAGTCCATTACTGTTTCCTTGCAATCGGAATGAACCGTTCAGGAGTGCCTGGTTGGTACCATACAAACCTGTTATCGAGCCCAATATTTTACCATCGGGAACCGGTTGTGGCGTTAGGAGATTTACCACTCCGCCAATGGCATCCGATCCGTAGCTTAAACTCGCAGGGCCTTTAATTACTTCTATCCGGTCAATTGAGTTTTGGTCTACCTCTATTCCATGTTCATCGCCCCACTGTTGTCCTTCCTGGCGTATGCCGTCTTCTAAGGTAATTACCCGGTTATACCCCAGGCCATGAATAAAGGGCTTGGAAACATTCGGTCCCGTAGTAACCGCGCTTATTCCGGGTAAATTGGCTATTGCATCAATAATATTAGTGGATGCAGCCTGCTGATCAATATAGGCCCTGCCAACGGCAACCATAGGTACCGGGTCCCGTTTTATTTCGGTGGCTTTGCTAACACCGGTAATCACAACCTCCCCGGCCTCAATTGATGATATATGTAGCTGTACATCCAGTACAGCTGTTTTTGAAAAATCAACTCTTTGGTTAAAAGTAGCATAGCCCAAATAACGTACCTGTACCAGGTAAACCCCTTTGGGTAAATGGTTGATGGTGTATTTTCCATTGACGTCGGTGACAGCTTCTGTTCTAAGGTCGGGAATAGAAATACTTGCACCTGCCATCGGTTTGCCATCGGCCTTATCGGTAACTGCACCCGTTAAAGAACCGGTAATAGCATCACCATTGGTCTTATTTTTATTAATGGCAGCATAGGAAGAGATCGAAAAACTTATTAATAGTATTAATAAGCCATAAAATAGCTTTAATTTCATAGTATTTATTTAAAATCAATAATAATTGCCAAAAGGCCATTGATGGCGAAAGGCACCGTGAATAAAAAGAAATAGGAAAATACTATGAAATTGGCGGAGCACGCCCAGAGGAAAGGATAAGCGAGAGGCTTACAAATGTATAACTAACTGTTTTATAGTCATAATGGTTTACAACAATGGGTGTTACATCATAATGTGTGTTAATCACCATTGTATTAAAATGCATGGCATCACATAGCTGGCATTTTTCAGTAACAGTCTGCTGCGAGGAAAAAGGCTGATGGCGTATGTGGTTACTGGGCGCCCCGTTTACCTTGTGCTGGTGACCATATACAGCAACCTGGCCTGCAACAAAAAAGATGAGAAGCAGCCATGCACAAAAAATATGGTATTTGCTTTTTTTCAAACCAGCAGTTAGTTTTTTAATAACACAGAGCAAAGCTAATTAATAAAATATAAAACCAAACAAATATTGCAACAAAATTGCAATTGCGGCTATAAAGCAGATTTTTTGAGGAAATAAAGCTATTTCTGTTATTTCGTCGCCGCAGGTCCGGCATATATAACTAACTTAGATTTTCGCAAATTGATTGATAACCAATAGTGTACCAGATGATACCGCGCCGTAACCGTTTATTATGGATGATATGCCTTTTAACAGGGCACATTTGCGCTGGTTATGCCCAGGCGGCAAAACCACTGATCACTTTAAAGCAAATCGACCCTCAGTTCAGCAGCATAGTCAGTAAAACAGCTAAGGCGGAAATATTAGCCGATGGGTTTTTATGGAGCGAAGGGCCGGTATGGGTAGAAAGCTACAAAATGTTCCTTTTTTCGGATGTTAAAAAGAACGTCATTTACAAATGGACCAAAGAAAAAGGCAAGGAGGTTTATCTGAGGCCTTCGGGCTATACAGGCACCATACCCCGGGGCGGCGAGCTGGGCTCGAATGGCCTGGGTTTAAATATAAAGGGGCAATTGGTGATCTGCCAGGATGGTGACAGGGTGGTATCCATAATGGACGCCCCTTTGAATAAACCCCAACCCAAATTTATCAAAATAGCGGTTAACTATAAAGGTAAAAAGTTTGATAGCCCAAATGACCTGGCTTTTTTAAGCAATGGCGATATTTATTTTACAGATCCCCCCTATGGGCTTGAAAAAAACGTGGACGATCCTTTAAAAGAGGCGCCCTACCAGGGAGTTTATAAAATTGCAGCGAACGGCAAAATAACCCTGCTTACCGATACGCTTACACGGCCAAACGGCATTGGGTTCTTCCCCGGCGGCAAAACTATACTGATCTCCAATTCTGATCCCCTGAAACCTTATTGGTATGCGTACGACCTGGATAAAAACGGCCTTTTTACCCATGGCCGGATATTTTACAGCGCAAATGCAGCGGTAAAAACAGCTGCCGGTATGCCCGATGGTTTAAAGATTGACAAGAAAGGCCATGTGTTTGCCTCCGGGCCCGGGGGCTTATGGGTCTTTAGCCGGGCAGGCAAATTGCTGGGCAAGATACTGGTAAACGACATTGTTTCCAATTGCAGTTTGTCAGGCGATGAGAAAACCCTTTATGTAACATCCAATCATCGTGTTTTGAAGATAGCGTTGCGCTAAAATTACCTATAAAAAAGCGGGTAACCGTTTTTATGTATGAAGACGTTTATTTCTGCACGGCACGTTTTAGGGTGGTATGAAATTTCATACCATTAAAGTCGATATTTAAACTAACCGAATCTCCGGTGCTGAAATATTTGCCGTTATGGAGTACTTTCGTGCCATTGGCTTCAACATTAAATGAAAGGCTGTCGCCTTTAATTTTTCCATCAGTTATGTCGACAGTTCCCTGGGGATTTTGTGCTGTACCTGTTAGTTTATCGTTGTCGGTTTTAAAAGTGTAAGTCAGCGGGTATTCATTGCCATCAGGTGTTGATAATACTCCTGACCATTCACCATTAACATCGGCAAAAAAGGCAAATACAACCGCAAAGGAGCATAGCAGTGCGGCTGTAATAAATAACTTTTTTTTCATGGTTTTTATTGGGTTTTGCGTTTAATATCGTTCATTTATCCATGGTCCGTTTCAATGTAGTATGCGTCGACCTGGTACCCACCCGCAGGCTTATAGAGTCGCCATCGGCGTAGTATCTGCCTATGTTTTTGATCTTCATGGTATTGATGTTAGCAGTGAACCATAAGCTGTCGCCTTTCACTATGCCATCCGAAATATCGAAGCTGCCTATCGACGAGGTGACCGTACCCGTGAGCGTGGCGCCACCGGTTTTAAAAGTATAAGATATCGGGAATTCATTGCCATCCGGCCCTTTTAGCATAGCAGACCATTTGCCATCTATGCCGGTAAAATAGGCGAATGCAGCGCCAAAGGAAAGGAGCAAAGCCACCGTTGTCAGTATCTTTCTTTTCATGATATGGGGAGGTTAAATGATTTGTTAAAAGTAAACATTAATTCTAAAAAAGCTTATACCCGCATACAATAGTTGCACGCTATTCGTGGATATTATATCTCCACAATGGCCTTTCAGTTGGGATATTAGCTTGCTGTGCTGCCAGTAGAGCAAGAGTGCTCCCGAAAACAAAAAGCCCCTTAGCAAAGCTAAGAGGCTTTTATACGCGTGCCCACCTGGGTGCTTCCCGAACCATTTTATGGAAGATTTGAGAAAATTATCGTCAATTACTATTTGTTAGTACAGGTCATTTGAAGCAACAAAAAATCCCTGTTCCTGAAGAACAGGGATTTGAAAGAAACTTATACTTTGAAACAATTATTTTAGTGCGTTTTGGTGAAACCACCGTCAACCAATAATTCGGTCCCATTGTCTTTCATTTTTTGGGCTTATGAATTTAAAAACCATACATACCACCGGAAACGGAAATTTGCTCTCCCGTAATCCAGGCTGCATCATCAGAAGCAAGAAATACGGCAGCTTTGGCAATATCGTCGGGCTGGCCTCTGCGACCAAGCGGTGTATTGGCAATAAACATCTTTTCATACTCACTGCCGGCGGTAACACCCGCACTGGTTGCACCTTCTGTTTCTGTAGCGCCCGGCAAAATTGAATTGATACGAACGTTTTTAGCACCAAGTTCTTTCGACAAAGAAATCGTTATGGCATCTAATGCCGCTTTAGTTGCAGAGTAAAGCGAGGCTCCCGGAAGAGGCATTTTGCTTGCACCCGAACTGATATTGATGATATTGCCGCCCTTATTACCAAACAGTTTCAAAGCTGACTGTATAGTAAGTATAGGGCCAAGTACATTGACATTAAAACTATTATGAAAAGTTTCTGCTGATATCAGTTCAATAGGTGCATATCCCTGGTAAACCGCGTTGTTTACCAAAATATCCAACGTGCCGAAAGCCTTTTCTGTTTCTTCAAAAAGCCTGGCCACATCGGCTTCTTTCGATATATCGGCCTGCACTGCAATGGCCATGCCTCCATTGTCGGTTATCTCCTTAACTACCGTATCCGCGCCTTCCTTACTGGAGGCATAATTCACTACTACCTTTGCGCCCGCTGCCGCAAAGTGTTTTGCGATAGCTGCACCTATTCCTTTTGAAGCACCGGTAACTACCGCTACTTTGTTTTTTAATTTACTCATGAGTTCTATTATTTAAGATTTGATTTATTAGTCGAACTTGACCAGGTCCTGAAAAATCAGTTGACCCCAGGTATTTCCATGCGCCTGTACCAGCAATCCACCTTCTGAAAGCCCGCCAAGTTTGACTGGTGCGAAACCAAGCTTTTCCGCAAGTGTACCGATCTCCGCTACTGCGGCCTCATCGTCGCTTGCCAGGAACACGACCCTTTTGCCACCATGTACCGCCGGATCTTGCTCAAGAATGGCAGCCCCTAAATGGTTGAAGCCCTTGACCAATTTTCCCCCGGTGAAGGCCTGTGCTACGAACCTGGCAGAGGGCAACTCTCCCATCTTCTCAGGGGGCACGCCGTAGGCATTGGTCACATCAACGATGATCTTTCCATGCCAGTCGGGCAATGCCTTTGCCACAGCCGGGTGTGACTCGAAACGCACTGCCAAAAAGATGACGTCCGCCTTGACTGCTTCCGCCAGTGTTGTGGGATTGATCCCGGGTCCGATCGCGGCCGCCTCGGACGTAAAGCTGTCCGGGTCACGCGTGGTGGCAACGGATACTTCGATGCCTTTACGGGCGAACGCCTTCGCCAGGGCCTTGCCAATCTTGCCAAAGCCGATAATGGCGTAGCTTGCTGCTACGTTGTTTTCTGATTTATTCATTTTGAAATTATTTTGATTACTTAGACAAATAAGTCATGCCGCCATCAACAAGGAGTTCAGCACCCAGCATAAACGAAGAGTCATCAGAGGCCAGAAAAACGGCTGTTTTGCCTATGTCAGCCGGTTGCCCGATCCTGCCTGTCGGCATTACACTTGCAAAGTGTGTTTTTACAGCTTCAATTTGTTCTGCAGGAACAAACTTTTCAAATGCCGGGGTGTCCGTAGTACCTGGTGTGATGACATTTGCCCTGATGTTTCTATCCAAAAGGTCGCTTGAAAATGCTTTTGCCAAATAGATGACCGCCGCTTTTGCTGCGCCATAAAGCGTGAAATTCGCATAGGCCCTATGTGCCGCATTTGACCCGATCAGAATAATAGAACCACCATCATTCATATAGGGGAGTGCTTTTTGAACCGTGAAGTAAACACTTTTCAGGTTCAGATCAATTGCCTTGTCAAAGTCGGCTTCGCCGGTAGTTGCCACAGTTCCCACAGCTCCACCACCAGCATTGGCTACGACCACGTCTATTTTACCAAATTTTTCAGCTGTTGCTGCAAACACCTTTTCCATGTCAGCCAGGTTGGTCACATCGGCATTAATGGCTATAAAATTATCGCCAAGCTGAGCCACAGCACTATTTAAAGTTTCCCGATTTCTGCCGACAATGGCACCGACTGCTCCTTCGTTGTTAAATGCTTCGGCAATACCAAACCCGATACCACTGTTGCCGCCCGTAATCACAGCAACTTTATTTTTCAATCTGCTCATTTTTAACTTATTTTTAAATTTGTTTCGCAAAGTTACTATCAATAGTTTATATTTGTAACTAATATAGTATATTCTGGTTACCACCAGGTAACTGCAAATTTTAAAAATATGAGAGACGACAGATTTTGCGCTTCCAATTGCCCGTTTACGCGAGCCATTGGCACTATTGGTAATAAATGGAAACCAATAATAATAAATGTTATAGGTACGCGTACCATTCGTTTTGGTCAACTCGATTCCATAGTACCACACATTTCAAGGAAAGTACTAGCCGAACAACTCAAAGAGTTGGAAGAAGATGGACTATTGGAAAGATGGGCCTATAAGGAACTACCGCCCAGGGTCGAATATAAGTTGTCTGAAAAAGGCTTAGCTTTTTTGCCAATTCTAGAAAATATAAAAGAATGGAATTGCAAATATGAAGTAGCTTTAACACCCAAAGCGACTGATCGAGTAAGTTATGCCAAATAGTGTAAGATCGAAAATTGACAATGAACGGTAAATGGAAAATATCCATCATATCATATCACCTCTTTGCTGTCAAACGACTTTTCTAAGATATGCAACCCCGTTGTGCTCGAACCAAAAAGCGCGTCCACGAGCTAGAACGCAGATTGCAAAATCGATAAAATATAAAAACGGCCTTAACGATATCGTTAAGGCCGTTTGTGCGCCCACCTGGGCTCGAACCAGGGACCAAAAGATTATGAGTCTTACGCTTGTCTTGAAAAAATAACTTGTATCTTGTTTACGGTGAGTAATTTACGAACAAAAAAGGAATGTTCAAAATTTATTGTACCGTATTTGTACCAGTTTAAAAAAACGAGCGACGGAAGGTGTAAAATGTTTTTAATCCAATAACATGTTCAATAACTTGTTATTTAACAAATATGTAACGCCCTGAAAACAATAAATAAAAAAGGGGCAAAAAGCTATTTATATTTCGTCTTACATATTGGAAGCCCTTATTGTCAAAATTCAACCAGCTGAAGTTCTTCCAATCGAATAGCCATCGTTTTTTTTGATACGTTGAATAACTCTGCCATTGATTTAAATGAATGGTTGCCAAAAAATTCAGCAGAAGCAAGAATCCGGGCCAGGTCACGCAAGTCTTTGCATTGTCGCCTAAAGTCGCTTAAGCGGCCGCCGGTCAAAGCAAAGACGGTATTTTCGTTGATGACAAACTTATCCGTTAAAAACAACTGCTTAAACAAGCTTTTAACCTGCTTTTCCGGCATTAAAAAAAACGTAGCAAATTTATCTGCTTGTAATTCCGTTAAATCTCGGGGAATACCTTCAGCGGGGCCATCTAGTGCTCTATCACGGTGCAGTACCGATTGCTGATGCAATAATGCATGTCCAAGTTCATGCGCTGCGGTGAAATTTTGCGTTTCCTTTGAAAAGCTTTTCGAAACCCTGACAGTTTTTTTTGCTTTGTTTATCAATCCCGCTATTTCAAAGAACCCGTCGTTAATACCGTGTTGACCCAATGTTGTCAACTCCTTATAATCGTAATTTAATATTTTGGTCAGAACGACTTCCGGCTTAAGTATGTCAATCACGTTTTCTGGTTCGCCCTGCCTCGAAATTTTATCATGATACTTATATAAAGTATTTTGCAACCTCCGAGCGAGATCTTCAATTTCAGCATAGGATAAGTTTGAATTTACCCAGCGGCCCGACGATAATTCCTTTAATTCTTTATGAAAGGCTTTATGGCGCTCAGCCTCTTTTTCAAGCATGGCAAGCCGTTCCATCGCTTTAGATGACAGGTCCAGATGGGCAGCCTTTAGCCTGCCCGCTTCTATTCTAATTTGCTCGGTCTGTTCGTCGTCGCCCAGTGACAAAAGATTTAAGTTGATGATGGAAAGGCAGCCTGCAATTGCCGCTATTGCATTATTTAAGGCTACACCAGAATCGCCCCTCGCAGATTGGAAACCATGATCACATATAAATACCGCAAAACCAGCTAACTCCGCACATAGTTTTGCGATCGCGATGGGCGTTTCCGTGGCCAGTAAAAGCGCATCATCCAACTCTTGTTTAAGTGCTAGCTTCTTACCTGTATTTTTTTCGTCGTCTCGGGATCTGCGGAGCTGTATCACCCTATCGAATTGTTCTGAATCCAGTTGAAAGAAATGCAGCAAACTTAGGTAGATTCGGTTTTCCAGTTCCGCCTCCATACGATTTAACTCGGGCAACCATTCCTTGTAATTGGATCTTTGTTTGCTTAATTCTATAACCGTCCGGATCAATTGTGCCGACACCAAACCATGAAACGCCGCAGCGCTGCCAGAACCAGGTTTATGGTTACCCGATCCAAACTTCCTCAGAAGTTCTTCTGTTGACAATTCAATTAATTTACCCATTGTTAACTTGCTTAAAATCAAAGCATTTAAAGTATTGCAAAAATACAATAAATATAGTGGCGACAAATCAGTACAATTGTAGTAGCTTACATTTTGTAGTCAAATTTCTATAATGTAATGAAATGTTTGTGTCTTTTAGATTTGCTCAACATTTCAGAATGGTCGGTTAATGACACCACATTTGCCAACCAATGGCAAGATTCCGGTTCTGATAGGCATTTATCATAACGACCTTTTTTACAATATCTTAATGTCCTGATTTTCCCCACTGTAAAACAATTGTAAAACAGATTTTATTTGACAGCATGTAGCGGTCGCAAGGCGGCGTGATTGGAGAATTTCGAAGAAATATATAGAATAGGCGGTCATTCAAAATTGAAAACCGTTTTATTTATTATCTTTCCTTTTTCGAAAATATTTTTTTTTATCAGCTGCATCTTCTTTTCTGCCTTTTTCGATTTCCCAGTCTTTCCATGGCTTCGCCTGACGGATTTGATTACGCGTGATGAAGTAATGGGATTTACATTCAAAATTCCAATTCCCAATGGACGGGCTCAATGAAACTGTCTTACCGTTGAAAGTTAATTCCCAATCAGTAGGAGAAAGCGGTGTGACAACCTCATTTCCACAACCACATATGCACTTGTGAATCGCTGTACAATATTCTATAGAGATATATAGAATACCTTCTTCAATCTGGTCAGGAATAAATTCGACAAATTGATGCATTATTTTCATGGCTGTTATCTTTCAAGTTGGCTGATCCTTCTCTTCAATTCCGCGATTTCCTGGTCTTTTTTTTCAGACTCGACCTTTAATTGGTCAGCTTCTTCCTTAAATTTCTCTGCCTTTTTCACTTGTTGCGTTGCATAGTCATCAAATTTATTGCCGAGGAGAAGCGTTAGTTCGTCTTTATAGGGCATAACCGGATCATACAACCAATGATAGGCGTTCCCGATAGCTCCGTTAAACAACCTGGGTTTAATAGGTTTGGAACCGGTTGATAAGATATGGTCATCCGAGATACCTGGGTACGGATCGATGTAATAGATCACCTTGATCCCTAACTGATAAGCCTTTTTTGCGCACAGCTCACAAGGACTGGCGGTAGTAAACAATTTCCCGTTTTCGATACCACCACCGCCATATTTTGCTATTTGGAGGAAGGCATTCTCTTCAGCATGTAAGGATCTGGTATGTACCGGGTTTTTGCCGTCCGAACAAGAATTTTTTAGGTCTTTGAAACAGAAACAAACATTTCTACCCTTCAGGTTATCCTGATTTTCCGAAATCTGACTACGAAAGTTGACGTCCAGTGCGTTCCAAAGCTTGCCATCCGTTTTCTCAAACTTCGTAAACGCTTCAATATCGTTCTTTTTACCCAGCAGATTTTCTGCGTTCCTAAGAACGCAGGGAACTTGCCCGGATGGCGTGTTATTCCAACCGATTGCCTTGATCGAATAATTTTCGTCCGTAATGGCCGCGCCCACGTGCCTCGATATACACCCGGAATTGTGTTTAGCTGTATAAGCCATTTGCATGCATCTTTCCTCCGGAGACAGCGGAACTAACCCAGGCTGGCTGATCAACGAGACATATTTCAAAAGTTGCATATTCCAGCTAAAAAACGGTGATGTATTATCAGCTGTCTCATTTAGCTGCCCCGCCGGAGAAATATTTAATTGCGCAGCTTCTTCTTTAGTTAAAAAGGAAATATGAATATCGGCCTGTTGGATACAGGCGGAAATATTCGCCTTGTAAAATTCATGGCTTTTCCCTCCTTTATATTCTTCCTTCCACAAATCTTCCCCCATAAGGTAAGCATCCGGCGTTCCATTATATTTCTTCCTTAACGCTTCCTCCCTTTTTTCAGGATCCCTGTTGATAGCAACTGTGTAAAAGGCGGCAAAACGCTGACGAAAGAACATGATCTCCATTGAATTTCGCAGATCATCAATGACAATTTGGGTTCGCTTGATACCTTCCGAGGACCTTCTATAGCCTTTTATAACATCATTAATAAGCTCCACAATTGTAAAACTTTCATTTGCTTCGTACTCATAAAATTGAAAGGGTTTTCCCGACCGCCTCAAGTTATTGGCGACGACCTGTAAAAGTTTGTTACGCTTGAGCCGTGATTTCGATCGCAACAAATCATTCATCTTTTCACAAAACTGGAGAAACCCTGAGCGAAAATAGAATTCGTATAAGTCCGTCAGGAAGCTGCTATCTTCATCTGTTTTCTTTTCTTTAATAGACTGGTATTCATTTGAAAATCCATTAAATTCGGCTCGCAATTGTTCGAGCATTTCAATTTCGGAAGTGAAGTCATAACCAAGCTCGAACGCTTTTAATTCATACTGCAATTCAGGTGTTTGTAAAAATCCGATAAACTCATCCAGGGAAAATTGAAGCAGGAACAGGACCAGGATATCTTTATAATTAATTCTGGTGAACCCTTTAAAATTTTTAATGGCATATTGATAAACGATCCGGTATTTGCGATACGAGTTATGTTTAAGTTGCGGAGGATCCCCTGCCAAACCAACTTCCAGCGGATCTTCAAAGTCGCTATACCTGAAGCCATTTGACAACTGCTCAGCCACGTCGGAACATCCTGAACCGATCTGGCCCGTAAGCCCGATGACCGTAAAATTATTTCTTAAGTCATAAATGTGTGACAGGTCTGTTCCTTTGCTCATAATAATTTATTCGATGGTATCTTCATTTATCAATTGGGAAGTATTGATGGTATAAGTCGAATGATGCTCATGTTTTAAATCCTGGTAAAATCCGCATAGCTTTTTCCATTTGATAACTGCCATCAATGCATTGAGTGCATTTAAGTCAGCTATCTGAATATTTGTTGCATAGTCGTCATCATCGTGTTCGGCTGAACCAATTCTATTGGGTATATGGTCATTTTTTACGGATGTGCCTAAAGTCACCCTGATGGTTCCAATTAATGCATCCTCCACAACATTCACCCCCAGTCCGGTGTCGATAAAGTTTACGCCAAACTCCCTTAGTCTTGAAATGATCATACCCCTTGCACTATTACTATCAATACAAATAAAGACGTAGGACATGGCTTTCAGCAGATCAATGTTTGCCTCCGTGACATTTTCAGGAAATGCTTGTATTCCCCGATGCATCTGGGAATAAATCGCAGTGAAATAGTCAACTTTTTTCATGTGCATATTCAAAATTTCCGTCGAGGCGGCGCCCGGGGAACGAAAGGCATTATGCTGTAGAAAATCATCGCCGTCAAAAACGAGTATTTTGTCTACAGGGGTTTTGGCCACAAAATCTAACACATACGAGCCCGTTCCCCCTAACCCGATGATCGCAATGCTTTGTCCCTTAAATTTCGAATTCAACTGATAAATGTTGCCTCTGCTGGAATTAGAGTCGATATATTTAAAAACTGTTTCATCTTCATTATCCGCAACGACTTTAAATGTCTTTGCGGTAACCATTTTGTCGACAGACCTGGCGGGGGCAGAAATAATTTCAACATAACGGGCGATCTTTTCATAGTAATTGTCATAACCATTTGCCGGTCTGTTCGAAAAACTAAAGTTAATCACCATTCCATCGAACAAGGCCTGATTCAATTGACCGGAATGTTGAATTCCGGTAATTATTGTGCCATCGTTATTACAAGGATATTCTCCCATAAAATTGATGACGTGGTTATCCGGCTTAATGGTGACATTATTATTTAAGGAAAGAGAAGAAATCAGTTTCCCGAACTTAATCTCGCGATTAGCATTAACATATGGTATATGATGGACAATGAGGTAGCCGCCTTTCACCTCTATTTCAAATCCTTCGTCCCTCAGTCGCTTTAAATCCGGACTACGATTTATCTGTTGCTGTAGCATTGAATATCATTTTTTCTTTAACAAAAACTTTCTCACCCTTCACCATACTACCTTCTGGGTTTTCATGCGGCCCCCGGTCATAGGTCACCGTGTAAACTTTGTTAGGGTTGCCATCATAGCTGCCAAAGGCTAAAATTATCAATTGTTCGAACGTGATTGTTTTTTCATTCCAGGCCTTGGAACGCCCATTTACAATAAGCGCTACTTTAAAATTACGATTTTTTGAATAAAAATGCTCTATTTCAGGCCGCGCCAAATTCACTTGCTTATCATCAGGCACAGGTTCATCTTCCCAGGGTTTTTTTATGGCAAGAAGAATCTCGTCATCAGCTGGAATATTTCCCAATTTGCGAATTTCAGCACCTGTAATGTATTCTTGATGCCACTCATATTTTTCACCGTTGATTTTAAACTCAAGGGTTCCTTTTTCTGTTTCTCTGTTTTCCATGTTCGTATTTCATTATTTTATTCCAATACAAAGCTATACAAAAAATTTGGACAATATGGAATTTTTTTATAAATTTGTCCAACACAATGTAAAAACTGACAAAAGAATATTTTTATGTCTTACCTTTATATATGAAGCAATTTCCTGAAAGACTTAAGAACGCCCGAAAGATGAGCGGGCTTTCATTGCAGGACTTATCAGATCAGTTGAACGGCACTTTATCCAAGCAGGCTCTCAGCCGTTTGGAAACCGGCGAACAGTTCCCCGACAGCGATACTTTATCGAAGCTATGCTCCGCTTTAAACGTCACACTTGATTATTTCTTCAAAGATGCTTCAGTTGAGCTGGACCAGGTGGAGTTTCGCAAGCTGAAGAAACTGTCGGTAAAGGAACAGGAACGAGTAATTTCTACCACTAAGGAATACCTGGAAAGATACCTCGAGCTGGAAAATTTGTTGGGCATTACTGACCGGACCTCCTTTGCGCTGCGGTCCTACCCGATCAAGGATATGGGGGATATCCCCGGTGCAGTGAAGGAAATGCGTAAGATCCTGAAAGCCGGTAATGATCCCATTTACAATTGCGTGGAATTGCTGGAGGAGCACAATATCAAAGTATATCATGTGATCGCCGATCCGTCCTTTTCCGGTATGTCTACTATTATCGGTAATGAGGTAGCAGTCATTGTATTTAATGACCACGACGAGATCCCTTTGGTGCGAAAGCGCTTTACGATCCTGCATGAGCTGGCACACCTCTACCTGAAATTAGATGACTTCGACGAAAGAGAATGCGAGCGGTTTTGTGATGCTTTCGCTGGTGGCGTCTTGCTACCAGACGAGAAGTTGATGGATTATTTTGGGGGTAAGAGGGTGACGGTATTTACTAAGGAGTTGCAATTCATTAAAAAGAATTACGGTATTGCTTTATCAGCGATTATGTACAGGGCAAAGACGCTTGGCCTAATCTCGGAATCATATATGAAATACTTTATGATCCGTTATAATCAGAATCTAAAAAAATCGGAGAGAATGGGTTATGCGGGGCGCGAGGAGTCGGACCGTTTTATACAGTTGCTGATACGTGGCATTGCGCAGGAGATTATTTCTACGACGAAAGCTGCGGCGCTGAATAATATGACCCTGGGGGAGTTTCGAGAAAAATACCTAGATGCTAATGCCTGAGACCTTATTCAACTATAATGCGATTAGCCGTCACTGATGCCAATATTTTTATCGACCTTATTATTTTAGGGCTGGTTGAGCATTTGTTCGGTTTGGAGTTTGGTATTCATACCACACAAGAGGTTTTTGATCAGCTGACTGTGTTACAAAAAGAAAGCCTTGATGTTTTTGTCGATAAGGGTGTATTGACTGTGTACGCTTTCGCGGCTGACCAGCTGGTTGAAATCGGTGGGCTTGACTTTCCTGCGGGTTTGGAGCCGACGGACCGCACCGTATTTTATTATGCAAATCAATTGGGTTGTTTGGTAATTTCGGGGGATAATAAATTGAGAAAGTTTTGTGAGCAGAAGAGGCTTGAGGTTCATGGCTTGGTTTGGGTCTTTGACCAGATGGTAGAGTTACAGCTTATTTCCAGGACTATTGCCGTAGAGAAGCTTGAGAAACTTATTTCTTATAATGACCGTTTGCCGTTAGAGGAAATTATGAAGAGGATAAGGAAATGGCGATAACTTAAATTTAAAAGTCATCATATTCCTCTAATAACGGGCTGAAAGCTCATCATTAAATGTTTTTTAGTTTGAACAAAGATATTAATGCATTGCGTATTGTTTCTTTTGCTACTTTTCTTTACTCATAAAGAAAAGTAGTCCGAGCAATAAAAAAGGGGCTTCTGCCCCTTAACGTCAATTTATTCTATACAGACGACTAAGCCCTGCTGGCAATTTTTGGCTTCTTGTTCTGCCTGGTCGTACTCGTCGAACACTAAATTATTGCCGTTTTCATCTGTTGCAATGATGGCATATTCCGGGCCTCCGAATGTTTCTATTACAATGTAGCTCATAAGAAATGGTATTAAGGGGGATTTCTCCCCCGTTAAACATTAATTTAAAATACTGCTGCCTTCTTTTTCAAAAGCTCTGCATAGATTAAATGCCGACTGCGTTTTATTAAACCCGTTCCCAAAAAGGATGGATTTTAATTTAGCTTCGTCATTTTTATAATGCATGACATTTTGAAAATAGCCTGTTATGGCATTATAAGCACCAAATAACGTTCCTTTTGTGGTTTGCATCTGCTGTGTTTCATTGGCGAAACCATATTCACATACCCGTTCGACGGTGTTTAAAAAGCGGCTGGAATATTCGTCTATATTTTCATCATCCAAAACCTTTTGTAATACCTCTTTGCTTGGCGCCATTGCCTGTTGTACCAGTTTTAATAATTCCTTATCGGTAATGCGTACGTGCGCCCAGCGGTTGAATATGCCGTTCAATTCGTTTGACATGGTGTTTGTCAAGCCCATTATTTTATGTGCCTGTAATAATCGCTCCTTTGCGCTTTCTGTATGGCGTATCTTTATGCAATTGCTCATATTATTTAAGGCAGCATGAAGCGTGTTGTTACATACTACCCTAACAGGGGTAAACGCTGCGGTAATGCTGCCGAAACCATCGTGCGAAGTAGTCAGGAAAAGGTATTTTTCGATAAGGTCATCATTACCTACCCGGATATAACCCGGCAATTTTGCGGTTATAAAAATACGTTCGCCGTTGCCTAATGCGCCGGCAGTCTCGTATAAAATACCATCGCCGCCGCCGACAATTGCGTCAAAAAATGTGAATGCATCACAATTTTGTACGATTTCATAATCTTTGCCGACTACGCCCAAAATCTGGTCGGTGTCGGTGCGAACGGTCGCAAAATAATTTGATACCGTTAACTGGCGTTCGATGGTCAAATCCATATCGGTATCTTCGGCGGTGTCATATCCATAGGTGAAAAGCCTGCGTTTTTCTACGGTATAATCCAGCCCGGCAAATTTGATTGCCTCGGCGCTTGTCGGGTAACGGTCAACAATCTGACCTAATTTGTGCCATGCCTTTTCTTTGGTGCTGAAAAAACTGTGTTTGCCTGTTTTTTCATTGAAATTTATTAAGTGTGCCATTGTCTTAAACTTTTAATTTGTAGTCCATAAATTTTAGTTCCTTGATTTTTACCTTTTTGGTGTCGGTAATGGTGCAGGTCGCCTTTTGCTGTATTTCGGTTATGGCTTCGTGCGCCGTTTTGTGGCTGGTCTGTACGGTTGCCTTGACCAGTAAAAAAATCGTATCGTACATGGTCATTACTGGTTATAGTTGTTCATAAATTCCGCCAGTTCCAATTCAAAAACTGCCGGGTTATCCTGTGCCAGTTGTTCTGCGTAGCCTTCCCAAAATATTTGGTTTAGCAACTCTATAAAAAGTTCGTACATCTTAATTCCTGTTTTTTGGTGAAACCTTAAAAAGCCTCCCGATATCCCGATAGCTATCGGGACGGGAGGCTTCCTGTTGATTTTTAAGCTTGCGGAAAATTGATGGTTGCTTCAATTTCTGCCAGTTTGCCCTCACATGCATCAAAAATGTACTGTGTAACCATGCGGATTAAATTGGGGGTATTGGTCACAAATTCGCGGTTTTTGTCATCTTTGATAATCAGCTTGCAGCCTTGGTAAGGGTTGCTTTCAAGTTCGTCCTGTTCTTCAATCAACTTTACCTCGAACGCCTCTAAAGTTTTGATACGCCCGATAAGCGCCAAACGCTGTAAGCTTTTGCGGTGCAGGTCGTCTACAGCTTTTAATTTTGCATCCAAAGACAAAACAGGTTTAGCCTCGGGTTTTTGTTCAGCGGTGTTTACTTCGGCTGCTGCGAGTTGCTTAGTGTCTGCGGGTTGGTTATCCATTGCAGCGGGATTACTTGCCTTTGCCTCGGCAGCTTTGGCTGTCTCACTTTCCGCACCTTTGGCAGGTGTTTGATTTTGGGCGGTTTCATTTTTTGCTTCCTTTCCTGTAAGGCTTGGACGGTTTTCGGTTTTAACTGAACTGTTGTTTTTTTCGGCTGTACCTTGTACACCTTTTGCATTTTTTTCTGCGGTTTGCATTTTTTTAGAAATTAAAGAGTTAAAAATTTTGTTAATTCCTTTCTCTCTTCCCTTTCCCTGATTAGCTTTTTTTCAAAAGAAAAAGGAAAAAAAGAAAGCCCATTTTTGGGGTAGCCGGAAAGCAACAGGAGAGCTATAAGTCCCGCAGGGTGACTGCCATTCGCTTAGCGCAGCAGGCATTATGCGCTCGTATGTTGCGGCGGCTACCCTTCTTTGCGGCTCTTTTTTTCGTTTTTTTGAAAAAAGTTATCTCAATTTCATTTTTATAAAAAGGGTTTTAATGGGGGGAAGCAAGTGCCTGGCTGGTGGGTGTGCGGGAAATTGAACGGCAGCGGAGCGGGAGTGAAATTTAGCTTGCGGCCCGACACACCCAACAGACAGGCTCTTGCTGCGGGGCTAAAAAACTGGTGAGGCATTCCGCCGGGGCGGGAATGACGAACCTGCTTTTTAGCGGGGCCGTGCCAGGGACAGCAGCGGCATCCTTCGCAGAAGATACAGCGGATGGCCCGGTCCGCCGCGAGGCGGAGGCGCCCGGATAGTGAATTAAATGGCGGTATGCGGGAAAACGAAGTTTTTTTTAAAAAGGGATTTCCTACCGGCAGGGATAGCGCCGAAGGAGTAATGGAAGGGATCGTTGGAGGACTTGACCCCTATTCGCAAATTTGCGTGAACAGTCCGGAGAGGACCTTAAATGTTGGAAAACTAATCAGGACAGGAGCCGGTTAGCCTTGCGGGCCGGGAATTAGAATTATCCGTCAAGGACTATGGAATTGATGAAACGTAAACCAGTGCTTGACAGCGGAAGGGAATTTAATCCCTACCATTTATGTGTGTTAGCTCTCTAAAAATATAAACAGGGATAACCAGCAAAAGTGATCCTTGATTTCAAAAAATCTATCTTTTGCTGACCATTTCCGGGGTGATCGCCCAGTCGATGCGGTTCAGTCTATCCGCAACATCATTGAGCGTTTTGATCAGTTCTGCTTCGTCGGGAAGCGGGCCGGTTACCAAATCTCTGAATGAGGTATGGTAAGGCGCTTTAATTTTGTCCCAGGTATCCGTGGCGGCAGAAAAAATGATTGCTTTTGCCGGATGGGCCGTCAGCCAAACATTGTTATTTTTGAAGCTTTTGATGTCATCTATGCCTACCTGGTTCAGCATAGCGTCAAAATGTTTACTGTGATAAAAATCCAGGACTTCCTGATCATTCAGCAACATATGTATATCATAAATATGGCGAATCTTAAGAGAAAGGTCATTATAAGGATCTTCTGTCTGAGAGAACCGCACCAGGCTCATTATTTTTTCGCATAATGTTCGCTCTTTCGTTAATACCTGCACCTCAAATGGCTGCAGGCCATACTCTACTATGAGCGGGGACTGACCAGTTTCCCGCATTAACTGGGTGATATAGCAGCTAACCTCCATGGTTACATGGGGTTCAAAATTCCCGAGCCAGGTAACTTCCAATATGATCTGTTCCCTGACGTGCCCGAAATCGCCCTTGAAACCGCCTTTTTCATAGGCATGAACCGTTTTCCTGATCTGCCCTAGTTTATTGGTCACACCGGGCACGTCTATTTCGGGCATGATATTTTCAACAATCCTGGAAATATTCCTGATTTTAGTTTTCAACCGATTATCATTTTCACCGGGACGGCGAAAAACAACGATGTCAACATCTTCTGAAAAGCGCTCGATCAAGTGATAACATTTTGACAAGGCTGTACCGCCTTTAAATACAGCCTCTGTGGCCATTTCTGATTCAAAAATTGCCTCCAAAGCGGCAGTTATCCAATAATCTTTTTCGATAAAGATTTCGGGGATGCCGAAGCGCTGGGCGGCAGCAAGCACCGCATCGCGAAATAGTCCGGGGTTATCGTGGAGATGCATCATCAGACAATGTTCCAGTTCGTGCGTGCCGGTAAAGCGGTGTTACTTATACGGTAGCTGTAGGTTGTTAAAGGGTTAATACTTTGATACAGCGGAACCACGGCTTCTTTCATACCCAATTGTTCGAGCAGTGCGCCGGTCAATGCACGTACCCTTGGCGGGTATTTCAATGCCAGTGCGACCAGTTTAGTTTTATCAGGAATGTTATTTAATTTTTGCAATAGCGTTTTAACCGCATTATCACGGTCAACATCAGGAATAATTTTAAGGTCTTTGACTGCATCCAGCAGTTCAAGCAGCGGGTAGTTATCATCAGTAACATCCACATAGCTTTTAACCGGCCTTACCTGTATATTCCCGATACGGGTGATAATCCTTTTTTCACGGCTTGCTATATTGAGGTTTTTAGGGACCTGTGCGGTTAACCCCATCCGGTTATATAAAGAAGTACCTGTAATATAAGCTATTCTTTTGTTATTTTCAAATAAATAAGGTTTTACCAGTTCCTCCTCCGCAGGCTTTAAAGTTCCGAATACTGTTTTCTTCGGTTTATAAAAAGTACCGGTTGAAGCGCGATCTATGACGCCCTTCTTTTTTAGTCTTTCCATAGCTTTAGCGGCTGCAGGATATTCCCCAGGTGCAATAGATAGCTCCTGGTATCCGAAAATGGCACCATCCTGCATACCTGCTATGGTATTTTCTATTCGTTTCGCTACTGTCATAACATATCTTTTACAGTAGCAAAGATAATCATGAATTTTAAAATGTCAAGTATTTTGCGCAAAATACTTGACAAAATGTATTACCGAAGACGTGACACAATAAAAATAAAAGCCCCCTTACACTCGCTGTTTGGGGGCTTTAACCTAAACCTTATCACAAAGGCAAGCAGGTTGCTTGCCTTGAGCCGCAAAATTACAAAATATTTTTCGTGAAAAACAGGATGGTGCAGTTAATAACGGCGGCGATCATTCCGTATTTTGGATCGCATATACTCCGCAAAAAGCCGTTCCTGTGAACGTTTTTCGGCTTGTTTTTTGGTACGGCGGTTCCAACCCCAAAAGAATAGCACCCAGATTCCGAAAGCTACAATAAAAGCCGGGAAAGGGTATTTCATATTTGTTGCAGCCATAAAAGCGCCAGTCGAAATAAAGCATGTAAGGATAAAATAGACGATGGTTTTCATAACATTCAATACTTAAAAATACTAAAAATATTAGACATTTGAAAGCAAAAAGGTTTATTTTTTTTAGTTGATTTCATAGACGCGGTTGTGCTTTCGGGTCTCTAAAACCCTTTCCCGCAGTTCTTCCACAAGGTTGGATAAAGGGATACCGCGCAACCATATTTCGGGACTTTCCGGGTCTGTGGTCTTAAGGTGCAGGTCCATCAATCTGAAAATTTGAAGGATAAAAGGTTGCTCCAAAATATAATCTTTGACGCGGAACAATTCCACCGTATCCACCTGCCTGAAAAACAACCCCCTGTTCACTTGCAAGTATTCGGGCGTTATGAGATACCTGATCCTGCGAATATACAGGTAGCGGTAAGCGGCGAATAACATGATCGCCAGGCTTAGCCAGATCAGCACCGGAAAATAACGCCAGGCTAAAAGCAGGAATCCGGCGGCGGCCAACAGCAAACCGGATATTTTAATAAAAGCAAAAATAACAGCAGGCCTGATCTCTATGACCGGCTGTAAATTGGGTTGTTGAACTTCCATAAATTTTATTGGTTAAATGTGCCACACCTGACCAGGTCAAGCCAGCTATTTGCCGACTTTGGTTTTAGTGTCCGGGCGTGAAAACGGTATTCGGATTGCTTTTCAAAAGCGTTCAAACTGAAAAGTTCGCGACTGCATGAAAAAGTTTTGGAGCGGAATGTAACGGCTACTTTTTGGTTATCAAGGGAAACAGCCGCAGTCTGGTTACGCAGCGCGGCGGCTGTCTTCAAATCGCATACCCTGCCCAAAAGGTCATTACAAAAAAGCAAGGAAATACGCTTGCCCTTAATCCAACGCTTCAGCCATCGGAAATGTTCGCTGCAAGGCCTGGTGCCGGTGCTGATGAACAGCAGGTTACCGGTTTGGTTATAGGCGCGATAATGAATATGCAGCCAGGCGATTGCTTCCATTGCAGAGCCGCAAATGAATATTTCCCGCGCAAATGCTAAATCAGTACCCGCCAGCCAGTAATTTTCGGTGGAAGGGATATGATGAAAAGCCATACCATAGGTTTCCGTGTATCTGCCATAATGAAATACCAGGTCGCCTGAACTGTCGCCGGAATAATAAGGGGAAAAGAATTCCTGTACTTCCCTACGGATGCCGAGCCGGGTTAAAAAGGGATGCATTACCTGGAACCCGTACGGGTATAACTGCGGGCGTATTCCTTTTCCGGCTCCTGCCGCTGCTTTTTGTCTTGCGCTTGTTCCTGCATTTTTTCCAGGTCCTCATAATAGCCCTTACTGTACACATCGGCATCTTCGTTGTGCTTTTTCTGGCCGAACAGCGCGTTTAAGCCGTGGTATAAGGCAAACGACAAACCACCGTCAATGAGCACTGATGCAATAAAGGCCAGTTTATTGGACCGGATACCATTTGTATCGGTCGCGGAATATTGGATGGTCGTGCCATCCTCTAATTTCACTTCTTTGCCTTTGCGATAGCGTTCTTTCTGATCCAGCGATAAATATTCGCCGTTTACCCGGTCGGGTGCTAAGATGCGGGCCTGGTCTGTAACGATAAATTCATTTGTATCCTTATCAAATTCCACCAGGATATCTTTGGGATAGCCCTCATCGTCGAAAATCATTTTTTCGATGTTCACCGCATCTCCCTTCTCCAGTTTTTCAGCTTCGCCATCCGTCAGGAAGGACGGTTTTTCGGCCAGCTTGTAGATCGGATGTACCAGTAAATCGAGGTCGCCAATAGGATTAGGCTTCAGGGAAAGCTTTGCGTCGAGATAAGGAATATGCAGGCCATCGGAAAACAGGTTTTCCAGCCGCAGCATCCCGGTGCGACGACCTGCCAGCAACACAGTCAAGTCGTCGTCCTTTAAATTCAGCCTGCCATCTTTAGCAAGGCCAACTTTTTGCAGGTCTTCCAGCGGAAGATCCTGCTCATCATAAATTTGCTGTATCATAATAGGGGTAATTATCTTTTGCGTGAATAACTGGTACTTTCTTCTTCAGCCAGGGCAAGCTCCGGTTCCTGCTCCCGTTCCCGTTCCATTTCTTTGCTTTGCCCCGGATTGTTCAATTCATTGAGCAGGGATTTGTAAAGCCCGGTCGACGGGGTTATTTTAATTTTCTCTCCGGTCGACATATCTTCGATCTTGAAAGCGCCCTTATTTTGCTTTTCAAGGATTTTGTAGACGGTTTCATTGTAAGGAATTTCCAGGCCTTCGGATAATTTGGCAGCCACATCTTTTTGCTCCGTAACAGCTTGCTTCTGTTCCAGCTTTGGTTCAAGCCCCAAAACAAAGTCGGCCATTTTCTGGGCATCATCCGCAGCCATAAACAGCTCATTTGGATTTTCCTGCAAAATTTGCGACCAGGGAACTAAAAAGCTGTCATGCTCTCCCAGGACAAATGGTAAATTCAGTTCGGCACTGATCAGGATCGAGGCAATGTTTGCGCGAAGCTCTTCCTTCGCCAGGTTATCGTATTCAGGATGACCCCAGTCAGGCCTGTCCAGCCGGGTTTCATGACTCGTGGAATGTACCAATTCGTGTAAAGCGGTAGCATAATATAACTCGGGCTTCTCAAATTCATCCTTGCCCGGCATATGAATGGTATCAGATGCCCGTTCATAGTGGGTCACCAGCCCTTCCGGCTCCAATTTCACCCCACTGCTATCCAGGATGGCCTGTGCCCTTTCTGTCGGGCTTAATTCCTGCGCTTTGGGTTTTAATTCCTTGAGGTTGGTTAAGTCTTTCCCGTTAAACAACCAGGCATCTACTTTAACCGGTTCCGCCAGTTTGACTCTTTCCATTTTTGGCCTGCCGTTCTCCTTAACAACAGGCTGGCCATTTTCAGTCGCCTGCTGAAGTTTGTTTTCGGAGTAAAACTCGATCAGTGTGCCGTGCGCGCCTTTTTTTACCGGTGTTTTGTTGTAACCGGCCTGGTCATAGGATAGCCAGCGGGGGTCGCGGCGGTTCTGCATCAGCAGCACCAAGGCGGTTGCGCCTTTATAGGACTGCCTGGTTTTGGCATTGATCGGCATCACAAACTGCGAAGTGCCGTCTTCTTTCATGGGTTTGGTAAAGATGGACCTTCCATCTTTAAGCAGGTTTACCATCCTGTCGCTGATCTGTTCGGGCAGCGGTTTATAGGTTTCGCTCATATCATTTAATGATTAAATTGTTAAGATTATTCTTGATGATAGCCAATAAAAAGGCTAAAGGATCAATGAAGTGACCCTGAAATTTGACTGCAAAATGCAGGTGCTCCCCGGTAACCCTCCCGGTTGAACCGGTAACTCCCAGGGCAGTCATGGATAAAACACTGTCACCTTGCATTACAAAAAGTTGAGATAAATGACCGTAGACGGTTTGCAATTCACCATGCCGCAAACGGACAAAAATGCCCAGTAGCGGATCAAAGCCGATGTTTTCGACCAATCCTGGCAGCACTGCATAAATGGTATCGTCCCGGGCACGCAGATCAACGCCAGCATGGAAAGCGTATCTTCCGGTCAGCGGGTGAACACGATTCCCATAAGCGGATGTCAGCTGCAAATGCTTCAGCGGCAGACAAGCTTGCGCCTGTAAATAAACGGGCAATAAAAGCGTTATTGCGGCCAACACGCAGCGGTTCAAACATCCCATAAGTTGATTTAATTATTTTTTTATAACCGGCCTGGTAATGGCTTTAGTAGGCGGCAATACCGGTGCGGTTTTCCGGAATTTTTTAATGATGGCTTCTACATCATTATTGATGCCGACGAAGTTTTTGCGGAGTATTTCTTCTTTCTTGTCGCCAAAGTTGTAATAAACCGGCAGGTCGCGGTATCCTTTTTCCTCCTGCCAGATGGCTTCACTATCGAGGTTGATGCGGCAATTAACAGCCGAAGTCTCAAATTTACCGGTATAATTTTCCTGCGCATCCGCAGCGATAAGTCCAACCATCTCCCCGGTATTCAATGCAGCCATCTTACCGGCAGGTATTAAAGCTTCCAGTTTCTCCTGTAAGGAAGTAGAGGTTTTATTGCGGTCAATCGAAAGGCTTTCGCCGATTTGCTTGGATTTACCTAAAAGCCTTTCCAGCCAATCCAACGTTTCTTTATTGCGTACAGAACCGGCCAGTACATTGCCTACCACGGATGTTATCGTTGCTGCAGTTTCTTTACCGTATTGTTGATTGAACTGGGGCAACTCCTGTAAACCCATCAAAATCGCCACCTTATTTGAACGCGCCACCGCGATCAGGTTCTCTATTTTATGCGTGTATAAGGTGGGTATTTCGTCGATGATCAGCGCAGACGGCAAATTGCCTTTGTTATTGATCAGTTTGGTCAGACGGTTCAGGACGACTGAATAACAGGCCGAATTGATGTTCTGTGTATTTGGGTCATTAGCGATGACCAGCACACCCGGTGTAGAGGGATCGGAAATCTTTAAATTAAAATCATCACCGGAGAATACCCAAAAACTTTCCTTAGTCGCCAGCCGGCTGATGAAAATTTTGAGGGTGCCGACCTGGCCTTCTAACTGGTCAAATGCTTTCGCCAAAAAGGCGCTTTTAAATGGTGACAATAAGGAAACCAGTTCAGGTTCGGAAAAAAGCGTATTAAAAATATCCTCGTAAGAATGGTTCAAAAAGGAAAGCACATGCGGCAGGCTGGAGTATTTACCTTTTTCATATTTGCTGAAAAAGAAAACACAGGCCGCTAAAAAGTTAATCGCGGATTGGGTAAAAAACTGGTCGCTTCCGCCTGATTTGTCGCCTTTCTTCATGGCTTCCACCAGCCCTTCTGCACTTTCAGAGGCATCCGCCAGCGTTTTCAAATAATCGCTGCGCCAGGGATTTGTACGCCTGCTTTTTTCCGGGTCATTCAGGTTAATGACATGAAATCCGTGTTGCTTGCATTTTCCCTGCTGTTTGGCCAATAAATAATGATAATACGCCACCTTGCCCAGGTCAGGAAATTTATAATCGTAAACACAACAGCAGAACTCTTTGGCAATCAGTTGCCGGATAAAAGGGTTCACCACTCCATAGGACTTGCCAGAACCGGGCGTGCCGATTAAAATGGTGCCCCTGAAGGGATTAACAATATTGATATAGCCGTCCCATACCTTTTGTTTGAAATAAAACTGCATCGGGATATTGACGGAATATGGTGTCACCAGCGCCTTGACCGGCTGCATAAAGCTTTCGCCTTCCACGTTCCATTTATCCTTACCCAGGCCGGAGCGGATCATTTTGGATATATTGTCCATCGACACGCTGATCATCATCGCGCCGATTACGGAGCAAATCATATACCCAAGGTTGAACCAGGTGGTGTAAGCAAACACAATACCCGATGGCCTATTGTAATAGAGGATACTCCCAAAAAACAAAAACAGGCCGATGACCAATGGATAAAGGATGTGTTTTTTTGAATCAAGTTCGGTGTTCTTTTTTGCCAGCGTTCCGATACTGACCAGGCAAATCAACAGTAATGTCGACAACTTGCTGTAAATCAATTGCTGGTAAATAGCAATCTGGCTAAGCTTGTTCAGCGCATGGGCGAAGACGCCCCAGAACGGCGCTGCCGGGTAAAGAAAAACACAAAATTCCAATGCGATAGACACGTAGATCATACATTGCATAAAGCCATGCAGCTTATGCTGTTCGTGAGTTTCCTCCATGATGTGATTTGATTTTTAATGGTATAGAGGGAGCCCTTTGGGGTTCTTCCATAGGATATTTGTTTTTTAACGGCTGGAAGGACGGCTTCGCCGTTCGTCCATATTGATTACTAATTAAGCGGAACTATGTCTGCATTAAGTATATCCTTATAAGGGATTTCCAGCTTGATCACCCTGCCTGAAAGCTGCCTTTCGTTGAGTTCGATATGCAATACTTTATTGCCGGGAAAGGTTAGTTTCTTTAATACAATGATGTTTCGATAGGTTTTTTGAAAAAGATGCTGGTTAAACAGCTCAAAGACAGGTTTTAATTCGACCGATTGTACATTGCTGGCTTTGGTAACCTTTTTGTCATCAATCTTAAAACGGAACTCATCGATGTCATAGGTCAGGTTGGTTTTATTCTTGTAGCCCAGGTCAATAAAAATATAATCATCGGCGGTGTAAAGATGGTACAGCGAAGCCTTCATGCCAAATGCTTTCGTATGTTCTATATCCTTACGCTGGCCCTTACAAAACAGGTTGAGCGAAATGGCCCTCATCTGCGGCTGCGATAAGCCGATCCCTGAAATATCCAGCGGCCGGGTATCCATTGGCTGTATTTCGACCTTCGCATTTTCGGTCGAAGTAACCGGCCACAAGTGGTATTGTGCAATAAATTTCTCTCCGGCAATGGTGACAATGGCATCCGAATAGCAAGAGTCTTTGAAGCGTAGGCGTAGTACGTTTGGCAATGCCAAATCGCCTTCAATGTCTTTGTTAGAAATATCCACATATTGGATAGGCTCTGGCGAGATAAAATGCAGGTCGCCTTTGACCGGCAGGTGAACTTCAGGCAGCTTGTCCTGTGCACTGACTGTGCCAGTTGCCAGTAATAAAATTACAAGTAGTTTTTTCATGATTTTTAATTGGTTTTTTTCGTGATTTATTTTTTTTCAGTGGTACTCAAGAGGGCTCCGCCGTTTGCGGCTTGGGCCGCATCGTTATCGATTAAATAGAGGTAAGAATTGTATTTGATCTTCGCTTTGTTTTTGCGGATCACGCCCGCTATGGCGGAAGAGGTGGATTGGAATATTTTATCTACCGAACTCATCATCAGTTGGCTGGCTGCCGTGCCTGTGCCATCGCTATCGAGCGTCACGCCCTGCACCGTATTAGTGCCGAGGTCCTTGGTGAAATCCCGGAAGGCTGATTCGGGAACATATAGTCCCTGTAAACCGTCCAGGTCATAGATTTCCAGCTTGACGGGCAATATTTTGTCCTGATAAATAATTGATCTGACCGCAAGCGTTACCCGCTGGCCGGAAAAACCGGTGATCAGTGCATATAAATAAGTGTCTTTTTTAATCAGGTAGCGGCCAACGTTCATGTCATCCAGCAACCGCAACCTTATTCTTGAACTGGCATAACCCGTTAAGTTTTCGTCAATGACCACTTTGATCGGATCAATTTCCTTTTCCGGAATGACCGTATTAAAATCACCACTTACCTGATTTAACTTTCGCACCGGCAGGTCAGGCTCAGCCGCGCGTAAGGCTTCCCTTTTTCCCAGCGCCTCTTTTTTCGCCTTTTCGGCTTTAACTGCCGGGTCATTGGCTTTGTTTACACTGTCGAGATATGTCATTTGCTCCCGGAAAGTCGCCATTGGATCCTTTTCACTGGCCTGGACCGCTGAGTTCTGACCGGCCTGCTTTTCTTTTTGCCTGGAAGACAAGTTATTCAAGGCGTCGGCCAGTTGCCGGTCCCTTCCTGAAACATTTCCAGCGGACCAGGAATGTCGCTGATTAATCAACGGCCGGCTGCTGAACCTGCGTTTCATCACGCTGTCAATGGAGTCCAATTGTCTTTTTTGCTGATTACTGTACGGATTATTTATGGCGTTGTTTGCCGCCCCGTCTGAAGGGATCGGATTCACCGCCGTATTACCGTCGGCTTCCTTATAGCGGTCCCGGTAGGCATCCAGTTTATCGTCCAGGTCCTTTTTTTTGACCTCAGGGGAAACCTCGCCTACCGAGCCATTGATCCCTGTCAGTTGTTTTGTTTCCTTTTTATTTTTTGCGCTGCCGCTATGGTAGACATAAAAAAACAAACAGAGGAATGGCAGCGCGATCAAGGGCAGCGCATATTTGGGTTGTTTAAAATTGATTTTCATCTTATTTTTAATTGTTTTTTGATGGCAAGATGGAGCTCGCATGATATATTGTTAATTTCAGGCATCATGCTCGGTTCATTTTCTTGAATTGAATTGGTGATTGATCTGTTGAAACCTGTCAAGCGCTTTTTCTAACACCAGGCTGTCCTTTGAATTGAGTTGCTCTTTGCCGGACAGGCTGTCGATCTGTTTTTTGAGCAGCGTCATTTCGCGGATAGTTGATGCGGTCTGCATGATCCGGTCGAAACCGTTTGAAACAGGCGAGATAGCATTCGGCGGTTTTTTTAGCTGCCTTGCAACATCTTTATGCCTGAATACGGTAAATGAAAGCGCTGCTGAAAGGACGATATTGACGACCATCATCCAGAAAAGAAATTTGGGGTACCGGCTGGTTGCAGCCTTTAACCCTTCTCCGGCCTTGCTGACATACGGTTTGAATTCCTTTTTCAGTTCGGTATAAACCGTATCCCTGGGATCGCGGTTAGAGTGTATTTTTCTGAACATTTTCGAGGTCTTTATTTTCAAGCGTTTTCCAATTGGTAATGAGCACGCCATTCATGTTGTTATTGCTGGGCTGGATGTCCTGAAGGTGGCCTTCCGTTATGAGCGATCGTATCACGGTTGAACTCCGCCGGTCTATTTTCAGCTTGCCGTAGTAGCGAAAATATTTCCGGGGCATATCTAAAAAGATAGAGTCGGTTTGAAGCGTCAGAACGGAGCTTGAGGACAGTATCGAATTGAAATAACCATTTTCCTTGAGGTTATTAAATTGCTCCACACCTGATTGATCGATCAAATACATGGCCTTTTTCATCTGGTATTCAATGTATTTATCATCCGGCGTCAATGAAAAAAACAGGGAGTGGAACTCTTCAATAGTGCCGCGGTATTGCGCGGGGCGGTTGGTTTGCAAATCTGTTTGTGTTGCGGGTAGGGCCACATTCTTATCAAGCACATAAATGGTTTTCCGGGAATCGGCAACCTGCCTGCTGGCATAGGATAAAGCTGTGACGGAAATGATGATAGCAGCGACAAAGCTGCCACCGGCCAAAAAGGTCGCTAAGCGGACCTTGGCCTCAATATTTTTTATGATCATAAAGCTGATTTTGTTAAATGAAGCTGCCGCTTATCCTGCGGCCAACGGCGAACACGGTGGCTGCACCGCGGCTGGCGCTTGAAGTGGCTGAACTGATACCCGATGTCGAAATGATCCAGGTCGAAATACTGGGTACGGTAAACATGCAAATGGCACCAATCAGAAATACCACGATGACCGTCCCGAAAGAAAGGATGCCATTACCGGCGAACCAGGCCAGTTTCTCCAAATCTGCACTGGTACCATTCTGCCCAACCAGAACCTGGTAACGGCTGATCTCTGATTGCATGGCATATTCCTGCATCAACGCACATAAATACATAATGAGATAACCAATACCTGAATAAAGGTTCACCGATACGAAGCGGGCTATCCAGGTGCTGAAACTATCCCGGAAAGCCGGCAAAATACTTGCCGCGACTGAAAATGGCCCGAGGATAATAAGGATAGAAGAATATATAATTTGTATCATAAATATAATATAAACTGCTATTCTTAATATCCATATCCCCAATAGTTCCAGCAATTGCGTGAACAGTAACTGCATCCCGACCGTCAGCCGGTTTTTCAGTTCAAGCAATGGCGACACTACATCCGAAATACCTTGCTTGATGGTGCTGGTCACCGAATCCCAGGCCTGCCCGTACCAGGTATCGCTTTCCTTTTCAGCAACCTCCGTTTGTGCCTGGTAAGTGATCAATGAGTTGGCCACGGCCAGCATAAGATTTGCCCTTTGGAAGCGTAATCCGTCAACGTTGGCCTGCTCACTTTCATACATCTGGTCGGTCTGCGTTTGCACCAAATCTGTCGGGAAGGCAACTACCTTAACAAACGCGCCCCACCAGATGATAACCATTGCTAAACCGAATGGCCGGAGCAGCGGCATAATCTCCATTTTCTTATCTCCTGCCATCATCTCGTAAGATTTAATGGCAAAAAAGATGATCATAAAAATGGCGGCCAGCGCTTGCGCATCTGTGATAAACAAGCCGAAATGCGCCCATATTGACTGTTTTAATCCGCCGAGGAAAGTCATCATCCCATTTTCGTAAACACCGTCGCCCTGAAGGAATTCGAGTGATTTTTTGTAACTGGCCGTATCGATAGCGGTTTGGCAAAACCCCGCCTTGCCCAGGAAGACCAAAAGCAGGGACAGTAATAAGAGTTTCTTTTTCATAGCTAATAGTTTGCGTGCAGCAGCACCTGGTTAGCGATCTTTACATCCGTCTGCGGCGTCCAGTTTCCGGGCGTTACCGTGCCGGTCTTTAGCGTCTGCTGCTGTGAGGCCATTTGTAAATCCTTTGGGGCGGCTGCAATGCGGATACTCCATACACCGGCGAGCCGGCGATATTCATTCAGCATCCGGTAATAAGACATAATCCTTGAACCCCTGTCCATGTCAGTACTGCGGGCACCGTTCAGTCGCTGTTTCAACATGCCCAGTTCATTGGTGTACCAGCCGTAAGTTCCTTCGGACACCAGTTTGGTACTGACCTGCGGCGAAAGCGGGGCCAATAATGTTGCCGCCGAATAGTTAATCAATGGCTGGAATTGCTGATTATAATACAACAGCCACATGGGGTCTGCATCGGATAGTAAACCGGACTGGCTGGCTATCTGTGAAAGTGCGGTATTCCTTGCGGTATCGGATTGCAACTTATATTTATTGTCAATAGAATTCTGTGCCCCAACTAAAGCCAGGCGCTGAGTTTGCGGTCCGGTGGCGCTCAATGGCCGGAGGTCCGTTTTATGATAATTGGGATCGAAGAATCCCCATACCAGCCAGTAATATGGGTTCAAGCTAAGAAAGCCTGCTTTAGGATCAAATTGATTCTGGTTCCATTGCAAGTAAACCATACGCTGTTCCTGGTGTACCATGGCTTTATCATATACTTCTTCCTGGGCGTAAGAAGCTGAAAGCACAAAGCTGAAGGCGAAAAGAAATAATAATTTTTTCATGAGATTAGGGGTTTGATTTTAAGTATTTGGCGTTAAAAATAATTTGATTCGAAAGGTTGACATCCTTATTGATCCAGGCCGCATAGGGATTTAAAGAAGCAATGATGCCGCGCTCTTTCGCCCAATACATGGCACGCCAGGCACCATAGGCAAGACTGTCCATGATCTGCAATTGCTGCGTGACCTTGCGCAGCAGCTGGTCGCGGCTGTTATAATCGGCCAGCACATTACTGCCGCTCTTTAAGACATAGCCCGAAACGTCGCTGACCAGTGCTATAGCCCTTTGCTGCATTTCCTGTTCAATGTTTTGCGCGAACAGCAGTAGATAGGGCTGCGTCTTCGCCAGTGCCAGGCATTGATTGAGATAGCTGATCATATCATCGATCACGACGGCCATATTTTTTACGGCCAGCCCGTCTTTCAGTGCAGAATTCACATTGGCAAGCCCATTATAAATGATGGTTTGAGCCAGTACAACCGAACTGACATTGGCATTTACATTGTCGATATCGTTGTTGATCTTACCGAGATATTGGTTGTGGGTTTCTTCAGCAGTGCTGCGCACGGCACCATTGCCGACAACCGCCCCGAAATGCTGAGGATCAAAAACGTATACCTGCGCTTTTGCGGCAGAAAGCCAAAAGCACAAGGCAAAAAGAAAGTATTTCATTATTTAAGGTATTTGGCGTTGTTGAGAATATTGTTGATCATACTTTTATCCATATCTACCCAGGATTGGAAGGGGTTCAGGGCTTTAAGGACAGACGCTAAATTGGAGTATTGCAACAGGTTGAGCATATTGCCGGAAAGCTCCTGGATCTGGCTCAATTGCTGGATCACATAATCGAATAGCAATTTGCGGTCAGATGCCTTCATCTGGTTGACATCGCCGATAGATAATGTCAGCCCGGCTACATAACCTATTAAACCTTCCGCTTTTTCCGCGAATTCGATCTCCGTCTGGTAACCCAAAAAAGCAACTGCCGGGTTTTTCTCCACCAAAGCAACAATTTGTCCCTGGTAATTGATGATCTGCCTGACCATCGGCCCGGCATATAGGCCAATATCAGCTACGCTGATCGCGGTGCCCAGCGTATTGTAGCGTTGTTGCAACGTGCGGTACATATTTTTCATTTTATCCAGCAAAGTCAGGTTAGCCTGTTCATTAACTGTGTTGACAGCCTGCTGGTTTTTCGCTTTGACCTGCTGGCTGTTTTCCGATTTGGATTCATCGATCAATTGGTGCATCCCGACAATATCTATCGTGCTTTGCTGTGCGAAACAAGGTGAAAGGCAAAAGCCGAAAGGTAAAAGGATCAAGAAAAGCTTTTTCATTGTTTGAGGTATTTGGCATTGTTCAACACATCGTTGGCTATTCTTACGTCCTCGTTTTGCCAGGTGGCCCAGGGGTTCAGGGAGCGGAAAATCCCGTTCATTTTCGCCCAGTACATCGCCCGCTGCATTCCATAGGCAATGCCGCGCAGTATCCGCATTTCCGAAGCGATGTGATTGAGCAGCTTTCCGCGTTCGCCGGAATCCATGAGGTTCGAGCCACCGCCTTTCAGCACAAAGGCGCTCACATCAGCGGCGAGGGTCACCGACCGTGTTTCAAAGTCCCGGGCGCCCTGTTCCGCGAATAGCAGCAGGACGGGATCAGATTTTGCATAGGACAACGCCTGTTCCGTATCGGAAATAATATCGCTGCCGCATTCGCCGATGTCTTTGATCGATTCGAGGTTCCTGATAATGGAGGCAACCTGGCTCAGCCCGTTATAAATATCGCTTTGTAGTTTATTGATAATGGTAAGCTGCCCTGTAACGGCAAGCTGCCCCTTGGAAATCAGGCTGAGGTTATTATTGGTAGTGTTCATCTGACTGTTGATCACACCGGCATTTACCGCTATCGCGGCGGAAGTGGCCGGGTCAACTACCACTTCCTGCGCTTTCAATTGCCGGATTCCGAAAAGCAGCGGCAGGAACAATAGCATAAGTTTGTTCATAGTTTGACATTTAAAAGGTTAAAAGAAATTATAATAGTGGTTTATCCGCTTTATTGACGCTGCTGACAAATTCGCCAAGCGACATGCGGCTAATGCCGAGATGCGCAACAAACGCATCCAGCCCTTTAGCATAGGAGCCAAACGACGTGGCATAAATTTCGACTGCGGACTTTTCCGGCTTTTCCGTGGTATAAGCCAAATATTGATGCAGGGATACCTCTACGCCATAAACTTCGCCAGTCGAACCGCGGCGAATATAGACTTCTTTGAAGCGGCCGCGGTTTTCCTTATTGCTGAGCTGGTTGATGGTAAATATTTTCCGGCGTTCGATTTCGCTGATGGACAGCAGCGCGGCTATTTCCCGGTAGTTGTCCTTGAATTTGGTTTGGTCGAGCAAACAGATCGTATCGGAGTTGTTGACGATACTATCCTTTACGACTGCGTTACCGATAATATCGCCTAACTCCTGTGTAACGACGATTGCTTCACCCCAAAACTTCCTGACGGTTTTATACAAGTAAAGGAGATAGCCGGCCATGAGCGGGCTTGCGATGGCTTTCCATGCTTCCTCCACCACGAGGCATTTGCGCCTGTCTTGACGGTAACGCATTTTCTGTATAAAGACATCCATAATAATCAGTGTGACAATCGGAAATAAGACCTTGTGCTCTTTTATACTGTCGATTTCAAACACAATAAATCGTTCGCCAAACAGGGATTCGTCAGCCTGCTCATTCAAAATGGTTGCAAATTCGCCGCCCTTGTAAAACTTCTTCAGTACATACCGGAACTCATCATGGTCAAAGGGTATTTGTTCCTCCGTTTTGATCTCCGGAATTTTTACCAGCGCGAATTCGTAAAATGAATTAAAATC
Source organism: uncultured Mucilaginibacter sp. (assembly GCA_903864275.1). Taxonomy (GTDB): domain Bacteria; phylum Bacteroidota; class Bacteroidia; order Sphingobacteriales; family Sphingobacteriaceae; genus Mucilaginibacter. Next base: position 123,506 of record CAIPFE010000052.1, read on the forward strand.
CATAACCGGATTATTCCCGGCAAACTGCTCATTAAAGTAGGCGCTGATGGTATGGGAGATCACATCCCTTTCGACCTGGCTGATATTTCCTTCCGCGCCTTTCCAAAGCAGGCAGATCAGGGTAACCAGGAAATCCTTCTTCTCAATATTATATTCCTCAGCCTTTATGGCAAAAGGGTTCATGGTAATGGGCTTTTGATCGGTATAGGTGATATACTTACCGCCGTAGTAAGCGCAAAGCCCGGAATAGGAATGCCCGGTATCGACAATGACCATATCCATGTTGTAAAGGCAATACTGTTCGATCAACGCGTTCATAAAAAAGCTTTTGCCTGAACCGCTGGGCCCCAATACAAACTTATTCCGGTTATTGATACGACCTGTCCGCATCGGCAGGTCAGCGGGGTCGATGGCCGTCGGAATTCCCTGCCGGTCGGTAAATCGCACCAAAAAGTCCGATGGCTCGTCTTTCGGCATTGATTCCTTGAAGAAGAAACATAATGCCGCATCACAGGTGGTTAGAAACCAGTCGTATTTCTTCAGCTCAACCGCATTGCCTGGTAGGGCGCTTCGGAAAAGTTCCAGCTGGTTATAGGCATTCTTACTGGCGATTACACCGAGGCCGAACAAGGAGCTCTCAATAAAATTGGCCGTTTTCTGTATATCGTCCTTTGGTGCCGCCACTAAAATGTTAAAGTGGCAGTTAACTAACAACTGGTTCTCCCTTGCCACGTCGGTTAAGAGTTGGTCAATATCCTCCACACAGATGAGGTTCGCCGGGTCAGGAATACCGGAATGCCGTTTCTTTTTCAGTTCCAGTTTCCGCAATGTGGCGGTTTGGTCGGGTATTTCGATCACCTGGTTATAAAGGATACTTTCACAGCCGGGTACTTTTAACAGGAAGGATAAAAAGTCGACCGGGAAGCCCTTTAACGTATCTTTTTCGTTCCATTCGATATGCGTACCGACCTCGGAAGGCAGGTCGATACTGTCAATATTTACCAGGCTGATACTCCTTACAGATCGTTCACCCATTTGCAACTCGGTATCGCCTGGCGCCACGTTTTCCAGCGAGATCGGGCCGCTGCTGAAATTCATGCCCAGGCATTGCATGACCAGTTTGTTAAGTTGTTTTTCGTTTAACAGCACAGGGCCTGTTTTCGCGGCCTCCAGTACGTCCAGCACTTTGGCGACCGATTGGCGGAAATCGCGCAGCGCCTTTTGATCATAAACATAAAAAGCGCCTTTTCTGACTTGGCGGGTAATAGTCAAATAAGTTCTGACTTCCGTATAAACGCGGCCGTTGAAATGTTCGTTATATTTGTTTTGCAGATACTCCCCGGCCTGCTTCAGCGGGTAAACCGAACGGCTGAAAATATCCTGCTTTTGGAGTAAGTAACCATCGCCCAGGAGTTTTACTATATTGATCAGCAGGTTATGGTAATCATCGTATGCTTCCGGCGACGCGGCATATTGTTCTACCGGGTTCTTCAGTGAAATGACCACCGAAAAATCACCGTTCAGGCCAAACAGCAGGTCATAACCGCCATCGGCTGCAATGCCGGCATAAGGCAATTTAAATTCGGATTTTGGGGCCATATAAATGGATCTTTTTGAGGTTGGAGGGATGAATTAAGATTTCGCGGGAGCGGGATTTGGCATGGAGGCCTTTTTTCTGTTTGCCTGCCAGGTATAAAAGGCCGCCTGTGATACTGCCCGCCAGCACTAACGCACCAAGCCACATATTGACCAGCGACATAGTTAGCGCGCCGAGTACCAACCCGCCAAGCAGGATGCCCACGCCCCAGTAAATGAATTTTCCCTGGAAGCCTTTAAAAATAAGGGGCTTTTGGAGCCCCTTATAAACAGCAAATCGTTTAGCCATTAGGTTAAGCCGAAGAAAGCTTTAACAATCAGGGCGGATACGACCAGGAACACGCAACTTCCTCCCCAGCCCATTAATTCTTTATTAATGTCCTGGTCGCCCGAATTCCACTTGGAGTAGACGCGGATCGCGCCGACGATCCCGACGATGCCACCGATCACCAGGGCGATGTTACTGGCAGGGTCCACATAGGTTTTCAGGGTAGAGGTTGCGGTGTTGATACCGGTCACACCACTTTGGGCAAAGGCCGAAGCCGAACCAAGGGCCAGCAGCACTGCTGTCGCCCACACACGTTTCAATTTGTTCATTCGAAATAGGGGTATTAAATTGTTGGTAAAAAAGAAAGCGGCCGCTTTCGCAAACCGCTTCCGGGTTATTTGGGGTATTAAATTTCGATGGGTCAGATACCGAAAAGGGCTTGTAAAAACGCACCTGCCAGTATCATAAATAAGGCGGCGAAAAACCATCCGGCTACGGCCTGGTCGATACGTGGATGTCCCATTTGCCAGTTATGGAAAATCCGGACGGCACCCAAAATGCCGAAGATAGCGGCAATCACGAGGCTGCAGTCCAATGCCGAAAAAAAGGATGATGTCAGCGAAGCTTGTGCCTGCTGCATTTCATCCAGGCCAGGCTGTGCATCACAAACCGTAATTACCAATAACAGCAATGCGATCAGTCCGATGTATTTTTTCATATTAGAAACTTACTTGCCTGGTTATGTCGATTACCTCCTTCCTTGCCAGGATGAAAACATCCTTCAGCAAAACCCCGCCCGAGGCAATCATTTCGGACGGAGCTTTTACGGCACTTTTGGGGTGATCATTTTCCAATAGCTTTTCCGCTTCATGCGGCATTATACTTTCGGAAAAGGTCAGTTCGTTAGTGGCTGGTTTTAGGGAGCCTGCCTTTTGGCTGCCCGTTAAATCCAGTAGAATGATCACCAGGTAATACAGGCAGTAAATACCGGCGACCCATAGTAAAAAATGTATCCAATTCATAATTCGAGTTTTTGAAGGTGTTGTTTAATGATTGTTTTTAATTCCGGGTGCCGTTCCAAAAATTGATTGACGGCATAGCCAACGACTTTATTTACCTCTATCCCCGTCGCCATTTTGAGGTGGTGGAGCATTTGCGCGGTCTGGGTTTCAAATCGTACATGCAGCATCTTTTTATGGTCCGCCAGGTCGTATGCCCTTAGCAATTCAATCACAGGGGGTATAACCGCCAGTTTCTTTTCCTTTTTCTTTTCCGCCGGGGCTTCCATCGCTGCCGGTGTTTCGGTTTTAGCAATTTTGCTGCGCAGCTGGTCGGCCAGCGATTTAATCTCACTCATTTTTTTGATGGATATGGTTGTTGTAAATGCACTCCAGCACCGGGCGGACCACCGGAAAAATGCTCAGGGGCGTTTCAAAGGTGCTGATCCGCTGGAGATCGATGCGGTCAGCAATTACCGGGGAAATAACGCCGAATTTTTTCAGCTGTTCGTCGACATCGCTTTGCGTTTCGTATTTGACATTGGCTTTAACGCGGTTAGGCACAAAAACAAGCGGCACTTCCGGGTTGATCTTTTTCAGCACCACCGCGAATAAGATGGTCGATTCAAAACTGAGTTCGTCATAAGCGAACGGGCAGATCACCAGGCCTGAGGATTGGAATACGGAGATCAAACCGTCGTCATCCAGTTTGCCGGGCAGGTCCAATAGAAACAGTTGCTTCTTGTTTTGCGTGAATACTTCCTTCATGTCTGGGAAATCCTCCAAACCTGCAGCGATCACCTCGTAAGGTTCCTCGTTTTCCAGCACTTTGGCTTTTTCATATTTCTGCGCGATGGATTGCTGGTAATCCAGGTCGATCACCGTGACCTTGTGCTTTTTTACCAGTGATAAATAATTAGCCAGTAAAAGCGCGAGCGTGCTCTTTCCAGCCCCGCCTTTCTGGTTTCCGATAAGAATGATCATATATTTTAATTTGCTAAGTTTTCTTTCGTCTGCGCTTGCGTCCGTGAGTAGCCTCATCGTCAATGTCGGGTGCTATATAGGGTGCGGGTATAGCTATATACTGGCGGCTGATTTCTTCAGTAATCTCCTCGCTTTGGTAGTATTGCCGGTATAATTCATTCAGCGCCGGTTCGTCCAGCAGTTCATCCACCTGGATAAATGTTTGACTGGCCTGGTCTTCCAGGAAGAGATGGCCGCCCCTTTCATTGAGGTTTAAACCCAAATGGTGCAACCCTTGAATCAGGTCAGGGTAATTATTAATCGCTGCTTCCAGTATGGCTTTATAATAAGCAGTTGTTTCACTGTCTAAATCCCGGCGGTTTTCCGGAATGTCCGGCTGGTTTATGTCATTGTCGAAATCCCCGCGTTGTGCTTTAGTATTCAACAATTCCACTAATGGCATAATCTCGCCCCCTTTATAAACCGCTTTCCCGGAATGATCGATCACGGAATAACCGTATGGGGGTTTGCCGTCCTTCGCGTGGAATATTAAAGCCAGTCCTAATTTGTTTTTCAGGTATTCAGCAAATTCCGAGGTATAGGCGCCTGTTTTTTGCTTGTAGCTGCCGGGCGAAGTAATAAAGGCAGGCATTAAACCTGTATCGTGCAGCGCGGCATATTTATGAAACTGGGCCTTAATTTGCGCTTTCCGCCCTGGATGGTAAACTGAATTTTTTAATCGTTCTTCAATTTTGCTTCTTTCAAATTCGCCTTGTTGCTTACCGAATTTGATGAGTTGTATCATACCATCTTGCTCCCTTAGCAGATATCCCTGGTTTTCCAGTATCATAAAAAATTGCGCTTTTGTAGAGAAATTATAAGTCAGGGCTTTTGCAATATCTAACGCCGCATTGTGTTTTTCATCAATTCCCAAAACCACATTCAGGTTGTGGACAGCGCGGATATTTTCAAAGCCGCTATTGATCTTTTTCCCTTGTTTATCAATCCTGGTTGACACAGCATGTATATGATTATTACCGGTGTCCTTGTGGTAAATGAGCAAATATGGCTGCTCTCCGTAACCCATTTTTTCCAGCCATTGGATGGCTATTTCGGTCAGTGCATGTTTGTCATAACTTTTACCTTCAGCGGAAATGGCCACATGGAACTGCGGTTTTTTGACCGCTTTATTGTTGGCCGAAATGGATTTTAAATAGTTTTTATAATCTTCCGGGCGTAAATTTTGCAGGCCTTGCAGTGCGCCGAAATTAGCTACGGTCATTAGTTCGCCTTTATCGCGGTCTACCTTGGTCATATTGTAGGTTACGCCGCTGAACGAAGCGGAGGAAGAAAGTATCCTTACAATCATGGGCAGCTATTTTGTATCTGGAGATAAACTATCCGGCTATTTTGTACCGGGATACAATGGATGGCTGTATCAGGAGATTTTGTATCGCGATATTTTGTATCTGTGTGTCGGGATATAATGTATCGGGATATATTATATCCTGGTATCTTGTATCTGTGTATCGGGCTATAATATATCGGGATATAATATATCCTGCTATTTTGTATCCTGCTCAATTTTATCCAGCATATCTTCCGGCACATCCTCATTCTGATAAATCCCGTACTTGTCTTTATATAAGATATTCCATGCCGGGTTCGCATTGATTGGGTGCGCGGGGGCCAAAACCAATACGGTATCTTTCGTAAATTCAAAAATGGCCCGGTCATCCGTGTTAAAGGATGGCGGCGAAATTGCTGCTGATTGCTCATCATATTTCGGCAAGGGCATCGATGATGTATCGTCAGGCTTCCCCCCTGTGCCTGACCGTAGGTAAAAGAAAATATTGCCTGCCAGCAGCAAAACAATGACAACAGCCGTTACCGGCCCGGAAAAAATAGTAATGGTTCTCTGTGTTTCCATGATATTTAATTATAAAGGGTGATTAGTTATCATTTAGCGGCCATTTGCCGGATAATTTGGCGTAAGGCGATAGTCAGTTCGTTTTGCTGCAGGTTATACTGCTCAAAAAGCTGTTTAAAATGGTCTGCAACCACCGGGGATAGGACATCCTTTTTTTGCAGGATGTTGGCATAGCGGGCAAGCTGATTGATGTTATTGCCGGAACGGCCGAGTTCAGCGCCGATGGCATCCAGCCTGGCAATTAATTCTTTAGCATTGATAACGATAGCTTTGCCGTCCTGCAACAGCCTTTGCCTGATCAATTCGGTTTTGGTAATACCTAATTCCTGCTCCAATGCAAGGACGATCTTATATTCATCTTCGGTAAACCGGACATCGATCTTCTTCGTCCGTTTCCCCTCCGTTAATTGCGGCCTGCCTTTTAATTTCTGGTAAGCGTTCATAAGAGAATACGAGTTGCGAGTATTCGATACCCCTTCATCTTGAGCGGAGGCACGGAGCGAAAGTTGAAGGCAAGATTCTGATTGGCTGGCGAAAACGACGAAGGAGTTTTTGTCGGACAAGAAGACATCTTGCCGGTAGAAAAACCAAAATGTATCCTGGTAGCACGATACATTATCTCTGGATATTTTCGGCATTTATGTGCCTCTACTAACCGTGCGAGTCTTTTTTGTTTTTCGAACCAGCATCTCGTTGTAGTCATTGAAATCCTTATAACTGGCAGACTGGTCAATCGCCCGGGGCAATGCCCTGATAAAATCGGCGCAGGCTAACCGTCCGGTATAATCCTGGTCGAAGAAAACGCTGATCTCTAAAAAGTCTTTGGCCTTACGGATTGCCGATTCGAGCAACGTAGCTGAATTTAATACCAGGATGCTGTCTGAAGAAAAAGGGCTTTCAGTTAGCCAACTGAGGTAATTAAAGTAGCCTTCAAACACGGCGACCTTTGTTTCGTCACGGCTGATAAATGTTATGGCCTTATGGCCGAGGCAGCCTTTGAAATAAAGGTTTCTGACTTCCCAGGAGCCCAATTCGTTCTGCCAGCCGGCAGCGAAAAATTGCTTGCGGTTCTTTTGTTCATCTTGGACGTAATAATAAACTTCCTGTAAATGATCTTTTGCCACTTCCCAAATGCCACGGCTTGTTATATATTCGGTAATAGCCGGGTTGCAGCCTAATGGCATCACGTTCTCGACACAATAATGAGGTAATTTAGTGGCGTGTTTTCTAATCCTTTTTTCGGTTGGGATAGCTGAGAATTCCTGCCTTGAAACTGTTGCAATCTTTTTCAGCGCTTCGATAAACGTCAGTTTCCAGTAGGCCATCGCAAAATCGATAATGTTGCCGCCGTTGGCAGTACCATGATCATACCATACGTTTAGTTCCTTGTTTACGGAAAACGATGGTTTCGTATCGGAGTCGCGCAGCACACTGATGTAAATCAGTTCCCTTCCGGCGCGTTTGGCGGGTTCGTGTCCCAATGAGGTTAGCAAGTCAACGAGCGAAACCTGCTCCTTGATGTCTTTTGCATTTAAATTTAATGTTTGCATAATGAATCGTGTTTTATAGATAGCGCAGCAAGTCTATCGCCTTGGCGACCGCTTCAATTTCGAGCCGGTCGATACGCCAGGCAGCGGAATGATCGCCATCTTTGCGTGGTGTGATCAGGCCCTGGTCGATCCAGTTCTCGACATGTTTGCGCCCGAATAAGCGGAAAGCTTCTGATTTTTTCAGGTAAGAGCGTAAGTGCCCGGTTTTGATGAGCGCCTCTATAGCGCCGAGTTCGGCACCGCAATTGAACAGGCGCGTAAAAATGTGGGGGGATATTTCGTTTTCCATAAAAAAAGGGAGACAAAATATTGCCTCCCTTTTAATATATTTTCGGGATTACTCACCTCATATCCTACGATACGGACCGTCGTCTGCCCATGCGCTTTCGGTATCTTGCGGTTTTACGCTCACCTTCGCATGATTTCCTGTTGTTAGCAGGTTAATGCTTCATCCCCGGATGTCAAAGAGCTTTCAGGCAGGCACAAAGGCATACCTCACCTTTCTGCTACAGGCAGATAGGTTATTCTGTTACTGGAAGCAGCTACCTGTTCCAGTTTAATTCTGTCAATACATTTTTTTGAGACCTTGCCATTTTTTATGGCCGGCGTGATCAGCCCTTCGGCAATCCACCTGTCCACATCGCTTCGGCCGAAAAACCGGTAGGCTTCCGCCTTCGTGCAGTTGTCGGACAAAACGCCGCATTTTACAAGCGTCTTCTGCGTGCCTTCAAAAACAGCTTCATTAAGCAATTGGGAAAATTCCTTCAGCTTCATCTGAACCGTCATTAATCCTGCAACTGCATTGCTTCAGGATGACGGGACAAATGTGACGTGCCTGCAAATTCTTTTTTCAGTAGTCAGTACCGTATCAGGAAAGATTTAATTTTATTGCTTTGATTTTGAACCGGATACGTTCTTTGGTTTTCTGGGTTTAAAAGCATCGCCTTCTTCAATGTGCTGTGATAACATGGTCAGCATATGATCAAGGAAGTGGGTTTTGCTGATGGATTTACGGTTCTTGATCTCGGAGAAGCATTGATAATAACGGCCAAGGTTAATCTGTAGGCTCTTTTCTAACCAATCTATGATATCTGCGATATCGACATCGCCATTATTTATTTGTAAAGTATCGTAAATTCCGTAGGCCAGTTCAACCAGGTCAGCTTTATTTCCGGTCCATTTCAGGATTTTATTTTTTCCACTTACACCCAATCGCTGCAAATTGTCAATTGGCCCGTACAAACAGTTGATCAGATAATCCTGAATTTTTTCATAAGCCATAAATTTAGAAAACAGGTAATCACAACTGGTTGAGAACAGTGGGTCTAAGTCGGGGGTTTCCGGCAACAGCAGATCAGATGGTTTGGCTCCCCTGACAAAAAACAAATGATCCAAATCAGAAGCATCCAATTGGTAGTACTGGTAAAGAAACTGGTATTGAATAAAAAATCGTTTTATGTACTTCAGTTCCTGTTCATAAAAGTTTTTGAGCAGCAATTCGTCGCCGTGCGGCCTGGCGATTTCTATGGTATAGATTTCCTTTGCATAAATTTGCTCGCAAAAGAATTTTGGCTTATCATACTTAAAGAAATAAATCTCACTTTCCTGATCTTTAAATTGATACTCCTTTAAAAAGGTTCTTAGCTGATTCAGGGCGTCATTTATACAATTTAGCACACCTGCCAATCTTCGAATCGGTTGGATTCCGAGTTCAGAGAAAAGCACTAATTCTTCCTTCATCGTAAAATAGCTGGTCTTTGCAAATTCGTTCATCATAGGTTTAGTTAATTTTTTTTTAATTATTAATTAACCCAAAGAAAACGGACGTCAGAATAACAAAAGAGTATATACACAGTACATACACAGCTATTTGTGAAAATTTAAAGTTGTTTTAAATAATATTTTTGTTTAAATTTAAATGAAAAATTATTGGTGACGTCTGTTTTATTTTAAATCAGAAACCTGCCGAACGCTTGAAAAGCACTAGAAAAACCTTGTTTTTGCTAAGTTACAGGATAACCTAATCAAATATTTTGGTTTTCCATCGGTCAATTATGAAGAAAGCAGCAGTGTCCCGCGCAGTAACATTTTAGATTTCCCTGCATCGGGACTGCAGGAATTTATTGATATTATGGATTCTGGACCGGATAAATCTTTACTAAATGAACCTATTTCTAAATTGGGGTTTAGTAAAGATTTTGTGACAGTTTGTGAACTTGCTGGGTTCCATTTATTAGGTGACCTGATTGAACGCCATACCGGCGAATTATTAACTTTACCCGGATTTTCTTATCATTGGCTGGAAGAATATATCAATTTTTTAGAATTACATCATTTAGGTGATTACATTGACCCGGATTAATTGTAAAAGAATATATCTTGAAAATATTTTAAAGGCTTAGTCCTTTATCAAAATTACCGCATAAACTGACGGACATCTTCCAGCATTTTCACCAGTATTTCTTCCACGGGCGCTATGATCGCCCGGTCTTTAGGATAAAATTTAGATTTAATACTGGAGGCCGAAAGCTCGTCCTGACCTTTGCTGGTAAAATTAAAAGCTACTTTTTCCGATAGAATGTCCAGATTCATTTCTTCATAAATGCCATGGTCATATTGCAGCTTTTCCCAATAAGCCAACTCCAGTACTTTCATTCTCGTGTTGATTTTTAAGGGATTGGTTGATAGCGCGGTTTGCTCATAAGCCCCGTTAGACAATTCTTCATCTATCCATTTTAAGAGCTCATCCAATATAGATTGTTTTCTGGAATCAAAATTACTGTGGTGTAATAATTCCAACTGCCGCATTTCCTTTTTCAAGCTCAAAAGTAACTTTGATTTTTCATCGGTGTTTTTGCCCTCAAAACGTTGGCGCATCCATCGGAAGCAGTAAACTGTAAATCTTGAATAATTATATCCAAGGCTGACTAACAGGTTTACAAGGGTATCGGTATCTGCTTTCTCCGGCAGGTCTTCCAGGGTTTCAGTAAAAAAATGAAGGTAACTATCATTAGACCACATCGGTCTGGAACGAACATAATAATGGTATGCAAAAGCGATTATTTCAATTAGCAGAGGATCAATCGACCGGGAAGTCAATTGATTTTTGATGGATTTCCATTGCGCCTCAAATTCGTCGCCGTTAATTTTCCGCAATAACAATGGAAGCTGCAGGTCATCCGGCGACAGTGAAAAAACAGTTTTTCTTAACTTTCCTAATAATTCCATTACAAGGGTTGCATTCACATTATCTTTACTTTCAGGGGCATACAAAGAATCACATATCTCTGTCAATTTGTACAAATTTATCTGAAGGTAGGTTTTCAATTGTGTTTTATTGGTAAGGGACATCAGGTGATGGAGCATAACTTTTTCCAGTCTTTTGGTTTCATCCTGCAATAAAACATCATGTTCATTAATCGTTGGGTTTTTCTTTAACCAGTCTGCTAACGTTTCAAGCAATTCAAGTTCGTAAGTCATTCAAATAGGTTTTGGCTCTTTATTATATATTAAATATTACGATTTAGGATTTTCAACGAGTATTACAAGAATTATGAATACAAATTTGGGACCCCAGTTTTTTTCTAATTGCAATCCTACTAAATTTGTATAATAAAACCTAAAACAGCCTGCTAAATCCCAGCAATTTCATCAAATCCCGTTTCGAGTTTGCCGGTCACGTATTTAATACGCAGGCTTCTACCAGCCCGTCCAGGATTTCTCGTAACATTGGGAGAAGTTTTTAACGTTGTAAATTCATAAAAAATTAGACGCTTAAGAGTTTTTGCAATGGAGCACGGCGGTTTTTTCGATTGAAAGTGATATTACTGCAAGATTAACGCTTGCTGTAAAGGATGTTGGAGCGGAAGCCGCCGTGGAATCAGATCATAAAGTAACGCAGGAACTGAAATTAACCTTTAACTATACTGCACGATTTGGATAACCACTAATATCAATGACTACACCCAAGGATTTTAAAAGCTTCAGGAACTCGTTCAAGAATAGTTTTCCCTCGTAATGTCCTTTATTTACATCTAAAAATATTTTTAGAATTGGAGAATTCTATGACGGTTTTGTTTATAATAAGTATTGGGGATTAATCGAAATAGATTGAAACCTAAGTTAGTTTCTTTACCGGCATTTTCTCTGCGATATAAGACCACCTTACGAACATCTGGCTCTCTTAATAGTTTAATCCAATGCTGGTAGTTTGAAAATACGTTTTTTTTACACTGATAAGCAGTTTCAATTGTTTTTCTATAGTAGTAATTTAATCGAAAAATTATAATTTTATATGAAAGTTTAACTCATGCCTATCAGCAAAAATACCCGCCGGCGATATATTCTTATCGATAGTATATTAAAGAGTTATAAACGCTATTCAATTAAGGAGATCGCAGAAAAAGTTAATGAGCAATTGATTGAAGATGGATTTGAACCGGTAACAGACCGAATGATATACAACGATCTGAAAATGATCCAGGCGGAGTATCCAGTAACGATCATAAAGAAAGACTCAAAATATCAGTATGAAACGCGGGACGAATCGATCAGCGACGAAATCTTAAGAGCTGAAGACAGGCATATTATTGAAATGGCCCTTCAAACTTTTGCCATCTATAAAGGATCTGGGCTGTTTGATAAATTTGATGATGTCATAACCAGGTTAATGGCTGGTTCTGTGTTACGCGGGTTGAATAAAACCGGGCATGAAAAATATATCCAAATTGGAGAGTTATCCGGAGAAACAGGACAGCGGTGGATAGAAGTTATTTATAATGCAATTGTAGAAGGTAAGACGTTAAGGATTCATTACAAACCTTACGGGCAGGAAACAAAAATAAGAACCATTAGTCCCTACCTATTAAAGGAATATCGAAATATCTGGTACATGGTCGCCTATGCCAACGAAACGGAGGCAAGCAATATTTTTAAACTCACGAGGATCCAAAAAATTGAGCCGGGCCAAGAGTCGTATTTTATTGATGACAAATTTAATCGCGAAGAATATTTCAAGCATAGTTTGGGTGTATTTCATATACGCGGGGAAGAACCAATAGAGGTAATTTTAAAATTTGATGAAGCCTTAGTGCAGTTAATCTCTGAAAACCCGGTGCATCCTACGATGCGCGTTTTGTCAAAAAGCGATACCGAAATGGTCGTCTCCTTTCGGGTTTACAATACAATTGAGTTAAAGACTAAAATACTGGGGTTTGGAGCGAATGTTGAAGTCCTAGGTCCGGATGTATTGAAAGAAGAAATCAAGACTATTGTGAAGCAAACATTCCTAAAATATTTCGATTTTTAAAATAAGTGTATATGTCTTCAATGTTTTCAAAAATTGCGGTAACAGCAGCAGAACTACTTCAAAGTGGTAACCTAAACCCCTATGAAGCATGGGAAAAAAGCCTGGTAAAACACAAAAAAGACTACACTAAAGATTGTCCTAAAAATACTTTCTTAGGATTATGTCAGGAAGGATATATCAAGAATGTTCGTAAAGGCCGGTATACGAAGGCAAGCAAAAACCTGGATTATGCAAAGGAAGGAGTAAGAATTCTAAAAACTACGGATAAAAGATATGAAAAACATGGATTGCTTTGGAAGGATATTCGTAGCAACTTAAGCTTAGAACCGAATCCCGGCGACGGACAGGCTCCAGTAATTCTAGGATTATGGGAAGCAGGCTACATTAAATGATTCAAAAAAGTAAATAATCATCAAAGATTTTAGTTTGAAATAAAATTTCAATACCCAAACATAAGTTTGCCTGTCAAAGAACTAATGTTATGGAGAATAAATCGGTCACAAAGAATATTTTAAGTTCGGTACAGTTTACTGTCAAGGCAACCAAGGAGAAGGTTTTGGATGAAAATTTGATCGGTGAAATTACCCCTAACGTTTTACCGATAGCTGATTTTTATCGTATTTCAGCATTTGAAGCAATTGTACTCTCGTTCTTTCTGGAATATGGCTTTCGCGGAATCGATATTGATACGGAAAAGTTGATAGAGCATTTTGGCAAAGAGATGAGTGTAATGGCTGAAATCAACCAAGCTTTAAAACAACTTTCTGAAAAGAAACTGATCTATTTTACCGGCAGAAAGACAAATGGCAGAAGGAGGAGCAGTAAATCGATAAAGTTAAATCCATTGGCATTAGAGGCGATGCTATCAGGTGATGAAACCACTTTAACGTGCAAAACGAGCAATTCCTTTTTTGATTTTTTAGATGAAGTATCAGAGTTAATAAAATTACGAATAGAGGAAGCTATTTCTACGGAAGTGTTAGTCGATGATGTGCGATCTTTAATGGAATCAAATAGGAGATTTCCTGAAATAAAGTGGCTGTTAAAGCAAAAATACTTGAACAACTACGATTTAACACTCCTTTTAGATGTTTGCATTGAACAGGCAAACGGAGAGGAAGACGTTGATTTTGATAATAATTTACGGGAGGTATTTGAAGACCTACAAACCAGAATAAAATACAAGAAAAGTGTAAAAAACAATAAATGTCCTTTGTTCACCAACGGTCTGCTGGAATTTTCATTTAACGATTTTACATCCTTCAGCTATGTAACACTGGCGCCGGAAGCACTGGATGTTTTATTGGGTGGCTATCAGGATGCCGTTAAAAATAATTTTAAGCCTAGAATGGGGACATTGATCCATTCGACCAAGATCAATGATGAAAAACTGTTTTATAACCCTGCGGAGGAGGAGCAAATTGATACGCTGATGACGGCTTTCTCGGCGGATAACTATAACCATTTATTAACCAGCCTTGTTGATAACCAGATGAAGCCGGGCTTTACGGTACTCCTACACGGACATCCGGGTACTGGTAAAACGTCATCAGTAAAGCAGATTGCGAAGGCTACCGGCAGAACAATATTCATGGTTGAAATTGAGAAAGTACATAGTAAATGGGTAGGAGATAGTGAAAAGAACCTATCCAAGATTTTTGAGGAATATAAAAAATGCCGTAAAACTTTAGATCGTGACCCAATTTTACTGTTTAACGAATCGGACGCCCTAATTAATAAACGTATCAATGCAAGATCAAGCACGGATAAAATGAGCAACGCACTTCAAAATATTCTTTTACAGGAGTTAGAAGATTTTGAAGGTATATTTATGGCCACGACGAACCTGGCAGAACAGTTAGATTCTGCGTTTGACAGGCGGTTGTTGTATAAGATCGAATTTAAACCGCCGCAGAAGGCGGTAAGTTTTAAGATACTTTGTTCAGTTTTTCCAGAGGTTGACGAATCTGTTCTGCGACAAATCAACAATGAATTTTCATTAACGGGAGGCCAGATCGCTAACATTAAGAAAAAACTATTGGTGAAAAAACTATTGTCGAAAGATTTAAATGAACATAACTATTTACTGCAGCTGTGTCGTGACGAGTTTTCATTATCAAACAGGGTCAAACCACACCCCATAGGCTTTTATTTATCTAAAAACTGAAATCATATGACAACACCAACTGAAATATTGCAAATCCGCTTAGAGCACATTTTAAGCCGGATAACTACCGGATTAATTTGTTGCTCTGATTTTAGCGAAGATGAGTTCAAACGTTTATGGTGCGAAACTTTCGATAAATTTAAAGATAGTTCAAAATCGATGAAGAACGAACCAAAGCAAATAACTTTTGACAGGAAAGTTACAGTTACCAATCTATATAACTTCTTGAGCGAACACCGAGATTCAATTGTGTTTTTTAGTCCGGCGGATGCGCTAATTATGCTAAAGTCTGCAGCTTTCATAAGAATATTGGAAGGAGCGATGTGTTCATCGCCGCATTCAGGTAAACGATGGAAGATTTCCGTCGATTTTAAAACGCCGTTTTCATTTACGGGATCAGTTATCATTTCCATTCCGGTTGGCGCAGTGAACTGGAAGTTGAAAAAATATTTTAATCTGCATAGGGATGTTGTAATCGTGAATCTGGCAGAAAACGCCAGGAAGATAAATCTATTAAAATAACTAGGCATATCATGAATACCATAAATGACGTTCATCAACAATTTGCGGAGTTTTTCAATGACGAAAGGCTTAAGCCCTTCGCCTACCTGATATCCAAAAAGTTAAGCGAGGGCAGCATTTGTTTCGATTTGGAAGACGCGGAAAATGTAAAAGGAGAGCTCCCGGGTCATTACAGTGACGGCTATTTAAAAGCGAGATACCGTATTGAAGACAACCCATTTGTTGGGGCAGCAGATGCGGCCAACCATCCCTTTATTGTTCATCATTCCAAAATTTACCTACAACGCTATTTCAAATATGAAACGGCCATTCTTGATCGAATCAATGCTTTCTTAAAACAGGATGCAATAGACCTTGAAAGCCGGATGCAACGAATCGTGTTGAATAAAATGATCATCCGGAAATTGTTTTCTGTAGTGGCCGATGGGGCTTCACAGCACCCTGCTGAAACCGACTGGCAGTTTGTGGCCGTAATCTCAGCATTGCTGAACAGTTTTACAATTATAACAGGCGGACCGGGGACAGGCAAGACGACTACTGTTGCCAAGCTGCTTGCGGTGTTATTTGCAGAAAAGGCCGAGCTCAAAGTAGCGCTTGCCGCACCAACCGGTAAGGCTGCCGTCAGAATGGGTGAGTCGATCAAATCTTCTTCGTTGAATGTTGATCAAAGCATTGCTGATAAGTTCAGCACCATCACCCCGGTTACCATTTACCGTTTATTAAAGTACATCCCTGATTCTCCTTACTTCAGGTATAACCGTGAGCATCCTTTGCCATATGACGTGGTGATCGTCGATGAGGGATCAATGATCGACCTCGCGCTTTTTTCAAAGTTATTAGAGGCAATAGGGCCGCATACTAAAATTATCGTTCTTGGCGACAAAGATCAGCTGGCATCGGTGGAGGCAGGCAGCCTTTTCGGGGACCTTTGCCAAAGCCAGTCCGAAACGAATGTTTTATCAAGTAACAGAGCAGAATTTATCAATGGTATTATCGAGGATGAATCAAAGTCGATTTCGCCAGCTTTGATGCGGGACAGGATTGTACAGCCTATGGGAGAGCATATTATTGAATTACAACGCAGCCACCGGTTTTCGAGTGAAAAAGGGATCGGAAAGCTAAGCAAAGCAGTCTTAGCTAATGATGCGGATACGATAAAACACTTTATACAGGAAAAGGATGAAGAGCAAGTGTCCATAGACACAACATACGATAAAGGCCTGTTTAAGTCTTTTGTGGACCAGTACGAGGAATACATCAAAGAGCCGGACATCAAAACAGCAATCCAAAAACTCAACGGGCTTCGGGTTTTATGCGCCGTGAGAGAAGGTGAACACGGCCTCTATCAAACAAATAGAAAAATTGAAGATATACTTAGCGCCAGGAAGCTAATTTCATTAAATAACGAGTTTTATGAGAACAGGCCCATCATTATCACTAAAAATAATTATTCGCTGGACCTTTTTAACGGGGATGTCGGCATCATACGCCACGATGAAAGTGGTGTTTTGAGGGCCTGGTTTGAAGATAGCGAGCACCAGTTAAAATCTGTTGTTCCGGGATATATTTCTGATGCGGAAACAGTGTTTGCCATGACCATACATAAAAGCCAGGGATCTGAATATGACGAGGTATTTGTACTCCTGCCTGAAAAAGGAGGAGAGCGCCTGTTAACCTGCGAACTATTGTACACAGCATTGACCAGAGCGCGGAAGAAAGTGCTACTTCAAGGTTCAACAGAAATGATCCTTGCCGCTTCTTCGCTAAAGGTTAAAAGAGCGTCGGGCATCCGGGAGCGTTTCCAGGAGTTTAGTCGGTAACAGCAATAAAAAGATAACCATGAGCTTACAATTAAACGTATCCAACTCACTCGAAAAGCTTGCCGTTAGTCTTTCAGCATCGCTGCATGATGAAGACGATATATTCCGGCCATTTAATGTTGTTACGCAGACATCGGGAATGAACAACTGGCTTAAGATCCAGTTGGCCGATTACCTGGGTATCTCCGCGAATATTAAATTCATTCAACCGAATGATGTCATCAGCCAGGTTTATTACTTACTGGGTGGCCGATTTCGTGAAGTGCTAAACCGGGACCATCTCACCTGGCTGCTTTTTAAAATCCTTGGTGAGCTGGAATTTATCCATAAGTTCCATGCCGTTTCGGGTTATTACGATAAAAACGAGTCGGACAGTGATATCAAAAGGCTGTCACTGGCAGAAAAAACAGCGGATCTTTTTGACCAATACCAGATCTACCGACCAGAAATGATAGGGCGTTGGAATGAAACTTCTCTCGAATCTGCCGGCAGCAGTGATTGGCAAATGTATCTTTGGATAAAAGCCTGCATCCTATCTGAAAACTCATTGCCGGACAAGACGATTGTATCCAAGCATATCATCACCGAATTAAAGTCGCCGCAGCAGCGCGAACTGTTAATGAAAAGACTTCCGGCAATCCATATTTTCGGCCTTTCCATTATTACCAATTATCACCTGCAAGTCTTCTATGAACTGTCAACAATTATCGATGTCTCTTTTTATATACTGAATCCGGCGCCCAGCGTCTATTTCTTTGAAGACAAGAATGAAAAGCAATTGCTCATCCTTAAAAATAAGGGTTACAACGTTGAACATTTAACAGCGGGCAACCAGTTGCTGCTTAATTGGGGCAGGGTCATCCAGGATACGTTCAACGTTTTTTTCAGGACCGAGGAATTTATTAATGCTTACAATGAAATTGAACCGGTTGAGCCAGGAACTGACAGCCTCCTAAAGAAAATTCAAAGGGAGATTTTTCTAAACCAAAACCCATCAGAACGCGCGGCCATCAGCATTAAAGACGCAATGGATGGTTCGGTAGCCATCAATAGTTCTTATACAGTCGCCCGAGAGGTAGAAGCGCTTTACAATTTCCTGGTACACCTGGTTGATACCGCACAAAGCCCGATTTCAGCCAGGGAAATCATTGTAATGGTTACCGACATAGACGCCTATGCCCCATATATCAAAGCGGTATTTAATAATGCCCCTTATCGATTCCCGTATTCAATTGCTGATGAAAGTGCTGTAGGCAGTGACAGCCTGATCAGTGCGGTCAAGTCAGTCCTCCTTTTAAGCAAAGAAAATTTCACCTCCGAAGGTGTTTTACAGTTATTGGATTCAGCTTACATCAGGAACCGATTTCAATTATCGGATGTGCCATTGATCAGGCAAATAGTGAGCCTGGCCAATATCCGTTTCGGGATAGACGGAAGCAAAAACGATGATACCTTGTATGTGAGCTGGTCCTATGGCATCAAAAGGATCATTTATGGGATTTGCATGAGCGGAGAACATGCGTATGATACCGGCGATACTGTTCTATATCCTCTTGACCGGATAGAAGGCGCCGGCTCATGGGAAATCATTCGGTTTTGTCATTTCGTGGAGGTTTTGATCAGTTCTATTAAATCCCGTGAGGGTAAAAGAACACTGGCTGAATGGGTGCTTTATACAGAGCAGCTATTATCGGACCTGGTCTATGAACCGACCGACGAGCCTAACGATGATTTTAATCACCTGGTTGAACAATTACAAAAACTTAATGCGCTCAATTCGCTTCTTGCTGAAAAAATAGGCTACGAGGTATTTTGTCATGATTTTGTTGGTTCATTCTCGGAGATCACCAGGTCGGGCTCCTTTGCGATGGGTGGAATCACCTTTTGCTCACTGATACCTATGCGAAGCATTCCGTCCAGGGTTATTGCCGTATTGGGACTAAACTTTGATAAGTTCCCCAGGAAGAACCCGATAGCCAGTTTTAGCTTGATGGACGCAGACAAGCGAAAGGGGGACCGGAATATTAAAGATAATGATAAGCACCTTTTCCTGGAAACCATTCTCTCAGCTAAAGAACACCTTTACCTAAGCTATATCGGTCAAAGCACTAAGGATAATACAGTAGTTCCACCATCTGCGTTGGTAGACGAACTCATCGATTACATCGCGGCGGGGAGTACTGATGAAGATGAAATCCGCAAACTGCTAGTCGTGAAGCACCCGTTGAATAGTTATAGTCCGAAGTATAATTCAACTGACAGCAGGTTATATTCTTACCTTACCGAACAGTCGTCAGAATTAAAGCTTATCACTGAAGATGTAAAAGAGCAGCCGCCACTTTCGTATGACGAAGTGCCGCTAACCCAGCTGATTAGTATGCTTAAAAACCCATTTAAAGGCTATTACAATAATGTTCTGGGCATTTATTATACCGATGAGCAAATGCTTGTTGATGAAACGGAGCTTTTTGAACTCGATCATTTGCAGAAATGGAGCCTGAAAAGAGACCTGTTGCGACTGGACGGCGGTGAGGCTGAACTGCTGAAGGTAAAAATGGTAAAGACAGGCGAACTTCCGTTAAAAAACATGGCCGATGTTTTTTTTGATAAAGCCGCAGAGGAAGTTGCCCCGGTAAAGATACTTTTTGAGCAATGTGTTAACGAAGCCATTGAACAAAGGCTGACGGCTAGTATAGAAATTGATGGATCGGTCGTTACCGGAACAATCGACAGCATTTTTGACAACAACCTGGTGTATGTTTCGTATTCCAAGAACGAGTGTAAATACCTCATCGATGCCGCAATCCGTTACCTTTTTATTGTAGCGTCAGGAACCCCGGTTGGTGTGCTTTTTATTTCAGCGGAAAAGGATGAAGTATTTAAAGGAATTGCAATGAGCGAGGCGAATGCCAAAAGCGAGCTTGCTGAATTACTTCGAGTATACAAGACTGCACATGAAAAAATCCTTTGCTTTTACCCGGATTTCAAAATCGCACCTGGCGAAGTGGGTGAGCTGAGTTTTGAGCAGTTCATAAAAAAAGTAAACGATAAGCTCGATAATTACAAATATCCGTGCACTGATAAATATATCATGAAAGAGTTTGACAACGGTTTTTTTGAATCCGAGGAAAGCTTTGAGGTTTATAAAGTGTATGCCGGAAGGATCTTATCAACGATAGTGGATGTGTTCCCTGATTATTACAATTAAAGCTATTTGAAATATGCCAACTCTTGAAGATTATAAAGACTTTAACGCCGTAGAGGTGAACCTTGAGGGCAGCAACCTGATCGAGGCAAGCGCCGGCACCGGTAAAACCTACTCTATCGCTATCCTGGCGTTAAGGCTGATCCTGGAAAAACAAATCAAAATAAAAGAGATCCTGATGGTCACTTTTACTAAGGCTGCCGTAGCCGAGCTGCAAGGGCGGATACGACTGTTCACCAGGCAGGCATATAAGGCTAGTTGCGGGGAAAAAATCAGCGATCCGACCATCGCCAAAATTGTGACAACGGCCCAAGGGAAGTTAGGCCATGACGAAGTGAAGGATTTATTAAACGAAGCAGTGCTATTTCTAGATGAAACTTCTGTACTAACCATCCACGGCTTTTGCCAGCAAACTCTTACTGAGTTCGCTTTTGAGACGGACCAGCTTTTTGGCGCCGAAACACTGCAGGAGACAACATCCATTATCGAAGAGCAAGTAAATGCATTCTGGCGGGAGGAGGTAACGACTATACCTGCCGGGTTATTAGGGCCACTGATCGATGCCGGCCTGTCTCGGAACGGCCTGGTCACAGCGGTGCAGCATCACCTGGATGGCAAGCGATTCCTGCATTTCAATGATGAAACCGACTATCGGATGAGCGCGGAAGATCATTCATGGCATTTGGAATTTGTTCAGACATTGCAAGACAATGAATCCGGAGCGAGGCTGACTTTACATGTGCACATTAGCGATAACAGCGCCAGGCTTGCAGCGTTATGCGAATCAAACCGATATGCAAAGGCGGCATTGCCATTATTAAACGATCCACCATCATTTTTAGGTTTTCTTTGGGATAAAAAGGGAACTGTATATGCACAAACATTATTTGGCGATCTGCTGATTCAGCTTGAGGAGTGTGAAGCTATTGCCAATCAAAAACACGAACGGATAAATGAGCTGCTTATCAGCCTGCAATGCAGCGCTATAAAAAGGCTTTCGAAAAGCGTCCGGGAGTATAAGCAGCGTAATAACCTGCTGTCATTTGACGATATGATTCAAAAACTGCATCATTCGTTAGTTCGGAAAAATAATACAGAGCTTATTAAAGCGCTGCAGAAGAAGTATAAAGCGGTATTTATTGATGAGTTCCAGGATACCGACCGTTTGCAATATGACATATT
The DNA here is from genome assembly GCA_903864275.1 of uncultured Mucilaginibacter sp. GTDB lineage: Bacteria > Bacteroidota > Bacteroidia > Sphingobacteriales > Sphingobacteriaceae > Mucilaginibacter. The sequence continues at coordinate 145,015 of CAIPFE010000052.1, forward strand.
TGAAAAAGCGTTTGGAAAAGACACGATTCTATTCTACATCGGCGATCCTAAACAATCCATTTATGCTTGGAGGAGGGCTGACATTTTCACTTATTTCAAAGCATGCAGCGCGGTGAACCATCTTTATGGAATGAATGACAACTACCGCTCCTCAGAACGCTTTATTGGCGCCATGAATGCATTTTTCCTACCGGATGCTGATTTCGATACATTCTACTTTCAAGGCGCTCCTAAAGCCATCAAATACCATCCTGTGAGTTATCCGGCAGCACGCAAACAATCAGATATGACCCGCAGCCGGGAACCCGTAAGCCCGATGACTGTATTTCATCTTGAAAACAAAAACAACATTTGTAATGCGCTGACAGGCCAGCTGATTGAATTGCTTGAGGGTGATACCTACCTGATTGGCCCATCGGAAGCCCGCCGGACGATAAAACCTTCCGATATCGGCATCCTGGTCAGAACAAAAAATGAAGGGCGCTCTATCAAGTCCACTCTCGCCAGCTACGGGATCCCGGCAGTGACGATTGACGATGCTAAAATCCTTCAATCTGAGGAGGCGGCCTATCTGTCATACATTTTGGAAGCAATCGTAGATAACTCGTCAAATAGTATTCACAAAGCGTTACTATCGCCATTTACGGGATTTGAAAGTAAGGATATATTGTCCCTGGACGATGAACTAACCAATGGGCTTTTCCGGAAATATAAAATTACCTGGGAGACTGATGGGATATATAATGCGTTAGTAGCTTTTATTTCAGACTTCTCCGTAAAGAAAGTTTTATTACAAAACAATGCTGAGTTTGGTGAACGGATCATTGCTAACCTTTTTCAGCTCATCGAAATGCTTCACAAGGTTCAAAGTGAAAAACAGTATTCACCGGAGGAATTGATCAACTGGCTGAAACGAGGTATCGAGGGTATGGAAAATGAGGGTGATGAATTTGAACAACGCATCGAAAGCGATGAGGAGTCTGTAAAGATCGTTACCATTCATAAAAGCAAAGGGCTGGAATACCCAATCGTTTTTGCACCTTTTTTAGACTTTTTAACATTCAACAAGTTTGACTTTGTGAGCTTCAGGCATCAGGAGACCGGAGAATATGTTGGTGCATCAAAGGCAACGCTGTCTGACGAGCACCAGGGATGGTTAAAAGAACAATTAGAGCAGGAAAACAGGCGGCTTCTTTATGTTGCCATTTCAAGGGCCGTTTATAAATGTTTCATTTTTAAGAATACCAGCAACAGGGGGGAATATAATTACACCAAGTCCACTTTGGCGGTTTTTCTGAACGCCCAAAGGCAAACAAATACACCATTAATTGAATTTACTGAAGCGCCGGCTATCCCGGAAGGCTATTATTATGGTAATGCAGTGAGATGGCAACCCAATGTTGATGCAAGACCCGTTGATTTTAATGTTCTGCAGGTGAACTGGACGAAGCTGAGTTACACCCGGCTCGCAGCAAAGCGTGAATATTTGCTAAAACCTTTGTCTGCCGAACTGGATAATGAATATGATCTATTTGTTTTCAAACAGCTTGCCAAGGGACAAAAGACCGGCAATATGCTGCATTGCATTTTAGAAAATATTCAATTTAATGACAGTAGCAGGTGGCAACCGGTGATCGCCGATGCAATCGCCAGGTTTTATCCGGGACAAGCAGCCCTCTACCAACCGCGGCTTTATGATTTAGTGCGACACGTCCTCGATGTCCCGATTCAAATAAATGGTACCACAATTCAACTATCGTCGATCACCAGGGAAAAATGCATCCATGAATTTGAGTTTGACTTTAATGTTTCGCTGTTTAATCCGGATAGTTTAGCAGAACTGGCCACTGAAGAAATGGGTATCTATATACAGGGTGCCGGCCAATTGGAAGGTATTATGAATGGAAAGATCGACCTGTTTTTTGAGCATGAAGGCAAATATTATCTACTGGACTGGAAATCAAACTTTCTTGGTGATTCGAGTTGATATTCCGGGGATGTTGACCACCTGATTCCGTGGCAAAGTGACCAGGCAATTAGCTGGCGAACGATAGCAGCGAGAGCTGTAAAAGCGTTTTCAAAGTTAGTTATTAAAAGTGGTTATTGATAACTGACTTCTTTA
>CAIPFE010000053.1 GCA_903864275.1 uncultured Mucilaginibacter sp.
CAGCCGGCCTTCAGGGTCATTTAATGTATTAAACAATAACCGCATATAGGTAAGTAAGGGTAAAATCTCCTTATGCTGTTTGTCAAATTCAGTTACAGCGAGTTTCAGCGTATTGAGTTCAGGCAAGTACTGCTTTTGCTGCTGGTAAGCCATCGCCTTTTGAATTAATTGATAGGGGTAAGGGTTGGTCAATTTTAGCCGGCTGTTCAGTTGCAGTAGTTTTGTAACGAAAATTGAGTTCCGGTAAAATAAGGCAACATTATCAAGCGGAAATGTAGCATCAGCCAATTTTTGAACTATTTTAAAGCTGTCGACGGCTGTTTTTTGTAAAGAAAGCTGCTGCTTTAGCGAGTCGGTATTAAAATATAAATTACGCTGTTGCGCCTGTCCACGGTTAATACCAACCAAACAACAACACAACACCAAAAACGCGGTAGTCGATCTTTTCATAATTTTATTTTAAACCGGCAGTGAAATAATAAACTCTGTAAACTCACCCTCTTTTGTATTCACTTCAATTTTGCCTCCATGCCCCTTTACCACCATATCATAAGTTAATGATAATCCTAATCCGGTTCCCTCACCTGTAGGCTTGGTGGTAAAAAACGGCTGCATGATCTTATCTTTTATCGCATCTGGGATGCCCGTCCCATTATCTTTTACTTTGATTACGACATAGCCATTTTCGGCTGCGGAAGTCACCGTTATCTCAGGATTATAACCCGCCCCGGCTACTTTCTGCTTTTGGTTCACCGCATAAAAAGCATTATTAAACAGGTTAAGTAACACCCGGCCTAAATCCTGCTGTACAACGTTTATTTTTGACAGGTCGGGATCAAAATGGGTGATGAGTTCTGCATTAAAGTTTTTATCCTTCGCGCACTGGCCATGGTACGATAGTTTTAAAAATTCGTTGGCCAATACATTTATATTCGTTAGTTGCTTTTCGCCGGTGCTTGCACGCGAATGCTGCTGCATTCCCTTTACAATAAAATCGGCGCGCTTGCCGTGCTGGCTTATTTTTTGCTGGTTTTCTTTTATGTTAAGGGCAATTGCTTTCACTTCGTCAAAATTGCCGTTACCGATTTCCTGCTCCATTTCGTCGATGAGCTCGGCATTCACTTCCGAAAAGTTATTTACAAAGTTTAGCGGGTTTTGTATCTCATGGGCGATGCCTGCCGTAAGCTCCCCCAGCGAAGCCATTTTTTCGGATTGGATAAGCTGGGTTTGGGTTGTTTTTAAATCGGATAAGGTTTTTTCGAGTGCTTTGTGTTGCGTGGCTATTTGTTCGTTGCGCTGTTGCAGTACCAGGTTAGCTTTTTTACGCTGCCGGTTCGCAAAAAGAAGGATGCCTGCGATAAGCACAAACACGCCGAGTATACCCAGTAAAGTATAAAACCGGACCCGCGCTTCATAGGCATTCCTGGCCTCCGCCTCCTGCTGGCGGCGCTGTTCTTCGGTAAAAGTCAGGTTTTGTATCTGGAGCGTTTTCTCACGGCTGAACAGGCTGTCGCTGTTCATAATTTTTTCCTGCTGGTATAACCAGGCGTTTTTATAGTCGCCGGCGCCGAGATAGATCGATGCCAGCATATCCGCCGCTTTCATTACCAGCTCGGGGTCTTTATCCAGTTTGCCTTCATCGTAGGCGCCCTTTGCAAAAAATAAAGCCGAATCCGCCCGTTTAAGGTGCAGGTAGGCACCCCCCAGCCTGCGGTCGTCTTCGCTTAAAAGGTAATGATTTGATTTGTTTACGAGGGTTATGATACTTTTTCTGAAATAGTCGATCCCTTTTTTATAATCACCCCTGGCAACGGCAACAACGCCAAAATTCCGAATGATGTAGGCGATATTGCGTACATTATTGGTGCGGACAGCGGTGGTATAAGCCTTGTTGTTGTAGTATGAAGCTGAGTCGATATTGCCAATGTCGAAAGATACCCTTGCAATGTTGTTGTACGAGATAACCTGCAAATCGGTTAAATGGCTGCGTTCGGTTACACGAATAAAAAGCAAATAATAATCGATGGATTTATGATAGTCTTTTAAAACCTGGTAACAAAGGCCGAGGTTATTATAGGCTTGCGAGAGCAAACGGTTATCCCCTGTTGCGACCGCTTGCGGTATGACCGAGAACGTGATTTTAATAGATTCGACCAATGCACCGCGGCGATTCAAATAGACAGCCTTGAGCGCGAGCATCCTCAGCTCGCCGTGTTTGTAATGGATACGCCGGGAAAGTTGAAGCCCCTGGTTTACGCAATACATGCCCGAATCGGGGTCGGCAGTAATAAAAACTTTTTCGGCTTTTTCGGCATAAAGCTGTACCAGCGTGGTATCCTGCCTGTTTTTTTGGTACGCTTTTGTTAAACTGTCGACGTGAATTTTTTGTGCAGCGGTCATCCTGGCGCAGCCCGCCAAAAGCATAATGCAAAAAATAAATTTCCTCATCATTTTTATGTTATGGGTAAGGTGATGGTAAAAATGGTATAAGCGCCTTCTTTGCTTTCGACGTTAATGGTTCCCCCATGCCCTTTCACCACCATATCGTAAGTTAAACTCAATCCTAATCCCGTACCTTCACCGGTAGGTTTGGTGGTAAAAAATGGCTGCATGATTTTATCCCTGATAGCATCGGGGATGCCAGTGCCATTATCTTTGATTTTTGCGCCCCAGCCTCCGCCACCCGGCGGAGGAGCGAAGGTGGTGATCTCAACGGTTGGGTTGTAATCCGGCCCGGCTGTTTTCTGTTTTTGATTCACCGCGTAAAAGGCATTGTTAAACAGGTTGAGCATTACGCGCACCATATCCTGGGGTATCACATTTATTTTCGGTAATCTTTCATCAAAGCGGGCGATTAATTCTGCATCAAAGGTTTTATCCTTTGCCTTTTGGCCATGATAAGCCAGGCGCATGCATTCTTCAGCAACATTATTAAGATTGGTGGGTTCCTTTTTTCCGGTGCCTGATTGGCTGTGTTGTAGCATGCCTTTTACGATGGCATCTGCGCGTTTGCCGTGGTGGTTTATCTTTTTCTCATTCTCTTTAATATCTGCTGCGATAGCAAGTGTCTCATTTACGTTGCCCGATCTTAGTTCAATTGCCATTTCATCTAACATCTCGGTATTTACGTCCGAAAAGTTGTTGACAAAGTTGAGCGGGTTCTGGATCTCATGAGCGATGCCTGCGGTTAGTTCACCCAGCGAGGCCATTTTTTCGGATTGGATGAGCTGGGTTTGGGTTCTGCGGAGCGAGGCCAGCGTTTTTTTGTTGACCCGCAGCTGCCTGTATATAAAAATCAGCAAACCCGATATTAATAACAGTACCACCATCGAGCCCCCAAGCAGCATGTTACGCCGGCTTAGCTGGTAATCCTGTACAGCCTTCTCTTGCTTCAATTGGTCGATATGCTCGCGCTGGGCCCTGTCGTTCTGGTCTATCTCGTATTGGGCCACCTTAAATTCATGGCGGCCCTGTTCAAGGGCGTCGTTTACCTTAAAATAGTCTTCAAAATATTTGTCCGATTTTTCGGGCTGGTTATGCTGCTGGTAATAATAGCCAAGTTCGCGCAGGTACTTTAATTGCAGCGGCACGCCTTTCTCGTTGACTGCTTTTTGATAAGCCAGTAAAAGACATTTTTCGGCTTGTGCGGTATTGCCTTTGGCCAGGTAATATTGGTAAAAATCGTAGTCGATCTCCGTATAGCCTACCGAGCTAACAGTTTTGAAACCGGCAGAGTCCGTCATTTTTTCTGCCTGCTTCAGTAAAGGGAATGCTGCATCAGGCTGGTTTATTTTTAGATAGATGCCGGCTTTGATAACAATAATAGCAACCGTGCGCTGCGACACGGTCTTGCTCATAAAACGGATACTTTGGTCAATCCCGCTCATTGCATCGACATATTTACCGGCGTTGAACGCAATTTGGCTTATGATGAAATAGCAGTAATTCATCCCGCTGGAATCTTTAAGCTTTTCAGCTAAGGGGAGCGATTTGCTGACATAATAATGGGCCTTATCAAAATTGCCCCATTGATTATAGGTCATACCGAGGACGTATAAAATATTCGCGTAAAAATGAGGGTTGAACTTCCGGAAAACCTCGGCCCCTTTCAGGTAATTATTAATAGCCAGGTTGTAAGCGCCCTTATATAAATAGTAACCTGCGATGCCATGGTAACATGGCGCTATATTCTCGTAAGGTCCGTTAACCTGGTAGTATTCCAGTTTTTGCTGAAAATAGTGCAGCCGTTCATCCTGGTCGTTTAAAAAATTGTAAAGGATGCGCATATTGAGGAGGAGCGGGTAGATCACCTTATGCTGTTTGTCGAAAATAACTATTGCGTCCTGGAAGCTTTTCAGCGCTTCGGCGTATTGCCGTTTGGTCCAGTAGTTATTGCCCTGCTGCAGCAACCGGTAAGGCTCCGGATCGATCAATTTTAGCTTTTCATTCATGTCAAGCAGCATCTTGATCTGGTCGGGGTAACCAAGTGTTTCATCCGCGCGGATAGGTGTAAAATCCACCATTTTTTGTAAAATGAACAGGCTATCCTTCGGGGTTTTTTCCTTGTACAGAATTTTCTGCAGCGAGTCCATCACGGCATGGGCAAAATCGTTTTGGGCGAGGCATGTGCCTGCGGATAAAAAAAACGCAAGGAATAAGATTAGCTTTTTCATAATCAATAGGGCAATAATCAAAAAACAGAAGCAAAGGCTTAATTTATAAATAATTAGCCTTACAATAAATTTATCGTCATAATATTATAAAGGGAGTGTGACAATAAATTCTGTAAACTCACCTTCTTTGGTATTTACATCAATTTTGCCCCCATGCCCCTTCACCACCATATCATAAGTTAAAGATAAACCTAATCCCGTTCCCTCACCCGTAGGTTTGGTGGTAAAAAATGGCTGCATGATCTTGTCTTTGATGGCATCGGGTATGCCAACGCCGTTATCCCGAACTTTTAGCCCCCCGACCCCCTGAAGGGGGAGGAAAAAGGTTTCCACCCCAACGGTTGGCTTATAATGCTCAACCGCCGTTTTTTTCTTTTGGTTTACCGCATAAAATGCATTATTGAACAGGTTGAGTAAAACTCTTCCGATGTCTTGCTGGATAACTTCTATTTTGGGCAGACTGGGGTCAAAATGAGTGACAAGCTCCGAATTGAATGATTTATCTTTTGACCTTAGGCCATGGTACGAGAGGCGCATATATTCATCGGCCATTGCATTAATATCGGTTAGCTCCTTTTGTCCGCTGCGGCTGCGGGAATGTTCCAGCATTCCTTTTACAATACTGTCAGCACGTTTGCCGTGATGATTTATCTTCCCTTCGTTTTCGATTAAGTCATTTATCAGCTCAATTTCCAGCTGCTCGTCCCTTTCAGCTTTCGGCTTTTCGCTTTCAGCTTTCAACTCCTCCAGCATTTCCTTATTTACTTCCGAGAAGTTGTTCACAAAGTTTAGCGGATTTTGAATCTCATGCGCAATACCCGCTGTCAACTCCCCCAGCGAAGCCATTTTTTCGGACTGGATAAGCTGAGTTTGCGTGGTTTTCAGGTTAGCGAGCGTGTTTTCCAATACTTTATTGGCTTTTTTCTTTTGCCGGTTGTTGCCGTAAAATATGGCAGCTAAAAGCATAAACACACCAATGACTGCCAATAAAACATAAGTCCGCACCCGGGTTTGCGCGGCTGCCCGTTCTTTTTCGAGTTCCTGTGCGCGCAACTGGGCTTTATATGAGAGCCGTTGAAAATCGGTTAAACTTTTAACAGTGGTGTCATATTTTTTATCCTTCGCCGCCAAAGCAAGGCCCTGGTATTTGTACGCGCTGTCGGTGTTGCCTGTTAGCTTGTAGCTGTGGTACAGGTCCTCATAAGCCTCGTCCAGGTCATTACTATTCCTGGCGTTTACAATTTCCAGTCTTTTCCTTGAATAATATAAACTGGAGTCCTTTTGTTTTTCGGAGAGGTAATATGTTGTGAGTAACTTATAATTGTTATCAGCTAATGAGAAAGTTTTTTGTTCGATGCTTGTCCGCAACCCTTTATGAATATATTGGAGCGCAAGGCTGTTGTTGCCTTTTTTAAGATATATCATGCCTATTAGCGCATAAACCGACCCTAGGTATTTTCTATAATGGGTTTTTTTGGATATTTCTTCGGCATTTTTTTCCAGTACCAACGCCGAATCTAAGCGGTCTAACGTAAAATAAACACGGCCAAGGTTCATATTGGCTATTCCTGTGAAATTTTCATCGCCTGCTTTTTCTGCTAATACCCTGCTTATTTTTAATTGACTGATTTCCTGGTCGATATCCTTAGTAGCCCTCATAAGAATTGAATACAACAGGTGAATGGCTGCGAGGATAGTCAGGCGGTTTTTTTGTGGAGTGGAATATTGAATCCAGGGCATGTTCGGATTCCAAATAGTCTTTGCAATTGCGGTATCTTGAGCAAATTTTAGCGCCTTTTGAAAACAAGCCAATGACTCGGGATATTTGCCCTTGTATACCAATACATACGCTACGCGCGACAACGTAGCGGCCTCATTAATTTCCCTGCCATTTTTCTGCGCAACGGCGAGGGCCTGGTTAAGATAAGAAAGCGCCGAATCGGCGTTAAGTTCAACGTAGTACTCTCCAATTCCGTTCAGCGCCGAATAGCGCGTGGAGTCGGCATGGGCGGTTTTTAAAACCCACTTTAAGCTGTCAGGATATTGCTGTTGCGCCATGCCCAACATGGGGATGAGCAGCAGGAATAATATTTTGATGTATTTTCTCATTCCGTTAGTTTATGGGTAGTGAAATAATAAACTCCGAACCTTCCCCCTCAACACCATTAACCTGTATACTTCCCCCATGCCCCTTCACCACCATATCATAAGTTAAAGATAAACCTAACCCAGTTCCTTCGCCCGTTGGCTTGGTGGTGAAAAATGGCTGCATGATTTTTTCTTTGATCGAATCAGGGATGCCGATGCCATTGTCTTTTACCTTGATGACGACATGGCCATTTTCCGATGAAGTAGTTACCGATACTTCCGGCTTATAACCAGCTCCCGCCGTTTTTTGCTTCTGGTTCACAGCGTAAAACGCATTATTAAACAGGTTCACAAGTACGCGGCCTATATCCTGCTGTACTATATTTATGGCAGGGATATCCTTATCAAATTTGGTAACCATTTCCACATTAAAGTCTTTATCTTTTGCCCGCAACCCGTGGTACGAAAGCTTAAAAAACTCATCGGCCAGTACATTAATGTTGGTCGGTTGCCTTTCGCCGGTGCCGGTGCGGCTGTGCTGCAGCATTCCTTTTACAATAAAATCAGCCCGTTTGCCGTGATGGTTTATTTTTTCAAGGTTTTGTGTCAGGTCGCCGGCAAGGGCCATTACATCATCCGTGTTCCCGGCCTTTTCTTCCTCCTTAAGTTCTCCTAATAATTCAATACTGACTTCCGAAAAATTATTCACAAAGTTCAGCGGGTTCTGTATCTCATGGGCTATGCCAGCTGTAAGTTCCCCAAGCGAGGCCATTTTTTCGGACTGGATGAGTTGCCGCTGTGTTTTGCGCAAGGATAGAAGGATCTTTTTGTTGACCTGCAACTGCCGGTAAATAAAAATTGAAAGCCCGGAGATGAGCAGCAGAACAACCAATGAACCCCACAGCAGAGAATTGCGCCGGCTGATCTGGTAATCCTGCAACACTTTTTCCTGTTTAAGCTGGTTGATGTGTTCCTGCTGCTGCTGGTCTTTCGTATCGATCTCAAACTGAGCTACCTTAAATTTATCCTGTTCATCTTCATTTTCCTGCTGAATTTTAAAATAGGTGTCTAAATAGGCTGCTGTTAAAGCAGGTTTATTGTTTTGTTTGTAAAACGTGCACAACTCCTTTAAATATCTTAATTGCAGCTGTATGTTTTTTTCCGCGATCACCTCGTTATAGGCGGTGAGCAAATATTTTTCGGCCAAAGTTGGGTCGCGCAAACTTTGGTAATACTGGTAAAATGCATAGTCTACCTCGAGGTTCCCATTCGTGTTAAAAACTTTAAACCCGGCGGAATCCGCAACGATTTTCGCCCGGTTTAGCAA
>CAIPFE010000054.1 GCA_903864275.1 uncultured Mucilaginibacter sp.
ATATAATTTATGATATTTATATCGTTGTAAAACTAATAAATAATTGTGATTTTAAAAATGAATATCCCAAAACCTCATGGTAACAATTTTGATGTTGTGGGCCACGCTCGCCAGGTAATTCCCGCTTAATTCAAAACTACTTATTTGCCAGTCCTCCACTGTCGATATTGTACTGCTTTGACCAGTGTGAATGCCGTCAAGGCAGGGTATTGATTTAAGATCGTTATCGAGGCCCTTTCCGGTAGCTTTGGTTAATGCTTCTTTGCGGGTCCAAAGCAAAAAAAAACGGTCCAACGATGAACTTTGATTTATGTGTTCAATTTCGGCGGAACTAAAATTATCCTGTAAAACATCTTTATAATTAAACGTAAAATTCACCTGTTCCGTATCGGCGCCAATTTCAGAATTAGAAATCCCCAACAATATCCAGTCGCCTGAGTGTGAGATATTATAACACAGCTGTGCATGATTTGTGTTGATATAGGGCTTTTTATTTATGCCCGTTTTAAATTCAATTAAGACCGGCTGTGTGTTTAAATACTTTCCTAATATGATCCTAAGGGCGCCCCGGCTAATAATAAACCTGTTCCTGTCTTTGGTTTGATAATACTTATTAGCCCTGGAAATTTCGCCGGGGTGAAGTATGGTTAGAAAGTTATCAAGCATTGATAAATTCGAACTGATATTAATCCTCCAAACGTCTGTCCTATTGCTGTTTACAAGGAAATCACATGCCGTGCTGTCGACCCAGGTAACATCATTCAAATAACGGATGCGAATTTTAATGCTAGACATTTTGAGGCTTTAGTTGTAAGTTTTAAGTCAGAAGTTTCAAGTTCTTAAGAAAGAAATTCTTTTAGACTTAAGAATACCGACTACGGACTTTCGACTTAAAAAGCAATTTACTTATTTACAGCCTCATCAAGGCATTTTTGCAGTATTCCGGCAAATATTTTGTCATTGGGGGCCTTAAATATCGTGTTATGTTCGCCGGGAATATTATGAATGTTAACCCCTTTTAAAGCATAGGGTTTCCAGCCCAGGTATTCCTTATCGTCAAGGTAGAATGTGCGGGTTTCGGCCCTGAATACTTCAACGGCGATATTATAAGGTTTTAGTTGATAATGTTTTTCGGCATACAGGTTCATCTCGTCAATTTTATTGGAGTAGCCGAAAAAGCCTGGTTGGTTTTGATTTTTACCGTATCTTAATTTCCAGTAATACCTGATCAGGATACGCTTAACAGCCGTAGCTTTGTCGGTAATTGTATTTTTAAACCCGTTGGCAAACGTAAATGTATGCCATATCCTGTTAATATAAAACTTTCCTTTTTTAACTATTTTTACTCCTATCGGATCGTAATGGGTCGAACGGTAAGCATAAGTATCAAACATGGCGAGCATTTTTACTTCTTTGCCTATAGCTTCCAACTGCCTGGCCATTTCGAAAGCGATTATGCCACCAAATGAATAGCCTGCAAGGGCATACGGCCCGGTAGGATTTTGCGCCATTATAGCCGAAATATAGTGCGCCGCGATATCTTCAATGCTGGTTAAAGGTTCATCAATTCCGTTAATGCCTTTTGCCTGCAGCCCATAAACCGGTTGTTCGGACGACATACCCATTGCCAGGGTATTAAACAGTAATACGTTCAAGCCGGCCCCGTGAACCATGTAAAGCGGCATTTTACTACCTTTTGGCTTTATTGGCACAAGAGAGTCCCAGGTTATAAACTTGCCGCCCAGCTCAAGTACCCGGGCTAATTTTTCAACGGTCGATGATTCAAATAAAGTAGCCAGCGGTAAACGCTTACCGGTTTCTTTCTCGATCTTCGTCATCACCTGAACTGCAATAAGGGAGTGTCCGCCTAATTCAAAAAAGTTATCATGAACGCCAACTTTCTCAATACCCAAATATTCTATCCAGATATCGGCCACAAGTTTCTCAATATTTGTCCTTGGCGCAATATATTCATCACCTTCTAAGGTTAACGTTTCTCCATATTTCGCCAACTCTTTTTTATCAACCTTGCCGTTAGGGGTTAAAGGCATTGCCGGCACGATTATAAAATTATCTGGCACCATGTAATCCGGAACCGAATTTTTCAATGAATCTTTCCAGCTTTGTATATGGGTAGCTGTATTTCCCGCTTCTTCGCTATCAGAAACCACAAAAGCTACTAACTTATCAACGCCCAAATTGTCTGGACGTGCAATTACAACCGCCTCTTTTATATTGGCTTCTTTGGCTAACTGGAACTCAATTTCCCCAGTCTCAATACGATAGCCGCGGATCTTTACCTGGGCATCTATCCGCCCGAGGCAAATAATTTCGCCGTCAGGAAGAAATTTACCCAGGTCGCCGGTGCGGTATATTTTGTCTCCGGGGTTTTTGGAAAAAGGGTCATCAACAAATTTTTCCGCTGTTAATTCAGGGCGGTTTAAATAGCCTTTTGCAACGCCGTCACCGCCGATATATATTTCGCCTGCAACGCCAGGGGCTAATGGATTTAAAAATTTATCTAAAATGTATATCGAAGTATTATTTATTGGCCGCCCGATAGAAATTATTTCATCTCCCTTTGTCAATTGTTTTATTGTCGACCATACGGTAGTTTCTGTAGGTCCATAAACGTTCCACAATGATGAAGCGCGCTTTAAGAGCCGCTGCGAAAGCTCCAGGGGGAGTGCCTCCCCACCGCAGATTACTTTTAACGGGGTCGACCCATCCCATCCCGCTTCGAGCATGATCCGCCAGGTGTAAGGCGTAGCCTGCATTACGGTAACCTGTTCATTCTTAATAATGTCAAGTAGGGCCCGGCCGTCTTTTGCAGTTGCTGTGTCAGCAAGAATTATTTCAGCCCCTGTCAACAAGGGGAGGAATAATTCCAGCCCGGCAATATCAAAGCTGATTGTTGTTACGGCAAGTAATTTATCCTCTGCGTTTAAGCCCGGGGCGTTTTGCATGCTGTAAAGAAAATTAACCAGGTTATGGTGCGCTATCTGTACGCCTTTAGGGTTGCCGGTTGATCCGGATGTATAAAGAATGTAAACAAGGTCGGTGCCGTCGACATCCACTTCCGGATCGGTCGAAGGATATTTTTCAAGGGTCTGAAATATGTCTTCGATCAACAATTCTTTTGCGTCCGAAGTATAGTTGCCCTGGTATTTTTTTGATGTCAACAAAACAACCGCCTTCGAATCCTCCAGCATGTAATTGATACGGTTGAGCGGGAACTGCGGATCAAGCGGGATATAAATAGCGCCTGTTTTCATGATCGCCAGAAGGGAGATCACCATTTCGGCCGATCTGTCTAAAGCAAAAGCGACCTTATCGCCTTTTTTTACATTGTTTTCAATAAGGATAGCGGCCATCTGATTTGCGCTTTCATTGAGCAATTTATAGGTGATCTTTTCTTCACCAAATGTAATTGCCGTTTTACCGGGCATTTCTGTTGTTCGCTCACCAATTAATTTATGGAGTGCGGTATGCATTGGATAGGGGTATTTCGTATTATTCCAGGCATTTAACTGCAGTGATAACTCCTCTGCATTTAACATCGGTATATTACCGATCAATATTTCCGGATCTTTTACTAATTCGTATAATAAAAACTCAAATCCATCCATCATGTTTTTGATGGTGGCCTCTTCAAATAATTGTGTATTGTATGACCATTCCAGTGTCGGCGCTTCGTCCTTCCCGGCAATGTTTAAAAATAATTCAAAATTTTCATATTCACGCGGATTGCTGATCAATTTATGCTGCAGGCCATAAAATTCAACATCATCATCCATTCCCATATCGATATTAAACATTACGGGAACCAAAGGCACCCTGGACGGGTCGCGGGCGATGTTTAATTTTTTTAATAAACTGCCAAATGTATATAATTGATGATCGTACGCATCAAGGACTTCAGTCCTTCTTTGCTTTAAATAGGCTTTAAATGAAATATCACCTTTCGGGAAGCTTCTTAATGCCAATAAATTTACACAATGTCCAACCAGGCGGTAATTACCGGTCGCCGCCTGGCCGGCAGCGGGTAAACCAACTATAATATCTTCCTGGCCGGTTAGCTGATGTAAGAAAACTTCAAATGCGGCCAATAGCGTTGTTACAAAACTGTTGCCAGTGCTTTTTCCAAGTTTCTTTACTTCATTTGTCAAATCGCCATTTAAAATAAAATCTTCCCGATGGCTTTTATAAGTGCGTAATGCCGGACGTGGATGATCAACGGGAAGATTCAATAGATAGTCGCTTCCCTTAAACTGTTCCAGCCAGTAATGCTCCGTTTCTTTGTACGAAAGGCCCGCTGTTAAAGCCGATTCTTCAATCGCATAATCGGTAAAAAGCGGGGCGGAAGGCAAATCGATATATTCGTTTTTTGCATATGCGGAGTAAAGTTTGCTTAAATCCTGCATCATAATGCCAATAGACCATCCGTCGCATATAATGTGATGTGCTACAAATGTTAAATAATGTTCCTCTTTGGCCAATTTGAACAGCGATGTTTTAAAAAGCGGGCCATTTGTAAGGTCGAAAGGGGTGATAACATTATTTTTATTGTTGTTTTTTAAAAAAACCTGCTGCTGTTTAGGCGAGAATGTCGAAATGTCCTGGTAATCAACATGCAATGTTAACTCGTTATAAACACAAATATTTTTGCCATCGCCGCTGAACGACATCCTGAGCGCCTGGTGCATATTTACGATACCCTGCAAAGCCCTCAGCATTGCATCTTTATTAAAGGTACCCGTTAAAAGTAAGGAGGCAGATTCATTATAGGCACAACTTGCCGGTGCTTCGCCGATAAGGCACGAGGTCCATATTTCAACCTGCGGCTCAGTAGCAGGGGCTATTAACGCGATAGAAGGCCCGGCAAAGGGATCGAAATCAACAGGGCTTGTGTGGATAGTAGGCTTGCCGTTCTTTGCGGATGGATTTGCAGCTGCGACAACCGGGTAACTTTCAAACTCCCCAAACGGATCAAATTCCACAGGTACCGTATCAAAATTAACTTTGTTAGTTCCTCCTTTAAAATGCGTCTCCGAAGCGGCCGGCGAAATTCCGGGCCCTGCAAAGGGGTCAAACTCTACAGGTTCAATTTCATAAATTGAATTATTTGTGCTCAAGATTAATTTCCGTTTAATTTAACCTGTAAATACTTACCTGGATTTTTCGTATCGCTAATAAACCATCCCGGGTTACCGTCTTTATCGCGGCCAAGCCTGGCCCCGGGGAAAGGTGACTCCATCATTGAATTTACTTCCTCTTTTGCGGCATTTAACTGTGGCTTTCTTGAAGGGAAAAATCCGGACTCAACTAACTCATTTACGCTTTCCCTGAATGCGGCAATTATTTTGTTAACGTCATCCTTTGTATGTGCGGCAGTTAAAAAGCAAGGGAAAAGGTCCCATATATGGATGCCTTTTTCGCGCATCAGCGTAAAAAGCAGTTCGCCGTAAGGAAGCTCTTCTTTAAATTTAACTTTCCATAACGAACCAAAGGATGGTATGTATAGTGGGAGTTCTTCTTTTACACAAATAGCATTCAATTCGCCGGCCAGGTACCTGGTCAAGTCGTTTAGGCCTTGTTGTAACGCCGGCCCCTGATCTTTCATATACAATAATGAGGCTTTTCCGGCAGCAAGCGCAAGCGGGTGACGAACAAACGTACCTGCAAAGTAGGTTACACCCGCTTCGGGCTGCGAGTCATCGCCATATTGCCAGAAACCGCCGTCAAGGGCATCCATATATTTTTTTATACCGGCTATAGCGCCAATAGGCATACCACCCCCAATTACTTTACCGTAGGTGCCAATGTCAGCTTTTATACCGAACATACCTTGTGCGCCGCCCGGGTGCATCCTGAAACCGCTGATCACTTCATCAAATATTAATACGGTATCAGAATCTTGGGTGATCTGCCTTACCTTTTTCAGGAATTCAACCGGCTGAAATTCTGGCCGCCTGCTTTGTACCGGCTCAACCAGTACAGCGGCAATTTCGTGGGCACGTTCCTGGATTATCCTTAACGACTCATCGGTGCCGTAATCTAAAATAAGCATGTTTTGAACCACCTCGGGCATAATACCCGGTGCGGCAGGAATGGTTTTAAGCTTTTTTGTGCCGCGAACGATCACTTCATCATTAATACCATGATATGATCCCGCAAAGGCGACGATTAAAGAGCGACCTGTTACCGTACGTGCGATACGCATGGCACCCAAAACCGCTTCGGAACCAGTGTTGCACAGGGCGGAGCGGTCAAAGCTTGTAAATTCACAGATCATTTTGCAAACATCGCCTGCTAATTCGTGCTGCGGGCCAATTTCATAACCGTTTTCTACCTGTTCTAAAACGGCTTTCTTTACAATATCAGGCTGGTAGCCCAAAAAGCTGGACCCGAAACCATTTAAGGCATCGATATACTCGTTGCCGTCGATATCCCAAAGGCGACTGCCTTTTGAGCGGTTTACCACGATGGGATAAACAATTTCTTTTGTCAAAGGCCTGAACCCGCTAACAACGCGGGGATCGGCCATGTAGGAGCGGTGTTTTTGCGTGTATGCTTTACTGCCGCCGGTTTTGCTGTTGTAACGCAGCGTTAACGCCTTTAAAAACGAATGCTGTTTGTCGCTTAAGCCCTGCACCTGTTTTTCTATACGGGCGGTAGCGCCAAATGGTTTTTTAACTTCCACCTGTTCTTCAGGTGTCAGGTCATAGATGATGCCTGTTTTTGCATGTGCAGCTTCAGGCGCCGGGGCTATGGCCGCAGGTGATATCGGAGCTGCAGCCTGCGAAGCGCTGCCATTTTGCATAACGGCTAACTGGCTGGCCAGCATTTGTATTTGCTGTTGTATCAGATCTAAAGCAGGGTTTACAGGCTGGTTGTAAACGCCATTTGATGGCGCATTATATGATGGCGCGTTATAAACGGGTTGACTTTGAATGTTTAAAGCAGGTAAAGGCTCCGGTTTCATTGCTTCTGCGGGCAAATTAACATCCAAATAGGCAGCAAGTAAGTCAATCGTATTATATTCTTCAAACAGTTTCCGGAAAGTGATAGGGACGTTAAACTCTTTTTTCAGATTGGTGGCAATTTGGGTTAACAAAAGCGAATCGAACCCAATTTCGAGAAAGTTGGTGTCCACCGAAGCGCCTTCTATCTCAATACCGGAAGCATCTTCAAATAGTTCTTTCAGTTTGCCGGTTAATATCTCTTTTCTCATCTGGCTGTTTTGTAATGTAGTTTGTTCTGTTTCCAATGATGTTTCTTGTGTTTCAGCTATCGGTGTAACCGTGTTTAACTGGAGTATCGGCTCCAGCCAGTAACGTTTATTATCAAACGCGTATGCTGGCAAATTTATCTTTTGCCGGTGCTGGTCATGGTATAAAGCTGCCCAATCGGGCTCAATACCGTTTAACCATAACTGGCCCAACGCCATTAATACGGAATAGTACTCGGTAGTTGTTTCATTTTTTTCAAATCCCGGGATAATCGGCGTTGATTTGATTGATGCCTGCTGACGGGCAAGTGTTGCCAAGGCAAAACCAGGGCCAACCTCTATTAAAATGCGACCATCCTCTTCCTGCAGGGTATCGATGGCATTTGCGAAACGGACGGTTTTACGCAGGTGCTGCGCCCAATATGAGGGACTGGTAGCCTCTGCTTCACTCATCCATTTGCCGGTAACTGTTGATACTATGGGCTTTACGGGTGGGTTTAATTTAACGGTCTTGACAACTGCTTCAAATGGCGCTACAATATCATCCATCATGGCCGAATGAAAGGCGTGGCTGGTGTGCAATAATTTTGCGGGGATATTTTTCCCTTCCAATAAAACTGCAAAGTAGGCTATTGCCTTTTCTTCGCCAGCTACAACACTTAGCTTATTACTGTTAATTGCTGCCAAGGATAAATTTTTGGGCAAGATAGCCTCTAATTGACCGGCATCAAGCCTTACGGAAAGCATGCTGCCTCTTGGCGCTTCGCTTACCATCCGGGCCCTGGTCGATATTAATTTTAACGCGTCTTTTAAATCAAAAACCCCGGCAAAATGTGCGGCAACAAACTCGCCTATGCTGTGCCCGGTAAAAATTGTGGGTTGTATTCCCCAGCTCATCCACAGTTTTGCCATGGCATATTCCATAATAAATATGGCCGGCTGGGTGTAGAAGGTGTTTTTGATTTTTTCGGCGGATGTTTCATCAACGACAGCAGGGTATATCACATCAAAAATATCAGACTGCGGCGCGTCTTTTAACAGTGTGATACATTCATCTACGGCAGCTTTAAAAACGGGTTCGTTTTCATAAAGTTCCTTGCCCATGTTTACATATTGTGAGCCCTGGCCCGGGAACATAAACACCACCTCAGATGCTTTTGAGCTTAGTTTTTTTGAAGCAGAAGCATCAATAGTTTCTGACCTTAGCCGTGGCAGTAATTCTTTCCCATCAGCGGATATTACAAACCGCCGGGAGTTAAAATCGGCCCGGGTACTTTGCAAAGTATAAGCTATATCTGCTATATTAACATTTTCATTTCTTTCGACGAATCCAGCAAGCTTTTTAGCATAATTGTTAACGCTGGTTTCAGTTTTTGCCGACCATGTTATTAAACTTAAAGGGCGATTGGCGGCGGGTTGTACAAAAACATTTTCAAATTCTTCCAGTATCACGTGCACGTTGGTCCCACCTACGCCGAAAGAGCTTACACCCGCCCGCCTTTTTTCATCACTTTCCCAAGCCTTTAAACCGGCGTTTACATAAAAAGGACTGTCCGCAATATCAATATTAGGATTAATGTTGTGATAATGTAGTGACGGCGGTAATTGCTGATGATGCAGCGCCAATACGGTTTTTATAAGCCCCGCCACACCCGAAGCGGCAGTCAAATGGCCCAGGTTGCTTTTTACAGAACCTATGGCACAAAACTGTTTTTGCTCTTGTACGCCAAATGCGAGGTTGAGACCCTCGATTTCAATCGGGTCGCCTAAGGGTGTCGCGGTGCCGTGCGCTTCGATATAGCTAATAGACGATGCCTCTATGCCTGCATCATTAATGGCCATCGAGACTGCGCCTGCTTGTCCCTGCGCGCTGGGGCCGCTAAAGCTGCCCTTATCAGCGCCGTCGTTGTTTACACCTATTCCCTTAATGATGGCATAAATAGTATCGCCATCACGTTCGGCAGCTTCACGGCTTTTCAAAAGCACAACGCCTGCGCCATCGCTGAAAACAGTGCCGGTAGCTTTTGCATCGAAAGGCCTGCAATGGCCGTCGCTGCTCATAATGGAGCCTTCCTCGTAAAAGTGACCGCTTTTTAATGGAGATGTAATAGATGCAGCACCCGCAAGCGCTATATCACATTGCCCATCCCTGATGCTACTTACCGCCTGCGCGATTGCCAGCAAAGAGGTTGAACACGCCGAATAAACTGCAACCGCAGGCCCTGTTAAGTTTAAGTTATAAGCGGTTCGGGTAGCGATGTAGTCTTTTTCGTTTAGTAACCTGATGTTAAACTGCCCGTTTTTTTCAACCAAATTCGGGTGGGCCAAAACGTTGTTGGTGAAATAAGTATTGTAGCCACAGCCCGCGAATACACCTACCAAACCTGAATGTCTTTGCGGCAGGTAGCCGGTATTTTCCAAAGCCTCCCAGGCGATCTCCAAAAATACGCGCTGCTGCGGGTCCATCAATTCGGCAGCGCGCGGGTTGAAACCAAAAAACTCGGCATCAAACTCATCGGCTTTATCAATAACTCCTCTTGCTTTTACATAAGTTGGATCATTTTTTACGCTGGGTGGAATAGAAGGGTCAAGTTCGGCGTCGGTAAAGAAACTGATTGTTTCCCTGCCTTCAGTCAGCATGTCCCAAAATTCATCAATGGTATTGGTGCCTGGGAACCGGGCCGCCATGCCTATTATAGCTATATCGCCATTGCCGGCTTTGTTTCTATCTTTTTTAACAGCAACAGGAGCAATTTTATTTACACCACTCACAAGTTTTGCTATGCCACTTACTGTAGGATATTGGTATAATTTGGTAATAGGCACTTCATAGCCAAAGCGCTGCTTTAATACTGCAACTGTTTTCAAGGCAAGCAGGGAATTGCCGCCTAACTGGAAGAAGTTATCATCAACGCCGATTTTATCCAGCAACAGCAATTCCATCCAGATGGCTGTAATGTTTTTTTCGATGGGAGTGGAGGGGGTTTTGTATAAGACGCTTAGCTCCGGCCGCTCAATGCTGGGTTTTGGTAAATTTTTTCTATCGACTTTGCCGCTTATGGTTTTAGGCAACTCATCCAACCAAACATAGGCGGAAGGGTGCATAAAATCGGGTAGCTGCTGCTCGATGCTTTTCCTTACATATTCAGTGTCAGGTTTGTTTTTGGCGGAAACAAGGTATGCCACCAGTCGTTTTGATCCGGGCACATCCTCACGAGCAACCACGATTGCCTGCTGTATGTCATTTAACCTGTTTATCAGTACTTCTATTTCGCCCAATTCAACCCGGTTACCGCGAATTTTTACCTGGGTATCCCTGCGGCCTAAATATTCGATATTACCATCGGGCAGGTAGCGGGCAAGATCGCCGGTGCGGTATATTCTTGTTGTTTTATTTTTTGATTCTTTCCAGTCGACAAACTTTTCAGCTGTCATTTCCGGGCGTTTCAAATAACCGTCGGCCAGGCTTACGCCGCTTACACAAAGCTCACCGGTTTCACCATCAGGTAGTTTTTTTAATTCTTCATCAAGAATTAATATCTCTGTTTCATCAATCGCGATACCAATAGTGGGCAAAGGCGGCCATTGGTTCGGGTCGCCGTCCAATATCAACTGGGTAACCACATGCGTTTCAGTGGGGCCGTATTGGTTAAACAATGTACATCCCGGCAGTGCCGAGAAAAACCGCGCTATCTGCGGGGTTATTTTCAACTGTTCGCCGGCGGTCATTACCTCCTTCAGGCAAGCCGGGAAATGTTTTTCAGCATCGGCGGCCTCTGTTAAATACTGCAGCACCACAAACGGTAAAAATATCCGGTTAACGGATCGCTCTTCGATGTAACCCAGCAGCCTGTTTGGGTCGACCCGTAAATTATCATCAACCAATACCAATGTGCCGCCTGTCGTTAAAGTGGCAAATATTTCCTGAAAGGAGACATCAAAGCTTAGCGGCGCAAACTGCAGGGTATTTACCCCGGTTTTGGATATTGAATGTTTTTGCTGCCATGAAAGTAAATTAACCATCGCCGCATGGCCCATGGAAACACCCTTAGGCGTTCCGGTTGAGCCGGATGTATACAATACATAACAGGCTGATTTGCTTTCCGGTATGGTTTTATCCGCAGCCGGATATTCTTCATCCGATGTTAAAACATTAATTGATAGCGGCTCGAAAAGGTGTTTTTGGGAAGATATGGTCAAGCACAGATCAATGCCGGAATCAGTAATAATTTGTTGCAGACGTTCCTGCGGGTAATCGGGATCGAGCGGTAAATAAGCCTTGCCAGATTTTAATATAGCCAATACACTTACTATCGTTTCAATGGCGCGTACTGTACTTACGCCGGCAATTAATGAGGCAGGAGAAGCAGCAAATATAGCGGAAGCTAAATTGTCTGCTTTTTCGCCTAATTGGTTGTACGTTAGCTGATCATCACCAAAAATAACGGCAATTTCATCCGGCGTTTTAATGCGCTGCTTTTCAAATAGCTGGTAAATAAGTCCGCCATGTTTACTGCCTTTCATATATGCTTTATCAGTATTTCTATTCATTTAACAAACCTGGATCAGATAAAGTTTCAACAATAAGTGCGGGGTTAAACGGGAACATTGAGACTTATCCAACGAATTATTGTTCTTTTTATACGTTTGGATGGATTGTTTTGTTGTAGTGGAAAAACAATATTGCTGTTGTTTTAGTTAAGAATATTTCCTTTTTGGTTAATTGAAAACAAAACCACAAGGGACACAAAGGTTTCACGAAGGACACTAAGAAGGGGAATTATAAACCTTGTGCACTTAGTGAAACCTTAGCGGCCTTAGTGGTAAAAAGTCCTGTTTATCCCAGTAAATTGTTTTCAATATCTTTGACGCATAATGAGAAAGAAATACATCCTGCCCTTCCTTTTTTTACTTACCTATACCTTATCTGCAAAGGCTAACTTTAATTTCGACGCCAACTGCATCGATGCCTATAAAGCCATTTTAAGCCTAAAAATGAACGAGGCGAAGTTGCTGATCCAAAAAGAAAAACAACAAAACCCGCAGAATGGGATCAGCATTTTACTGGATAATTATGTCGACTATTTCAGTTTGTTAGCATCGGAAAATAAAAACGACTACGAGAAGCTTAAGGATAATAAATCGATGAGGCTTTCGTCGTTGGAAGATAATGACAGCAATTCCCCTTACTACTTGTTTTCTCAGGCGGAGGTTTATTTGCAATGGTCGTTGTTAAAGGCGCGGTTTGGAGATTATGTATCGTCTTCGCTTGATGCAAAAAAAGCCGGTAACCTGTTAAAGGAAAACGCCGCCAAATACCCCGACTTTTTGCCAAATCGGAAAAGCCTGGCCCTGGTGGATATTATCTTTGGATCGATACCGGCAAACCTTAAAAGCATAACCCGTTTTTTAGGGATGAGCGGCAATGTACAGTCGGGCATTAAGCAGTTGGAAACGCTAAGGGCCGAGCTGCCAAAGACGAAATACAGCTATTATATTAACGAAGTGGCCTTTTTTATCAGCACTATTGACGTAAACGTATTGCGTAATACAAACGATTATTCTAAGCTGATCTCGTACCTGTCGGAAATGGAAAGCGGTAGTTTACTAAAAGCATATTTACAGGGCTACATCGCTTCCAAAACCGGGCATAATGATGAAGCTATCGCTTTTTTTGAGGCCAGCCCGAAATCCAATGAATATATAAAGCTGCCTGCCATAAATTACCTGTTAGGTTGCGCCAGGCTTAACCGTTTGGATAACGAACAACCAGCTGCTTTGTATGAATTTATAAAGGATTTTAAAGGCGTAAACTTAATAAAGGATGCTTATTTAAAAATAGCCTACTATTATTTATTGCAAAACGACCAGCCCAAATACGGGTATTATATAAAAATGGTAAAAACCCGGGGTAACGCTGTCGACGAAAAAGACAAACAGGCTTTGCGCGAGGCCAACGACAGCAAACCTGACATTGAACTATTAAAGGCCAGGTTTTATTTTGACGGCGGCTACTATGGCAAAGCACTCACACAACTCATCGGCAAAGATGTAAGCAGTCTCAAGTTAGTGCGGGATAAAACAGAATATTACTACCGGCTTGGCCGGGTTTATGATAAAACGGATAAGTTTAATGAGGCTGTTTTAAACTACCAGCGGGCAATTAACCTCGGCAAAGTAACGCACTATTATTATGCCGCTAATGCTGCTCTAAATGCAGGCAGGCTATTTGAAGGCAAAAAGGATTTTAAAAGGGCAGCTGATTATTACAACCAGGCGCTTGATATGAAGGACCATGAGTATCAGAATGACGTAGATAATGATGCAAAAGCGGGGTTGAAAAGAATAGGGCAATAACTATGTCATTGCGATCCGCCGGTAGGCGGAGAACCAATCTCGTCGCTGACAGGAAACGAGTATGCATGGTGAGGAGATTGCTTCACTCGTCCCTCGTTCGCAATGACATATCTTTTTAGATAGGTTCCCTGGTGAACCGTACATTCTTCTTGATCGCCTGCAAATGATGCTCATTCACCTTTTGCTTTAGTGCCTCAAAATCAAAGTCGCGGTTGGTGCCGCAATCAAGGAGGTTGAACCAGGTTGATGGTTTGGTGCTTTCAAAATACTCGATGAGGTTGCTGCTCCAGATTAATTGGCAATTGCCTTTAATCCGCCTCACAATTTCATAAATGCCATCTTTAAACTCGATGTACCTTATAACCATTGATTCTAAATTTCCCTGCGGGTAGTAAAGCAATACGTTGCCGGGCTGGTTAAGCAGGGAGGCCGCATAGTCTAAACTTTCAGCTACTGACCGTGTGCCGGGTTCAACTGAAAAGGAACCGGTATGTTTCAACCACCAGTTTTTCTCCATTTGTTTTTTTACCGACATCATATAAAGGCCCTTTATCTTTTGCTTTTTGTTGAGGAACTTGAAACATAAATAGATCGCAAAAAAGCCATCCAGAAAGCTAAAATGATTACACATCAGGATGTACGAATGCCCGGGTTTTATGTCGATTTCATGGATGATCATCTTATCAAAACGGCGCCTGAAAAACCAGGCCAGGCATAGCGATCCCCATTTGATTACTGTAAAAGGAAGAGGTTTTGCCTTGATGATCATAATAACAGTTCACTTAGTGAGGTCGCGAAACTTCTTTTTATCATTTGATGGCCTTCATCCAATATGATTATTTCAGGATGTTGCAGCCTTGCAATAAAAGCGCTCCCGATACCGGGCGGGAACGATTTATCGCGTTTGCCAAATATAAAAATGCTTTTTATGTTTTGCTCATTGATAGCCGCTAATAAACGGAGCTCATCAGTTTCAAGAAAACGCAAATAGGTAAAGCAGGCGTAAAAATTAAAACGGAGCTCAGCTGTGCCGATCTCGCTGAATAAAATATTATAATCTTCATGGTTTATGAACCTAAGCTGCCTGAATAATTTAAGCATGCTTGTCAATGCTCTCTTGTTGAGGGCCAGTTTCTCTAAAAGTTTATTCCCTATTCTATTTTTACTGAAAAATGGGATCAGTGCGCCGGGGTTTAAGCAGGATGGGGAAGCAACAATATATTCATCAACCATGGCCGCTAACTCTTCAATAATTATAGTCGCATAATGCGTGCCCATTGAATAGCCGATAACTGAGAAATGTTCGATTCCCTCGCTTTTGCAAAAGTCTTCAAACAACGCCGCCAATTCTTTTTTGCTTATTCCTTTTTTTACGGCGGATAAACTCTGGTCTTTTAATTTGGTTTCTTTATGAAAGAAAAGGTCGAACCCGAAAAAGGTATACTTCGAGCCTAAAGTGGTTTCTAAAATTTTAAACTGCTTGCCATGCATCCCATAGCCGTGAAAGCACAACATGCTTTTTGGTCCGTTACCAAACTTATAGTAATGAAGGTTAATCAAATCATTTTCAAAGTAATGGTCGGTCATGATGCCTGCAAATTGATTTTAATTAAAGCAATTGCCCAAACATAATCGCCATCATGCGAAATAGTTAAACTTATTTTAAAGGCCAAGGATTTTTTATGGATAAGAACCTGCGGTTGTCCGGCAGGCTTGTCACGGATTATCTCAATTTTTTTCCAGCCTATTGTTGCTTGATCAATTTGTTTTATTGCCTTGTAAACGGCTTCCTTGGCCGCCCATGTGGATGCATAACGCAGCATGGAATTATCGAATTGGTCGCAATAAGCCATTTCCGCAGGCGTGTAAACCTTTTTTTTGAAGAGATCATTAAACGACGCCTTAAAATCGTGGATAAAAACCAGGTCGTTGCCAACAGCAAAGTTATTGGATGCAGCTAGTTCATCCGGCATTTTTAAAATTTCATTCTCCATCAATTCCCAGCCCCATTATGTTAAAACCACCGTCGACAAAATGAATATTACCGGTTACTTTTTTTGACAGGTCTGAAAAATAATAAAGGGCCGCATCCCCCACGTCGCTAGCGTCAACATTGCCTAGTGGGGCTGTATATTTGCTTATTTTTCTTAGTTTACGAACACCCGATATGCCCCCCGATGAGGTTGTCATCACAAGGCCCGCAGAAATGGCATTTACCCGTATATTCATTTGCCTGAAATAGTTCGCCAGGTAAAACATGATATTTTCCAATGCGGCCTTATTTATTGCCATACCGCCATAACCCGGAAAAACCCTTTGCGAAGCATTGTAGGTAAGCGTTAAAATAGAAGCATTTTTTGCCAGCAGGGGTTTTGCAACCCTGCAGATCCTTATTAATGAGTACGCACTGATATTAAATGAATCCATCAGGTCTTCGAAAGGAATATCGAGATAGGAGGGGGCGGGTTCGTCGCTCCCCGGCAGGCTGTAACACATGATCTGCTGGTTGCCAAATGCTACCCCATGTAAAATATAGTCAATTGGGCCGGCTGCATCATACACCATTTGCATGAACGTGGTTATTTCAGCCTCATCCCGTACATCAACCTCGGCGGTTAAGCCGCTATCCAGTCCATTTTTCTGCATCAAAAACAAAACTTCGTCTTTTGTATCGGCTACATAGCTCAATGCCACCTTACAACCCGATCTATGCAATTTCAAAGCAATATCCCACGAAATAGAGCTTTCGTTTCTTACACCAAAAATTACAGCAACTTTATTTTTATTGTTTATCATGTCTGCCAATGTTAGCTCCGATAGGCGATCTCATTTAGTAATGGGAAATACATTTTTATGCTTTTTGCCCTCTTTTTTGGTTGCAAAAGAGAGGGTCGACCAGCGAAGCGAAGACCGGGTGAGTTAACCATGGGAGCGATGTTAGCGCAAATGCATTGCGCCCAGTTTACTCACCCCGACTACGCTTCGCTGGTCGACCCTCTCTCTGGTAAACCGGAAAGAGGGTAAAAAAGCACTTTTATCTTTACTTAACGGCGTCACTCACTGACGTCGTCTTCTAATTTAAAGATATTTAACATTGTTAAAAAATATATTTGACCATCCAGCTTTACAAATCTCTTGATATCATCATCGCACTATTCGTTCCCCCAAACCCGTAATTTAAACAAGCAACCCGGTTGATCTCCTTGGCAAACGCCTTTTGTGGCACCAAATGCCGGTAGGCATCCAACGGTTTTACAGGCCCATGCCATTTATCGGTTTTTTGAAACGATTCTAATTCAGGATTGAGTTGAACCGAATTTAAACAGGGCAAAACCATTTGCTTCTCGAGCATCAGCAGCGCGGTAATAAACTCCACTGCACCGGCGCCACCAAGCATATGGCCGAATTGCGATTTTGGCGCACTCATGTGATAACCGTCCTCGCCCAAAGCATCAACAACGCTCAGAAATTCTACCGCATCGCCTGCCGGGGTTGATGTGCCGTGCATTTTAACTACATCTGGTTTTAAGCCTTTATCGCCTAATAACCCCTTCCACAATCTTTGCTGCCCTGCAAAGGATGGATAAAACATATCGCCGTCACCATCGGAATTGTTAAAATATTCATCAATTACCGCTAATACCTTTGCGCCGCGGGCCTTCGCCAAATCATATTCCTCAAGCGCGACCATACCACCGCCGAAGGAACATACAAAACCGTTACGGCTTACATCAAATGGCCTTGAGCTTTCTTCCGGACTGAAGCCACGGCTCAAAACCTGCATCGCGTCGAAGCCAATAAATGTTTCTAACGATGTCCCTTCTACGCCGCCTGCAATTACGCGGTCCTGCAGGCCAAATTTTATCAGGCGGTAAGCATACCCGATATTCCCTAACCCCGTTGCACAGGCAGAACCAATCGACTCGCAGACCCCTTTGTTTTTTATGAGGCAGGATACATTGGCCGCGTCCCGGTACACCATCGCCCTGTCCACAGTGTGTGAACCGGCCATGCGGGTTTTTTTTCCTAACTCAAAAAAGTTATGCCATGCCGGCCGTAAAATAGCGTGGCCCGCACCACCTGAACCAACAATAACACCTGTATTTTCAGATTGGGTTTCGCCGGCCGTCCACCCTGCCATTTTGATCGAATCCAGAGCACCCAACATAGCCCAAATGCTGCCAATGTCAGCCGTCGCTAAATTTGTATCAGGGATCCTTCCAAGCGTATCAATATAAGTTTCAGGGTAGTCTTCAGCAAGCGGGGAATAGATGACATCAAGGCCCATTTCAGCTTCTGTAATATAGCCCGAAACCGAAGACCGTATATTTTTTCCAAAGGCAATAGCTTTATCCCATTCTCTGATCAGGCTTTTGTTCGAAAATAATTTATTGCTGAAATCTGCCGGACCGTTACAACCCGGAAACGCTCCCCCCATGCCCACTACTGCCACTTTTCTGCCGGCTGCCGTCATTTTATCCTCTTTCTTTAACCCTGATTATCAAATCAACAATGTCCTTAACTTTCGAGCCCAAGCCATCTATATCGTCATCTTCAAACTCAACACCAAATTTTTGTTCGGCTTTCGCAGCGATATTTATCATTTCGGTTGACGGCGTTTCCAGGTCTTTAATAAAATCGGTTTCTTCGGTAATTCCGACCAATTTATCCGGATTAATCGTTCTGACAGTCTTCAGAATTTCTACGATGCCATCAATTATTTCTTGTCTCTCCATTATTGCGTTTATTGTTTTTTTAAGTTTTTTATTGCCCTGCCGGTTACGCCTGATAATTCGGCTACCAGTACAAAATCCTTGCTAAGGTCATAATTTAATAACCGGTCATCATTGAAATCTTTAAAATAATCGTCAATATCCAGGCCTTTTGGTACTTTATATATCCTTCCATCGCACACCATTTGCCTGAATTTATAAAATGTAATATGGCCAATATTAACAAAGGTATCGCCTTTTTCCAAATAGCTATGGAAACTAACGGGCCCTATTCCTATAAAAATCGGGATAAATATCCGCTTTAAGTCATCGTAGCTGCACCCAACTTTTTTTTTCTCGAGGAATGCACCGCATGATACAATGGTTGCCTGTGCAAACGCTTCTACCTGGTCGACCCCCCTGAAAATCCCAAAATGATCGTGCACATCGGCTTCCTTAGGTGTATAGCTGGCTACTATCCCCAAATCAGGAGAATGCCAATGATATTTATCCAGCAGTAATTTCGACGGGCCGTGCGAAAGCACATCTTTTGGGGCGGTACCTACCAGGTTATCCATGTTTAAGATATTTTAATACGCTCGGTATATTCATAATAAACCACCGTTGATATGTATAGTTGTGCCGTTAATGTAGGATGCTTTTTCAGATAAAAGGAAGGCTATAGCATCGGCAATATCGTCAACCTTTCCAAACCTTTTTGCCGGGATCATATTTAAATATTTTTCTTTCATTGCCCCGGGTAAAGCCTCGGTCATATCCGTTTCAACAAAACCCGGCGCTACGCTGAGCACCCGGATATGATGGCTCTCATTAAGTGCTGCGGCTTCCTGTGCCAGCGATTTTGAAAGTGCCGCCAGCCCCGCCTTGGTCGCCGCGTAAACAGATTGAAACGCATTGCCGCTTTCGCCCACTACCGAACTGATGTTGATAATCACTCCCGCATTCCTCAAACCAAAAATTTTCATGGCGGTTTTGCAGATCATAATGGGGGCCCTTAAATTCACATTCAGCATGGCATCAATTTCGCGGTCGGGCTGAAAATTCAAGGGTTTATCGAAGGTTACCCCGGCGTTGTTAATTACCGCGTAAAGGGTGTCGCCATGTTCTTTTTTTAGCTGTTTACAAAAATTAACTAATTGCTCATGATCCGAAAAATCGGCGCATAAAATATGGCTGCCAGGCTCAACATGGGTAAAGCTTTCTTCTTTGGAGGCATGTAAAATTAAAGTGTATTCGCCCGACAGCTTTTTCGAAATTGCTAAGCCTAATCCTTTGCTGGCGCCGGTTATTAATACTTTTTTTTTCTCCATCAGTAGTGATTTTCAAAAGTAATAAAGTTGGCGGCAATTTAATAATATTAAAATAAGCGGATCGCCAAAGTTCTCGACCCTTAAGCAGCCGCAGCTTATCCACTTGCTTTCAGGCTGACGCATCAAAGTCAACTGCCTTTTTCAACCCCTTTATAATCAAGCTGAATATTATATATCTTTAGCATAATTATTATCCTGTCCAACCGAACCCTGATTATGAAACGATACCTGCCGTTCCTATTGTTTTTTATTTCCCTGCAATACCGCGCCTTTGCCCAGGATATTCATTTTAGTACAGTTGAACTTCCAAAAGAAGACCCATGGACTGCAGTGTACGGCATTACGCAGGACCCGCATGCTTATTTATGGCTGGCTACCGGAAGCGGGTTGTACAGGTACGATGGCAATACTTATACACTCTATAAGCACGAGCCAGGGAATCCAAATTCCCTGGCTGTCAATACGCTGGAGCATGTTTTCGCCGATAATGACGGGATAATATGGGTTGCTACTTTTGGCGGGGGCATGGACAGGCTTGATCCTGAAACAGGCATTTTTACACACTTCAGGCATAATGCAAATGATAAGGGCAGCTTGCTGGATGACAGGGTAAGTTATATAATAAAGGACCGTGATAGCATCATGTGGATAGGCACCAACGGCGGACTGGAAAAATTTGAGCCCAAAACAGGCAGGTTTACACATTTTACGCACAATGATAAGGATGCCGCAAGCCTGAGTAATAACCAGGTAAGGGTAATTTATGAAGACAGCAATGGAACAATTTGGATAGGGACAGGCAGCCCCAACCTGGATGAAACGCCCAGGGGAGAAGGTGGGCTAAATAAGCTCAATAAAAAAACAGGAAAATTTGCCAGGTATATCCATGATGCTGCTAATCCGAATAGTTTGACCGACAGCAGGGTGCAGACAATTTTTGAAGACAGCCATGGAACCTTCTGGATAGGTACAGCCGGCGACGGTTTGCATACCATGAACAGGAAAACCGGGGCCTTTAAACACTACCCAAACGACCCCGCTCATCCCGAAAAACTTAGCGGGCCACCGGCAACAACCAGGATGACAGGCTGGGACGATCATATTACATTTATTAATGAGGATGACAGTGGCAAAATATGGATAGGCAGTTTCGGCAGCGGCCTGAATGTGTACGATCCTTCAACACAAAAAGTCACCCATTATGGCAATGATCCGGGTAGTAAAGAAAAAATTGATCCGACATTATGGCGGGGTTATAAAACCAGGGATGGATTATTTTGGTTAACCACCTGGACAAGTGCAGTTTATAAGGTAAACCCTTATCAGCATAATATCCCCTATACCCACCTGGGGGCGGTTGTCAACAACATCCTGGAAGACACCGCAGGCACATTATGGCTGGCCACTAATAAGGGATTAATTCACCGGCAGGCAGATGGCAGGCAGCAAACATTTAATGTATCTTCCGGCCTCAGTATTTTTGGCTTCAGCGAACAAGGGGATGACAATGTACAATGGCTGGCAAGTAGTGTTGGATTGTTCCGGTTTATCCCGTCAACCGGCTCGTTCACGAATTACCGTCATCAAAACGTTAATGCGAACAGCCTGATCTCGGATACGGTTAATTTCATTAAAAAAGGCCATGCGGGTATCCTTTGGGTGGCAACTAATAAGGGTTTTGACCGGATGGATACCAAAGCTGGAACCTTTGAGCACTTCGTTAACAATAAAAACGACTCTACAAGTATCAGCAACAACAACATTATGGTAGTTGGGACCGATCAAAACAATAATGTATGGGTTGGTACGTCCAATGGGCTCAATAAACTGGATGAAAAAACCGGCCACTTCAAAAGATACCTTGAGCAGGGCACCATTTTGGGTTTACTGAACGACAGCCGGGGCAATTTTTGGGCTTCCACTTTAAGCGGATTTTACAAATATGATAGTAACAGCGATCTGTTTACGATTGCGGATGTGGGGACAATGACTTTTTTTGGCGCCTCAGAAGACCATCAAAAAAACCTTTGGCTGGCTACATCAAGGGGTATTGTAAAGTTAAATCTGCAAAATAACGAAACAAATATTTATGGGAAAAGCCAGGGGATAAACGGGAGCTACCTTACATCTATCGGAGACACGAGGCGCAATGGCGAAGTATTGTTCGGCGATACCGGTGGCTATTTTACTTTTCGGCCTGAAAAATTATTGCATAGCATCCCCGCGTCAACTGTTGTAATTAATCGATTTTTCTTAAATGACTTGCCGGTAGCCCCTGCCAAAGGCGGGGTATTAACTGCGTCCATATTCGGTACAAATAGCATACGCTTAAACCATAGTCAGGGTACTTTCTCCTTTGGTTTCAGCACCATTGATTTTGCTGGTGATCCCGGCGACGATCATTCGTTTTATATGCTCGAAAATTACGACAACAAATGGCGAAAAGCTAACCCGGATGAAAACGCAAACTATTATAATGTACCCCCGGGAAACTACATTTTTAAAGTAAAAAGTGTAAACATTAACGGCCTTGTAACCGAAAAGCATATTGCTGTTATCATCTCGCCGCCCTGGTGGCAAACATGGTGGGCTTACGTCCTTTTCGCCTTAGCATTCGCCGGAAGCGTATGGGGCTTTATTCATTACCGTTCGCTGGCGCTGATACGCGAGAAGCGCATACTGGAGGAAACCGTACAGCTTCGCACCCACGAAGTAATGGAGCAAAAGGAAGAGATAATCCAGCAAAAAGAGGAGATAGAATCACAACGGGATAATCTTGAAAAAACGCTTACTGACCTGAAAGCTACCCAAACCCAACTCATTCAATCCGAGAAAATGGCCTCGCTGGGTGAACTGACTGCCGGTATAGCGCATGAGATACAAAACCCGCTCAACTTTGTAAATAATTTCTCGGAAGTAAATACAGAACTAATCGAAGAGATGCAGCTGGAAATAGACAATGGCAATTACGAAGACGTAAAATCAATTGCCATTGATATAAGGGAAAACCAGAAAAAAATAAACCAGCATGGCAAACGCGCCGATTTCATCGTAAAAGGGATGCTGCAGCATTCGCGGTCCGGTTCGGGCGAAAGGCAACTAACAAATATTAACGTGCTTGCAGGTGAATTTTTTAAACTTTCGTTCCAGGGGTTACGCGCTAAGGACAAATCGTTCAATGCAGAAATGGTTACCCATCTTGATAGAACTATTCCCGAAATAAATATCGTGCAGCAGGATATTGGCCGGGTATTACTTAACCTTTTTAATAATGCTTTTTATGCCGTAAATCAAAAGCAAAAAACTGCGGGCGGTAATTATAAGCCAGAAGTATCAGTAACTGCTACTCAGGAAAATGGGCAGGTCAAAATAAAAGTTGAGGATAACGGTATTGGCATTCCAGATGCCATTAAAGAAAAAATCATGCAGCCGTTTTTTACCACCAAACCTACTGGTGAAGGGACTGGATTGGGTTTGAGCCTAACTTATGATATGGTGGTGAAGGGGCATGGAGGCAGCATACTGGTTAACAGTGTTGAGGGTGAGGGGTCGGAGTTTATTATTCATTTGCCAATTAGTTAAAGAGGGTAAGAGCGTAGTCCCGATACCATTTATCCTGTTTTCCACCTAAAAACTTATTTTAACCAATTAAACTTTTATTCCTAATTTTAAATTATGGAACAGGAACTATTTGAATCGGTTGATGAATACATAAGTGACCTATTTGGTTATGAAGACAGTGTTTTAAAAGGCACTATAAAATCCATGGAAGCGGCTGATATACCGGCCATCAGTGTATCGGCCAACCAGGGTAAATTTTTGCAGCTTTTGGCGCGTTTAAGTAATTCGAAGAAAATACTGGAGATAGGTACCCTTGGCGGTTACAGTACTATCTGGCTCGGCAGGGCGCTCCCACCCGAAGGCTACCTGCTGACATTGGAACTGGAACAATCCCATGCAGATGTGGCGCATAAAAATGTTGTTAAAGCCGGTTTGGGCAATATTGTGGATATACGGGTCGGCAAAGCGCTCGAATTGCTGCCGCTTATTGAAGCCGAAGAAATCGGCCCATTCGATATGATTTTTATTGATGCCGATAAGCCACCTTATGCTGAATATTTTGAATGGGCCTTAAAACTTTCGCGGCCCGGAACCTTGATTGTTGCCGATAATGTGATACGCGAAGGCAAAGTTTTGGACGACGACTGCACCGACGAAAGGGTGATCGGGGTTAAAAGGTTTAACAAAGCGCTTGCCGAAAACAAACAGGTAAGCGCAACCATTATTCAAACAGTCGGGAGCAAAGAGCATGACGGGATGGCCATAGTTGTTGTGAATTCTTAAACCACCCTGCCCATAAACGGATCGCTGAAACCTGGTAGGCCGGTTTCTACGCGGCCGGCATATCTTTTTTCAAAATGGGTATGGCCGGCTATTTTTACAGTGAAATCATACCAGCCAAAGCTTTTTTCGAGGTTCAGTACTAAAGAGGTTTTACCTGATGGCTCCAAAGTGCTTTTTTGGCTATTGCGTTTATAAGCGTTATCTGTTATTTCAATTTGCTTAGTGCTGCCGGTTAAATTAACCAGTAATATTTCGGTATTGCCGCTTAGCTCATTGCTGCCGGCTACGTTTCGATGGTAATCAAAGTGAATTTGAACTGCGGGGTCTTCTGCATTGCCTTTAAATTCCCGGTAAAATCCGTTGGGGCCATAAACCCTTAAGTGGTAATTCTTATCTTCAAAGTCATTTATCGGCCAGCTGGCGGTTAGACTGTCGCCGGCGGTCAGCCCGTAGGCCCAGGTACGCACATGCTCAAATACCGGCTGCTCATTTTCCCGCTGGTGAAGATAGCTGCCGGGCGCATAAACATTAAAAGGCGCCCCGGAAGCCTCCTCTTTCCCAAAAACTTTATTATCAGCTTTAAACTGTATTTCAACCGCAGTTTTAGCTTCATTTAATTTCGCGTCTGCATACAACTCATAAGATAAAGCGCATGATGGGCGGATGCCTTTTTCCTGACGGGGCATATAAATTGAAAAGTGGGGGTCATTATTGATCACAGCAATATCCTGCCCGCTCAGCACTTTATAGTCAGTCGGCACCTCTTTGAACCTGGCTTTATGGATGCTTTCCACAAATGGATCTTTCTTTATAAAGTCAGGTTTCGGTATTTTTTCGCCATTATAGGGCCTGAATACCGACGTAAGATCGCCGCAGACGGTACGCCGCCAATCGCTGATGTTGGGCTCATGTATTTGTTTCCCTGTTTTTTTCGATAGAAATTTTTCGAGGAACTGCAGGGTAGAAGTATGGTCAAAAACTTCCGAATTTACCCATCCGCCCTTGCTCCAGGGTGAGGCGATGATCATCGGCACACGATAACCCAGGCCTATAGGACTTTCGCGGTCGTACTTTTCAGGAAAATCATTCCTCTCTAGTTCCTGTTCGCGGGTTACAAAATCAACACTTGTATCAATACCTTTTGAAACCGCACCTGTGCCTGGATTATGGGGATTCGGTGCTACAAACGGCGGCACATGATCAAAATAGCCATCGTTTTCGTCGTAAGTAAGAATAAAGATGGTTTTTTTCCAAACTTCCGGGTTTTGCGTCAGGATGTCCATTACTTCAGATATGTACCAGGCGCCGTACCATGCAGCGCTTGGATGATCAGAGAAGTTTTCGGGAGCCGAAAGCCACGACACGGTCGGCAAGCTGCCTTTTTTCACGTCTTCCCTGAACTGGTGGAGCACATCGCCTTTGGGTACTTTTAATTCACGTTTGGTGCCGTCGTCCTTGTATTTCAGGTCGGTAAGCTGGCGGTAGTGAGAATGATCTTTATTGGTCTGAAAAGCTTTCTTGTGGAGGCTTTTTTCTTTGTCCGACAGTTTTTCAAACATGTCTGCTTGCCAGGTTGCCCGTTCCCTGTTGGCATCTTCAAGGTCGCCCTGCATTTCTCTTAACTGTTTTTTCAACTTTTTGAGATTTTTATCGCGGCTTGATAATCCTCCAATGCGACTTTTCAGCTCCTCGATCTTCCCGGGAAGCTCGATCGATTTTTTTTCCATGGCGGCCAGGTGCAACTCGTGCAAATGGATATTATACTGCGCGAAAAACTCCAAGGAATTGTCCTGGAAATTCGACAGCCAGGCGTCTTCCTCGCCTTCAAAGCCGGTATCAATGGCAACTTCATTCTGGTAGCACTTCCATGAGATCCCCTTGTTCTCCAATTTTTCTGGGAACGTGGGCCAATTCAAAGTGCCGTAACTCATATCATCGTTCCATACCAGGGCCCTTGATTTTTCGTTTTGCTCCTCGCGGATAGTACCGGTCCAAAAATAAACCCGGTTAGTGTTAGTCCCCGCTAATGCCGAACAAAAACTCTGGTCGCAAACAGTAAAAGCATCAGCCATGGCATAATAAAACGGAATATCCTGGCGTGTATAATAGCCCATAGTTAATGGCATATTGGCAAATTCGGGATTGCTGTTCCGTTTATTATCGAGCCACTTGTCGAATTTACCGTCATTGCGGGCATTTACCTGGTTTGCCCACGCGTGGGGCAGCGAGTCCATCCATGTCGCACTTGTATTTTTTATATCCAAACGGAATGGCGCGTAAGTTTCTCCGGCTTCGTTCGATTGCAGCCACACTTTGTTTTTATTGGGGAGATCAATTGCGCGCGGGTCATTGTAACCCCTTACGCCTTTAAGTGTTCCAAAACAATGGTCAAACGAGCGGTTTTCCTGCATCAGTATAACAATGTGCTCGGCATCAAGATAGGTGGTGCCTTCGGGGGCATTTATTGCCAGCGCTTTTTGTATAGACGAAGGCAGCATATTGGCAAGCCCGGCGGCGCCAGTCAATAAAGCCGCTTTTTTAAGAAAATCCCTGCGCGTATCGGCCATCAATATATTTTTATCAGTTTAAATTTTATTAGGGAGTGCACAACTAATCAGCCTCCCGGCTAAAAAAACGGCAAAATTGTTCAAATAAGCCGCCATCGCAAAATAAGAACTTTAATTATTACGATGCAATACGCAGGAAAAGTGAAACGATTTTTTTACACTTTAACCACTCACCAGCTTTTTTACGTCATCCAGCTTACGGCAGCTGTTAGTAGTTATAATGTTATTGGCCGTATGTTTAAAATAGCTCACAATAATTGCTTCCTCGCCATCGGCAGTTAATACTTTATCAAAGGCTAATTCGGTTTCGGGTATGCTATCGAAATTTTTATGGTTGGCAGTTTGTTTTACCAATATATTTTTCAAGGCAACGGGCCGCCTGTTTCTCACGCTCACGGTTGTGCTTACCCCGAATAATACCTGCGGTTTGGTTTCCAGCCCTATATTAAATACGTACTGCTCCATTTCCTCGAAATCCAGGTTTTGGCAATTTATATACAGGCAGCCGTCGCGGATACCAATCACTTTGCCGCTGTAGCGGTGCCCTTCCGAAACCGACCTCA
Organism: uncultured Mucilaginibacter sp.; assembly: GCA_903864275.1. Taxonomy (GTDB): domain Bacteria; phylum Bacteroidota; class Bacteroidia; order Sphingobacteriales; family Sphingobacteriaceae; genus Mucilaginibacter. The sequence continues at coordinate 27,106 of CAIPFE010000054.1, forward strand.
CCACTACTTGCCCGTTTTCAAGTTCTTTTAAAACAAACGGGGTTTTTATAATATTTTTGCTGCCGTCTGTTTTAGGATAGTACAAAAAATAATCGCCGAGGTAATAACTTTTAATAATAGCCATTGACGAACGGCTAAAACCGTTGTTGGAAAATGAATTTCCCGGCAATTTATTGTGGTAAACTTCCCGACGCTCTACCGGTACTTTTTGCCATTCATCCCAATCGGCGAATGGTATTTGTAAAAAAACCGCCAGGGCATTCAGCTTTATATATTTTGCTTCGCCGCCGTTCCAATAGCTTTGCAATGTTTTGCCGCTTATCCAGTTAAAAACCCGGTATTGGCCCAGGTTGCTTAAGTATTTAATAAAATCATATACATGGTTTGACTTTAACACCCGGAGTTGCTTTTCAAGGTTTTGTTTGCCAATGATAAGGCTCATCTCCACAAGGTCGGGGTTAACCAACACTTCTTTGCTGACTTGCTTGTTGATGACTTTCGCAACCAAATTAAAATGTGTGCGGGTGAAACCTTCCCACCTGTTTTCGCGGTTTTTATTTTTCAGGGTGGCGACTATATCAGGGTGCTCCTCAATTGCGGTCTTTAATTTTTCAGTTAGCAGCATTATTTAATTCCCCGGTACTATTTTAAATTCACATTAATATTACTTCCATTTTATCGCGAAGTATGTCAAATCTTTGTTTTAGATCTTTGGTCAAATCGAATCAGCTTTTGTCAAACATTTGACCAACAAATATACTTAAATCTGACCAACCGTAACTAATTACAGATCAATGGCTAAAAAATAAAATAAAAAAATATTTTGACTTGCATTTTTACTCATTTGACTTAATGATATTTAGTTAAAATAAATGCATGCATTTAATGGGGTTTAATATTAATTTTAGACTATAAAACCCGAAGGTTTAATAAAGGGCCCTAAAAATAACTAATGAGAAAATTTTATACCGACAAAACGCGTTACTTGATCATCCCAAATAATAGCTTTCAACCTTAACCACCATTCTATGAAGAGAAATCTACGCGTATTTACAGCTTTATTGGTCCTTTTGCTCTGTTATCTGGCCCCCCATAGGGCCATGGCGCAAGGCCATGTATTAAAAGGAACCGTTGTGGATGCACAGGGAAACCCTTTGCCTGGAGTATCTGTGGTGATACAGGGCACCACTGAGGGAGTTACAACCGCAGTGGACGGCAGTTTTTCCATAAGGCTAAACGGGGCAAGTAATATACTTGCATTTTCTTTTTTAGGTTTTGATAAAAAGATAGTTGAAATAAAATCAGAGACTACCATCAATATTACACTGGACGAGTCAAAGTCGGAGCTTAAAGAAGTGGTAGTGGTTGGCTATGGCACCCAGAGAAAGAGTGATGTTACCGGCGCTATATCTTCCATAAAGAATAAAGAGTTTAAGGATCAGCCGGGCGTATCAAACTTAGCCGCCAGTATTGAAGGGAAATTGTCGGGCATCAACGTTACCCAGCCCTCGGGTACGCCGGGCGCAGGTTTATTGGTAAGTATCCGCGGCGCCCAAAACCCATTATATGTTGTTGACGGGGTGCCGATGGAAAGTGAAAGTAATTCGTCCCTTGGCACATCCTATAACCTTTCGGGACAATCAGTAGGCAGCGGCCAGAATATCAGTTCCATTTCGGATATCAACCCCGACGATATTGAGTCGATAGAAATATTGAAGGACGCTTCAAAAGCTATTTATGGCTCGCGCGCGGCCAACGGTGTGGTGCTGATCACTACCAAACGCGGCAAAGCAGGCGAAACTACATTCGATTTCAATGTAAATTACGGTATGCAAAACGTCGAAAAGAAAATACCGTTTTTAAACTCCCAGCAATTTTATAACCTTACCAACACGGCAATTTCGAATGATATCTGGGTTTATAATAATGATATAGCAACAAATAATCCGAACCCTCACTTTGCCCTGGCAGATATGATCACCGCTGGCATCGTCGATGCCAATGGGAACCCGATACCCGATGCAGCTGCGCCATATTATGACCTGGCAAGCGGCGTCAATACCAATTGGCAAAACGCCATATTTCGTACCGCTCCTGTTGTCAATTACGAGTTATCAGCACGCGGGGGTAACGACAAGACGAAATTTTTTATAGGCGGCGGTTATTTCGGGCAGGATGGTATAATCATCAATAATTATTATGACCGCTATAATTTGCGTGCAAATATTGATAACCAGGCAACCAAAAATTTATCGTTTGGAATGAATGTAAGTATGACCTACTCCGACGATAAGCGCAGCTTTAATGATAACACCTATACCGGTGTGGTAACCAATGCATTGGGCGCATCGCCTTTAATGCCGGTTTATTCCTCTCCGGGTGTTTACTCCGATTATACGCTGTACCAGGCGTATTGGCTATCTGATAACCCGGTTAAATCGGCTAAGGAAATCAATGCCCATACCTATACCGACCGGCTGACCTCTTCGTTGTTTGCCGAATACAAATTCACTAAGGATTTTTCATTCAAATCCACATGGTCAGTTGATTATGCCGATGTAAACGATAACCAGTATTTCCCGGCAATAACTGTTGACGCGCAGGCTGATAACGGGAAACTTTTACTAGGTGAATCGAGAAAATTAACCTGGGTTAATGAGAACCTGTTTACGTTTCAGCACAAATTTGATAAAAGCAATTTAAATATACTGGCAGGTTATTCGCAGCAGGCAAGCAAGATACAAACCTCGGCAGAAGAGGCCTTAGGTTTTCCGCAGACCGGCAATGTCCAAAATATTAACAATGCCGCCACAAGCTATAATATTCTGGAGCCTTATCCTTTGGAATATGAAGCCCTGCGCTCGTTCCTTTCCAGGGTCAATTATGATTATGATGGCAAATACCTTTTTTCTTTTATCATCCGCGCTGATGGCTCATCGAAATTTGCACCGGGGCACCAATGGGGTTATTTCCCGTCGGTTTCATTAGGATGGAACCTTTCTGACGAGGACTTTTTAAAAGAAAACAAGTATATTACTTCATTAAAGCTACGCGCCAGCTATGGGTTATCGGGCCAGCAGGACAATGTGCCCGATTATCAAAATTACCCGTATTGGGGAACAGGAAAATATAATGGGGGCGTGGGTTTTGTCCCTTATAATATTTTGGCCCAAACCCCGCTTACCTGGCAAAGCAATACTACTTTTAATATAGGTACCGATTTCGAATTGTTTAACCACTTTATCAATGGTTCGATAGAATATTTTATATCTGACCAAAATAAACTGTTAAACCAGGAACAAATACCCGGCACAACAGGTTTTCAGTGGGCTTACGCCAACTCCGGGAAAATTGAAGATAAAGGCCTGGAAATTCAATTGGCCACTAACAACATCAAAACCAACAACTTTACCTGGACAAGCTCATTTAATATTTCGTTCCTGACGAACATTGTTAAGTCGTTGGCGGTTGACAACCAGTATGTGTACTCGTACACTGATCAAAACGCAACAAATATTTTAAAGGTTGGCCAGCCCGTGGGCACTTTTTTAGGCGTTCGTTTCGCTGGTGTTGATCCGGCAAACGGCGATGCGCTTTATTATGCCGGGGACGGAACCAAAGAGCGGGCCGACCAGGTGAATTTTACCCGCGACGCAACAACCATCGGCAGCCCGAGGCCAAAATTCTACGGGGGCTTTAATAACGATTTCAGGTACAAGAAATTTGATATGCAAATAGCCACGCAATTCAGCTATGGCAACAAAGTATTTAACCTGATACGCACAACCTACGAAAGTTTGGGCTGGAGCAGCGCATCGACGCCCAGCGGCGCCTATTTAGGAGGGGTTTACGCCAATAATGATACGAGGGTGCTAAAAGCGTGGTCGCACCCCGGCCAGATCACCGATATCCCGCGCCCTTCGTTTTTATTACAAAACTATTTCCCAAATTCAAGTGAGTTTGTGGAAAATGGCTCTTTCCTGAAAATTCGCACGGTTAATTTGGGTTATAACGTCGGGAAAACGAAATACTTCAGCAATATAAGAATCTATGCAGAGGCCCAAAACCTGCTCACGGTAACAAAATATATCGGTTTCGACCCTGAAGTAAGCTCGACAGGCGGCGGCAATGATCAAACCGCGGGCATCGATTATGCGGCTTATCCGCCCGCGCGTACCTTTAGTTTAGGTTTAGATCTTAAATTTTAAATCAAAGACAAATGAAGAAATTAATCAATATATCAGCATTCAGTTTAATCGCAGCTACGGTAATTATGATAAGCAGCTGCGCCAAGCTTAAGCAAATGTCACCAACGGGGGTTCAGTCGCAACAGCTTTTTAAGGACTCGACCGGACTCTCGGAAGCATTAACAGGCCTTTACAGCTCATTAGAAGTGCAGGAGTACTATGGCGCCGATTACTTGATGCTATGCGATTTGAATAGTGATAACGGGGTAGCAGGCGGGTATAACAATACTTTATTAAATGAGTTTGGGGCCTTTAGCGTTTCGGCATCAAACAATTATACCACAAATACTTATGTGGCTATATATAAAACCATTGCTACCGCAAACGCCATTTTAACTGGCGAGAGCACCGTTACCGGGGCGTCAACCCAATATTTGAATACAGTGAAAGGGCAGGCCCTGGCGCTCAGGGGGATGGCGCACTTTGATTTATTAAGAGCTTTTGGTTATCATTGGGACCCAACATCGGCTTTCGGCATCCCGGTGGTTACAAGTGTGCAGTCGAGCGGCAGCGTTGTGCCGCGCAGTACGGTAGCGGCTACCTATACAGCTATATTAAATGATTTGAACCAGGCGGCCTCCTTATTAAGCGGCGACGCTGACCGTAGCCCCAATTATATTAACCCGGCAATTATAAATGCGTTGCTGGCGCGCGTGTATCTTTACAAAAAAGACTACGCTAATGCAGCTAAATACGCTACCCTCGTGATAAATGACGGCGCATACACGGTGCTGAATCAAAATACTTTCCAAACGATGTACACTACTAAAAATAGCAGCGAATCTGTTTTTGAGTTGCCGTTTGATCAGCAAAATCAAAGCGGATATAATGCTACTACTTATGCGCGGCTGGGTGCGGCGTCAACCGAAGTTTTATTTTTGGCCAACACCGACCTGTCTGATTTTTTGACGAACCGCACCGGCGACCTGCGTGCTAACCTGGTGGCAATTGACCCTTCGGGATCGTATTACCGCACTTTAAAATACAGCAGCGACCTGGTACAAAAAGATAACCCGGCTTATGTGATCCGCATCTCTGAAATGTATATGATCCGTGCCGAAGCGCTTGGACGGATAAATGGACTTGCCGATATAAATATGATACGGACTAACCGGGGCTTAGCTCCTTTAGGGCCATCTGATGTCCCGGATGACCCGACTTATGCCCAGGCCGTATCAGACGAAGACCGTGCCGAATTTAATTTTGAAGGGCACCGCTATTTCGACCTGGCGCGTACGGGGCAAGTAGTTAATATTTTGCAGCCGCTAACCAGTTTTACTATAACCCAGGCAAATTCCTGCTTCCCGATACCGCAAAGAGAAATTAATGCAACAAACGGGGCAGTAGTGCAAAACCCGGGATACTAATGGGTGAGTTGGTGAATTATAAAAGCGTAAATTTTTGATATTCATTAACTCACTAATTCACCAAATGGCTAATTAAAAATTCACCAATTCGCTAATTCACAAATTAAACAATGCCCCACCACTCACTTGCCGGTTTATTAAAATCAGCCTTCCACGCTGCGGTAAAGGAAGATAAGGGAGCATTGGTAGAATTTAATGCATATAGCGAAAGCCGCCGCAAGTTTTTAAAACAAGTTGCTGTAACAGCCGGTGCTGCTGCATTGGCACCGGGCATATTGAGCCTTTCCTCATGCGGTAAAAGCAATAAAGTGAAAATTGCGATAATCGGTGCCGGGATAGCAGGATTGAATGCAGCCTACCAATTACAAAAGAAAGGTATTAAAGCTACTGTGTATGAAGCATCTGACCGTATTGGGGGACGGATGTTCACTTTACAGGATGAGTTTGGCAAAGGGATAACGACCGATGTGGGGGGGGAGTATGTTGATACAACCCATACTGATATTATTCAGCTTGTAAATGAGCTTGGCCTATCCTTTTACGATTTGAGAAAGGATACGTTAAAACCCAAAGCCCTTTATTTCGGCGGCAAATATTATAGCGAAAATGATTTAATTAACGCATTAAAACCATTTGTAAACCAATTAGTTAAGGATATAAAATCATTACCCGAAATTATCAGTTACCATTCGGCGGCAAAATTTGAGCATTTGGATAGGCAGTCTATCACCGGGTATATTACTTCCATAGGGATAAAAGGCTGGCTGTTTGATTTTTTAAATGTGACGCTGACCCGCGAGTATGGCATGGAAGCATCGGTGCAATCGGCAGTAAATTTTTTGATCATGTTTGTACCGCCGGCGGCAAACGAAAACGGATATGAGTTGTTCGGGCCCGATCATGAAGTATCTAAAATAAAAGGCGGAAGCCAGCATTTAACCAATGCTATTTATGAAAAAGTAAAGCCATCGGTAAAAACCGGGTATAAACTTAAAGCAGTTAGTAAAGCGGACAAGGGCTATAGCCTTGAATTTGACCAACGGGGGAACACGGCAACAATTAATGCCGATAAGATAATCATAGCCATTCCGTTTACTATATTAAGGCAAATAGCCTTTAACATACCAATGCCTGCCGGTAAACGAAAATTTATTGACGAAATTGGTTATGGCAACAGCAGTAAGTTTTTTGTCGGGGTAGATCATAAACCATGGCGCAAAAACGGCTACCAGGGCTACACCTTTACCGACCAGAGTTTTGGCTGTGGTTGGGATGGCAGCCAGTCGCAGTCGGAGGACGAAGGCACTTTTACTGTTTTTGGCGGCGGGGATTTTAGCGATATGGTGAATGGCGAAGATCAAAAAACATTGGCGGCCAAATTTGTGCCTGCTTTAAACACCATTTTTCCGGGAATGGATAAGGCTTTTTCAAATAAGACAAAAAAGTTTTGCTGGGCTCAAAACCCATATTCAAAAGGCGGTTACAGTTCATTTAAAACCGGGCAATGGAGCACCCTGGCCGGTTGGGAGGCCGTACCGGTTGAAGAAATTTATTTTGCCGGCGAACACGTAAGCCGCGATTTCCAGGGCTACATGAACGGCGGCGCACAAACAGGTCGCGCCGCGGCGGAAATGGTAATGAAGACGATGGCGGTGAAGGCGTGAGATGGTGAGTGGCGAGAAGTGAATAGAATTGAAAATCGGTGAAATCAATTTTATAAATCGGTGAAATCACAAAAAAATAATAAAATGAACAGCAAAGAAATATTAGCCCGAAGGAAGCAGTTTGTACCGGATGCGATAGGCATATTTAATCCGTCAACAGCAGTGAGCGCAAAAGGAGCGATCATAACGGATGCGGATGGAAAAGAAATGATCGATTTCGCAGGCGGGATCGGTGTTGTAAATGCAGGCCATTGTCCTGCGCCGGTCGTTGAGGCTATCGCGGCGCAAGCCGCTAAAATGATCCATTGCAGTTTCAATGTGGCCACGTACGATCTCTATATGCAGTTAGCTGAGAAGCTGGCCGGTTTACTGCCTCATGGTGAGCATACCAAAGTAATGCTTACAAATTCGGGCGCTGAAAGCGTGGAGAATGCTATAAAGATAGCCAGGCAGGCAACCGGGCGGCCCGCCATTATTTGTTATGGCGGGGCTTTTCACGGGCGAACGATGATGAGCATGACCCTTACTTCAAAGGTGGGTTATAAATTAGGTTGTGGCCCGTTTGCACCCGAAGTTTACCGCATCCCGTTCCCTGATTATTACCGCTATGGAAATGGCGCCAGCCTTGATGATTTTTCAGATCAGCATTTACGGGAACTGGAAGATTTTTTTCATACCAATGTACCTGCGTCGCAGGTAGCAGCCATTATTATCGAACCGGTACAGGGTGAGGGCGGCTTTAATGTAGTTCCGCAAAAATACCTGCGCGGCTTGCGCGAGGTATGTGACAAATATGGTATTTTGTTCATCCTTGACGAAGTACAAAGCGGTTTTGGCCGTACCGGCAAATGGGCAGCCTACCAGCATTATGATGTTTTGCCGGACATATCAACCTGGGCAAAAAGCATGGGCAGCGGTATGCCTATTGGCGCGGTGATCGGGAAGGCACATATTATGGATGCCTGTAAACCCTCAACAATCGGCGGTACCTATCCGGGCAACCCGGTTAGCTGCGCCGCATCGATGGCTACCCTGAATTATATGGAGGAGATCGATATCAATGCCCTCGGTGAGCGCGTCGGTAATATTGTAAGGACGCGGTTCAACGGTTTCAAAAAACAATTCAGCGCCATTGGCGATGTACGCGGGCTTGGCGCGATGATGGCTTTTGAGTTGGTAAAGAATAACGACCCTTTTCAACCTGATGCCGAACTATGCAAAAAATTGATCGGCTATTGCGCCGATCATGGCCTCATAGTGATAAACGCCGGGATAAATGGTAATGTCATCAGGATATTAAGTCCGCTGGTGATTGAAGAAGAGTTATTGAATAAGGGACTTGATATTATGGAAGCAGGGCTTGCCCAATTATCAGGCAAACGTGTTAACGAGTCAAAAATGGAGATCAGTGATGTCAGTAAATAAGCAATTTGTTAATGGAGCGTGGATAGAAGCAGTTGATCAACTGGAAATACCATTGATCGATCCCGCAACCGAAGAAGTTATAACCCAAATCAGTTTCGGCAACGAAAAAGATGCGGTCTTAGCCATTGATGCTGCAGAAGCAGCTTTTAAAACATGGAGTAAAACAACGCCCTATTACCGTGCCGAAATACTAAAAAAAGCTGCCAATTATTTAAGGGAGAACCTGGATACCATCGCCCACGACATGGTGCTTGAGAGCGGTAAACCTTTATTGGAAGCACGCGGCGAGTGGACGGTGGCTGCTAATTTATTTGAATGGTATGCCGAAGAAGGCAAGCGGGCATACGGGCGCGTAATCCCCACTAACCGTATTGATAAACGAAGCTCTGTGATCCTGCAGCCAATGGGGGTGATCGGCATCATTACCGCGTGGAATTTTCCGGCTTATAATCCGGCTCGCGCATGGGCAGCCGCGCTTGCTGCTGGTTGCACGGTAGTGGCAAAGCCGTCGGAAAATACGCCGCTATCGGCTTATCATTTAATGCGAGCCCTGATCAGCGCCGGTTTACCACCGGGAGTTTTAAACCTGCTGATTGCTGATGCGGCCCCGGTTGGTGAAGCTATGTTGAATGATAAGCGTTTAAAAAAGATCAGCTTTACAGGCAGTACGCGTGTTGGTAAAATATTGATGGATGGTGCATCACGAACAAACACCAAACTTTCGCTGGAATTAGGCGGCAACGCCCCGGTAATAATTTTCGATGATGTGGATGTTGACGAAATTGCGAAAGTCGCTTCAATAGCACGGTTCCGTAATAATGGCCAGGTTTGCGTGGCGCCGCAGCGGTTTTACATCCATAAAAACAAGTACGAACAATTTGCCGAAGCTATTGCCAAATATGTTTCCCTGTTGAAAGTCGGCAGCGGTTTTGAAGAAGGCGTAAACGTGGGCCCGCTCATCACCGGCCGGCAGCGCGACAGTGTATTTGAACTCCTTTCGAAATCAAAAGCGGAAAATGCATCCTTGCTCACCGGCGGCCACAGGCCGGAACATTTACACAAAGGCTATTTTATCCAGCCTGCCGTAGTGGCCAATCTTGACCAAACCTCAACACTGGCGCGAAATGAGATATTTGGCCCGGTGCTGCCGGTATTCAGTTTTGAAGATATGGACGATGCTTTAGCTAAAGCAAACGATACCGAATACGGCCTGGCTGCCTACGCTTTTACCAATAATTTAAAAACAGCCATCAAAGTATCCGAAGGCCTGGAGTTTGGCATCGTCGGTATCAACGAATGGGCTCCTCATGGCACTGAACTGCCTTTCGGCGGCTGGAAATCCAGTGGTAATGGCCACGAAAGCGGCAGCGAAGGGCTGTATGAGTATATCGAGAAGAAACTGATCAGTATTGGAGGAATATGGTAAAAGTCTTAAGCCCGAAGCCGAAAGTCTTAAGTAAAAACTATAATTCCGTCAATTACTAATTCACTAATTCAATAAATCAATAATTAACCAATGGCCTACGGCGCGATAGCATTAATACCCCCGGCAGTAGTAATAATACTGGCGATAAAGCAAAAAACATCTTTCGAGCCTTTGCTGATCGGCTGCCTGGTGGGGTATGCTATTATCGGGTTCCATGATAAAAGTAATGTATTCTCCAATTTCGTGGACTCTTTTGAGCGGATAATGGGCGATAATGGCTCGGTGTGGGTGATATTGGTCTGCGGATTATATGGTTCGCTGATAGGCTTGATGATACGGAGCGGAGGCACACTCAAATTCGGCGAATGGGCCTTAACGAAGATCAAATCCAAACGAAGCGCCTTGATGGGTGCATGGCTGCTGGGGCTTTTTATTTTCCTGGATGATTATATGAGCGCCTTTACTGTCGGGTTTTCTATGAGGAAAATTACCGACGCCTTCAAAATATCCCGCGAAAAACTGGCATATATCGTAAACACGACCGCAGCGCCCTGGTGCGTGGTGGTACCGCTTTCCACCTGGACGATTTTTGTCGGCAAGATCCTCGAAACATCGCATGTCGCCCCCGCTGGGCAGGGCCTGGTAACCTATTGGAAAATGATCCCGTTTGTTTGCTATGGCTATGTATCGATACTGATCATCCCGTTATTTATTTACGGCATACTCCCCTGGTTCGGGAAACTAAAAAAGGCCGATATCCGAGTGGAAGAAACCGGGCAGGTTGCCGCTTCGGAGTTCAACGATAATGCTGTACTGGATGTGAGCCCGATGAACCCGGCAAAACCATCAAAAGTGATCTATTTTTTGATCCCCATCTTTGTGCTGCTCGTTGCAACCATTTACCTGGATAAAGACGCTCTGAAAGGTGTGATGGTAGCAGTGGCGTTTACTTTTATCTACTATCTTATCATAAAAGTAGGCACGTTTAAACAATTATCCGAAACCATGTTCGGTGGATTTGGCAGTATGCTTTACGCACTCGCCATATTAATGATGAGCTATGTGCTTAAAGACGTGAACGACAAAATGGGGCTCACCCAATATGTGCTGCATTCCGCGTCACCATACCTGAATAGGGAGTTTTTGCCAGTGATTGTTTTTGCTTCTCTTTCGGTTATCGCGGTAACTACAGGTTCTTCATGGGGTTTGTATGCCATTGCCATTCCGCTGGTAGTGCCGCTGGCGCTTCATTTTAATTCAAATGTATTGCTTAACTGCGGCGCGGTGGTCAGCGCTGGCGTATTTGGCTCCAATGCCTGCTTGTACTCCGATGCGACGGTACTTACAGCCCAAAGTACGGAATGCAATAACCTTGACCATGGCTTGTCACAATTGCCTTATGCCGGTATCGCCTTTGTTTTGTCGTCGGTTGTTTATATCATTTTAGGATTTACGATCCATTAAATAAGATTGAAAATGCAAACCATCATAAAAAACTATAGCGTCACAACAAATTCGGGCCTGGTAACACAAAATACCCGGCCTGAACACGCGGCGCAGCTGGAAACATTGCAGCGGATCGTATTCCCGACCCTGGCTGGGGATGAACTTTTTTTAGAAGACCACTACTTAAAACACCTGGAGATATTCCCGGAAGGGCAGTTTGTAATAACCGATAAGGATAAAGTGATTGGCATGACCTCGACTATGCGCAGCACTTTCGACTTTGCCAACCACCAGCATACTTTTAAAGAAACCATTGCCGGCGGGTGGATGACCAATCATGAGCCTGGTGGGGACTGGCTTTATGGCCTGGACATTGGCATACACCCTGACTATCGGGGCCTTGGCCTGGCCAGACTGCTTTACCGTGCGAGACACACCATAGCCAGGCAGCTGGGATTAAAGGGGCAGATCACCGTTGGGATGATGAGCGGTTACGGGAAGCTCAGCAAAACAATGAGCGGGCAACAGTATTATAATGAACTGATAGCAGGGAAAAGGACCGATCCGACTATCACCCCGCAAATGAAGATTGGGTTTGAGCCAATCGCGCTGATACAAGGTTATCTGAATGACCCGGTTTGTGGCAATTACGGGGTTTTGATAAAAATTGATATTGCTAAGGAGGTGTGAGGAAGTCCGAAAGTCCGGAAGTCGGTAAGTCCGAAAGAAGGAAGGAAAATCCGGCATCAATTTTAATTGCGTTTAAAATTTAAACTTTCGGACTTTCGTCCCAATAACTATCGGGACGACTCCCGGACTAAAAATAAAAACATGTCATTTATAAAATTGAAAACAGCATTGCCAGGACCTAAGGGGATCGCGGCATTGGAAAGAAGAAAGAACGCACTGCCATCTGGCCTGGCCAAATCGACGGAGATCGTGGTTGACGGGGCGGAAGGCGCATTAGTTTGGGATGTGGATGGTAACCAGCTGATTGATTTCGCAGGCGGTATCGGTATGATCAACGTGGGCCACCGCAACGAAAATGTTGTCAATGCTATCAAACTGCAACTGGATAAGTATATCCATACCTGCTCGCTAGTCACCACAATGGAGCCATACCTTGACCTGGCCGAATTGCTGAACAGTGTAACGCCCGGCGATTTCCCAAAGAAAACATTGCTGGCCAATTCGGGTTCTGAAGCTGTTGAGAATGCAGTTAACATTGCCAAATATTATACGAAGCGTAATGCTGTTTTATGTTTTGAAGGCGCTTACCATGGTCGTACTTTGCTTACTTTAAGTCTTACCAGTAAATACTCGCTTTTTAAAAAGGGTTTTGGTTCGTATGTCTCGGATATTTATAGGATAGCAGCGCCGAATACTTACCGTGGCATTGATGGCATGAGCGAAGATGACTATGTAGCTTTCTGCACTAAAAAGCTTGAGGAAGCATTTGTTTCGCAAGTCGACCCGGAATCGCTTGCGGCAATTATCATTGAGCCTGTGCAGGGTGAAGGTGGGTTTTTACCTATCCCAGCGCCTTACCTGCACAAGATTCGTGAAGTTTGCGACAAGTATGGCATTGTTTTTATAGCTGATGAAATTCAATGCGGGGCCGGGCGTACCGGCAAATTGTTTGCGGTTGAGCATTGCGGAGTGGTGCCTGATATAATTGTCAGTGCCAAATCTATCGGTGCTGGAATGCCGATAAGTGCTGTTACAGGTAAAGCTCAAATAATGGATTCACCGCATTTAGGAGGCATCGGTGGCACCTACGGCGGTAGCCCGGTTGCCTGCGTGGCTGCGATTGAAGCCATTAAGATATTGAAAAGTGATGCCTTTTTAAAAAGAGTAAACGAGGTTGGCGAAATTATCCGCATCACATTAGAAGCCTGGAAAGAAAAATACAAGGTGATCGGCGATGTAAGGGGCATTGGCGCCATGCGGCTGATGGAGTTTGTAAGGGATCGCGAAAGCAAAGAACCCGATGCAGAAGTCACGCTTGAAATTATAAGGGACGCAGGTGCACACGGGTTAATTATGATCCGCGCCGGGCTGTTTAGTAATTGTATCAGGCTATTGCCGCCCATTGTAATTACAGACGAACAATTAACCGAAGGCCTGCAGGTTTTGGAAGATGCAATAGCAAGGGCCCAGGCGAAAAGAAGTGCGGTATTGGTTTAAAATTAACGCGAATGAGCGTTTGAATATATCAATTAATCATGTCATCCACTATTATATATAATGCTAATATACTTTCGTTTCATAACGGCTTTAATAATAGCAGTTGTGATACGATTACCATCGAAGGCGACCGCATAAAAGCCGTTGGCCGCTGGGATGATTTGAAATCACTGGTGCAAGCCAATACGGTAGTGATCGATGCGGGTGGTAAAACACTAATGCCGGGCTTTAACGATTCGCATATCCATATTTGGAAAGTAGGCAACCTGGATACTTTTATGCTGGATGTACGGTCGGCGGGCAGTCTGGATGAAATGCTGGAAATGATCAGCGCCTATAACCGGCAAAACCCGGATGTGGCCTGGATCACTGCACGGGGCTTTAACGAAGCGGGTTGGAAGGCCGGGCGGATGCCTGATAAAAATGACCTCGACAAAGTAGTGAAACACAAGCCTGTATATGTAATCCGCACCTGTGCGCATATTGCCGTTTGCAATTCCAAAGCGATTGAGTTATGTGATATTAGCTCAAATACCCCGGTACCTGATGGCGGTGTAATGTATCTTGGTGCAGATGGGAAACCCAACGGGGTGTTTTCGGAAACGGCATTAGGTTTAGTTAGCAAACATATACCGCCGTATACAAAAGACGAATTAAAAATAATGATCAAGGCTGCGCGGCAGCGTTTGTACAGTAACGGCATTACCGCTGCTACCGACCCGGCGGTCGACCCTTTGCTTTTACAGGCTTTTTACGAAATGAATGCGGCCGGTGAGTTGGGCTTCCGTTTGAATGCCATACCCATTTTATTGCCGGATGGGGGAGAAGCACCGTATCCTTTACCCGTATATTATTCTTCCCCCTGGTTTAATGTGAACACGGTAAAGTTTTTTAGCGACGGCGGCCTAAGCGGGAAAACCGCCGCATTGAAAAGACATTATAAAAACAGCAGTGACCTGGGAGTGCTTCGTCTGCAAAAACAACAATACCTTGAACTGGGGAGGGCTGCAATGGAAATAGGGTTAGGTTTAGCTACCCACGCTATAGGCGATGCCGCTATCAAATTTGTTGTGGATTGCTATACCAGCTTAGCCGGATCGTTCCCCGGTGTGTTGAAACGTATAGAACACCTGGGGTTACCGGAAGAGCAACACCTGGAAGCTATGGCCAAAAACAATATTGCAACCTCCATGCAAACCATTTTTATCAGCGAGCTTGGCAAAAACTTCAGGCAATATTTAGACCAGGAATATATCGACAGGTGTTACCCGGTCGGATCAGTTTTAAAGCATGGCATATTAACGGCATTATCATCAGACGCGCCCGTGGTTAGCAATTTAAATCCGCTGAAAGGTGTTGAAGCTGCCGTAACCCGCAGGGATAATGAAGGTTTTGAAATTGCGCCTAATGAAGCTATCAGCGTAGCCGAAGCTTTAAAAGCCTATACCGTTAGCGCCGCGACTATTGGCCAAACACCACAGTTAGGGTCGCTGGAACCGGGTCAGCTGGCCGACTTTATTATTTTAAATCAAAACCCATTAAAAACCGAACCAAAAGAATTGTCGCAAATTAAAGTTGAACAGACATTTATTGGCGGAAAATGTGTTTATGGCGGGTGAGCCGGACAGATTTGACAACTTTTTAAAAGTTGTCAAATCTAATCCTGCCTTTATATTTTACTCCATTCCTCCAAAGTCACCACATCCGCCTGACGCGGAAAAACTTTCGTGGTAAGTACGCGGTGTACTTCCTCGTCGCCATCGGCGCAGCAATCGGCAATTACGGTTAAACGGTAGTCTTTATCGGCGGCTTCACGTAAAGTTGATAATACAACGCCGCCGGTAGCAATGCCGGTAAGCACCATGTGCTGAATGCCGAAGGCCCTTAAAATCACTTCGAGGTCGCTGCCTGTAAATGCGCTTACGCGACGTTTGATAACGGTTACTTCACCCGCTTGTGGCGCTATATCCGGGTGAACTTTCATAAACTCCTCCATATTTGCATTGGCAAACCTTTCTTTACTGGCGGCGAAGCCTTTATTGTTCATATTTATTTCAGGCGAGCCCTGCCTGAAGCCAACAATTACATAAATAACAGGTATTTTCTTATCACGGGCGCTGGCTATTGCCCCGGCAACCCTCCCAATAACTGCCCCGGCATCCGGAAGCATGCCAAGGATTCCCACCTGCATATCCATCACCAGGAGGGCGGTGTTTTGCGTGCTTTGTTCCATTTTTATTTGTTTTTTATTGATAAACTCTGATTAAATTTTCACCGTTACTTTATCCTCTGCTTCCTTAATTTGTTGCTGGTTCATTTTATCCAGCTTATCCTTTCGAAGGTGCTTTAAAAGTATGATGGCGACGATCACGGGGCGCAAACAGCCAATAAAGGTCAATATCAATAAACGCCTCCCCAAATTTTATTGGCGATAAACGGAAAATATCCTTAACTCATTCAACAAAAAACAACCCTAAAAGAAAATTTTACGTAAAAGGATTATAAAGAAGTGTAACGCTAAATATAGATGTTTAACTCGGTTAGAATTCCTTTGTCCTTTTTATTAATAGGTATTTGCTGGGCTTTATTCAGCAATCCTATTATTACCTTTTTTTACAGGCATTTAGCACCTACCGAGCAAGACTCGTACCGGAGTTTGAACGACCTGGTTTTCGTGATCATCATAAGCTACGTGCTGTATGTTAAAAT
Source organism: uncultured Mucilaginibacter sp. (assembly GCA_903864275.1). GTDB lineage: Bacteria > Bacteroidota > Bacteroidia > Sphingobacteriales > Sphingobacteriaceae > Mucilaginibacter. The sequence goes on from CAIPFE010000054.1 coordinate 43,577, forward strand.
TAAAAGGCAGCAGCATAAGCTAACCAAATCCGAAGAAGAATACCGGCAGCTATTTGAATCAAACCCCAACCCCTTGTGGATTTATAACGAAAAATTAAGGTTTGTTAAGGTAAATAACGCGGCTGTTGAAAAATATGGGTACAGCAGGAAAAAGTTCCTGAAAATGAATATTGATGATATACACATTGCGGTGGAACCTGAGATACTTGCAGATGGTCTAATTAAAAACCCGGCAGATTCCCGGCTGGCTGGTATCAGGGAGCATTTAAAAGCAACGGGGGGGACTTTTATCGTCTCAATTGTTTCGTATCCTGTTTTATTTAATAACCAGCAGTGTAACCTGGTAATGGCGACGGATATTACAGAACTTATTGAGAAAGAAAGAAAGCTGGAGGATGCTTATCAAAAAATTAAGGTTTCCAACGAAACGCTTATGCAAATTGCCTGGTCAAATTCGCATGAGTTGAGAAAACCGCTTTGTTCCATTCTGAGCTTAGTGGCATTACTGAAGGAAGCAAGCGATGAAGAAAGAGAAGAATTTCTACGCTTGCTGGAGATTTCTTCAACAGAACTGGACCAGGTTTTAAGGCAGAACAACGAAAAAGTGGACGAAATGGAGATGGTGGATAGTTTTTAACATACTTTTTCAGGAACCCACCAGCAATCTTCTCAAAAAAAATCCCAAATTTTAAAGCGATCATTTTCTAGGTTCATACTTCTCTTTGTGATTAAAATCAAACATCCTTGCGATAGTGAACCCGAGCCTGAAATTTCCCCTGAAATAATCTGATGTGGTATTGCTTAAGTAATTAATTTCTGAAGCTGTCCTGGCGTTTGTAATGTTAAGCGTAAATACGTGGCCACCAGTTACCAACTGGATGCCAAAACCAAGCGGGTCGCTAAACCCATTGTTGTTTCTGAAGGTAGAGAACGGGTGCGCATAATCAACAATTATACTCATTAACTTGGTCACCTTTATTCGCGCGGTGGCTGATACCGAGAAAAACCCATTCCCACTTCCGGGCGCGTTTGGAACCGGCAAATTATTTTGCACAAATGAAGGCGCAACCTGTATGGACAAACGGCGCGAGATCTTCCGCGCAATAATTGCCTGCACAAAATACGACATGCGGTCACTAAAGCTATCAAAATCACCGTAAGGCTTAAGCCCCGTTTCGCCGATCAAAGTCAGCGCGAATGGCGAGCTGTCATCACGCGTTTGGTGCATTATAGCATATTTGAGCTCAAGATCGACCAGCCCACCTTCATCTGGCATCGCGCTTCTCCCGAAATCGATATTCAGATCATTGGTTAGCCCGTATTCGAACCCGATATACAGATCAGCAATTCTGTCGAGGCCAAACAGATATTCGCCGCCGCCGTCATCTCCTGCAATATCGCCAAAACGGTGCATTACCAGGAAATTAAAATTGTTCTTCTTAACTGTTTCGCTAGATTGTGATAAAATAAGCCTCGAGGATTCAAAAATAGCAACAGGCTCCTTTTTGTTGTCTGTATTCATCGAATTGAATAATGAATCGGCCGCAGTGGCTTTTTTTATGGAGTCGGCTTTCTGGGCCATTAACCCGGTGCTTATGATAAGAAATGCTGATAATATAATAAAATTCTTCATAGCTGAAATTTATTTTGATGGGTTATTATAAGGGGTGTAACTAGCCGAAACAGTTATTTTAATACTTTCGGCAATATGATAAAATAAAATCTGGGGTATATCTATATGATGGTCGGCACATTTAACCATAAACTCCGATGCCATGGTTATAACGCCATTTTTCACGGCCAGGCTGCCCTGGATCGTTCGTGTTTGGGTAATGTTATGTACTGTCAGCTCTCCTGTAGCGTTTACCGCGTAAGTTCCATCCCTGGTAACATCAATATGTTCAGCTATTTTCCCTTTAAATGTGGCCCTCGGATATTTATCGCTTTCCATATAGTCTGAATTGAAATGCTGCTGCATAAAGGCCTTCTCAAAATGAAATGAGCTTATAGCCACGCTAAAATCCAGTTCGCCGGTATTGGTATTAAATACCGAAACGCCCGCCGGTGATGTAGCGCTGATGTCTTCTATAAGTGCAGCCGAAAAAAGGGTTATCCGTACGTTTTTACAGGTATAAAGATCCTGCGCAGGATGATTGATATTTAACCAGCTCAATAAAACAATAAAAATATATTTCATTTTCCAGGAAGCTGTATAAGAGGTATGAATAAAATTCACTCAATAAAGATAAAAAAATGCTACGGATTAGTGTGAAATGATTGCCAAATTGTAACTTATAACAAATAATACTTTGCGAAGTTTTTGACAGCCATAACAATCAGCAAGTGGTCACCGGCATCTTCCCCGAATGAAAATTGGCCGGTACTTAAAAATGACCGGGATATTATAGAGAATGATATTGAAAAATTTAGACCGACACTTAAAAGGCCGACCTTTGCAGGTGTCTGATTGAAAGACGAAAGCGTTATGGAAATAGGAATAGATAGTTTTGCTTCGGCGATGTACGGCGCTCATGCGCTCACCAGCGTTGATGCCATGGACCAATTGCTGGCCAGGATTGAATTTGCTGACCAGGCAGGACTCGATGTTTTTGGAATCGGCGAGCATCATAAAAAGGAATTTCTTGACTCTGCCACAGCCGTTATATTGGCTGCAGCCGCCGCGAGAACGGAACGTATCCGCTTAACCAGTGCCGTTACAGTTTTAAGCGCCGCTGACCCGGTAAGGGTTTTTCAAAGCTTTGCCACGCTGGACCTGATCTCGAAAGGAAGAGCGGAAATGGTGGTTGGCCGTGGTTCTTCGATCGAAGCCTACCCGCTTTTTGGGTTTGACCTCGATGATTACGATCAGCTGTTTAAAGAAAAGCTGGACCTGCTGCTGAAGATACGCGACAGGGAATTTATAACATGGTCGGGCAAGTTCCGCCCGGCATTGCATAACCAGCCGGTTTATCCCAGGCCGCTGCAGGAAAAATTACCGGTTTGGCTCGGTGTAGGCGGGACGCCGGAATCCTTTGTAAGGGCCGGCACTTTGGGATTGCCTTTAATGGTTGCCGTTATCGGTGGTGAGACACACCGGTTCCGGCCGCTGGTCGATCTCTACCGGGAGGCTGGCCGGCGAGTTGGTTTTACACCTGAGCACCTAAAAGTTGGGCTACACTCGCCGGGCTATGTTGGGGTGACTAACGAAAAAGCCATTGCTGACTACTATCCGGGCTATGCGGAGCTGTGGACCAAACTCGGCAGGGAACGAGGCTGGCCGCCTGTTACGAAAGGCCAGTTTGACATACTGACTGCACCAAAAGGTGTATTGGTTGTCGGAGGCCCTGAACAAGTGGCTGAAAAGCTTTTGCGGCACAGCGAGGCCCTTGGCGGCGTATCCCGGTTCACTTTCCAAATGGATAACGCAGGACTAACGCATGCCCAGCTGATTAATTCAATTGAGCTGATCGGCGCTAAAGTGATGCCTTTGATCAAAAGTGCTTTGATTAAATAGAAGTGCCCCTGGTTATCATTATCAGCAAGGGAATCGTGCTGCTGTGTGCCAATCTTCTTCTATCCTTTTTCGAAGCGGCCGGTTTTCCATCTCAAATTTATTTTGTATAATATCAACTCGATAAAGGTTCCTATATCACTTTCCCTTTCTGTTATGCCGTGCGAAGGATGGGCCGTTTCAGTGTGCGCTAAATGCATAACCCTGTCTATAAGTTTTTGCATGACTTCTTCTTTTTCATGCATATCTGTAAGTTCTTCAAACCTGCCCCATGCTATCACACTCTGCCAGTTAACTGTATTGTGAATAACATCAACCTCAAAACATACTTCCGGGTTTTTACGCATCATGGTAACTTTCATACCTTCGTCAGAATGTGCGTAAATGTTTGTGCCATCGTATATGTAGTTTACAGGCACCACGTAAGTAACGCCATCCGAATGACAGCCGATCCTGCCCCAAGCCTGGCTTCTCAACAGGTTTTCTATCTGTTCGTCACTTAATTTGCCCAACATTTTTCTTTTTTGTTGCTTCAAGCTTTCTAACGTCAACAAGCTTTTCCCGCTTAAACGGTCAGTAAAAGGGGTGCTATGGCATTAATATTTATTTCATGTTCAGCTAATTGCGATAATTTATGGTCGATATTCTTTTCATTTATTTCCATTTCGCGGAAAAGTGCCGCAGATGTACCCAGATCCATTGCTTTGGCAAATGATGAAGCGGTGCCATAAACACTCATTTTATAATGATTGATACCTTGTATGCAGGCCAGCAGGCAAACATCCTTAATAACAACATCTGTACAGGCTGCCAGTTTTTCGTTTGCTTCATTAATAAATGCATTCATTAACGGGTTGTCGAAGCTTATATAATTTATGTTTTCCTGCACAAAAAAAGCCTGGAGTTTATTTACGTGCTCCCTTATGTAATCGAGATATTTGTGCAGCACTGCCTTTAATTGCAGGGAATCAGCTTCTCTCATCCAAACTTCCAGGTTGTATTGCAAGTGTATTTCGCCGGTGGTAAACTTGCGTGTATCTTCATCCAGCAGGTCGCGAAGGATGGTAATGCCTGTTTTATTTTCCATAATATTCCTGTTTTTGTGAACTCAAATTTAACCTGCATTGTAAATTAAATTAATGACCACTGTCAAACAAAAGCCTGACGCACGTCATTATATCCCGCGGTTAAGTTTGTTTTCTTTGAGCCTAATTCCATTTGATAATTATTCCATCGGCCATGACAAAATCAAAGAACCAGGAAAAAGCGCCTGAAATTCAGCAGCCTGAAAAGCAAAGGGAAGTTGAGCCACCGGTTTACCCGGGCAACCCGGATGTTATTCCAAACGAAGATCCCGGCTATGTGCCGTTCGAAAACCCTTACGAGGTACCACCATTTGAAGTGCCATCACCCGGCGAGGGCTTTTAAAAGGCTCATTAATAACCTGAACGTTAAAATATCGCAGAATGAAAACCGAAGTGATCAGCAGGGAGGTAAACGGCGCCGAAATGCTAAGACAATTTACGAACGAAAAGCCGTAAGAGAATATCAGGACAAGCCAGATGATAACGGAATCGTTGACAAGTTTCTTTAAAAGGGCTACGCTTCTTTAAGACAATCTATTAAAACATCGAATAATTCCTGGGGGTCAAAAGGTTTTTGGATGTATGCTTTAGCGCCCATGGCAATCCCGCTATCAATGGCCTTCTTTTCAACACTTGCCGAGATGAATATCAGTGGTATAACGGAAGTGGCAGCATCATTTCGTAACTCAGTAAAAACTTCGTACCCGTTCATCCCTGGCATCAATATATCACAAAGAATAATATCCGGCTTATGTTCGATTGCTAAAACAATACCTATTTCACCACTTTCTGCTGCAAATACTTTGTAGCCCTCCAGTTCAAGCAACTCACAGTTGTTTTCCCGAATGTCAGTATTATCTTCGATCAATAGTACAGTTTTCATTTAATTATGATTTTGCGGAAATTCAAAAGTAAACCGGTGCCATCTCTTTGTTTACTTATAAAACAAATTGGAGCGCTTAGTAACCAGGGCACGGATCCAGATAAAATATCAAATCCGGTTTTGTGAGTCGTGTTAAGGTCCGTCGGTAGTCATCACTATTACTCCTGTCTAAAAGGCGTAATTTACGTTAGGGCTGTTATCACATTACAATATAATTAACGGATAAGCACTTAATTTGTTTGTGTGGAAAAACATTTATTGAGTTAGCCAGGCATTCGATAATTTAGATAACTGTGCCTTATTTTGTTGAGACCACCTTTGATTATGATGCCAGACTAAAAGACATTTCGAAACAGGTCTTTTTATTAGGTACGCTCGAAAATGAAAGTTTCCCTTTCATCAAGTTTACATATCGCGAAACGATACTTAAACCAAGCCCAGTCCCCGGGATATTGCCTGTATTGTTTATCCTGTAAAATGGTGTAAACAGCTCCTTTTGTTCGTTTTCAGCAATTCCGACACCGTTATCTGTAATACTGATAGCAACATGATCGGCCGAAATATCAACTTTAAGAATAATAGCGGCACTTTCCCCGGCGTATTTAACCGAATTGGCAACCAGGTTGACAATAGCGTTCCGCACCAGGTTCCTGTCCAGGTTCACTGTCTTTTCGGTGCCGACATGCTCAAAGCTTAAAGTTTGGCCCGGTTTGGCAATATGCTGCATTTCTTCGGTAATTTCCTCACAAAGGTCGACGAGGTCAAAGTGCCGGAATACAGGGTTGATTTTGCCGGCGTTCAATTTCTCCAGCGACAGGAAATCTTCAAGTATACTGTTCATGTTACCAACCGTTGTTTTTATTTTTTGGCTATGCTTGGATGCATTGGCCGAATCGTGCACCGATATATATTTGTCAATAAGGGATGTTGAAAGTAATATCGAACTTAATGGCGTACGGAACTCGTGCGATGCCAGGGAAATAAAATTGCTTTTAAGCTGGTTCATTTCCTTTTCTTTTTCATAGGCGTTTATCCTGTTTTTCAATTCCTGTAAAATGAAATAAATTAAGAAGCATACCAGGATAAGAATCAGTAATATGCCGGCTGTTATTGTAAATTCTACCCATTGTCTTAACACAATATTGCTGTTTCCCAGTCGTTTTAAGAGTCCACGCTCGACATCGCTCATCGAAGCAATTTCCAGGCTGATTTTATCCAATTTTTCTTTTTCGGTTAAAGTAAACCGGACACGTGAAGTGGCATCATAATCCTTGAGGTTAGCATGATCACCCGCCCAGAACATTAACAAATCACTGATCCTTTGTTTGAGGACTATCGTCCGAAGAAACTGCCCGCGATTATCTACTACTAATCCCTGCAGCAGGCTTAAGTCATTTAGCAAACTATCACTATGATTATTATAGGATTGAAAGAAACTATTCTCCCCCGTACTTCGGAACCGTTGCCTATCCATCCCCATCTCGAACAAATGATGATAAACGGTATGTACTTTTTCAAGAACCTGGTAAGTATGCTCAACCCGGTATTCCTTTTGCTTTTGGCGCTCCGAGAAATACAGGGAAGTAACTCCTACCAGGATAACCAGCAACAGGGAAAAGCCGCAGCCCGCATAAATAATCGCAGGAAGTTTCTTATCTTTTTTCATCGTTTTTAATAATAGCTAAAGGTTATCATAAGACATCAGTAAAAAAATGACCTTCCTCATATAAGGATATGGCCTTAAGCATATTAAACTATAGAGGGTGTTTTCTTCTGCGTAAGCGGCCAGGGAGGGTAGCGCTTTCAGGATATATACTTTGAATTAGGGAAGATAGAAATAGCTGCGCCGCTGATAATAGCAGCGAAATCTCTATAGGAGCAGCCGTTGTGTTATCATTGGCGCCTGCGCGAACCGCCATTAGCGGCGGATGAATGATTTCCTTATTTTACTCCAATAAAGCTTCGGTTAACCAGGTATGTTATTTCATCGCTAACGGTTGTGTTTTACTATAAAGCGCCATTTCAAGCGTTTTATCGAGTCCATAGCCATCAGGATAGGTTATAACCACACCGTTACTTACCCGGCATGTTATATAAGTTACATTGATCGGCATTGCATTTTTCAGTATATAGGTTTTAATTTGATTGGCCTTGATTGCTTTCTGTAAATGACTTGTTGTTTCACTTATGTTATCATTGGCCAATAGCAGGGCGCTTAATTTCCCGGCATTTTCAACAACCATATACTCGCTGCTCAGCCTCGTTAGATCTTTTTTTTCTCTATTTTGTTCTGATCCGCTGAAAAGGTACACGCGTGAAAGGCCGGGGAAATGGAAGTCGATCAATCCGGGGTTATGATACTTATCCATTAACCCTTTGGTAATAACTGAATTATAATCACTTTTCAATTTACGCGTGGCCAAATTATTTTCGAGGTAACTGCTATCCTTTGATACTTTGGCTAAAAGCGCTTTGCTGAACGCCTGGTATATTTTATTTTGCGGTGTCAAAGTAAAATAATCAAAGCCGCTATTGAACTTTGGTTTTGTGGGATCGTAAACGGCTGCAATAATTTTGAAAACCTGCACGGTATCGGCGTGGTGAAAGGTCAATGTGTGCGAAGGTATATTGATATTGATATACGTTTTTGTGGTGCTATTTATCCAGCGCAGGCGTTCGAGGTTGACGGCAATTTTTCGTACTGTTGAATCGGGCATTTCATAGCAATCACCGGTGTACAAGCCGGTCAGCAGGTGCAAATGGTACTGCAGGCTTTTATATTCTTTTGTTTGAGGTTGAACGGTTAATATCGTAGCTATGAAGTTTAAATTTTTTTGTCTCAGCGCATCGGTTAATGTTGCGACTGCGTCAAAACCACTGATTCCAGCGTCGATTTGCCTTGCCGTGTAATCGGGGTGAAACTTGCCATAATGCAGATGGTTCATGTAACTGAGCATTGCATCGGTAAGTATGAGGTCAAAGGCGGCCTTTTCGCCGTCGCTTTGCTTACTGAATTTTTGCGTTAGTGTGTTAAGTTTTTCATAAGTAAGATACCGGGGATGATAGTCTGCATAATTCAAACCAAACTGCAGCACACAATCAAGCATCAGCATGGCTTCTGAAGCATGGGTTTTTACCGAATCAGGGGCTATCCACAACAGTTTATAACCATTTTGTTTATAGATCCGGTCGACAGATTGCGGGCAATACAAAACATGTTTATGCGAAGTTAAAGTTGAATGTAAAGTAGACGAGATCGAAGTATCTGCGTTTGATAAAAATGAAGTGTTAACATCTACGCGCGAATTAACATCCCTTGCATGAACAGAAAGGCAAAACGCCAGGATATTTACGCCCAAAAGTAAATATATTCTGTTAGTTGCTTTGATCGTGTTGGCTATTTTGAGTATATTTCTCATGAGTCAATGCTTTAATGATACAAAATTCCTCGTTTTTGAGAGATTAAAGAATGATATTGATCATCTTAAACACTGACAGGGAGCACTGTTTTTTATCCGTGGATTTTCATGGCTTTTAGAAATGGTTTTAGAAAAAACAAGAAGCTTATAAAATGAGTTGAATAAAACAAAGACGATTTATAAAACCGCCTGTTTTCTAAACGCAGTTGGCTGTACAAGGTATACAGCCTTAAAGCTGCGGCAAAATGCGCTCATGTCTTCAAAGCCGCACTGCCATGTTATTTGTTGAATAGGGTTGTCGGTTGATGTCAACAATTCTGCAGCGTGCTTAAGTTTTACCTGGTTGAGGTATTGATGCGGCGTTGTATTGAAAACACATTTAAATTGCCGGATGAGCTGGGGCACCGATAAGCAGGACATCGAACTTAATAGGTTAAGGTCCGGATTATCCATAAATGATGAATGCAATATATCACGGGCAATACACAGCCGTTTGTAAATTTCTGTTCTGGTATTTGATTTGAGTGCGCTCACATTATTTACCTGTCTTAAATCGGTTTGCCGGATCCCGATCAGGTAACGCAGTAAAAAAACAAGATGCTCATCGACCATGCACTTATCATATCCATTTCTATCGAGCGCTGTTATAAGCTGTGTCATTTGCATTTGCAATTCGGGCTCGATGCTATGGAGTGTTTGAAAAAATTCGGGCATTTTCTCAGCGGGATCAAAAGGATGATCCAGCGAATATTTTTCGTTGTGGATGGTATCCTGAAATACTGTCGCAGCAAACTCCTTCTTAAAAAATACGGATTGCACCCTGGCTGTTTTACCTTTGACAATACGGCACGAATACGTTTGATCATTATTTAAAACCAGGAATTGGTTGGGCCTGACTGCAACCTGGCGACTGCCTACGCCGTACCATTCTTCGCCGGCAAGCACAATTTTCAGCGAAAGGCATCCTACATGACTATCGCAATGCCCGTTATTACTCTCAGCATTAAAAACAACATTGTATTTTTTGAATTTGCTGAAATGCAACCCTTCGTCAAACCCGGGCCGGGAGTGGTCTGGCAATTCTGTAAAATACATTATATCTTTTTTAACTGTTAAGACGCGTTCACCAAAGAAACATTACGGCAAAGAAAGAAAAATGTCGTTTTTTTCAATTAATCATTTTGAGAATTCCTGCACAATGACTGGTGAAGACTAATGATACCTTTGTTATCACACATTTAAAAACGCAGTAAAATATGAAAAAATCAATCATCTTCACCTTCTTCGCCGCTATTATTTTGTTCCTGACAGCCGCCAAACCTTTTCAAGCACATGATGACCCGGAACAATTAAAAAAGGTGTTAATCAACTTTTTTAACGGAATCGAGACTAAAGACTTCGCGAAACTGAGGATGGCAACCACCAGCGACTTTATGCTTTACGAAGACGGCAGCATCTGGAATACTGACAGCGCATTTATGAATATTAAACGCCACATGCCGTTTACCGTAAAATATGAAATGAAAAACATTAAAATAAATGTCGATACTCAATCAGGTGATGTTACCTATACAAATCATGCGGATTTTGTATTCGCAAAAGGCAAGGAAAGCCTGGATTGGGTTGAAAGCGCCACTTTCAGAAAAATAAACGGCGTTTGGAAAATTAATTTTTTGCAGGCAACGATAAGAAAGTGATGCGGGCATAAGGTTAGATTAAAATACAAATGCCTGCAATCATTTGATTTGCAATATTTTTCATATGTTTTAGCTGGCGGCTAACGAAAAAACGCGATAACTTTACCCCGTACGACATCTCCGACCAATATAACTACTACAACCGACTAACAGTCAGGTAATTAGCTTCAACAAAAAAAACTCAATATCAAGTTTGGCAATTCGGCCCGGTTTTGTACTTTTGCGCCCGGAGAGTTGGCAGAGTGGTCGATTGCGGCAGTCTTGAAAACTGTTGAACCTTTACCGGTTCCTGGGGTTCGAATCCCTAACTCTCCGCAACCCTATAGTAAAATATGCCCTATACGCTATGTATAGGGCTTTTTTGTGGGTGTTAATTGCTTTTGGTAGCAAATTTGGTAGCAATTCGAGGGCTTTTTTCAATCGAATTTTAATTATTACCTTTGTTTACTGATGTCGCTATCAGTAAAAACTTGGAAGGGGTGCTATTTAGGTAGCGTCCCTTTTATTTTAAGAACATAGATTAAAGTTTGTGTGAATTGAAACAAATTGATTTCCATTTTTCAGCCCACCCCCATTGAGATTTTTCGACCTCTTTCAACGTCCCCGGTCTTGTAAAAAGGGGGTATTATCCCAAAAACTTGCATTGATACAATTTTTTGAAACGTATGTATTTTTTATGTGTCAAGTTTAATTTAAAGGGGTTGCTTGAATTATTTTTCGGAATAACCATAGACGTACTACAGAATATTGGAAATACTATTAGCAATTTCCTGAAAAATTGATACGGGTATTATCCCACATGTTTGAATGTAAAAATATTTTTTTAGGGGTGCCGGGGTTGGTACGCCCCTTATTTACCCCCCGAAGGGTTGAGAGCTGTTTTTATAAGACACTATCCCAGCTGTAGAGGTATATAGTTTTAATTGCAATGTTTCTTTATCAAATCATAGGCTTCTGCATCTCCTAATTCCCCTGCTTTACTCCAATCTAAACATGCTCCTTCTTTGTCGTTAAGGTTAAATTTACACGATCCTCTATCCTGATAAGCACCCTTATCATTTGGGATGAATTTTATATCTTGGTCAAAATCAGCAACAGCCCCCCGGTAATCTTCTAAACCAAACTTACAACTGCCTCTCATACCATAGGCCATTCCAATAAAAATTACACTTGAAAAATAAGAATCATCTTTTGCGTTTTTTTTAATCTCTATTTTAAATAAATCTATTGCTTGTGTTAAATCAGCAATTTCTCCAACATCGTCTTTCAATTTACTCTTTTCGGAACCCCTGAATAAAAAACATTTTGCACATTCTGAATCTAATTCTATAACCTTTGTATAATCAGCTATTGCTTGACTGTAATCAGATAACGAATCATTGACCATTGCCCTACTCCAGTAGGCGTTTTCATATTTTGGATTAATATTAATCGCAGTATCAAAATCCTTTTTTGCATCACTAAAATATTTTAAACCAAGTTTAGCTCTACCTCTTTCGTGAAATGCGAATTCATTATTAGAATTAAAATTTATCGCAATATCAAGGTCGGCTATAGCACCTTCAAAATCATTCAATTCGTCTTTACAAATTCCTCTTCTATAATACGCCTCATCGTTTTTAGGATTAATCATTATTGCTTTGGTAAAGTCCAAAAGAGCCACTTTGTGATTTTTGTAAATATGCGTTTTCTCTTTTGCTATACCCATTAAAACATATTGCTTACCGGTTTGACAATAACAATCTAAAATCAAAAAAAGCAAAATTGTCAAAAATAATAGTCTTTTCATGTTTAAGTTTTAATAGTCTGAATAGCAAACATGACATTCTCTTAAATGATACTTGTTTATTGCATCTGATAAAGACACTTTAATAATTTGATGCTTACAGCTTCTTAAACCTCTACAGCTTAATGTTTGATGATATGCTACTGATGCCTTGCTAACGCATATATAAACGCTGTCAGGCTTTGTTTGAGGCTTTGTTAAGACCAATAACAGGAATAGGATTAGTGTTTTCATTGTTACCTAATTTTAATTATTGCTGGAACTGTTTTCTATGCTGTCCATTTTTTCTTCAGATTCGCAGTCGTCTCCATCCCAAATTACTTTGAACTTATACTGTAATCCGGTTTTTATGATGATGTCATAATTATCATCACCGTTTAAAACTACGGGTTTATAAAAATCTTCGTGTCCATAAAATTTATACGCATTGCTATCATTAATATCATCATGGTCTGGAATATCAAACATTAATACCGTATCCGACCTGACTTGAAGAGTAGAATATCCTGTGTCCAGTCTATGGGTATAGGTATTAAAAAATTCCATTTTAGTACAAACAGAATATGTTTGCGGTTTTCCATGCGGTGCTTTACACGATATAACTAATAGTACAAAGATTGTTAGAATTAAGATTTTCACAATTGTGGTATTTTAGGGCTAAAAAGATTATGACATTAATATTTGCCATTTAGCCCCTTACTGGCGAGTATATAAAAAATTAGCGTGGGCATGAAACCATATTCGTTTACAAGGTACTGGTATACCCACACACCGAACAAAGTAACAGCCCACGCATAGCGTGAGCGTATCCACTTTGTTCTCGG
>CAIPFE010000055.1 GCA_903864275.1 uncultured Mucilaginibacter sp.
AAAACCGGAGCCGATGGCAAACACTGCGCCGCCGCCGACAGGGATCTCTTCTACTGCGTTATTGCCGCGGTCGGCCACATACACATTGCCTTTGGTATCAACCGCCACATCAAAGGGTTGCAGGAACGCGAAGGCGCCACCCAATACAATTGGTGTGCCGTATACACCGCCAACCAAAGGTATTTCCTCTACCTGGTTGCCACCATCGTTCGCTACATATAAATTGCCCTGGGCATCTATTGCAACACCATCGGGGGTTGAAAAACCGCTGGCGATGGTAATCGGTGTGCCTGTCCCGCCGGGGATCTCTTTAACCGCATTATTGTTCTGGTCGCCGATGAAGACATTGCCCTGGGCATCTACGGCAACGCCAGCCGGGATATTAAAGCCCGAGCCCAGCGTAGTGGTACTGCTGCTGTAGGCCGGGGCCGCTGCTCCTCCACCGGTTGGTGAAAGCGGGGTTATGGCTGTGCCGGCTATATAGGTTTTAGGGCCCGCATAGCTAACAGCGGGTAATCCGATGAAAGCTGAACTATTTATTCTTGTTAACGATGGATTTTCGCTAACCGGTACAGTTTTGCGATAATTCTTATGGCCATAAACGATAGTCTTCGTTGCGGGCCCGATTTTAAATTTACGTGAATTGCCAGTGTTGATACCGGCAGTGAGGTCATTGCAAAAACAAAACAAAGTCGCAATAAGCAGAAATTGTGATTTTAAAGAAATGATTTTTTTAAAAAATTGGCTTGGGTGTGAAAGGTTGAAAGTTTTCATAATATTATTTGATTGTAAAAGGTTCTAATCAAGTTTTATTATTTACCCTGTTCGAATATCAGTGTTTTGAAAACACCCGACACCGGACGCGGTAATTTACAGGTCAGTCAAAATATCTGCGTCACAGATGAATTTTTAAACCTGTTGTAGATGAAAAAGAATAACATATTCCTGGGTCAACCAGGAATGTTGCTTATTTGCAATGAACTGAACGTTGGAGATGCTTTTTTTCTCCGCTAGAATTATTTTAACCTTAAAAGAAAAACACAGCAAGTTGCTGGCGTTAAGTGTATTAAAGATAAATATAATTTTCGTATAAACAAATAAATTCGGACCATTCTTCATAAATTTTAATTATAATCGATTTTAATTTAGTATTGCTATATATTATCTTTTAATAGTTAATAGAGAAAACGATCAAAATATTTGTTAGCTTCCGTTGAAGTTGATCACAAATTGGATAAAAAGACACTGATTTTAAGTGACATATGACAATATACTTCATTTAATAAGTATGATATTCAATTATTTAACATTAATTAAGGAGAAAAATTTATTGTAAAATTAAGGCTGACGAAAGTGGATGGCAAGCGTGGTAGCACGTAACCGGCTAAGTATTTATACCTGATTTTACATATGTATTTCTACTCAAAATTTAAGTATTATAAAACCCGTTTTATGCCTGGTCTTTCGATCAGCAACATAGTCGGGCGAATAAAAATAAGTACCGGGCTGTTGCATCCTGCCATTTATAGTGGAACGCCCGCCCGCCGGCATTTTCTTTACAGCATTATTACCGGCATCGGCCACATAGATATTGCCTGCACCATCAGTAATCATGCCTTCGGGAAGATTGAACCCCGACCCTACGCTAACCAGGGCGCCGACATTGCCGATAGCACCCACACCACTGCCTCCCGGCAACAGCGCAGTAATAGCGGTTCCTGCCGTATAAGTTTGTGGGCCGCTATAGCTGACAGTGGGCAAGGCTATTTCGATCGATCTTTTTATCGTTATAGCAGCATTTATCCCATGCTTAGTGATATGGCTACCTTTATCCCGTTCTACTGGTTTTATGCCTGCTGATAAATTATTACAAAAGAAAAGTAAAAGTGCCGCAACCGGCAAGCGTAATTTTTTAATGAAAGATGCCGCTGAAATAAGGGTCGGTATTGAAGATAAAATTATTTTCATATTACGATGGTAATACCAATGCATTTTGGCACTACCAAAGTGAGGAATATAGCATTATTGGTCAATCACATAAACATACGGTTTTAGGGATGGGGAAATAAGAACCTGGAAATAAGAATCAAGACGTTTTTCAATTGAAGATTAGTCCGGAAGTGAATAAAGTCCGACAGTCCGAAGATGCAACTAAGTTCCTGGCTCTCGCTTCCTGGTTTCTTGTTGGTTACCAAACATTATATCGGATCATTTACCAGGTGCTCGCGGATAGCTTTTGCCACGGCCTCAGATTTTGAGTTAACCTGCAGCTTTTTATAAATATTGGAAATGTGCGATTGAACGGTTCCCATACTTATAAAACAGCGTGCAGCAATCATTTTATAACTGTCGCCAATTACAAGGCAACTGAGCACATCTTTCTCGCGCGTGGAAAGGTCATACTCGTTTTTGCTAATATTTTTCTTCTCACTAAAAAACTCCAGCACCTTGCGGGCAATGCCGGCATTCATCGGCGCGCCGCCCTGGTTTATTTCCGAAATGGCTTCTAATATTTTTACCGGTGTGGTCTTTTTTAGCAAATAGCCCGTAGCCCCTGACTGAAGCGCCGCAAAAACCTTTTCGCTATCATCATAAGCAGTTAGTATAAGCACATTTATCAACGGAAAATGACTTTTTATTAATGCCGTAGCCTCAATGCCATTAAGCCCCGGCATATCAATATCCATCAGTACAACATCCGCAGTTTCCCGGTTCAAATGTTCCAGCACATTATTGCAATCGGGGTATATGCCCGCGATAGTAAACCCCCGTTTTGCCGAAATAAGGTAATACAGGCTGTCGCGCAAAGCTTTATTGTCGTCAAATACAGAAACCCTGATGTCCAATTTAATCAAATATTAGTATGTAAAGATAGCCCTGCTACGCTGTTTATCAATAGTATAATCATACGGTTTTGAAAAGTCCTGAGCCGGAAGTCCTGACTTTTAAGTAAAGAAAACCAAAATCCGGGCTGCCGACTTAAGATTTTTGACTTAATACCACTAACCTTGTAACCGTCCCTTTGCCGGGCTGCGTTGTTGTAGTTATTGTGCCATTAATTTCATCAGCGCGTTTCTGTATATTTTTAAGCCCGTTACGTGTATTTGGCGCAGCAATATCAAAGCCCTTACCGTTATCACTGATAACGAGTTCAAGCTGGTCATTGAGTTTTTTGACCGATACTTTCATAGCCGAACAGCCGGAGTGTTTAAGTATATTATTGATGCATTCCTTAAAAATCATGAATATATTTTTCCGCGCCTCCATTTCTACACGGGTATTAAGTATATCCCCCTGTATATCAATATCAAAGTCTATATTCCTGGCTTCAAGCAGCGGAATGGCAAATTCCCGCATCCGTACCGCCAGGTCATTAAAGTGGTCGTTCCGCGGATTTACCGCCCAGATTATATCGTCCATGGCCTCGAGCATAGCGTGCGAATGAAAAGATATATGGCCTATGATCTCCCTTGTTTGTTCATGCGGCAGCTTTTCTTCCAATTGTGTATCAGCTACCTCGCTGAAAATGGAAATACTGCTTAAGGCAGCGCCGATGTCATCATGAAAATCAGAGGCGATCCTTTCTCTTATTTTTTGTATTGCCAGGATATTTTTTATCCTGTACCTGTATAGCCTGTATAAGCCAAGGGCTATTAATAATGTAACTAATGTCCTGAACCACCATGTTTCCCAATAAGGGGCTTGTATTACAAAGTTAACCGAAGCCAAATGGTTATTCCAGATCCCGTTTTTATTGCCACATTGAACATAAAAGGTGTAAGTTCCGGGCGAAAGCTGTGCGTAATTGGCGCTGCGCTGATCTTCGGTATATTGCCATCCCGGGTCGGCGCCAATAAGCCGGTAACGAAAATTTATATGATCAGGATCATTAAATAAGAAGGCAGTAAAGGCTATGTTTATGGAATTGTCTGAATGGCTGAATGTCAATTTTCGGGCATTTTTCTGTGCAGGGAAATCACGCAAAACAGGCTGATTGTTTACGCGTACGCCTTCAATTACCGGATCAGAAGGTGCCAGGGTATTTTTCAGACCGGACGTAAAATAAGCGTATCCGTCCCTGAAACCAAAAACAATATCATTGCCAATAGCTGTAAAAGATGAACTGGGGAAAACCTGCATCATTGAGGTTTCATGTTCAGCCCTCGCCGATTCGTTAGTATTAAGGTCGTATTTTAATATACCGGCTGTACTGCCTATCCAAACCGTGTTATTTACACTAATAATGCTTGCGCAGCCAGGTTTAAAGGAATTAGCTATAGAATTTATTACTTTAATGCTTTTTGTTTGCCTGTTAAATATAATTATACCTGTGCCTGTGGCACAAACTACCTGGTTGTTTGTAGCATTAGCTATATCAAATAAAAAATAGTCGCCTGTTTCGACTTTTCCTGTATAATGCGCAGTTGTTTTTTTAGCCACGTCATAGCTAAATAACCCGTTTCTCGATGCTATCCAAAGTATGCCCTTATCATAAAAACCATCAAGCAGTATATATTTGAGTTGTTCTTCTGTTTTTTTTGACGGGCTTATTGAAACAGCGTTAATTTGATGAGTTACAAGGTCATATTTAAACAGCCCTTTGTTGGTTGTAATAAAACATGTGTTATTATCCGTTAAAATTATTCTGCGGATATTGCATATGATACGAAGGGAATCAGGACCGGGTAGCGTTTTTTTGGACAGGACACCCAATTGCGGATCCCATTCCATAATTTTTTTCTGACTTGCCAGAAGCCATTTATTTTTCGAGATCTGAACAAAGTCATATATCCGCTGTGTTTCGGGATTTGTATCAAATATCTTTTCAACGTCCTTTGTTTTCCAGTTGACACAGATCATGCCCTGGTTGTATGACGACATCCAGACTTTTGTGGTATCGTATTTATCCCTGGCAATTTTATTTATACCCAGCACATCTGCATTGTTTTTATTTACAAACCGCATTTTCAATTGCTGGTTATGTACATCAAGCATACTTATCCCCAAATCGCTGCCTAACCACAAACACCCTTTTTTATCTACAAATAATTTCGAAATTATATTATTCGGCAGGCTATATGGATTATTAACATCATGTTCATAAGCATACTGCATTTTTTTTAAAACTGTGTTATATATCATCAGGCCTTTTCCTTCCGAGGCTATAAGAAGATATTTTTTTTCTTTATCCTGCGGAAAAAATAACAAGTCATTTATTACTACATCTGTACTATTAGTTACCGGCGAAACAGCCTTTAAATTTTTGAGCGTAAATAATCCAAAGTTAGTACCTAAAAAAATATCATTACCGCGTGCTGTTACAGCAAATATCTTAACAAGGGAATGGTTGTAAATTAAAGTTTGAGTGGTATAGGTGTTTTCCTTAATATTATACATATACACTTTTTCTCTGCTCGATACCAGCAGGTTGTTTTCATCAGCCAGGTAAGTACATAACGGATCGTTGATGCTGGTGAGTGATGTAAACGATACTTTTAAGGATTGCAGGTTTAAATTTGCCAAACCATATTCACAAATAAACCACAGGTAATTTTTCCGGACAAAAAACGCGTCAATCCTGGTAAGGTTGTGCTTTGAATCGGGCTGGATATAAATAAATTTCCCGCTTGCTTCATCATAGTAACACAAACCGCCGGCGCTTATCCAAACCCGCCCGGTATTATCACTTATAACGCCTGTATAATTACTCCTTAATCCTCCTTTCGGCTGGTCAAAGCTGTCAAATTTAGTGGTCTTGTAACCATCGAACTTTTGTAATCCGCGGCCGCTCGTCCACACATAACCATTTTTATCCATTGTTAATGCGGATATTTCAAGGCTGATAAAATGGTTTTGGCTGTTGAAGTTCTCAAACCGCCAGTCGGGGTTTGGTGTAAAGGACTGGGCTAACAGGTTAAACGGAGGAAGCAACAATAATAAAATAAATCCGGGTCTGTTCATGAAATTTAAACGGCTAATACCGTTACAACGATAATTATAAATTACCGGTTATAAATATCATGACTTAAATTTAAATAATGGGTATTAATTCCACGATAATAGACATCGAACCAACCTTTGACGGTTGATGTGATGTTCATAAAGAAAAGCCTCACGAAGTTTAAATTTTTTTAAAAAGGCCGCATAGAGGGTTTCGCCGTTGAAAAACTTCGTGAGGCTAATACGCAAAGCTTTGACAAATTTCAAAAGCTAAACACGTTTAATACTTCAGTATAATGAACCCCGTTTTATGCCTGTTTTGCCCGTTAACAACATAGTCTAACGAATAAAAATAGGTGCCAGGCTGCAGCGGTCTGCCATTTATGCCGGAGTGCCCGTCAAATACTTTAGAGATGTTATCATACCCTTTTGCCTGGAATATTAGTGAACCGCTGCGGTCGATGATCATTAACCTGTTATCCGGGTATTGGGTTATACCATCGATGGCAAGGAAGTCATTAATGCCGTCGCCATTGGGGGAAACGCCATCATGCACCATGATGCCATCATTTTCGATGCCTACATTGTTCGCGGGCTTTGTCACACTGAGCGGCTGTAATACCTGGTAAAGGCTCATTAACGGCCCCGTTGCTCTGGTTACGGTAATTGAATAAGTATGCGTCGTTGTTCCATCCTGGGCAGTTACCACAGTATTGATGGTATTGTTGCCAACAGCCAAGGCAATGCTTCCGGATGCCGTGCCGGAAGCCACCGTTGTTCCGTTCACTTTTATTGTAGCGTGAGTATCCTGCGCTGTAGGCGTAACCGTTACCGATGTGGTAGCGTTGCTCACCGATGTGGTGTATGTTGTTGTGGTGCCAACTGTGCCGGTATTGGTTAGTGTTGAAGTGGGGGTAAGTTTTATGGCACTCAGCAAGGCATTGTTTGATAACCTGGTTACGATGATCGAATAAGTGTGCGTTGTTGTGCCATCCTGGGCCGTTACAACGGTATTGATGGTCGTAGTAGTCCCTGCTGCCAGGGCAATGCTGCCGGATGCGGTTCCAGAGGTTACCGCTACACCGTTCACTTTTATTGTCGCATTGGCATCCTGTGCTGTAGGCGTAACGGTTACTGATGTAGTAGTGCCAGCGGCCGTTGTGGTATAGGTTGTTGTGCTGCCAACGGTGCCGGTATTGGTTAGTGTTGAAGCCGGAGTCAATTTTATAGCGCTTAGCAAGGCATTATTTGATAGCCTGGTTACCACTATTGAATAAGTGTGAGTTGTTGTTCCATCTTGTGCTGTTACGACGGTATTGATGGTCGTGGTAGTCCCCGGTGCCAGGGCAATGCTGCCGGATGCGGTTCCGGAGGTTACTGCTACGCCGTTCACTTTTATTGTCGCATTGGCATCCTGTGCTGTAGGCGTAACGGTTACTGATGTAGTAGCGCCGGCGGCCGTTGTGGTATAGGTGGTTGTGGTGCCAACTGTGCCGGTGCTGGTTAATGTTGAAGTGGGGGTAAGTTTTATGGCGCTCAGTAAGGCATTATTTGATGCTACCTTAATATTTAAAAATGCCGAACTCCAGCCACTGGCTTTATTATAAGCCGTAATAGTGTAATTTGTTGCCGGGCTTGACACCGTTGGCGTACCGCTTATAGTACCTGTAGTATTGGAAAAGGCTAAGCCAGCAGGTAAGAAGGGGCCGATATAATAGCCGCCAACAGGTTTAATTTGTTTCACTGCGCCGTTGCCATAATCGGCGACGTACAAATTGCCCGCGCCATTTACAGCTACGCCGAATGGCTGATTGAAGCCGGAACCTAAAGTAACCACGGTGCCGCCGCCAGATGGTATTTTTTTAATGGCACTATTCTGAAAGTCGGCAACGAAGATATTCCCCATGGCGTCGATCGATAAACTTGTGGGTTCATTGAAGCCTGAGGCAACAACAACAGGGCTGCCCCCCGCTACGGGTATTTTTTTAACATCATTATTGCCTATTTCGGACACATATACATTTCCGGCAGCGTCTACTGCTACTGAATATGGCTGACTAAACCCTGAACCTAAAGTGGTGACGGCACCTCCGCCTGCGGCTATCTTTTTTACCGCGTTATTCCCTTGGTCAGCAACGTACACATTACCGGCAGCGTCTACTGCTACACCGGTTGGAGAACTGAAGCCGGAGCCTATGCTTACAGCAGCACCCCCTCCTGCAGGGATCTTTTCGACTGCATTGCTGCCTGCAACAGCCACATATACGTTGCCTGCAACATCAACCGCTAAACCAAGCGGCATAGTAATAGCGCTTAATGTAACCGGGCTGCCCCCACCAACCGGGATCATCTTTACTAAATTATTGCCATAATCGGACACGTACGCATTCCCGGCGGCGTCTGCCGCTACGCCCGTCGGCGTGCTAAACCCGGAACCCAGGGTAACCGGGTTGTTGCTATATCCGGCAGTTGCTACTCCACTGCTAGTTGGCGCAAGCGGCGTAATAGCCGTACCCACTGCATAAGTTTTCGGGCTACTGTAACTGATAACTGGTAGCGGTGGAAGGTTAACTTTAATAGTTAACGCGGCCGGTGTACCGCCGAACCCGTTATAGGCAGTAATAGTATAGTTTGTTGCAGGACTTAAGCCTGCCGGCGTCCCGCTGATAATACCCGTAGTATTATCTATACTTAATCCCGCCGGTAAAGGAGTATCGATATAATAGCCGCCGACCGGATTAATTTCCTTAAAAATATTATTACCAAAATCAGCAACCAATACATTGCCCGAGCCGTCAATGGCCATGCCGCTTGGGCTGAAAAACCCGGAGCCTAGGGTAATCGGTGCGCCACCGCCCACCGGGATCTCTTTAACTGCATTGTTGTTGTAATCCGCCACAAACACATTTCCCATAGCGTCGACCGCTACGCCGCGGGGGCCACTAAACCCGGAGCCCAGGGTAACCGGGGCGCCGCCGCTTACGGGGATCTCTTTAACAGCATCGTTTCCATAGTCGGCTACATATACATTGCCTGCTGCATCTACTGCCACACCTTCCGGGTTTGTAAAACCAGAGCCCAGGGTAATAGGGGTGCTACTGCCCACCGGGATCTCCTTTATCGCACTATTAGTAAAGTCGGCTACGTACACATTGCCCGCAGCGTCAACCGCCACGCCGGTAGGGAAACTGAAACCGGAGCCTAAAGTAACCAGGGCTCCCCCGCCCGCAGGTATCTCCACTACCGCGTTGTTTCCTGAATCGCCTACGTACACATTGCCGGCAGCATCTATAGCTACGCCTGTCGGCGTGTTAAATCCGGAACCGATGATAACAGGGCCGCCGCCGCCTGCGGGAAACTTGTATACGTTATTGCTGCCACGGCTGGTGAGATATTTATTACCCTCTGCGTCAAGCGCTACACCCCAGGGTGAGCTAAAGCCAGTGCCCAGGACTACCGGTGTGCTGCTATATGCGGAAGCAGCTACGCTCCCTGTAACTGTGGGGGCGAGCGGCGTAATAGTGGTAGCTGCAGTATAGGTTTTCGGGCCGCTATAACTGAGGGTAAGCGAATTAACCTTTATATTTACAGTCGCCGAATTACTGCCGAGGCCGTTATAAGCAGTAACTGTATAATTTGTTGCGGGGCTGCTTAAAGTGGGCGTACCGCTGATTATACCCGTTGCATTTGAAAAACTTAAACCCGGTGATAACGCTGCGTTGATATAATAACCGCCCACTGGTTTGATTTTTTTGACAGTGTTGTTGCCGAAATCGCCCACATATACATTGCCCGCGCCATCTATAGCTACACCGGCCGGCGAGGAGAAGCCGGAACCCAAAATAACCGGTGCGCCGCCACTTACGGGAATCTCTTTAATAGCGTTGTTGCCATAATCGCCTACAAACACATTGCCTGCAGCGTCGACCGCTACGTTACGCGGACTACTAAACCCGGAGCCGAGGGTGATGATGGCGCCGCCCCCAACGGGGATCTTTTTGATCGCACTGTTGCCATAGTCGGCTACATATACGTTGCCCGCTGCATCAACTGCTACACCCTCCGGGTTACTAAAGCCGGAGCCCAGGGTAACAGGGGGCCCGCCGCCGATTGGGATCTCTTTTATTGCACTATTACTAAAGTCGGCGACATACACGTTGCCCGCGAGGTCAACCGCTACGCCGGCGGGAAAACTGAAACCCGATCCGAGTACAACCGGGGTGCCGCCGCCCGCAGGTATCTCCTTTACCTGGTTATTGTTTGCATCGCCTACATACACATTGCCGGCGGCATCTACCGCTATGCCAGATGGGATGTTTAATCCCGAAGCTATTGTAACAGGGGCGCTGCCATTGGCAGGGATCCTGTAAACAGCATTATTCGTACGATCGGCCATATACACGTTGCCAGCGGCATCAACTGCAACGCCCCACGGAGCACCGAAGCCGAACCCTAAAGTAACCGGACTGCCGCTATAGCCCGCTGCGGCCACGCCTGAGGCTGTGGGAGCAAGGGGAGTAATGGCCGTACCCGCGGTATAAGTGTTAGGGCTGCTGTAACTTAGGGTGAGTGCATTTACCGTAACATTTACGATTGCCGAATTACTGCCAAAGCTGTTATATGCCGTAATGGTATAATTTGTTGCCGGGCTGCCCGTGGTTGGGGTGCCGCTGATTATACCTGTGGTATTTGAAAGACTGAGGCCTGCCGGCAAGGCTGCATTGATATAATAGCCGCCAGCCGGTTTGATTTCTTTTACAGTGCCGTTGCCGAAATCGCCCACAAAAACATTGCCTGCGGCATCGGTGATCACACCTGCCGGGCTGGTAAACCCGGAGCCTAAGATAACCGGCGCGCCGCCACCTACAGGAATCTCTTTTACCGCACCATTGCCAAAATCTGCCACATACACATTGCCCATAGCGTCTACTGATACACCGCGCGGGCCGTTGAACCCTGAGCCCAGGATGACCGGTGCGCCCCCGCCAACCGGGATCTTTTTTACCGCGTTGGCGCCGACATCGGCCACATATACATTGCCCGCGGCATCAACTGCAACACCTTCAGGACTGCTGAAGCCGGAACCCAGGGTGATGATGGCGCCGCCCCCAATGGGGATCTCTTTTACAGCACTGTTGCTAAAATCCGCTACATATACATTGCCCGCCCCGTCAACAGCAACACCAGCAGGAAAACTAAAGCCGGAGCCTAAGGTAACCGGTGCGCCACCGCCAACAGGGAGTTCCTTTACGGCATTGTTGCTTGCATCGGCTACATACAAATTGCCGGCAGCGTCTATTGCCAGGCCGCTTGGGGTACTTAACCCGGAGGCTAAGGTTACGGGCGCGCCACCACCTGCAGCGATCTTGTACACGGCATTGTTGATGCGATCGGCCACATACACATTTCCAGCGGCGTCAACCGCTACGCCCCATGGATTACTGAACCCGGATCCAAGGCTAACCGGGGTGCCACTATAGCTGGGGGCCGACACACTGCCGGTAACTACAGGCGCCAACGCCGGAATTGCCGTACCCGCAGTATAGATTTTAGGGCTGCTGTAACTGATGGTAAGTGCATTAACTTTAATATTTACCGTAGCCGAAGCGCTGCCGGTGCTGTTATAGGCGATAACGGTATAATTGGTCGCCGGACCACCTTTAATAGGAAACCCGCTTATAATTCCGGTGGTGTTGTCCAAACGCAGGCCGGTCGGCAAAGCAGAGATATAATAGCCGCCAACCGGTTTGATTTCTTTTACGGCATTGTTTATTTGATCAGCCACATACACGTTGAAGGCGGCATCAATAGCAACCCCCGAAGGACTGTTAAAAGCGGAGCTTAATATAACAGGGGGGGCGCCGCCGGCAGGGATCCTTTTTATTTGGTTATTGCCCGCATCGGCCACGTACACATTGCCTGCGCCGTCAACAGCTACACTAAATGGCCCGTTAAACCCGGAGCCTAAAACAAAAGGGGCGCCACCGCCAACAGGTATCTCCTTTATCACACTGTTGCCCTGGTCGGCCACAAACACATCGCCGGCTGCATCAACTGCCACACCGGCCGGCAGGCTGAACCCCGACCCTAAAGTTACAGGGGCGCCGCCACTTGCCGGAATCTTTTTTACGGCGTTATGGCCCGCATCGCCCACGTATATATTGCCTGCCACATCTAAAGCGATGCCTGCAGGATGAAAAAAACCCGATCCCAATGTAACAGGGCTGCCCCCGCCGGCCGGGATCTTCTTTATGGCGTTATTGTTATAATCGGCAACATAAACGTTGCCTGCCGCATCCACGGCTACTGCACTTGGATTACTGAAACCGGACCCTAAACTAACCGGGCTGCCGCCACCGGCGGGGATTTTCTTGACAGCGTTGTGGCCGGCGTCGGCAACATATATGTTCCCCGCAGCGTCTAATGCTACTCCTGTTGGAAGACTAAACCCGGAGCCTAAAATAACAGGACTGCCATAGCCTGCTGCTGCAACCCCTGTTGCCGTGGGTGAAAGCGGCGTAATGTCCGTACCGGCGAGATAGGTTTGAGGGCTGCTGTAGCTGATGGTTGGCGCCTGGGCAAATAATTTAAAGGGAAGCATTGTCGCGAAAAGGACGATAACCAGTACACCTGTGGACTGCATTTGTAATTTGTTTGGCATGGCGGTGTTTAACCGGGAGGTTAGGTTTTTCATATTGTTTTATTAGTAAATAGTTGAAATATTTTAGCAATAGGTGTCAGGGTATTTGGTGATGAAATAATTTAGATTTTCTTCAAATTGCATTACTTGATAAGGTTGATCAAACTAAGGATTTATAATTTAATGAAACGGACATGAGCAGGGGTAAATCTTAATCCTCAAAAAAGTATTACCATTAATAGCAGTTTTAACGCTTGTTACCTGTAAGCTTGAACAGAGGGGAATTATTTATTAAAAATAAAGTAAATCATCCGATAAAAAAAATTCTTTCTTAATTAATCGCCTAAATATCAATGATGAGCTAATGTTTGTATATTAAATTTTTATATGAAACCATGATCCGCCTGGCACACAGTTTTTGTGCATCACTAACAATGGCCGTGGCGATCCTCTGTGTAGTTAAATTAGAAGTTTTAATATCGAACACCGAATGTCGAATAATGGAGTAAGATGAAAATTTGGCGTTCGGCATTCAATATTCATTATTGAACTATCTTCGGCGGCATTTCTACAAATACTACACCGTTCAAAATCCCAAAAAACACCCGCAAATCCTATTTAAAAAAACCCTTTTCAAATATCATATTTATCCTTACATTTGCGGGCTAATTGTTGCTCATTGAAATCGCTAAGAGATTATTCGATTCCTTTTACCGGCCTGAAACTGGGGAAGCACCAGTTTGAGTATATTATCAATGATGCTTTTTTCGACGAATTTGAATATTCGCTGGTGAAAAAAGCAAACTTGGTATGCCGGGTTGAGATGGAAAAACAGGAAACTATGCTGATCCTGGATTTTCATATTGATGGGACCATAAATACCAACTGCGACAGGTGTTTAGCGCAATATCCGCAGCCGGTTGATATACACGAACAGCAAATTGCCAAATTTACCGATGAGGCAATTGATGAGGATGACGAGATCATCGTACTGACAAAAAATGATCACGAGGTAAATATAGCCGGGTTGATCTATGAATATATTAACGTTGCATTGCCGTTTATAACGGTTTGCATTGATGAGGGGAACACTCCCTATTGCGACAAAGAAATGCTTGATAACTTGAGTAAGCTATCGGCAAATACAGAACAAAGCGAGCAGGCAGACCCACGGTGGGATGCGCTCAAAAAAATTAAATAATAAATAAACAGG
Organism: uncultured Mucilaginibacter sp.; assembly: GCA_903864275.1. GTDB lineage: Bacteria > Bacteroidota > Bacteroidia > Sphingobacteriales > Sphingobacteriaceae > Mucilaginibacter. The sequence continues at coordinate 13,794 of CAIPFE010000055.1, forward strand.
ATCATGCCACATCCAAAACGAAAAATATCCAAGTCGAGAAGAGACAAGCGCAGAACACACGATAACGCGCCGTTGCCTACATTAACTACCTGTAAAACTACCGGTGCGGTTCATTTACCACACAGGGCCTATACCGTTGATGGTAATGTTTACTACAACGGCAAGTTACTGATTGAAAAGGCAGCAGTAGCTTAAGTATAATTTTCTGAAATGAAGATTGGCTTAGATATTATGGGCGGTGATTTCGCTCCCGAAGCAACTGTTTTAGGGGCGATTGCGGCTTATAAAGACTTGGCTGCCAGTCAGAAACTTGTACTTATTGGCGATAAAGAGATCGCTGTAAGTATTCTCCGTGAAAATAATTTTAGCCCGGATCATTTCGAATTCGTTCATACTACTGAAATGATCGGGATGGGCGACCATCCTGCAAAGGCTTTCGTTCAAAAACCAGGTTCCAGCATTTCTATTGGTTTTAAATTGCTTAAGGACGGCGAAATTGATGCATTTTCGTCGGCAGGTAACAGCGGCGCTATGCTTGTTGGGGCCGTATTGAGCGTAAAAACAATCCCTGGTGTTTTGCGCCCCGCGATAACGAGCATTATGCCCCAACTAAAAGGCAATTTGGCCGTTTTGGTGGATGTTGGCGCGAATGCTGACTGCAAGCCCGAATTTTTACCGCAGTTTGGCGCTCTGGGCAGTTTATTTGCCCGGTACGTTTATAATGTTGAAAACCCGCGTGTCGGCTTGGTAAATATCGGGGAGGAAGAGGGAAAAGGCAACATACTTTGCCAGGCCGCCTATCCGCTGATGAAAGAAACCAATATGTTCAATTTTGTTGGTAATGTTGAAGGTCGTGGCATGTTTTACGACATTGCCGACGTTTTGGTGTGCGACGGTTTTACAGGTAACGTTGTGTTAAAGCTCGCCGAATCGTTTTACGAGGTTGCCCATGAAAAGGGAATAAAGGATAAATTCTATGACGCTTTTAACTATGAGCAATATGGGGGCAGCCCGATATTGGGAGTAAACGCGCCTGTTGTTGTAGGCCACGGCATTTCGACACCCGAAGCCATCAAAAACATGGTGCTTTTATCAAAAAACATGGTCGAAAGCGCTCTCATCGATAAGATAAGGCTCGCCTTTCAATAAAAAAAATAGAAATGAGTAAAATTCACGCTGCTATTACCGCCGTACATGGTTATGTACCCGATTATGTGCTGACTAACCACGAACTGGAAACAATGGTAGACACCAATGACGAATGGATCACCAGCCGAACCGGTATAAAAGAGCGCCGCATATTAAAAGGGGAGGGGCTTGGCACATCAGACCTGGCAGTTCCGGCCGTTGAGGCTTTGCTGAAAAAACGCGGTATCGGCGCGGATGAAATTGATCTGATCATTTTTTGCACTACAACCCCCGATTTTGTATTCCCTGCTACGGCAAATATATTAGCTGATAAAATTGGCGCTAAAAATGCATGGGGGTACGACTTGTCGGCGGCATGCTCCGGGTTTTTATTCGGCCTGGCTACCGGATCGCAGTTTATTGAAAGCGGAAAGCACAAAAAAGTATTAGTGGTTGGCGGCGATAAAATGTCGGCCATAACCAATTTCCAGGACCGGGCCACCTGCATCATTTTCGGCGACGGTTGTGGCGCTGTTTTACTTGAACCCAATGATGAAGGTAACGGCGTTATTGATTCCATTTTAAAAAGTGATGGCTCTGGCGTAGCCTACCTTCATCAAAAAGCGGGCGGTTCGGTAAAACCGGCATCACATGCAACAATTGATGCCCGCGAACATTTTGCCTACCAGGAAGGCCAGGCAGTATTTAAATTTGCCGTTACCAACATGGCCGATGTCGCCGCGGAAGTAATGGAGCGCAATGACCTGAAAGCTGATGACATTGCGTGGCTTGTACCACACCAGGCCAACAAGCGTATTATAGATGCTACGGCTAACCGCACCGGTGTGAGCGCCGATAAGGTTATCATTAATATCGAGCGTTACGGCAATACTACGAACGGTACGATACCCCTATGTTTGTGGGAGTGGGAAGATAAATTTAAAAAAGGCGATAATTTAATACTCGCTGCTTTTGGCGGCGGCTTTACCTGGGGATCTATTTATTTGAAATGGGCTTATTGATTTGAAAATTAGGCAATTTGAAAATTTGAAAATTGATGTGGTTCCTTCTTAATTTTTAAATTGAACGTTATTCATTCTAACATTATCATATAAGTTTTGTTTATTTGCTTACAGCTAATCATAATCTTAATTAAGTAAAATATTTGCACATTTGAAATTTGCACATCTGCAAATTAATACAGTAACTTTATCAAAACCAATTAACCACCGGGCATGGATATTAAACAAATACAGGATCTTATACGCTTTGTTTCCAAATCAGGAGTAAACGAAGTTTCAATAGAGCAGGAAGATTTTAAGATCACTATAAAAACCAACCAGGTTCCTACTATAGTTAACGCTACTATCCCTGCCGCGCAACCTGTTGCTACAGCACCCGCACCAGCTGCTGCTGCGCCGGTTACGGTTGCCGAACCTGTTACAGATACGTCCAGGTACGTGATCGTAAAATCACCAATGATCGGTACGTTTTATAGGTCGGCAAGTCCTGATAAACCGCTTTTTGCCAACGTTGGCGATGAGATTGAACCTGGTACTGTGCTTTGTATTATCGAGGCCATGAAACTGTTCAATGAAATTGAATCTGAAATTTCAGGCCGTATCGTAAAAATACTGGTTGATAATGCATCGCCCGTCGAGTACGACCAGCCGTTATTTTTGGTGGAACCTATTTAATTAGTTGATTAGGTTTATTTGTTGATCAAGTGAGTGGTTTTTCTAACTCAATCAACAACTCAACTCAATCGACCAATAACTAATTCAAAGATGTTTAAAAAAATATTAATAGCTAACCGTGGTGAAATTGCCCTGCGAATAATTCGCACCTGTAAGGAAATGGGTATTAAAACAGTAGCTGTATATTCAACCGCCGACCGCGACAGCCTGCATGTGCGTTTCGCCGATGAGGCTGTTTGTATTGGCCCTCCCGCGAGCCGCGATTCGTACCTGAATATTCCAAATATTATATCGGCAGCTGAGTTAACTAACGCCGATGCCATTCATCCCGGTTATGGCTTTCTATCAGAAAATGCAAAGTTCTCGGCTATTTGCGCCGAGTACGGTATAAAGTTTATCGGGGCTACCGCCGCACAGATCAACTCAATGGGTGATAAGGCTTCGGCCAAGGAAACGATGAAAAAGGCCGGCGTGCCAACCATTCCCGGTTCCGAAGGTTTGCTGCAAACTGTAAAGCAGGGTATCGATATCGCAAAAAAAATAGGCTACCCCGTTATTTTAAAGGCTACCGCCGGCGGCGGGGGCAGGGGTATGCGAATTGTTTGGAAAGATGAAGAATTTGAAAATGCGTGGGATTCGGCGCGTGCTGAATCAAGCGCTGCCTTTGGGAATGATGGCATGTACCTTGAGAAATATGTGGAGGACCCGCGCCATATTGAAATACAGGTGGTAGGTGACCAGTATGGCAAAGTATGCCACCTATCTGAACGCGATTGTTCCATACAGCGCAGGCACCAGAAACTGGTGGAAGAATCGCCGTCGCCTTTTATGACAGAAAAGCTGCGCAAAAGAATGGGCGAAGCGGCCATCAAAGGCGCCAAAGCTGTAAAATATGAAGGCGCGGGAACGGTAGAGTTTTTGGTTGACAAGAACCGGAACTTTTATTTTATGGAAATGAATACCCGGATACAGGTAGAGCATCCCGTAACAGAAGAAGTGATCAATTTCGATCTTATCAAGGAGCAGATAAAAGTTGCGGCAGGCATTCCCATTTCGGGAAAAAATTACGAACCGATATTGCATGCTATCGAATGCCGGATCAATGCGGAAGACCCGTTCAATAATTTCCGCCCTTCGCCGGGCAGGATCACCAATTTCCATTCACCGGGCGGCCACGGGGTCCGTATCGATACCCATGTGTATTCGGGTTATGTAATACCGCCTAATTACGATTCGATGATAGCCAAGGTTATTTGCGTGGCCCAAACCCGCGATGAAGCCTTAGCCACCATGGAACGCGCCTTAAGCGAATTTGTGATAGAAGGTGTAAAAACAACCATACCCTTCCACCTAAAATTGCTGCAGGATCCAAATTTCCGCGCCGGTAATTTCACAACCAAGTTTATGGAAACCTTTGAATACGCGGAATAAATAAAATCACTTATTAAATTTAAACGTTTGTAGCATTCCGGGCTTATGTACCGGGGAATTTATACTTAATAATGAGCATATTTAGCAGGTTCACCAAATCAGTAAAGGAAACGAGCGAGCGGATGGGGGCTGAAATGTCGTTTTTTCAGCATTTGGAGGCACTGCGCTGGCACCTGATCAGGTCTGCAGCATTTATATTGGTGATCACTATTTTCGCTTTTGCTTATTTTGACCGGATATTTGATAGCATCATTATGGCCCCTACACGCACCGATTTCTGGACGTACCGGACGATGTGTCACATGGGCGATATTATTCACAGTTTAATTCCCGCTCTCGATGCTAAAGGTTTTTGCGTTCAGAGTATAAGTTTTCAATTAATAAATACCGACCTGGCCGGGCAATTTAACCTGCAGCTCAATTCGTCTATCATGATCGGCCTGATTTTGGGCGTTCCCTATCTTTTGTACGAGATATGGAAATTTATAAGACCGGCATTGCACGACAAAGAACGCAAGGCGGCAAGCGGATTTGTGTTTTATTCGTCGTCGTTGTTTATGTTGGGTGTCCTTTTTGGTTATTATGTAATAACGCCTTTATCCATTCGATTTTTCGCCAGCTACACGGTGAGCAATACCATCACAAATATGTTCGCCATCGACTCGTTCATCTCGTCGGAAACAATGCTGACGTTGCTTGCCGGCCTGGTTTTTCAATTGCCTATTATTGTTTATATATTATCAAGCCTCGGCATACTTACCCCCAAATTTATGCGCGATAAGCGCCGGTATGCCGTTATTATTGTTTTAGTGCTGGCTGCGATAATCACCCCGTCGCCTGATGCGCTCACGATGCTGATTGTCGCTATACCATTATATGTCCTGTATGAACTTAGTATAACCGTATCGGCCGTGGTACAACGCAGGAAGAAAAAGCAGGAAGAAGAAGAAATGAATGCGTAGTGATTTGATGTGCGGATATGCGAATGTGCAGATTTTAAAATGTGTTAATTTGCGCCAAGGATTTTTTGGAGAAAATATAAACGCTATTATAAATTATGAAAGAAGGATTAAAGATCGCAATAGGCGCCGATCATGCCGGGTTTGACTTTAAGCAAGGTATTATTGATGCCTTAGCTGCAAATGAAATTAAAGATTTCGGCACTTATTCATCCGATTCGGTTGATTATCCTGATTTTGCGCACCCCGTTGCTTCGGGTGTGGAGAGCGGCGAATTTGATTTTGGTATTCTTATCTGCGGCAGCGGGAACGGTGTAGCCATGACCGCCAATAAACACCAGGGTATACGCGCTGCCATTTGCTGGAACGAAGAATTAGCTGAACGCGCCCGCAGTCATAATGATGCAAATATTTTATGCATCCCTGCACGCTATATTTCACCGGAAGAAGCAAAGAAAATAGTTGAAGTATTTTTTAGCACAGAATTTGAGGGCGGAAGGCATGCGAATAGGGTTAATAAGATTGCATGTTAAGTATTAGAGATTAGAAAAAGTCCATAGTCCATGGTCGACAGTCTATGGACTATGGACGAACAATTAGCTTCATTACTATGGACTATGGACTTATAACAATAACCAATGACGACATCTGAAGAATTTTTAGTTGCCTCAGGAGAGAAAGCCTTTGATATGAAGCACAGGCGTATTATCAATTATAATATTGGTAAGTACGATGCTGCTGTCGACCGTGGTTTATCAAAGATCATTAACCTTGAAAATACCAAGAAAAAAGCGCATGCCATCAAATGGAAGGTGATGGAGAACCTGGATAAGCTTTTGCCGGAGTTTGAAACCAATTTTCAGCGGCGTGGCGGCAAAGTGATTTGGGCTAATGATGCGGCAGAAGCTAACCGCGAGATACTCAACATCCTGAAAAAGGCAGGCGCCAAAACCGTTGTGAAATCAAAATCAATGGTTACCGAGGAGATAGAACTAAATGAATTTTTGGAGCATAACGGTATCGAATCATTGGAAACCGACCTCGGGGAATACATCGTTCAGTTGTTAGGACAAAAACCCTATCATATTGTTACGCCGGCCATGCACCTGTCGAAAGAGGAGATCGCCAAATTATTTAACGAGCGCTTTGGGTCGCCACTTGACGCCACCCCCGAACAGCTCACGCAAAAAGCGCGAGAGTTGCTTCGAGAAAAATACGTACGTGCCGATGTGGGCATAACAGGCGCCAATTTCTTAATTGCAGAAACTGGCAGCATCGCCATCAGCGAAAATGAAGGCAACGCGCGTTTAAGCACGGCTTTTCCAAAAATACATATTGCCGTAGTGGGTATCGAAAAGATCATCCCTACTATTAATGATCTCGATATGTTCTGGCCGATGTTGGCCACGCATGGCACGGGCCAAAACATGACGGTTTACAATACTATTTTAAGCGGCCCGCGTAAACCCGATGAAACAGACGGTCCCGAAGAAATGTACGTGGTGCTGCTGGATAACGGCCGCACCAACCTGCTTGCCCAAAAAGACCAGCGGCAGGCCTTGTATTGCATCCGCTGCGGCGCATGTTTAAATGCCTGCCCGGTTTATAAAAACATTGGCGGGCATACTTACGATACCACCTACAGCGGCCCTATTGGTTCTATCATTACGCCGCACATGAATGGCATGGCAGAGTTTAAACACCTGAGCTATGCCTCAAGCCTTTGCGGGAAATGTACAGAGGTTTGCCCCGTAAAGATCGATATCCATAAAATGCTGCTGCTAAACCGCCGTGATGCAGTAAAAGAGCACCTGGTAACCAGCGGCGAAAAATGGGGCTGGTTAGCCTGGAAAAAAGGCATGCTGAGCCGCAAGTTCATGGATTTTTTCAGCGGCAAAACAAAAAACTTCCTGCTACGCAAATTCTTCAAAAAAACCTGGGGCCATTTCAGGGAAATGCCAACGGTCTCCCCAAAATCGTTCAGCCAGGAGTGGAAAGAGCGGAATGGGGTTAGAGATTAGAGACTTGTGATTAAGTCCGAAAGTCAGTAAAGTCCAAAAGTCCGAAAGAAGCTGCGATCAACGTTTTTAATTACAATAAAATTTTTTGTGGAACGACAAGGAAAAATGTTCTTTGCAGTTTTACTCACTGCACAAATGGAGTTAAAATTTGCTTCTTAGTAATAAATCCTCGGTGTCACTCCGCGCATGCTCAGCGCCCTCAGTGTTAAAAATTTAACCAACCAACAGTTTACTGCGCTCAACTACTCATCAAAATCGCGTATAACTACTCAGCGATTTCGCGTACATATACGATTTACACCGCCGGGATAAGCCCTTAACTTTATGGCACTTAACTAAATGAAATGAAAATGAAAGTTTTAACGCTGCTGTTGCTTTTAATATCAATTCTATGTGCCTGCGTCCTCTCGGCGTGCAAAAATACGCTGGAGTGCGGGACCTGGGCATTCAGCGGCGACGTGCAGGGAACCGGCACCGGGAGTGCATTCCCCATTAGCTCCGCATTTACGTTTAACCCTGCAAATTGCGGCAGTAAATGTGATATTACCACCGATTGCATTATCCAGATGGTGGCCGTATATAATTCGGTCGACCGCGATTACCAGTATCCTAACTCGGGACAGGAGGAGCGGGCAACGCCAAACGGATGGTCGATTGACCAATTGGATGGCTGGGCCTACGGCTACTACGGGCTGAACAACGATGGTACAACATTCGACAATGTTTACAACCCAACAGGTAGCAATGGCAATCCGACCACTTTATACGATGAGCCAAGCGGCTGGGGAAACAACACTTATTTTTATTCGCTTGATGCGGCGGTTTCTTTCGATACCAAATCATGCAATAACCGTATCCTGGGCTATTATTTCTGGAGCTGGACCATCGACAATGGTGGCAATCCCTCTAAATTTATTATCGGCAATGCCTGGAAAGACCTGGATACCGAGTTCCAAAGCGCCGTAGCCGGCTGGAATACATGGGCGCCGATGCAAGGTTCGCAAAATGAACAGGTTCCCGGCCAGCCAATTGATCCGCATGCTTATCCGTTCCCAACCCTGAGTGACCTGTAGCCTAAACATTATCAAAACAAAGAAATGAAGACCTTAAAAATAATTGCTGCTGCCTTACTTTTCACTGGCTTTTGCCTGACAGGGTGCCGCCAAAAAACCCAGGAACCTTCCTCGCCTGAAGTGCTGCAGGCTGAGCATCTCGAAATAGATTCCGTTCAGAAGATAGTTGCTCAAACCAGGCAAAGCTATAAGCTTATGAATGATGATACGCTGTTAAAAAAGCTGGCTGATCAGAGTAAACGCAAAAAGGAACCATTTAATTCACTGGCCTACAGAGAACTGGGCAGCAGAAAGACCGTTAAGCCGGCAAACCTGGTATTGCTGATCCATCAGCTGAACAAGGGCGAAGCATTATTGCCTTTGCTGCTGCTCCGCTCTTTAAATGATAAAGCATACACGGCGGTGCCCATTGAAATCAAAGCAAATATACTTACCGATGCGCTGCAGCAATCCAAAACATTTAATGTGTGGGGCTTGCCCGGCCTGTATCCCGAAGAAGCATCAAAAGCATTAATAGCATGTGACACAAGCGCCGTCCCTGCATTAAAAAGGATGCTATCAGAAACCCGCCCGGCGCCGCTTTATGGCAGCAAGGAAAGCATGGTGTATCAACGCTATAAGCTCCGCCTTTGCGACTATGCATTATATTTTATTGAAGAAATACGGGGGAACAAAAATTTTGTGATGCCACTCACGATCCCTGAAAGAGAGGCGCTGATCAGTAAAATGTAATTGATACCGCTGTCGTGTGTCGATACCGCTCTCTGTGTCCCCACAGACAGGTTATGACGGTTTAAGCTAATAAAACCAATCACCCCGGTAACAACGCAACCAGCATATAAATAACCACCCCGCTGCTGATAGTTGAAAGCAACAGGCGCAGCACGTTAATGCCAATTAGTTTTTTCATTTCTCCCGGTAAGGCCTGCCCATTTTGCTTAATGCGGTTATAGACCGGCGTAGCCAAAACCACTGTGACCACTGTAACAGCAAGGTTTAAAACGAGGGCCACGATCATCGTAACAAGTGATAAATTGTTCGGACGGATAAACAGCAGTATTATATTGCTTATGACCGTTAGGGCGTAAGGCAGCAGCAGCGCTATCGGCAAACGGCGTTCGTACTCGTTGAGGTAAGGCACAAATTCCTGCTTGCCAACCAGGGGAATTAATGGATAGGCCTCGAAGTGGATGTAGGCCTGTACACCATTACTATAGAAAGTTGTAACGGCAAGTACAATAAAGACGATGAGTTCGGTTGTCATTTTTTTATGATTTTAATGATAAATAAAATAAAGATATCAGAACCAGTAATTAAGATGAAAGCCGGCTTATATGCGCCGTTTCTGTATAAAATCTAAAATTACTTTTTTTTCAATGGATTTTTTTACACTAATGAATACGACAGGCGCAATAAACTGATCTTTTTAACAAAAGAAGGAAATGGCCTTTGGGAGCAACGCTATCCCTGGGTTGCCGAAGCTTAGGGGATGGCATCGCAGGGTGTTGAAATTAACGACTTGAAAAACAGTATATTAGTACTCCATAAAATGATATTTTATTTGAAGAATGCTTAAAGAAATTTGCTATAACGGTTAAGTGCTTGATTGTTTATAAATTAATGATCTAACGGCTTTTTCGGCAATGGAAAATGACAAAAAAGTATGGACGAAAATTTCATCATTTCTAAGAAGGGAAATGAGTTTTACCCTGTTATTTTGGCTTGTTGTATTTTTAATCGTTATTGTGTTAAGAATTTTTGGGTTCGTGTAAACAAAACAAATCTTACAAATCGGCAATCTAAAACCTGCAGGAAACAATTATATTTAGACGCCGCTTTATAAATAAAAAATAAGTTAAGATGAAGACATTATTGATTCCCGTTGATTTTTCAGATGCTACCGAAAACGTTATTAAATATGCCGCGGGCTTTAGCTGCGATACCCATATAGAGCGCATTATACTTTTAAAGAGCTACTATGTATCAGTATATGAGCAATTGCTGCCATCGGCTGATTTTGTACAATTGAGCCCCGAAGATATTGAGGAAGAACGCGAAAGAGTGGAATCAAGTTTAAAGCATTTAAGCCATGAGCTGAAGAGAAAATGTTTGCCCTCTATCCAAATAAAAACCGCCTTAAGCGAACTGCCCTTGGCTAAAGCTATACATCAATTGATTGCCGATGAGCAGCCAAATATGGTGATGCTCGGAACCGATAAAGCATTGTATGAAGATGATGGCTATGTTAGCGAGCAGATCATCGTGATCGCAAAAACAAGTGCCGTACCGGTGATGATCGTACCAAATCATACAAAGTATAAAAAAATAGAAGAAGCCCTGGTTCCCTGTGATTTTGGCGCCATCTCACGTCTCAGCGCTTTAGAAGGGTTTCGCGACCCCAAAAAATGGCTGCACCCCAAGCTATTGCTTTTAAATGTTGATCCTAAGCAAAAACACATTCAAAGTGATGAACAACTGGCAGCCGGGTTGGTGAAATTATTAGATGGTTACGAATATGAAATTTACCATTCCGAAGATAATGACACAGTACATGGCATACTGGACTTCGCTGACAAACATGATCCGCAGCTCATTATTGCCCTTCCGGGGCAATATAGTTTCTTTCGTAACCTCACGCACCACAGCATCACCAAGGCCCTGGCATTAAATTCAAACCGGTCGGTGTTGATATTGAAGTAGGGTAGGAGAGTCAAGATACAAGAACCAAGAGTCAAGACAAAAACCAGGCTATGTTAATGAAATAACGGTAAAATTTGCCTAAAGTTTATTCCTATGTTTTTCTATAATTTGCTTTAACAAAACAAATTATTTTAACTTTAGGCATCGATCTGATTAAACCAATTTACCATCATGAAAATACCTACCGAACCAATCGGGAGCATCCCGAGGCCCGCAGAATTGATAGCAGCTATTACATCGCAAACAAATGGCGCCGACCTGCAAAAATTGTACGAAAAGGCAATTAACGATACTTTAAACCAATTTGAGAAAACCGGCTCGCCTGTTATCACCGATGGCGAACAAACCAAGTCAAGTTTTGCCACTTATCCCCTCGAAGGGTTAACCGACCTGTCGCCCGAAGGGATGACGATTAATTTTGAAGACGGCCATAGCCGCCAGTTGCCGCTTTTAACAAAAGGCCCTTTCAGGTATGGCAATTATGCATCAAAATACCTTGCAAATGCGCAAAAGCTTACACAGACGCCTATTAAACAAGCTATAATTTCGGCGTCCGCGTTAAGTTTAATATACCCGGCAAACGGCATTGAAGGATATCCGCAATCGGAGTTTATGGCCGACCTGCTGAATGAATGTGAGAAAGATATCAGGCGTTGCCTTGATGAGGGAGCCTATAAAGTGCAGATGGATTTTACAGAAGGGCGGCTATCGCTAAAACTCGATCCTTCCGGCGGCGTTTTGAAACATTTTATTGCACTGAATAACCAGGTGTTTGACCGTTTTACAAAGGAAGAGCAACAGAAATTAGGTGTGCATGTATGCCCCGGCGGCGACCATGATTCCACCCATAGTGCGGATATTGATTATGCCGATTTCCTGCCTGATCTTTTCGACCTGCATGTAGGGAGCTTTTGCCTCCAGCTGGCCAGTGAACCCGACCACGTAAAAGTTTTAAAAACTATAAAACAATATCTCAAGCCCGATCAGAAAGCTTTTATTGGTGTGATAGATGTGCTGAACCCGGTAATTGAAACCGCTGAACAAGTGCGTGACAGGGTACTGGAAGCAGCCCAATATATCCCCCTAAACCAATTAGGCACCACCGATGATTGCGGGTTTTCACCCTTCTGCGATGATACATCAACAACAAGGGAAACGGCGTTTGCAAAGATCAAAGCGAGGGTAGAGGGGACGAAGTTGGCGGAGAAGGAGTTGTCTTAGCTTGATGTGCGGAGGAGTAGATGTGCGGATTTAAATTTATAATCCAGTCATTCGCACATCTGCACATCCGTCAAGCCGCATTCGAAATATACTTCACCAAACTCCTCTTGGCCACCGGCAGCAATGTTTGCTCCAACGGAAAGGTGATATCGCTTTGCACATAATACACCGCTGGGTTGGGCATGTATTTGTTGCGGAGGATCAGATCGAGCTTCATCGCTTCCGGGGTTTTGGTGATGCTTTCTTCGTAGGTATCTAAAAAATTAATATTGATGCCGCGGTATTTATCATCCTTGTTTTCGAATATGGTGATCTGGTATTCGTATATGCCATGCGTTTTTTCCTTGCCGTTACGCAGGGAAAAATAGCCGTGATATGGCATCAGCGGTATGATGCCTACCGGGTCGATATTCAGGCGGCTTTCCACAAAATCATAAATTTCTTTTCCTGTTTGTATTGCCGGGTCCATTGTTTGGAGGGCATAGGTAATGATGGATTCGATCTCTTTCATTGAGCTGTCATCATCCACTATTTTCTGGTAAGTAAGCTTTACGGCTTCAATATCAGCAAGGGTCAAGCGTTGCGGAAAGGCTTGCTGCAGGGTGCTTTTATTTTTTTTAAAGTATAAAAGATTGTTGTAATGAAATATCAGATCGGTAAGGTTGGGGTATAGTTTGCTCTTATCAAAATAGCGGTTTATTTCCTGCAGGTAATCAAGCAGGATATACTTTTTGTATTCAAAATCAAGTGAACCTTCAATAAACCAATTGATACCTAATGATTTCATTTTTTTTGATTTCCTTTCAACAGCTTAAATTAAACAAAAAAGAGCAATTTTGCAATATGCCTTTAGGAACCCTTTATTTAATACCCGTACCGCTTGCCGATGAGGCTGCGGCCAAATCATTTACACCATATCTTACCGATACCATCAACAGCATAAAAGAATATATTGCAGAGAACGAAAAAACAGCCCGCAGGTTTTTAAAAGAGGCCGGCCTTAAAACCCCGCAAAGCGAATTGCTGATACATGATTACGGCAAACATAACCGTGATGTTTCAACTGCCGATTTTTTCAAGGGCCTGCAGGCCGGTAAAGATGTGGGTTTGATGAGCGAGGCCGGCTGCCCCGGTATTGCTGACCCGGGCGCTGAAATTGTGGAGAAAGCGCACCGCATGGGCATAAAGGTGGTGCCATTGGTCGGGCCAAGCTCTATTTTGCTGGCGCTGATGGCTTCAGGTTTTAACGGGCAAAGCTTTACCTTCCATGGCTACCTGCCAATTGATAAGGCAGAACGCAGCAAAAGGATAAGGCAATTGGAAGGCCATGCCGAGCAAAACGATCAGACACAAATATTTATTGAAACGCCGTTCCGCAATAACCCGATGCTGGAAGAGATACTAAGGACCGCGCAGCCGAAAACCCGGCTTTGCATCGCCGCCGACCTTACCTCAGCCAATGAATTTGTGCAAACAAAAACCATCGCCGAATGGCAAAAAAAAGTTCCGGAACTGCATAAACGGCCTGCCATTTTTTTAATCTACCACAGGTAATTAATGACCCTTGCTGAAACACATACCAAAGTATTGATCGTTGGCGCGGGCCCGTCCGGACTGATGATGGCGGCGCAGCTGTTAAGGTATGGGGTTCAGCCGGTTATAATTGACAGCAAAGAGGGGCCGACCGATGAGTCGAAAGCATTAGGCGTTCAGGCGCGTTCGCTGGAAATTTACAGGCAGATGGGGGTAATTGACCGCGCTATTAAGGATGGGAAACAGGCTGATGGCGTTATTTTTAACGAAAACGGAAAGCAATTGGCTAAGTTGTCGTTGGGCAACGTTGGCGAAGGGCAAACGCCATTTCCGTTTATTCTTTTATACCAGCAAAGTAGAAATGAGCGGCTGCTGCTCGATTTTTTAACGCTAAACTGCTGCCCGGTTTACTGGAAAACCGATCTGATCGCATTAAAACAAACCGCGAAACATGCCGAAGCTCAATTGCAAACCGGCGGACAGCTTATTGATATTACCTGCGATTGGGTGATCGGCGCGGATGGCGCACATAGTGCCGTACGTAAAACTTTACAAATACCATTCAATGGCGATACTTATGCGCATGAATTTTACCTCGCGGATGTTGAACTGAATAATGAAGAGCTAAACGAAAGTTATGTGCAGCTTTTTATGGGCAAAAATGACATTTCGGGCCTTTTTCCGATGCCGGAATCAAATCGATACCGCATTATCGGCAACCTGCCTGATGAGCCCGGTAAAAAAGACTGGACGCTTGAAGATGTACTCCCTTCGTTGAATGCTATTACGCAATCATCCATAAATATTGTTCATAACTATTGGTTTACTATTTACAAGCTGCACCATCGCATGGCCGATAAGTTCAGGGACCAGCGCTGCTTTTTGATAGGTGATGCCGCTCATATCCACTCGCCGGTTGGCGCGCAGGGCATGAACACCGGCTTGCAGGATGCCTATAACCTGGCCTGGAAACTGGCGGGCGTAGTGAATGGCCAACTGAGAGAACCTGTTTTAGATAGCTATGCTGCCGAACGCATGCCCGTTGCCAAAGACTTGTTAAGCACCACAGACAGGGTTTTCACCGTAGTTATGTCCAACAACTTGTTTAAACGTTTATTCAAAAAATGGGTATTGCCCCGGGGGCTGAAATTTGTTTGGAGCAAAAAAAGCCTGAGGGAAGTGTTTTTTAAGCGGGTATCACAAATTGGGATAACCTATCGCGACAGCGTCATAAACCTGCACATCAGCCAGGCCACCAAAGTTAAAGCCGGCGACAGGCTGCCGTACTTAAAAGTATTTGACGAGAAAAAACAACTGGAAACCGACCTGCACGAATGGTGCAGCAAGCCCGGCTTTACGCTGATCGTGTTGGCCAAATTATCGGAAGCCGATCTTTTTTCCCTCGCTAAATGGATCACTCAAAAATACCCGGCAATGCTTAATTTTTTTTATTTGCCGCCATCCGCAAAAAACCAGCATATTTTTGATGCCTTTGAAACGGGGAAAAACCAGGGGAAAGCCCTTATTGTAAGGCCCGATATGCATATCGGCTTTATTAATGATAAGGTGGACATGGTTTTAATGGATAATTATTTGCAGAATGTGGTGGGGGTGGTGGGAAGTGGGTAGGGGAAGCGCGGCATACCCCTCAGTCGCCATACCCCCTCTGTCTCCTTCGTCGACATCTCCCCCTAAGCTTAGGGGGAGAAAAATCAAGTTACCACCCAAATTTTAAGTGAACCTTCTCCTCCCCTAATTTAGGGGAGGCCGGGAGGGTTAAAAACGCGCCATACCCCCTCTGTCTCCTTCGTCGACATCTCCCCCTAAGCTTAGGGGGAGAAGCATTAGGGTTACCCCCAATTTTGCGTGAACCTTCTCCTCCCTTATATTTAGGGGAGGCCGGGAGGGGTAAACTACCCCCTCTGTCTCCTTCGTCGACATCTCCCCCTAAGCTTAGGGTGAGAAACGCAAGGGTCAACCCGAACTTTTATGAGAAACCTCTCCTCCCCTAAATTTAGGGGAGGCCGGGAGGGGTATCATTCCTTTTCAAACCTCGCCGCCCATCCACCACCCGACGCCATTTTGATTGTCAGCTTATCCTTCGCGGTAACTGTTATCTCTTTACGGATATAATCAGTAGCATCCCGGTTGGCATTTACACCATCTTCAAATATGATGGCTCTATAACCGCCTGTACCCAAAAAAGACAGGTCGATGGTGATTTCACGGGTATTCCAATTGGTCATAGCGCCGGCAAACCAGGTATTGCCTTTGCGGCGGGCGATGCTTACAAATTCGCCAACCTTCCCGTCAAGGGCAACTGTGGCATCGAAAGTGGTTGGTATAGCAGCTATAAAATCGGTGCTTTCCTGTTCGCGCATGTAGATGGTCGGGTTATCCGAGAGCATCTGCAGCGGCGCTTCAAAGATGGTATACATGGCCAGCTGGTGACAGCGTGTACCCTGTGTCATCGGGTTTGAATTTACGGGACGGAATGCCTCTTTGGTTGCATTGCGCATACCCCCGGGGGTATAATCCATCGGGCCTGCCATCATGCGGATAAAGGGGATGCTTACATCGTATCCCGGCTGGTTATCTGTGCCCCATTTCATATTTTCAAGGCCTTTTACCCCTTCGCAGTTGATCACATTAGGATAAGTGCGCTGCATGCCGCTGGGCTTGTACATGCCATGATAGTCAACCAGCAAATGGTGATCAGCAGCCAATTGTGCAAGGCTATATAATGAGCTTACCGCTTTCTGGTCGTCGCGGTCGATAAAATCTATCTTAAAACCTTTTACACCCATTTTCGAGAATTTCGCAAACAGGCCGTCCACGTCGCGGGTAATGGCATACCAGGTTGACCATAATATTACGCCCACATTTTTCTGTTTGCCGTAATCAACTACTGCCTGTACATCCAGTTTAGAAATGTTAAGGTCGTGATCATCCGACCAGCCTTCATCGATAATAATATATTCCAGCTTGTTTGCGGCAGCGAAGTCGATATAATATTTGTAGGTTGGCACATTAATGCCGGCTTTAAAATCAACATGGGTGATGTTCCAGTCGTTCCACCAGTCCCATGCCACTTTGCCGGGTTTTATCCACGACAGGTCGGGCACCCTTGAAGGCGCGGACAGCCTTTGCATCATATCATTATCGGCCAATTGCCTGTCTTCTGTGCTGATCACCACTACCCGCCATGGAAAGCTGCGCGAGCCGGCGGTTTTAGCAATATAATCAGCCCGCGATTTTACCACATAGTTAAGGCCGTGCACAAATTCCTCGGTAGGGTAAGGGGCAAATACGCCATGCAGGTTATTTCCATCGCCGGGTGTTAAATACATGCCGGGATAATCCTGGAGGTCGGCCTCCAGGATTACGGCTTTTATCGGGCTGCCAACATCAACCAGTACCGGTAAAAATGCCAGCGTATCCTTTTTAATGGCCGAAATGTTGACATTATCATAATGTGACTCGAACGAGGTGTTGAATTTATCTTTATTGCGGTAATCATTTACTAAAGGCAGGAAGGCCTTGTCATCATCCTTAAAATTAAAATTTGCTTCCTCGTTTAAAATGGTGATCTCATCCTTTTTTTGTGTGAACCAGCGATAGGCCACGCCATCATTATAAGCCCTGAAAATAAGGCCGTAATCTCCTTTAAAAGTAAGTGTGAGCTGGTTATAATTATCCTGAACTGTGCTCTTTTTATAGATAGGTGTCGCAATGGTCTCATTTACTGATGCTTCCACCGATTTTTTAATGGAAGCATTTTTACCCAAAACTTCGCCATTGTCAAGTGTGATGGAAATTTCGGAAGGGGCGATCACTTCGGTTCCCCCGTGCTTCACCGACCAGTTCACAGTGGCGCCCGCTGTAATACTTATGCTGATCTTGCCATCCGGCGATTTTACGAGATGAGTTTTGCCGGATTGCGCCAGCACAGCGGACAGCGGCGAAATAACGCACAGCAGTAATAAAATTCTAAATTTCATCGGACGAATTATTAGGTTTTACAGGATGGGGGTTTATAAACATCCGAAACTAAATAAAATCCGGGAATTTATTACTGTATTATTGACAATTTTTAAGGGGAGGGCACGGACAGAATAATTGTTTATTTTAGTTTTCAAAACTTTAAGTTTGCTCTTCTAAGTAAGATATTGACCTATAACAGATGGACAAAATTTCCTTCGACATATTTGAACCCGAAAAGCAAAAATTTAAACTGACTCCAAATTGGATAGTGTTAAGTTTATGGACAATTACAATTCTTTTTCTATGGATATTTGATAATGTTCTTCCGCCAAATAGTACGGGGAGGGTGGCTTGGTTAGTTTGCATATTGATAATTACCATGTATTATTTAACACGCTCTTACTTTAAATATAGACCTCTAAAGGGTTCGATAAAGGGGGAGATTATTTTTGAAAGCGATAGCATTGTTATAAATGGTAAAGTATTTGCATTAAAAGATATTGAGGGCCTCGATTTCGGATTTATAGATTTTTACGGAGAAGTTTCATTTATCAACGGGGATTTTAATCCTAAAATTTCTCAGGGGGTAAACAACTTTGTTACTTTCAAGGATAATACAAAACAAACTCAAATGGTTTATTTCAGGATGATGACTAAAAACTCATCTTTAACGTTATACCCATTTATTAATGAGGCTGTGAAATTGAAGGCGATGAGTTATTACCGTGCGATTGATTTGATAGACATTGAAAATGTTACGAAACCGGAATAGCCATATTATTGCAAATGGGAAATTCTTAAACAATAATTTGTACAGGAAATTTAAATTACCGTCACCCCGCAAAACTAAACTTCCCCATCAAAACCGCCGGGTTATCCCCAATCTTTACCGGCTCGCCACACAAAGCTTCATTCCCCAGTAGCGCAAACAAAATGGCTTCTTTGGCATCTGGGTCAATCCCTAAACTGCTTGTATCAGTAATGATGGCCTTGGATAAAGCCTTTTTTAAATAGTCAATAACATAAATGTTTTTAGCGCCGCCGCCGCTGGTAAAAATTTTAATATCATCCACCTTAAAATTATACAAAATAAAGTCAGCGATAGCTTTTGCAGTAAATGCGCTCAAAGTGCAAACCAAATCTGCATTAGTTATGGTTTGCGTGTTTGACTTTTGTTGGGCGTCTGCAACAAATGTTAGGTTAAACAATTCGGGACCGGTGGTTTTGGGCGCTTTTTCTTGGAAAAACGGGTGATCCAGTAAAGCTTTTAAAAGGGCCTCATTCACACTGCCGCTAAAAGCGATCTTTGAATCTTCGTCGTAAGCTATATTAAAATATTTCCGGCTCGCTGCATCTATCAATGTATTGCCGGGGCCAATGTCGGTGCATAAGACGTTAGCATAATCACCATTCGCGGGTAAAAAGGTAAGGTTAGCAATGCCGCCGATATTGAGCAATATCCGGTTTTCGCCTGCTTTGCTGCCAAGCAATACATCGCCATATAAAGCCAACGGCGCGCCTTCGCCGCCTACGGCGATATGTTTTTGCCTGAAATCGCTGATGGTTAGTATGCCGGTTTTTACAGCTACATGATCGCCATCGCCAATTTGCAGGGTGGCGTTTGGATATCCGGGTTGCTGGTGCAGCCTTTTTGGCGCATGGTAAATGGTTTGGCCGTGACTGGCAATAAAATCAATAGCTGCAGGTTTTATTCCCCATTCAGCAAGGGCCTGTAAAACCAGTTCGCCGTGAAAGTTGCCGATAAAGGCATTTAGCAGGCAAACTTTTTCAAGGTCGGCGTCCTTCCGGGCAAATACGGATTGTATTTCTTTTTTGAAGTCCTCTTTGTAGGGAATGGTTGTAAATTTCAGCAGGCTAAATTCTGTTTCTAAACCACTGCCCTTAAACCTGCACAAAGCAATATCCAGCCCGTCGAGCGAGGTGCCCGACATCAGGCCGATGCCGATTTTTTCGACTTTTTGGGCGATGGCGAATAGCTTTTGCAGATTTTGGTTGAGGGCTAACATGCGGTTAATTTAGGGATTTGTTAAACCTTATACAAAAGTTAAATAAATACCTATACTATCTAAACATCTGATATATTTGTTTTCACCAATTATTTATTCTAAGTCTGAAGTCTTAAGCCGAAAGTCTTAAGTCGGACTTTGGACTTACTACTTCAGACTTAAAACAATGGCCCGATTAAATTTACTTGAAGAAACGCGGTACGAGAAGCTGCCGGTAACGGTATACAGCAGCCAGGCGGAAGCATCGTTAGCCGTAGCAGCGCGGATAGCAAAACTGATAAAAAGCAAGGAAGCCAAAGGCGAAAAAACCGTGCTTGGCCTGGCAACAGGTGTAACCCCCATTGGCGTTTATGCCGAACTGGTGCGCCAGCACAAAAAAGAAGGCCTGAGCTTTAAAAATGTGATCACTTTTAATTTGGACGAATACTACCCGATGCAGCCCAATGCGGCCCAGAGTTATGTGACGTTCATGAACGAAAACCTGTTCAGCCATGTAGATATAGACCGGGAAAATGTACACATCCCCGACGGTACGCTGGCAAAAGACAAAGTAGCCGCTTTCTGTTTAGACTATGAACAAAAGATCACCAAACTTGGCGGATTAGATTTACAAATACTCGGAATAGGCCGTACCGGCCACATCGGCTTTAACGAGCCGGGTTCTGCGCCAAACTCGGGTACAAGACTGGTGACCCTTGACGATTTAACCCGTAACGACGCCTCCCGTGACTTCGGCGGGAAGCAAAACGTACCGACCAAAGCCATCACCATGGGTGTAGGCACCATCTTCAAAGCGCGGGAGATCATCCTGATGGCCTGGAGCCAGAAAAAAGCCCCCATCGTAAAAAAAGCAGTGGAGGGGGAAATATCGGGCGATGTACCGGCCACTTTTTTGCAGTTGTCCGACCATGTGGAGTTCGTATTGGATGAAGCCGCCGCAAGCTCCCTTACCCGTTTTGATACCCCCTGGCTGGTAAAAGACTGTTCGTGGGAAAACGGCCTGAAAAAGAAAGCGGTGATCTGGCTGGCAGAGACTGTAGACAAACCCATATTAAACTTACCGAAGAAGATTATAACAACCATGGTATGGCCCAGCTTGCCGTAGAGCAAGGGCCGGTATACCAGATCAATATTGACATTTTTAACCAGTTGCAGCATACGATCACCGGCTGGCCGGGCGGAAAGCCCGATGCCGACGATTCGCAAAGGCCCGAAAGGGCACAGCCGGCCCGAAAGCGCTCCATCATCTTT
>CAIPFE010000056.1 GCA_903864275.1 uncultured Mucilaginibacter sp.
AATTACTTTTTGTATCGGGAAATAGTATAGCAAAACGCCCGCAACCCTATTCTGACGGCAACAATTCGAGGCTGCAAGCGGATTTCCTTGCCCCCAAAGCCTATTTAATGACATTTTTTTAATGACAAATGCGATTAATTTATTGATTTTAAGCTATTTTCGTAACTGCTTTTTTATTTTTTCTAAATCTGATCGCTAAACACGTTAAATGAATACCAAAAGAATCTTTCTTTTATTATCAACCCTGATCATAATTAACCATTGCTACTGCCAGGCAAGCAAGCAATTAGTGGATTTGGGTATTGCAAAAGAAAGGATCCATAGTTATAAAGCGGCAATCACCTACTTCAGCAAAGCCATAAAAATTGACCCAAATAGTGATCTGGCTTATTATCAAAGGGCGTTAGCGGAATCTGATCATAAGGATACAGCCAGTGCAAAGGCGGATTTCGGAAAAGTGATAGAAATTAATTCAAATATCGAAAAAAATGATCCTAACAATGATGCTGCCTACTTTAGGCGGGCGGTTGCAAAGGCACACACCGAAGATTATGACGGCGCTGACGCAGATTTCCAAAAAATAATATCGCTTAATCCCGACGATAAAAATATAGCAGTTGGTGATTATGCGGCATATGAAAGAAGGGGGGTCGCAAAAAACAGGATGAAAGATTACAAGGGGGCAATTGCCGATTTTGATAAAGCAATAAAAATTAACCCAAAGGATGCTGATATTTATTCGGACCGGGGCTTTGCAAAAACTATGCTGGATGACCACGAGGGGGCGATTTTGGACTGTACACTGGCGATAGAAATTAACCCTTACGAGGTTTCCAACTATATTAACAGGGGCACTAACAAAGAAGACCTGAAAGACCACAAAGGGGCGCTTGCAGATTATAAAAAGGCATTGGAAATTAACCCTGATGACGAAGAAATCTACCGGTGCAGGGGATTTGCAAAAGAAGGCCTGAGAGATTACCAGGGTGCCCTCGCTGATTATGATAAAGCGGTTGAGATTAACCCCGACGATGAACTGGTATATTTAAATAGGGGGAATTTGAAGGACAATATGCTGGATTACAAGGGGGCCCTTGACGATTACACAAAGGCTGTGGAACTTGCACCTGATGACGAGTCTGCCTATTTCAACAGGGGAGGGACAAGGTTTTTGATGGGCGACCAGCAGGGTGCCTGTTCAGATTGGGGCAAAGCAGGCGAATTGGGCGAAACCATGGCCCTTGATATGATAAAGCAGCATTGTCAATCATTGCTTTCTGGTAAAAAGACTCCATAAAAATAAATGGCCGGCAAATGCGTTCATGTTCATTTCGCGCGAACACTAAATTAAAATTACGTGAATACCTGAAAATCAGCGAGTTCAATTTTGCAAATATTTGAAATGAATGTAAATGAAATCTCTTATCCTGAAAAAAGGTGATGAATAGGCAGTCTCCCCTTGTCCAAAAGGGGAATGCCAGTTCTTTAAACCTTTCCGCAGCGTTGGCGCTATAACAAAACAATTCAAAAATAAAATATTATATTGCCCTCTTACTATTGCCCCGTTATATAACCAATTTTTTTGACCTTGTGGTACAACTATAAAACTACTGCAACTAATTTTTTATGAAAAAAAACCTGCCATTCCTGTTGATCGTTGTGCTATTTATTTTTTCATGCAGTAAAAAAAAGCCGGTTGTAAGCACCTTTGCCGGTAACGGCGCCATGGCTTATAAAGATGGAAAGAGCGACCAAGCTTCTTTTTCAAACCTTATGGGATTGGCTTTGGACGAGCAGGGCAATGTGTATGTGGCCGATTCGCGCAACAACCTCATCCGTAAAATAGGCGCCGACGGTATCGTAACGACGCTTGCCGGCAGCGGCGCTGTAGGTTCTGCCGATGGCAAGGGAACAGCTGCTTCCTTTTTTAACCCGGTTGCCATAACCGCCGACAGAAACGGCAATGTTTACGTAGCGGATACCCACAACAGCCTTATCCGCAAAATAGGCCTGGATGGAACTGTGACAACGCTGGCCGGGAGACCGGTTGAAAAAAATAAAAGGCCCATATTTGATAATCCTATGGCTATAACCACCGACGGGGCAGGCAATATATTTATCGCCGACTGGATACATGACCAGGTTCGCGAGATCAGTCCTGCCGGTAAAGTTACCACGGTTGCCGGCAGCGGTGACCCCGGCGCAAAAGACGGGAAGGGCATGGCCGCGTCGTTTTATTTACCCGAAGGCATAGCGGCGGACGATAAAGGCAACTTATATGTATCGGATACTTATAATAACCTTATCCGTAAAATAAATAAGGATGGAGTAGTTACCACATTGGCGGGAAAACTTAAAAAGGGCTCCGCAAATGGCAAGGGTGCGGCTGCTTCTTTTTCACACCCGGCCGGGATAGCAGTAGATAAAAAAGGCAACGTATTTGTCGCTGATGCAGGCAATAACCTTATCAGGATGATCAGCCCCGGGGGCGTTGTTACTACTTTAGCAGGAACAGGGGACCGCGGCAAACAGGATGGTGACGCGGAAACCGCTACATTTTACAGGCCGCTTGGCGTGGCAACAGATACCGCCGGAAATTTATATATCGCTGACTATCAAAATAATTTGGTGCGCAAAATAAGCAGGCAATAAAAATCATTCGAACAGAAAATAAAATAGGAAATATGAGCAAATACAATATAGTCATCACGGTTCTAATGTTCATGATCTGCGTCGGCTGCAAAAAGTCGCCGGTGCAGAACAATAACAATAATGGGAATAATGGTAACACCGGGGGTACAACATATCCGCCAAACACCCAGCATATTTCGGTGCTTACCCAGCATAACGATAATTCGCGCTCGGGATTGAATAACCAGGAAGCAAAACTTACGACCGCTAATGTCAACTCGAAGACGTTTGGGAAATTGTTCAATTTAGCCGTTGATGATTATGTTTTTGCTCAGCCGCTTGTAGTTGGCAACTTGCCCATCAGTTCTGGCACCCACAACGTGGTATTTGTTTCCACCGTTGCCAATTCGGTATATGCTTTCGACGCCGATAACGGCACCCAATACTGGAAAAAGAACTATACTGTATCAGGCATGAGGCCGCCCAGCGCCAACGATATGAATTCTTCGTGGTGCAGCCCTTATAATGACATCCCCGGCAGTATAGGTATCATAGGCACACCTGTAATTGATTCGGTTGCCCAAACTATCTACTTTGTGGCCCGCAGCACTGATGGCGTAACCTTCGTGCAATACCTGCACGCGGTTAACATCACTACAGGCGCCGAACAGCCCGGAAGCCCGGTACAGATCACCGCTAGTGTTAAGGGCACGGGCGACGGGAGTTCAAACGGCATAGTCAGCTTTGATCCGCGCCGGAACAACCAGCGCCAGGGTTTAGTGCTGGTAAATGGGGCAGTTTATATTTCATTTTCCTCGCACTGCGACTGGAATCCTTATCATGGCTGGATAATAGGGTATAATTCAAAAACGCTGGCGCAGCAAACTATTTATTGTGATACGCCAAATGGCGAGGCGGGCGGTATCTGGGAAAGCGGAATGGGCATTGCCGCCGATGCCCAGGGCAACCTTTTTGTTGATACCGGCAACGGAACTGTTGGTTCACCTGTGCCTTATACAGAACCGGGCAATGGAACCGGTGAGGGTACCGCCAGTACGGACCCCACGGACCTTACCAACCGTGCAGAAAGCGCGTTAAAATTAACCCCTGCAGGTTCAACTCTGACGGTGAGCAGCTATTTTACCCCGTCAAATTATTTAGACCTGAATATAAATGACCTTGACTATGGTGTAATGGGCACCATGCTGATCCCCAATTCCAACTTTTATTTAACCGGCTGCAAAGATGGCAACCTGTACCTGTTAAATAAGGATAATATGGGCGGATATACTATTACCGGCAACGCCGTTCAGCAAACTATCCCGCTCAATGTCACCATGCATTGCCAGCCCGCCTATTACAAAAGCAGCACCAACGAATTTATATATGTATGGTCTGAAAATGATCAGTTACGCGCCTTCCCGTTCAGTCGCGCCAGCAATACCCTGGCCACCAGCCAGGTAATTGGCCCGGGCGGCGCTACAGGGCCAACAGGTGCCGACCTGTCCGTTTCATCAAACGGCACCCTTGCCGGAACAGGTGTCCTGTGGGCAACTTACCCGATTGGTACTAATATCAATAGCGTGGCGCCCGGTATATTAAGGGCATTTGATGCGAGTGATATTACCAAAGAACTTTGGAACAGTGGCCAAACCGTTGGCGACGAGATAGGCTTCTACGCCAAATTTTGTTCGCCTACGGTTGTCAACGGCCATGTTTACCTTGCAACATTTACAAACCAGGTAATTGTTTATGGGCTAAAATAAAGTTATGAGGGTTGTAAGGGTTTGAAGTAAAAATGGATACCCCTGGTGACTATTTTTGCTTTTAGCGAACAATATTTCAATTTAAGGGTTGATTAATCAAATGATCATTGCCGCTGTTATTCTTATTTTCATCGTTTCCTGTTTTCTATTATTTTATTTTGAGGTTAAGTTAAAGCCTGCGCCATCTAAAAAGCTTAGTGATACCTACAAGCGATTATTGGACGAAATGGTGGTTTACTATCAAAAATTGAACAATAAGGACAAAAAGAGGTTTGAGACAATGATCTACTCATTTTTAGCCTCAGTCCGCATTGAAGGAGTTGGAACGGAAATAAGCGATATTGACCGGGTTCTTATTGCTTCAAGCGCGGTCATACCTATTTTTGGTTTCCCCGGTTGGCAGTATAAAAACCTGACAAATGTTATTCTTTATCCCGACACTTTCGACGGTGAATTTCAATTTGAAGGTGAGGGGCGAAATATTTTGGGCATGGTTGGTTCGGGATACTTGAACGGGCAAATGCTTTTATCCAGGGCCGCTCTTATCAAAGGATTTTCGAATGCTGCCGGTAAGGAAAATGCCGCCATTCATGAGTTTGTTCACTTGCTGGATAGTTCAGACGGCGCAACAGACGGCGTACCCGCATATTTAATGGATCATGCTTATGCCCAGCCGTGGCTACACATGATACACCAGGAAATGCACCGGATTGAAGATGGCAAGTCGGATATAAACCCTTATGCCCTCACCAATGAGGCCGAGTTTTTGGCCGTAGTTTCAGAATATTTTTTTGAAAAGCCGGAGCAACTGCAGCAAAAGCATCCTGGAATTTATGAACAGCTAAGCAAAATATTTATACAGGATCCGGCGGCGGGCTAGTCAAATTGGCTCTTGCGTCCTAAAACAGCAATAATAAATACCCGGCGATAGACCCGCCTAATATAATAACCGCGTTATTTATTGTTCTATACTTAAATAGCACAAAAGCGCCGCAAACTGCTATTAATACGGGTCGCCAGCCATTTAGGCTATCCCTGCCCATTTGGTAACAAACCATTACGATCAGCGCGATGGAAGCCACGTTTACCGCGTTCAAAAAAGTCGTAAAAAGTTTGGAAGTCCGCATTTTGCGGACCAATGGGTTTAAGAGGGCTACAAAAACAAACGACGGAAGAAAAATACCAATGGTGGAGACAATTGCGCCATTCACATTATTTACCTGGTACCCTATAAACGTGACGGCCGAAAACACAGGCCCCGGCGTGAATTGGCCAACAGCGATAGCATCTGTCAATTGCTGGCGCGATATAATTCCGTGGGCCACCAGCTCAGAGTCGAGAAAAGCAAACAAAACGTAGCCGCTTCCGTACAGGATGGCCCCGATCTTCAAAAAAGTTAAAAACAAACTAATATTGACCCGGCCATAAAATTCATGATCAAAAGCAGTCGGAGCAAAAAGCGGCAATAAAACGCCGACAGCGTTATTTTTTTTAAGCCTGATGGCTGCCAGCCCCATGGCCACAAAACCAGCCCCAAACAGGATTAATATCTCCGAAAATCCCAGCATACTCAATATCAATGCCACGATACCTATTATGCCTAATTCAATGGTTTGAAGGGATTTTTTTGCCAATGGATATATGGCAACCAATACTACAGCAATAACAGCTGGGGTAATACCGTAAATAAATGGCTGAACCTGCGGCAGCCTGCCATAACTTTTATAAAGCCACGCAAAGCAGCCGGTTATCAATACTGCAGGCATAATAAAACAAAATCCGGCAATGATCAGCCCTTTCCATCCGCCGCGTTCCTGGCCGATATGGATAGCCATTTCGGTACTATTGGGGCCCGGGATAAGGTTGGTTGCCCCGATAAGATCAAGAAATTGCTGTTCGGTAAGCCATCCCCGTTTTATTACAACTTCCTGGCGCATCATGGCAATATGTGCGGCAGGGCCCCCAAAGGCGGTGGTACCTAATTTTAAAAAAAGCTTTGCGAGCTCTTTTAATTCCTTATTGTTTTTTTTAATCATGGATTAAAAGGCGTCTGTCTACACATAGTCGAAAAGTGCCATAAAGCCAAAATCCATGTGCAGCTGCATGTGGCAATGAAATAAGGTCAAACCGGGATTATCAGCAATAAAATCAACCTCCATCTCCTGGAACCCCCCCAGCATCACCACATCCTTCATGATACCCGAAGTGTGCTTGCCCGCGATCTTTGTAATTTCAAAGCTGTGACGATGCAGGTGCATGGGGTGAATATCGTCGGAAGCATTACGCATTTGCAGCCGGTAGCGCTTGCCTTTTTTCAGGTGAAACATTGGCCGCATGCTTTTCATGTCAAAGGCAACGCCGTTGATCGTCCACCGGTTAAATCCATTGGCCGCGCCATTTTGTTTTGCAAAGGTCATTTTTATGATTTCGTCCGGTGCGGGGACATGTGCATTTTGTTTACCGAAGAGGGTATAATCCCATAAAAATGGCTTTGGTTTTACCCATTGGGGCTTCCCTTTCTGCCCCTCGTATTGTACAACGGTGCCCATCCCATTACCACGGTCATCGTCAGCCAGATCGCCCATTATCCAAACACCCGGATGTTTCATTTCTACAATTGCCGAGATACGCTCCGCTGTGCCGAGCCATAAAACAGGAACTACCGCTGGATTTGGCACCGCGAAGCCATCCATTTCAACTACTTTGAAAGTATGTCCCGGCAGCGCAAGGCTCCTGATCTCGGAACCGCTCCCGTTAACGATATGGAAAAGGATGCGTTCACCATTTTTAACCAGGATGGGTTTTCCATGACCCAACTGGCGTCCGTTTATAGTAAATGTCTTGTAGCCAACCTCGTACCCTTTGGTTTTGATGGGTGACTCTTTTTCGGCCTTTTCCTGTATCGCTTTAAGTTCAGGTATTACCGGGCCGCTTAAAAAATCGCTGGCCATATCGCCGCCGCGCATAAAGTAGGGTTCAAACTCCTTCAGCATTAAAAACTCCTCGCGGTCGTAACCGGTTGGTTTGTTTTTGGGTTCAACGTAAACGGGGCCTACCTGGCCGGAGTATTGCCCCGCGTTCAAATTCGCCCCTGCAATTGTATGTGTATGGTAAAAACGCAGCCCCGAAGGATTGGGTACAAAAACTTCACGTCGCATGCCGTGAGGGGGAATATAGGGTGTGCCCTCTTCGGCGGAGCCGTCAACACTTACCGATATAAACTGGCCATGCCAATGAAGCTGTTCCGGCGAGTCGGTATCATTATAGATATCAACAATAGCGCGCTGCCCTTCCTTAAAGCGTAATAAAGGCCCCGGAAATTGCCCGTTATAGGTAATTGTTGATATAATGTGCTGCGGCCCGACTTCAATTAGCCCGGTTCCGATATGAATAGTATAATCAGCTTTCTGAGGGCTATATGCCAATAACTCAGCTTCCTTTTCAACAGAAGGAGCGTTCGATTTAGTAAGGTTTATCGCACTTGCGGGGAGTATGCTTGCAAGCGGCAAAACCATGCCCGCTGATCTGATGAATTTTCTTCGGTCCATATACAACAAATTTAAACATTGCCGGGCGTAAACAAATTTAAAACATAAATATTAAACCCTATGTCCATCCGGATAAATTAGCAACCAACCACAATTTCCGTCCGCCGTCAAAACTGCCTGATTATAGCTATTTTGTTTAATAAAAATATATGGGATTATGAAACATATCCAATATATTTTTGTATGTTTGACTATCACGTTACCCTCTCTGTCAGGTTTTTTTCCTGAATTCTGCCATTGTTTTTTGAAACCTGCTGAATGCTTACAGTAAAACCCCATCATATTATCGCTATTGGCGCCTCTGCGGGCGGTATGGAAGAGATCAATGCCTTTTTTGACCATACGCCTTTAGATGGTGTTTCATATATCATTATCCAGCATTTATCATCTGATTTTAAAAGCAGGATGGTTGAATTGCTTGGAAGGCATAGCAAGCTTGCCGTCAATGAAGCCGAAAATGAGATGCTTGTGAAGACCAACCAGGTTTACCTTATCCCCAACGATAAGTTTATGACCATCCGTAATGATAAGCTGTATTTAACCGAAAAAGATAAAACCCACACCCCCCACCTTACTATTAACAGGTTTTTTAACTCCCTTGCTGCCGAATGCGGTAAAAAAGCCATTGTCGTAATTCTTTCCGGGCTGGGCAGCGACGGTACTGAGGGTGTAAAAGCTATCAAAAAAGCGGGTGGAATGGTGATCGCCCGCAACCCGGAAACTTCCGCATTTGCCAGCATGCCTTCGCACGCCATTGCTACCGGCCTGGTTGATTTTATCCTGGAGCCTGAATTGATGCCCGGCGCTATTGAAGATTATGTAAAATATGGTTCGGAGTTAATTTACGATAACACTGATGATGAAAAAAATATCACAGCGATCATTAACCTTATAAAAGAAAAGTCGCCGCTTGATTTTTCTGATTACAAACAAACCACCATACTACGAAGGACGAAAAGAAAGGCGTCTTATGGTAATTTCACATCGCTTGCGGGCTATCTTGAATTTCTGAAAACTTCCCCCGAGGAAGTAGATGCACTTGCTAAGGATTTCCTGATCAGTGTTACGTCGTTTTTCAGGGATAGTGAAGCTTTTGATTTTATACAAAAGAGTATATTGCCTGGCATACTGGAAAAGCTTGCGCCTGGTGACGAACTGAAAATGTGGGTGGCCGGCTGCGCTACCGGCGAAGAGGTTTATTCTATAGCCATATTGATAGCCGAGCAGTTAACCGGCAAATTTAAAAATACGGTAGTGAAAATATTTGCTACTGATATTGATAGCCCGGCATTGATCCATGCCGGCCGGGGGATCTACAATTCAAACATTACAAAAAATGTATCGGCTCAGCGGCTCGAAAAATATTTCTCGAAAGAGGGGGGCAGCTTCAAAATAAAACCTGAGGTACGAAAGATGGTGATCTTTGCACAACACGACCTTGTGAAGAACCCGCCTTATTGCAATATGCATTTTATCAGCTGCCGCAACCTGTTGATATACATGACGCCTATTTTGCAAAAAAAGATATTTACCATGCTGCTATTCGGGCTTAAAAAGGACGGCTATTTATTTTTAGGCTCCAGCGAAAACCCTATGCCTATCATCAAAAATCTGGAAGTAGTAAATAAAAAATGGAAGATATACAAAAACCTCGAAACAAAAAGGGTGGTACGTTTTGATGCATTTTCGATGCCCGAATTGTTCGATACTAAACGTAAACCTGTTACTTCTGCATTGGAAGATGTTTCTAAAAGTGAGGGCAGCACACTCATCGAAGCTGTAAATTTAAGTCTTGTCAAAGATTTTGATTACCTGGTGGTTTGTATTGATGAGAATAACCATGTTGTAAAATCTTATGGAGATACCACAAAATATTTGCTTCAAAAAAACTTCAATTCAAACCTGGATGAGCTTTTGCCAAAGCCACTCAAAGTTGCCTTTAATACCTTAGTCTCCGACGCTTTAAAAACAAATAAAAAAGTTAGCGTAAAGGCGATAAAAATTAAACATGGTAAATTAATAACTAAAGTAAGTCTTTCAGTAAAGCCTTTGACTTTCGGAAAAAGGGAGCAAAGGTTATTAATGGTTACTTTTAGTGATGATGTATTGATGCTCCCGGATACGCAGGACGACAAGGTATTTGATGAAAAAATATACCATGATCAATACACAAAAAATTTAGAGGAGGAGTTAAAGGAAGTAAAAGACAAACTTCGGTCCACTTACGAGCAGTTAGATGCTTCCAATGAGAATATGCAGTCGTTTAACGAAGAGCTGATCTCGGCAAACGAAGAAATGCAAAGTACCAATGAAGAAATGCAGTCGGTGAACGAGGAGTTGGATACCATTAATTCCGACTACCAGTTAAAAAACAAAGAGCTGCTGGTATTAAACGATGATCTGAATAATTATTTCAGGAGTAATATAAACGGCCAGTTAATTATCAATAATGACCTTATTTTAATGAAATTCTCGCCTGGGACGGTAAAACAGATAAACCTGCTCGAAAGCGACATAGGCAGGCCGCTCAGTAATATTACCACGAATATAAAATTTGAAACCATAATTGGTGACATTAAACAGGTACTTGCCAAAGGAGTTATTATTACCAAGGAAATTGAGACAAATGACGGGCGATGGTACCAGATCATGACGATGCCTTATTTGCAGCAGGCAGAAAACAAAAACAGTGGGGCAATTATAACTTTTAATGATATTACCGAGTTAAAGAACACCCAGGTAGAGCTTGATAAAAAAATCAGATACTACAGCGCATCAATGCCGACCTCGACCATTTTATTCATGCCGCCTCGCATGACCTGCTGGCCCCGCTTGGGGTTATTGAAACAAGCATTAACGTGATGAACCGGATACCCCTGAGCGAACCAAAGCTGATGGAGTTTTTAGATATGATCAATGCATCCATTAAAAAGTTTAGTATGCTGATCAAAGACATTGGTACAATAGCCAAAATAGAGGCCGAAATGATCACCATGGAAATGGTTGACCTTGATGAGATCATCAACAATGTTGAATGGAGCCTCGCTAATAAAATTGAATCAACTGGCGCGGTAATAACCAGGGAACTTGAAGTTAAACATATTTTATTTTCGAAAAAGAATTTTCGTAGTATTTTATATAACCTGGTCTCGAATGCTGTTAAATTCAAACGTGATGAAAACCCGTTAATTCACATCCATTGCGTAAAAGAGGGGGAGCATATTATCCTTACCGTTCGGGACAACGGCATGGGCATACCAAAGGTCAGGCTTAATAAGATTTTTGAAATGTACGGCAGGCTCCACCAGGATATAGAAGGCCACGGCATTGGTTTGTACCTTGCAAAAAAAATAGTAGACGCCGCCGGCGGAAATATTATTGTTGAAAGTGAGCCTGGCAAGGGCAGCAAGTTTATTATATACCTGAAAGCATCACCTGCGCTGCATCCGGTAACTGATGTTTCTTTAAATTAATGTAGGTTGTAAGGGTTGTAATAAGTTGAAAGGGTTGTAATGGTAAAAGCTGCTACTTAAACCGCTGCAACTCCTACAACCTTTACAACCTTTACAACCCTTTCAACTTAATTCAACCTTTTCAACTCTTACAACCTATTTCCCAGCCGGCGTAAGCGGCGGTTCATTAAGCTTGTAGTATATCCCTTTATCCGTTTTTAAGCTATCAATTTTTACAGGTTTTGCAGCTTCAACGCCTTGAATGCCGATATAGGTTTTTTTCCAGTAGCCGGGATACTTTTGCGCCAGTTTTACTGTATCAATACCTTTATAAAAAGTTAAAATATTTTCTTTTAACGGAGCTGTGAGGTTGTCGAATTTTGTTTCCCTTAGCCTGTCAACAAGTTCGGCATAGGTATCATCGGATAACTCGTATTCGCCAATCGCTGTTGGCTTACCGGTATCATAATCAATATCCGGTAACGTTACTTTATCTTCGCGCAGTTTTATAAGCGCCTTGCTATAATGAACTAAAACGGTATCGAAACTCCTGATAAACAGTTTTTCGCCAGCAGGGCCAACATCTTTAAATTTAAGCGCTTTCAGGGGACCAACTTTGGGCAGTATCCTTATAAAAAACGATAACAGCACAGCTTTAAGGCCCGGTTTCTGCCTGTCTTTTCCAAATTCAGCATAATAGGCCCTTCTCTTCATCCGGTAATGGAAAGTATGGCTATTGGCGCTCGGGTTCAACTTTTTAATATCTTGTTTCTTTATTACCCAGGCTATACGGGTCACCGTGGGCAGTAAACTTTTAACCGACCACCGGAAGGTGGATATGGCAAGGCCAAGGTCGCCAAAAACGGTATTAATATCCTGCCCGTAAGTTTTCAGGAAGGCCCTTTCCAAAACGGGCCTGGATACTTCAAAGCCTATAAAATCATGATAGTTTTGTGAAGCATAATTACCCCTCGCCAACTGAAGTACATCAAAAGATATCTCAACCCTGCTATGCGATTTGTGGTCCTCACCATAAGTTACAACGGACCCGAATTTTTCCTTCATTTCCGGGTAAACCATAGGTACCACCAAATTTGTTGCCTCTGAATGCCCGTATTTATCGCCCAAATAGTGGCAAAGTGAACCTATAGCGAAAGCATACTCATCAAGGTTTTGTGCCTCGGAAATCAATGCCTCCACAAAATCACCGCTGCGGACGTAATGCGAAAGGTCGGTAAAATATTCACTCCCAAACGGGAAATACCCCATGTCGGCTATCAGGCAGCCGCCATAAGCATAAGCATGGGCTTTTTTCAAGTCCTCGTCGGTCGCCTGGGGATATTTGTATTTTAATAAAGGAAGAATGCTTTTTTCCCAGCTTGCATCAATCAGCGCTTCGTGGGTAAGTACCGAATAAGCCTTTGTTGATATGGGACTGAACAGTGCGAAAATTAAAAATAAAATAAAGTACCGAAAGGGGATTAGTAACTTCTTCATAGGTGAAAATTGAAACGAATTTGTATTAAAGGATTAATACGGCAAAAAGTTTTAATTCGATTGCTAAATACTTTAAAAATAAATTGGTTAGCGCCCAGGCAGAAATTAAATGGCCCTTGAGTTTATACAAAAAATCCCTGCCAGTATTACCGGCAGGGATTAAATAATGTAGGTATCTGTGATTAGAGGTTTGGGGCGTAGTGTCTCGGATTTCAGACTTTTAACTCAATTGCAGCTTCTTTCGGACTTTACTGACTTTCGGACTAAAAACAACTAAACTTCAACTGTTAATCACTAATCCTCCTTCATCCTGGCCATCATTTTGCTTTTAAGCTCCTGTTCGAAGGCCTGGTATTGATCAAACTGGTCTTTTGTAAACACGGTTTGCAGCTCGGTATCTTTTTGCTCCTGCAAAGCTTTGGCCTGTTTTATCTTTGACATTCGACTGCCGCTGCTTTTTATAATAGGCTGAAACTTTTCCGCATATTTTAGATTGATATCTTCAACTTTTTTGGCCTGGCCTGCATTGAGGTTAAGCTTTTCTGTCATTAATTTGGTTTGATAAGCCGCGCGCTGCTCAGGGGTTGAATTTTTTAATTTCCCCATGCCGTCCTGTGCCCTGGCGCAACCGGAAGTTATTGCAAGGGTAAAGATGACTGCCAAAAAGCAAAAAATATTTTTCATACCATTTTTAATTTAAGACCATTGGATAACATACGTTTTGCCGCTGTTTAACACCAAGTTTGCCGTTTTATTGCCAAGGAAAGTAATAGTACCGCTAAAGCTAAAACTTTTCCCCGAACTTGAGGTAGCTTGTATTGTTACCGCGGCTGTTCCTGACGCAATTTCCTGGGTTGTTTTATCAACTGCTATATTGGTGCCTGTAATGGTAATAACGCTGTTAAAAGTGTATTGTCTTAGTATTTTTGAGGTGGTGGTACCAGTACGGGTGTAAGTAGTGTTAAATGAATATTGTGTTGCACTTGCTCCAAACCCGGTCATAACAAAACCGCCCTTACTGTTATCAGATGATGACATGTTAGGGCCATCATAGCTGCCGGTGCCGGTAAAGTTAAAAGTAAGCTGGCTTGGGGTAGCTCCGCTGCAAGCCAAATTGTAATTCCACATCAGGCTATAACTGAAAGTAGGAGTGGCCCCCGCTGCACTTGCTATGGTATAACTGGAATCCTTTGACACAGCGCAGGAAAAAGTAGACGTATTATAGGTACTAACCGATCTGTTTACCTGGTCAACCATACCGCCGGATGATGGTGCCACCGCATTGGTGCTTAATTGCGCAGCATCGGCCTCGGTTACTGTCGTCGCAGCGGCATCTTTTTTACAGGAAGACAAGTTGATCGCTAAGCCAGCCGTCACGACTGCCGCCACCAGGATTTTTGGGATGTAAATGTTATTTTTCATGATTTTAATGTTTGTAAATTATTGATTCTGTTTGTTTTATTGTTTTTTTATGTCTGACGAAAACGAATTAAAAAGGTTTATTCATTAAAGGTGAAACGTCCAAATACGGGGGTGAACTAACTATTTACTTTATTTTTTCCTTTAAACAGCTCTGCAAACCCTCTAAAAACAAGTACAAATGGTTTATAACCCATTGAACCGGTGGTCAGTCCGTAATTAACCTTTTCCGTTTCTGGCTGGTATGTTTTAAACAGTTTGTCCCAAATAAGCAGCACCCCGCCAAAGTTTTTATCAATGTATATAGCATTACTGCCATGATGCACCCGGTGCGCTGCCGGCGTATCGATAAACCCTTCAAGTATCCCCATTTTATCCACTGCCTCGGTATGCAAAAAGAATTGGTAAGCCAGGTTAAGCGCGTAGGATATCACAATAAAATCAGCCGGCATCCCCAATAAGGCCGCGGGTATAAAAAACAGGGGGCTAATGATTGCCGATAACCAGTTCAAACGGTAAGCGGCAGTCAGGTTCATGTGCATGGCCGAATGGTGTACCATGTGAAAGGCCCAGAGGGGTTTCCAAAAATGCGACATCCTGTGAAACCAGTAATAGATAAAGTCGGCTGTGATAAAAGTCAGCAGGAAAACCCATGCGTTCTCTGGTAACTTAACTGGCGCCAATCGGGTAAAAAATCCCAAAAGAGTTAACTGGTAGCCTGCAAATAAAATTTTGGAGAAATGAAAACCGGCCAAAATAGCCAGATTAGAAAACGTCTCTTTTATATCGTAGATCTTCTTATCATTTTTCCAGCCCCAAATTATCTCGGCCAATATCAGCAGTAATAAAAATCCTAATACCCAAATACGGTATGGCCCTGCATAACGTTTCATCTTTTTGCTTTTTTATGTTCGTTTTCATCATTTAGTGATGAATACTATAAAATTAACCCGATGAAACAGAAATAGTTGATGAAAACAAGGTGAGACTGAAAATCAGGGGGATGAAGCGTTCAGCTATTCATCCAGGTTTTAAATTCGGGCACACGGGCCTTACTGATGATAATGCTTTCAGGCGGCTGGGGTTTGATCTTTACAGATAAACGTCCGTTAAAATAAAAATCAACTTCTGTTATTTCCCTACGGTTGATAATAAATTGCCGGTTTGCCCTAAAAAACTGGTCCGGATCAAGCTGCCGTTCCAGCTGCTCCATGGTGAAGTCGACGACGTATTGGCGATCATCAACCGTTTGGGCATAAACCAATTCATGTGCCGTATAAAACCATGCGATATTTTTAGTTTCAAGCGGGATGAGCTTATCCCTGTAATGCACCAAAAATGATTTTTTATAAAGTTTAGCGTTTGCATTTAACTGGCCGATCAACTCTTCAAGATCAAAAACATCTTGTTCTGTAGTTTGGCGGGGGATAAGGTTGTTAAACTTATTTAAGGCCTGCTCCACTTCGTTATCATCAAAAGGCTTCAAAATATAATCGATTCCGTTATTTTTAAATGCCTGGATGGCATAATCGTTATAAGCGGTGACAAATATTACCGGCTTTAAAACCTTTACCGTTTTAAATATATCAAAAGATAAACCATCGGCCAGCCTTATATCCATAAACACAAGGTCGAAGCCGTTTGCCGCATCCCTGAACCATTCAACAGATTCTGTCACGCCGGTAAGTACCATAACGATGGTGATCGACTCGTCGATTTTACTTAGAAGGCGTACAAGGTTCCTTGCGCTCGCAGGCTCGTCTTCTATAATTACAACGCGTAATGGCTTCATCTTTTTAAAGGCAATTTAACGATAAAACTGTCCGTGGTTTTTTGTATCTCTATTTCCTGGTGCATTAATATGCAGAAGCGGCTGTTTAAGTTAGCAAGGCCTATTCCTGTACTGTTTTCGGGCTCTGTAATTTCCTGCAAGTTGTTTTTCACCAACAAATAATCGTCGTCAATATAAATCTTAACTGTTAACGGCCTTGTTAACGACACCGAGTTATGCTTTGCTGCATTTTCGAGCAAGGGCTGCAGTGTTAAATGGGGTATAGTAAAATTCTGATCATTGACGTCAATATCTGTTTCAAGCGTGAAGGCATCTTCGAACCTCATCTTTAACAACTGCTCGTACGACCTGATCATAGTTAATTCTTCAGCAATTGAAACCAGGTTGTTTAAGGGTCGGGCAAGGGCGTACCGGAATATTTTAGAAAGATGGCTTATAAAATATTGCGCCTTTTCGGGATCTTCCCGTATGATGCCAGAAAGGCTGCTCAGCGAGTTAAATAAAAAATGTGGGTTAAGTTGCTCTTTCAATAGTTCAAGTTCGGCTTCAAGGTAAGCTGTTTTTAACTGGCTGTTCTCCCTATCTTTTTGTTTGCTTTTGCGTAACAGGTAGATAATTTTAATGATTATCCCGGTGAACAAAGTACTCAGAAAGAATCGGGTGAAATATCCCGACCAAAAAATGCCCTTTAACTGGAAATTTATAAAAAACCGTCGCTGAAAAATGCCGCCTGCCAGGCAGCAAACGATCATCAGGGCGATGGTAATGAACGCGTTAAGGATTTGCTTGTTAGTGCTTATGTTATTACGCCTTAGGTTAATATAGAATATTAAATAACAAAAGGCGCTGTTGTAAAACACCTGGAAAAGCAGTTCGGCAAGGTTAAAATGCCAGAACTGGGCAATAAAACCATTTTCGCGAAGCGCAAGAAATTTCGGACTACTTAGCAGCAGGGCTATCAGGAATGAACTGTACCAGCAAATACGTCTTTCGGATTTGTCCATCCTGTAAAATTAGAAGCTTAAAACTGTAATTTATAAATATTGAGGGTAAAGCTGAAATATACAGGGGTGAAGCTGGAAATTATAAAACAAAGGGCGGTCCCGGAAAACCGGGCCGCCCTTAAATATATGTATATTAAAAAGGAGCTGTTATTGATTTCCACCCGGCTCGTCTGAAGGCGTACCTACTACTTTATAAGCCGTATTGCCGCTGGTATCAGTTGTTTGCTGGTAATAATAATCGTCAGGTGATACATAAAAAGTTTCGCCATTGATCCTGATCTTCCTTGTATCCTGCGGCAGCTCATTATAGATGTCGCCGATCTGCGGCAGGGGTGGGGCTGCGTTATTAACTGCGCCACCATTGTCAGGGCTACCTGCATTTCCGCCGTTGCCAGTACTTAACTGGCCATCCTTACCTGCAATTACGTAGCCGGTTGTACCGTTGTCATTTGTAATTGGCTGGTAGTACACGCCATTCAATTCATAGTACTGCTGGCCGTCGATAATTATTGATTGTGCACCTGATGGTAAATTAGTTATTTCGGCACCCAAAGGCGGTTCAACTACGGTATATTGGTTATTATTATATTGATAATAAAACCCGTTGCTGTAATAGTATTCAGCATCGCCCCAGTAAAATGGATAATAGCCATAAGGCAAGAAGCCTAAACTAAAACCAAGCCGTGGCCAATAAAGACTGGAATACAGGCCGCCATGCCAGAAATAGCCGCCGCGACCGCCCCAATAGGCACGTGCACCCCAATTACCTGGCCCGTAATAACCACGGCCACTGTAACCGGCACGACCGTACACACCCGAACGGCCACCAAAAGCAGTGCGGCCGGTAAATCCTGCCCGGGCATTAACACCATTATTAAAGCCCCCACGTGCACCTACTGATGCCCTTCCGTTAAAACCTGGCCTGGCGTTAAAGTTACTTCGCGGCTGAAACCCTCCCCCTGGTGTACCGGCGGAACGTTGAGGGGCAGCAACTGCACGGCCGCCGCCATTAAAATGACCACCGCCGCCGCCACCGCTGGCCCGGACACCACCGCCACCGCCGCCGAAATGACCGCCGCCACCACCGTTGGAACGGCCACCGCCGCCACCACCGCTTGCATGGCCACCGCCGCCACCGCCGCCTGAATGACCACCGCCACCGCCGCCGCCGCCGTGACGTTGCGCATTGGCTGGGATTGCTAAAAACATACATAACAGAACACTCAGTCCTGTTAATGATAAATATTTATATAACCTTTTCATAATTTATAGATTTTAATAGCTTTTATTGCTTTATAGTGTGATAGACTTGTTATACCTATAACGGTTTAATTATCCTTTCATTATTATTTTAAACTTGCATATTTATGACACTAAGATTAACGGCAGAAATTTTTTCCGCCGCCTTGTAAAACCGGGTTAATGCATATCTTAGCAGCTGTTAGCACTTGATAAAAACGCATCTCAAATTTAAAATCAAAATGATAAAGGATACCAACTCATTAAACCAGGTAGCTGAGTTCCATACCACATTTAAACACCCGATTATTCAAAATCCCGCTATCCCGTCAAAAGAAAGATGTGACCTGCGGATATCCTTGCTGGCCGAAGAACTAAAGGAACTGCAGCAAGCCGTTGACGACAACAATTTAGTTGAGGTTGCTGATGCTTTGTGCGATCTGCAATATGTGCTTGCCGGCGCTATTTTAGAATTTGGCCTGGGCGAAAAATTCAAAGAACTGTTTGATGAGGTTCACCGCTCTAACATGAGCAAAGCATGCAAGTCTGTTGAAGAAGCTAACCTCACCATGGATCATTACAAAAACACTGCCAGTACAGAATCGTACCATAAAGAAATTGATGGCTTATTTTTAGTGTATCGTGCTGCTGACAATAAAACGCTTAAATCAGTTAATTATTCACCTGCCGACCTGGGCGCCATACTTGACCGCTGATTTTGATGATTAATGGATTACGTTGATTCTTTGTTTCGAACCGTGATTTTAAGGCTATCCGCGTTTTCCTTTAAGAAATTCCGCATTCGTCATTCCGAATTCCGCATTCTATCTTAAATCCGAAATTGAACATCCGAAATCCAAAATTCCCCTCACACCCTCAAAAACGTCTTCTTTTCGTACAGGTAATATAAAAATAGCCATTTTACCAGCACAAAGGTTATGGCCATAACTACCACGTTATAGGGGTCGCCGACCAACTGGCCGAGCCATTGAAAGAAACCGGTGTTTGTATATCCCCATTTTATAAAATGACCTGAAAGATAGATAAGTATCGAATTCATCCCGACCACCTTAAAGAAAAAAGCCCATTTTTTGTAGCCCAATACATCAATAACGTAGTAAAAAAGCGACATCAGCAATAAGCTGATCCCCCCAACCAGCAGTACAAACGAGCTTGACCAAAGGTTTTTATTGATTGGAAAATCCAGGTTCCATATTAGGGCGAGAATTATAAATACGACGCCAAACATCACCATACGCAATGCTTTGGTTTTTTGAGTTGTATCCTTCCTTTTTAGTAATGACCCGGCTAAAATACCCAGCAGCCCTGTACTGATTGCCGGTATGGTGGAAAACAGGCCTTCGGGGTCATGCATATTTATTTTCGTGCCGGGATAGGGTACATACAAGTGCCCCGGCAATATTGTACGGTCAACGTAGGATGCAAAATTACCCTGAGGGGTAAGATCGCCCGGGTGAAAGCCAGGGGCGGATGTAAATTTAAGCAGCAGGTAATAGCCGATGATAAAAACCCAAAACCATATCATTTGCCACAACTCTTTTGCATAAAGGAAAATGATGTTGGCAAGCATGTAAGCGATACCGATACGCCCCAATACGCTGGGGAAGCGGATATCGGCAATAGGCTGAATTTTTAGCCCGTTATTGGCAACCAGGCCCAGCAGCACAAGGATGAGCCCCCGTTTTACCACCCGCCATACCAACTGGCCGCGGCTTTTCCCTTTTTCAAGCTCCCGTCCAACGGAAAAAGGAGTGGATACCCCTGCCATGAACAGGAAGAGTGGAAATATCATATCGTAAGCGTGAAAGCCATTCCAGTCGGGATGGGTAAATTGCAGTGAAAGCACATTCCAAAAGGCCGATTGCCCGTGCATTGCCTCAGCCATGCCATGAAAAATCTCTTCGGCGCCCATGATCCAGAACATATCAAAGCCGCGAAGGGCATCTAACGAATACAGACGGGTAGGGGCAGAGTCGAAATCATCCGACGCCTGCGCGGTTTTTGTTTGGGCCATTATAGTTTTGTTAATTAGGTTATGATTGGTACAGGAAAGGTAAAACTTTTTAAATTAATTAGCAAAGTAGTTTTGGTAACAAGTTGGTTAGGTCTTGTGAGTGGTGAGGAACAGGTAGCAGTGGCGGTGGCAGGGTTACAATTGGTTACGCTGCTGGTGTATGTTACACCATAAAGTATTAGTCAATACCATTATCGGGTAGTGCTACTTTATACTGCTACTTACTTCTGACCAATCACCACAATCACTCGCCCCGCTTCAGCCCAAACTTCTCGATTTTACTGTACAAATGGCTGCGCTGAATATCTATATCGTCGGCGGTTTTTGATACGTTCCAGTTGTTTTTTTCTAGCTTGAACTTAATGTATTCGCGTTCGGCAAAATCTTTATATTCCTGGAAGTTTGCAAACTTGTCGTAGTCAGTTTGGGGGGCGGCGCTGCCATTGGTTGCAGCAACCGGCGCCGATGGGTTGGCAAAGGCTCGCACGTCGCCATCAGTGATGGTTTTGTCGCTCAGGATAATCAGGCGTTCCACCATATTTCTTAATTCGCGGATATTACCTGTCCAGGGTAAAGATTTAAGGGCCTCGAGAGCGGCTTCAGATATCTTTTTAACCGGCATGCCGTAATCATTGCAAATTTCATCGAGGAAACTCTGGGTAAGCAATGCAATATCGTCCTTACGATCAGTTAACGGCGGTACATGTATCAAAATAACGCTCAGGCGATGGTAAAGGTCCAAACGGAAAGTACCGGCCTCGATTTCTTTCAAAAGGTCCTTATTTGTAGCTGCAACAACGCGTACATCCACCTCAATTTCTTTTTCGCCGCCAACGCGGGTTATTTTGTTTTCCTGCAGGGCGCGTAACACTTTGGCCTGTGTGCTCTGGCTCATATCGCCAATCTCATCCAGGAACAGCGTTCCGCCGTTGGCCGATTCAAATTTGCCTATGCGCTGCTTTATGGCTGAGGTAAATGAGCCTTTTTCATGACCAAATAATTCACTTTCAATTAATTCAGAAGGGATGGCGGCGCAATTTACTTCAATTAAAGGTGCACTTGACCGGTTCGATTTTTCGTGCAGCCAGCGGGCTACCAGTTCTTTTCCGCTGCCATTCGCACCTGTTACCAATACCCGCGCATCAGTAGGCGCAACGCGGTCAATCGTTTCTTTAATTTTTAAAATGGCCTGAGAGTCCCCTAAAATAGGGCGGACTTTTGAAACCTTACGTTTTAATACCTTGGCTTCGGTAACCAGGCTGCCCCTGTCGAGGGCATTACGAACGGTGATAAGCAGTCTGTTGAGATCGGGCGGTTTCGAAATAAAGTCAAAAGCTCCTTTTTTACTGGCTTCAACCGCAGTTTCAACAGTCCCGTGACCTGAAATCATGATAAAGGGAAGATCCGGTTTGATCGCCAACCCTTCCGATAGCACTTCCATGCCATCCATCCGGTTCATTTTGATATCGCAAAGAACGAGGTCGTAATCGTTCTTTTGTATCAGGTCTAAGCCATCGATCCCGTTATCTACATCTTCAACTATGTAATCTTCATATTCTAAAATCTCGCGCAGGGTGTTACGTATCGCGCGCTCATCATCAATTATTAAAATTTTTGCCATGTTTTGTTTTGTTCGACAGATTGTGCTAAGATATGTAATTGTATAGAAAAACAAACACTATTTAGTTTATATTGTTTTGGGGAATTGTTGGAATGTTGCAAAGTTGGAATGTTGTAAGGTTGGAATGTCAAACCAAACAAGAGGGATCAAATAAAAAATGACCAATGACCTAATGACCAATGACCAACCAAAAAAAACCCTCCCGTTTTACCGGAAGGGTTTTTTACAGCAGCAAACCTGTAAGCCGGGTTCTGTTTAACCACGTTTAACGGTGGTTATTTCTATCATTAATCTGGCCCCGCCATTGCTGACAGGTTCAATCAACCTACCCATCCTGAACATCACCGATTGTAGCCGGTGAATGGAAACGAGCCGTTCCGCTTTCAGGACCTATTTGGTTTTTCAACTCCTGAGGTTTACCGCGATCCCGGTCGCCCGGGAAAGCCGTGAGCTCTTACCTCACGTTTTCACC
Source organism: uncultured Mucilaginibacter sp. (assembly GCA_903864275.1). Taxonomy (GTDB): domain Bacteria; phylum Bacteroidota; class Bacteroidia; order Sphingobacteriales; family Sphingobacteriaceae; genus Mucilaginibacter. Next base: position 22,477 of record CAIPFE010000056.1, read on the forward strand.
CTTACCCGTCCACCAGCTAGCGGACGAGCGGTTTATTTTCTGTGGCACTTGCTGTCGCCGGCTGCCGGCGCCTTCCCGTTAGGAAGCAGGATGCTCTGCGTTGCCCGGACTTTCCTCTCCCAAACAAGGCGCTGGAAGCGATAGAACGTTTTGCTTTGTAAAGGTAGGGATTTTAGTCGGGAAGTCCGGAAGTCCGAAAGACAGAACGAAAAAAAGTGTTAGTCGAGAAGTCCAAAAGAAAAGCTTAAATCGTTAACTTGTTGAGTGTCCTTACACGAAAACGGCCTTTTTCTTACTTCCGGACTTCCGGACTTTCGGACTTTCCGACTCCTTCACACTTCCCCAAATCAGCATCCACCTCATCCGTATTAATGGTACCCATTTTGTTGCCAAAGGAATTAGTTATGTAGGTTAGCACATTTGCAATTTCGATGTGGGGCAGGTCGTTGGGGGGCATTTGGCCGTCGAATGGTCTTTTTGAGATATCGATCTTTTCTTTTAAACCATTCTTAACAAAGCAGGCTAACCTGGCCTTGTTAGCCTTTAGGAAAACAGAATCTGTAAGTGGTGGCATCAATGCCTGCAGGCCCTCGCCGTTTGCGCCGTGGCAATTTTGACAATGGGTTTGGTAAACTAAACTGCCCGCTGAATAATAACGTTTAAATTCCAGCTGTTCATCACTCTGGCACGAAACGATCAGCACAAAAAGTATAAATCCAATACTGGCAATTATCTTTAACTTCATTTACTTTTACGAAGCAGGTTCCGTTTTTAACACTTTGATATCTTCAATTAATTTGCTGACTTCTTTCGGGTCGGTGCCGTCATAAGTGCCGCGCACCCTTTTCTTTTTATCTATCAAAATAAAAAAACCGTCATGGATATACTCGCCCGCCGGGTTCTTTTCCTCTACCGAAACGAGGTAGCTTTTTGCTATTTGATAGGTCTCGTTTTTGCGGCCCTGCAAAAGCCACCAGGTATTACCGGCTATCCCCAGCTTATCGGCGTACTTCTTTAATATAGGCACACTATCATGCTGTGGATCAATAGTATATGAAATAATTTTAAAGCCGGTCGAGTCCTTAAAAGCGTTATAAACATTCAGCATATTGCGCTGCATAATGGGGCAAATGGATGGGCAGGTAGTGAAAAAGAAATCGGCCACATAAATATTGCCGTCAAGGTTTTTATTGGTGACGCTATCACCGTATTGGTTAATGTAGCTAATGGCTGGTATCGTCTGATAAACAGTATCCACGACTGTTTGCCCGTTTACTGCTTTTGAAACCGTGTGGCGGTTGCCAAGGATGGGCAATACTTTTTTATTGTTATTAAATTTACAGGCGTTCAAAAGTAGCAGCATAGCAATCGCACCTAACAATTTCTTCATTTTTATTTTATTTTTAAGAGGTATTTATTTGATTCGGAAACAGCTGCTTTGATCTGCGAGTCAATTGACATAATTAACTTTTTCTGATCGCGCATATAAGTGGCGGTTTCCTCGTCCGTTTTCCCTTTATACTCGCTCTTAAAATTATTCATCCAAATACCCATAGCGCTGTCAGCAGCCGCCAATTTGGTAATAAGCATTTTAACGCTGTCTTTCCCCGCGGCAGCTTCTTTCTTTAACAAGGTATCCAGTTTTAATTTATTATCCATCAGTTTTCCATCGGCGCCCATTACTTTATCGTGCACCGTTAATATGCTGTCTAAAACCGCTTTTACGTCTGCTTTCTTATTGCTGCATCCAAATAACACAAATGCAATAAATATGGAAATTACGATCTTCTTCATCTTTTTAATTCTAAATGGTGGCAAATATTACAATAAACAGGCGGATTTAAATTTTTATCTTAAATAAAAAATATAATCGGTGTTGGGTAAATTTTCTAAACCGGCCGCTTTTAATAACTGCCCTATCTGTGCGCGATGGTGCGTGCCATGATTAATTACGTGAGCAATTATATCGCTCAACTGGTTCCTATAACTATCCCCTTTTAAACTTTTATAGCTGATGATATTTTCAAAATCCACTTCATTCAGCCCATTTAAATAGCTTACCCATCCCTCATGGTTATCAGCAAGCTGTTGACCAAATTTATCGGATGGTCCGCCTAAAGCCGGCCATAATTCAACCGTTGCCGGCGGTAAACCCATACACCGGTTAAGCCATATTTGCTGGGCCGCAAGCAAATGCGCCATCAGCTGCACTGGCTTCTCAGGCCGTCCGGCAGTGTTTATGGCATTGATTATAAGCTCATTGACGTATTTGTCGTAATTAAACAGTTTTGCGAAGTAGGTTTTCATTCAACAAAAATAAAAACTAAATAAACAATAAGGCAATTGGACAGGTTACGTCAACAATTGTTAACAATATCATAATACTATAAACAGGATAACATTATATCAGTACCCGATATTTATATTTAAATAAAAACGAGTATTTATTATGAAATTCATCATAAATCTGACAAAGCTTCTTAAACTTTTCCGTGAGCGGATGATCCTAAGAAGTATGCGGTCCTCTTTCATCCATTAAGGCGGGCTGTTTATAAAATTTTCTTTTTATAATTGCAATGTACATTTGGGCGTTGTAACGGCTCAATTTTAATGGAAAGTAATATTCAGGATATTCAAATCAATAAACAACTTTTCGGCGAAGATTTTATTTGGGGGGTTTCAACAGCCGCTTTCCAGATCGAAGGCGCTTGCGATGTTCATGGCAAAGGCGAATCTATCTGGGACGCTTTTTCAGGTAAAAAAGGTAAGATTTTAAACGCACATAGCCCCGCCATAGCTTGCGATTTTTATAATCAATACCAAAATGATATTGATCTTATAAAACAACTAAACATCCCAAATTTCAGGTTTTCAATATCATGGCCTCGGATATTCCCCAATGGCACCGGTGAAGTAAACCAGGCGGGCGTTGACTATTACAACAAAGTTATTGATTATTGTATTGAAAAGGGCATTGAACCCTGGGTAACCATTTATCACTGGGACCTGCCAAACGCCCTTGAACTAAAAGGTGGCTGGACTAACCGTGAAATTATTGATTGGTTTACTGCTTATGTAGCGCTATGCGCCGAAAACTTTGGCGACAGGGTTAAACATTGGATGATAATGAACGAACCAGCGGTATTTACCGGGGCAGGTTATTTTTTGGGGATACATGCCCCGGGGAGAACCGGGCTTAAAAATTTTTTACCTGCCATACATCATGTAGTTTTAAGCATAGCTGCAGGCGCTAAGGCATTACGCAAACAATTGCCGCAGGCACAAATTGGCTCTACATTTTCCTGCTCCTATATCGAACCTTATTCGGATAAACCTAAGGATGTAAACGCCGCCAAACGGACCGATGCCTTAATCAACCGTCTTTTTATTGAGCCAATTTTGGGACTGGGCTACCCCGTGGACGATATGCCTGCTTTAAAGGGCATCGAAAAATATTACCAGCCCGGTGATGAAGATAATTTGAACTTTGATTTCGACTTTATCGGAATACAAAATTATACCCGGGAAATTGTAAAGTACTCCTTATTTACCCCTTATGTTAACGCCACGCTTGTAAAAGCTGAGAACAGGAAAGTCCCTTTAACAGCCATGAAATGGGAGGTTTATCCGCCCTCTATTTACCATATGATAAAGAAATTTAATAACTATCCCCAGATCAAGAAACTATATATCACCGAAAATGGCGCAGCTTTTCCTGACGTGGTAACCGACGGTAAGGTTATCGACCCCCAACGAATTGAATACCTGCAAGCCTATTTGCAACAAATATTAAAAGCCAAAAATGAGGGCTTAAAAATAAGCGGATACTTTGTTTGGACACTCACTGACAATTTCGAATGGGCCGAAGGCTATCACCCGCGTTTTGGGTTGATCTACGTCGATTTTGAAACACAGCAGCGCATCATAAAGGCCTCAGGGCATTGGTACGCCAAGTTTCTTGGAAGTTCATAGTTAATAGTTCATGGTTCATGGTAGGAAGTTTCTTGGGTGTTAATATACGGTTCGCAGCTACTATGAACTATGAACCATGAACTTCTCTACAGCTACTATGAACTATGAACTATTAACTATGAACTTCTCCGCAGCTACTATGAACTATGAACCATCAACTATGAACTCCCCACTACTTAGCCAGCACCTCAAACCCGATATGAATAGTATTCCCGTTCCCGTCCACCAAAGTTAAAGTATGCATGCCGGGTGACGGGTTTAAGGCTATTTGATGAAAATCTTTGGTTTCACCAACATACCTGTCATCCAGGTGCCAGAAGATCTTTACGCCTTTTTGCCGGTGGGCGGCATTAAAGATCACCCTGCCCCGACTGCCGTCTGCTTCCAGCGGGACGTATATTTTAGCGCCGTCTTTGGGGTAGATGATCTCCATTGGGCTGGCATTTTCAGCCTGTACACAATCGGGCCTGAACGGTGGGAGCACATGGTATTCGTAATTTTTTGTTTTATAATAATATTCCATGGATGGGGGCAGCACAAACCATTTTTTGTTAATGATCTGGTTTGGCGGCACACAATTGCCGGTTACCTGCCATTTGCCGTCGGTGCTTAGGTGTACCAGCTGATGATAGGGGCATACCGGAGCTTTCAGGCCGCTTTTTGGCACCCACAGGTCATCTGTATCTTCGCAATATTCGCCTGCGCGGTAACCGCTCTGGCGGCAAACTTTTATTTTTACCATTTCGTCAACAGGCATTTCAAACCACGTTTGGGTAACAGGGAGTAATCGGAAAATTTCAAACAGGGCGGGGGCGGCGGTATTTATCCCTGTTAGGTTTGGTCGACCTTCGCCATCAGTATTGCCAACCCACACGCCGACAACGTATTTTGGGGTAATACCAATTGCCCAGCCATCGCGAAAGCCAAAACTTGTCCCGGTCTTCCAGGACACGCGCTGGCTCGAGCTGAATTGCTGCCAGAGCATTTCTTCGCCAGGGCGCATAACTTCTTCCATAGCTTGCAAAGTGTAATAAATAGAACCTGCGTCCAACAAACCCGTTTTTTGCAGCTCAGGCTCCTTAGCTGGCGCTATAGCGTACACCGGGTTGTGATAATCAGTTGGGTTATATTTACCATTGTATTTGGTGTAATGATTAAGTACCCGCGCCATATCAGCATACGCGCCGGTAAGTTCCCAAAGCGTATTTTCGCCGCCGCCTAATATTAGTGACAGGCCATAATGATCGGCAGGTTGCTTTAAGGTGGTGACGCCAACCTTATGCAAAAAATCATAAAAACGCTCGTATTTAAACTGCTGCAGCATTTTTACGGCCGGCACGTTTAACGAACGGGATAATGCCTTCGAGGCCGGTACAGCGCCATCATAGCCCAAATCGAAATTTTCAGGATGATAGCCGGCAATTTGTGTTGGAATGTCGGGCATCAGGCTATTAGGTAATATCAAACCATCATGAAGCATGGAAGCATACAAAAGCGGCTTCAACGTACTGCCGGGGCTGCGCGGCGCGTTTACCACGTCCACATCGCTTTCCATAGCAGTGTCTTCAGGGTGCGAAATATTGCCCGCGTAGGCCAGCGTTGCGCCGGTTTCAACATCAAGCACAACTGCAGCGATATTATTAATATCATTCGCTTTTAAAACCTGGTGGTGCCGTTCTATAATTTCGTTTACCTGTTGTTGTAATGAAGCTTTTATACTTGTTTTGATCCTCGTCTCGCCATGCTTGTTATCCGGGTGATCTGCCTTGAAACGCACCAATAGGTGAGGGGCCAGTTGCGGCAAAGCTACCGGCCTGTCGGGCACCGGTTCCATTTTTGCCAGTGATGCCGTGGTTGCATCAATAATGCCTTGCTGGTGAAGCTTGTCAAGCAGCCAGTTTCTTTTCTTTAACAGGATAACCCTATTTCTTCCGGGATGCACCAATGACGGTGAATTTGGAAGCACCGCCATAGCCGCCATTTCGCCCCAGGATAGTTTATCAGGACTGCGTCCAAAGTAACGCCACGAAGCCGCATCAAGCCCGATCACATTACTGCCAAATGGCGCGTTGCTGGCATAAAGGGACAGTATTTCGTCTTTGCTATAGCCGCATTCAAGCCGCATGGACATAAAAATCTCTTTCAGTTTATTCCAGATGGTACGTTTGTGCCTCGTAGCAATACGGATCACCTGCATGGTAATAGTACTGCCGCCGCTGGTAACCTTTTTTGAAGAAAAATTTTGTTTTACCGCCCTGCCCAAAGCCAAAATATCAAACCCCGGATGGTGCATAAAGCGTTTATCCTCAAACGTTATGATACATTGTTTAAATTTTTCCGGCACTTCCGCGTTTGGCGGGAAACGCCATTGACCATCGGTAGCGATGGAAGCGCCGAGCAATTGTCCGTCGGCATCATCGATAACATACGACGTTGGGCTGTTAAATAAGGGATTTGGCAGGCAAAACCAGAAGAGCAGGCTTGAAACAAAAAAAAGCGCGAGTATTATTATTACTTTTGGTTTTTTCAGGTAATTTAATCCGCGTTCAAAACCCGCTTGCATTATTGCTAAAAATGAAGATACAGAAGTTATCAATTATTATCCCGGCTTATAACGAAGGTAATACGATACATTTGATTTTGAACAAAATTAAAGCGGTTAATCTGATCGATAATATTCAGAAAGAAATAATCATCGTTAACGATTGCTCTACCGACCATACTGAACAAGCCATCAACAGCTACCAGCTTGATAACCCGGACATAAACATCAATTATTTTAAGCATAATACCAACAGAGGAAAAGGCGCCTCACTGCACACCGGCATATCAAAGGCAACGGGCGAGTACCTCATCATTCAGGATGCCGACCTGGAATACGATCCGCAGGAATATAATGACCTGTTAAAACCCGTCTGCGGCGGCTTTGCCGATGTGGTTTACGGCTCCCGGTTTATGGGCAGCAACCCGCACCGCATCCTGTTTTTCTGGCATACCATCGGCAATAGGTGGCTCACTTTTGCCTCGAACATGTTCAGCAACCTTAACCTTACCGATATGGAAACCTGCTACAAACTATTCGATACCAAACTGATACAATCCATAAAACTAACCGAGCAACGCTTTGGCTTCGAGCCCGAAGTAACCCAGAAAATTGCCCGCGTACCAAATATCAGGATATATGAGGTTGGCATATCCTATTATGGCCGTACTTACGATGATGGTAAAAAAATAGGATGGAAGGATGGGGTGAGGGCTATTTATTGTATTTTGAAGTATGGGTTGTTGAAAATGTAAGGGCTGGGCATAATGGACATCTGAAAATTATAAATTCGAAAGATGTAGTGGCGACCCTTGTAGTCGCCCTTAACTTACCGTTGGGCGACCACAAGGGATCGCCGCTACTTCACTACCTCCACCCATTGCCCCTTTAACAACGCTGAAATCGATTTATTATACATCGCCTCGCAGTAAACCGCCGGCATGTAGTATTTACCCGCATAAGCCGCATTCAGCATCACATAATAGGTTAGCTCCTTGTCCTCCGGCAGGCTGAAATAGGTATAAACCCTATCGTCCCTTATGTCGCGGTAATCGGATTCTGAGGATGGGAATGCTTCCGCGCCGCCAGACACCCTCGTGTTCAATATTTCCCAGCCGGATGGGAATACCTGCGTGAGCGCCATGTTATAGTAGCGCCCGCGCCTGCCGGGATTTTTAATGTTTACCTGGGCTACAAAATCAGTTCCCTGCTTTAGGTGGGACGGATCGATCTCTTTCCCGCCAAGGGTAAAATAGCCAACCCGCATTTGCAAAATATCGTCATTAATATTTGTCTTCACATCTTCTCCCAATGATGGCTGGCCCTGCTGTATCAGCCGCAGGTACAACCTGTTACCGCCATTGTTTTTCACCAACACATTTCCGCCGTTTGCAGCAATATCTGTTTGCCATAAATAAGATGGCGAACTGACAGCCGACTTTGTTTTACCGGCCTTGTAATTGAAGATGAGTTTGGCAGCAGTTTTATTTTTGCCGCAATATTGTGCTATAGCAATCAGCGAATAAGCCGTTGTTTGGGTGCTATACCAGTCATCCTGCGATAAACGGGCGGCCACGATCCGTAATTGCCCGGCCGCTTTTTGCTGCTGGCCAAGCAGGGTAAGGGTTTCCAGTATCATGGCATCATCCCGCAGGTCGGATCCGTAAGTGCCGTACATCGAATAGTAGGGTTTTATGATCAAGGGTAACCCGGCTATCATTTGCAGCCCGATCTCCGGCTGCCCGGATAGTTTGTAGGCTGCCGCTAAACGCCAGCGCGCTTCAACACTCAAATATTTAAACTCCCTTAGCCGGTTCATCGCGCCGAGCTCTGGCGACCTTGCCAGGGCCAAAAGATATAAACGATAGGCCTGAATCAGATCCGCGCCATAAAAACTCCTTGAATCGGGTGCCCAGGTAACCGCTTTTTGTTTTTCGTAATTTTTCCACTGCTCAATAAATCCAAGCGGCAGGCTGTAGCCTTTTTCCTGGGCGGCCAGCATAAAATGCCCGGCATAATTGGTGCCCCATTCATCAGGCCCCCCGCCGCCCGGCCAGTAGCTCAGGCCGCCGCCGTTTACCTGGAAACCGTTTAACCGGTTGATGGTCAATTTTATATTTCGCTCTGTTTCTGCTTTTTGCCTTGGTGTAAGGTCAAGTAACTGGTCTAAGTACAACTGCGGGAACGCGGATGAAGTAGTCTGCTCAACACAACCATAAGGATATTCGATCAGGTAATCCAACCGTTTCGTGAGGTTTAAGGGTGGGATGGAAGCTACCTCAAGCGTAGCTTTATTGGTACCGTTTATCCCGATAGCTGAATAGGTGGTATTCCATGTCTCGCCGGGCATCAGCTCTTTCTCCAATATTTTAGTAACAGGGGGATTAGGGTTGCGGACATTCAGTTCCACATCATAGGCTGCAGTTTCCTTGCCACTTTTGGCAATGATCTTAACTTTGCCCACACCCACAAAATCTTTCACATCCAGGTCGAAAGTCACCAGTTGATCGCCAGTTTTGGTAAAAGTAACCGTCTTTTGGTTATTGCCTGCCAGGTTACTAAACGCGTTCGACTGCACCTGAACACTAACCGTTTTTATATTGTTTTCCATCGCGAAAACAGTTACCGGCAGCTGTATTTTTTCCGATGGCCCCAACACGCGCGGCAAAGTTGCCAGTATCATTAATGGCTTTTTAACGGTTACATATTTGTCAGCAAAGCCATAACCGCCATCGTGGCCTGCTATTACCATTACTTTTACTGAACCGATGTATTGCGGCAATGTAAATGAGTGCGTTTGCTTTTCGCCGTTATCCAGGCGGAAAGGCCCTAAGAACTTCACCACGGGCTTAAAACGGTTTACCGATACGTTGTGGTTAGTCCCGGCTGTACCGTCCCCGCCGATGCTTAAAATGCGTTCCAGGCCACCACCATAAGCGCCTATCACATAGTCAAACAGGTCCCAGGTCTTTACGCCAAGCGCCTCACGGGCATAAAATGTTTCATGTGGGTCAGGCGTTTTGTAATTGGTAATATCCAGCAAGCCTTCGTCAACAATGGCAATCGTATAGGTCATGGCCTTGCCCGATGCTTCTGAAACAGTAACAGATGCAGGCGTTTCCGGCCTGATCTTGTCCGCCATGCTGATGACTGGTTTTAATATCGTTTCCGGGTTATCAACCCCTAATGGAATAGCGCCGTACATGCGGATGGGCAGATCGTTTACAGTCTGCGAGTGCCGCTGCAACAGTGTCACATTTACAAAAATATTGGGCGCCATGCTCTCATCCACTTTAAAAGTATAGCGGGTTTGCCCCTTTTTGGTATCTATCCAGGCTGTTTTCAATACTTTCCTGCCATTCTCAAAACTGATCAGCGCCCGCCCATCCGACATCGTAGGGATGGTCAATGTAGCATCCTCGCCAACTTTATAATTCTTTTTATCGGAAGTGAACGATAGCATTGCCGCTTCTGTAGGATCGGTTTGCTGCAGCCGTTCTGACCAGTTCGACCAATCAATATACAATATTTTACCGGTCGAATGGCCTGTTGCCTCATCTTTAACCCGGATCAAATAGCGCCCCCAATCGGCCTGGTTAATATGCAGCGTCCATTTGCCATGGCCGTTCACCAATTTCACAGTTTCGGTTTTTATCAGTTTGTTGAACTTGTCCTGCGTAAAATTGCTCATTTCGTTGCCCGTTTCATCCCACCACCAGCGCCATTGAATTTTATAAAGTTCAAGCTCAACATTACGCGTGCCTTCAAATGGTTTGCCCTTTGTATCCACATCGGCAATATCAATTTCGTGGTCTTTATCCGTTACCAACATGCCCGAAAGTTCGCTCCCCTTTGGCGTTTTGATACCCACATAGCCGGAATACACATTATAAGGCATACTCAACGACTGGATACTAAAATTGCCCCCCGGTTCAAATACTTTCACTAAGAAATTAGCTTTCAGTTGTCCGGGGGCCTGTTTTTCAAAATTTATGTCCGTGTTTACCGAGGCCTTTCCATCCGCATCAAGCCTGCCATCGAAAATGTTCGAGGTTTGGGTGGTGAAAGCAAGGGTAGGGTCGTCAAAAACATAATCCTCGTAATTTTTAAAGGTTGTTGTTTGGGGCGATAAAAAGGCGTCGACTTTTGCCTTCAGGTTTTGGGCCGTGCCGCCAAAAAGCCATTGCGCGATAAGCGTGCCATTGATGTCTCCGCCCTTGATCAGTTCCGTTGCCTGGCCAAAAGTTAAGCCGATCTTTAAGCGGTTCGGCATAATGGTTTCTATCTTAACGCTCTTTTCAAACGTAGCCCCGCCAACTTTTACCTTAGCCGACCAATTGCCTGTGGGTGATGAAGTTTCAGTCGCTGTATGGAAGCTATAAAAGCCATCAACCGAACTGGTTTGGGTAATACGGCGGTATAATTTACCATTTGGATCATGCAATTCAAATTCAACCGGGTGATCAGGCGGCAAGGTTTTTAATTTGTCTTCCAATATAAACGACATGTAGATGGAATCGCCGGGCCGCCAAACGCCGCGTTCGCCGTAAATAAACCCTTTCAGGCCGCTTTGCACCACGTCGCCGCCAACATTAAAGCGCGAGAGGGGCAACGAACTGCCATCATCCAGCTTCAAATAGCCGCGTTCGTTGCCCCGTTTGGCAACCAGCAGGTAAGGTTTGCGTTTCAGGTCGAACCTGGCAAAGCCATCGCCATCCGAGCTGGTTTTAAATATTACCTGCTTTTGGTAGTCCAATATTTCCAGGTCAACGCCCGGCATGGGTTTGGCGGTTAAAATATTGGTTACAGCTATCGTCATGCCGTTATCATTGCCGCGTTTGGCTATCAGGCCGATGTTTGATGCGATGATGTTCCGCGTTGCCCAGCGATCTTTGGTGAAATATGAATTAGTACATGGATCTTCGCGCTCCTGCCAATTATAGCCATCAGGATAATAATTGTCATACCTCGCCCAAAAATCATCATCCTCATCGCTTATAGTGCCCGCGTTGCCGCTGCTGCTTTCGCCATCGCCATCGTATTCATTATCATCGTTCTTTGTGGGCGCAGGGCTGCCGGCAGAACAACTGTACAGCGAGTATTCTTTTCTGTACCCGATAACAACGCGGTAAATGGCGCCGGGCTCTGTGCGCAACAACTGGTCAATATCCAGCATAAAGCGGTTCTTTTTATTTAGGTTGATGCTTTTATCCACATCAAGCCGGATGGTTTTTTGCACGACAGGCTTGCCCACATGCCGTAGCTCCTCCCCGCCATCAAAACCATTGTTCTGGAAATATTGCGGCACATTGTCTGCATAAATCTTAATGATGCTCACATCAACCGCGTTTAGGTTAACCGCTTCAAATGGCATCATTAGCTTACCGGAATCCGGCAGGATCACGCCCTTGCCTGGGATGGTTACTGATGGCATCCGGTTCTCAAAAAACACATTTGCCGAATACGTTTTACTGATCTTCTTATGGGATATATTTTCGACCCCTTCACTTACGGTTACACTGTAATTGCCCTCTAACCGTTCAGGAGCATAAACCCTCACGGTGCTGCCATCAATGGTATAAGCGGCATTATTTATATTGCTAACACTGATCAGTCCATTCAGTTCCTGTCCAACCATTATAGCATCCGAGAACTGCACCAATACGTACTGGTCGTTGTCCTGCACGGCGCGAATATCCAAAACTTTAAAGTCGCCGATAGCCGGGATCGGAAAATCCTGGTTCCCCTTTTTGTCAACATTTAAGCTGTTGCCGTCCCAACTAACTTTGAGTGGGTTTACTTTGTCCTTTTCACGAATCAGATCGGTTACTGTAAACACATGTGTCTTTGTGATAGGATTATGCTGCCAGTTGATTTGTACCGGCGATGAAAAATCAACACTGATGATCTTTTCGATACCCGCCGGGTCTTCGCTATCCGCAGTCTGGATAATGCCGCCAAGTTTCATTTTGTCAATAGAAGTATTGCTGGCTGTTTGCAATCCTGTGAAGGTTACTGTGAAATCGGGCTTAATGGTTTGGAAACCGAACTTAAAGTCTTCAAAATGACCGGGCACTTTAATTATACTGCCCAATTTAAAATCGGCCGAATAATTTTCATCAGGATCAAGTTTTCCCTGGGGCCTGAATTCAATGGTGCGGGCATCCACCCAATAAGCTTTTCCTTTTATGGATGGCGAAAAATCAAAAACATTATCGCCTAAAGCTTCGTTTTGCTCATGGCTGATCTGCACGTCGCCGGCGAGCCGGATGCGGATAGTGCTTTCCTTGGATATGATCCCGGTTGTGTATGATTCAATGTACTTGCTGAATGCCGGGTCAACGACGGTTTTTGGGTTGTGATTTAAAACCAAAATAAATATTACGATCAGCACCGTTACCGAAACAACGATACTAATTAATCCTTTCCGGTAGGGAGAAAGGCCAGGAGAAATGTCCATGAATTAGGTTTATTTATTATCATGTAATTTACAAAATTTATGATAACAAATAATGTTTGAGAAAATATATTTTGGCCGCGATTTCCGGAATTTAGTTAACTATGGATTCATTCAGGGAAAGATTGGCAGCACTGCCACTTATTTAATCATCACCCCGACCTTATTAATAATAGGTAGTTTTATAAAATTTACATCAACAATGCTTTCGGGCAGGAAGATGAATTTCTTATCATAAATATTACCATCGATATAATAGCTCAGCCAGTATTCATTATTTAAACCGAAAGTTTGCTCGTCGATGGGTTCAATAAGTTTATAGGAGCCTTTCTCAACAACAGGGAACATGTGCCGCAGGATTGATGTTTTTACCGGCACGCCGTCTTTTTCTCCATATCCTCTTGAGGTGATGAGCACATTTTCAATAGGGACGTTTTTAAGGTTAATTAAATAAACATACCATATTTTACTCTCCGCGCTTTCCTTTTCAAGCGCAACGGCTATGGCAATATCTTTAACTATATTTTGGGGGATATCTTTTATCATGGTTGATTCATTAGGTGAGTGGTGAGTAGTGAATGGTGAGCGAATGACTAACAATTCACCACTCACTACTCACCATTCACTTTCTCACCAACTCACTTCTTCTTCACAAATCGTTTTCCGGATTTTTTCGGCTCCTTTTCAGCGGTGGCGGCTAATGCCTTGCACTCTTCAAAAGTTAAGGTAAGCGGGTCTTTTCCTTTTGGGATCTTAACATTCAGTTTGCCGAATTCAATGTACGGGCCCCAGCGACCATTCAAAACTTTAACAGTGGGGTCTTCATCAAAAACCTTTATGAGTTTTTCAACATCTTTCTTACGCTTTTCGATGATCAGTTCGATGGCTTTCTCTTCGGTAACATCAAGCGGGTCAATTTCTTTTGGCAGCGAATAAAAAGCGCTGTTATGCCTGATATAAGGGCCAAATTTGCCGATAGCAACAGTCATATCGTTATCTTCAAAAACACCGATCTTTTTGGGTAGCTTAAATAATTCAAGCGCCTCGTCAAGCGTAATGGTTTCAATGCTTTGCCCGGCACGCAGGCTGGCATAAAGCGGCTTTTCCTCATTTGTATCCGAAGTGCTGTCGCCAACCTGTACAAACGGCCCGTAACGGCCAATGCGCACAGAAACCTTTTTACCGGATGCCGGGTGAACGCCTAAATCACGCTCACCGGTAGCCTTATCAGCAGTCTGAATAGTACTTTCGATATCTTTATGAAAAGGCGTATAAAACCCCCTGATCATGTCTGTCCACTCCGTTAGCCCCTGGGCAATTTCGTCAAATTGCTTTTCAACACTCGCTGTAAAATTAAAGTCCACAATTTCCTGGAAATGCTGCACCAGGAAATCATTTACAACCGAACCTATATCTGTCGGGAAGAGCTTGCCGCGCTCTGCTCCGGTATTTTCCGTTTTTTCGTCTTTTACTATTTTGCCTGCTTTAAGCGTCAAAACCCGGAAACCCCGTATCTTACCTTCGCGTTCTTCCTTAACTACATAGCCACGGTTTTGTATGGTCGAGATGGTAGGCGCGTAGGTAGATGGCCGGCCAATGCCAAGTTCTTCCAGCTTCTTCACCAAACTTGCTTCGGTATACCTTGCGGGAGGGCGCGAAAAACGTTCCGTTGCCGACATTTCCTGTAAATCCAGGCGCTGACCGCGGATTAGGGGCGGCAGTATAGCGTTTTCACCATCCTGCAGGTTATCCTCTTCTTCATCGCTCGATTCCAGGTAGACCTTCAAAAATCCGTCAAACTTCATTACCTCGCCATTGGCGACCAAATCTTCTTTGCGGGTTGATATGCTGATCTTTGCCGTAGTTTTTTCAAACTGCGCTTCACTCATCTGCGAGGCGATGGCCCGTTTCCAGATCAGTTCATAAAGACGCATTTCGCTCGGGTCTCCTTTTATCGTATGCTGGCCAAAATAAGTTGGCCTAATGGCTTCGTGTGCCTCCTGCGCACTTGCATTTTTTGTTTTATACTGACGGTGCTGATGGTACTTAGTCCCATAGGCCGATACAATTTCCTGGGCTGCCGCGTTTAAAGCGGTATCAGATAAATTGACAGAATCGGTACGCATATAGGTAATATGGCCTGATTCATAAAGCTTTTGCGCCACTTGCATCGTGCGCGAAACCGAATAACCTAATTTCCTGCTGGCTTCCTGTTGCAGCGTTGAGGTGGTAAAAGGCGCAGCTGGTGTACGTTTTGCCGGGCGAACCTCTAATGATTTTACATCAAAATCAGCGCCTATGCAGTCCTGTAAAAACTTTTCCGCATCCTCCTGTTTGCTATACCGTTCGGGCAACTCTGCTTTAAATGCTTCCTTTCCCTTACCAAAAATGGCAACGATCTTAAAAGCGGCTTCAGATTGAAATTTGTTGATCTCCCGCTCACGGTCAACAATAAGCCGCACGGCCACCGATTGCACGCGGCCCGCAGAAAGTGAAGGCTTAACTTTTTTCCATAAAACAGGGGAGAGTTCAAAACCAACCAATCTGTCCAAAACGCGGCGCGCCTGCTGTGCGTTGACCAGGTTATAGTTTATTTTCCGGGGTGTGTCAATCGCGCGCAAAATGGCGGGTTTGGTGATCTCGTGGAAAACAATTCGCTTGGTCGTAGCATCTTTTAGATCCAGGGTCTCAAACAAATGCCAGGATATAGCTTCCCCCTCACGGTCCTCATCCGAAGCCAGCCAAACCATGTCGGCAGCTTTAGCCAATTTCTTTAATTCACTGACTACCTGTTTCTTATCAGCCGGAACTTCATATTTTTGGGTAAAGTTATTCTTGATATCAATAGCATCGTCCGACTTTACCAAATCGCGGATATGGCCGTAGCTCGACTTAACTGTAAAGTCGGCGCCAAGGTATCCCTCGATGGTTTTGGCTTTCGCCGGAGATTCAACTATTAGTAAATTTTTAGCCATTTAAGCAGTATTTTTTTGCAAATAAAACATAAAGAAAGTGAAACGCAAATTTGTTTTGCGGTTTGTTGTCGTGTTGAAAGGTTGGAATGTTGGAATGTTGCAAGGTTGAAATGTTAGAATGTTGCAGGGTTTTGGTATCGAAATGTAGTGAAATCCTGTCGTTTCAAATTTTGAAATCAAAGGTTGTTCGCGCTATATTTATTGAACAGTAGCCAGGTTTAAATTGTTTGTCAAATAGGAAAATAACATTTTCGACCTCAGCATATTGGTAGTTATTATTTATAAATATTCGTAATTTTGTTTTATGGAAACATTAATTATTAATATTCCTGACAAGAAAAGTACTTTGGTTAAACAAATACTGAAAGGTTTGGGGGTCACCATACAACCAGTCGGCAAAACAAGCCTATCCGATTACAAACAAAAATTAGCTAATGTTTCCATTTGGACAGAAGATGATCTGAAAGTTTTTGAAGAAAGCAAAAATGCCTTTGAAAATTTGAAACCACAACAATGGTAATTGATACAGGGGTCTTTATTGAACATATAAGGGCCAAAGACAAACTCAAGACAACACTTTTCCTTCTTCCTGATAGCGGGGAATTGTTTATTTCCTCCGTTTCAGTGTATGAATTATACATGGGTGCTACAACTGCGGAAAAAGAAAATGATGTACGCGCCATCACCGGAGATCTCCAGGTGCTTGCCTTTACTGACAAGGTTGCATACAAAGCCGCGCAACTTTACCATCTGCTTAGAAAACAAAATAAATTAATAGAGTTCAGGGACATTTTTATAGCAGCGACATGTATAGTAAATGATCTGCCGCTCATTACACTAAATAAAAAGCATTTTACCCTGATTGAAGAACTAAAGCTTGTATAAGCTGGTAGTAATGAAGCAATTAGAACAGGACTGTTATACTGTTTAATCAAAAAATCACATCAAAAATCCACCGCCCAGCAGATCATTCCCCTCATAAAACACAGCGGACTGCCCGGGTGCAATACCCGATACCGTATGATGAAAATCAACCTTCATGTGCCCGTTCATTTGTTGAATAGTGCTTAGCGACCCGGCATCTTTGTACCTGATCTTGGTGACTGCTTCAATGGGTTCGTTTATACTTTCGTACTTAACCAGGTTCAAGTTTTTAACCCAGGCTTGTTTGCGCTCAAGCTCTTCAATCGTCCCTAGTACGACGGTGTTGGTATCAGGCTGAATATCGGTTACAAACATGGGATGCCCCAGGGCAATGCCCAGGCCTTTGCGCTGGCCAATAGTATAAAAAGGGTAGCCCTGGTGTTTGCCCACAATACTGCCGTCAGTCAGCACGAAATTGCCTCCGGCGACACGTTCCTCCAATCCTTCCATTTTATGCCTTAAAAAGGCCCTGTAGTCGTTGTCAGGGACAAAGCATATTTCATAGCTTTCGCTTTTGCCGGCAAGTTCGGCTTGCCCCATATCCATGGCCATTTGCCTGATCTCGGGCTTGGAAAAACTTCCCAAAGGGAATTTTGTACGCGCAAGGTTTTTTTGCGATACCCCCCAAAGTACGTACGACTGGTCTTTATTTTCGTCTTTACCCTTTGAGATCACATACCTGCCGTTATCCTGTAAACGGATATTGGCATAATGGCCTGTAGCGATAAATTCACAATCCAGTTTATCGGCGCGTTTTAGCAATGCTTCCCATTTAATGTGCGTATTACACAAAACACATGGGTTAGGGGTGCGGCCTGCAAGATATTCATCAACAAAGTTGTCGATCACAAAATCGCCAAACTCGTTCCTGATATCTAGTATATAATGCGGGAAACCGTAGCCAACGGCAAGCGCTCTTGCATCGTTGATACTATCCAGGCTGCAGCAGCCTGTTTCTTTTGAACTTCCGCCGGATGAGGCATAATCCCAGGTTTTCATGGTAAGCCCGATCACTTCATAGCCTTGCTCATGCAGCATAACTGCCGCTACGGAGCTATCCACCCCGCCGCTCATTGCCACTAATATCCTACCATGCTTACTCATACTGGCTGCAAAGATAGGCTTTGGTTTTTATACGATAGAATTTGACCGTCAGGGGAGGGTAAAATGTGATTGTGAGATTGATAATTGATATTTCGTTTAAGTTAATTAAATCTATTAATCAATTCATTGTATAGTTTATCCGACTAAAGGGTTCAAGTAAAAATCGATTGAAAATATATCTATTGTATTACGCCTAAATGGTCAATTACGGTTCCCGCACCTGCCCGTCCCCTTTAATTATCCATTTATAGCTGCACAATTCTTCCAACCCCATGGGTCCGCGAGCATGCAGTTTTTGAGTGCTAATGCCTATCTCCGCGCTCAGCCCAAACTGTGCGCCATCGGTAAAAGCAGTGGAAGCGTTTACGTAAACTGCGGCGGCATCAACCTGGTTTAAAAAGGTTTCCATACGCTCAGCATCTTCGGTTATGATTGCTTCACTATGTTTTGAACTATAGGTGGCAATATGATCAAGTGCATCCTCAAAACTATCAACGATCTTAATGGCTAACTTCAATGATAAAAACTCCGTCCCGAAATGTTCCGGTTTGGCTTGGTGCAGCCAGGCATCAGGATAATGGCCTTTTAGTATCATAAAGGCTGTTTGATCGGCGTAAAGCTCCACTTTTTTTTCACCCAATGGCGTTACCAAATGCGGCAGGTCCTTTACCCGGCTATAATGAACGAGCAGGCAATCCAGCGCATTACATACGCTTACCCGGCGGGTTTTAGCGTTAAATACAATACTGCCGCCTTTTTCCACATCGCCAAATTCATCAAAATAGGTGTGCACTATCCCTGCGCCGGTTTCAATAACCGGCACTTTGCTGTTGTTACGTACATGGTCTATCAACTGCTGGCTTCCACGCGGTATTAAAACATCAACATAGCCTATGGCATTTAACAAGGCATCCGTGGCTTCGCGCTCCGGCGGTAGAAGCGTAGCCACATTAGCATCAATGTCATGGTTAGCTAAAACCTGGTGGATAACGGAAATAATGGCCTTATTTGAATATTCAGCGTCACTGCCGCCTTTTAAAATACATACGTTACCTGTTTTAAAACAAAGTGAAAATACATCAAAGGTAACATTTGGCCGGGCCTCGTAAATTACCCCAACCACACCGAGCGGCACAGCTATTTTTGAAATGTGCAGCCCGTTAGGCATTGTGTTTTCTGAAAGAATGAGGCCCAGAGGGCTTTCTAATTGAACTACATTATTTATTTCTGCCGCTATATTCTCAATACGCTCTGCTGTAAGTTTTAAGCGGTCGTATTTTGGATCGTTCGGATCCATCCTGTCAAGGTCTTTTTTATTTTCCTTTAGCAAAAAATCAGTTTGTGAGACGGCGGCAATGGCGAGGTTTTGTAATACCTTGTCGATAATCGCTGGGCTAATACTTTTTCTACCTGCAATGCGGGCATTTTCGAAGTAGGCGGTATAATTTATTTGTGTAGTCACCATTTTATATCGTTTTAACCTCCCCGTTTTAATAATGAGAAAGCACTTTTTTCACCCTCTTTACGGCAAGCGATAAAGAGGGTTGAAGGATCTTTAACTTTCTAAGTAAAGATAATCATAATGAACAAGCGCTTTTTGATTTTTTTGGCCCATCATTTCAGCAGCTTTATCAGAGCCGTACTCTGCAATACCTAATCCAATAGGCTTATTATTTTCATCCACCAGTTTTATGATCTCGCCCTTTTTAAAGTCCGACAGGATGTTGATAACCCCGACCGGCAGCAGGCTTGACGCTTTGGCTGATGTAAGCGCTGCTTTTGCACCCTCGTTAACCTGTACAATGCCCTTGGCATAATTTCCCGCGTGGGCAATCCATTTCTTTTTGCCGGATGCCGACCTGTTGGGTATAAAATAGGTATGCGGCGCTTTATCGTCCAAAACATCAACCAGGATATTTTCCTTGGTGCCATTGGCTATATGAACAGCTATACCCAATTGCGCTACTTTTTGGGCCATGGTTGATTTTGTGATCATGCCGCCTCGACCAAACTGCGAGCGGCCGGAACTTACAAATGAAGAAAAATCAAGGGTAGTGCCACTAACTTCTTCGATGACTTTGGCGCTATCGTTGTCCGGGTCACCGTCATATATGCCATCTACATTTGTTAATACGATGAGCGCCTGGGCATTCAGCATGGAAGCGATGAGCCCGGCCAACTCATCATTATCGGTAAACATCAATTCGGTTACTGATACTACGTCATTTTCATTCACAACAGGGACTACATGGTGCTGCAATAGTATTTTAAGGCAGTTTTTCATGTTCAGATAATGCAGCCTGTCCCTGAAATCTTCTTTGGTTACCAAAACCTGTGAGCAAAGAATGTTATATTTTTCAAACTCGTAGGCATAGGTATTGATAAGCTTAACCTGGCCTATTGAGGCAAATAACTGCCGGGTGGCAATGGCGTCATACTTTTCAGAAATGTTGATCAAACTACGGCCCGAAGCAACCGCGCCCGAAGAAACCAATATCACTTCCTTGCCCTGCTTTTTTATTTTGGCTATCTGCTCAACCAGGTGGGTTATCCGGTTCAGATCGGGCAAACCGTCCTTTTGGGTAATGACGTTTGATCCGATCTTAATGATTATACGCTGGTAATTATAGGCCATTTAAGTAATAAAATGGTGCAATATACGTGGAAAATATGGCGATTGTTGTGGGTTTCGTATATTTTGGATAAGGTTTAGAGAATTATTATTTGTTTTTGAAGAATATTCGTGTTGAAATTGATCCAATTACAGTGATTTTCTATTAAAATAACCTGAATTTCGGCGTAGCGCTCTTGTTATCGTATAAAAAAATGTCAATTATATCCTTTTTAACTAATATACCCCTTCACATATTCCTTCGTCAATTCTTTTTGGGGATTAAGCAAAACTTCTTCGGTCGGGCCAAACTCTATGATCTTTCCCATATAAACAAATATGATATAATCTGATACCCGCCGGGCCTGCCGCAGGATATGGGTTACCAAAACAATCGTATATTTTTCTTTCAGGCTGATGAAAAGGTCTTCGATAATCGCTGTGGAGACTGGATCAAGGGCTGACGTGGATTCATCACCTAAAATGATCTCTGGCCCTACGGCAAGCCCGCGGGCCAGGCATAAACGCTGCTGCTGTCCGATAGACAGGCGCGTCGCCGACGTATTTAAACGGTCTTTTACTTCATTCCATAAGCCGGCAGCTTTCAACTGCTGCTCCACCAATTCATCCAACTCCTGTTTTTTGCGCGTACCATGAATACGCGGTCCATAGGCCACATTATCGTAAATTGACATGGGCAGGGGATAGGGGCGCTGGGAAAGCAAGCCCATTTTTTTACGGATATGGGTTACTTCGGCAGCCGGATCGTAAATATTTTCACCGTCGACCAATACTTTGCCGTCGATCTTTACATCGGGGGTATTGTCTAACAGGCGGTTAAACGATTTTAGCAAGGTGGTTTTCCCGCAGCCGGATGGCCCGATAATGGAAGTCACCTTTTTATCAGGAATATTGATATTAATATCATTTAAAATATGCTGGTTGGCTATATGCGCATTTAAATGCTGTACGCTGATATGTGGTGTTTGCGTCATTGACTTTTATGTTTTGAGAATTTCTTTGTCAGTATTTGGGCTAATACCGTTATAATTAATACGATGATGGTTAAAATGAGTGCGGACGCGTAACCGCGTCCCTGCACTTCGTCAACCGCGCTGCCTAACTGGAAAAAAATAGCCAGCGGTAACGTGGCGGCAGGCTGATGCAATGAAGTTGGGATGTTATCACTAAAGCCCGCCGTGAATAAAACCGATGCAACATCGCCAATAGCCCTGCCGAATGATAGCAGTATGGCTGTAAATATTCCCGGCCTGATCTGCCTTAAAACTACTTTCGCCATTTCCCAGCGTGTTGCGCCGAGTGAGAGGGCTGCATCACGCAGCTCCAACGGCACCGTACGGATCACTTCATCCAGCGTACGCACCAAAATAGGGATCACCAGCAATGTAACAGCGATAATCCCGCCCAACAAGGATGCCCTTATCCCGAAATAGACCATGATCAAAAAGCCAAACGCGCCATAAACGATAGAGGGGATGCCAAAAAGCACGTCATAAGCCATTCGCAGCGTATTTGATAAAAACTTTTGACCATCCATATACATATTAATAAACAAGGCCACCGGGACACTTATGATTAAACCCAGCACGCTTGCCCCGCCTGCAATATAAAGCGACCCGATGATGGCATTCAGCACACCGCCTTCTTTACCAATATAAAAACCGCCACCTGGAATTTTCGTGATCATATCCAGGTTCATATAGGGTATGCCTTTATAAAAGATTGTTCCTACAATAAGGAAAAAGCTTCCTCCCACAACTATAGTGGCTAATACCATCAGTGACCTGAAAAATAATTCCTCAAATTTCCGCCTTCTCATGCCACAAGCCTCCTTTCCAAACGTGTTAATATTACCCTCGAAATAATGTTAAACAACAAGATGATTATAAAAAGCAGCAGCGCCGCGAACATCAGCGCCGAATCGTAAAGGGGGATCGACATCATTTCGCCGTAATTATTGGCAATAAGCGCAGGCAGGGGGTAACCGGTATCAAATACCGAATGTGGTGCTACTGCATTGTTACCGCAAACCATCAATACGGCAATCGTCTCACCAAAAGCCCGGGATATGGCCAATACAGTAGCCGCGACGATACCCGGCAAAGCCTTGCGCAAAATTACTTTCTTAATGGTTTCCCATTTGGTAGCGCCCAGTGACAGCGAAGCTTCTTTTAATTCCTGCGGGATCGTTCTGAGCACTTCGCTTATGATGCTTACGATCAGCGGGAAGATCATTACTGCCAGCACGATCCCGCCGGCCAATACGCTATAACCCGTTGAAAAATCGACAAAGTGTGGTGCGATAAATTTTTGTATCAGCGGGATTATAAAAAGCACCCCCCAAACGCCAAATATTACCGGCGGAATGCCTGACAGCAGGTTTACAAACGGGGTAAGTATCCGTTTGACGCGTGCCGGGGCATACTCAACAATATACAATGAGGTAAGCAGGCAAAGCGGCAGGGCAACAATTATAGCAATACCTGTCACCCAAAGCGTGCCCATAATAAAGGGATAAAAACCAAATAATCCTTTAAGCGGTTTCCAGATGCTTGAGGTTAGCAGTTGTCCCCATGATAATTTATGCAATAACGGTATGGATTTATAATATAACCCGATACCAATAACCAATAATACAGAAACTGATGCCAGTGTTAGTACCAGCATCAGTTTCGAGAAGAATTTATCTTTTATTAAGCGTAGCTGCATTTTTTAGTTCATAGTTAATGGTTCATAGTTCATGGTATTGGATGTGCGTCAATCCTTTCAGACAATTTTTACTATGAACTATCATCTATGAACCATGAACCAAAGACCTCAATCAACCTTCTTCAGTTCCTCCTGCAATTTGGTTTTAGAAAGCGCGATATAGCCGTTTTCGTCCACAAACTTTTGGCCGGTTGTAAGTACAAATTTTACAAATTCAACCAGTTCTTTTTTCTTTGGCTTGCCTTTAAACAAAAAGCCAAGGTTTCGGGCAGGGGGGGAGGGATATCTTCCTTCGCCTATGGCTGCGGTTAAATCGTCAATGGTGCTGTAAAAATTTTCATCGGGGTCAATTTTGCCGTTGCCGTTTACATCAATTGGCAAGGCGTGGACACCAGCTACCTGTTTGCGTGTTTTCAGGTCATACAGGTAAGCTATGTTATTGTAACCGATAGCTGCGGGATCTTTCTTTACAGCTAAAGACAAACCAGGATCGCCGAAAACGCCGACGCCAAGCAGGTCTTCCTGTTTCTTGCCGAAATATTTGGCCCACGTTTCACCCGCGCCTGCCGCGTCTGAGCGGGTGTAAATATGAATAGGCACAGCGGCCTTGCCTGCCACCTGGTTCCAGTTTTTAATATTCCCGGTAACGAATATGTCAAGAAACTGCTCCCTTTTTACCCCTTTGGCCAGCAATGCTGCCGCGTTCGGATTGCCGGTGTTAAATGTTGGCACTACCGCGTCCTTAGTTACATACACAGTGTAAGCGCCCTTTTTTACTTCGGACGGATCAATATCGCGCGAAGCCAAACCAATATCAACCAAACCTGACAGTGCATCTGTGATCCCTTTACCTGCGCCGCCTGCGGAAATATTAAACACCACCTTGGGGTGCAGCTTTTTAAATTCGTCGGCCCATTTGACAGTAATAGGATAAAGGGCAAAGGCGCCGGATATGGTGATCGTCCCTTCCAGGTCATCGGCAGCCGGTTTCGCATCGTTCCCTTTAATAAAGGAAGAGGTGGCGATTAAAACACTTATAGCAGCAATTGCTGCTATAAGTGTTTGTCCTTTTTTATTAAAGAATAATTTTTTCATAGATGTTATTATTAAAATATCAGTTGTAATTGAACCTCGAGAATGTTGTTTTTAATTTGGGTAGCTGCTTCCTCATGGCGGTCGAGGTAATCAATAGTGATTTTTGTCCAGTCGCTAAAGAAGTAGTTTATGCCGCCCGTATATATAAAAGTACGATCTGTTGGTTTTATTTTGTTTGGATCATAAGTATCATACTTTGCTGCAAGCTGTAGCTTTTTAGGTACGACGAAATAAGCCGCCTGTCCGAAATAGCCGTCTCTTTTTATAATGCCATCGGTACCTTTATCGTACTCTGCCTGTACCGACAGTGGGCCCGTCACATATCTGGCATCGAAACCTCCCCGGTTACGGGTTTGATTTGTAGCAGGCGTGCCATAATTGGCCAGTCCGTTGTAAAAATCAGCGCCTATTGACAGGTTTTTTACCGGGTGGATAACAAGCCTGCCGCCAAAGTCCTTATGATCGTTGTTATCCGTAGTAACGTCGTATCCCGCGCCATTGAAAACTCCGAAACTATAATCGAAAAGATAATGGTCATCCAATTTGGCAAGGTTTCCGGTTATCTGCACGCCAATGTCGCGGCCCTGTTGATTGCTGGTTGAGGATATTACATCTTTCGACCGGCCCACGAGCGCTTCAACTACCTGCGAGCGGTCAATAAATTCAAGCTGAGAGTCTGTAATCAAGCTTTCCAGTGAAAAAGGAATTTTAAATTGCCCGGCAGTGAATTTCAGGTAATCGCCGAATTTATAGGATGTCCAGGCATCGACGAGTTTCACGGTAGCGCCACCAAACTCGCTGTAAATATCATACGACCACTTGTCGGTTACATCACCCCGTACATCCAAACGAATACGGTGCAAATCAAATGCGTCGTTTACGCCTGATTGCTGAAAACCCTGGTAGCGCACTTGTACCAGCCCGCTTAGCTGCAGGGCCTTGCTGCCAATGGTTATGCCGTGCACGTTCTCTTTATCTTTTCGTGCCTGTTCTTTTATCGCCTGGTCTGCCCGGAGCGAATCGGCTTCGTGCTGGCTGATGACATTCTTCTTCAGGAGTAAGTTTATTAAATCGTCATTTTGTTGTGCTTTCGCTGTTATTGCTGTGAAAAGTATACCCAATAGGAGTACCGTTCTGATTACGTAAAGTAATTTCATGTGTTAATTTTAGTCGTGAAAATTTTGGTTAATAATGTTATGCGGGTTATGTTGAAAGATCAACAACAACAACTATGCATATTAGGGGATGTGATTTTGGTATAACCGGAAAGAATAGGAACGGATTGCCTGTTCGGCTTAAAAGTTTTCATTTGTTTTTAATATCTATATTATCTACCTATTTAGTAGTGTAAATATATAGCGAATATTTTAATTCACAAATGTTTATTGAAAAAAAGTTGAGATTATTTTTTAATAAACTGATTATTAATAAGATATAAAATAAAAAACCGACAGCGTTTAACGGCTGTCGGCTATAAAACAATAAAATAACCTCATATTTTATTGTAGTTCATCACCCTGTCTGATCTCATCTGAGGCATGCACTAATATTTTATCATTAGCCTTTAGGTTACCAAATACCTCAGTAGAATCGTTACTGACCAACCCTTCTTTAATGTTAACCAGTTCGGCCTTGCCACTACTATCCTTAACAACATATTCGTGCTCCGTAGAACGGACAATTGCATTATTAGGCACCAGCAACGATTTCGCCCCTGACAGCATAGGTATCCTTACTTCGGCATACATGCCAGGTTTCAGTGCCCCGTTTTTGTTCAGCACATCAATTTCAATCGCTTCCTGCTGCATACTACCAAGGGCATTTGCGGAGCGGCTGATCTTTGCGGTTTGTTCCTGGCCGGGCATGGCATTAAAGATAAAGGTAACCGGTTGCTTTAAATCAACCTTATCCACGTAATCTTCGGGAATGGAGACGGTGAGGCGCATTTTATGGATATCCTGCAGCACCAGCATAGGCTGGTCGGTGGCTTTGCCCGGGGCAACAAGCGCTCCCGGCGAAACATTGCGCTCTATGATCATCCCATCAAAAGGCGCATAAATACGAAGGTAGCCCAGCATTGCCCTTACGGCTGCTACATTTGAGTGTTGGGCTTGTGCCTTTGCTTCACTGGCTTTCATTTGTGAATTTGCGTCATCAAGGTCTAAAGGCGATACCGAACCCGGTTCTTTCGCTGCTTCCTTCAACCGGTCATATTTTTCTTTACTTGCTTCGGCATCGGCCTGCGCCTGTACATACTGTGAGTTGGCCGCCTCCAGTTGCGATTCCATTTCAGGGGCTTCCAGGATAACAAGTAATTGTCCTTTTTTTACGATGGAGCCGCGGTCTACAAATAACTGCTTTACAAACCCGTTGACTTTCGGGAACAGGTTAACTTCATTAAAAGGGATTAACTGGCCCGGCAGCCGGGCTGAGCTTGACAGCGCTTTTTCAGCAACGGTACCGAATTGATATTTACTGGCTTGCTTTGTCTGTGCGGTTAAATCAACAGGCTTTTGATTGCCGGAACATGCAGCAAACAAACCTATTACAGCGATTAACGGATATGATCTATATTTCATGATTTTGAATAGCTAATTGGGGGTTTTCAGGTAATTCTTCGGGCATTAATGAAGGTTCAACATAGGTGGTTTTATTTTGTACCCAGGCAAATACCATTGGCAATATAAACAAGGCAGCAAGGGTGGAGGCAAATAGGCCGCCAATAACGGCCCGGCCGAGTGGTGCAGTTTGCTCGCCTGCTTCACCCATGCCTGATGCCATGGGGATCATACCCGCGATCATGGCAAAACTGGTCATAAGGATAGGCCGTAAACGGATAGAGGCGCTGGTAATGGCTGCACGGCTGGCATCCCTGTAGTCCAGCCTCAATTTCTCCGCATTGGTTACGATCAGGATGGCATTTGCTACGGATACGCCTGTCGACATGATCATCCCCATATACGATTGTAGGTTAAGTGTTGACCCCGTAATCAGCAATGCGCTTATGGAACCCAATATTACTGCCGGAATGGTGGACAAAACCGTTAGCGAAACTTTAAACGATTGGTAGTTGGCCGCAAGCAATAAAAAGATAACCAGTATCGCAAACATCAGCCCGCTTTGCAAACTGCTTAATGTGTCCGTTAAAAGGCTCGACATACCTTCTACAGTTGCAATTAAACCTTTTGGCGGTGCGCCGATAGACTTTACGGCTTTTTGCACCGCAGTAGTTGCGGTGCCTAAATCCTTTTTATAAATATTTGCGCTTATAGTTATAAAACGTCTCGGGCCGGTGCGGTCATATTCGCCGGGGGCCGTGATAACTTTAAAATCGGCAACGTCAGCAAGTGCGGGACTACTCTGGCCTTTTACCAAAGGTATTTCTTTTAATTCGTCCATAGAATTCATTACATATTCGGGCACCTGCGCCTGGACCTGGTAGGTATAGGAGTTTTTTTCATCCAACCATAAATTTTTCTCCGTGAAACGGCTGGACGAAGTGCTTGCAGTTACTGAACGGGCAATATCTTTAACATTTAAACCGAGTTGCGAAACCTTCAAACGATCGAGTTTAATAGCAATCACCGGGAATTTTAACGGTTGGTCTATCTGTACATCGCGCAGATAGGGGATTGCTTTCAGCTTTGCCAAAACTTTGTCCCCATAACCCTCGATCTGCTGCATATCCTTCCCGGCCACCTGCACCTCGATAGGGGTAGAGGCGCCCTGGCTCATAATCTTTTCAGTCATATCGATAGGCTCGAAGCTGATCGTCATTTCGGGCAGGGCAGCGGCGATGTTTTTACGCAGTGCATCCTTTAGCTCATCCATATTTACCTTGTAATTTTCATCAAGGTTTACCTGTAAAACCGCCTCGTGTGTCCCGGTATTAAAAACATAAAGGTTGCTGCTGCCAAAGCTGCTGGGCACCAGGCCGATATAGCCGGAAGTTATCTTCACATGATGGTTAACTGTTTGATCGATGATATGCAAAACCTGTTTAAACTTATCTTCTGTACGTTCAAGCCGCGTGCCTTCAGGTTCTTTTATACGTACCTGGAACTGTCCGTTATTTAGCTTTGGCATCATATCCTTACCAATAAAAACAAAACCAAGTCCGGCAAGGATTATCACAACCACAAGATAAACCGGAACAATCAGTTTTTTGCGGGGCATCAAACGACGGATAATCAGTACAAACCGCATTTTTACTTTTTCAAAAAAATCATTTTGCTCGGGATGTGCTTCCTCCTCTGCCTGGTGTTTATTTACCTGCATCGCTTCATTTCTGTCTAACGATTCACCGGCATGGGCGTGTATCTTGTCATGATGATATACCTGGTAACGTTCGGCTTTTATCATCCAGTTACTTAATATAGGCACTAATGTTTGCGCCAGTACATAGGATACGATCATAGTTAAACCGATGGCCATGGATAAGGGCAAAAACATAGCCTTTGGCACACCATTCATCAGGAAGGATGGCGCGAATACGGCCAGGATACATAAGAGGATCAGTAATAAAGGAAAGGCGATTTCTTCACAGGCGTCGTAAATGGCCAGCCGTTTTGATTTACCCATTTCCAGGTGCTGGTGGATGTTCTCAATCGTGACCGTGGCCTGGTCGACCAGGATACCGATTGCCAGCGCCAGGCCGCTCAAGGTCATGATGTTGATGGTTTGTCCGCATAAGCTAAGCAGCAGCACCCCAATTAATATAGATACCGGGATGGTAATTACCACGATTAAACTACTACGCAGATCGCGCAGGAAAAGCAGCACCATTAAACCTGTAAGTAATGCGCCGAGTCCTCCTTCAGTCATTAAACTTTTTACGGCGTTTACAACAAATACCGACTGGTCAAACTCGTAGGATATTTTTATATCGTCAGGCAACAGGTTCTGCATTTCAGGCAACTTGCTTTTTAGATCCTGTACCACGGTCCAGGTTGACGCGGAAGCCGTTTTCACCACCGGGATGTAAACCGAACGTTTGCCATTAATCAGCGCGTAATCAACCGTTATATCAGCCGCATCTGTTACACGTGCTATATCTTTAACATAAATAGGTACGCCATCCTTTGTGACCACCGGGATGTTGCCAAAATTAACAGAGTTGTCGATCAGCGAATTCATAGTGGTCAGGTATATGGTGTTGCCAAGCCTGAGGTTGCCAGAGGGCGACATCACATTATATTTCGATAGCGCATCAACCACTTCATCGGGGGTAAGGTTATAACTGCGAAGTTTATCCGGATCAATACTAAAAATGATCGACCTTGCATTTGACCCAAAAGGCGGCGGCGCCGACAGGCCAGGGATGGTGGCGAACATAGGACGGATACGGGTTGCAGCCATATCATAAATATCCTTAAGGCTTTCGGTTTTGCTGTCCAGCACTAATTCACCAACGGGCAGAGAGGAGGCGTCAAACCTGATAACCTGCGGCGGCAGCGCGCCGGGCGGGAAAAAGCTCTGCGCCCGGTTTACCTGTAAGGCTACCTGGGCCGATGCTTCCGCCATATTGGTGGTTTCGTAAAATGATAGCTTAATAATAGTTAAGCCCTGTATGCTTTTACTGCTGATATTTTTTATCCCGTCCACATACAAAAACTGGTCCTGCAAGCGGGTGGCAAAAAACCCTTCCATCTGCTGGGGCGACATGCCGCCATACGATTCGATAACGTAAATTGTAGGCAGGTTTAGCTTCGGGAAAATATCTATCGGTATATTTATTGCACTGAGCACTGCAAATATTAAAAGGCTCATGGTGACCACTATTACAGTGATGGGCCTTTTCAGTGCGGATGTGACCATTGACATAGTTAATTATTTTAATAAGTTTAAAATTGAATTTACCTGGTTCTCAGTAATCGCTTTCTGGAACAGGGCATTGCTGTAGTCGTACTTGGCCTGCATGTAATCAGTTTCCGCACGATAAAGAATATTGAGCGCAGCATCAAGGTCTACAATATTTGATAACCCGTTTCTATATAACGACAATTGTTGCCGATAGCTGGCATTTGCTGCGTTTAGCTGGTTTGGGATCTCTTTGAGGCGGTCTAAGGCTGTCTGCATTTCTACATCGGCCTGGCTTGCGCTGTTTGCGAGCAGTTGCTGCTGTTCCTGCAGCTTTCGTACATCATAATCGGTATTTGCTTTTTGCGTCCGTAATTTTAATTGCCTTCTTTTCAGGTCAAACAAATTGTATGATACCCCCAAACCAACAAGGTAATCGCCTCGCTGAAAGCCATAACCGGTAGAAAGGCTGTTGTATTGGTCATTGGCGTTTACACTCGATCCGCGCTCCCAGGCAGCAGCTTCGAGCGATATCTTTGGATTATACTGCTTTTTCACCAGGTCTTCACGCTGCAGGCTGTTTTGATAAACAGACTTGTAAAAATTAATAAGGGGATGGTTAATGGTATCCATAGGAAATAAATAGGCCGATGACTGGCCGATCAGTGTCATTTCTACCGTCGAGTCAGGAATTATTGATTGGGACGGGACACCAGTAATTGCGGACAGTTGTAATTGTACCTGTTTTAACTGGTTATTTACCTCTATATAATTTAACCGGGCTTTTGACAGTTCTGCTTCGGCAAGGCTGGTATCGACACCAGCTTTTACCCCGCTTACTGCAAGGGAACGAATGGAACGCAAAATTTCGCGGGTACGCAGAATATTCCGGTACTGTATGCCCATGAAATCCTGTAGCCGGAGCAATTGCAAATAATTGCTTATAGTATATGCCTGCAAATCATATTTCGACCGGGCAAATTGGTTTTGCTCAACCGTTATATCGGAATTGGCCACTTTGTTTTCGGCTTTATATTTACCGAAATTATAAACTTCCCAGTCGAGCGCCGCAATGCCCAGGTTATCTGATACGGCTGTAGTAACATTCGTACTATGTACACCGCTTGTACTGGAGGGCACGAGGCCAAAACCAAAGTATGGCCCAATAGTATTATTACTGGTGCCCACGTCGGCCTGGTAATTCAATGTCAGGTTTGGCAGCCAGTTGCTTCGCGTTTCGGCTGCCTGTGCTTGCCTGATAAGTATCGCAGCGGAATCTGTAAGCAGTTGGGGCGCTTTTTGATCGACCTTGTTTAATAGTTCTTTTAAAGTAATGGGGGCTGATTGCTGTGCATTTACTATCATTGCTGTAACCAGCAATAACAAAATGCAGCAGCATCTTTTTATACTTAACATTTGATTTCAAAAAATTAATGAAAAAATTGAATGATAGATGAACGGATAAAACAGCACGTAATACGCTATTTTCTGTCCACAAATTACCGCAGAGCGCGGTTAACCTCAGAATATCAAATGATGAGCTTACTGTTAAGCAAATAGCTTTGACCGCGTGGATATAAGCTTAGCTTTAACCTACGTAAGAAGAGCTTTGTTATATTGGCCCCGGCGGCAAAAGCTAACGGGAAAATGATGCATAAAAGAAAAGAGAAGCGTAAAACAAAAGCCTGAACTGTTTCAGCTAATTTTTTTTGAATTGCCGTCGCACCGAAATTGCTGTTTTCCGGGTCTTCAAGCTTACGTTTGGTAAATGCTTTTACAAAAATGTTGTCCACAGCAGGAGGATGTGTGCGGCTAAACATGGTAAAGCCTAAAAATGGCTTTGCAACAAACAGCAATACAGCAAGAAAGAAAAATATTTTAGCTGATGTGAGTTTATGCATTATTTAAAATCTTGGACGGGAACGACGCACAATAATCATACAAAGTTCATCAGAATTTGTTTATAATGAGTATCGTAACGTCATTGTTGCAAATATTAACGATGAAGAGAAAATGGCGGCGTCATAAATAATTAACGGCGTTTGGCCCCTGGTTAAACAGCAAATCAACAATGCTCAGGTTTTTCTGAAAGCCTTTTCGTTCCTCAAAGACCTGGAAATAAGGTTTTTGATCAAAATCCGGTTCCCTTTTGGGACTGATGGAGTTTCTGAAATCAACCAAAGACATGTATTCCGCCTCATAGCTTTCGGTATAATTCAACTCAACCTTAAGCTTGATGGATTTCAATATAAACTGTAGAAGCTGTTCATTATAATCGAAGAGGAATGGAAATTTCTTCTCATAAAATTGTACAAACTCGTCTTCATAATATTCAAAATAGGCTGAACGGCGATAGCAGGCCTGCAAACTTAACCAGTGCAGGCGTTGCCAGTCAAAATCATAGCTGATCTTCACATCTTTTATTTTGGTATGATTTTTTGCACCCCGCACAACGGGCACCGTTAATGCAAGTATGCCATCGGGCGAATAGATATTGGCGCGGTTGCGGTACGTTTGTTTTGGGAAATGTTCTTCTCTTTCTATCAGTATACCAGGCTTATAGGCGTTCAAAGCCGCGAAATATTCAACAGGCGGGAGATAAAACATAGGTAGCACAGCGCCTTTTTCAATCATATATTTTATGTTTGTAGCAAAAATCCGTCGAAAATAATGATAAAAAAAGGGCTTTCAAGATTGGGTACCTTCTTTTTGTACCTGGTTTCATTGTTGCCTTTCTGGTTTTTATACCTGGTTGCCGATTTTTTATTTGTAATACTTTATTACATAGTGGGCTATCGCCGGCAAGTTGTACGGGAGAATTTGCTCAACTCTTTCCCCGAGAAATCGGCTGCCGAACGCAAAATACTTGAAAAGAAATATTTCAAGTACATGGCCGACCTGATGATGGAAACCATAAAATCTATCAGCATGTCGGCCAAATCTGTTAACCGCCGCATGATATGCACAAACCCTGAACTAATGGAGCACTATTTTGGCCAGGGGAAAAGCATTATTGCCGCCGCCGGGCATTATGGCAATTGGGAAATGGCCTGTTTAAGTTTTGGATTTTTGACTGATAAAAGAAGGATGATCGTTTACAAACCGCAATCAAACGAGGTTTTTACTGATTTTTTTAACAAAACACGCTCACGTTTTGGGGCTACGATGATTTCCATGCGGCAGACCCTTCGTAAAATGATCGAATATAAGAATGAACTTACTTTCACTGTTCTCGCTTCGGACCAGACGCCAACCCTCGCGGATGCAAAACATTTCGTAACTTTTTTAAATCAGCCAACCGCGGTATTTCTTGGGGTTGAAAAGTTATCGAAAATGATCAATTGCGTTGTTGTATTTTATAAAATTGAATTGATAAAAAGAGGCCATTATACTTATACCTTTGTGCCTTTGGTTGAAGACCCCAAACAAACCAAACCTTTTGAGATTACCGAAATTCACGTGAAATACCTGGAATCACTAATAAAAGAAAAACCAGAATATTGGCTATGGTCGCACCGGAGATGGAAAATTAAGCCGGAAGACGTTCATTAGTTCACCGGTTCATTAGTTCATTGGTAGCATGCAGAATATGCTGCTCCCTGACTAATGAGGCAGACCAATGAACCAGTGAACCAATGAACAAATGAACTAAATAAATGAACCAAATCCCTAAAGTTGCCGTAGTTATTTTAAACTGGAACGGCCTTAAATATCTCCGGCAGTTTCTTCCATCCGTAATGACCTCTGTATGGCCCAATCTTGAGATTATTGTTGGTGACAATGCTTCTAACGACGGTTCAATCGAGTTCCTGCAACAGGAATATCCATACATCCGCATCATCCAAAATGACAAGAACTACGGGTTTACGGGAGGCTATAACAAGGTTTTGGCGCAAGTGGAGGCTGACTATTTTATTTTGCTTAATTCGGATGTTGAAGTTGCACCCGGCTGGATAGCGCCGGTGATAGCTCTAATGGAAAGCGATCCGTCAATAGCTGCGGCGGCCCCCAAAATAAAAGCTTTTGCACAAAGAAACCATTTTGAACACGCTGGCGCCGCCGGTGGATTTATTGACTGTTTCGGGTACCCATTTTGCAGGGGACGGATGTTTTATGAAATTGAAGAGGACAGGGGGCAATATCAAACTTCCGGGGAGGTGTTTTGGGCCACCGGTGCAGCGATGTTCATAAAGAAACATTGCTGGGTGGAAGCAAACGGCTTCGACGACCGTTTTTTTGCACACATGGAGGAAATAGACCTTTGCTGGCGCTTAAAAAACATCGGGTACAAAGTGATGTATTGCGCGGAATCACAGGTGTTTCACCTCGGCGGCGGTACGTTGAACGTCGAAAATCCATTTAAAACTTTTCTTAATTTCAGAAACAACCTCCTGCTGCTGCAAAATAATTTACCATTCTGGCGGGCCGTATTTATTATAATTATCAGGATTTGGATGGACCTATTGGCGATCTTCCGCTTTTTAGGTGAAGGAAAACGCAAGGACGCCTGGGCGGTTAGCCGCGCGCACCAAAATTTTGTGGTAAGCCTCTTTAGGAAGTCGGAAGTTAGAAGCCAGCAAACTGCAAACCGAAAACTGCCAACTAAACGCTATCCCCTTAAAGGAATATATAAAGGTAGTTTAGTATGGGCCTTTTTTACACAAAAGATAAGGCATTTTACTGAGCTTGATCAGGATGACTTTTTTTAGGATCAGCGCTTTTTGATTCTTTATCTTTTAAGCCGCTTGTTTTTTCCGCAGGATTAATTACCGGTATGCCATCCGGGAAATGCACATAAATATCTTTCTGTGTTGAAGGCAGTTGAACTCCTTCTTTACGGATAGCCTCGTACATTTCAGTCAGGATCTTGCTTTTCAACGTCCCAGTTGTGCTAATATCTGCCTCCCAAAAAAGGACTTTAAATTCAACAGCGTTTTCGTTCATATCGTTTACAAAAACGGCAGGTCCGGGATTTGTCATAACGTCATCCCGGTTACTCAATAAATTCTTTAGAACGTCTTTAACCTTATGTATATCAACGCCATAAGCTGTTATTACACGCAATTCAATTTGCCGGTTGCTATTGCTCAATGTCCAGTTTATTACCTGGTGCGAGATCAGGTCGCCGTTTGGTATTATAACTTCGGAACCATCACCTGTTGCAATCTTGCTCGACCGGATACCAATTTCTTTCATGGTACCCATATGGCCATCGACCTGGATAACGTCGCCTATGTTAATTGGCTTTTCAAATGCCAGTATTAAACCGGATACAAGGTTGTTCACAATATTTTGCAGGCCAAAACCGATGCCTACACCGAAGGCGCTGATAATAATAGTGAGTTTATCCAAAGGAAAATTGGAGGCAGCAATCGCGAGCAGGAAGCCGATTGAAAAGACGCCCATCCTTATGATAAGGCCAGAAGTACGGTTCTTCTTTTTCGCAACAGAAAGGTCAGTGACGCGCTGCGCCGAGACCTCATATAGATAACTGATTACTTTTGAAGCTATAGAAGACAACCAGATCACAAATATAAAAATAACAAAGCCCCCAAATGTGAATGACGCCCCGCCGATACTGCGGGACTGGTTTAAAAGATCGCCCACAGTATCACTCGCCCAGTCATCTATGTTTAAATTTTGCAGCAAAAAAAAACAACCAAAGCAACGACGCGGCGATCAGCAAGGTGTTCTTGAGTTTTTTTTGTACCACATTATAATCTATCCAGTTCATAATATGGTTGGGGCCCCTTTTTATCTGGAATTGTAAAAATAAGGCCTGTACTATTACATTAACAATGATGTAAAGTATAACCAGCAGCCACAGATTAAAAACGGCCGTCACCCCTGCAATTTTAGCGAGGCTAAATCTGCCGGTTAAATTAAGGAGCAGCGACAAAGCCTGCATGGCAATAAAAATTTTCAAAACCAATTCGGTATAAGGGAGATGATCGTCGGGCGCCTGTTTTAGCTTTTTATAAAATGCAACGCCGGTAGCGATTGAAAGGATACTTAAAAGCAATATAAAGTATCTGTCGATATTTGAGATTTCAATAAATAGGTTGCTGATACTATAGGCGACTGCAAGCACAAATATGGAGACGAGAAAATTATAGAGTACTTTTGGGATATCCTTATGGATAAGTAAAAGAGACAGAATAATGGAAACCAAAAAGAATGTTTCTAAAAAAACGGCCGGTGGGTGATTGTAAAAGTAAGGGACTATTGTAATTCCCACCAGCAACGAGGATAAAATTGGCGTTTTGAAAATATAATTTGCCCCGGTAAATACTTGTTCCGGGTTTTCATTGGTCTTTAAAACCTTTATACGGCTAAACATTATCCACCCAAAGATCAGGATTAGAAATACAAGGCCAGCTAAATGGGTTGCTGTTTCGTTTTTAATGAAATAACTAAAAAGTAATTCGTTAAGTTTTATCGTGCCATTTAATGCGGGTTTAAAGTCATCATATTGCGGATCATCTTCCCAGATATAACCGGTTTCCCCGGACATTGCCTTCATCGCGAATCCTTTTATTTTGCCATCGATCTGGTCATCTTCATCCAGAGCCTGCGTATAGGAAACTGCTATTTTATCCTGCAGCAGATTAACTTTTAATAGCGCTCGCCGGTTAATTGAATCAAGATTGCGCCACAAATGCCGGGTACTTTGTAACTGGGCAAAAAAAGTTCTCTTTACCAAACTGTCTGAAGGAACGGTCTTTAATACCGAATCCTTGGTAAACTTGAGCAGGTCCCTTTGATTTTCTACTAATTTGGTGTTGACATCCTGCAGGTCTGATTGCCAGCCATCAAGCATATCTTGTATTTTGTCCAAATTATCCCGGAGTACAGACAAATAACGCAAACTGCTTGATTTGTGCGTTTTGGCGACGCTGCTAATTTTATTTAACCTTTTAACAATCGGGGGTAATTTCTGGCTAATATCAACAGTGTCTAACCCATCGGCCAGGTTATTACTGATCTGATTAAATGAAGTAGCGTATTGTTCAACTCTTTGCAGCAGGCTGTTTATGGACGTATCAGATTTATTAAGCGTGTGTAACAGGGAATCGCGCGAGCGCATCGCTTTTCTTTCGGATTCTCTTTTTGTAACTACCGGCTTTTTGGGTTTAGCCTGTGAAAAACCATTAAATGAAGAGAAAACGGCAACCAATAATACTATTAAAGGGGTGAACTTAATAATTCTGCGCATATCTATTTAATTAAAAAGCTTTCAACAGCTAAACGGTACGAATCCATCCCGAAACCGGCAATAACGCCTTTGCAATTTGCGGCCAACATGGAAACGTGCCTGAACTCTTCGCGTTTATAAACATTGGAGATATGAACTTCAATGACAGGCGTACTGATAGCTGCAATAGCATCGGCAATAGCGACGGACGTATGGGTGTAAGCTCCTGCATTTAATACGATACCATTATAGCTAAACCCAACTTCGTGCAGTTTGTTTATAATTTCGCCTTCAACATTACTTTGGTAATAATCAATTACTAAATCAGTATAACGTTTGCGAAGGCCGTCGAGGTATGTTTCAAAATCGGTATTTCCGTAAATTGATTTTTCGCGTACGCCAAGCAGGTTTAAATTAGGGCCGTTAATAATTTGTATCTTCATCAGTTCAAACTTAGGTAAAAACATTAAAAAAAATCAATTTGGATTGGCGTTCGGCAATAAAAGGTTTTAAAGCCTATTTAAAATTGGAAAGGTCTCTTTCTGAAAATTCTATCGAAGCGTACAGCAGAGACATAGAAAAATTATACCAATTTGCTGATATACAAGCAGATAAACTAAACCCTGAAAGCGTTACCTTAACACATTTACGCCAATTTATCGTTTGGGCGAGCGAACTCGGCATGATCCCAGCCTCACAGGCAAGGATATTAT
The DNA here is from genome assembly GCA_903864275.1 of uncultured Mucilaginibacter sp. Taxonomy (GTDB): domain Bacteria; phylum Bacteroidota; class Bacteroidia; order Sphingobacteriales; family Sphingobacteriaceae; genus Mucilaginibacter. The sequence continues at coordinate 60,594 of CAIPFE010000056.1, forward strand.
CGGGCATAAAATCGTTTTATAAATACCTGTTGATGGAGGATATGATAAAAAGCGACCCGTCAGAATTGCTCGAATCCCCAAAGATACAGCGTAAACTGCCGGATACGCTAAGTATTAATGATATAAATAAACTGATAGACGCTATTGACGTATCAAAACCCGAAGGCGCCCGCAACAAAGCAATACTGGAAGTGCTATATGGTTGCGGTTTGCGCGTATCCGAACTAACAGAGCTTAAACTTTCAAACCTTTACCTGGATATTGAATTTATAAAAGTAGTTGGTAAAGGCAGTAAAGAGCGCCTGGTGCCAATAGGCGGATCGGCAGTTAAAGCGTTAAAAAACTGGATAGATAACATCAGGGTGCATATCCCAATAAAAAAAGGGGAGGAGGATATGGTTTTTTTAAACCGTAGGGGAGCGAGGCTCAGCCGTGTTTATATTTTTATGGTGATCAAACAATTGGCCCAGCTAACCGGTATAAATAAAACCATCAGTCCGCACACTTTCAGGCACTCATTTGCCACCCACCTGGTGGAAGGCGGCGCCGATCTGCGCGCTGTACAGGAAATGCTTGGGCATGAAAGTATTACTACCACCGAAATTTATACGCATTTAGACAGAGAGTATTTGAAAGGGACGATTATTCAGTTTCACCCGAGAAGCTGAAGAGCAGTTTACAGTTTTGAGTTTGCAGTTTGCCCTTTTTTGTCTGAACCCGGATTAAACAGATTTAAATGATTTCTACGATGCGATTTCGAATTAGAATCTCAAAAATCCGTAAAATCCGTTTAATCCCGGTTCAGACAGTTGCCTTTATCATCCTGTCCCTGCCGCTCATATCTTTTCTTAACTCAATGTTTTTAAATGACTTATTACTCAATAGTTCAACGATTTGCTCCCCATAATTTTCATTGATTTCGAAAAATAATAATCCATTTTGAACAAGATGTGATAGTGCAAAATCAACAATAGCCTTATAAAAAACCAACGGGTCGTCTTCTGGTACGAAAAGCGCCATATGCGGTTCAAAGTCGGTTACATTGGTATGCATTTGTGTTTTATCATGCAAGGTGACGTAGGGCGGATTACTTATTATGATTTCGGATTTCGGAATTTCGATGTCGGATTTAAGGTTTAAAATATCGGCCTCAATAAATTTAACATTAACATCATTTAATTCAGCGTTCCCCTTTGCGGTTTGCAGCGCCTCAGGTGAAATATCGATGGCTGATACTGAAAAATCCGGCAAGTTTTTCTTTAAACTGATAGCAATGCAGCCGCTTCCCGTGCCAATATCCAATATACTGCCAACTGCTAACTGCTCACTGCCCACTGATGAAAGAGCCCATGCTACCAATTCTTCCGTCTCGGGGCGGGGGATAAGTACCGATGGATTAACTTTGAAAGTTAAGCCGTAAAATTCTGTTTTTCCTAAAATATATTGGATGGGCTTGCCTGTTTTTAGCTGGGTTAGAATTTCTGATAATTCATCGCCTTGCTGTTGGTTTAATTCTGTTTCAGGGAATGCCTTTATTTTTGCTTTGGATAAATTACATATTTCACTGACAGTCAATAAGGTAATGGCTTCTATTTCACTTCTATTATATACCTCGCTGAGGCTTTCCCGGTAATCAGTAAAAACATCCTTTATGGTTTTCATGGAACAAAGTAACATAAAAGCTACTTTTGCAGCATGGTGGAACATGAAAAATATATGCAGCGCTGCCTTGACCTTGCCGCATTGGGTATGGGCACTGTAAGTCCGAACCCAATGGTAGGCGCTGTTGTTGTTTTGGATGGCATCATCATAGGCGAAGGCTACCACCATAAATACGGCGAAGCGCATGCAGAAGTAAACGCCATCAACCAGGTTATCAGCAATTTTAGCGATGTGGCTGAGTTATTAAATCAGTCAATCCTTTATGTTTCGTTAGAGCCATGCGCCCATTACGGCAAAACGCCCCCATGTGCCGATCTGATCATCAAACATAAAATACCCTGTGTAATGGTCGGCTGCGCCGACCCATTTGATGCCGTAAATGGCAAAGGCATAGAAAAATTAAAAGACGCAGGTATAAATGTAATTACCGGCATTTTAGAAAAAGAATGCCAATGGCTGAACCGCCGTTTTTTTACAAGGGTGCAAAAACAACGCCCCTATATCATACTGAAATGGGCGCAAACGGCCGATGGTTTTTTTGCACCTGAAGATAACAGCCAGCACTGGATCACCGGCCTGGAATCGCGCAAGCTGGTGCACCAATGGCGGAGTGAAGAAGATGCAGTGTTGGTAGGCAAAAACACTGCCGCTATTGATAACCCGCAATTAAATGTAAGGTATGACCCGGGCAAATCGCCAAAACGTATTGTAATAGACCGCAGGCTCGAATTAAATAAAAACTTGAATTTATTTGATCAATCTGTTGAAACACTGATATTTAATGAAATAAAGACAGATATAGACGGTAAAAACAAGTATATTGCACTCGAAGATTTCGACAGGTATGTGCCCCAATACATTTTGTACCAGTTGTACCTGCAGGATATACAATCGGTTATTATTGAGGGGGGTGCTCACACTTTAAATAGCTTTATTGAAGCCGGTTTATGGGACGAAGCCCGTATTTTTATCGGCGAAACTTATTTAAAAAGAGGCATAAAAGCCCCCTGGATAACTGGCGAAAATGCACAGGAATTTGCAATTGGCCCCGACAGATTGCGAATCCTGGTTAATAATTGAATACCCCCAAACAATCACTAAATCAGAAATTCACCCAATGTTATACATTATACTTAGTATCTGCTTTAGTGTCACGGTCTCCATCATGTTAAAGCTGGCCAGGCGGTACCATATTGATGTTTACCAGGCCATTACATGGAATTATTCAATGGCAGCTATCCTTACCTGGATATTTTTAAAACCGCAGCTTCAAAACCTGCAGGCTGCGCCGATCTTTACATATTCGTTATTGGCCCTATTGCTGCCCGCTCTTTTTGTTATACTGGCTGCATCTGTGAGGTTATCAGGTATTGTCAGGACAGATATTGCGCAGCGGCTATCATTATTCATCCCCATCGTCGCCGCTTTTTTATTGTTTGGCGAAAACATAACACCTTTGAAATCTATTGGCATCGCGATAGGATTTACGGCTATTATTTGTACTATTCCGTGGGGACAGCCTACTGAAGGCAGGAAGGTGTCGGGCAATGCCTGGATATACCTGCTTATTGTGTTTATTGGAATGGGTGTTATCGATGTTTTGTTTAAACAAATTGCAGCGTTTAAGGCGATTTCACATTACAGCTCACTTTTTATTGTTTTTGTACTGGCCTTTATATTTTCGCTCATCGGCTTGCTCTACCTGGTGATCACAAAAAAAATGCGTTTTTCATGGCCGCATATTTTAATAGGCTGGGTGTTGGGGATAGCAAATTTTGGTAATATCCTTTTTTACTTAAAAGCGCTAACTGTCTTTGCAAATCATCCATCCGTTGTTTTTTCCGCGATGAACATCGGTGTTATAGTCGCCGGAACCTTAACGGGACTGATCATTTTTAAAGAAAAATTGAGTTTACTTAATAAAGCGGGCATAGTTATAGCTATTATTGCCATTATAGTTATCGCCAAATCCTGATGAGTTAATGCTTTTTGAAGATACTTACCGAACTATTGAAAAATCGACCGAAGGGGCATTCCGTGATCGCGGCAGCAAATTCCTGGCTTATGCTTACCCTGTAAGTTCAGAAAATGAGCTGAAGGATGTACTTTCACAACTAAAAACTGAGCACCCTAAAGCAAACCACCACTGCTGGGCAATGAGATTGGGAATTGATCGCACCATATTCAGGATAAATGATGATGGCGAGCCATCAGGTACAGCAGGCAGGCCAATTTTAAACTCACTGCTTTCGCATGACCTGACGAACATTGTGGTTGTAGTAGTCCGCTATTTTGGTGGCACGTTACTTGGCATTCCCGGGTTGATCACTGCTTATAAATCGGCAACTGAAGAAACCCTGAAACAAGCTAAAATCATTGAGAAAACCGTTGATGATATTTATACCATTAAATTTGACTATCTGCTAATGAATGATGTAATGAAGATCATTAAAGATGATTGTTTAACTGTCCTGAATCAAAACTTCGATAACAATTGCAGCATACAGGTATCCATCAGGAAAATGCAGATAAATCATACCCTGGCAAAATTCGACAAATTGAATACGGTTGTAAAATATGATTATACGCTGTAGAGGCGCAATATTTTGCGTCTCTGAAACGTCATTACAACCACTGATGGAATTTATTAATAAACCAACCCTTTGTTAGTTGTGTTAAAATGCAATAAGAAACCAATATCCCAATCAGCCACGGAAAAAATATTAATGGCATGGGTTGTAACTTAAAAGCCCCTGCCAGTGGCGAGAAGGGCAAATATATGCCAATAGCCATTATTGCTGTTGTTAAAGCCAATACCGGGGCTGTAGCCCAGCTTTGTATAAATGGTATTCTACGGGTACGGATCATGTGTATGATCAACGTTTGCGAAAGCAAACTTTCAATAAACCAGCCAGTCTGAAAAAATCCCTGGTGCTGCGGCGAATTTGCCTTAAAGAAAAACCATAATACGGCAAACGTTGCATAGTCAAATATGGAGCTGATCGGCCCAACGAATAACATGAATTTACCTATACCGCTTGCGTCCCATTTGCGCGGTGTAACAATGTAATCATCATCCATTTTGTCCCAGGGGATAGATACCTGCGAAATGTCATACAATAAATTATTGATCAGTATCTGTATCGGCAGCATTGGCAAAAACGGTAACAAAGCGCTGGCGCCGAGCATACTGAACATGTTGCCAAAATTGCTGCTGGCGGTCATTTTGATGTATTTGATGATATTGCCAAAGGTGCGTCGGCCATAAATTACGCCTTTACGCAATACCATCAGATCTTTTTCCAGCAGGATGATATCGGCGCTCTCCTTTGCTATATCCACAGCGGTATCCACTGAAATGCCAACATCGGCATCCCGCAAGGCTGCCGCGTCATTAATGCCGTCACCCATAAAACCAACGGTATGGCCTTTCGCCTGTAAAACTTTTACTACCCTCGATTTTTGAATGGGGCTCAATTTTGCGAGGATACTTACGTCGTCTATCTGGCTGGTAAGTTCTTCGTCGCTCATTGTTTCCAGGTCGCGGCCTAATAAAACGTTGGTGAAAGGGATACCAACGTCTTTACATATTTTTTTAGTGACGATCTCATTATCACCGGTAAGCACTTTTATGCTTACGCCCAATTTGTGCAGGGCGCTGATGGCGAGACTTGCCGACGGCTTGGCTGGGTCTAAAAAGCCGATAAAGCCTGTCAGTATCATATCACTTTCGTCAGCCTTGGTATAGGTCAAGGGCCGTTCATCATATTCCTTCACGGCAACCAGTAATACCCTCAATCCTTCAGCATTCAATTGCCGGGATTTTTTCAGCACAGTTTCCCGCATTTTTTCATCTATCGGGATAACGTCATCCTTTTCAATTTGCAGGCTGTTATCTTCCCCGGGATCAAATGCGTGGCTGCACATATCCAGAACTTCTTCAACAGCCCCCTTGCAGATCAGCAGGTGCTTATGATTGGGGCCCTCCAAAATAACAGACATTCTTCGCCGCTGAAAATCAAACGGTATCTCGTCAATCTTTTTATACGTTTCTCCTTCTTTCAAACAGGCATGTATATCAACATGCTCCAGTACAGCAACGTCCAGTAAGTTTTTGAGCCCGGTTTGATGGAAACTGTTAAGATAGGCCCATTTCATTACCTCATTGTCTTCCAATCCGTAAACATTCAGGTGCCGCTCCAGTACGATCTTGTCCATAGTCAGCGTTCCTGTTTTATCGGTACAGAGAATATCCATCGCGCCGATATTCTGTATGGCATTTAAGCGCTTAACCACCACCTTTCGTTTCGACATGTTTACCGCCCCTTTAGCCAGGTTAGCGGTAACGATCATCGGCAGCATGGCCGGGGTGAGGCCGACAGCCATTGAAAGGCCAAACAAAAAGGCCTGGAGCCAGTCGTGCTTGGTAAACCCATTAATTAAAAACACCAATGGCACCATCACCAGCATAAACCGAATGAGCAGCCAGCTAACGCTGTTCACGCCTTTGTCAAAACTTGTTTCGGCCCGTTTGCCTATCAGCGATTTGGAGAGGGAGCCAAAGTAAGTGTCTTCGCCAGTGTTAACTACGGCCGCGATGGCGGTGCCACTTACCACATTGGTACCCATAAAACAGATATTATTAAGCTCCAAAGGCGATTGCTTTGCAGTATTGCTGGCCGCATCCCCGATCTTTTCAACTGGCACAGCCTCGCCTGTTAACATAGACTGGCTAACGAATAAATCTTTTGACTGCAGGATGCGCACATCCGCCGGTATCATATCCCCGGCCGAAAGCTGGATAATATCCCCGGGGACTAAATTTTTAATATCGAGCTCAATTTTCCCTTCAATCCTGACAACCGTGGCGGTAGTCTTAACCATCGACTTTAACTTTTCAGCTGCCTGGTTGCTTCTAAATTCCTGTACAAAGCGCATCAAAACGCTTATTAATACCATAGTACTGATAACCCCAACAGTGGTATAATCCCTGTCGCCAGGCTTTTGGATGATAACGTCGGTGATAAGCGAAATAACCGCCAGGATAAACAAAACGGCTATAAACGGATCAACAAATGCCTGGAAAAATTGAACATACCAGGTCGGGGCCTTTTCGTGTACCACTTCATTTAACCCGAATAAATCTAAACGATTTTGAACTTCATCAGTTGATAAGCCACTGATCTGACTTTCTAACAAAGTGAGCGATTTACTGCTGCTGCCTGCGGCTATACTTTTAAGCTTTGTTATGGAAGCTTTATCAAACTCCTGGGGGTTATGCCCGTTGCTCCGGTGTATGAAGCTGTATTTCTTTATTTTTTCTTTTATAGCAGTTGGCATACTCTTGTCCTCCCTTTATAATTTTTAGTGGCAGTACTTCATAAAAAGAACTGACCTGATATTTGAAAAACGATTTTTAACAGGGGCAATTAAACCAAACACAATAGCAATCAGCAATTATAAATGCTCTAACAACTTATAATGTTAATATGATGTTAAGTTATTGTTGTGTTTGATTTTTTTGAAAAGACAGTCAGCCGGGACCGCTAAAGGCGCAGTGAAGGTAATAGCTGAAATACAGGAAGAATTGATGTTTAAAAGAAAGGAATTTATTAAAACTACAGGCATGGGTTGCCCTGCCGGCTATTGTTGAATTAGCTGGTGGAAGTGCAAAGCAGAAGATGGCATTTTGGTACCAAACATATCTGTTTACCTTCCCTGGGTTCCGGGGTGGCATATTTAAGATCATGCTGATAGCTGTAACTCGGGCCTGCGTCCATTTTAATTGTTGCTAATTTGCGCGGATTAAAAACCGTGCCTTACATTTCGGGCAAAAGTAGTTTTTTAATTTGAAAACATAATTTAATTTGAAAATTTTATGATTTGAAAATTGCAATTATTTGAAGATTTGGCAATTCGAAAATTTGAAAATGAAGAATATGCAATTTTCAAATTTTCAAATCAACTAATTTTCAAATTCAAAGTAATTAAGTGTATTTTAGTCGGGTATGCAATCTTTTGAAATAGATAAATCCGATCTGCTGCGCATCGAAACCGCGCTTGAAGGCGATGATGCTGAATTAGAGCTTGTTCTGAAAGAATATCACGCTTCGGAGATTGCTTTGCTGTTCGAAAGGCTTCCGCAGGAAGCCAAAGAGAGGATTATTAATATCCTTCCAACTGATGTAGCATCGGAAGTGATCTCAGAAATGGACGAGGAACACCGCCCGGGAGAGCTGCTGATCAACCTTCATCCTGAAAAACGGTCGGAAATAGTTGAAGAACTGGATTACGATGATGCGACGGATATTATCTCGCAGCTTGATGAGGATGAGCAAAAGGAAATATTAGAGGACATTGACCAGGAAGATGCGGACAGCATCCGCGCACTGTTGAAATATGCCGAAGATACTGCCGGTGGTTTGATGAACTCCGAAATTATCAAGGTGAATATTAACCTGGATAAGAAAGACGCACTTGACGAAATTGTGCGCCAGTCGGAAGAGATGGAGGAGTTTTATACCATTTACGTGGTTGACAATGACAACACATTACAGGGTATTTTATCAATTAAGTCAATTCTTACAGCAAAGCCCGATGCACATGTAAAAGATTTAGTAAATACGGATTTTGTATATGTAAAAGCTGACCTTGACCAGGAAGAGGTTGCCGGTTTAATATCTCAATATAATTTAACTACCATCCCGGTTGTGGATGATAACATGAAACTGCTTGGCAGGGTTACCGTCGATGATATAATGGACGTAATGGAGCAGGAAAGCACTGAGGACATTTTGAAGATCTCCGGCGTATCAGAAGATGAAGAGCTAAGCGGTAACTGGAAAGAAGCGGTAAAAAGCCGCCTGCCCTGGCTGGTTATCAACCTGGGTACAGCCTATTTGGCGGCCTCGGTTATCCGGCATTACGATTCCACAGTTCAACAAATCCCTGTTATCGCTGCCTACATGACTGTAATAGCCGGTATGGGTGGAAACGCCGCTACGCAGGCCCTTGCGGTAACTGTAAGGCGTATTTCGCTTAGCGACCTTACCGATAAGCAATCGTATAATACGGTTGTAAAAGAGTTTTTGGTGGGTATGTTAAATGGCGCCGCAAATGGTTTGATCGTTTTTTTTATTGCCTTGTTTTATGACGCCGACCCATGGCTTGGCCTCGTATTATTTTTAGCCATGACCGGCAACCTAATTGTAGCTGGTTTAACAGGGGCGACAATCCCGCTCGTATTAAAAAGGGTAGGGATAGACCCTGCGGTGGCATCATCCATCATCATCACTACTTTTACTGATTGCGCCGGGTTTTTTCTTCCCTTGTGGTTTGCAAGCAAACTTATTCTGAAACATTGAGAGGTAACGATTTAAATTATTTGCATAAAATTGCAAATCCAAAATATACACAATGACCGAAGTAAGATACAACTGGACAAAAGAAGAGATATCAGCAATATATCACAGACCCTTATTAGACTTGGTTTACGAAGCTGCTACCGTGCACCGTGAAAATAAAGATTATTCAGAAGTACAGATCAGTTCGTTAATATCCATAAAGACCGGGGGCTGCCCCGAGGATTGTGCCTATTGCCCGCAGGCAGCCCGTTATAATACTGGCGTTGGCGTACATGCTATTATGCCAAAAGAGGAAGTTATCGCCGCAGCGCAGAAAGCTAAAAATGGCGGCGCATCAAGGCTTTGTATGGGCGCCGCCTGGCGCGAAGTACGCGATAACCGCGATTTTGACAAGGTGATAGATATGGTGAAAGCCGTTAATGAACTGGATATGGAAGTTTGCTGTACGCTGGGCATGCTTACCGAATCCCAGGCGCAGCGGCTCGCGGATGCTGGCCTGTATGCCTATAACCACAACCTCGATACATCGGAAGAAGACTACAAACGTATCATCACCACCCGCACTTATGAGGACCGTTTAAAAACACTGGAGCATGTGCGTAAAGCAAAGATCACGGTTTGCAGCGGTGGTATAATTGGCCTTGGTGAAACTGTGGAAGACCGTATTTCCATGCTAAAAACATTATCCAATTTGCCAAAACATCCTGAATCAGTACCAATAAATGCCTTGGTGCCCATACAGGGAACGCCGCTTGGCGACCAGCCGCGGGTATCTGTTTGGGATATGGTGAGGATGATTGCCACCACCCGTATCATTATGCCGAAAACAGTGGTTCGCCTCTCCGCAGGCCGCACAGAAATGACCCTTGTTGAACAGGCCTTTTGTTTTATGGCAGGGGCCAACTCAATTTTTGCCGGCGATAAGCTATTGACTACGCCAAACCCGTCATTTGATACCGATATGGCTATGTTTGAATTATTGGGGCTAACGCCAAGGAAAGCGTTTAAGAATGGGAGAAAGGTTAAAGAAGTTGAAGCGGTTTAAAGAAAAAAGTGTATGAAAATGCTTTGGTGCTGGAGATGTAAAATGGACGTTCCAATGCTTGATGAAGAAGAATTTAAAAAAGCAAAAGAATTATATAGTTTAGCATTTAAAAATGGAATATCAGATAGATTAGGGCGATATAAACTGTTATTAAATTATTACTATAATTTAACTGGTCTTGAAGAAACCGAACCGAATGCAATAATGCATCATGAGATCGCGCTATATGGCCCACCCTGCGAAAATTGCGGCAAACCATATAGAACTCCATTAGCAACATTTTGTGCAGCCTGTGGCTATAAAAGAAAATAATGCGAATTAGATTTAATACTACCTGGGAAGAAGATGCAGAAGAACGCAGGCTGTTCTATGCAGGAATTTCTTATGGCAAACGGTTAAAATATTTAATTTCGGCGCAAAAAAATTTAAGTTTCTTGGGCTGCCACCTCCAAAAACATTTGATTTAAGACTTTATGATGGGAAATTGCCTCGCTGCCCTTATAATCCTTGAATGACATTCTATACACATCAAGCCTTTTTGCTGAACACCCTTTGTAGCCTCTTTCGGACTTCCGGACTTTACTGACTTTCGGACTGACGTTACACCTTCACACCCAAAATCCATCGCCACGCCCAGCGCGTTGCGCCATTAAAGCCTTTCCAGCTATCAACAAATTTTGTGATATCATTGAGGCAGGTTTCGCTGAATTTCTTTTTAAAATTTTGGGCTGCTACCTTGTAAACCTGTTCCGGGTTCTCGAGGCCTATGCGTTCATATATTTCCTTTTTTACGTACATGGTACGCACAAACAAAATGTTTAACAATATTACGTAGCTGTATAAGGTTCGTTTTATATAGCCCGCTTTTTCGGAATATGTTTTTAAAAGGCTTTTGGTGAAAAGTATGTGGCGGGCTTCCTCGATATTATGCAGATCGAACATTTTCTTTAAAACGGGGTAAATATTGGGCGCCCGGCGGGCGTAATTGCCGTAAACATCAGTAACCAGTTCAACCGATACGCTTCCCATAAATAAATAATCGGCAGGCAGATATTTATTGCTGAATTCTCCAAAGAACTTATGCATCCCCGATTGTTTGATAGGCTGGCCGCCAATTTTTTGTATCGCGTGCCCAAACATTTCCTGGTGCCTGAACTCTTCTATCAATTCCCTTAACAAGAAACGGTGTTCTACGTTATCCAGGGGCAGGGTGAGGATATGCCTGGTCATAAACAGGCAAAACAGGCATTCGCCCCAGGCGTACGAAGCAATTACCTGCACCAGTTCGTGCCGGCCGAGATCTAATTTTTGGGCAGGAGTGAGGGTGTCGTATATTTCAAGCCCTTGTAAAGAAGTCAGCATTTCGGGCAGGAAAATATCTTCCGGTTTTGGCTCCGTTTGCCAGGGAATATAGGTCTCCGGCATTAAGGGATGTTCCTTACTGATCTTTATTAAACGCTCAACCTCATTTACATCCATAAACCAAATTTACCTAATATAATCATAAGTAAATACCCCAATAAAAAGCATTTGGTTGCTTATACCGCAAATAGCTGACCAAAATCTTTAAAGGATTTAAATTCAAGCGCGTTGCCCGAAGGATCTAAAAAGAATAAAGTCGCCTGTTCGCCGGGCAGCCCCTTAAAACGGATATATGGTTCTATTACAAATTTTACCTGGTGTTCTTTCAGCCTTTTTTCTAACTGATGCCACTGTTCCCATTCCAATACAACTCCGTAATGCGGGATGGGCACGTCATGGCCATCAACCGGGTTAAAATGATGTTTGGTTTCTTCTGCAGGACGGGGTTTTAAATGTATAACAAACTGGTGCCCGTAAAGGTTGAAGTCGGTCCATTGATCCGAGCTCCTGCCTTCGCTGCAGCCTAATACTTCCCTGTAAAATTTTCTGGATGCCTCCAGGTCGTAAACAGGCACTGCAACATGGAATGGGGTTAGTTTATTCATTTTTTTATTGTTGTAAGGTTGGAATGTTGTAAAGTTGAAATGTTCTTTTCCGGTTGTAAAAGTTGCGCATATTAAAAACCTTACAACATTCCAACTTTGCAACATTCCAACAAAATCACTTAACAGTATACCTAAACACCTGCCTGCCGAGGTTCCCATCATTATCTATACCTTCAACGGTAACACGGTAAGTCCCTTGTCCATCCGCATTAAAGTACTCAAAAGATGCAGCGCCGGTTTTATCAGTTGTCACATTTGGGTTCCAGTAAATGGTACTGCGCAGGTCGAGTTTTGTTGGCTGGGTTGTTCTTGGACCGCTATACTTAGGTATGTAAAATGTCCTTATAGCGGCGTATCCTTGTGGGTTGAATGTTGTTTCATTCCTTGCCGGGATCAAATCCTTTAATTCCTGGTAGCTTATTTTTTTGCCTTTCTCCTGTTTTTTCATATTCACAACAATAGCCCCGTCGGTGCCATAAGCACTGTTTATAAGCCCAAGTTCGTCTTTTAAAAATATCTCCACAGACTGTACTTCGGCAGGGTTTACCGTGTTTAAAGTATTAACATCTACCGGGGTCCCGCTCAAAAAAATCGCTACGGGTGTTCTTTGGCCCGCAGTAAAATTTCTTGCAATATAAAAATTGTTGTTGTCAAAAGTCATTCCAACGGCAAGCGCTTTTACACATTCTAAAAGATTAGCGCAACCGCTTAGGGCATCAGGCTTAATAACATGGTCGGGATCGGCGCTCAGGCTGTTTAAACTGCCGTAGTCCCTGTGACTTACGGTTTTAACAATTCTTGTATCCTTTATCACGACTTCTTTCAGCACATTCGAACTGTTAGCCTGCATTTTACTATTTTTTAAATATAGGCTAAGCGTGCTGTCAATATTCATCGGCTGGTCGGCTGTATTTAAATTAAAAGGAAGGCTTTGGGCCAAACCACCGTCTATCGTAAGCACCATGTCACTGGAATGTACGTTATTACGAGCGCTTATGGTAACCTTCGATGAATCCTGGAATACAAGGTTCGAAAACTTAAACACGCCGTCGCTGTTCGAAACGGCATTTGCTGAAAAGTTTTTATCAGGAATGGTTAAACGTAAATTACCGTTATTGACTGGTATACCGTTTGACCCCCTGAGGGTCCCAGTTATATCAATCCCTGGTTCGGCCCAGAACTTTATAACAGGGTATTTATTGTTCAAAATACCATCGTACGAAAAACGCCTGTAACCCTGGGACTGCAATAATATATCAAGATCAGCAAGGGTTTTTTCGCTGGGATGATTGAAGTAATAATTAGGTTTTTCAATATAGCCCGTAATATCCGAAGTCAAAAGCAAGTTTGTAAGGATGGTTGATTCAGCATTTTCGTCAAATGGCACTTTTGATTCATCGATCACCGCTACCGAAAAATTCCCAGCGTCAGGCTGATCACCAACTTTTGCCGTAAAATTTAATTTAACTTTTTGCCGGGTGGTATAAGCCGCCTGGTCGCCGCCTACTGCAAGGTTTATCTGGTCATTATGTTGAATAAAGGCGATGCATTCGCTTATGGGCTCGCCATCATAAGTAAAAAGTGTTACCTGTACTATGCCGGTAGGAAACTTGCTTTTAGGGATGGACGCCCCGTATACCTGGTTTTGTAAAGTTGTTTTGGCGGCATAACAAATAACACCACTTGATTTGGCCAGGATAAAAAAGGTTTTGCCTTTGTATGCCTGTAGAAATGTGGTGTCAGCATGTAATTTTACAAATAATACATCGGGATTGCTGTTTTCAAGGTTTAAATCTATGCCGCCGCTTAGCACTTTTGGGAAGTCCGGGCTGGCTCTTGTACCATCGGCAAACGTTACATTCGCCGTGTAAGTTTTACCTTCCTGCGGTGTTATTACAAAAACGCCCATTCCCAGGTGCGAGGATGAAAATTCCGCAACTATATTTTTGTCATTATCTGTAACGGTCCCTTTTAAATCAATCCCCAGGCCATCAGGCTTTATGGCTTTAAACGCAACTTTTGTGCGCACGCCGAGTATCAATTGGCCACCCTCCGGGAAAAACTGCAGGTCGTTTGGCCTGGCAACAGATTTTAACGGAAACGAACTATTGACTAATTTCCTTGAGCCGTTTTCAATAACAGTTGTCAACTTTGCAGAGTCCAGGCTGTAATTTTTCGTGTTTGTAAAGCTGATGTCAATAAATCCGTTTTTATCCGTTACGCCTTTACCTTTAGCTATCGTTTCGTCTTCCTTTTCTACGGTCCAGTTAACCTTTTTGTCGCTATAAGGATTACCATCGTTGTCTCTATAATAAATACCCGCAGAAATTTTCGGCATTTTACCCGCAACAGTGCTTTTTAATGATATCTGTGTCGATAAGTCGTTGTTTATTGCATCGCCTATGGTTATAATTTTATTAAAAAAATAACTGAGGCCGGTATTATTCATAAAATTTGTATAGGCAACCATTCTATAATTTCCTTTTTTGAATGAATATTGCGAAATTGGGATATCTCCCCAGGCGACGCTATTTTTCACCTGTAATTTTAAGGTTTCTATCAATGAATCCCGCGGACTCAAAATATCCACATAAATGATTTTACTGATGGGCGAAGGCTGGTGAAGATAAAAAGTTAAATAAGCCTTGAACCACATCGTGTCACCTACGGCGTAATAAGGTTTATCAAAATGCAGGTAAACCTTTTCTACCGGCAGATCATGGTAAACTTTGGCTGTTTTCGTCATGATCTGGTTTAATACAGCATCGTCATTTTGCGCAGCCGCAGGCAAATAAAAAGCTATTGCGAATAAAAAAAAAGCAGCAAATATTTTAAAGAATTTCATGAATATAGATTTATCTGGCCGTACTGGGCTAATATAGCCCATTGCTATTTAAAAATGATAAAAGCCCGGTAGTTTAACATTTTTTCACAGTTCATAATGAAAGAGCCAAGAATCAAGAACCAGGAGTCAAGACAGAAAGTAAAGCCCAGGTAACGCAAACGATATTATCTTTCGTCTTGGTTCTTGCGTCTTGGCTCTTGATTCTCAACCGCTTTTGATGCGCGTTACTAATTGCACTGTATTCCTGCTTACCTGCTCGAGCAGGATGGTTTTACCGGTAGTTAATTCATTTTGCGAAGCCGCTGTATAGTGCCTCAGGGTAATTAAGGAGAGGTGATCATTATATTTAACTTTAAAGCTTTCGTTTAACCCTAATAAAAGGTTTTTAAAGCGTTCTTCATCAAAATCAAGACAAACAGTAAAGCTAAGGGCCGATGTTTGCATCATATTCACTTTAACCTGTTTTTGGGCAAACAAGCCAAAGATTGCGCTCAAATGATTTTCAGATATAAATGAATAATCTTTTGCGGATATGGATAATAAAACCTGGTTTTGTTTGAGGATAATAACAGGTTTTGGAAATTGATTAACCGCGCCGTCTTTAATGATCGTACCGGGGGCGTCCGGGTCATTGAATGATTTAACCAATAGCGGTATTTTGGCATTTTGAAGCGGCTTAATTGTTTTTGGGTGGATGACACTGGCGCCGTAAAAAGTCATTTCAATAGCTTCGGCGTAGGATAGTTCATCAAACTTAACCGTGTCTTGAAAAAACTTAGGGTCGGCGTTTAGTATGCCAGGCACATCTTTCCAGGTGGTTACAGATTCAGCGCCTAAGCAGGCTGCAAAAATTGACGCTGTATAATCTGACCCCTCGCGGCCTAAAGTGGTGGTGAAATTTTCGGAGGTGCCCCCCAAAAAGCCCTGGGTTACCACAATGCTTTTTTGCAAAAGCACAGGTATATCGCGGCTGATCGCCGCGCGCGTTTTATCCCATAGTACGTTTCCTTCACGATAGTTATTATCTGTATGGATATAACCCCGCACATCGAGCCAGCTGCTTTTTATGCCCGCTTTATTTAAATAGGCATTAACAATCCGCGTAGATACCATTTCACCGATAGAGACTACCTGGTCATAAGTAAAATCATAATCATCATGCGGGTCATCTTCTATAATCCAATCGATCTCCACAAAAGTATTGGCAACCTCATCAAAAATGGGGTCCGAATGTTCAAATAACTGTCCTAAAATGGTATAGTGGTAATTCTTTATCTCCTCAAAAATTACCTGGACATTATCCTCCCTGTTAATGTAAGATTTAGTTAGCCTTTCGAGCGCGTTGGTAGTTTTGCCCATCGCCGAAACCACGATCAGCAACTCATTGCGCTCAAATTTTTTAACAACCCTGGCCAGGTTAATTATACCATCGGCATCTTTTACAGACGCCCCTCCGAATTTAAAAACAAGCATTATGAGTTATAGGTGATTTAATTTCATAATTATAAATTCAGCAACTGTTCCCTTGATAAAGATGCATTAAGCCACCCTGCCTCAACTACAGCTTCATACTTTTTATAGAACTTAATTGCCGGTTCATTCCAGTCGAGCACCTGCCAAACCATCCCGCTAAAACCTAATTCCCTTGCTTCAACAATAAGCTGGTCGAACAATAATTTACCCATCCCTTTTCCACGCGCCGCTTCTGTAACAATAAGGTCCTCGAGGTACATGCGGCAGCCTTTCCAGGTGGAGTACCGGATATAATATAGGGCAAAGCCAAGTATTATTCCATCCTCTTCGGCTACAAAGGCCTTCCAAACAGGGCTTTCGCCAAAACCGGCGTCCTCAAATTCCTGCAAAGTAACGGTAACTTCCTGCGGGGCCCTTTCAAAAAGTGCGAGCTCGTTTACCAGTTCCAGCAAGCGGGGACAATCTTCTTTTTTTGCTATCCTTATATTAGTCATTGGTCATTGTGTCATTAGTCATTGGTGCTTGCGGTCATTTCTTCTTAAATCATTCCGAAATCGGCATTACGCAATCCGCATTTGAAAAATTCCAAATTCATTAAATCCGATCCCGATAGCTATCGGGACGAACATCCGAATTCCGAAATCAAAAGATCAATTGTTTTTCCAGTGCTTTATTACCCGTGTGCCAAAAATGGTGCTGCCAAGCCTTACCATGGTGCTGCCTTCTTCAATGGCTATTTTATAATCTGCCGACATACCCATCGAGAGTGTATCGAAAGCATCGTCTTTCCTGAAAAAGCTTTGTTTTATGCCATCGAAAAACGTTTTCAATTCATAATATTCATCCTTTACTTGCTTTTCATTTTCGGTATTGGTGGCTATGCCCATCAATCCCCTGATGCGGATGTTTTTTAAAGCTGCAAATTCGTCCGACCGCAGCAATTCCACAGCCTCATCAAATCCAAGCCCGAATTTTGTTTCTTCATCCGCAATATATATTTGCAACAGGCAATTAATAACTCTTTTGTTTTTTTCGGCATGCTTATTTATTTCCTGCAATAGCTTAATGCTATCCACAGATTGTATCATGCTAATGAACGGGGCAATATATTTTACTTTATTGCTTTGCAGGTGGCCAATCAGGTGCCACTGTATATCTTTTGGTAAATGTTCCTGCTTTTCAACCAGTTCCTGCACCATATTTTCGCCAAATAAGCGCTGGCCGGCATCATAAGCCTGTTGCACATCGTCAGCCGGTTTGGTTTTCGATACCGCTATCAGTGTTACTTTTATTGGGGTTGTTTCTTTTTTTAAGCTTCTAATATTATCTGCAATGCTCATTTATCGTTAAATTTGCCTGATTATAAGCCGCTAAATTACAGAATGCATAAATATATCACCCTGTTTTTTTCAGTAACATTTTTTTTATCCGCCTGTAAGGCTGGTAAAACGCCTGATGAGGTCATTAATCATAACCGGATGATCAGTTTATTAACTGAGTTGCACATAATTGATGGCCTCCTTTACACGGCGCCGCAAAACCCCGACAGCCTTTATAAATACGGCGCCGACAAGTACCTGGCGCTATTTAAACAATATCATACCGATTCGGTACAATTTAAAAAAAGCCTTAAATATTATGCTAGGCAACCGGTAGAACTGGCGGCCATATATGACCAGGTGCGGAATAACCTAAAGCAGAAAATGGATTCCCTGAATAAACTACAACAAAAACAATACAATGCTATACCCAATAAATAGTGTTGACAAACTGGGTTTTACCGAGGTAAAAGAACTAATAAAAGCGCATTGCCTGAGCGAAATGGGTCGGCAAATGGTCGACAAGATCCAGGTGATGGATAATTACGACAATATCCGCAAGTTTTTGAGCCAGGCCAATGAGTTTAAAAACATACTCGAAAACGACGCACCGCTACCTATCCATCATTTTTTTGATATAAAAACACTGGCTAATAAAGCAAAGATTGAGGGCATATTTTTGAGCGAAGAAGAGATTTACCAGGTGCAGGCGTCGCTGACAACAGTTTTTGCCGTAATTGCTTACTTTAACGAACGCGAGGGCCAATACCCGAGCCTTGAAGCACTATTTGAACACCTGCCGATTGAAAAATCCATTCTTAAAAAAATAGATCTCATCATTGATCAAAAAGGCAAAATAAGGCCAAATGCATCGCGCGAATTACTGGATCTAACATCAGGCATTGCCAAAGCCGAACAGGAAGCCGGGAAAAAAATAGACCAAATATTTAAAAACGCCACAAGTAACGGCTGGACGGCAGATGGGTCGTTAACTGTCCGCGACGGCAGATTATGTATCCCCTTGCTGGCTGAAAACAAGCGTAAGCTAAAAGGTTTTATACATGATGAATCTTCATCCGGCCAAACAGTTTATATAGAACCGGAAGAAGTTTTTACCTTAAATAACAAGATTCGCGACCTGGAATTTGAGCGCAGGCGCGAAATTGTTAAAATATTAACTGTTTTAACCGATGATCTGAGGCCCTATGTGCCGCTCTTACTCTCTTATCATAACTTGTTAACCAAGCTCGATTTTGTAAGGGCTAAAGCGCTTTTCGCCATTGACATCGAAGGTGAAATGCCCGAGGTGGTAAACGAAGCACGCCTTAAATTAACCAATGCCCGGCACCCGCTTTTGCTTTTAAATTTTAAGAAGGAGAAAAAGACCGTTGTGCCCTTAAATGTTCAGATAGACGACAGAACCAGGATCATCGTAGTGTCCGGGCCAAACGCCGGCGGGAAATCGGTTTGCATGAAAACGGTTGGGCTTTTGCAGATGATGGTACAGGCCGGTTTGCTGATCTCCGCATCGGAAGCAAGCGTTGTCGGGGTTTTCCGGCAGCTTTTTGTGGATATTGGCGACGATCAATCCATTGAAAGTGACTTGAGCACTTACAGCGCGCATCTTTCAAAAATGAAAACATTTGTGGAGCAGGCCAATGGTAAAACTTTAATCCTGATAGATGAATTTGGTACAGGTACCGATCCCCAGTTCGGCGGTCCAATTGCCGAAGCGGTGCTGGAATCATTGAACCATAAAAAGGTAAAAGGGATGGTGACCACCCATTATTCGAACCTTAAAATTTTTGCCAGTCACACTGAAGGGCTTGAGAACGCATCCATGCTGTTTAATAATGTGGAGATGCAGCCGCTATATATGCTGGAGGTTGGAAAACCCGGCAGCTCTTACGCCTTTGAGATAGCCCAAAAAATAGGCTTGCCGCAAAATGTGCTTAACCTGGCAAAGAACAAGGTAAGTGCCGGCCAAAAAAAGGTAGATACGTTGCTCGTGGACCTTGAAAGGGAGAAAAAAGAAATATTGGACACCAAAATAAAGCTGGAGAAACAGCAAAAGCACGTTAATGAATTGCTGGCCGAAAACGAGAAACTGAAAAGCTACCTCGACGAAAATAAAAGGGCGCTGATAAAAGACGCCAAAGATCAGGCAAAAAACATTATCTTAAATGCCAACAAACTGATTGAGAACACCATATCGGAAATAAAAAGCAGTAATGCCGATAAAGAAACAACCCGTGCACTTCGTGAAAACTTAAATATTGAGCTGCAAAAAAACACGGTTAAACCCCCTGTAGCTAAAACATCGGCTTACGACGAAGAGTTGAAGCCTGGCGATTGGGTTAAGCTCATCGACAGTGAAACCAGCGGGCAGGTGATAGAAGTAATAAAGGATAATGTAGTCATCGCCATAGGTGATCTGCGGACGGTAGCTAAGAAAAAGCGGGTTGTAAAAGTTGCTAAATCAACCGTCCCGAAAGAAATTAGGAAAAACTACAGCAGCCATACCGGCGATATAGCGAGTTTCAGTCCCGAAATTGATGTTAGGGGAATGCGGACAGAAGATGCGTTAAACAATATTGAGCGGTTATTCGACCGGGCAATTATGATGGGCTTTGGTAATTTAAAGATCATACACGGCAAAGGCGATGGTATATTGCGTAAAATGATAAGGCAATACCTGAAAAAATATGAACAGGTTGATCACATGGAAGACGAACATGCCGACCGGGGTGGCGATGGAATTACTTATGTGTATTTGAAATAAGAATTATTATATTTATTGCGAAAACCTGAATTATGTATCAAAAACGCATTTTGCTGACTGCGCTTATTTCATTAAGCCTTGCTTGTCGTGCACAAACAATTGTCCTTCACCCTCATGATGTCCATATTCATTATATGGGCCGTGTTGTGCTAAGGGACCAGGAAGCAGAGCTTTCGTGGTCATGTACGTCGCTGAGCATAAACTTTAAAGGTACCGGCGCTAAGGCGACCTTAAAGGATGAACATGGCGATAATTACTTTAATGTGGTGGTTGATGATAAAGTTGTTTCGGTTATCCATCCCGATAGTGTTGAAAAGGTATATACCTTAGTAAGCGGCCTTAGCAACACCAATCACACCCTGTGCCTGTATAAACGCACGGAATGGGCAATGGGCAAAACCTGGTTTTACCAGTTCGAATTGGATAAAGACTCCCAAATATTACCGGTGCCACCCACTAAAAAACATAAGATCGAGTTTTTTGGCAATTCCATCACATGCGGGTATGCGGATGAAGACTCAACCGGCAAAGACCGGGGTACCAGCCCTTACGAAAACGGTTATTTGAGCTATGCGGCGTTAATTGCGCGCCATTTCGATGCTGAATTTTATAATACTTCAAAAAGCGGTATAGGGATCACCGTCAGCTGGTTTCCGCTTATCATGCCCGAAATGTATAACAGGCTCGATCCGTCGGACGACCAAAGCATGTGGGACTTTAAGAATTACACGCCCGACCTGGTAGTAATCAACTTATTTCAGAATGATTCGTGGATAGTAAAACTGCCTGATAATGAACAGTTCAAAGCACGGTTTGGCGCTAAGCCGCCAACCGACGAGCAACTGACAAAAGCCTACCGCAATTTCCTGAAAACCATCAGGGATACCTATCCCAAAGCCCAGATCATCTGTACGTTGGGCAGCATGGATGCCACAAAACAAGGTTCGCCATGGCCCGGCTACATCGAAAAAGCGGCGACCAGCCTCGGCGACAAAAAGATATTTACTCATTTTATTCCCTACAAAAACACACCTGGCCACCCAAGCGTTAAAGAACAGCAGGCCATGGCCGATGATTTGACCGCCTTTATTGATCAGAATATTAAGTGGTGAAGAAGTTCATTGTCCATAGTTCATGGTAGCTGCGTTTGGGGTTCATGGTAGCTGCCATTGAATTGTCAACTATCAAATGGGTAGACCCATCAACTTCCCGCCATGAACCATGAACTATGAACCATGAACTAAATAACCTAATTTTACCCCCACCAATTATTAAGCATGAACAAAGTTGTTAAGGACGCTGATGAGGCAATTTATGATATTGAAGATGGCATGACGCTGATGCTCGGCGGGTTTGGGTTATGCGGACTGCCCGAGAACTGCATTAGCGCGCTGGTGAGGAAAGGTGTAAAAGACCTGACCTGTATATCAAATAATGCCGGGGTTGATGATTTTGGCATTGGCCTGATGCTCAAAAAACGGCAGGTTAAGAAGATGGTTGCTTCGTATGTAGGAGAGAACGCTGAATTTGAAAGGCAGCTTTTGAGCGGAGAGATGGAAGTTGAATTAATACCTCAGGGCACTCTTGCAACCCGTTGTATGGCAGCCGGTTATGGCATGCCAGCTATATTTACTCCGGCTGGTATCGGTACGGAAGTAGCCATTGGCAAAGAAATAAGAAATTTTAACGGCAAGGATTATTTAATGGAAATGGCTTTTGAAGCAGACTTTGCCTTAGTAAAGGCGTGGAAAGGCGATACCATGGGAAATTTAGTTTTCCGTGCAACTGCACGCAATTTTAATCCGGTGATGGCAATGGCCGGAAAGGTTACTATCGCGGAAGTTGAAGAATTGGTACAGCCAGGTGAGCTTGATCCCGATCATATTCATACGCCGGGAATATATGTCCATAGGATTTTCCAGGGTACTGATTATGAAAAACGGATAGAAAACAAAACGCATAGAAAAAAGAAGTAATTTGAAAATTTGAAGATGTGCTAATTTGAAAATTAAAAACCCTAAATAGTTAAATCATGAGAAACGACAGAGAAAACCTGATTGTCAATTTAACTTTTCAATTTGCCTTACAGATAATTGAATTTACCGAGGAATTAGAAGCAGTTAAAAAATATGTCATCGCAAAACAACTAATTAAATCGGGCACTTCGATTGGCGCTAACGTTCGCGAAGCGCAAAACGCTGAAAGTAAAAATGATTTTGTCCATAAGCTAAAAATAGCTGCCAAGGAAGCGGATGAAACGGAATATTTTTTACTGCTCTGTCAATTCTCAAAAACCTATCCTTTTGATCAATCATTACTTGACAAATTACAGGTAATAGTTAAGGTTTTATCTAAGATCATTTCCAGTTCAAAAGAATAATTTAATTCATTTTCAAATTTTCAACTTGCCAAATTTTCAAATTGAATCATGTTAGATAAAGAGGGTATTGCAAAGCGAATTGCTAAAGAGATAAAAGACGGCTACTACGTTAACCTGGGCATTGGCATACCAACACTTGTAGCCAATTACATCCCTCATAACATTGATGTGGTATTGCAATCAGAAAACGGCATGCTTGGCATGGGGCCGTTCCCATTCGAGGGGGAAGAGGACGCAGATATAATAAATGCCGGTAAACAAACCATAACCATGCTGCCGGGCGCCGCAATATTTGACTCGGCGATGAGCTTTGGGATGATTCGTGCCAAAAAAGTAAACCTCACCATACTTGGTGCTATGGAAGTATCGGAAAATGGCGATATAGCCAGCTGGAAGATCCCCGGTAAAATGGTGAAGGGAATGGGTGGCGCCATGGATTTGGTGGCATCGGCCGAAAATATCATCGTAGCTATGCAACATCAAAATAAACACGGCGAATCGAAATTACTACCAAAATGTCTCCTTCCATTAACCGGCATAAACTGCGTTAAAAAAATTGTAACTGAATTAGCTGTATTTGATGTGTTACCCGAAGGTGGTTTTAAACTTTTAGAGCGCGCGCCGGGCGTTAGCATTGAACAAATAAAAAATGCTACCGGCGGAAAGTTAATTATCGAAGGCGACGTGCCGGAAATGATTCTTTAGTTCATAGTTGATGGTTCATAGTTTAAGGTAGCTGCAAGGCGGCTTTTTTGCTATGACCTATGAACTCTTCAAAATCTTCTTCCTCAATTCCTGTGATATCTCCTTCGTTACACAAATAATATCCGCTGTCACATCTGTATTATTTATAACCACCTGGTCGCATTCATCCCGGTAGGGTAACAGATATTCATTATATGCCGGTACCACGTGATTTATCCATTTATACATTACATCGTCGTGCGAGTAGCCGCGTTCAATAGCGTCGCGATTTATACGCCGTTGCAATGCTATACCGTCATCAGCCTCGATAAAAATCTTAAGGTCGAGTATAGAGGCTATTTTTTCAAAATGAAAGATAAATAGGCCTTCGACGATCATGATGGGCGCCGGTTTTATCTCGAGCGTTTTTGGCACAACGTCGGGGTTGTTGAAAGTGTATTCCTTTTTTTGGATGGTTTCGCCGTTCATCAAACTGGCAATATCTTCTTCAAATTGCCCGCGATCTATAGTTGCAGGAAGGTCGAAGTTATATAGCTTATTCTCCTCCTTGGTCATGTTGTGGGCAACAGGGATATAATAATCATCCTGCGACACCAGGCAAACTTCGCCATGTGTAAAATGCTCCAGGAAACACTTTAAAAAAAAAGTTTTCCCCGAGCCGCTACCACCGGCAATACCGATGACAAATGGTTTATTCATTCGGGCTGCCGTAGCTGATGCTTACATGAAAACGTTTATCCAGGGCGCCCAATGAGCTGGCAACACTTTTTGTCATTATGATAATAACGTCCTTTGTTGCTTCAGTATCTGTAAAACTGCCTACCACTTTTGCAAATGTGGTACGGTTGGTCATGGTGTTGGTTATCTTTATAACAGTCCCGATAGGGGCAGTACGGTGAAGCACCAGCTTTTTATTGGGGTCCAGGCCGGCCTCGTCCATCCAGGTGGCTACGCCTTTTTCATTTTTCTCATATAAACCATAACGGTTCGCATTTAAATGGTGGTCTAAACTGCTGCTATCTTTATTCGGCGATATTAATGCTGAATCATGCGCAACCGGGGCGCTTACGGGGCCTATTGCAGGTGCTTCTGGGGTAGCTTTTTCTCCTGACTTTACCATTAAAAGCTGCCCGGGCGCAAGCGTTGTCGTGGTTAAATTATTCAGCCGCGTAATATCATCAACCGTAGTATTGAAACGCTTGCTTATGGCATACAATGTTTCCCCGGCCGACACTTTGTATTGGGTTGGCGCTGTGTTATTATCCTGCACCGGCTGTTGCACTGCCTGGGCAGGTTGCTGCACCGCCTGCTCAGTAGACGTTTGGTCCTGTGCCTGCTCAGATTTGTCATTTATATGCTTGTATTTTTTTTCATCCTGGGCTTCTGCCGCTAACCTTGCTTTTTTTTCTTTTTTTGTTTCTTTAACGGCCTTATCTGATTTAGCAACTTTCTCCGGTGTTTCTTTTTCTTTGTGCGATTTTTTATAAGGCTCATTCGTCGGCACTTCAACAATAGCGCCTATAGATAGGGTCGCCTTTTTTTTGCCATTAAACTTCATTAACGCTTCAGGCTGAATATGGTAACGCCGGCCGATGGAATAATAGGTATCTTTTGCTTTAACTTTAAACAGGATCAATTTTTTGCCGTCACTGTTTTTTACACCAACTGAATCAACTACAGGTTTTGCAAATAAAGATGTACATATTGCGAATAACGATATGGTAATTAATGGAATCTTAAATTTCATAATAGACTTTAGTTCAATAATTTAGAAAGTTAAAACTTTCAACTCCGACTTATTTTTTATATAAACCAAACGGTTTTTATGCATTATAAACGCCTCCGGCTGGATTTTTTGTATCTCCTGGTTTAATAAATCTTCATAAACCTTGTTAACGCCATCCATTATAAAAAGTGACTGCGTTAACTGCCCCCCCTTTAGCGCGTGCAAAGATACAATTCTGAAATTATTGTATTCAAGGTAATGTATCATATTTCCAAAAGCGTGCACAGGCCACAGCCCGGGGGCTAAAAACTCCGGCGGTTTTACCTCCGGCAACACAATACTATTCTCTAACCTTTTGTAAACAGACGGCTCATAGATGCGGGTTGTTGCACCGGTTTTAATATCGGCTAAAAATAATTTCCGGGGTTGTATGCGGGCGTCATACAAAACAGGTCCGTTTATAGATAAATGGTCGAAGGAATACGCGAAATCACTCCAGAGTGTTTTTCCGGTGAGCGCATCTACTGCAAGCAGACCCTTATGGACCGGCCCCGTCTCCGACTGGTAAAAGTGTAATAGTAGTACACCGTCGAATGCCGCTTCGATACCGGTGAACCAGCGTTCGTCAGTACTAAGGTCTTTAAAAAGCACTTCCCCGTTTAAAAGGTTAATAGCCCCGAAATAAACTTTTTTCTCGTCGCTGTTTCTTACTTCAACAAAAATAGTTTCGGTTATTTCATCGATCTCCATCCGCCAGATTGGGCCTTCGAATTGCTCGCTTATGTTGGGCAACATGGTCATGCCTGTAAATATGGGGTTAATTTCGGATTTGTTTGAATGCGGATTGCGGAATGCCGATTGCGGAATTGAAGAAAATTGGGATTTAGATCCGAAGGACTCCTTTGGAGAATTTCGATTTCGGATTTAAGTATGATGGTTTTAAAATCCTGCAAGTCCCTTAATCCCGCAAATCCTGGTCCGTTTAACCAACCTCAAATTGTAATCCGCTCAGATACCGGTATAACCCCTGCTCATTGCTGATGAGCTCCAGGTGGCTGCCGCTTTCAATGATCTTTCCTTTTTCAAGTACAATGATCTTATCGGCTTCGCGGATAGTAGAAAGGCGGTGGGCTATTATGATCGAGGTGCGGTCTTTCATCAATTCTTCCAGGGCTTCCTGTACAAGGCGTTCTGACTCGGAATCAAGCGACGAAGTGGCTTCGTCAAGTATCAGTATAGACGGATTTTTTAACAGCGCCCTTGCAATTGCAACGCGCTGGCGCTGCCCACCGGATAATTTAACCCCACGCTCGCCAACAATAGTTTCGTAGCCTTCGGGGAACGATGTGATAAACTGGTGCGCGTTGGCCCTTTGCGCTGCCTGCATAATTTCATCTTTTGAAGCGGTTAACTTTCCATAGGCAATATTCTCAAATATCGACCCGCCAAAAAGCATTACATCCTGCGGAACGATAGCTACCTGGTTACGGATGTCTGTGAGTGAATAATCACTTGAGGGCTTGCCATCAAATAATATAGTGCCGCTTTGCGGATGATAGAACTGTAAAATTAATGCAGCCATAGTAGATTTACCCGAGCCGCTTGGCCCGACAATAGCCACCCTTTGCCCGGCTGCCGCATCAAACGACACATCTTTTAATACCTCCACTTCGGGCCGCGATGGATAGGCGAAACCTACATTTGAAAAGGAAAGATTGCCCTCAATTTTTTGCCTGATGACATTGTCGATTTCGCGGATCGATACTTCTTCGCCTTTTTCATCCAGTATTTCCAGCACGCGCTCGCTTGCGCCAACTGCTTTTTGAACGTTGGCGTACAGGTCGGGAAAACTGCCCATCGCGCTGCCCATAAAGGCTGCATACAGGGCAAATTTCAGTAAGTCGCCGACGGTAATCTCGTGGCTATTAACCAGCGTACAGGCATAGCCCACTATGGCCACAATTGCCCCGAACATACAGAACACGATAAATGATACAAACATGCCCCTGTATTTGGCGCCTTTTATGGCAATATCCGCAACCTCACGGATATTTTTTCCATAGCGCGCCGCCTCGAATGCCTCGTTAACGAACGCTTTAACGTTGGCAATTCCTTGCAGTGTTTCCTCAATAACTGTGTTTGATTCCGCCAGTTTATCCTGCGCCTGGCGGGAAATTTTCCGGATAAACCGGCCAAAAAAAATCGCAACTACAATTAAAGGCGGTACCAGTATCAGCATCGCTAGTGCCAACTTTATCGAAATTATCGCCATAAAGATCACACCGCCAACCAATAAGACTGATTGCCTTATCATTTCGGCAATTGTTGTTGTAAGCGTATCCTGTATTTGCGAAAGGTCGGCCGAAATGCGGCTGTTAAGCTCGCCCACCCGGCGGTTCGAAAAAAAGTTCATCGGCAATGTGATCAGCTTAAAATAGGTATCCCTGCGAATATCGGCTAAAGAACGTTCGGCGACGTTCACAAACCATAATATCCTAAAAAACGATACAAACCCCTGTAAAAACAACACGCTGAATGCAAGTATTAAGATGCCTTTTATTGTTCCCGGTAAAATACCGCCTTTGTGCTTTCCCTGTGCCGTATCTATCAGGGCCCCGATGAACGAAGGAAATGCAAGCCCAACCAGGCTCGACAAAAATAAAAATCCCAAAGCGGCAATAAACATGCCCCTGTAGGGCTTTATGTATGCCACCAAACGCGAAATATTATTAAGGGTTTGCTTGTTTAATTTTGCTTTGGGCAATTCCGTTTCCGCCGCGTTACTGCTGTTTAATCGTCTCCTGGCCATTTATTGTTTGCTGTGTATCCTTATGTAATAACTGTTGGACGATTGAAACGGCCTAACATTTTATATCACGTAAAGATAGCTACAAAATTACGCTACACGCCTGCTTTTCCGGGTAAGCAGGTACAAAGTCAGCACAAACAATAGCGCCAATGCAATAATAAACTTGAGTTTTGTATTTTCCTGCTGCTGCTGTTGCTTTTGTGCGTCTGCCTTAAGGAGATCAACCTGGGTCCTTAACCTGTTGATGGTGGTCATAAAGCCAAGATTGCTTTTTTCAGCTTCTTTTGAATGGCTTTGAACTTGTGTACGCTGAAATACGGTATAATCAAACAATATTTTTAATTCCCTATAAATAGCATTGTCAGTTTTAACAATATCCATTAAAATATCATTGGAGCGGCGAATATCCTTTTTGGTTTGTAAACCGAAAATGCCCGTATGCATGCTCAGGCTTAGGTCATACTGGCCAAATTTTAGTGCCCGTTGGTCAAGCATATTGTTTATCTTTTGGCGTTCAAGCTGGTAAGCAAGTGAGTCGTTTTTTGCCTGGGCAAAAACAATTGCGGTTGAAAGGCAAACAAGGCTGGTCAGGATAATTTTTTTAATCATCATAATTCTTTATTGTTCCAAAAAATCAATAACAACACTATCTCCAAGGCCTAATCCCAGTAAGCCACTGGCATTTCCTTTGTTTATCGCAATTTCAAGGTGATCGCTAATCCCAAACAAGCATAATTTTTCGCCTTCGGGCACTTCATTATAATGCCAGCTCAGGTGGTCTATTGTTTCATTGCGTTTAAATGAAAGTTTAAAAAGCCTGCCGTTTTGTTCGGTGTTAAAAAACTCCTTGGTAATATTGGTAATTACATTTTGAAATGAATCAATATAAATTACCACACCCTTGATCCGGTTTTTTTCAATTGCCGGCTGCAGGTTCATTTTTTTCTCGATACCGCTTACCGGGATGCCGATTTGGGTAAGTTTACCGCCCTGCGCCAGGTGGCAGGCGGCTTTAACAAAAATATCAGCCAGTGGGAAGTGTAAAAATTTCAGATCCTGCATAATATTTATTTCAACCATTTCGTCGGGGTCTTGATCAAACATCAGCGAGAAAATGCCATTATCGGCGCCGACAAAAAAATGGTTTTTGTACTTTATGGCCAGGTACCTGGTACCCGTATTAAAAACGGTGTCGATACCGATCAGGTGGACGGTAGCGTCAGGGAAGTAATAAAAACTGTTCTTTAATATAAAAGCCGCCTGCTGAATATTATAGGCAGCAACGCTGTTGGTTATGTCAACAATATTTACCGACGGCAGCAATTTCAGGATAGAGCCTTTGAGGGCAGCCTGGTAAATATCTTTATCGCCCAAATCAGTAGTTAAAGTTATTATTGCCATTAATTTTTCAAATATTTATCACTAATCTTGTGCAAGCGTTTTTTGAATTGAGATATGAGATTTGAGATGTGAGCTATGAGACGCAATGTCCTTATCTCAAATCTCATAGCTCATAGCTCATATCTATTTAGATTGCTACAAATATTCAATTTTTAATTCATAAAAATCTGCTACTAAAAATCAATTTGTATTGAACGAACTTAAATTGTCAATTGAACAAATCAACCCGGCGGTATTATGGGGCCCTAATAATGATCATTTCGAGATCATCAAAAAGCAATATCCAAAGCTTAAAATAGTGGCCAGGGGTAACGAGGTTAAGATACTGGGGGACGAACACGAAATAAACATTTTCCAGGAAAAATTTGCCCACTTGCTTCAGCATGTGGAAAAATATGAAAACCTTAACATAACCGACCTCGAAAGGATACTGGGTTCGAAAGCTTCCGACAGTAGCCCGGCACCTGAAACTTCTGCTGATAAATTTGCAAGCGGCGAAGTTATTGTTTTCGGGCCAAATGGGGTTATGGTAAAAGCGCGTACCGCAAACCAGCGGCGCATGGTGGAGTGTATTAATAAGAGCGACATACTTTTTGCCATTGGCCCCGCCGGTACGGGTAAAACCTATACCGCAGTGGCTTTGGCGGTAAGGGCTTTGAAAAACAAGGAAATAAAACGCATTATATTAACAAGGCCGGCTGTTGAAGCAGGGGAGAACCTTGGGTTTTTGCCCGGCGATCTGAAAGAAAAGATCGATCCGTATTTACGGCCTTTGTATGATGCCCTGGACGATATGATCCCGGCCGAGAAATTGAAATTTTACCTGGAAAACCGGACCATTGAAATAGCCCCGCTGGCATTTATGCGTGGACGGACCTTAGACAATTGCTTTGTGATATTGGACGAGGCGCAAAACGCCACCGATATGCAGCTGAAAATGTTCCTGACCCGTATGGGGCCATCGGCCAAATTTATTGTAACTGGTGATGTTACGCAGATCGACCTGCCGCGAAAGCAACAATCGGGCTTACATACGGCCTTACGTATATTAACGGATATTCATGGAATTGAAATTGTTTATCTTAGCGGTGAAGACGTAGTGAGGCACAAACTTGTTCGGAAGATTTTAGCAGCCTACGGGGATATACAGTAGGTGAGCGGGGAAGTCGATAGTCCATGGTCGATAGTCCATGGATCTATTCATTTATTTACAAAAAGAAAAGGTCTAACCTTATTTGCCATGGACTATAGACTATCGACCATGGACAAATCTATGAACCATGAACTATGAACGATGAACTAACATCACTAAAAGAAACCCATTTCACATTTCCGGGCCAGACTAATTTTTACAAAGGCAAGGTACGGGACGTTTATACTATTAATAACAAATACCTGGCAATGGTCGTAACCGACCGCATATCGGCTTTTGATGTTGTATTGCCTGAGGCAATACCATACAAAGGGCAGGTATTAAACCAGATAGCGGCTAAGTTTTTGCAGGCGACTGCTGATATTGTTCCAAATTGGGTTATTACGGTACCCGATCCAAGTGTTACGATCGGCCGGATTTGCGATCCTTTTAAGGTGGAAATGGTGATCCGCGGATACCTGGCCGGTCATGCCTGGCGCGAATACAGCGCAGGTAAACGACAGGTTTGCGGGGTAAGCCTACCTGATGGCTTGAAGGAAAATGATAAGCTACCGGAACCTATTATTACGCCAACCACCAAGGCATCGATAGGGCATGATGAGGATATTTCAAGAGCGCAAATATTGGCGAGAAATATTGTTTCTGAAAATGACTATATCCAACTCGAAAATTACACCAAAGCCTTATTTAACCGGGGGACTGAAATAGCGACAAAGCAGGGCCTGATATTGGTGGATACAAAATACGAATTTGGAAAAGCTGATGGGAAAATTTACCTGATCGATGAAATACATACACCAGACTCATCAAGGTATTTTTATAGCAACGGCTACGATGAAAGACAAAAGGAAGGCGAGCCGCAAAAACAGCTTTCAAAAGAGTTTGTCAGGAAGTGGCTAATCGAAAATGGCTTCCAGGGGAAGGATGGACAAGTAGTACCTTTAATGACAAATGAGATCGTACAATCAATTTCAGAAAGGTATATTGAGCTTTTCGAACAAATTACCGGAGAGCACTTTACTAAGCCCGGAAATGAAAATGTAACAGGTAGGGTTGAAAAAGCAATAAATAATGCACTTACTACTCTGTAATTTTTTATTTGTACGCAAAATAATTATATCTTAGCTTTTTAATTAGAACAAAAAATGAAATTTACTGTTGATAAACACGAAAAATATATTTTGTTAAAACTGAACGAGGCACAATTGAATTCAATTGTGTCGCCTCAGCTTAAATCTGAACTTATCCTGATCAACACGGAAGGTCAGAGAAATATAATTTTCGACCTTTCGCAGGTGAAGTTTGCCGATTCATCCGGTTTAAGCAGTTTATTGGTTGGACACCGGTTATGCAAAAATGCTTCCGGTACTTTTATTTTAACTGGTTTGAACGATGCTGTTGCCCGGTTAATTACGATTTCGCAGCTTGATAGTGTACTTTCTATTGTTCTTACTCCTGAAGAAGCGATCGATCTGGTTTTTATGGAAGAAATAGAAAAGGAATTAAAAAAAGAAGCAAAATCCTAATATGGGTGTTCGCCAGGAATGAAATTTGAAGTAACAATACTTGGAAGCAGTTCGGCAACCCCAATTTACAACAGAAATCCCAGCTCACAGGCGTTAAACATTAATGAACGACTTTATTTAATTGATTGCGGCGAAGGTACCCAACAACAAATGTTGAGGTATGATGTCAAAGCCAGTCGTATCGACCACATCTTTATCAGCCATCTGCACGGCGATCATTATCTTGGCCTCGTTGGCTTACTTTCGTCCCTTCATCTTAACGGCCGCATAAAACCATTAAATATTTATTGCCCGCATCTTTTAAAAGAAATTATTGATCTGCAGTTAGCGAGCTCTGAAACCGAGATACAATATCCTATTCATTATAAGTTTACCAATCCGGCACAGGCTGAAGTGATCCTGGAAAATCAGGATATTTCTATCGAAACCATCCCGCTGGAGCACGGGATCGCTTGTACCGGTTTTCTATTCAGGGAAAAGAAAAGGCTCAGAAAACTGATCAAAGAAAAAATGGAGGAGTTTAATATACCCGTCGCCTATTTCACGGCGCTAAAAAAGGGGGATGATTACACTGCCCCAGATGGCAATATCTATAAAAATGAAACCCTTACCCATGACTCTGCTGAGCCTAAAAGCTACGTCTATTGTTCTGATACTTCATACAATGAAGGGTATTTTGAACAAATCAGTAATGCCACTCTATTGTACCATGAGGCGACTTTCTTAAATAATATGCTCGACAGGGCAAACGAGACCCGCCATACAACTGCTTTACAAGCTGGCGAAATTGCATTAAAAACACATGCCAAAAGGCTATTGATTGGCCACTTTTCTGCAAGATATAAAACCCTTATTGAACTTTTGGAGGAAGCCAGGAGCGTTTTCCCGGCCACTGAGTTAGCTGTTGAAGGGAAAACATTCGTAATTGAATAAGTGGCTGCCTGTCGTGGCAGTAAAAAAACGGCCACTGCAACTTTGAAACTGCCACCATATCCCGCCAATTAATTTTTCTTTCCGCCAAAAACCGAGAAACTTACGTAGTGCTTTGGATGTGCTTTAACATCAATAAACAGGCTGTCGAGGTGTTTCGACGCGCTTTGCAGGTTAGCGTATAGCTTGTCATCATTGAGCAGCAAACCCAGCGATCCCTTATTAGTATTAATTTTATTGATCGTTGCCTGCAGATCAGCCATGGCTTTATTGGCGTTCTCAAGCGTTTGTTTAAGGTTTGCATTGGCTACATCAGCACTTACTTTCTCAAAATTTGAAGTAATATCTGTCACGTTAGCCGAACTTGTTTTCAAGTTGGACGACACAGTTTCCGTGTTGGCAAGTATATTATTAATATGAGTTGTCTGACTGCCGATAAGCGCATCAATTTTCTTCGTTGTCCCCTCAAGTGTTTGCAGGGAGTTGGCTATACTTAAAAAACTCCTGTCGACATTTTTTTGAAAATTAGGGTTTAATATTTTGTTTATAGACGCCAGGGATGAATCTAATTTGGTAATAAGATTTTCTGCTTTCATTTGAATCGGCTGCAAACTTTCGGCTAAACTTCCCTGTATATCGGCGCGCAGCGTATCATTGTCTTCGGCATTGGTATTGCTGTTGCCATATTCAAATACAATAGCCTTGCTGCCTAAAAGATCGGTGCTTACCAATTTTGCAAGGGTGTTTGATGGCACATTATATTTACGTTCAACTTTAAACTCAACAATGGTATGCCCGTCAGGCCGCAGCTTCATTTTTGAGATCCTTCCAATTTGAAATCCGTTTACGAGTACCGGTTTTGATACAGTAAGACCGTCGACACTACTGTAAATGGCATAAAATCTGTTGCTGCCCGAAAAGACGTCGTCCCCGCGTAAAAAACTATAACCTAATATCAGTATGGTAATTGCGATGGCTGTTAATACGCCGATTTTAGTTTCGTTGGTTATTTTCATGTTTAGAGATTAGAGATTGGCGATTGGCGATTAGAGATTGAATGGAGGCGGATCAAATTTAATCTCTAACCTCTAATCTCTGATCACCAGGTTATGGCGATACCTGTTCCACCTCGGCTTTGTAATTTATTATTGCCCTTACAATTGATGCTACTATTTCATTTTGACCAGCCTCTGAATTTAAATACGCTTCATCATCCGGATTATCAATATAACCGGTTTCAACAAGTACAGCAGGCATGGCGCTATGACACAATACATGTATGCCTTGTTCCCTGATGCCTTCATTATGCCTGCCATCAGTATTGACAAGTTCGGTATCAATCAACTCGGCAAGGTGTATACTCTGTTTACGATATTTGCGTTTGTACTCGTTCATTAGGATTATCGACGCAGGGTCATTAAGATCAGGGTTGGCATTCATTTCCTGATCCCCACCTTCGATCAAATTTTGTTTGATGGCATTTTCTCCTTCTCTGCTTCGCCAAAAGCCATAAACCAGCATCAAAACACCTCTGCCCGAGTGGTCGGGAATTTCAATAGTGCGGTAAACCGGTTTATGATGTTTATGCCCAATAACTTCATGCACGTACCTATTTGGTAAAGAATTACAATGCAGCGAAATAAAAAGGTCGCCTTTATTTTCATTGGCAATTTGCGCCCTTCGTTGTAAGGAAACATCATCTTCGGTAGTCCGGGTAAGTACTACTTTTAAATTGGGTATTTCTTTTTCTATTTCTTTTTGCAATTTAAATGCCAGGGCAAGCGTTACATTTCTCTCGGAAGAATACGAGCCCGAGGCGCCATGGGAAAAAGTACCCGGTGCGCCGGCTGGATGATTGCCGCCATGCCCCGGATCAATAATAATGGTTTTGATTTTGTAACTACTACCGGTGACCGTATCCTTTTGTGAAGAATTACTTAATGCAAACGAAAAAAACGGTAGAGATATCAGAATTAACGATAAACCAGAAATCAATCTTTTCAATGCCTTATTTTTCATTATTTTTGAACGCTGTTAACTATATCTGCAAAAATACTATTCATAATCTATTTTGAAATTCATAAGTCTATTTTTTTTGCTCGCAATTATTTTAATAGCAAATGTGAATGCCGCCTCTAATAAAAGCCGCGTCTGCAACTATTACTACAGGCCTTCAGCGGATACTATCATAAAGCTGGACACAATAAAAGATGCGAAACTGATTAAAGGTAAAAAATCTAAGGGAACTTCACGAACAAAAAGTGCAGTTGTTAATAATGATACGACAAAAAAGAACTCAAACACCTTACAATCAGAGGTAAAATCGCATGCAGAGGACTCGACAATTGTTGACCAGGATCATCAGATCACCTACCTTTATGGCAACGCCCGTGTAACTTACGAAGATTTTGAACTGGATGCCGATTACATCAGGGTTGATCAAAAAAACCATCTGCTGTTTGCAAAAGGCAGTTATGATCCCATAACGCACCGGTACGTTGGCCGGCCCATATCGAAGGAGGGAAAAGATAAACCACTTTTATCAGACTCATTGCTTTTTAATTATAACACAAAAAAAGGGAAGCTTTATAACCCCGCGTCCGACCAGGATGGCAGTTATCTTTCGGGCGGGGAGGCGAGGAAATTAAATGAAACCGAAATCGCTTACCGCAATGTTATTTTCAGCACATGCGACCTGCCATACCCGGATACACACTTTGGAATAGTGATCACCCGTGGCATCGCCGAGAAGAACCGTATCATCTCAGGCCCCGCGTATCTCGAGATTGAAGGGATACCGCTCCCGCTGGCAATACCGTTTGGATTTTTTCCGAAACCAGATACCCGATCATCAGGTGTAATTATTCCAACATTCGGCGAAGATCAGCAACTGGGTTTTTATCTCCGGAACTTTGGTTATTATGTGGGCATAAGTGATTATATGGACCTTACCAACATGGGCACCGTTTACTCAAAGGGATCGTACGAAATAAATGAAACACTGCGCTATTTAAAACGCTATAAATATAGCGGGAACCTGGTTTTTAGTTACGGCTCCCATAATTACGGGCTCCCCGGCGACCCACCAGCCAAAGATTTTAACGTTACCTGGTCGCACAACCAGGACCCCAACGCAAACCCTGGCAGTACTTTTAGCGCATCGGTAAATGCAGGCACATCAAGCTTTTACAGGAATGACCCTTCTGTAAGTAATTATAACTTACAGGCGCTTACACAAAATAACTTGCGGTCGACTATCAACTATAGTAAAACCTGGGAAGGCACGCCCTTTAATTTGAGTGTTGGCCTTTCACATAGTCAGGACCTTACCAATAAAACTATTTCGTTACAGTTGCCTACACTTAGCTTTTCAATGGCATCACTAAGCCCGTTCGCTTCGAAAGACAGGGTCGGCGAGCAAAAATGGTACGAAAAAATAAGCATCAGCTATAACCTTCAAGCTTCAAACTCAATTAACAACCTGCCTGAATCGGAACTGTTTCAGGGTAACAACTTAATAAAAAACCTGCAAACGTCAATAGTACATAATATCCCTGTCGGTTTAAGCTTAAATTTTTTGCACTATTTTCAATTCGGCATAAATGTTAATTATGCTGAACACTGGTACCTGCAAAGTATCAGAAAAAACTTTACAAGAGGCAGTATTTCGGGTCTCGACTCGCTGGTCACTGATACCCTTAACGGGTTTAAACGGGCAGGAATGTACACATTGGGCACCAGCGTATCAACAAAAATTTACAGTGAAATAGATTTTAAAAAGGGAAATTTAATGGCCATCAGGCATGTGATGACACCAAGTATTGGTTTTAATTACACTCCTGATTTTTCAGCCGCCGGCTACGGTTACTATAAAACGGTAGTGAGTAACGCCACTATCCCATATCCGTATACAAGCCAGCTTTATTCTATTTTTCAGGATGGTTTCCCTTCAGCAGGCAAACAAGCCGGGATATCATTCAGCCTTGATAATATTCTCCAGGCCAAAATTAAGGCGAAGGCGACTGACACATCCGGCAAACCCACAAAGGTAGATATATTGCAGGGTTTCACGCTTTCAACGTTTTATAATTTTGCGCAAGATTCGCTCCGGCTTTCGCCGATCCAGTTTTCGGCCCACACGGCAATATTAAATCAAAAAGTAAATCTTACGTTCTTCGGCCAATTTAACCCCTATGTAACAAAGGTGCTTGATTCCATCAGTAACGGACAAATATCGCGTTTCCCGCAAGAAATAAACAGGTACACTTTCCAGGACGGTAAATTTCCGACCCTCACCTCCCTTAGCTTTTCGATGAGCGGCAGTTTAAACTCATCAACGTTCAGCCCGCATGCGCCGGTCCAGCAAGGCACCCTACAAACAATTAACCCCCAGCAGGCGCAAAAACTGGCACTGATCAACAGCGACCCGAGCGCGTATATAGATTTTAATGTGCCATGGAATCTTTCATTTAATTATAGTTTCAGCTATAATAATAATTATACCAGTACAACCAACTCAAATACGGTTATGCTGAGCGGAGACGTGACTATTACCAAGGGGTGGAAAGTTCAGTATAATACCAACTACGACCTTCGGGCGGGCAAACTGGCCGTTACCTCGTTTTCCCTTTACCGCGACCTGCACTGCTGGGACCTCAATTTTCAGTGGGTGCCGTTCGGGGTTTATAAATCATATAACGTTACATTAAAGGTAAAAGCCGCTATTTTACAAGACTTAAAACTGAGCAAGAGAAGTGATTATACCAACAACCAAAACTTTACCCAATAAAAAATGCTTGCAGAAATAATTACCATTGGGGATGAGATACTAATCGGCCAAATTGTTGATACTAACTCAGCCTGGATGGCTGCCAGGCTTAATGATATTGGTATACGCATCAAACAAATTTCGTCGGTATCTGATGACAAACAGCATA
The DNA here is from genome assembly GCA_903864275.1 of uncultured Mucilaginibacter sp. GTDB lineage: Bacteria > Bacteroidota > Bacteroidia > Sphingobacteriales > Sphingobacteriaceae > Mucilaginibacter. The sequence goes on from CAIPFE010000056.1 coordinate 98,618, forward strand.
TCCTCACAGCCCTTGCGGAAGCAACCCGCAGGGCTGATATTATCCTTATCACTGGCGGCCTTGGCCCGACGAAAGACGATATCACAAAAAAAACAATTGCTGAATATTTTGACGTCAAGCTGGTTGAAAATAAAGACGCCCTGGATAACGTGATAGCCATTTTTGCCCGCTATAACAGGCCGTTATTGGAAGTTAACCGATTGCAGGCGCAGGTTCCGGAAAATTGTGAGGTAATCCTCAATAAAAATGGTACAGCCCCGGGTATGTGGTTTAATGTCGACGGCAAAATTTATATTTCAATGCCCGGTGTCCCCCACGAAATGATGTACATGATGGACGATACCGTGTTGCCCAAACTAAAGTCGACCTTAAAACTCCCATTTATCATTCATAAAACTATTTTGACAGTTGGCGAAGGGGAATCGTTTTTAGCAGAAAGGATTGCTGACATTGAAGACTCGCTGCCTTCCTATATCAAGTTAGCCTATTTACCAAAACTTGGCCAGGTAAGATTGCGCTTAAGCGGATATGGCGAAGATGAAATTTTATTAAAAGATAAAGTAAATGAATTTGCGGCTAAGATTGTTGAGCGTGTTGCCAATGTAGTAGCGGCTGAGGAAGACATACCTATTGAAAAAGCGATATTGGACTTTATGTCGGGGAAAGGCGTCACCTTATCCCTTGCGGAGAGTTGCACCGGCGGATATATCGCGCATCTGATTACGCAACACCCCGGATCATCGAAAGTGTTTTTGGGAGGGGTGGTATCATATTCAAATGGGTTAAAGGAGAGTGTTTTAGGTGTAAAAAATGCAACCCTCGGGCAGTTTGGCGCGGTAAGCCGGGAAACAGTGATGGAGATGGTTGCAGGGGCGCTGCTGAATTTTAAATCGGACTATGCTGTAGCTGTTACAGGTATCGCAGGCCCCGACGGTGGCACGCCTGATAAGCCGGTAGGCACTGTTTGGATTGCTGTAGCAACTATTAACAAAACGGTGGCAAAGAAATTAACATTTGGCAATAAACGCAAACAAAACATCGAAAGGAGCGCAATTTCGGCCTTAAGTATGTTGAATACTTTACTGCATGAAAATGGAGAATAACAACAAAATCAGCTAATTTTGACCACTACGATAAATATTGTCTATGGCCAAATATAAACTGCTGCTGCCAAAAATGGGGGAAAGTGTTGCGGAGGCAACTGTAATCAGATGGACCAAAAAGCCGGGGGATTATATTGAGGCCGACGAAACGGTAATGGAAATCGCTACGGATAAAGTGGATTCGGATGTCCCATCACCAGTAGCCGGAACACTTATTGAGCAGCTTTGTAACGACAATGACGTTATACAGGTGGGCGCCGTTATTGCGGTCATTGAAACTGCCGACCCGGAGGAGATCATAGCTGCTAATACGACCACATCCGTTCATCTCCCGGTTCAGGAGGATAAGCTTGTAACCGATGAAGTTCCGTCGCCGGTTGAAGAAATACAACAGATGGAGCAGGAAACCCCTGCGCCAGTTGATGAAGCGCCGGAACCGGAGGCTTTTGCCGAAACATCCGAACCCGAACCTGTAGTTGAAACAGCCGTCCCTGAAATAGAAAAAGCCGAAGAAAAGCAGCCTGTATTTGCTTATCAGCGTGAGGAACTGTCACAACCGGTGCCTTATACCGAACAGCTTGAACAATCTCAGCCTGCCACAGAAGATACTTTAAAGAATTCTTTGCGGTTTTATTCGCCTTTAGTTAAAAATATAGCGGCACAGGAAGGTATCAGCAACGCCGAGCTGGAAAAAATTCCGGGTACAGGCGCAGAAGGCCGTTTAACAAAGGACGACTTATTGAATTATATCCAAAACAGGTACCAGTCTGCAACTGCCATACAGGATGACGTAAGCGAAGTTAACGAAGCTGCCGGCAGGGGTTCTTTTGAGCCTTCAAATATAGCAGAAACGTTAGCGTTAGCATCTGAACCTGTTATTGATACACTGGTGCAGGAGCCGACGGCTGAAATTGCAGAACCAATCGTTGAAACACCACAACCTGAGCAGGTGTCTGAAACACCAGAACCGGACCTTGTTGCAGAAACAACAAAACCGGCTGATGAGGCACCAGAGCCTGAACCGGTTATAGAGAAGACGCAGCCAGAGCCAGCCAAACAGGAGCCCGTTGCAAGAGGCACATCCTTTTCAGGAGGGGATGAGATCATCGAAATGGATAGGATGGGCCGCTTAATTGCCGAGCATATGGTAATGAGCAAGCATACCTCTCCTCATGTTACTTCGTTTGTCGAGGCCGATGTGACAAACCTCGTTTTATGGCGCGAAAAGATCAAGAATAGTTTCGAAAAACGCGAAGGCGAGAAAATCACCTTCACGCCAATTTTTATAGAGGCTGTTGTACGGGCAATAAAAGATATGCCAATGATCAACATTCAGGTTAATGGCACACAGATCATAAAAAAGAAAGATATCAATATCAGCATGGCTACCGCATTACCAAGCGGGAACTTGATCGTCCCGGTTATTAAAAGGGCAGACGAGTTAAGCCTGATCGGCCTTACCAAAGCTGTAAATGACCTGGCCAACCGGGCCCGTACCAATAAACTTAAACCTGATGATGTGCAGGGCGGCACATTCACTATAACGAATGTTGGTTCGTTCGGCAATGTGATGGGGACACCTATAATAAACCAGCCACAGGTAGCTATTCTAGCGGTAGGGGCCATTAAGAAAAAACCGGCCGTGATAGAAACATTACAGGGCGATATGATAGGTATCCGGCACATGATGTTTTTGTCCTTATCCTACGATCACCGCGTTGTTAACGGCGCAATGGGTGGCTCATTCGTACGGCGTGTTGCCGATTATCTTGAAAATTGGGATCCCGGAAGAGAAATTTAGACCAGCGCGCGCTGGTTTGCATTTAGCATTTTGAGACCTGCTTTTATTGATAAAGCAGGTTTTTTATTTTTTATAATGCACCAATAATATTCCCGAAAACTTAGCGATCTGCACCTTGAATTAATTTGTTCGAACATGTACAAGCTGTGAATTGCTTTTTATTTTACTAACTCTGATTTTTGATGATGCAGCACCGCCTGCATATTTTCAATCAACCACTTATTGTGAAAGAAGAAGTCAAAAAGAAAAAAATATTTAGCTGGATATTATTTACTGCTTTGCTTACCGGGGTTGTTGATATCCTGTTTGCATTCATCATTAATTACGAAATTCCGGAGGTTATTATATTAAGATTCATTGCAAGCGGGCTATTTGGAAGCTTAGCCTTCAGTGCCGGTACAGAAATGGTTTATTACGGCTTGTTGATCCATTTTTGTATTGCCATGGCATGGACAAGTATTTTTTTCCTGCTTTACCCCAAATTTTCAGGCATATTAAAATCAAGGATTGTTTTGATAATTGTTACAGGCATCGTTATCTGGCTGGTAATGAGCCTGGCAATAATACCTTTAAGCCGCACACCGTCAAATAAGTTTCATCTTACGGGCATTATACTAAATATGGCAGCTTTAATCCTTGCCTACGGCCTACCATTTACCATCATTGCGGGCAAATTTTACAATAACACTTCTTCAAACTAAATCAATGGAAATACTAATTAAACTGGCGCGGATATCTTATGGCATTATGATAGCCGGCCTGGGCGTTCAGCAAATTTTTTACAAGGATTTTCGTCCTGTTATATTGCCGCCCTGGCATTTCTCATTCCCGGGCTTTGCCCTTTTCGTTTACTTTGTAAGTGCTATTTTGATTGCCGCAGGAATTGCCATTGCCCTGGATAGAAAAGCAAAGACAATATCGCTTATTTTAGGGGCAATCTTTCTTTTATTGTTTCTTTTCTGCCAGGTCCCTTACGAACTGATCGCCGACCCGTATTATATGCATCTCGGCGTATGGACCTCTGCTCAAAAGGAGTTGGTATTATCGGGAGGAGCTTTTGTTGTGGCAGGATCTTTTCATACCGGGAACGAAAACAGGCAAAACGAATCATCTTTGATCAGGTTATTAGAGAAGATCGTTCCTTTTGGCAGCGTTTTTATGTGTATAACAATGATCTGTTTCGGTATCGACCATTTTTTGTATGCAGAAGGTGTATCAACGCTTGTCCCGGCGTGGATGCCCGGCCATATGTTCTGGACTTATTTTGCGGGTGTTGCTCTCATTGGTTCCGGCATAACCATCATTTTGAGGATAAGGCTAAAATTAAGCGCCTTATTGCTCGCCTTAATGATCATTATTTGGCTTTTAATATTGCATATACCCAGGGCGGTAGCTGATCCCTACTCGCTTCAGGGGAACGAGGTATCAAGCGTGTTCGAAGCTTTTGGATTTAGCGGGATTGCCTATCTTATCGCCTATGGCTATCACACAAAAAGGGCAATGAAAAAGATCTGATCAGGGCGCCGTTTCCACCATGTACCCTTTATCCTGTTCAAATTTCCTCGTTAATGTCTCATAAATTATCTTAAACCAGATCAGTACGCATGGAAGCGCCTTTAGTTTATAAGGGATCACATAGTTTACCCTTATATACCTCGGAAAAAGGTCGGAAGGGGAAAAGACAGTGATAATAATTGCAAAGGCCAGCAAACTGATTTCGAACCAAGTAACCGGCCTTTCGAGGTTCATAAACCAGATCCCAACCCCGGCAATTGCTATGATATAGGTCGGGGACTCTGAAGAACTGCTGAAAATTATGACAAAGATAAGCGTAGATGCCAGCAACAACAACTGGTAGGGCACCACCTCGTAAAATCTAACCCTTGTATACCATAGAGCAAACAGTAAAATACCGGGCACCAGGACTGTGATATTTGATAATTGCCTGTAATTAAATACATTACGAATAAGCCCCATCAACGAAATATCCTGCAGGCTGGGGCCGCCCATATTATTCAGGTTCTTTGTCAGCAAATCGCCATACCAATCGTGGTAGGTTTGTATAATATAAGACGGGGACGAGATAAACATCGGCAATACGAACAATACAACCGACCAAAACAAAAGGCCCAAAATAAATTTCAGTTTATCTTTTGAAAGGAAAAAGAATGCCAGCCCGACAATGCCATACAGCTTAATAAATGTCCCTAAAACGATCACAAAGGCGGCCCAAAAATCTTTCTTATCCCGGATAAATACGAAGCTCAATATAATTAATCCACCTATTAACGGATTTATCTCAACGTTAGAAGAAGATGTCATAAGTTCATGGGCGCAGATGAGCAAAATGATAACATATTGATTCTCTTTTAAAGGCAATAATTTTATAGCCAGGGACAAAACCCAGGCGTTGAACATCACCCAAAGTATCACACCCAAACCATCAGGCAATAAAGCAAAAGGGGCCATCAACAAGGCGAAGACAGGACCATAATGATTGAGGTCCTTGAACTGCTGTTGATAACCGAATATGGTATGCTGGTGTATTACATTTATAAAATTGTACTTGTAAACAAAGTAGTTATTATGGATATGATTAACGATAACGCTTTTAACAACAGCGAATAAACTCAGGCCAAAATATAAGGTAAATACAAGGGGTTTGTTATAAACAAGTTTGGTGAGTTTTGACATCAATTGTACAACAGGTGAGCCGCAAATATAGTAAACAGGTTATGAAGAATTTATGCCCGCAACGGAGGACTCTGTCAAAATTGTCTTAATAAATTAAAAAGGCCCCATAAAGAGCCAATCGAAAAAAACTAAATAAACACAAAATATCAATAAGCTTCTGCCGCGTGTTTTACTTCGGGCGCCAAATTTACGCCGGCAAGCTGGTCGGCAAAGGCGACGAAAGCTTTGTTGTTTTCAATAAGGTGCTGGTTATCTATCAAGTTTTGCAGGTTGATCTTACCGATCACAAATTTATAGCTGCCTGAATAATAACGTTCATGGATATGTGTAAAGTTCAAAGCTTCAACCAGGCTCTCATACTCATACCGCACGTAAATGTTCAGTTCAATATCGTTGGTAAACTTAAGATTGGCACGTTCCTTAGCCTTTTTATATTCATATTGATAATCATAACGTAATGCCGCAATATCAGACAAAACAGCCGACCCTGTAGGATGCCCGCCTGCGCCTTTACCAAAAAAGAATTGCTGGTCGGCAAATGCGGCTTGCACTATTACGCCGTTGTATTCGTATTCCACATTGTATAAAAATTCTTTTTCGTTTACAAACTTTGGCAATACAAATAAGGCAACGTGACGATCGTCCAGCTCTTTCGCAACCGGCACAAGCTTGATTTTTAAATTCTTTTCCCTGGCATATTGCAAGTCGTGGGCCGACAGGTTTTGTATACCCAGATTAAACACTTCATCGGGCTGCACAATTACCCCGTATGCATGGGCAGCGGCAATTACCAGTTTGTATTTGGCATCAAAACCGCCAACATCACTTGTCGGGTCGGTCTCCGCAAAACCAAGCTCCTGGGCCTGCTTTAAGGCGGTATCATAATCCATATTTTCGTTAAACCCTTTCGAAAGTATGTAGTTTGACGAGCCATTAAAGATGCCGCTTATGGAGTGCAGCAGTTCATTGTCATAATACTCTTCCAGGTTACGGATAATAGGGATACTGCCGCAAACCGCGCCTTCGTACAGCAACGAGGTTCCGTGCTTGTGTTGTAGTTCGATAAGTTCACTCAAATAAAGCGCGATCATTTTTTTGCTGGCTGATACCACATTTTTACCAGAGCTTAAGGCCCTCGATACTATTTCAAATGCAGCATCAGTATCATTTATCAATTCAACAATGGTATTTATATCGGGGTTGTCGAGCAGTTCATCCCTTTCAGTAGTAAATAAATGGGCGGGGAGGGAGCGTTGTTTATTAATATCCTTTATGGCGATTTTGACTATCTCCAGGTTTAAATTTTTGGTTTTTATAATATCACACAACCCCTGGCCAACCACGCCAAAACCAAACAGACCTATATTTAATTTTTTACTCATTACGCAGTGCGTTGCAATTCAATTATTTTCCCCTTCACATCAGTTTTAAAAAATGATGTAATGATGTTGGTTAATGCTTCTGTTTCAATTAAAAAGCCGTCGTGCCCGTAAAATGAATCAATTTCGGCAAGGGCCGATTTTGGGATATGATTAAACAGGTATTGCTGTTCTTCTATCGGAAACAAAACATCCGATTTTATGCCGATAACCAGCGTGCGGGCTTTTATCAGGCTTAAAGCCTTTTCAATCCCACTCCTGCCGCGGCCCACGTTATGCGAGTCCATGCTTTTTGACAAGTACCAGTAGCTGTAAGCATTAAACCTGTTCACCAGTTTCTCGCCCTGGTAATTTTGGTAGGAGGAAGCTTTGTAATCGTCGACAAGATTATCCTTTTCTTCCTGCTGGGTAATGGAATAAGTCTTGTAATTACGGTAGGAGAGTAGCGCAATACTTCGCGCAGCCTTTAATCCTTTTTGACCGCCGTTAGCTGAACCGGAATAAAAAGTACTATCGGCACTAATGGCAAGCCGCTGTGATTCGTTAAACGCGATGCCCCATGGAGAATGCTTCGCGTTGGTAGCTACCAGGATCAGGTTTTTAATGCGTTCCGGCTCCATTATTCCCCATTCAATAACCTGCTGGCCACCGAGCGAACCGCCAATAAGTATCTCAATATTTTCAATTTGCAGGTATTTAGCCAATAATTGATGGGCATTAACAATATCCCTTACTGTAAATTGCGGGAATGACAAATAATACGCTTGTCCGGTAACCGGATTTGTACTTAAAGGGTTGCTGCTGCCATAAGGTGACCCAAGGATATTGGCGCAAACTATAAAATAATCATCCGGATTAAAATAATCGTTATCACCGAATAGACCTTTCCACCAATCAAAAACATCCGAGTTTGCGGTGAGGGCATGGCATACCCACACCACATTATCCCGGTTTTTATTTAACCTTCCATAAGTGTTGAAGCCTATTTCGAGTTCTGCTAATTGTTCCCCCGATTCCAACTTAAATGGACTATTGTATTTATATATTTCTGTACTCATTTCTTTTTGTCATTAGTCATTGGGCATTAGTCATTGTTTTATCTGATACCTTCTGAATAACTAATCATTTATTAAATTTTAACACGGAGATGCAGAGAAGGCGCAAAGCGCACCGAGTTCTCATTCAACGTTTTTCTGCTCTGCGCCCACTGCGTGTTCTCCGTGCCCTCCGTGTTAAAAAAATCAACCATACCTTCTCTAATCACTAACCTCAAATAGCCGCAAACGCCTGTTCAAAATCGGCCTTAATATCATCTATATGCTCCAAACCAACGGCTACGCGCAATGAATTTGGCAAAACTCCGGCTGACAATTGCTCCTCATCCGACAGTTGCTGATGTGTTGTTGCGGATGGCTGTATGATCAGCGTTTTTGCATCGCCAACATTGGCCAGGTGGCTTACGAGCTTTAAATTGTCAATTACCTGGCTGGCACTTTCCTTGCTGCCTTTTACTTCAAATGAGAGCACAGCGCCGAAACCATTTTTTAAATATTTTTTTGCCAAAGCATGGTGCGGAGATGAAGCCAGGCCCGGATAGCTCACGCTCGCTACCTTGGGGTGCTTGTCGAGCCATTTAGCAAGCTCAAGCGCGTTATCCACATGACGCTGAACACGCAGCGACAATGTTTCCAGACCCTGGATATTCAGCCACGAATTAAATGGCGATTGTGAAGGCCCAAAATCGCGCAGGCCTTCCACGCGGCAGCGGATAATAAACTGGATATTCCCAAACGGTCCGCCAATACCAAAAACGTCAGCAAAAACCAAACCATGGTAACCTTCGGATGGTTCGGTAAACTGCGGGAATTTACCATTGGCCCAGTTATAATTTCCGCCGTCAACTATCACACCGCCAATGCTGGTACCATGCCCGCCGATCCATTTGGTAGTTGATTCAACAACCACACTGGCCCCATGCTCCAGCGGGCGGAACAAATAACCACCGGCCCCGAAGGTATTATCAACAATCAACGGCAGGTCATGCTTTTTTGCGAGGGCGCTTACTTTATCGAAATCTGCAATATTATAGCCCGGATTACCTATTGTCTCAAGGTAAATAGCTTTTGTTTTTCCATCAATATGCTTTTCAAGACCTTCTGCACTATCATCTTTTGCGAAACGCACATCAATACCCAGGCGTTTAAATGCTACTTTAAACTGGTTGTAAGTACCGCCGTACAGGAAAGGGGAGCTTACAAAATTGTCGCCGGCCTGTAGTATATTGTTTAAGGCAATAAACTGTGCTGCCTGGCCGGATGCTGTAGCTAAAGCGGCTACGCCGCCTTCCAAAGCGGCGATCCGTTTTTCGAAAACATCGGTAGTTGGGTTCATTAAACGGGTATAAATAAAGCCAAACTCCTTTAGTGCGAACAGGTTTGCACCATGTTCGGCATTTTTAAATACATACGAAGTTGTTTGATAAAGTGGCACAGCCCGTGAGCCTGTTGTTACATCGACGTCCTGGCCGGCATGTAGTTGAAGGGTTTCGAATTTTAAAGCAGACATGGTTTTAAGATTTTAAGGATTTATAATTTTTTTATGAATTTGTTATTTGAATGAACACAACGCGGATGCAGGTTACCTTTCGGGGAACACGCATATTTTCAGGAAAACGAAAATTAAAACGTGTCAAGGTTCAGCAGCAGCAACACATACAAATGCAATACGCAGGTGTTGTGCCTTTGCAGGCCTTGAAAATGTTTTGAAGAATGTTGTAAATCAGATTTTTCATGGTTTGTTAATTTATATTCCCCGGTGTTATTTGCCGGGACAGGAATTGGCACCTTCTCCAACTTTGAAGGGTTGCCAGCGGGTCATTGAGCCTGATCTCTCGCCGCTTCTTTATAAATCAAAACCTCTTTGAGGGGTAATGATCAAGGTATTGCTACCAAATTTTGTTTCAAAGATAAGGCGTTGAGGATGTATTCTCCAAATTTAATTTTTCTTTTTGAGCTAAAAGCTAAAAGCTGAAAGTAAAAAGCTTTGGACTTCCGGCTTTTAGCTTTCAGCTTCCCTGTCGCAAATCGCCCCTCACATTGTCGTATTTACACCTATCGGATACCACTATTTTGCATTAGGTTTGTTTAAATCAATTTAAAAAACCATGTCAGCAAAAAAAGTATTACTTGATCAGTACGATCTGCATAACGTGTTATATAACAACGTTATTGCGGACATCAGTGACGAAGAAGCTAACAAATGCGTAGCCGACCCGATGAACAGCGTTAAGTGGTTAGCCGGTCACCTTTTATGGGCGCAAGGAAATTTGGCCAACATAGGCGGCGCTAAAATAGAAGTAAAGTGGCGCGACCATTTCCATACCAAACAAGGCGCCACCCCAGCTGACCTTGCCGCGCCGCCAAGCGAGCTGCCCACATTGGAACAAATTAAAAACAAATGGAATGAGGACGGCCCCGCGATCAGGCAAGGGTTAGAAAATCTTCCCGACGCTGCGCTTGAAACTGTGATCCAAATACCACACCCTATATTCCCTTTTGACAATACCCTTGCTGGTTTGTGGGCATTCATAAACCATCACCAGGCCTATACTATCGGTCAGATTGGCATTTTAAGAAGAGGCTTGGGTAAGGATGCGATGAAATACTCTTGAGGAGGTGAAAGCTTAAAGGTAAAAGGCGAAAGGTAAGAAACTTCTAAAACTTTTGCCTATATCTTTGCTTTTGACTAATTTCATGAGATACGAACGGTAAAAGGTGAAACCGTCTCAAACCTTTTACCTTTAACCTAAAAAAACATGTCAGCAAAAAACCAATTATTAATACAGTACGACCTTCATAATACGTTATTTAACAACGTGTTAGTTGGCATCAATGAGGAAGAGTCAAATATCCGGCTGGCGCCCGGGATAAATAACGTGAAATGGCTTGCCGGGCACCTGGTTTGGGGGCAGCTTGGCCTGGCCCGCATGGGCGGCGTAACGGTGACGATTGAATGGACGGATCATTTTAATACCCAATTGACGGAGCCGGTAAGTCCATCTCTTAAAATGCCTTCACTCGAAGAAATTAAAATCGAATGGAATAACTATGCAACACCGATACGTGAGGGCTTAGCACAAATGACGGACGAAGCGCTGAATAGTCCTATAGAATTTCCGCTACCCGCATTCAAGACCCTGGAAAGTTTATGGACGTTTATCAACCACCACCAGGCCTATACCATCGGGCAGATCGGTATTTTGAGGAGGGGGTTGGGGAAAGAGGCGATGAAGTATCGTTGAGGAGGCGAGAGCTAAAGGCAGAAAGTCCAAAGCTTTTTTCTTTTCTGATTTTTTTGCTTTCTGCTTTTCGCTTTCAGCTAAGCCAGGGCCTGCGCGAGGTCCTCAACCAAATCGTCAATATGTTCCAACCCAACTGACACCCTCAATAAATTAAACGGCGTTTTAGTGTCCGGACCCTCCACAGTTGCGCGGTGCTCGATCAAACTTTCAACGCCGCCTAAGCTGGTGGCGCGGGTGAATAGCTTGAGTTGGTTTATTACTCTGTTGGCTTCTTCCCGACCGCCTTTCAGGCAAAATGAAAGCATACCGCCAAAGCTGGTCATTTGTGCTTTTGCGATATCATGTTGCGGGTGCGATGGCAGGCCGGGGTACATTACACTTTCAACTTTGGGGTGCTTTTCCAAAAATTCTGCCAGCAATTGTGCGTTATGCACATGGCCGCGGATACGGTAGGGCAATGTTTTTATACTCCGCGCGAGGTAATAACAATCGAGCGGGGAGGGGATGGCGCCACCATATTCCTGCACCTGGCGTATCTTTAGCCACCAATCGCCTTTCACTTTTGTTATCAGTGCGCCGCCCATCAGATCGCTGTGACCGCCGAAGTATTTTGTGGAAGAGTGCATCACCAAATCAGCGCCTAAAGCAAGCGGTTGCTGGCAAACAGGCGTAGCAAAAGTATTATCGCACGCCACTTTTATACCGTTTTGATGGGCAATTTTAACTACCTGTTTTATATCGGTTATTTTCAGGAGAGGGTTGGACGGTGTCTCTATCCATATCAAGCCTGTTTCGGGCCTTAAATGATCCATTAAAACCTGGCTATCATTTACGTCAATAAAATCAAAAGTCAATATGCCGGCAAATAACAGTTTAAGCTGGTTTCGGAGACCATGGTACATATCATCCGGCGCAATTACATGCGTACCCGGCGGCAGTGATTGGAAAACGGACATGCCCGCTGCATTTCCTGATGAAAAGGCTGCAGCATCAGACCCGCCTTCCAGTTTTGCCAAAACGTTTTCAAGCAGGGTGCGATTTGGGTTGCTGGACCGGCTGTAAATATATCCGCCAGGGTAAGTGCCATCAACGGCGCGCTCAAATGTGGTTGATAATATGATGGGTTGAATTACGGCTTTCGAGGTTTCATCAACATGATTACCGGCGTGTATGGCGATGGTTTCTATGTGCATGGGATATTGTTTGCACAAACTTAAAGTTTCCTGCGGATTAATAAATCATATATTTGCAGAAACAACGAACGTTATGAAAGTAGGAAAGATACCGGTTGCGTCAATAATTTTGCTTGTTTTCTCCCTGTCGGGTTACCTGGCCAAACGATTTTACCCGACTAAATTTCCCATTCTCTCTCCCTGGCTCGATGCGGCAATAATGGCTGCGCTGGTTGTTTATTTATTGTACTACGTCAATATATGGATAAAAGCGTGGATAAGAAATAAAACGGAAGAATTGTCGAAATCGTAATTTTTGTGTGGTATATCCGAATGTCCCGGTAATTCGTAACATGATTACACAGGACGTTGCCTGTGCTGGTGTATTACGTCCTTTCAGGACTTGAAAAGAGCAATTAATAATGCTGAACACGCACGTGAAAACGTATTAATTCGCCGTTGTCGTTAAATGTTACACCCTGTTTACATTAACATTTCCTATTTTTACAGAAATTTTTTGAATGGAAGCTGAAGAAAATTTGCTCATATTACTGCAAAACCCTCATTTACCTGCTGATTTAAAACACATTGCCGAAAAAGTGCTCTCCAGCGAGCGTGTCACTTTTGATGAGGGTGTTTTACTTTATGAAACAGGCGAGCTGGGCTTTCTTGGCGTTTTGGCCAATTATATCCGCGAAAAAAGGCATGGCGATAAAACATATTTCAACCGTAATTTTCATATCGAACCTACCAACCTTTGTGTGTATGATTGCAAATTTTGCTCGTATTCCAGGCTGATAAAACAGCGGTCGGAAGGGTGGGAGTACACCATGGACGAAATGCTTGATATGGTAAAGAAATATGATGGTGAGCCTGTTACCGAAGTACATATTGTCGGTGGGGTATTGCCGCAATATGACGTTGCTTTTTACAGCGAATTGTTCAGCCGGATAAGGGAACACCGTCCTGAGTTACATATAAAGGCATTAACCCCGGTCGAATATCATTATATCTTCAAAAAAGCTAAAATTGACTATGCCACCGGCATGCGCCTGATGTTTGAAGCTGGTTTAGGATCGATACCCGGCGGCGGGGCTGAAATATTTCATCCCGAAATAAGGGAACAAATAGCCAAAGACAAATGTACCGCCGATCAGTGGCTGGCGATACACGAGGAATGGCATAAACTTGGCGCACGCTCAAACGCAACTATGTTATACGGCCACATTGAAAAATACTGGCACCGCGTCGACCATATGGATCGCCTGCGCACGTTGCAGGATAAAACGGGTGGCTTTCAAACATTTATCCCCCTAAAATTCCGCAGGGAAAATAACCAGATGTCGCACGTACCGGAATCAACCGTGGTTGAAGATTTGCGCAACTATGCGATAGCACGTATCTATCTCGATAATTTTGACCATATCAAAGCCTATTGGGCCATGATCAGCCGCACAACCGCGCAGCTATCGTTAAATTTTGGTGTGGATGATATTGACGGCACATTGGATGATACCACAAAAATTTATTCCATGGCCGGGGCCGAAGAGCAGCACCCTGGTATGAGCACCAAACAATTGGTGGAACTGATAAAAAATGTTAACAGGCAACCGATTGAACGTGATACGTTGTATAATGTAGTTACAGATTACACTGATTTTGAATTCCCTGACGAGGTAAAACCGCAATTTTACAAACTGCCGGTGATTAATTAGTTCACTGGTCCATTAGTTTATTAGTGCAAAGTCAGATAATTAACGTCAAGGGAAAATGATAAGATTCGATGGGTGTAAAAAATTTAAGGAAGATTGCAAGTTCACCATTATACTACTAATGAACCAGTGAACTAATGAACAATTCCACTAATGAACCAATGAACAAAACACTATACATCGTCCGTCATGGGCAAACAGATTTAAATAAACGCGGCATTATACAGGGCCGCGGCATGGATACCGACCTGAATGATGAGGGGCGCAAACAGGCCGCCCAGTTTTTTAATGCCTATAAATCTGTTCCGTTCGACAAAATTTACATATCGGCGCTTAAGCGTACGCAGCAAAGTGTACAACCTTTCATTGACCTGGGCATCCCTTACGAAAAATTACACGGGCTGGACGAGCTTGGCTGGGGCGTGCATGAAGGAAAACCTGCCACTTCAGAAAATAAGGCCGCATTTATGCAAATTATGCGCGATTGGCTTGATGGTAAATTAGATGAAAAATTTGAAGGCGGCGAAAGCCCCAACGAGGTAAAGGCAAGGCAGCTGGAAGCGATGAAGATCATCATGAGCCACCCGGAAGAAAAAACGGTGCTGATTTGCATGCACGGCCGTGCGCTGCGCCTGCTTTTATGCATCCTGACCAATAAACCGCTTACCGAGATGGACAGCTTCCCGCACCAGAACCTGGTTTTGTATAAAGTGGCCTATGATGGCAATAAATTCGAAATCATGGACTTTAACGATGCGGACCATTTGAAAACGACAAAAAATTAAGATACTTCTAAAATATACTTGTGGATAAGATCAGGATATCAGCAGTTAGCTACACCAATACCAAACCTTTTATATACGGCCTTCAGCATACAGGCATCATACAAAAAATCGATCTAAGTCTTGATAACCCGTCGGATTGTGCGCAAAAACTGATCAATAATGTTGTCGACATCGGCCTGATCCCGGTAGCGGCCACCCTCAGCCTTAAGCATTGGAAAATTGTATCGGACTATTGTATCGGAGCAGTTGGCCCGGTGAATTCGGTATTTATTTTCAGTAACTGTGCTATAAAGGATGTAAGGACCCTGCAACTGGATCCCGAGTCGCGCACCTCTAATAATCTGGCTCGGGTTTTACTAAAAAACTATTGGAAGGATGATCACCTAATGGTTATGAAAGATGCCCATGATTATGCACAATCCACCGACCCGCATACTGCCTTTGTACAAATTGGCGACCGAACTTTCGGCAAAAAAGCGAAGTACCCTTTTGTATATGACCTGGCCGAAGAATGGCAAAAATTTACCGGCCTGCCCTTTGTGTTTGCTGCCTGGATAGCTAATAAGCCCATTCCGCATGAATTTATGGAGGAGTTTAACCAATCCTTAAAATTCGGACTCGACCACAGGGCCGAATTACTCAGGGAACTGCCTGTAAGAACGGATTTTGATTTTGAAGACTATTTGATGCATAAGTTGGATTTCGACTTCAACCCGGATAAACTCGAAGCATTTCATCTTTTCTTAAATTACGTCAAAAGCCTTTAATTTGAAGGGGTTTATCGGATATCAATAAGCATATCCCAGTATATAAACCTTACTTACACAAAAGTCCGGTATAAATCTTCATCCTGCAAAAACATTATTATTCCAATAATATTAGCCTTATATTAAAGGCTTAAAATTACACTATGAATTCAACATCACTTAAGGGGCAATCGGCCCTGGTTACAGGCGCTGATAGCGGTATAGGCAAGGGCGTCGCCATAGCGCTGGCAGCGGCAGGCGCTAATGTAATTATCAACCATGTGGATGCGCACGAAGTTGCCGAACAAACCGTCGATCAGATAACAGCTGCGGGCGGCACAGCTTATGCCATCCATGCGGATATCAGCAATGAAGCAGATGTACAGGCCATGTTCGCCGAAATGTACAAGCAGTACGGTACGATAGATATACTGGTAAACAATGCCGGCCTGCAGAGGGATTCTCGTTTTGTGGATATGACCCTGGAGCAATGGAATACGGTGATCAGCATCAACCTTACTGGCCAGTTCCTTTGCTCACGCGAAGCGGCTAAAGAATTTATAAGGAGGGGAGTGGTTGCGGAAAGGAGTAGAGCAGCCGGAAAAATAATTTGCATGAGCAGTGTGCACGAAGTGATCCCCTGGGCGGGCCATGTAAATTACGCCGCCAGTAAGGGCGGTATCAGTATGTTTATGAAAAGCATAGCGCAAGAACTGGCGCCCCACAAAATAAGGGTAGTAGCGATAGGTCCCGGCGCCATCCAAACGCCGATCAACACATCCGCATGGGATACCCCCGAAGCTTTAACCAAACTCCTAACCCTGATACCCTATAACCGCATCGGCGAACCGGATGATATTGGCAAACTCGCCGCGTGGCTCGCATCCGATGAAGCAGATTACATTACCGGCACCACAATATTTATGGATGGCGGCATGACCTTGTATCCCGGGTTTGCTGATAACGGTTGAATAAGTTGATTGGGTTAATTAGGTTGATTAGGTGAGTGGTTAGTCATTGGATCGTTGAGCCATTTTGGAATATCTACAACTTCTTGCAACACTTACAACTTCTACAACACTTATAACCAAAAAATCGTTAATTTAAAGTTAACTTCAAGTAAAAAAGCCGTTACAGTGGCCAATTGTGCCTTTTTTGTCATTTTTTCATTTAACATATTGTAAAAAATACACTAAGCAGGATACGAATATTTAAATTTATCACTAATAAACGCATATAATTATGAAATAATCATAAAAGTGTATTTATAGTTTTGATATTGGCAAATATACCATACTTTTGTTATGGATTTAAAATTTAAAACAACCATGAAAAAGATATTTTTAACAATCGCAACCGCTGCTTTATTCAGCGTTTCTGCATTTGCTGCCGATGGCGGTAAAAAAGCAACCGAGACTTCCGCTAACGTTTCATATGCCGTACACCAGGAGTTTACTACTGATTTTGCCGGCGCGGAAAATGTAGTTTGGACCGTCACAAAAAGTGTTCAGAAAGCCGACTTTATTGTTGACGGCGTAAAGAAAACAGCCTTTTACAATTTAGCCGGTGACTTTTTAGGCAGTACCCAGGTTATTGGTTATAATGCCATTCCTGCCAAAACGCAGGCAATTATCGCTGCTGACTACAAAGGCTATACAGCCAGCAATGTTATCGTTTACTTTGCTAATGAAGCAATAAAAACTGATATCGACGCTACAACGTATTTTGTTGACCTGAAAAGCGAAAAACACGAGATTTTAGTAAGGGTAACTGAAACCGGTAGTGTTGAATTCTTCAAACAAGTTAAATAATTCACCCAAACTGCACTAATTCACACAGGCTTCGGTCAAAAGACCGAAGGCTTTTTTATTGGAAATTTGTGTTTATATATAATCCCCATGTAATTAGTAGGATAAATTTTAACAATTGCTTGATTTTTGAAACAATCAAAGTACCTTAGTATTTTATTTACCAATAAATTTAAAATACCATGAGTTTACGATTGGGAGATATTGCTCCAAACTTCAAAGCAAAAACATCCGAAGGAGAAATTGACTTTTATGAATACCTTGGCAATAGCTGGGGAGTATTGTTTTCGCACCCGGCTGATTATACGCCCGTTTGCACCACCGAATTAGGAAGAACCGCCTCGCTGAAAAACGAATTTGACAAACGGAATGTCAAGGTGATTGCGTTAAGCGTTGATTCGGTTGAATCGCACAAGGGGTGGATAAATGATATCAATGAAACACAGGGCGTTGAGGTGAATTTCCCGATAGTGGGGGATGAGAGCCGCGAAATTTCGCTGGCTTATGATATGATCCACCCGAATGCATCGTTGACAGCCACGGTTAGGTCGCTGTTTGTCATCGCACCTGATAAAACTATTAAGCTGATCATCACCTATCCCGCGTCGACAGGGAGAAATTTCCAGGAGATCTTACGCGTAATAGATTCATTGCAATTAACCGCCAATTATAGCGTAGCAACTCCAGCCGACTGGAAGGAAGGCGAGGACGTAGTTATAGTGCCTGCAATTAAAACTGAAGATGCAGCCGCGAAATTTCCGAAAGGTTTTAGAATAGTTAAACCCTATTTACGATTAACACCACAACCGAATAAATAATTTTATTTGGTTATTAATATATTTTATATATTTGAACAGATTGGTTTTTCTATTCCTTATCTGGAAAAATTTCTATTTTCTCCGGTTTAGGCGTAGTTTTTTAATCTGTAACGCAAATTTTTTTATATAACAATTATAATATTTATGAAAACTGGAAAAGTAAAATGGTTTAACACACAAAAAGGTTATGGTTTTATTGTTACCGACGATGGTAAAGATCTTTTTGTACACTTTAAGGATGTACAAGGCGGCGTAAATGCCATAAAAGATAACGATAGCGTTACATACGATGTGGAAGAAGGCAGAAAAGGGTTACAGGCAGTAAATGTAAAAAAAGCATAATTTAAAAGAATTAATTTCTTAAGGACCTCTGCTTTCACAGGGGTTTTTTTGTTTGAAGAATTTGCAGGGACACAATATTTTGCGTCTTTACCAAATGATTTTTGAAAACGCAACCGGAGATGCAAAGTATTGCGTCTCTACACCAACAATATAACCAATTATTACAATTATGACTGCTGATAACCAGGCCAAACTGACCAGGAATGCCATTTTTTTAATCCTTGTGGCTTCCCTGGGCTATTTTGTTGACATCTATGATCTTTTAATTTTCCTGATAGTAAGAAAAGAAAGCCTGCTCGACATAGGTGTTAAGCCTACTGACGTGCTTTCGAAAGGACTTACTATTATAAATTTACAGATGCTGGGCCTGCTACTGGGAGGAATATTGTGGGGCGTGTTGGGCGATAAGCTGGGGCGCTTAAAAGTTCTTTTTGGATCCATCACCTTGTATTCATTGGCCAATTTTGCCAACGGTATGGTTCATGATCCGGAATCCTACGCTATTATCCGTTTTATCGCAGGTATAGGTCTTGCCGGCGAGCTTGGCGCTGGCATAACATTGGTTAGTGAAACCTTAAGTAAAGAAAAGAGGGGACATGGAACAATGATTGTTGCTTCCGTCGGCCTTTTCGGCGCAGTGGCTGCAGATATGGTTTCAAAATATGGCTGGCGCGATGCGTACTTTGTAGGTGGTGGTCTGGGGACTTTACTTCTTTTATTGCGCATCGGCACTTTTGAATCCGGTATGTTTAAGAATGTTGTACAAAAAGGCGTATCAAAAGGCAATTTTTTTATGCTATTTAATAATTGGGACCGGTTCAAAAAATATCTGTACTGTATTTTAATCGGGGCGCCCCTTTGGTATGTAGTTGGCGTTTTGATTTCATTACAGCCGGAATTTGGTATCGCCCTGCATGCTGCCGATAAGTTAAGTGCCGGGGACGGTATTTTATATGCTTATATAGGTATAGCCTTCGGCGGGATCGCGGCCGGTCTTTTAGCGCAGCTTACAAAATCCAGGAAATTAACTATGTATATTTTCCTCATCTTATCTGTGATCACTGTGGTTATTTATTTAAGCTCGACCGGGCTTACCAGCCAGCATTATTTGTGGCTCTGCTTTTTTATGGGTTTCGCTGTCGGTTACTGGACAACTTTTATAACCATTGCCGCCGAGCAATTCGGTACAAATATTCGTTCAACCGTTGCCACAACAGTTCCCAATTTTGTAAGGGGTTCGCTAATTCCTATTAATTTTGCTTTCGCGGCGCTCAAAGTTCACTATGGCATGATTACCAGCGGCTATATTATGATGGCTATTCTTACGGTAGTTGCACTGTTTTCGATAAGCCAGTTAAAGGAAACTTTTGGTAAGGACCTTAATTATGTTGAGGTTAGTTGATCAAGTTGATTGAGTTGGAATGAGTTTTTAGCGGCAAAGAGTTTTTAACTTAATCAACCACTCACTCAATCAACTTAATCAACCATTCGCATAATCAACTATCTTTACCCCGATGATCAATAAAGACCAAATTG
Organism: uncultured Mucilaginibacter sp.; assembly: GCA_903864275.1. Lineage (GTDB taxonomy): Bacteria > Bacteroidota > Bacteroidia > Sphingobacteriales > Sphingobacteriaceae > Mucilaginibacter. The sequence goes on from CAIPFE010000056.1 coordinate 118,814, forward strand.
TTACCGATTACAAACTCATCCAGGATGAAATATGCGCCGCCCTTGAGTTAGCGGATGGCAAAGTGCACTTTGAGGAAGAAACATGGGAGCGTGAGGGCGGGGGGGGCGGACGTACCCGGGTCATCCAAAACGGCAACATTTTTGAAAAGGGAGGCGTGAACTTTTCTGCTGTCTATGGCCAGCTTCCCCATACGGTAAAAAAAGCACTGAACGTTGAGCAGGATGATTTTTTTGCGACCGGTATTTCCATTGTTATCCACCCCAACCATCCTTTGGTGCCCATCATTCATATGAATATACGTTATTTTGAAATGCCCTCATCGTTTGGTTTAGGAAATGAGCCCGTAAGATGGTTCGGCGGCGGTATTGACCTAACGCCGCATTATGTTTTTGAGGAGGATGCCCGGTATTTTCATACCTATTTAAAATCTGTTTGCGATAGTTTCAACCACGATTTTTACCACCGTTTTAAATTATGGGCTGACGACTATTTTTTTATTAAACACCGCAACGAAACCCGCGGGATAGGGGGCATATTTTACGACCGTTTAACCGCCGGCGAAGAACTGACCTGGGAAACCATATTTGAATTTTCGAAAGCGCTGGGCCGTTCATTTATTCCTATTTACACCGAATTGGTCGCTCGCAACCGCAATAAAAAGTTTACAGAAGACCAGCAATTGTGGCAATACCAGAGACGCAGCCGCTACGCCGAATTTAACCTGGTTTATGATGCCGGAACAAAATTTGGGCTGGAAACCAACGGGCGAATCGAATCCATATTGATGAGCCTGCCGCCAACGGCTAAATGGTTATATAACTACCAGGCAAAACCGGGCAGCGAGGAAGAAAAAACGTTATCTTTATTGAGAAAGGGGATTAATTGGGTGTGATGAAAACTAATAAAACTTGTTTGATCTTTTTTTTAATCCTTTTTACCGTCGTGGTTTTATCTTCTTTTCAATCCGAGGCCACCCTTAAAGGCACCTGGAAATTCGTCGGCGGTATCTACAATGGCAAAAAGGAGGGGGCGACAACAGGATATACCTTACGCAGAAAATATGATGCCATTCATTATGAAGCTCTCGCTAGTGAAAAAGGCTATAAGACAGAAAAATACGAAACCGGCGACTATGTTTTAAAAGGTGATACCTGTATCGATAAAGAAACGTTTTGCAGCCAGCCATCAAAGATCACCAATATACCTATCCATTATTTGTACACCGTAAAGAATGATACGCTTACGTTGAAGGGAACGCTGCCGACCGGGATGCGGGTTGAGGAATATTGGACTAAGGTTAAATAGGGTAGTAGTCGGAACCGGGATTGAGCAGATTTTATGGATTTTTTTGATGCCATTCGCAACCGCCAATCAGATAAATCTGTAAAATCTGCTCAATCCCCGTTCAGACAATAAAATCCGAATTTGAACATCTGAAATCCGAAATTATCGACTAAAAATGGTATGGTAAACCCATAAATTTTCTTAACTTCGCAGGTCGTTTAAAAACCCTATTTTGAACGGATAAATTACGGGAAGAATCTACATTAAGAAATAAAAATGGCCGACGAAACAGGAAACGGAAATATACCACCAGAAGACAGAATAATTTCGATAAATATTGATGAAGAAATGCGATCAGCCTACATTGATTATTCAATGTCGGTTATTGTTTCAAGGGCATTACCCGATGTCCGCGATGGTTTAAAGCCGGTACACAGGCGCGTGCTGTATGGCATGTTGGACCTCGGTTTAAATAACAACAAACCCTATAAAAAATCAGCCCGTATAGTAGGGGAGGTGTTGGGTAAATATCACCCGCATGGCGATAAATCAGTTTATGACGCCATGGTGCGTATGGCCCAGGAATGGAGCCTGCGTTACCCGATGGTTGAAGGGCAGGGTAATTACGGATCAATTGACGGTGATGAGCCGGCGGCAATGCGATATACAGAAGCAAGGCTTGAAAAGATAGCCGAAGAAATGCTGGCCGACATTAATAAAGATACCATTGATTTCCAGCTTAATTTTGACGATTCGTTAGAAGAGCCGACAGTTTTACCCGCAAAGTTTCCGAACCTGTTAGTAAACGGCGCATCGGGTATAGCTGTGGGCATGGCCACCAATATGGCGCCGCACAATTTAACCGAAGTGATAAACGCCACTTTAGCGCTGATAGATAACCGACAGATAGACGTTACAGAGCTAATGAAACACATTAAAGGCCCTGATTTCCCTACAGGCGGCATTATTTACGGCTTTGAGGGCGCACGTGAGGCATTTGAAACCGGCAGGGGCAGGATAGTGATAAGATCGAGGGCCGAAATTGAAGTTTATAATAACGACCGGGAACGGATCATTGTAACGGAAGTGCCTTACCAGATCAATAAGGCGCTGATGATAGAGCGTACAGCTGAGCTGGTTAATGATAAAAAATTAGAAGGTATTTCGGCGATCAGGGATGAATCGAACAGGGAAGGTATCCGTGTTGTTTATGAAATAAAGCGGGATGCCAACGCGGCAATAGTGCTGAATAACCTGTTTAAATACACAGCGTTGCAAACATCGTTCAGCATAAACAATATTGCTTTGGTGCACGGCAGGCCTATGCTGCTTAACCTCAGGGACCTGATCCACCATTTTGTGGAACACCGGCACGAGGTGGTTGTACGCCGTACAAAATTCGAGCTTTCCGAAGCACAAAAAAGGGCGCATATATTGGAAGGTTTACTGATCGCCTTAGACCATTTGGATGAAGTGATCAGGCTGATACGCGCTTCAAATACGCCAGACGATGCCAGGGAAGGCTTAATTGCCCAGTTTGGCTTAACCGACATACAGGCGCGCGCCATTTTGGATATGACCTTAAGGAGGTTAACGGGACTTGAGCGTGATAAAATTAAAGATGAGTACGAGGGCCTGATGAAACTGATAGACTATTTAAATTCTATCCTGGGCGATGAAGGCATACGCATGCAGATCATTAAAGATGAACTGACAGAAATCAGGGATAAATATGGCGACGAGCGTAAAACCGAAATGATCCATTCGTCCGCAGAAATGAACACCGAGGATTTTATTGAGGATGAGGATGTTGTGATCACTATTTCGCGTGAAGGCTATATAAAACGTACGCCATTAACCGAATACCGCCGGCAGGGCAGGGGTGGCAAAGGCGCTATCGGCAGCAATAGCCGTGATGCTGACTTTATTGAGCATTTGCTGATCGCATCGAACCATAATTATATGCTGTTCTTCACCGAATCGGGACAATGTTTCTGGCTCAGGGTATTCGAAATTCCCGAAGGGACGCGTACTTCAAAGGGAAGGGCTATCCAAAATATTATCAACATCCCGAAAGAGGAAAATATCAAGGCTTATATCAAGCTGATTAGCCTGAAAGATAAGGAATACCTCGAAAACAACTTTATTATCATGTGTACCCGCAAAGGTACTATCAAAAAAACCTCGCTCGAGGCTTACTCACGCCCGAGGGCAAATGGAATAAACGCGATAAATATTAATGAAGGCGACTCGCTTTTAGAAGCAAGCTTAACCAGCGGCACCAGCGAAATTGTGATGGCATTAAAATCAGGCCGCGCTATCCGCTTCAACGAATCGAAAGTAAGGCCGATGGGCCGTACCGCCACAGGCGTACGCGGCATAACGCTTGAAGATGAGAACGACGAAGTTGTTGGTATGATCAGTATCGATAACCCGGAAACAACTGTTTTGGTGGTATCGGAAAAAGGATATGGTAAACGTACCGATATTGACGATTACAGGGTAACTAACCGGGGCGGCAAAGGTGTTAAAACCTTAAACGTTACCGATAAAACCGGGCAACTTGTTGCTATTAAAGGCGTTACTGATAAAGAGGACCTGATGATCATTAATAAATCGGGGATCATTATCAGGATAGCGATCAGTGAACTTAGGACGATGGGCAGGGCTACGCAGGGAGTGAGGTTAATTACACTGAAAGGCGATGACGAAATAGCTTCAGTTGCGAAAATTGAGCATGATGATGAGGAGGATAAGGAAATTGATGAAAATGCTGAAAATACCGGCACAGAACCAGATGCTGAAAATACCGGCGATACTGAAGAAACTCCGGGAGACACAAACGAATAGTTAAATGCAGGGCCGTAAAATTTTATTACCGGTTTTAATGATATTGTTCACCGCGTCGGCAGCCTTTTGCCAGTCAGAAGGGCTTAAAACTGTGGTGAACAATCTTGCTTTCTATAAGCAAAAAAAAGACCTCAAATATTTAGGGAATGCGAAGAAAATGGTCGACAGCATAGTCAAAGCTTCTCCCGACAGCCTTGATCTTGAAAGAAACGTTTATAGGGCGGTTGTTTATTCAAGCATTTTGTATATTGACTCATTGAATAAACTAAATCAGTCGGCGACATTCTTTTCAGAAACTACCCAATTGGTTGATAAGCTATCGGCAAACAGAAAAATTTATAAGTTCCGGGTAGATATTGATTACGCAAAAAACTGTTTGGCCAATGTTTATATACGCAAAGCTTTTGTTTATATAAATAATTCCGACTTCGGTAACGCTTTAACTTTATTTGAGTACGCACAAAAATATGCGCCTTCATTTATTCCATTAAACGCCTATATTGCCTTTTCAAATAATAAGCTTGGTAATTTACGTGCGGCTGCGAAATATTATACTGATTTAATTGGCGGCGATAGTACAAAGGCCGAATATGTTGAGGCGGCCTCGATTATTTACAAATCATTTGGCGACACGGTTACAGCGCTCGAAATAGTCAAAAAAGGGCGTAAGGTGTTACCAAACAATAAATCGTTATTGTTAGATGAGGCAAATATTTATAACAATAGAAAAGATTACCGGTCATTAGTAAATTTGTTACCCCCATTACTTGAAATTAATACAAATAACGCCGATATTGCATTTGTAGCCGCAAATTGTTACGACCATTTGAACCAATATGATAAAGCGGAATCGCTTTATTTACACGCAATTGAGTTGAACAGTTCGGCCTACGACCCTATATTTGACCTCGGTTTGTTATATTTTAAACAGAGTGAAATAAAGCGGGAGGGGAGTAATGTGCAAAACACGGCCCGGGCAGTGCAATGGCTCGAAAAAGCAAATGAGATAGCGCCTAATGACGTTAATTGCCTGCATGTACTACAAATTGTTTATGCGCAAAGTGGGAATATAGATCAGGCAAACAAGATCAATGATAAATTAAAACAGTTAACCAATCAATAAATAATTATGAAAATCAAACTTTTGATGATAGGCCTGTTAGGCTTGATTTCAGCAACAACCTTTGCACAAAAGGGGGAATTAAAAAATGCACAGGCATCGTATGAGAGTTACGTTGTAGCAAACTCGGCCAGCGGGAAATTATCATCGGCATTGGCTGGTAAGGCCACAGCGGCCATTAATGATGCCAAAACTTCGATAGATAAAGCAGCAGCAAACGAAAAAACAGCCAATTTACCACAAACTTTTGCATTAAAAGGGGCTATATACGGTGCCCTGGCAGTTGCCGATAGCATACCTGCCACCTCGGCGCCATTGCTCGCTACTGCCGAGGACGCCATAAAAAAAGCTAAGGAACTTGATACCAAGGGGGAGAATAAAAAGTTAATAGACGATGCCAACCGTTATGTTGCTATCTATAGCTCAAACGCCGGGGTAAAGGAGTACCAGGCGTCTAAGTATGATTTGGCCTATAAATCATTCGATACTTACCGCCAGATATACCCTGATGATACCACAGCAATTCTTTATACTGCGCTTGCAGCTTCAAATGCGGGCAATACAGATCCCAAGTTTTATCCGCTGGCCATAACCAATTATAAAACGCTGTTAACCACCAAGTATGCCAATATGCCCAGGGTTTACATGGATATGTCTTCATTATACTTACTTAATAAAGATAGTGTTGGGGCAGCAAAAATTATAGGCGAGGGTGTATCAAAGTATCCTACACATCCTGAATTGCGTAAATTGGAAATTGAAATTGCTTTACAAACCGGTAGGCTGAACGATGTATTGGATAAAATTCAATCGGCAATTGCTGCCGACCCCAAAAATAAAACACTTTTTTATTACGAGGGTTTAACTTATTCGGACAAGGGGGACCAAGCACATTCAAAATCATTAAAAACAAAGGATGCCGCCGCCAAAAATGCGCTGAACCAGGAGACGCTTGATGATTATTCGAAAGCATCTGACGCTTATAGAAAAGCCATTGATATTGATCCGGATTATTTTGATGCAAACTTGAATTTAGGCTTTTACATCATGAAGCCTGCAATTGATACGTATAACCTTGCAGTAACCATACCGGCAGATAAGCCCAAGGAATATGAAGCAGCAAGGTTGAAAGCTGATGCACAATTCGACAAAGCTTTACCGTATTTGCAAAAGGCGCTTGAGCTGAATCCAAAGTCGGCCGATGCGATCAGTAATTTAAGGAATTATTACCGGGGAAAATACGACCCGGCGCATGCCGCGGATAATAAGGCAAAAGCAGATGATTTAAAAAAGCAATTGGATGCTTTACCGGCAACAACTAAGAAGTAAAATAGAAGGGGGCTTTGAACAAGTCCCCTTTAATGGAAAATGCTACTTAACATAATATTAATTATGAGATTAATATCATAATTCATTTAGCGGTCTAATGTCAGCACCGTTACATCTTTTTCATTATGACATCCGAATACACAAATCATCCTTAAACTTGTTGTTTACCTAAAAAAGAATTTTTTTAATTGAATTATCGCCATGGATCTAAAAATAAAAAACAAAATAGCATTGGTTACCGGTTCAACAGCCGGCATTGGTTTCGCGATAGCAAAAGCATTGGCAAATGAAGGCGCTTCGGTAATTGTTAATGGCCGCACTGATCATAGGGTCAACTCGGCAGTTGAGCAATTGAAAAAAGAAACGGGCAATAAAAATATTAAAGGGATTGCTGCTGACTTTGCACATAAAAAGCAAATAGATCATTTGATTGAGCAATTACCGGAAGTAGATATCCTGGTGAATAATGTCGGTATTTTCGAACCAAAACAATTTAATGCCATAACCGACGAAGACTGGTTTAAATTTTATGAGGTAAATGTGCTGAGCGGTATCAGGCTTTCAAGGGCCTATTTTGATAAAATGATAGCAAAAAACTGGGGCCGCATCATATTTATTTCAAGCGAATCAGCACTTCAGATACCCGAAGAAATGATCCACTACGGGATGACCAAAACCGCCCAGATAGCTGTCGCACGCGGCCTTGCTGAGCTTACAAAAGGCACGAATGTAACCGTGAATACGATATTGCCGGGCCCGACATTTTCCGAAGGCGCAGGCAGTTTTGTAAAAGATATGGCAAAGGAGAAAGGCATAACTATAGAGGCAATGGAAAAAGAGTTTTTTAAAACCGCCAGGCCCACCTCCATCCTGCAGCGTTTTACGCAACCTGATGAAATTGCCAGTATGGTGGCTTACGTTGCCAGTGAACTTTCTTCTGCAACCAATGGCGCCGCCCTCCGGGCTGACGGCGGTGTAGTAAAAAGCGCATTTTAGGTTAAAGTGTTGTTGCGAAAGGTTGAAAGTGTTGTAAGAAGTTGTAAGTGTTGTAAAAGTTGTGATAACTGGTAACGCTGACATTTTCAACACCTGCAACCATTACAACCTTTTCAACCAACTATAACCCTTACAACTTAACCACCTCCCTCAACCAATTAATGATGCGTGGTATCCTTTTTCACCGTGTCCATGTACGTTGTATCACCCGAGGCAGGCACCGCCTCCACTTTGGTGGTATCTTTGGCGGTGGAGTCGCTTGCGTCTTTTTGCGAGCTACAGCCGGTAGCTATTGACGCTACTATAGCCGCCATTATGAAACATAAAATGAGCTTTCTCATAGGTGTTTTAAGTTAAAATTTAATTTTTATCAGCTTTATGTAATAACATTAGGTCACCCCCATTGTTTGAAACAATTGGCCTTCACTTTTACGCGAAATTTTCTGATATTTAGCCTATATGTTTGTATCCGAAGGCGTACTGAAATGGGCTATCAGCTTCTACCCTCCCCTGTTCTTTCAGCGTATCCGGGTGGTAAGGTTTGACAAAGGTTATCGTGGCGTTGAAGTAAAAATTACCAGGAGTATTTTTAATAAGAACTTTAATGGGGCGATTTTCGGGGGCACGATTTTTGCCGCCGCCGATCCTTTTTACCCCTTATTATTTCACCAAATATTAATTCACAAAGGCTATAAGCTGAGGACCTGGTCGCAATCGCTTTCTATTCATTTTCTCAATCCGGCTAAAACAAATTTGCATTTTAAAATCAATATCAGTGACGCAGATTTAGCCGATTGTGAGGAGGTTTTAAACACTATGGGCAAATACCAAAAGGCATTCCCTATAGATATTTATGATAAAAATGGGACTTTGTGTGCGTCCGTATCATGCTTGGTTTATCTGCGGAATTTAAATTACGCAAAGGCTGAGGATCAAAAGTTAATTATATAATTTAACAAGGCCCTATTCAAACATAAAACAAATGAAGGTGATTATGAATGATGATGCTTTCCTGAAAAAGGGGTTCTATATCTCGACAGACCGTAATTTGCTTGATTTTGAAATGATCCATCATTATCTAAGTGAAGATTCGTATTGGGCAAAGGGCATTCCTGCAGAAAGGCTAAAAAAAGCCATCGAAAATTCATTTTGTTTTGGGGTTTACAAACAAAATACCCAGGTTGGGTTGGCGCGCGTAGTAACCGATAAGGCGACTTTTGCTTATATTTGTGATGTGTTTATCCTGCCGGATTACCGGGGCCTGGGATTATCAAAATGGCTGATGCAGACCATTGTTGAACATCCCGAACTGCAGGGCTTACGCCGCTGGTCGCTGGCCACGGCTGACGCGCACGGTTTATACAGCCTGTTTGGATTTACAAAAATAAGCCGTCCCGAAAGGTGGATGGAGAGATTTAAGCCTTACCAACCGCTTAAAAAAGAGGAAGAATAGCTATGAACGTGAAAAAGCTGATTTTTGAGGGCGAAGGGGTAACACTTGACTTTAAAAAAACTATTACGAGCTGCGAAAAGATCGCCCGGACAATGGTTGCATTCGCCAATAACAAGGGCGGTCGATTGTTGATCGGTGTGGCGGATGATGGCACCATAAATGGCGTGAAGTCAGAGGATGAGGAGCGGTATATGATCACCAAAGCGGCTCAATTGTATGCTAAACCACCGCTTGAGCCAACCTTTGAAGAAGTTTACGTAGACGATAAAATGGTGCTGGTTGTTGATACGCCGGAAAGCCTGTCAAAACCGCATTTTGCCCTTGCTGACGATGGGAAATGGTGGGTGTATGTAAGAGTTAAGGACAAAAGCGTACTTGCGAGTAAAATTGTGGTCGATGTGCTAAAACGTTCCAACGGCACCGAGGGGGTTTTGATTGAGTATTCATCAAAAGAAAAGGCCCTGCTTGAATATTTGGATAAAACAACCCGGATAACCATTACCGAATGCTGCGAACTGCTGAAAATAGGCCGCAGACGGGCGCAGCGATTATTAGTCGACCTGATACTGTCAGGTATTATCCGCATTAATACCACCGAAAAAGAAGAGTTTTATACGGCGTTGTGAGATTTGAGATGTGAAGGGCAATAGCCCAAACTCGTTAATGAATACTTTTATATCTTTTGGCCCGCGCATCTGATTCTATCTCATGTCTCAAATCTCACATCTAAAAATTCTATCTAACATCTAAAATGAACTCGCTCTATCACAAATACAAACACCATTACCGCGCCAACCTTAACCTGGCTATTCCGGTAGTGATTTCTCAATTGGGGCATACGCTGGTTCAAACTTTTGATACTATTATTGTTGGCCACTTTGCAGGCACGGTTTCTTTGGCCGCCGTTTCGCTTGCAAATAGTATTTTTATGGTCATGCTGGTGATCGGTCTCGGCGTTTCATACGGCATAACGCCTTTAATAGCCCAACATAACGGGCGCGGCAGTTTTTCGGAATGTGGCAAATTGCTTTCAAATAGTTTATTTATAAACGTTATAACTGGGGTTTTCCTTTTTGCAATAACTTTTTTAGGGTCGGTGTTTTTATTGGATCATCTTCATCAAACTCCGGGCGTTGTAAGGCAGGCGAAACCCTTTTTATTTCTGTTAGGCTTGTCACTTATCCCGATGCTTATATTCAACACCTTTAAACAGTTTGCCGAAGGCCTTGGGTTCACGAGGCAGGCTATGTATATCTCCATTTGGGGCAATGTGTTTAACGCCATCCTGGGTATTATCCTTGTAAAGGGCTTGTTTGGTGTAAGCCCGATGGGTGTAAAGGGTGTAGGTTACAGCACCCTAACCGACCGTTGTGTAATGGCCATGGTTATGGGTTTGTACGTTTTCAGGTCGAAGATTTTTAAGAAATATTTAAAAGATTTTGTTTTAACAAATATCGATCGCCTGCGCTGTATGCAGCTTTTGCGCATTGGCGGCCCCGTTGCTTTGCAATATACTTTTGAGATCAGCGCCTTTAGCGCCGCAGCAATTATCATCGGAACTATTGGGTACCATGAACAGGCCGCTCACCAGGTAGCCATCAACCTGGCCTCAATGACCTATATGATGGCGAGCGGATTATCTGCAGCGGCAGCAATAAAAGCAGGAAATTTCTTCGGCAACGGGGACCACCGGGAATTAAGGCATTCGGCAATATCCAGCTATCACATTGTATTGGTATTTATGACTATCACAGCGGTATTTCTCACGGCTTTGAATCACGTACTTCCATGGATATATACTTCAGATAACGCTGTAATAGTTATTGCAGCACAATTACTTATTATAGCGGCATTATTCCAGCTATTCGACGGTACCCAAGTCGTCGGCCTGGGTATCTTGCGGGGAATGGGCGACGTTAACATTCCTACCATAATTACGTTTTTGGCCTATTGGGTAGTCGGGCTACCGGTCGGTTATATCTTAGGATTGCAAATGCATTTGGGGGTTAAAGGTGTTTGGTACGGTTTGGTGCTGGGATTGGCAACATCCTCAATATTGTTGTTTTTCCGTTTCCAGTTTATCAGTAAAAAGCATCGGGATAAAACGATTCTAATATTGGCGAAAGATTAGAAATACAATTCATTAGCTACCCTGTAAGTATTGCAGTGCGCCTCCACTATGTCCCTGATATCGGGCGAGTAACCCCCTCCCATGCTTACCTGCAAGGGGATTTTATTGTCGATGCACTGCTCAAACACAAACCGGTCGCGGGTTTTACAACCGGCTTTACTTAAAGCCATTTTACCCAGCTTATCCGACGCCAAAACGTCCACCCCGGCTAAATAAAATATAAAATCCGGCATTTGCTGGCTGATCAATCCGGGCAAAGTGCTTTTCAATAATTGCAAATATTCCTTATCCCCTATCCCATCCGGCAATGCTATATCCATATCTGAATTCTCTTTCCGGAACGGGAAATTATTGGCCCCGTGCATCGAGAATGTAAACACATTTTGGTTGTTTTCAAATATTTGCGCGGTGCCGTTGCCCTGGTGTACATCTAAATCAATGATTAAGATAGATCTGATTAATCCTTTATTTAACAAATAGTTAGCAGCTATAGCCTGGTCGTTTAGCAAACAAAAACCTTCGCCCCAGTTTGTGCCGGCATGGTGCGTACCTCCGGCGGCATTGAAGGCTATTCCATATTCCAATGCGTAGAGGCAGCCGTCGATTGTTCCTTTGGCAATGCGTTTTTCGCGTTCTATTAGTGTGGCCGATAACGGGAAACCTGTACGGCGCTGCTCTTTTGGCGTCAGGGTCAAATCGCGCAATTGTTCCCAATAGCTCTTTTCATGCGTCCATAAAATGATCTGCTCGGATAAATCGCCGGGAGAGAATAAATTTTCCGGAGTGATCATTCCTTCATGCAGTAATTGCGCAGGGATCAATTCGTATTTCAGCATCGGGAAACGATGGCCGGCGGGCACCGAGTGTATGTATATGGGATCGTAAGCTATTTTGAGCATTGTATATAAGAAAGTCCAGCTTAGTAATTAACTTATTCAACCGATTTCAGACCTTTAGCAATTTCTAATTTAATAATTTCAAGTGTTTCATCGAATGCCCCTAATATCCTAAGCCTTTTAGGATGTGACGTTTTATAAGAATGGAAAGGTAATTTGGAGTGCTCAACCCTCGATACCATATCATTTATTCGCGTTAATATTCTTCCTGGAAACAAGTAAACAAGAAGCTCATCAAATAAACTCCCAGTAAAAAAAACTATGACGTTTGGTTCTAATATTTCAATTTCCTTTAGAAGTATGGGGTAATTGATAGATGCATTTGTTATATCCAAATTAGCAGGAACAAAAGTCTTTAATTCTTTATCATAATTGATAGATGATGCTTTCGTTACCTCCCACTCAGGCGTTTTCCCATTTTCATCAACCTTAATACAATTATTCCAAATGAAGCTTTTATTTGAGCTATTAAATTCATTGTTCAAAATATGACAGAATTGCCAAAAAGGTGATCTTTGATTCGTCTTTGAAAGTTCAATTTCATAGTTAAGTAATAATTTTTCAATATCATTTTTATTAGACTTTTCATTTAAAAAAGGTATTTCTTTATTTAAAATCCAGTAATGCGTTTCCTTGCCGACAAACATTAGCCTGATGGTAGAATCATAATATTCTTTGAAAGGACTAATTAGTAGAGGATGAGATATATTTCGATTAAAGGCATTTAAATTTTTTATCGAATTTATGAGATTAGGATAATAGTGGACATATAAGTCAAACAATTTTTGAGAAGTCAGATCGTCATTTTCAACTTTCCTTGAGATTTTATTTGTTTTCGAATTAATCACAAAATCATTTGTTTAGGTATTCTTTATCTGATTTGGTTCAATTTTTTCTTCAATGTAGTACATCTTCGAACACAACCTCATCAGGGTCATGCGGCGTAAATTCAAGCGTTGAATATTCATTCGTCGGTAAAAGTATTATAGTGACATCTTTATCCAACTGAACTGATCCCCCCTTAACAAGAATTATCTTACATTTTTTATCTTTGGTCATCCAATCATTACCATTGGTTTTAGTACAGCGATTATTAATATCCGCTATAAATGAGGTTAAAAATTCATTAGCGCCAATTATCTTATAATCAACACACTGATTGTCATCAATTTTCCCCGTAGAATTATCAACTCCATAAATGTCATTAAATATATACATTGTATAAACGGGATATAAGCTCTTTGAAAGAGTAGTCAGTTTAATTTTAGTGTACAAGTAACATAAATAAACATCACCCCCATGTTTGCTAAAATCGCCCTGTGAAACCAACTTGAAATCACTATTATCTTTAAGCTTTTCTATTACTTCAGAACTGCTAAAGCCCAATAATGGTATTGCTGTTTGAGAATATGCGCTGCTGACCATCAATAGTAAAATCAGCGTTGACAATATTTTTTTCATTATGATTCTTTCTTGTAAATCTATGTTTTTTTAAGTGTTTAGATACCAAAACGTTATAAAATACTATGTCAATATAAACCGTCGCAGCCCAATTAACTCACCGGGAGAAAATAAATTTTCTGAAGTTATCAATCCTTCATGAAGCAACTGTGGAGAGATCAGCTCATATTTAAGCATCGGGAAACGATGCCCGGCGGGCAAAGGGTGGATGTATATAGGATCATAAGCTATTTTGAGCATGCATTTGCGTTAGAAAAATGTCAAAAGTTAATCATATGCATTTCATGCAATACTTTATAAACAAGTACCAAAGCCAAAACAAATCCCACAAGCAAATAGGTTGATCCAGGACCTGAATTTTCGAATTTAACGTACGCTGCCTTTTTACTGGGCCTTTTTACATCTAAGCCAGCTGAACTTATTGCAGAAACATTCCGTTTACTTTCTATAAGGTCGATATACTTTTTAATTCCTCCGAGCTCTTTAACTTCTGTTCCGGCCATTGTTATATCTATTATTGAGCTATTCTCATCCAACGGGTATCTATAAACAATTAATTTATAGTGTTTAAGCGTTCGGATTGCATCAGCATCTATCGGATTGTGTTTATCAAGTTTAATTTGTGTTTTGTTCATTGGCTTAAACGCGTAATCTAAATAATCATCTATCCGCTTGTATACTTCTTCTTTTTCCATAAAATAAGAGGTTTGTTTCAATATCTGCTGTATTCAAAAGTTTTTTTACGCATAGCGGATTTAAAGAATGCCATAACATCTAATTACATCCTATCACATAAGTATTGATTTTTAAAAATACAAATAACTTTATTACGAAGCTATATAGGCGTCAACAATCAACTTTTCCCCGCCGAAGCCGCCAATATCTGCCCGGCCTCAAAAACCTGCTTAAAGCTGTTATAAAGCGGCACAGGACTTAAACGTATCACATTTGGTTCGCGCCAGTCGGCAACTACGCCATTATTGGTCAAGAAATTGAAAGTTGCCTTCGCGTTTTGCTTGCAGACAACCGAGAGCTGGCAGCCCCGCTCCTGCTTGTTTTTTGGTGTGATGATAGTAAACAGTTCTTCGTTTTTGTTTTTATTGATCTCGTTGATCAAAAACTCCAGGTAGCCGGTCAGCAATTCACTTTTGGTGCGTAAAGCCCCCAGGCCGCCCGCCTGCTCAAAAATATCGAGCGAAGCCCGGTGCAAAGCCAGCAACATAACTGGACTGGTGCTTACCTGCCACCCTGCCGCTCCTTTATCCGCTTCGAAGACAGGTGGCATTAAAAAGCGTTGGTCCTCGCGGTGCCCCCACCAGCCTTCAAAGCGGTGTAATTCTTTATTACCAAAATGTTTTTCATTTACAAAAACACCGCTGATGCCGCCGGGCCCCGAGTTCATATACTTGTAGGAACACCAGGTGGCAAAATCAACGTCCCAATCGTGCAGTTTAAGTATAACATTTCCGGCAGCATGCGCAAGGTCAAACCCGGCATAAACGCCCACTTTGTGAGCGGCTTTGGTTATGGCTTCCATATCAAAAAACTGGCCGGTATAGTAATTTATCCCGCTAAAAAGTACCAAAGCGAGTTCGTCATCATGCTCATTTATTGTTTTAACAATATCTTCGGTCCTTAAAGTAAACTCCCCTTCGCGCGGAAATACCTCAATTATGGCCTCTTTCGGATCATAGCCATGAAATCTTGCCTGGCTGGCTAAGGCGTATTGGTCAGATGGAAAGGCGCCGCCTTCCATTAATATTTTAAATCTTTTATTTGTTGGTTTATAGAAGCTTACCATCAGTAAATGAAGATTTACTGTAAGTGAATTCATTACGGTAATTTCTTCATTTTTAGCGCCAAGAATACCGGCAAGGGTATAGGTCAGCTTTTTATGATACCCCAGCCAGGGATCGTTCCCATTAAAAAAACCTTCAATGGCCAGCTCTTTCCAGTTGGTGGACTGATCGTTGATATGCTGCTGCGCTGTAACCGGCTGCAGGCCCAAAGAGTTGCCGCAAAGGTAAATGGCGTCTTTGCCGTTGTGCTTTGGGGTTAAAAATTGTGATTGGAAATCTTTTAGAGGATCTTGTTCATCAAGACCAGTTGCAAATTCCAGGGTGTTTTGGTAGGTCATTAGAGAGGCATTTGTGGCAAAATTAATTATTTATTCGGTTTGCTTACATACGGATTTCTTTTGACATAAAACCTATAGGGCAATAAAGCATCCTTGGCAGCATACGAAACCCCAACCCTCGGTACTGCAGCGATACTTTCATCAGGGAACACTAATCCCCTGTCTTCTATCCAGATGGTATCGCTTTGTAAGCTAAACGCATTGATATTACGAGATATTCCCAATGCTTTTGCCACTGATCCCGGCCCCATGGTAATATTGGGTTTTACCGCCAGCATGTTACGACGGGATAGCATTACATCCAGGCCTTCAGTTGGATTTATTGCCCTGATCAAAATAGCCTGCGGCCGCCCTTCAACAGAAGTAACGATGTTGAACATCTCGTGTATGCCATAGCAAAGGTAAACATAGGCGATGCCGCCCCGTAGGTACATTGTTTTTGTGCGGGGAGTCTGCCGGTTCCCGTAAGCATGCGAAGCTTTATCAATAATGCCATTATATGCTTCTGTTTCAACAATATAGCCACCTGTAGTCAAACCATCAATATGGGTAAAAAGATATTTACCAAGCAGGTCTTTGCTTATAGCGATCACATCATCACGCAGGTAAAAAGCTTCCGTTAATTTCATTTCTTTAAAATCCGCTTTAATATTTTGTTGATCTCTTTGGCCCGTTCAAATATCATAATGTGTGTGCCGCCTTTTACAATTATAGCACCTTTTATTTTTTTGTAATTAAACACGAGGTCCTTGTCGCCGGTAATTTGTATAACATTGGGCGGGATAATTTTATTATCCCACTTCAAAACAGCGTCCATGGCCCATTTTAAAAATCCGGGCGATGAAGTTTTCAGCATGTCCCTGAACAGCCAGTTATCTGTCTCGTTCATTTGACCGAAAAACGGCTTAATCAAAAACTCCATGAAATTAAATACTTTTCCGGGTATGGGTTTGTAGAAAGGAACAGCCCGCAGCAGGCTAAAATACCGGGGCGCCTCGTCAGTAGTTTTGATGCTTGAAATTAAAATGACCTTTTCCATCGGGATTATTTTAGCAATTTCAATGGCGATCATCCCCCCTAACGAATTACCAATTATTATGGATTTTGGTATGATATGATATTGATAAATAAGCTTTTGTGCATAAGTTGCTAAAGTATCAGTTTTGTTTGGTTCTATCCAATCTACGCAAATAACTTCATAATCGTTCAGGTCGATATTATTATAAACCCGGGTATCAGCCCCCAGGCCCGGGATCAAAAATATCCTGCTCATTTAAAGTTTACCAGGTTTACGATTTGCTCCAGGTATTTGGCATCGGTTTCATCAAACTGATCCAATGCTTCGCTATCTACATCCAAAACAGCCACTACCCTATGGTCAGCAAACACCGGGATCACAATTTCAGATCTCGATAAAGAACTGCAGGCGATATGGCCGGGGAACGCATCCACATCCGGAACAATCAATGTTTTCTGCTGCTGCCAGGCAGTACCGCAGACACCTTTGCCCAATGCAATGCGCGTACAGGCTACAGGCCCCTGGAACGGGCCGAGCACCAGTTCATTACCCTTTACCAGGTAAAAACCCACCCAGAACCATTTAAACTGCTCCTTAAGGGCCGCGCAAATATTGCCGAGATTGGCAACCAGCTCGGGTTCACCATACAACAGCGCTTCGATCTGCGGTATGAGTGATTGATATTGCTCTCCTTTATCGGTTGATGTTGTTATACTTAAATCCTCTGCCATGTCGCAAAAGTAACGATGCTGTTTTGAAAGTAAATAAGGCAAATCTCATTTTTAATCTTTTATTTAGTATCCTTAACAGATGCCATGAGAATCATCGCCGAATTACCCCACCCCGACTTTAAAATATCTATCCTGAATATGAACAATAAATTTATTGTGAAGATAGAGCAGGGGAACCTGGAGCAAACCTATAAAATTGCCGACGCCGACGTGGTTGATGGTGTAAACGGCGTATTTGAATTGCTTGACGAAGAATTTTTAAAAACTGTTTCAACTCGTTTCCACGGGATGAGAAAGGATTTTAAAGAATCATACGCCAGATATAATTATTAGCTTTGTTAAGATTCATAAAAGGCTGACCAATAGCACCTTATTTCATATAAATTGAGTGTTCAAAATTTTATTTGGAGTTTTGCTATATTTATTCGCTACTCTTTATAAACATCCTCAATCATTTTGCCTCTGATTACAGTTTAAATAATTGATTTACAGTTATTTATTAGCGTTAAAAAATCGCTGCCAAATAATATTCTGTTGCTATAAAGTGCCAAATAAATGGGAAGTCAGGCCGGAATCAGGTCACAATACCAAAAACCGGAGAATTTTTTAGTGGTGTCGGAAACGCAGGAATCATTGGTATTTTGCGGGGCTTTATATTCCTTAAAAACCTTCTCCCCTGTTTTGTATTTGATCTCTTTTGAAAAGATGGGGCCTTTAAAAGCGAAGGTATGGAACTCGCCATTCTCACCACAAACATCAACATCATCCGGTAACGACATGATCAGTTCAGGGGTGATCTCCTTCCCTACTATCCGCTCCAAACGTTCCTGTGTACAAGCGATCACCGTACCAAAGCCCAAATCCAAAAATTCATTGATCAGTTCATAGCTATCGCGTTTCCACAAAGGATAAATGCCGGTCATACCGACTTCAGCAAGGCGTTCATCGCGGTACTTTTTCAGGTCTTCTAAAAATATATCGCCAAAAATGGAATGGGTGATTCCTTCCTCCCTAAAATGCGTCAAATGTTTGCGCATAATAGTGTCGTAGGCTTCCATCCCCGGCATTTCAGGCAGTCGGATCTGGTATAAGGGTAATCCAATGCTCTCGGCCTGTCTAATCAGCAACTCGGTGCGTACGCCGTGCATTGAGATCCTGTCCACAGCATCGTTAATGGTAGTGACGAGGTATTTTATATCCAGATCGGAATTTTGAAGGCAATGATATAGCGCGAGGGAGCTATCCTTGCCGCCGCTCCAGTTGAATATGCATTTTTTTTTGTTGGATTTCACCGATTATTGATTTGGATTACACCGATTATTATTTGATTTCACCGATTTTGGATCACAGATTTTAGCAGATTGCTCTGATTACGCAGATGTTATGTAAGGCGCAATTATGTGAATCAGCGAAATCAGTCTTTAATCTGTGATCAGAAGCTGACTAACCAATGCCGGCACGCCCACCGTTGCTTTCTCCTGTATCTTAATAAAAGAACTATTTTGATTTAATTCCGGGATTTTAGGATCGACAATATATTTGGGTACCCCGCGCGGTACGTAATTAACCAAACCGGCAGCGGGGTAAACAGCCAGCGATGATCCTACCAAAATAAACAGATCAGCCTGCGTACAGATTTGCGCGGCTGTTTCAATCATTGGTACTTCTTCGCCAAACCAAACCACATGGGCGCGTAATGGCGAGCCTAATTCACAAACTTCATCCATTTTTATTTCCCAGCCGTTTATCGGGTAGGTAAGCTTTGGGTTTTTACTGGATTGCGAACGGGTGATTATGCCATGCAGGTGTACCACTTTGCTTGAGCCTCCCCTTTCGTGCAGGTCATCGATATTTTGGGTAATGATGGTTACATCATATTTTTCCTCCAGCTTGGCCAGGGCGTAATGGGCGGCATTGGGCTGGGCAGCCAATACATTTTTGCGGCGCTCGTTATAAAAATCCTGTACTAATTTTGGATTTCTCCGCCAGGCTTCGGGCGTTGCTACATCTTCAATATTATAACCTTCCCACAAGCCATCGCTATCCCTGAAGGTTTTGAGGCCGCTTTCGGCGCTGATGCCGGCGCCGGTTAATACAGCGATCTTTTTCATCGGATATATCTTTTTTTTTCACAAAATATCACCTCATAAAAAAAGCGACCCGTTATGCCAGGCCGCTTTCCTTATGAATATTTTTAAATTATACGGCCAGCTCTTTTTTGCCCCGCAAAATGCTGTATTTGCTTTTAGCTAATTCAAAACCGCCAAAGAGTATCGCGCAAAAAACAATATCGCCCAAAACCATATTGCGTTCAAACGGAATGGCTGCAACCAATGATCTACCATAGCCAGCTAACGTATGCGGATATAAGGTTCCATATAAAAATGGCATATCGATAATCAACCAGTGTATGCATATGGATGCCAAAGATGCAATAGCCACATTGGCAATATTTGCTTTTTTGATCAGGCTGCCGATAAATACCATAATGCCAAAAGTTAAATAAACCCAGAACGAGCCACCATACCACAATATCCATTTGGAAGTGTACAAATAATTTATCAAAACATCACTTGCGAACAAAGTTATTAGTACAACAAGATATGCTTTCCATTTATCGGTAAAATAAGCGCCGCCAAAAAGTGCAATTGCCCCTACCGGGGTAAAATTGCTTAATATGTACGGGAACTTATAGCTCAGCAATCGCATGGCCGCCGCCGCGACGATCATTAATATAAGCACTACTGTGCGGGTATTGATCTTTTGTAATGACATAATTAAAATTATCTGGTAAAATTACGGATTATCCGTCTAAAATAAAACAATATTGAATTTGCTTCATTTGAGCAATACTATCCTTTCGGGATTAATACCGGTAACAAATGAATATTCCAGTTTGCCCGTGTTATCAAAAGCATAAAGCATTCCGTTTGATACACGGTCTTTAACATCGGTGATAAAAATTTCTCCTGTTACACTGTTACCCGCAATCGCGCTCGGACTGGTAAGCAAAGTACCGTCTGTAATAAAATTATCCCGTACAGCAGTTTGTGTTTTTGCATTGTACACCGCGATTTTATTGTCTATCGTTGGGTAGTAAACGAAATCGCCCTGCGCGAAAATTTGACTTTTATTTGACTTAGCACCCAAATTTGATTTTATAGTATCTGCTGTGTAATTGATCACGCTGATAAAACTTGCTAAATTATCATCGTAGGGGTCTGCCAGCGAATCCAGCAGCCCCTTGAAATATAAATTTCCATAATTGTCGGCCGTGGCTGAAAAGACATGTCCCGGAAGTGGTAATTTTTTTATCAGGGCCAGGTTAGGTAAATTAATAACAACAAGGCTGTCATAGCCGCCATAGCTAGACTCTTCAACGACTTGGTATAATTTGTTATTTACTACAAATGTTGAACTTTCCGATCCTCGAGGAAAATATCCATAAGGAATATGATTATTTTCGTTTATAGACAAAGCTGTTGAGTCAATTATATAAGTGTTGAAAAAAAGGTTATTTTTATAAAAAGCTACGCGGCCTACGCCTCCCCATGAAATACTGACATCCTTCGCGATCAATTGGCCGGTTTGGGCGCTTACCACATAAAGATCTGTATCGGTAGTGCAGTACAATTTTGAACCATAAATTTCCATATCAACGCCGCGCATTGCCATAGAGGAGTTATTTACACTGTCGTACAGATCGGGGTAAAGCTTTTTCGAATTAAACTCATAAAAGGTTAATGAAGCTGAAGTTTTGCTACCTCCATGGTTTAAAACATATAAGCCTGCAGTAAGCTTAACGGACAGGCCAGTACCGGCAGTTGCTATATGCGCCCGGGCCAATTTTTCTTTATTGCAGGATTGAAACACAATCAATAATGATAGTACAATAAGCAGATAATTAAATTTAATTTGTTTCATGGCAATTCAGTTAAGGTTCAAGTAGATAGTTTGGATAAAAGATTAGGGCCTTTAAATCAACCAAGTAAAGCTAATGATTTATCTATTCAAATAAAACTTCTAATTTATCTGATACCTTATCCCTGCCATAAAATTAAACCTGCTGGTATTGTAGCCCAGCCAGTCGGTGTATTTTTCATCAAGCAGGTTTTTAAGATCGGTAAACAAGCTGATATGCGTGTTTACAGTATATTGAAGATGCGCATCCAATAAACTATAAGCCTTTAAGGTAACAACGGAAGATGCAAAGGTTACAGGATTAAATGCTTCATCGGTCCTGTCGCCGGTATATCTATAGTTTAACCCCCCTGAAAAGCTTTTTGTGAAATTATAGTAAATGTTCGCACCGAAAGTATTCTTTGGCCGCCGGAAAAGATTATTCGTGTTTATGCCCTTCTCGTCGGTCAGCGTACCGGTTACATAAGCCCAATAAGCTGAGGCGGTTATTTTATCGAGATTTAGCTTTAATTCACTCTCAAAGCCTTTGTCGTTTTGCACCTGGCCATTTTCGTATATACCATAAGGAGGGTTAGGCTCGTCAAGGAAATACAGCACATCTTTGGTATGATATTTATAAAATACCGTATTAAATGATAATGCGTTCCTGATCAGTTCCAACTCAAAACCTGCTTCGTATGAGGTGGTTGTCTCAGGCTTCAAACCGGGATTGCCATATTGCGAAGATAGCTGGTATAACGAGGGGGATTTATATGCAGAGGCCGCAGTGGCAAATATTTTAAGCCGTTGAAAAACAAATACAGAAGGGTTTACGGTATATGTTTCATTACTCCCGTATTTGGAATCATGGTTATAGCGGCCGCCCAGCTCCATGTGGAAAATGCCGGATTTATAAAATAAAGAAGTGTAAATACTGCCAATGCTGTTGCCGGGTTTCGGTATCGTGTCATAAGTAGTGTACTGGCTGGTGCTGCTATACTTAAAGTCCGCACCGCTGGTAATATCCAGGTTTTTACCCAGACTATAATTAAAAACTGCCTCGGCATTGGTAATGCGACCGGTATTTTTTTGGTATGAGGCCAAATCAAAATTTGCCGCACTCGCCGGATCGTTATAGTTGTTCAAAACGGTGTTCTGGCTCAGGTTGACCTGCAAACTGCCTTTGTCTAAAAGCAGCTTACCTCCTATTCCCCCCAATAAAAATGTGTTTGAATAAGTATAGGCCTGGTCGTCGGTAAAAGCCGCGTAGGGTAAATTCCCGGTATTCCTGGTTGCCTGGAAATTTCCGGTCAAACTCAATTTTGAGCTTAACTGCTGGTTAAGGTTTACGCTCACTGCCTTTTGATGGAAATCGTCGTTCCTGAAATTTCCTTTCCGGGTGGTGTCGGTAGCGGCCGGAAATCCACGCGAATCAGTATTTGACAAATTAGTGGCGATGCCAGTATTATTCACCTTCCCATTTAGCCCAACCGATTCTTTAAAAGTGTTGTAGGTACCTCCGCTAAGCTGTACGTTGGTTTTAATGCCTTTCCCTGTTGGATGTTTGGTAATAATATTGATCACGCCCGCTACGGCATCTGACCCATACAAAGTTGAGCCGCTCCCCTTCAAAATCTCGATACGCTCTATCTGGTCAAGCGGAAAAGCATTCAGGTCATAACTGCCGTCTATCTGAGAAGCATCGTTAACCGGGAAGCCATCAATGAGTATAAGCGTGTTCCCGGTTGAGGCGCCGCGCAGAAACAGGGATGAACTTATCCCGGGCGCGTTGTTTGCCCCCGAAAAGGTAATGCCGGGCACGGTGTTGAGCAATTCGGGCAGGGTTTTGCCTTGTGCACGGTTGATGTCTTCGGCGGTGATCACATCCACCACCCTGCCGATGTCTGATAATTTTTTGGGTGACCGCGTGGCTGTAACTACCACACCATTGAGTACCCTGACCGTGTCTTTGTCCTGGGCCTGCGCTGCCGTACTGAGCAGCGCCAGTTGCACAAGCCCCAGGCCTGCAGCAACTAAAACATAATTTTTTTTCATGTTGTTGTGAGTTTAAACCCACAGCATACAGAAATGAAAGGAATGGAAACGATGGAAAAGTTTCACATTCAAGCTTCAATCCCCGAAAGCTATGAATAATATTTATGCTCTGGCAGGTCTTCTGACTTACTCCCCTTTGCCCGGTCTTCCCATCCCGATTTAAACCGGGACAGTGACCAATGGAATGGACAATGGTTATGGAGCTTACAGCTGCGGGACAGTTACGGAATTACGCCGTATTCCCTTTTAATCCACCTCAACTTAGTTGGGGTGGAACCTAAAGCGGTGTAAATGTAGAACAAGAATTTTAAAAACTCAAATAATGTTATAGGATTAATGAATGTTTAGTAAATTAGGGAAGGTTAATTTAGTTTCAAATCACTAATGTTATTATTTCTATAGCCTAATAAATGCAATTAATATGAGTGTAGACTTGCATGTTTATAGCGAACAATTCTCAGACGACTTAATTCAACGTATTGTTAAACGACTTAATGAGTACGAGATGGTTGTTGAGGTACACCCAGACTTTTCTTTCACTAACCAAACAGGTTTTTTACCATTTAAATTTCAGCTGACTAATCCCCCCTTCGAAATTCTAAGGGGCATAACACTGATAAGTGGTTTTGAACTTTACCTTGATGATTTTAGTTTACAAATCGAAAAGAAAAAATTAAACGCTGAGCCAAGTTTTTTCAACAAACTCTTACACAAGAAGAAAGAAGAAATTCTTTTTGCGCCTCCTGAAATAGAAAATCGTTTACAAAACTGTAGAAAAGTCGCAACCTTTAATTGGCATGCAAGCGACACCTTTGAAGTTCGATTTGCACTAATGACGAGCGCTATTTTAACTGAATTGACGAATGGTGTATTCTATGACCCCCAAGAAGACAGATGGTATGAGAATAAGAGCATAGTTGAAAATTCTTACAAAGAGGTAAAAGAGTACGAACAATCATTGGAT
Source organism: uncultured Mucilaginibacter sp. (assembly GCA_903864275.1). GTDB lineage: Bacteria > Bacteroidota > Bacteroidia > Sphingobacteriales > Sphingobacteriaceae > Mucilaginibacter. The sequence goes on from CAIPFE010000056.1 coordinate 143,140, forward strand.
AGCGAAAGCTTAATTTACCATGAATTTACCGAATGGTGATTCTTATTTAACAATCTGATCTGACTTTTTAATTTTATACTTCCCTCTATGAAATGTTACATCACGATTTTGTTAATTATCATATCTACCATTGCATCGGCGCAGCAAACCGATACCATTTTCCTAAAAAACCTGCTCGAATCCCATCCTGAATTATTCGAGCACATCCTCCACCATCCCACGCATAACGAAGTACAGATACTGTATACCCAAATTGACCGCGATGGAAATAACGTGCCGCATTTTACCTCGTACAGCTACCGCCTTAATGCCAACCATTATTTTTACCCGGCCAGTACGGTTAAACTGCCGACAGCCATATTTGCCCTGGAGAAATTGAATGAATTGAATATCCATGGCCTGGATAAAAAAACCACGATGAAAACCGACAGTTCATTTGCCGGGGAAACAAAAATGGTTGAAGATACTTCATCAGCCAACGGTTTGCCAAGCATCGAAAATTATATAAAAAAGATATTGCTGGTGAGCGACAATTTTGCCTATAACCGGCTTTATGAATTTGTCGGCCGCGATGAGATCAATAAAAAGCTCAAAAAATACGGCTTAAATAACACCCGTATTATTGGCCGCCTGGCTATTGGTGATGGCGGCGAAGGCGCCAAACACACCAACGCCATTGATTTTTACAAAGGCGAAAAGCTTATATATCACCAGCCGGCACAGTACGATGAAAAGGATTACCCCATGCATCTTGATAACATGATACAGGGCAAGGGCTATATCGATAATAATAACAAACTGATAATGCAGCCTTTCAGCTTTATGGATAAAAATGTTTACACTATCGCCGACCAGCAAATGGTATTAAAACGGTTGCTTTTCCCCGAAACCTTTCCAAAAGATCAGCAATATAATTTAACAAAGCAGGATTACAAATTCATTTACCATTATATGAGTATGTTCCCCAACGAGAGTAAAAAGCCAACCTATAATGTACCTGACTATTACCCGGCCTATTGTAAGTTCCTGTTTTATGGTGGTGACAGCCTTGCCGTGATCAACCCCGGCATCAGGATATTTAACAAGGTTGGCGATTCATACGGGTATAACATTGATAATGCTTACATCGTGGATTTTAAAAACAACGTGGAATTTATTCTCACTGCTGTAGTACAATCAAACGATAGCCAGATATACAACACCAACGTTTACGAATATAAAACTGTAACCCACCCCTTTATGAAAAACCTGGGCCAGGTGATATACCGGTATGAACTGCAACGCAAAAAGAAATTCCTGCCTGATCTTTCGAAGTTCAAGTTTAGTTATTGAAAGCTCTGGCCCTAGTGAAAATCGGTGAAATCACACAATAATCGGTGTAATCACAAAATAAAAAACCATTCTGCCGTCATTCTTGTTCAATCCATATACCTATTTGAACAGTACCATGGCGACAACAGCATTACAGGAAACTGACCAACCAACCGGATCGATAAATTTAACCTGGCCGGAGCGTTACATCTCCATAGCAGCTGGGATAAAACTTTCATTTTCGGGGTTTAAGAATTTATTTAAGAAGCCGCTTGGCAGCATTATTAAGCTTGGCGCAGGCGGTTACCTGTTAAACCGCGGCATAACAGGGCATTGCGAGCTTTATTCGCAAATAGGCAAACATAGCACAGGACCGGTTAATATAAACATCCGCTCAAGATTTACTGTTAATAAAGCCCGGATGGAGGTCTATAATTTCTGGCGCAAACTGGATAACCTGCCTTTATTTATGAACCACCTGCAAAGTGTGGAAATGATTGATGAGGAACGCTCGCATTGGGTGCTTAAACTACCGACTGGCGTTGCCAACGTAAGCTGGGACGCCGAAATTGTGCACGATGTTCCCGGTGAGACGATCGGCTGGAGCTCGCTGCCCGGTTCAATAATTGATAACGCAGGTAAGGTGCGTTTCAGGGATTCGTTTCACGACCATGGCACGCTGGTTGATATTGTGATCAGTTACCAGCCCCCTGCGGGCGGCTTTGGCGCAGGCCTTGCACATATATTAAACCCTTTGTTTAAGAAAATGCTTGTTGAGGATGTCCAGAATTTTAAACAATATATGGATCTGGCGGATATGGGGGAAGTGGTGATAATTGTGTGACCATGCCCCCCGCGTCATGGCGATTTCTATGATAAAAGCAAGTTGTTTTTATAAGGAGTTTGATTTTTGACAACGGCGAAGATTCGGTGGATGATTTTGTTTCTAACAGCATTCAATACGCTCATCTTGTTTTTACCCTGGGCCACTTTACAT
>CAIPFE010000057.1 GCA_903864275.1 uncultured Mucilaginibacter sp.
AAAGATGATGGAGCGCTTTCGGGCCGGCTGTGCCCTTTCGGGCCTTTGCGAATCGTCGGCATCGGGCTTTCCGCCCGGCCAGCCGGTGATCGTATGCTGCAACTGGTTAAAAATGTCAATATTGATCTGGTATACCGGCCCCTGTTCTACGGCAAGCTGGGCCATACCATGGTTGTTATAATCTTCCTCGGTAAGTTTTAATATGGGTTTATTCACGGTTTCGGCCAGCCAGATCACGGCTTTCTTTTTCAGGCCGTTTTCCCAATGGCAGTCTTTTACCAGCCAGGGGGTATCAAACCGGGTCAGCGAGCTTGCTGCGGCTTCATCCAATACGAATTCCACATGGTCGGACAATTGGAGAAACGTAGCCGGTACATCGCCTGATATTTCCCCTTCTACTGCTTTTTTTACGATGGGGGCTTTTTTCTGGCTCCAGGCCATCAGGATGATCTCCCTGGCTTTGAAGATGGTGCCTACACCCATCGTGATGGCTTTGGTGGGTACGTTTTGCTTTCCGCCGAAGTCACGCGAGGCGTCATTACGGGTCAGATCATCAAGCGTTACCAGCCTTGTGCCTGAATTTGGCGCTGAGCCGGGCTCGTTAAATCCGATATGGCCGGTTCGGCCTATACCAAGTATCTGCAGGTCTAATCCGCCAAGTTTGGTGATCTTTTGTTCATAGTCTAAACAAAAAGCTGCAACAGCCTCCTTACGTAAAGTACCATCGGGGATATGTACGTTTTCCCGGTCTATATCTACATGGCTGAACAGGTTTTCGTTCATGAACGTTACATAGCTCTGTGCTGCATTGGGCTGCATCGGGTAGTACTCGTCCAAATTAAAAGTGATCACATTCTTAAAGCTCAGGCCTTCTTTTTTGTGCTGGCGCACCAGTTCGGCATAAACGCCGATGGGGGTTACACCTGTTGCCAGGCCAAGTACGGTTTTTTCGCCTTTGGCTTCCTTGCTTTTTATCAGCTTTGCTATCCGCGCTGCCACGGCTAACGAGGCCTCTCCCTGGCTGCTGTGTACCGTTACCGGCAGCTTCTCGTAACGCGTTTCTTCAAGTAAATTTAATCGGGCCATTTTTCTAAGTCTTAAGTCTTGAGCCTAAAGTCCAAAGCCTGACTCAAGACTTTGGAAATAGAATAAATACACAAAGAAAATCCCCGCCTGGGCGAGGATTTCATTCAAACCAATTAACTATTAAAATTACCCTTACCGACATAAGGTTAACGAAAAGTCTATTTACTGATATGCTGTGCATTATTCCAATACAAACTTAATAAATTAAGTTTGACAATCACAATACTTTTTAAATTATTTTAATAAGTATTTTTTTGCCAATTTCTTGTAACAGTATTAACACTAATAGCATATTATGGATTAACTTGCTAAATTAGCCCCCGTTAACTGACCAACACACAATGAGAAAATTGCTGCTCTTACTCGGGTTTGCGATGGCGTATACCTGTACTTTCGCGCAGGCATCCCAGGATTCGGCCTATATCAGGCAAAATTATACCAAAATGGAAAAGTACATTACCATGCGCGATGGCAAGCGCCTGTTTACTTCCATTTACCTGCCAAAAGATCAATCAAAAAAATATCCCATTTTAATGACCCGTACGCCCTATAATGTTGGGCCTTATGGCGAAAATGAATATAAAAAGACACTTGGGCAAAACATGCTGCTTGCCAGGGACGGGTTTATTTTTGTGTACCAGGATGTGCGCGGCCGCTGGATGAGCGAAGGTGATTTTGTCGATGTACGCCCGGATATCGAGAACAAAAAAGGTAATGTTACAGATGAAAGCTCGGATACCTACGATACGATAGACTGGCTGATAAAAAACCTGCCCAACAATAATGGCAAGGTGGGGATCGAAGGCATCTCGTACCCCGGATTCTATTCCACCGCATCGTTGCCAAACGCACACCCGGCACTAAAGGCGGTATCGCCGCAGGCACCGGTCACCGACTGGTTCATGGGCGATGATTTTCATCATAACGGCGCTTTTTTTGTGATGGATGCTTTTGCATTTTACACCAATTTTGGTGTCCCACGTCCAAAGCCAATTACCCCGGCACAGTTTAAAAACGGTATCAAATTTAAAGAATCGGACATTTATAAATTTTACCTCGGCCTGGGTGCATTGCCAAACTATAAAAAAAGATACTTAGGCGATTCGGTGAAATTCTGGGATAATGTAATGGCGCACCCCAATTATGATGTGTTCTGGCAGGGGATGAATATCCGCCCGCATTTAAAAAATATTACCCCGGCAACTATGGTGGTTGGCGGTTTTTTTGATGCTGAAGATGCTTTTGGAGCACAGCAGGTTTTTAAGGCTATAGAAAAACAGAACCCGGCAACGCACCCCAATATGTTGGTGCTGGGCCCATGGTTCCACGGCGGCTGGGAGCGCGGCGATGGACAGTTTTTCGGCGACCAGGATTTCGGGGCAAAAACCAGTGAATGGTTTCGGGAGAACGTGGAGCTGCCATTTTTTAAATTCTACCTGAAGGGTGAAGGTGAAATGGCCCTGCCAAAAGCCACCATTTTTGTTTCAGGCAGTAACGAATGGCATAAGTTTAATGCCTGGCCGCCAAAAAACACTATTGAAAAAACACTATATTTTCATGCCGGCGGCAAGCTCTCATTCGACGCCCCGAAGGCGGCCGGCAGTTTCGATGAATATGTAAGCGACCCCAATTCGCCGGTTCCTTACCAGGATGGCATACAGGCTCAGCGTACCAGGGAATATATGCTGGATGATCAGCGCTTTGCGGGCCGAAGGCCGGATGTGAAGGTTTATCAAACCGATACTTTAAAAGAGGATATCACCTTAACCGGTCCCGTAATGGCCGATTTGTTCTCGTCAACCACAGGCACAGATGCCGATTACGTAGTTAAGCTGATCGACGTTTTCCCGGATAACTACCCCGAACCAAAACCAAATCCAAAAAAAGTAACCATGGCCGGTTATGAAATGCTGGTGCGTGGTGAAATTTTCAGGGGCAAATACCGCAACTCGTTTGAAGAACCGGAACCCTTTATTCCCGGCAAGATAACCGAGATAAAATATCATCTGCCCGATGTGGCGCATACCTTCAGGAAAGGTCACCGCATCATGATACAGGTACAAAACTCGTGGTTCCCGCTGGCTGACCGGAATCCGCAGAAATTTGAGGATATTTACCATGCAAAAGATTCAGATTTTCAGAAGGCGACGATAAGGATATACCATGATGCGCAGGATAAGTCAAGCGTGAAGGTTACTGTTTTGGAAAATTAATTTCACCGATAATTTTAAGATTATACCGATTATATGAAATTACACCGATTATTGATAGCAGCACTGGCGTTAGTTACCCTTAGTGCAAAGGCGCAGTTGGGCGTCCCCAAAGAAAAATTTACCCGCGCCGATTCTTTGCGCGGCTATATATCGCCATTGCGTAGCTGCTATGATATTGATTACTATCACCTGGATGTGAAGTTTGATATCGAAAATAAATTCATCAGCGGCAGTACGCTTTTTAAATTTACTACGGTAGAAGATTTTACAAAACTACAGTTTGACCTTTTTGCCAATTTGAAGGTTGAAAAGGTTGTGTATAAAGGAAAGGAATTGCCCTACACCCGCGAATATAATGCCGTATTTGTAACTTTTCCTAAAACGATAACAAAAGGCAGCAAGGACGAGTTCAGGGTTTATTACTCGGGCAACCCAACCATTGCTAAGCGTGCGCCATGGGATGGCGGCATTGTTTATGCAAAAGATTCCATCGGCAATCCCTGGGTGGCTACCGCCTGCCAGGGTATGGGCGCCAGTGTATGGTGGCCCAATAAAGACCAGCAGTATGATGAGGTCGACAGCGCTTTGATCAGCATCAGCGTGCCAACCGGTTTGCAGGATTGTTCGAACGGCCGTTTGCGTAAGGTAACTGATCTGGGCAACGGATATACACGGTTCGATTGGTTTGTGGCCAATCCGATCAACAACTATGATATCGAGGCCAATATTGGCAAATACACACATTTCAGCGATACTTATGATGGCGAAAAAGGCAAATTGACCCTGGATTATTGGGTGCTGGCCTATAACCTTGAAAAAGCCAAAAAGCAATTCGGCGCAAATGTGAAAGATATGATCAGTGCATTTGAACACTGGTTTGGGCCATATCCGTTTTACGAGGATGGCTACAAACTGATCGAAGCTCCGCACCTCGGCATGGAGCATCAAAGCGGTACCGCATACGGCAACCATTTTGGAAACGGGTATTTAGGCCGTGACCTTTCGGGAACGGGCTGGGGCTTGAAATGGGATTTCATTGTCGTACACGAAAGCGGGCACGAATGGTTTGGCAATAACATCACCTCGAAGGACCTGGGCGATATGTGGATACACGAAAGCTTTACCAATTATTCGGAATCGTTATTTATTGAACAAAGGTACGGCAAGCAGGCCGGGCAGGAGTATGTACATGGCACACGTTTCCTTATCGCAAACGACAGGCCGATTGTTGGCCCTTATAACGTAAACAAAGAAGGTTCAAGTGATATGTATTATAAAGGCGGCAACCTGATGAATATGGTACGCACCGTTATTGATGATGATGAAAAATGGCGCAGCATATTGCGCGGCCTTAACAAAACATTTTACCATAAAACCGTAACCTATGATGATATTGTCGATTACATCAGCGATAAGGCAGGTAAAAATCTGAAGCCGGTTTTTGATCAGTACCTGCATTATAAAAATCTACCTATTCTTGATTTTATGTTTATGCACGGCAAACTGAATTGCCGCTGGATAGCCGATGCTAAAGATTTCGATATGCCGGTTAAAGTAAGAATAAAAGGGGGCGAATACCAGTTTATTAAGCCAACAACCCGCTTCCAGCCCGTTGATCTGAAGGATGCGACCAAAGAAAATATCGAGGTGGATACCTTTAATTATTATATAGGGGTGGTGGTGGATTAGGGCCCCCTAACCCCCTAAAGGGGGAACTAAATGCTGAATAACGAATGTCGAATGATGAATTTTGAAGTTTTTACTTCGTCATTCGATATTCATCATTTGTTATTCGATATTAAATAAACATTTTTTTATTTCGGTGTAACCTATTGCTTTTTCTTGTCGTCTTGTTGAAAAACAGATAAACCATGAGATCACTAACTAAGCTTTTTTTGGCTGCTGCGCTCATTGCAAGCGCCAGCTATTCGTTTGCAAAATCCAATCCGGCAGTAAAAGCGGATACCATTGAAAGTGTTGATGAGCACCTTTCGGGCTTTAGCGGTATAAAAATTGCCGGTCCATTTACAGTGCACCTGGCACAAGGGCCCGTAGAGTCGGTAAAAATTGATATTCCTGATGATGTTAAGGGCCGCATTACTGCAGAAGTGACAGGGGGTATATTAAAAATACACAATGCCCACGATAACTGGGGCTGGAGTTACAAAAGCTGGTACGGCGACAAAAGCGTTTGGCGTAACCATAAAAAAATAGCGGTTTATATTACAGCCAAAGACCTTAAATTCATAAGTATTTCGGGCTCGGGCGATGTCTCTTTCAATGAGGGAATTACTGCCGACGCCTTGAAATTAAGGGTGCGTGGTTCGGGCAGCATGGTTGGCAAGGTAGATGTGAAAACCCTGGAAAGCAGTCTTTCGGGATCGGGTGCTATGAAGCTTTCAGGCAGTGCCGAAAATTCAAAGGTCAGGGTAATAGGATCGGGGAATTTTACTTCCAGCAGTCTTGTTACGGTAGTTTCAGCTGTTCATGTTTCAGGCTCCGGTAAAGCCGAAATTAATGCAAGCGATAAAGTTGATACTGCTATTCGCGGCTCGGGCGATGTCCGTTATACCGGAACTGCCAAAACTATTAACAGCTCAAAAAGCGGGAGCGGGGAGATAAGCAAGTTTTAAGGAGCTAAAAGCAGAAGGCGAAAAGTCCAAAGCTTTTGGCTTTCTGCTGCTCAGCTGATACGCGATTTTGTGAAGTTGGCGGGGTCCTTCCGAATGCAGAGCTGTTATTATTGACAGGATCAGGTTATGAAAAGATATATCAGATTAATACTTATTCTAACCTGCATATTTTCTACGGGTATAATTAATGGACAAGACCGGGTTACCACAAATCCTGATTCTGCGCATATTATTACGAGCGACATTAATAATTTCTGGCGGGCATTTGACCTATTGCAAAACCAAAAAGCAACCGACGACAGCCTGAAAGTAATCAAATCGATCTTTGTGGATAATGCGAGCGAAGGCCTGAGGCAATACATGAAAGCCGCTAACTGCTATGAAGCGCAGTACCTTGAAACGATACGAAAAAGGAGGACGGATTACCTGGCTATTCGTGAAAAGACTGAAGCTATCGCAGGTAAAAAACCTTTGATCATGCAATACCTTCGCAAATTTAAGACACTATACCCTGCATTGAAAATCCCTGTTATCTGCTTTACCATTGGCAAATTTGAAGTTGGCGGTACTCAATTCGACAATACGCTTTATATAGGTTGCGAAATGGACGCCGAAATAGGCGTAGACATCTTACCACAAACAATCCACGAACTGGCCCATTTCCAGCAAAAAGATCAAAGCCCTGCAACAAATTTAGAGTTGGCGATGATAGAAGGGGGTGCGGAATTTGTTAACTACCAGGTGACCGGCAAACGAACGATTCCGGCGACCTGGGCATATGGCATTGCCAATGAAAAGGGCCTTTGGAAGGATTTCAGACCCGAAAAGGATTCGGCAATTAATATGAAATGGTTTCGCGATGTACCGGATAAAGCAAAGAACAGGCCAGGAAGCCTCGCTTATTTTATCGGTTTCCGGGTATGTGAGGCCTATTTGAAAAGTCACAAAAATCGAAAATTGGCACTAAAAGAACTTATAGAAATGAAGGACCCTAAAAAAATATTTCTCACAAGTTCTTACCAATAGTGGACCTCCAACCCGGGAAAGCCACTTGAATAAAAAGAATTTTTCTACTTTAGTGCAACCTAATTGTTTTTGCTGTCGTCTTAATATTTAAACAACAAATAAACTATGAGATCATTAGTAAGGATATTCCTGGCTGCTGCATTTATTGCAAGCGCTGGCTTTGCCATTGCGAAACCGCATCCGGCAGTAATAATTAATGCTTCTGAAATTGTTGACCGCCATCTTTCGGGGTTTAACGCTATAAATGTGGCCGGCCCGTTTGATGTGGATATTATCCAGGGAGCCACCGAATCGGTAAAGGTGGAAGCGCCGGCGGATGTAATGGAACATATTTTGACCGAAGTAAACGGCGGGGTACTAAAAATATACAGTAAGCACGACCTATGGAATTGGGGCAACTGGTTTGGCCACCATAAAAAAATATTGGTACACGTTACTGCGAAAGCTTTGAATGAGATTAACATTTCCGGCTCTGGCGATGTAGCCTTTAGGGAAGGGATCACTGCTAACAGCCTGAAGTTAAGGATCAGCGGCTCGGGTGATATGTCAGGCAAAGTGACCGTAAAAACGTTGGAAAGCAGTATTAGCGGTTCAGGCGATATGAGATTGTCAGGAAGGGCTGACAACTCGACTGCAAGTGTCGTTGGTTCAGGAGATTTTAGGGCAGGCAGCCTGTTAACCGAAAGCACAGCAGTACGTGTTTCAGGTTCAGGCGATGCGGATATTAATGCCAGCGAAAAGGTTGACGCCGCGGTTAATGGCTCCGGCGACGTACACTACAGCGGCGGGCCAAAGAGCGTTAACAAACATAAAAGCGGCAGCGGGGATATATCGGGACACTGATTTGGGGAAAAGCTAAAAGCCGAAAGCAGAAAGCGAAAAGAAAAAAGCTTTGGTCTTTCTGCTTTTTGCTTTCAGCTCAATAACCTCCAAACTTTCCCACCACCTTCCTTCCCAATTCATAGGTTATTCTAAAGGCTTCCTGGTTACTGGTATAGCCCGGGGTTTTGTGCATGGTGAATACAAACTGGCCCTTTAATCCGCTGGCGCTGAAAGGGGTAATAATAAAATCTGTGCGGTTATAGAAATGCTTTTCATAAAAGGCATCGCCAAAAGTAATGTGCGAGCCCTGGCCTATATAAAACTCATTAAATATGGCAATACGCCAATAGCCTGCGTAAACGCTGGCTACAAGTCCTTTGGGCATTTGTAATCCGTCAAGCCCGCGGGTACGCTCGAGCGACATCATGCCCCCGGCTTCAAATGTTAATGAATCCAGTAGTTTTTGTTTTTTGGAAAGATCAAGTCCGAGCCTGACCTGTGCGCCGCCATTATCCTGGATATGGTCATCGGGCCGTAATATCGCAGCGCCGGCATTATGCTCGAGCATGAAATAGTGCACCATGTAAAAGGGGCCGGATAATGAAGGTCTGTATTTTCCCTGGAACCCGAATAAAAATTGTTCCCGGGCCGTATCTGTTTGCCGGCTAACCCAATCGATCCAACCCATTTCCATAAAATGCGGGGTTTGATAACGCATCAGCAAGCCTTCGACGTTAGGGCGGTAATACTGCAGGGTATCATTTAGCAAAGCCCGGGGGTAATTATCCAGCAAACCGGCGCGGGGGAACTCGCCCGCAAAAAACAGCCATTTGGAGCTTTTAAATTTATAATAAGCAATAGGGTCAACCTTTAAAAAAAATGGAACTGCGCCAAACTCATGTATGCCGTTTGCACCAACAACAAACGCGTTTAAGCTGTCGATCCTGATGCCGGCGTCGAAGGCTATCCGCGACCCGGAATAGGTGCGCGACCGCGCAACAAAGTCCTTATATTCCCTGTTATCTAAAAACCCGAGGCCGCTGAAATCAACATCAATACTCTGCGCCAGTGCGGCGGTGCCCGTTAATATAGAAATGAAGATCGTTAAGTAGAGTTTTTTTATCATATACCAGGGGCGTTATTTAACCGCAAAGTTAACAATCCTGCTGTTTTTACTTCCGGGAAAAGGATCTGTCCGTAAAGAAAAAAACAAATCAAAATTTCCTTTCTGTAACGGGGCAAGCACTGTAAAAGTATATTGTGTGCTTGCGCCGGGCTTTAAACTTATTTTATTAAAGGTACTGTCGGCCTTTTGGGTACTTATCCCGGTAATTCCCTTAAAAAAGATAGCTTCCAGCAGCAGTTTATGCTGGTATCCATTGTTGCTAAAGCTTATGGGATAAGGATAGGGATTTGTTAAGGTTAGATTGAAAGTGATTTTCTGCCCGGGCGACGCCGTTATTTTGTACGATGGAATTTCAAAATTCACTTTTTGATAGGTACGCACGTCATCAACCCAGGCGATATACCAGGTGCCGGCGGCTACTTTTATCGAATCGGTAGTAAGCCCCTTAATGGGGTAATAAGTTAAATAAAGGGCCTTTTTGTGCTGCAGGCTATCTTCCATTGGCCAAATGTCAAATTGCGTACGCCGGTAATAGCGGGGATCGTAGGCAAAACATTTTAGGCTATTGGTGTAAAAATCGTATTTCGAGGGGTTTTGAAAGCCCTCGCTCATGATCACATAATTATCCCCCGCCTTTTGCTTTACCACGTTGGCCCATTCCTTGAAGCCATAGTAGCTTTTTAAATGACCGTAGGTCCTGGCAAAGCCAAAGCCAAAAATGATAATTATCCTGACCACTAAAATTATACTCACGTTAACTATCGCCAAAGGCAGCAGCCATTTTGGCCGGCCGCCTTTTTGTTTAAAGCAAATAAGCACCAGCATAACCAGCGGCGCAAATAGTACAAATGTCCAATGGGGTTGTACTTCGTCTTTAATACTGCTTATAAAAAAGAAAACCAAGGTGCCCACACAGTTTACCATCAGGCAGCGTATAAAGGCATCCTTAATACGCGTAGTAAAAGCGCTGTAAAACAGGAACCAGCCTATCAGCGGCCCGGCCATTAAAAGCTGTCCCGGTAAATAAGAAAAGGTATTGACAATATTGTAAGAATCGCCGGAGCGCTCAAATAAGTGATAATTGACAGATGGATAGCCGTGGTTTATTTGCCATAAAATATGCGGCATATAAAGCACTGCAGCCAAAAATAGGATGAGCCAGAACGACCATCGCTGCAATAATTTAATATTTGAGAGTACCGTAAAGCCAATAACCAATACCGCATTGTATTTGCTATACAACAGGCAGGCGATTATCAAAGCCAGTATTAAGGCAAGGCCCAGCCTGTCTTTTTCGATATACTGCTGATAAAAGTAATAGAACAATACGGTGAAAAAGAACAGCGGTGAATCGGGAGTGATGGTGAAGCCGTAGATATGGAAAATAAAAACACCCGATATCACCAGCACAAATGCCATAGCGTCGACGGCGTATTTTTTTAAGATCAGCCATAGCAGGTAGATCGAAGCGGAGCTGGTCAATACGGTAAGCATCCGCACGCCAAACTCGTTATGCATGATGCTGTCGCCAAGCCGGATAAACAGGGCCACCATTGGCGGATGGTCAAAATAGCCCCAGTCTAAGTAGCGAGAATACAGCCAGTAATAGGCTTCGTCGCCCTGCAGCTCCAGCGTATAAGCCTGGATGGCGTTCAATACCGTCCAAAACAACAAAAAATATAAAATTATCTTGTTGGATTGGGGTGATTTGTTTACTGCGCTATCGGGCATTAATTTCAATGGTAAATTTGATTTTGTAAAGTTAGAATAAAAGCACTTAGGACGCGCAACCAGCAGGCAAAATGAGCATTTGACAAGGACACTTACTAACAGGATGGAAATCCTACAGACTTGAGCAGCAACTGCTTGTTTTCTGTTTTTTCGAATTTTCTGACTATCAAAATTACCAAGTCCGAAATCGAACATCCGACATCCGAAATAATAATGCGATTCCCAGGTAAACGAAGTTTATTTCGTATTAGTTAATAATTTATTAAACTTTATTTGTTTTCGATTGTCATATCATGTACATCAAATAAGATCTACTATGAAAACGATTGCAAAAATATTTATTTTCCTGTGCGTGACGTGCTTTGCGTTGTCAAACGCATCTGCACAGGTCAGCGTGGGGGTATCCATAGGGATAGCCCCTCCTGAATTACCGGTTTACGTACAACCGGCCTGCCCGGTTGACGGTTATTTATGGCAGCCAGGTTACTGGGCCTATGACGATAACGATGGTTATTACTGGGTACCCGGTGTATGGGTTGCCCCACCTGATCCCGGCCTTTACTGGACACCATCCTATTGGGCCTTCGATGCCGGCGCTTATGGTTTCCACATGGGTTACTGGGGCGATGAGGTTGGTTTTTACGGCGGTATTAATTATGGCTATGGTTACAGCGGCTATGGATACGGCGGTGGAAGGTGGGATAGCGGAAGGTTTAGATATAACACTGCAGTTGTAAATGTAAACCGGACCGTTATAAATAACACTTATATAGATCGTACCGTGATCCGGAATTCAGTTAGCAACCGCCGCACAAGCTTTAACGGGCCGGGCGGTGTTACAGCAAGGCCGCGCCCAAATGAATTGGCGGCAATGCGGGGACGCCATGTTCAGCCAACTCCGGAGCAACTATCGCACCAACACGCAGCAAGCCGAAACAAGGCCCAGTTTGCATCGGTAAACCATGGAAGGCCGGCAGCTGCGGCTATGAATAAAGTGAGCGGCCATGCATATAATACACGCGGCCGGGTAACAAATATGGCCCGCGCCAATGCAGCCATAAAGAGGCTGCCCCCTGTAAAGAATGCCCGGGTGGCTAATACGGCCCGTGCAACGCGTTCTGAAAATGCAACCCGTTCCTCAAGGGCAGCTACCACAGCACGCGCAACCCGTTCTGAAAGCGCCGCTACGGCAGCACGCGGGGCCCGTTCCGAAAGGGCAGCCACAACAACACGTGCAGCCCGTTCCGGAAATGCAGCCCGTTCTGAAAGGACCGCTACTACCGCACGCGCAGCCCGTTCCGGAAATGCAGCCCGCTCCGAAAACGCAGCAAGAGTCCAGCAACAGCGCTCAGAACAGACACAACAACGCGCACAGGTGCAGCAGCGAGCGCAGCAAAGTCAAGAGCGCGCAGCCCAAACACAACAACGTGCTCAGACGCAACAACGTGCTCAGACGCAACAGCGTGCACAACAAACGCAACAACGTGCGCAGGAAAGTCAACAGCGGGCAGCACAAACGCAACAACGTGCACAGGTGCAACAGCGCGCACAGCAAACACAGCAGCGCGCTCAACAAACGCAGCAACGTGCGCAGCAAACGCAACAGCGTGCGCAGCAAGTTCAACAACAACGTGTGCAGCAACCGCGTGTTCAGCCGCAACGTGCCCCGCAACAGCGCCCGGTGCCGGCGGCACGGCCAGCTCCCCCGCAGCGTGAAAGGCGTGGATAAAATACCTATTGAAAATACGATAATAAAAAACCAGCATATGCTGGTTTTTTATTATATCCGGTATCCGTTGCTGTCAGCCTGATACCAGTAGTCAGAGGAAATTTTAAAACTTAATTGGTTACCGATTGTCTTTAACTCAATAAAACACTAAATAGTTAACAAATACTAATGCCCCTTAAAATGAAAAAGATTGGAAAGATATTAATTTTATTATGTGCAGTGTTCTTTGCCGTGTCAAAGGTATCTGCGCAGGTCAGCGTTGGGATATCCGTCGGAATTGCCCCTCCCGAATTACCCGTATATGTACAGCCCGCCTGCCCGGAGGATGGTTATTTATGGCAGCCCGGTTACTGGGCGTATGACCCTAACGACGGCTATTATTGGGTACCGGGCGTGTGGGTAGCACCGCCGCAGCCAGAACTTTTATGGA
Source organism: uncultured Mucilaginibacter sp. (assembly GCA_903864275.1). GTDB lineage: Bacteria > Bacteroidota > Bacteroidia > Sphingobacteriales > Sphingobacteriaceae > Mucilaginibacter. Next base: position 12,797 of record CAIPFE010000057.1, read on the forward strand.
CTCCGGCCTATTGGGGTTATGAAGGCGGGTCTTACGGTTTCCACATGGGATACTGGGGCCCCCATGTAGGTTTTTACGGAGGTATTAATTATGGCTATGGCTATGGCGGCTATGGTTATGGCGGCGGAAGATGGGATGGTGACCATTTCAGGTATAACACCGCCGTGGTAAGAGTAAATACTACAGTAATCCATAATACCTACATCGATCGTACAGTGGTGCGTAATACTTACGTTAATAATCACAAAAGCTTTAATGGTCCCGGCGGGGTTACAGCAAGGCCAAGGCCTGAAGAACAGACGGCGATGAAGGAACGCCACGTTCAACCTACTGCCCAGCAGGAATCTCACCAGCAGGCTGCGGGCAAAAACCGGGCCCAGTTCGCATCGGTAAACCACGGCCGTCCGGCGGCAGCCGCAATGGACAAACCAGGCGGTCACCCATTTAATACACAGGGCCATGCGGCAAGGATACCGGCTCCGGGCCGTGCTAATGCCGCGACAAATAGCCGTCCTGCAGCTAATACCAGCCGGGCCACAAATACAGCAAGGCCGGCAAACAATGCCGCTGCCCGACAAACGCAACAACGGGCGCAACCGCAACAACGGGCGCAACCCCAGCAACGGGCACAATCGCAGCAACGGGCACAACCACAGCAACGGGCACAACCACAGCAACGGGCGCAACCGCAACAACGGGCGCAACCACAGCAGCGGGCACAACCACAGCAGCGGGCACAACCACAGCAACGGGCGCAGCCGCAACAACGTGCGCAGCCGCAACAACGACCACAACAGCAGCGTTCACAGCCGCAACCACGCGAAAAACACAGGTAAAATATTCCACAAGTTGGAAAATATTCCAAACAAAAAACCCTCCCCGATTTACCGGGAAGGGTTTCTTGTTTTAAGAATATAAAGTTTAAGCCGGGTTAGTTCATCCTGTAAGGGGCCACCAGGTAAAATTCAGGGATCTGTACACTAAAAAACGAATTATCCATTAAGCGTGTCATCTGGTACTCACCTTTCATACTGCCCATGTCTGTTTTTAAATTACAGCCTGAGACATACTCATGCGAATTGCCGGGTTCGATAACAGGCTGCTGGCCTACAACGCCTTCTCCTTCCACTTCTCTTTTTGCACCGTTCGAATCAAAAATATACCAATGCCGCCCTAATAGCCGCACCGCGTAATTTCCCATATTCTCTATGGTTACTTTATAGGCAAACATAAAATGGTCATTGGCCGGGTTTGAGTATTCAGGCTGGTAAATGGTTTCCACCGAAACCTTAACACCGTCTGTAATTATAGTTACCATATCAATAGTTCAATTATCCAAATATATATTATACAGACAAATATCAAGCCATTTCTAAAATTAATTTTTAAGTCTAAAGTCTTAAGCCTAAAGTCCAAAGTCTTTTTTCTTTTGGCTTAAGACTTTGGACTACAGACTTAGAACATCTGCCGTAAAATTTGCGTACCTTGGATTTTGCTCGACCTCATTCAAAATTTCAAGCACTTCGTTCAAACTGCCTGCGGTAACCAGTTTCATACGGTATTCCTTAAAGTTCTCAATACCTTTAAAATAGTTGGAATAATGCCTGCGCATTTCAAATATGCCTGTTTTTGGGCCTTTCCACTCAATCGATTTTTGCAGGTGAATGCTGCAGGCGGCTATCCTTTCGGCAATGGTGGGTTTGTCAAGGTGCTCCCCGGTTTTAAAATAATGTTTAATTTCCCTGAATATCCAGGGATAGCCTATTGCCGCCCTGCCGATCATCATCCCGTCGACGCCAAATTCCATCCGCCAGGCTGCGGCTTTTTGGGGAGAATCAATGTCACCGTTTCCAAAAATGGGGATTTCTATCCTCGGATTCTTCTTTATTTCGCGGATAAGATGCCAGTCGGCAACGCCTTTATACATTTGTGAGCGCGTGCGGCCATGAATGGTGAGGGCTTTTATACCCACATCCTGTAAACGTTCGGCAACTTCGTACACATTTTTGGTATTGTCGTCCCAGCCCAGCCTGGTTTTTACCGTTACCGGCAGGTGGGTGGCTTCCACCACGGCTTTGGTCATTGCAACCATTTTGTCAATATCCTGCAATAAACTTGCGCCAGCACCGCGGCAAGCCACATTTTTTACCGGGCATCCGTAGTTGATGTCCACCAGGTCGGGATTAGCCAGCGTGGCAATTTCAGTTGCTTCGCGCATGTGGTCAATGTCACTGCCAAATATTTGGATACCGATTGGTCGCTCATATTCAAAAATATCAAGCTTCTGGCGGCTTTTTGCAGCATCACGGATCAGCCCTTCGGATGAGATAAACTCCGTGTACATCATATCGGCGCCGTTTTGCTTGCATACATAACGGAAAGGCGGATCACTCACATCCTCCATCGGCGCAAGCAGCAGCGGGAATTCCCCTAAATCAATATTTCCTATTTGTACTGACATGACTTATCTTCGTTGCAAAAATACGAATTTTAAGCCGGATGATAAATACACCGTATAAAGAGCTGGAACCGGGTCACCGGCAAATACATCCAGCGTTACAATTTTTGATATTTATAGGTGTATTTATAGGCGCCCTTTTTATAGGGACTATGGTGGGTGCCGGGATAGTCACCGCCTTATATGGGATAAATACCCTTACGGCGGTCGGTAATTTAAACGTTACCAGTCCGCATTTTCTGAATTCGTTGTGGATACTGCAGATAGCGGGCACTACGTTACCGATCCTGGCGACGCCGGTCTTCTTCTCGTACGTTATAACTGGCGAGCCCCGGGATTATATGAAACCCACTTTCCGGTTTCCATGGATGCTCTTTCCCCTTGTGCTCCTCATCATGCTGATCTCGAATCCGACGATCGAGGTATTGTCAAACATTAACCAAAAAATGCAGCTGCCGCATTTTTTAAGCGGTGTCCAAAAATGGATGGAAGACAGCGAAAGCACTGCTCAAAAGCTCACAGACACCATGCTGCAGATGAAAACGCTCGGCGACCTGTTACTTAATGTACTGTTAATAGGGTTGTTGACTGCTATTGTGGAAGAGCTTATGTTCAGGGGTGTTTTACAAACCATCTTTTTACGCTGGACAAAAAGCACCCATGCTGCTATATGGATAACTGCTATTTTATTCAGCGCCTTCCACATGGAGTTTTTTGGCTTTTTGCCGCGTTTAATGCTGGGCATGCTTTTTGGTTATTTTGTAGCCTGGAGCGGCAGCATATGGCCCGCCGTTTGGGCCCATTTTTTGAATAACGGGACGGCCGTTATCGCTACCTATCTTTTTCAGCATAAAATTATTAAAGTAAATCCCGATGACCAGCATTTATTTAGTGTTGGAAGCTATATATTTAGCCTGGTAATTATGGTATTTTTACTTTTTCTTTATAGGAAAACAGCTTTGGAACACCCGCAAATGACGGAAGATTAATGGAGAAAAACTGGGTCAAAATTTTTACTTCGGCCGATTATTATAAGTCGGAAATGATAAAGCAGGCGCTTGCGGGTTATGATATTGATACTGTGTTATTAAATAAACAGGCTTCATCCCACCGGGCATTCGGGGATATTGAAGTTTACATTCACCAGGAAGATTTTAGCAGTGCTATTGAGATCATCATCCTCAATCAAATTAATTTATGAGAACACGCGCCATCACCGGCTTCTTTTTTGTAATTGTGATGCTCGGGTCTGTGCTGTTGGGCCATTATCCGTTCGGTATATTTTATTTACTGCTCATGCTGTTGTGCCTGAATGAGTTTTACGGCCTCATAAAACAAAGCGGGTTAAAGCCCAATACCGCAACCGGGCTGCTTAACGGGGCCTTTATTTTCACCTTATTTGCTTTCATTACATACCAGGATAGTCCGTTGCTGCATAAACTGCTTTTTCTATTAACATTAACCGTTGGCGCCATTTTTATACAGGAGCTTTTTAAAAGATCAATGGCCCCGATGACCAATATTGCATATACCCTAACGGGATTGGTTTTTGTTTGCCTGCCCTTCACTCTTTTTCACGCTATGGCTTATGTAAGCGGCAGCTTTAACTTTCATTATCCACTTGCTTTTTTATTATTGCTGTGGGCCAATGATACCGGCGCTTATTTAGTGGGCAGGAGTTTTGGCCGCAGCAAATTGTTCGAGCGGCATTCGCCGAAAAAAACATGGGAGGGTTTTATCGGCGGCATAGCTATCAGTGCAGGTGTTGCCCTGATCATCAGCTACTATTTTAAAGAACTGCCCTGGAACCAATGGGTATCTGTAGCCATTTTAATATCATGCTTCGGTACTTTGGGCGACCTGGTGGAATCGATGTTTAAACGCAGCATTAACGTTAAAGATTCCGGCGGCATATTACCCGGCCACGGCGGCTTGCTCGACAGGTTCGACGGACTGTTTTTAGCAGCGCCAATTGTTTATACATACCTGTACTTAATAACAAATTAATAACTTTGCAAAAAGATTAAAAAATGACGATCCATAAAGAAGGATATACCTCTATTGCACTTTGCATCCTGTTCATATTTGTATTGAATGCACTGATACAATTTTATTACCCCCAGGCTTACACCGTAAAGTGGATCATTTACGTGTTATCATTCCTGCTATTTTTTATTATACTCCAGTTTTTCCGCAGCCCTTCAATCAAGGTAAGCCCTGACGAATCGACGGTGCTCTGCCCGGCCGACGGAAAAGTAGTTGTGATCGAGGAAACCGTAGAAACCGAATACCTGAAAGATAAACGCATACAAATATCGGTTTTCATGTCGCCCGTTAATGTGCATATAAACCGCAACCCCATTTCGGGCGTGATAAAATATTTTAAATATAATGCCGGTAAGTACCTGGTTGCGTGGCACCCAAAGTCATCAACCGAAAACGAACGTACTACTATAGTTATTGAAAACAGTGCCGGAGTAGCCGTACTGTTCAGGCAAATTGCCGGGGCCCTGGCACGCCGGATAGTTTGGTATGTGAACGAAGGTGATAAAGTTGAGCAGGGGGAACAATTTGGCTTTATAAAATTCGGCTCGCGGGTCGACGTGTTTTTACCGCTGGGCTCAACCGTGAAAGTGGGAATAGGTGAAGTGGTGAAAGGCGGCCGCACCATATTGGCTGAATTGCCCACAGATGCCGCTCCTGTTAAAAAGGTCTGAACGGGGATTAAGCAAATTTTACGGATTCATTGGATTTTAAAAGTCCATCGTAAAAATCCGTAAAATCAGATAAATCCCGGTTCAGACAACCCTACAAAAAAGCCTTCCCGGAATTTTTCCGGGAAGGCTTTTATTATTGTATATTCCCCCTTTAGGGGGTTAGGGGGCGGGGCTAAACCCTTTTTGATTTGATACGAGCAGCTTTGCCGGTAAGTTCGCGCAGGTAATATAATTTTGCGCGGCGTACTTTACCGTGGCTGTTTACTTCAATTTTGTCAATGTTTGGCGAGTTGATAGGGAAAATACGCTCAACACCTATACCATTTGAAACTTTACGAACAGTGAATGTTTCGGTGCTGCCTACGCTATTGCGTTGTATAACAACACCCTGGTAAACTTGTATACGTTCTTTGTTTCCTTCGCGTATTTTATAGTGAACACTTACCGTATCGCCTGCCTTGAAGGACGGAAGTTCTCTTTTTTCTATCGATTGTTCTTCAACAAATTTTACTAAATCCATGATTTTTAGCTCTTAAAAGCGATTTTTAGCCCGTAAAAATCGGAGTGCAATAATAGGGATTTTATTTTATAAATAAAAGCTGATGTGAAAAATTTTAAGGAACATAAGGCAGCGCCCGTTTTAAAGTCGGTTTGTTCAGCGTGGCGGCTAATCTTTTAACACTAAGGGCACTAAGAAATTCACAGAGGGCACAAAGTTTTTATATCGGACAAACGCGATTTCCGTCTTGATTCCTGGCTCTAACAATCCTGGCTCGTTATTGGCATCACTTTCCCACTTTCTTCAGGTGTCCGCTGAGCTGCGGGTTTTGGGCAGGTAAATTAGTTACAACTTTTTCAATTTCGGTTTGCTGAACGGATACAGCATATTCCGCCGGTTCTATATTACTGCCAATGGCCTCGGCATATACCTGGGTAAATTCGGCGCCGATATATAAAATAGCAGCAGTATAGTAGATCCAGGCTAATATCACCAAAATTGAACCCGCTGCCCCGTAAAGTGGTGTTTTTGAAGCATATTCGATATATAAATTGATGAGATACTGCCCAACCATAAAAAGGGCGGCTGTGAAAAAAGCCCCGGTACGCACATCCTTCCACCTGATCTTCACATCAGGTAAAAATTTAAATATGATGCCGAATAAAACAGATATAATAATAAAGGTGGTCGCTAAGTTAATTGCGTTTAGCAGCACAGTGGTTATCGCATGCATAAAATGTGTGATCCATGAGCTTAAGGCCTTCATGAGAACGTTAACCAATAGCGACGCCAGCATCAAAAACCCCAGGCTGATTATCAGTGAAAACGAGAGAAAGCGGTTTTGGATCAATTTAAGCCAACCCCGTTTTGGCTTGGCCTTAACCCTCCAGATCATATTTAATGAATCCTGTATCTCAACAAATATACTGCTAGCACCTATCAATAATGTAATAATACCAATGACAACTGCGGTACCCGATTTGCCCGACAGCTGGAGACTTTTTAGAATGTCCTGTATTTGCAGGGCAGCCGGCGCACCAACATAATGCGCGATCTGGGGATATAACCTGTTCGCAGCGGCATCTTCGCCCCAAACCAATCCCGCCAGCGAAATTATTAATATGAGTAATGGGGCAATCGAAAAAATAGTATAGTAGGCCAACGAGGCGCTTAATTTTAAGCCGTTATCATCAATAAAGCCCATAAATGTGGCCACTATAATATTCCATATTTCTTTAAAATATTGTTTACTAAAAACCTTCATATGAGTTTTGAATGCCATTTGTCAGTCTAAGATGTTATTACGTTAACCTGTAACTACTTTTTATAGAAAGATTTTACGGCCAAAAATGTTTGGAAGTAATATTTAAATTATTCTACTGAATTTCAGAAAACGGGATATCAAGCAACGGGTATTTCGACCAACCGTTAAAATCGTAATGCCACCATTCACCTGGTACTACCTTAAAACCATGAGCCGACATTATGCTTTTCAATAATTCACGGTTAGCGATCTCCTGTTTTGGCAGATCAGGGTAATTGGCGGCGGCTTCCCGGCTGAAACTGTCAAAACCGGTAGGCATATCCAGTTCTTTGCCGGTTTTCAGATCGATCAAACTCATATCAATCGCACAGCCGCGGTTATGTTTTGACCCTTTCCTGGGATCCGCCACAAAGTTGGTATCATGTGCCACTTCGTAAAACTTTACGGTGATGGCATAAGGGCGATACGCATCATATATTTTTATGCCCAGCCCCCTGGTTTTCAAATCGGCTTCCACATCCTTTAAAGCTAAAACAACCGGCATCCGTGCGAAGGCTTTGGCTTCTTTATACATCTGGTGATGGGTAAAATTATTTGTTGTAGCATACCTGATGTCGAGCACGATGCCAGGGATATATTTTTTTATTTCCACCAGTCTTGTTTCGGGTTGGGCCTTTATTTGCTTTTTGTAGCGTTTTAAGCCCATTACTTTGGAACTGTCGATGTACTTATAATGCTGAGCATTTACGGTGCCGCAAACAATGAAAAGAAGGCTTAGAACAATATATCGCTTCATGTATTAATGATGGGAAACAATAAGCAGGTCAAGGTCTTTGGCGGGGATGGAAAAGCGTTCGCCCATGTGTTTATCGGTCAGGTGTCCTTTATAAATATAAACGGCTTCGCGCATCCCCGATTTTTGCCAGATCATGTTTTTGAGGCTGCCATGTTCGCCGATGTCTAATAAAATCGGGGCAAAAATATTGGTCAGTGCGTAAGTGGCTGTCCGCGCTACCCGCGACGCAATATTAGGCACACAATAATGGATCACGTCGTATTTCCTGAAAACAGGGTGTGTATGATTGGTTACCTCGGATGTTTCAAAACAGCCGCCCTGGTCGATGCTCACATCAATAATTACCGAGTTCGGTTTCATGCGGCTTACGGTTGTTTCTGATACGATGCATGGGCTGCGGCCATCTTCGGCGCGCATGGCGCCGATAGCTACATCGCATGTAGTGATGGCCTTTTCTAAAACAATAGGCTGAACAACTGACGTAAATACACGGCTGCCTATGTTGTTTTGCAGCCTCCGCAGCTTATAGATCGAAGGGTCAAAAACTTTTACTTCGGCGCCTAAAGATATAGCGGTACGGGCTGCGTATTCGCCCACGGTCCCGGCCCCTAATATTACAATTTCTGTTGGTGGCACGCCGGTTACCCCACCGAGCATTAATCCTTTACCGTCGAAAATATTGCTTAAGTATTCAGCGGCGATCAAAATTGATGTGGCCCCAACGATCTCGCTCATGGCCCTTACCACGCTTAACGAACCTCCTTCATCCCTAAGGTGTTCAAAGCAAAGCGCCGTTATTTTTTTATTCATCAAAGCATGCAGGCTTTCCGCCTTGAAGGTCGATAACTGTAAAGCCGAGATCAGTACCTGCCCGGGTTTCATCAACTCAATTTCGCCAGGGGTAGGCGGGGCTATTTTTATGATGATGTCCGCTTCGTATAGTTTTTTTGTATCGTAAACAATTTGGGCCCCCTGTTCGCTATAATCCTTATCCGAAAAATTGGCTGCCTGGCCGGCATTGCTTTCCAGCATCACGTCATGCCCGTTATTAATTAACAAGGCCACGGATAATGGTGTTAATGGGATCCTGTTCTCCTGGAAGGTTATTTCTTTTGGAATGCCAATATATAGTTTGTGCTTTTTGTTTTTTACCTCAAGCATCGACTCCTGGGGTTGCATCATAGCTTGTTTGGCAATGTCCGAAAACCCACTGTATTTCCCTGAACTCATTGTGCATTATTTTCTGGATGATGAAGATAAGTAAAAAAATGGATCAATTTTAAATTAAATCTTCTCAATAATTATGCTGCGCGAATTATCGCCCGTTGCTTCTATCCGGATGCTGATATAATGTTCCGGCAGCAGGCCGGCGATCTTTTCGGGCCACTCAATAAAACAGTATGCGCCCGAATAAAAATACTCTTCATAACCCAGATCCAGGGCTTCTGTTTGATTTTTAAGGCGGTAAAAATCAAAGTGGTAGATTTTGGCATTTGTGCCGATATATTCATTTACAATAGAGAATGTCGGGCTTGTAACAGGTTCGGTGGTACCCAAACATTCGCATATTGATTTGATGAGCGTTGTTTTGCCTGCGCCCATATCGCCATAAAAAAGGAAAATTTTGTGGTCCGCAGCGTAGGTAAGGATTGCCGAAGCCGCAGATGGCAGTTCTGAAATGGATTGGACAGTTAATAACACTTTTTATCTATTAGCCGATTAAACTTTTGTCATTGCGATCCGCCGACAGGCGGAGTGGCAACCTCGTCGCCGACAGGTAACCCACGGGCATGCCGACGGGATTGCTTCGTCGTTCCTCCTCGCAATGACAAAGGGGCTAATGCTCAAAATTAAAAAATAATCCTATTACTTCGGCCCGTAAACTGCTATCGGTATCAGCACCTCTTCGAGCGAAATACCACCATGCTGAAAAGTTTGATTATAAAAGTTAACAAAATGGTTGTAGTTGTTAGGGTAAACAAAATACTTGTCTTCCTTCGCAAATACAAAGCTCGAGCTCACATGCAATTTTGGCAGCATAGCGTCGTGCGGGTTGCGGACATGAAATACCTCTTTTGGGTTAAAGTTTAAGTTTTTGCCCTGTTTATAACGCAGGTTGGTGTTGGTATTCCTGTCGCCCACTATTTTACTTGGGGTATTGACCCTAATAGTCCCGTGATCGGTAGTTATGATCACCCGCACCTGTTTTTGGGCAAGGAACTTAAGCAGATCAAACAAGGGCGAATGTTCAAACCACGATAACGTTAAAGAACGATAAGCGGCGTCATCACTGGCCAGCTCGCGTATCATTTGCATATCTGTGCGTGCGTGCGAAAGCATATCCACAAAGTTGTAAACCACCACATTCAATTCGTTACTCATCAGGTTGCTCACCGATTCGTTAAGTGCGCGGCCCTCATCAATATTTAAAATTTTATGATAGGAATGTTTAACATCCCTGCGCTGTGTACGTTTTATCTGGTCGGTAATAAACTGTCCCTCAAATAAATTCTTGCCGCCTTCATCTTCATCATTTTGCCACATATCGGGATAGCGTTTTTCCATATCCAAAGGCATCAGGCCCGAGAAAATAGAATTACGGGCATATTGGGTAGCGGTAGGCAGAATGCTGTAATAAGCATCTTCTTCTTCCAGCCTGAAATATTCGGTGATAAGGGAATTGATGATCTTAAACTGGTCGTACCTCAGGTTATCGATCAAAATAAAAAATAATGGTCCTTTACCATCAAGCCTTGGGAACACCTTCTTTTTAAACAATTGCGGCGAAACTATCGGGCCCGAATCAGGGTCTTTCATCCAGCCTAAATAATTCCTTTCAATAAATTTGCAGAACTGCACATTGGCTTCGGATTTTTGCATGGTCAGTATCTCGTGCATCCCGGCGTCCTCCAGTTGTTCAAGCTCCAGTTCCCAGTAGATCAGCTTTTTGTAAACGTCGACCCATTCCTGGTAACTTAGGTTATCATTTAGGATCATACCCAGGTTCCTGAAATCCTGCTGGTAAGCCATGGTCGTTTTTTCAGTAACCAGGCGTTTATTTTCAGTAAGCTTTTTTATAGTCAGCTGTATTTGTTTAGGATTTACCGGCTTTATCAGGTAGTCATCAATTTTCGATCCTATAGCATCTTCCATTAAATATTCCTCCTCGTTTTTTGTGATCAAAACAATGGGAACATCATTATTTATATTTTTTATTTGCGACAAAGTTTCAAGGCCGGTTAGCCCCGGCATGTTTTCATCTAAAAAAACAAGGTCGAAATGCGTGCTTTTAAATGCGTCAACCGCATCGTTGCCATTAGTTACCGTAGTAACCTTATAGCCTTTTTCATTTAAAAAAAGTATGTGCGGTTTTAGCAGGTCAATTTCATCGTCGGCCCACAATATGGTTGTATCTTGCATCTTATATAATTTAAGTAGTATTTGGTCTGAACCGGGATTAAACAGATTTTATGCATCATTTGGATGACCAAAATTGTATTTATCGTAAAAATCTGTTAAATCTGTTTAATCCCGGTTCAGACAACAATAACCCCAAAGCACGGCTTTTGTTACTTATTATTGAAGTGATTAACAAAAATTAACAATTGAACGACAGGTGTATTACCTTTATTTAACATTTTTGCACTCTTAACAACCACATTGAACAAAAAGAAAATTATAAACGACCCGGTTTACGGGTTTATCAGTATCCCCACCGACCTGATATTTGACCTTATTGAACACCCTTATTTTCAGCGGTTAAGATATATCAAGCAATTGGGCATGACGCACCTGGTGTATCCCGGTGCACTGCACACCCGGTTCCATCATGCCCTGGGCGCCATGTACCTGATGGGTATGGCCATAGAAACACTGCGCAACAAGGGACATGAAATAAGTCACGAAGAGGAAGAGTCGGTTATTATTGCGATATTATTGCATGATATCGGCCACGGGCCATTCTCGCATGCATTGGAAGAAAGCATCGTAGCGGAAATATCACATGAGGACCTGTCATCCATGCTGATGAGTAAGCTGAATGTACAATTCGGCGGCAAACTTACTATGGCGATCGAGATTTTCAATGGCACTTACCCGCGCGAGTTCCTGCATCAGTTGGTATCAAGCCAGCTGGATATGGACAGGATGGATTACCTAAACCGGGACAGCTTTTTTACCGGTGTTTCTGAGGGAGTGATTAGTTCCCATCGTATTATTAAAATGCTCAATGTGAAAGGCGACCATATCGCCGTTGAGGAAAAAGGGATATACTCTGTCGAGAAGTTCTTAATTGCGCGCAGGCTGATGTACTGGCAGGTTTACCTGCACAAAACGGTTATCGCGGCAGAGCAACTGCTGGCGAAAATACTAAAACGGAGCCGCGAGCTTGCCTTAATGGGCGAAACGGTTTTTACGACGCCTGCGTTAAGCCATTTTCTTAAAAAGCCTATTAACAGGGAGGCTTTTATGAAGGAAGGCCATCACCTGGAAATGTTTGCAACCCTTGACGATACGGATATTATGGCAGCGGTAAAGGTTTGGGCCAGCCATCCTGATTTTGTTTTATCAAAATTATGCAGCGACCTGGTACACCGGGAACTTTACAAAGTTGATATTACGAACGAAGCGCCCGACAAACATTTTATTGCTAAATTAACCGCGCTCGCTGTTGAGAAATATAGTATCACGGAACATGAAGCATCATATTTTGTTTTTGAGGACGTTGTGCGCAATAATGCTTATAATTCCGGGGATGGGAACATTCGCATCCTGATGAAAGATGGCACGATAAAAGATATAACCGCAGCCAGCGACAATTCAAATTTAGAAGCATTGGCGAAAACGGTGAAAAAGTTTATACTTTGTTATAAGAAGGAGTTGGTGAGTGGTTGATTAGGTGAGTGGTTGATTAAGTTTGCCGTTTTCAACCCAATCAACCATTCACTTAGTCAACCTAATCAACTAATTTGGTCACTTAAATATTAACAATTAAATTTGCCGGATGCAATTTACCGCACATGAATTAGGTTTGCTTTTAAATGGAACAGTTGAAGGTGACCCTTTAGTGCCGGTAAACCAGCTGGCTAAGATAGAAGAGGCTAAGGCGGGGTCGCTTTCATTCCTCGCAAACCCCAAATACGAGCAGTACTTATATACTACCGAAGCTTCGGTAGTGATCGTCAATAACGACCAGGTACTTACGGCGCCGACAAAAGCCACTTTGATCCGTGTGGAAAATGCATACAGTGCATTCACATTATTGCTCGAAAAATACAATACACTAAAACTAAATAAAACAGGGACCGAACAGCCCAGCTTTATCCATTCCTCTGCACAAATTGGCAAAAATGTTTATGTGGGTGCTTTTGCTTACATTGGCCCCAATGTTAAAGTAGGTGACAACTGTAAAATTTACCCGCATACCTATATCGCCGATGATGTAATAATTGGCAATAATGTTACGTTGTTCCCCGGGGTAAAAGTTTATTTTGATTGCAGGATAGGTGATAACGTTATTATTCATTCGGGTGCGATCATAGGAAGCGATGGTTTTGGTTTTGCCCCGGCCGCGGACGGGACTTACGCTAAAATCAGCCAGATAGGTAACGTTATTATTGAAGATAATGTGGAGATTGGTTCAAATACCACGGTTGACCGGGCTACTTTGGGCTCAACAATTATACGCAAAGGAGCAAAACTGGATAATTTGATCCAGGTTGCACATAATGTAGAAATTGGGGCTAACACTGTAATAGCCGGGCAAGCTGGTATATCAGGGAGCACCAAAATTGGTGATAACTGTGTGATTGGCGGGCAGGTGGGCATCGTGGGCCATTTGAGTATTGCACGGGGCAGTCAAATAATGGCTAAGTCGGGCATCAACAAGAATATCACAGAGGAAAATAAAAAATGGGGCGGTGTGCCCTTTTTTACCGGCTATATGGAGAATTTGCGTAATGAAGCCGCAGCCAGCCATTTGCCTGCGTTGGAAAAAAAGGTTGCAGAGCTTGAAAAAATAATTACTGAATTAAGAAATAAAGTTCATTAGCTCACTGGTTCATTAGTTCATTGGTGTTTTATATCGGCTGTTTAATGAGCTTTGCGCTAATGAACTATTTACAAATGAACAAATGAACCAGTGAACCAATGAACTATCTGATAAAATGAACGTAAAACAAAGAACAATTAAGGCGCCGGTTTCAGTTTCGGGCACCGGGTTGCATACCGGCGAACGCGTTACGATGACCTTTAACCCGGCCCCCGAAAACCATGGCTATAAATTCAGACGGGTTGATATAGAAGGTGGGCCGATAATTGATGCCGACGTTGATAATGTAACCGATACTTCGCGCGGAACAACAATTTCTCAAAATGGCGCCAGCGTAAGCACGATAGAGCATGTGCTTGCAGCATTGGTTGGATTAGAGCTGGATAATGTTTTGATAGACATGGATGGCCCGGAAACACCTATTATGGATGGCAGCTCGATACAGTTTGTTGATGCCATTAAAGATGCCGGCCTGATTGAACAGGATGCCGACCGCGAATACTACCATATACCCTATAACATACATTACTCGGAGCCTGACCGCAAAGTTGAAATGGTGGCCATGCCGCTTGATGATTACCGTTTTACCTGCATGGTTGACTATAACTCGCAGGTACTGGGCAGCCAGCACGCCAGTATTTCAACTATTTCTGAATTTAATAAAGAAATAGCCTCGTGCCGCACTTTTTGTTTTTTGCATGAACTTGAAATGCTGTTAAAACACGACCTGATCAAGGGTGGTGATTTAAATAACGCCATAGTTGTGGTTGACAAAGAGGTGGATGACGAAGAATTAGCCCACCTGGCGAAAATATTTAACCGTAAGGATATAAAAGTAGCTCCGCAGGGTATATTAAATAATATCGAGCTGCGTCATCAGAATGAACCGGCAAGGCATAAGTTACTTGATATGATCGGTGACCTTGCTTTGGTTGGTGTCCCATTGCGCGGACATATTATGGCGGCACGGCCGGGCCATGCCGCCAATGTGGCTTTCGCCAAGAAAATAAAGACCCTTATTAAAAAGGAAAGAAGCCGCAAGCACATAAAAATTTACGACCCCAATGCTAAACCGGTGTATGATACCGTTCAGATCATGAACATCCTGCCGCACAGGCAGCCGTTTTTGATGGTGGATAAAGTGCTGGAGTTAACCAAGAGCCATGTAGTAGGGTTAAAAAATGTGACCATGAATGAGGAACTCTTCAGGGGTCACTTCCCGGGCATGCCTTTATTTCCCGGCGTTTTGCAGATCGAGGCGATGGCACAAACCGGCGGTATTTTGGTATTAAACACCGTTCCCGATCCTGAAAATTATATTACCCTGTTCCTTAAAATAGAAAATGCCAGGTTTAAGGCGCCTGTCGTGCCCGGTGATACGCTGATATTTCATTGCAGTTTGCTTGCCCCCATCAGGAGGGGTATTGCCCAGATGAAAGGTATTGGCATGGTTGGTGAGCGTATTGTGGTTGAAGCCGAACTTATGGCACAGATTATAAAAAAACAAAAACCCGACGAAGCATGATCCAGCCGTTAGCGTACATACACCCCCAGGCTAAAATAGCCGACAACGTGGTTATTGAACCTTTTGTTACCATCCATAAAGACGTGGAAGTTGGCGAGGGCACCTGGATAGGCTCGAACAGTACTATTATGGATGGCGCCCGTATCGGCAAAAACTGCCGCATTTTTCCGGGAGCGGTAATTTCGGCCCCTCCCCAGGATTTGAAATACCGCGGGGAACAAAGCACAGTTACTGTTGGCGACAACACCATTATCCGCGAATGCGTTACCCTTAACCGTGGTACGGCGCTCGATAAAAACACAACCACTATAGGCAGCAATTGCCTGCTGATGGCCTACGTGCATGTTGCCCACGATTGTGTTATTGGCGACAATGTGATCATCGCAAATTCCGTGCAGCTTGCCGGCCACATTAATATATACGATTATGCTTATATCGGCGGCACTTCGGCAGTACACCAGTTTGTTGAGATCGGCGCGCATTGCATGATATCCGGCGGCTCATTGGTACGCAAGGACGTCCCGCCTTACACAAAAGCGGGTCGCGAGCCTTTATCGTACATCGGTATAAACTCTGTAGGCTTAAGGCGCAGGGGCTACACGGCAACAACAATTAACGAAATACAGGAAATTTACCGCATCATATTCCTGAAAAAATATAACATTACCAAGGCCCTTGATATTATCGAAGCTGAATTTAACCCTACAGTTGAGCGCGACGAGATAATTAATTTTGTACAGAACTCGCAGCGGGGGATTATGAAGGGGTTTGGGAATTCGTAGCGGTGCAGTCCATAGTCGATAGTTCATGGACCATGGCAAAAAGCGTTTCAATATTATCCAACAACAAAACCATGGACTATGGACCATGGTCTATGGACAAAAAAATGAAAATCTCCCTCGAAAACATTGGCCGACGCTTTAACCGCGACTGGATATTCCGGGGGGTTGACTATACCTTTGTCAGCGGCGAAATTTACGCTGTACTGGGACCGAATGGCTCGGGAAAATCCACGTTATTACAGGTTTTGAATGGCAGCCTTTCGCCTTCGGCAGGTAAGATCAATTATTTTATTGAAGATGAGCCTGTCGAAATTGATGCGGTTTATAAATATCTTAGCCTTGCCGCACCGTATCTCGAGCTAATAGAAGAGTTTACTTTGGATGAAATGATAGATTTTCATTTCAAATTCAAATCCTATACACAGGGGATCAAAAGAAATGAAGTTATTGAGCTATTGGCTATGCCCGGCGGCAAAAACAAGCTGATCAAATATTTTTCATCGGGCATGAAACAGCGGCTTAAACTGGCGCTGGCGTTTTGCGCTGATACCCCTATGCTGATGCTTGATGAGCCAACCTCTAACTTAGATACCCAGGGTGTGGACTGGTATTTAAACCTCGTGCAAAAATTTGCAAAGAACCGCTTAACGATCATATGCTCGAACCAGGAACATGAATATAGTTTTTGTGATCAGCGGTTGAATATCGCGGATTATAAGCAGGAAAAACTGAAGTCAGAAGTCTGAGGTCAGAAGTAGGAGTAAAACGAGATGCCTTAATTCTTCCGTTTCCGAAATCCGAAATCGAATATCCGACATAATTACAAATACGCTTCTCTTAACTTTATCAACCGTATCCAGTGCATAAATTTCATAATGGGATAAACTGGATCAAACTCAAACCACCTGGCAGCAAAATTGGCGCTGTTTGGGCGTTTATGATGATTGTTCTGGAATAACTCGCCCAGCATAAAGAAACCGAAAGGGGTCGTATTTTTTGATTTATCGCCGTTATTAAAATTGGCATAACCATATTTATGGCCGCACCAGTTAACTATCGCGCCATGTATAGGCCCCATCAAAAAGTGGATTGGCAGCAGCAAAAACATCCACCAATGGGTAGCAAAAAATATATAAAAGGTTACATAAAAGCAACCGAATAATATCCTTGATAGATGCTTTGACCCCCAGTAATCCAATAAGCGCCATTCGGGGTAATTCCCTTTAAATTGGGCTTCGGGCTCTTTTAATCGTTTTTCGTATAGCTTATAGCTTTGCGCAGTACGCCACATCATTTGAAAAACATCGGTAAAAAAATATGGTGAGTGCGGGTCTTTTTCAGTATCGCTGTAAGCATGGTGCTCCCGGTGCATAATGGCATAAGCGCGCGGGTTTAAAAACGACGACCCCTGGCAAACGAATGTCAGCAGGTGAAATACGCGTTCGTTAAATTTATTGGTGCTGAACATTTTATGAGAAGCGTAACGATGCAGATAAAATGTTTGAAAGAACAAAGAAAGGAACCAATGGGCCAGGAAAAATATTAAAATGATCACAGGAGTATAATAAAAAGATAACGGAATTGTTTTATAATCTTACAAAGATACGATTAAATTTATTTGCAAATAATTATAGCTTTATAATTAAGAAGTTGGTAGATTCAACTCACCAATGCAACAATATTGTCTAAGTTAGTGTAAAAAACATGTTTGGGATTGTTGTATAGCAGTTTTTTTCTTGGTCTACTATTGATTTTGTGTTGTATGTCTTTGATTTCCTGTTCATTATAT
>CAIPFE010000058.1 GCA_903864275.1 uncultured Mucilaginibacter sp.
ATATAATGAACAGGAAATCAAAGACATACAACACAAAATCAATAGTAGACCAAGAAAAAAACTGCTATACAACAATCCCAAACATGTTTTTTACACTAACTTAGACAATATTGTTGCATTGGTGAGTTGAATCTACCAACTATTTTCAACCTAACTTAATATTTGAAAAGAAAAAAAATAACACTACATTTGCGCTCTTGTTTTAAAAACGACGAATAGAAGAAAATAGCCATGAAAAGAACGTTTCAGCCCTCACAAAGGAAAAGAAGAAATAAGCACGGTTTCCGTGAGCGCATGTCAACTGCCAACGGCAGGAGGATTTTAGCGGCAAGAAGAGCTAAAGGCAGAAAAAGATTGTCAGTATCTGACGAGCGCAGCCACAAAGCATAAAGCTGGTTGCTTTCTCCAAAACGGGGCTTGAACCAGTATTCCTTTAATTTCGGTTCAGCTTAGCAACGCAATGTATACTTTTAAAAAAGAAGAACGGTTATGTAACAAAAAGCTTATAGATACGCTTTTTCATAACGGTTCTTCTTTTTTATGTTATCCTTTTAAGGCTTCCTGGATGTTTGTTGAGGGGCCGCAGCAATTCCCTGTGCAAATTTTATTTTCGGTTTCAAAAAAACGCTTTAAACGGGCCATCGATCGTAATTTAATAAAAAGGCGCATGCGCGAGGCTTACCGGCTAAACAAGCAGCAATATTTATACGACCTGCTGAACAGCATTGATAAAAAAATTGTGCTTTCACTCGGTTACATCGGCAAGGAAATTGTCCCGTCCGATTTTGTGGAGAAAAAAATGCTGAAGCTTTTATCACAACTTGGCGCAGAGCTAACAAAATGAAAGCTATTGTTAATATATTGAAAACTCTAATAGGATATTTCTTTGTTTTCCTTATCAGGATTTACCAGTATTTTATTTCGCCGCTTACGGGCGCCTCCTGCCGTTATACACCAACTTGTTCGCAGTATGGAGTTGAGGCGATAAAAAAATACGGCGCCTTTAAAGGCGGATGGTTAACAATAAAACGCATTGCCAGCTGCAACCCCTGGGGAGGCCATGGCCATGACCCGGTGCCTTAATTTAGTCATTGGTTTAAGTTTGTTAATGATTTAATGCGCCAATCACTAATGACCAATGACCTAATGACTCAATGACCAAATGACAATATTACAAATAGAAACCGCCACTGCCTCATGTTCTGTTGCCTTAGCAATGGATGGTATCGTTTTGGGCTGCAGGCAGGTTAACGAACGTAATATACATGCCGAGGTAATTACATTATTTATTGATGAACTGATCAGCAATGCAGGAGTGAAGTATGCCGACCTTGATGCCATTGCGGTTAGCTGCGGCCCTGGTTCGTATACGGGCTTACGCATCGGCGTGTCGACCGCCAAGGGTTTGTGCTTTGCGCTTGACAAGCCCGTGGTTGCCATCGAGACGTTAAAAGCAATGGCTTATGGAATGGCAAGCAGAAGTGATTATTCAATTGACCAAAGTATATTACTTTGCCCAATGATAGACGCCCGCCGGATGGAGGTGTTTACCGCTGTTTTTAATATAAATGGAGAACGGATAAGAGAAACGTCCGCAGAAATTATTGATGAAAATAGTTTCAGCAATCTGCTTAAGAATAAAAAAATGTTGTTTTTTGGCGATGGCGCCGAAAAATGCCAGGCTATTTTGGGTGGAAATCCTAACGCTATATTTTTCCCCGGATTCATCAATTCGGCTATAGACCTGACCCAAGAAGCCGCTGAAAAGTTCAGAAATAATGACTTTGAAAACGTCGGTTATTTTGAACCGTATTACCTGAAGGATTTTATTGCCGGAAAAAGCAAGTAATTTCAGATTTTCGATTTCGAATTTAAGAAATCAAGTAAATAACAAATCCGAAATCGAAAATCCGAATTCCGAAATAAAAAATTATTGATTGGTTGTTTTAAACAGCCTTGCCCATAGCCGGGCTAAAAAGCCTTTTTCACCTGTAGGGATGACACTGGCATTCATCGGGTGCTCAATTACCGGCCCAAATTTCATGGAAAAACCTACGAAGATGTCGCCGCCGGTATAAGCGCTGTTTTGATTGATGGCGGAAGAGCCTTTGTTTGCCGCTTCAGCTATTAAACTGGCTGTTTGCGCTAATTTATCGCTGCCAATATAAAATTCCCAGTTAGCGGTTTTCGCCATAAGCTGCGCCCCTAAACTAAGTATCTTCAAATCGTCATAACTGGTAGTTAGGGTAAAAACATATTTTTCATATTGAAACGGATTAGTCAGGGCGATTATAAAACCAGGACTAAACAATTCTTTTGACGCTATCGCGGTTGGGGAATATTTGAACATCCGGTCATCATCTAACCAATAACTTTTATTAACGGCCAGCTCCAACCTGCCATCAATTGAAGATGTAAATGATCCGGTAGCAGCAGTACCGCCTCGAAGTATTTCATAAACCTTATTGTAAATACTGTCTTCGCGGGCCGGCGTTGACAAGCCATGAACAACAGTAGTATTATCAAAGTTATAAACGTTTGACCGGCTGCTCCAGTGTATGAAGCCAAGGTCTTTCAAATTTCCCTGGATAACAAAGTTGTCTTCCGTTCTATAGGTTGTCCCTATGCTTATTGCGGCACCGGGGTTACGCAAGGTTGGCAAATAATCGCGGCGGGGGAGAAAGTGGCCGGGCACGTAACTCTGGTAATACTTGCCTTTTAAACCAACCCCTACGGTATCATTTTCACTGTCGTAAACTGCGCTGGAATTGGTAATATCTAATTTTTGGTACTGTATACCCAGCAGCGCACTTAATTTTACACCAAAGGCAAATTGATTATTAAATTTTTCGCGATAAGTAAAACTTACCTGGTGGTAGGTTTGATAGTAATAATTGTCGTTAAAAATATTTGTGTAAGGATTGCCGCTGACAAAGCTCCCGGTGCCATTAAACGTTGCAATTGATTCGTCGGTAAGTGAGCCTTTTCCTTCTCCCTTTAATTGCCATGAAAAGCCCATTTCTTCATCCCCGGTAAGGCTTGTAAACACTTTGAACATTATCAGGTATGCGTTGGCGTTGAAAATTGCCGTATTATACCTTCCCTGGTTGATCACTAATTTCGCGTTGTCGTACTTGTTCAGCAGTAAGCGGCTTTTCAATGATGCCTGGGCATCACCAGTCAAAAAAACATTAAAGTTAAGATTGGGGAACAAATAATTCGTAGCGTATTTTTTGCTGGTATCCGGAGTGAAGGCCCTTTGCGAAGGGTTTTCGAATGAGTCGTATAGAGAACCGGTATTATACTGAGAAAATTGCTGTGCAAAAATTTTATCTGTAAAAACTAATAAGCATAAAACAAGTAAAACTTTCTTCATATGTCACGCAATGCAGGGCAATTTATTTAGCTACAATGTCTATCATCTCCGTTTTAAATATAAAACTCAAAGACCAATTAACAACAAGATACTAAAAATTAATCTTTTTAACGGAAAAACACTACTATAGTTGTGTATTACGCGGTTTTTAATTTTTGGTAAGCGTAGTGTCGGTATTTAACCTCATGCAAAAATTAGTATAGAAATTTTTATCAACCGAAGTAAATTCCCAGGATGCTGCATAAAAATTTTTCCAACCCGGCTCATTTCTTTCAAAAGCGTCATAGATATCGGGTTTCAAATCCCTTTTTAGAATTTGCTCCGAATTCTTAAAGTTTAGTAAAAAGGCCACGTTGCTGCGTGCCGTAAGCAGGTTATCAAATTGGTTATATTGATCGTTCTTACTTAGGAATTTCCGGTTAATATAGCTGTCGTAATAGCTTGCCAGCTCGCTCGGGCTGTTGGCTAATATTAAATAATTGTCAATTATTAAATAGTAAGGGTGCCTGAATACACCAAATACATCGCCCAGCAAGAAAAAGGGTATTTTATCATAATTAAACTGCCCGGAGTTTTCATTAAAATCGTTTGTTTTTTCAATAGTGTTCTGCAGACTGGCGGATGAATTATTATTAGTTTTGTTTTTTGCGTGACGGTTGGCAGCCGTAGTATTTTCAACGGTCAATTTACTGATATTCATCAGTAATAACTTAAGCTTCGATCCATCTTTTACGGATATTATTGCCAGTTTTTCAAGGTAACGGGTAGTAACTATTGCGAATTCATTATTTAGTAAATTATTAAATCCCGTTTGCAAATTTGTTCCGGTTTCCGCTGTGATTTTATTAAACAGCCGTTCTTTTTCATTTTTAACGCCCGCCTTGTTATACCAGGTTGACAGGTCTGCCCCAAACTTTAAAGGATCAGAAACTGAGAAATTCATGCTGTAAGCAGTTGTTGAAGGAAAAATATCTTTTAAATGATTAACGACTGGCTGTTGATTTGCAAACAGGTTTAAATAAGCGGCCCCTTCATTTAACTGGATAATTGTTGATCCGTTAAACATTAAAGCATCCGTTTTATAGTTTAAACTTAATGCCGCAAGACCGGGCAACAGCCGGAAGCTTTTAAATATATCGGTGTTTTTGTTTTTAAACAGCTGATCAAATAATGGAGTAAGCTGGTTATAATTTACGTAGAGGTTAGCCAGTGAGTTGGTATTTTGCTGTTCGGATAATAAAACAAATGAAGGTTTGCTTTTTTTATTTTCGTATGCCGAACTTTGGTCGATCAGCTCTTTTGAAAAACTCCCCGAAAAAATGTTATCAGCATTATTGATCACATAAAATCGTTTTTTTAAGGCCCCTATATAAATATTGTAACCCAGCCTGTGACCAGTACGAAGCGGTGTGATTAATAAACCGCTGTTTGGCTGTTTGGCTAACTGGTCTATGACCAGAGGCCCAAAACCACCGGTGCCAGAAACAGTAAGTAAAAGGCCGGCTCCATTGGTTTTTGAGGGGTGTATCGAAATATATATGTTTTGCCCGGTAAAATATTGTTCTAATAAAGGGTTTAGTAATAGTTGCCGCCGTAAAGTGTCTAATTCGCCAATTTTTTGTTTGCCGATAACCGCGGCCAGCAATTTATTATCCGTGAAAATATCATAAAAGCCCTTGTCATTATTAAATTCAAATATAAGGGTTGCATCATCGGGTATGGCGTTCATAACCCGGCTGGTACGGGTTCCGGGCGGATTTAAATTTTTAAAATAAAAAACCGTTATAAACACCGTAGCCGCCAACAAGATAATGGTTATGATGATCTGTTTCTTCATTGCTGCCCTATGGCAAAGGTAGTTTAAATTTTAGGTTGATTGAGTTGATTAAGTGAGTAGTTGATTGGGTTCATTAAAATCGTGGTCGATATAAACCAACCTAATCAACTTAATTCAACTTAATCAACCTCTAACTATTTTCATAACTTTACATTTTATAATTTTGATGAAGAAGAAAATAATTGTTACTGCCGCGGCATTTGGAGCGCTGGCAGTTATCGCTGGCGCTTTCGGTGCCCATTCATTACAGAAGTCGCTTTCCCCAAAAAATATGCAGGTATGGAATACAGCCGTACAGTACCAGTTTTATCATGTTTTTGCTATATTATTCCTTGCAAAATTAGCGCGGTATAAAACGAGGCTTGTAAATGATTGCTATTATCTTTTTACTTTTGGCATCATATTCTTTTCTGGCTCATTGTACTTGCTGGCATGCAATCAACTGCTAGACTGGGCCTGGTTACCTGTGATAGGGCCGGTCACTCCTTTTGGGGGGGTATTGTTTATTGCTGGCTGGATAACGCTGGGCATAGCTGCGCTTAAAAATAATTTGAGTTGATGTTAGAGTTTGCCGAAGCACAACATAGCGACCGCGAAACCCTTTTTGTCGAGGTGATATTGCCTTTAGCGATTGCCAAAAACTATACTTACAGGGTCCCGTTCGAAATGAACGACGCGGTAATGGTTGGTAAAAGGGTAGTTGTGCAGTTTGGGAAAAGCAAGCTTTATACGGCTATTATTGCGTCCATAAGTAGGCTTGCGCCCGAAAAGTACGAGGCGAAATACCTTATTGAGTTATTGGATGACCGGTCTTTAGTAACCGGTGAGCAACTGCATTTCTGGCAATGGATGGCCGATTATTATATGTGCAACGTTGGCGAAGTAATGAACGCGGCACTGCCGTCGGCATTGAAGCTGGCCAGCGAAACGCGCATTATGCTCAACAAAGGCTTCGAATATGATAGAAGCGCGTTACATGATAAGGAGTTTTTGATCGTTGAAGCCCTTGATATACAGCCTGAATTGTCGGTAAGTGATATTATTAAGTTATTGGGACAAAAAACGGTAATGCCAATCCTGAAATTACTGTTCGAAAAAAACATCATACATATTTCGGAAGAAGTAAGCGAACGCTACAAACCGCGTACGCGTACTTTTATAAGCCTGAATCCAATTTACCGCAATCAGGATAATTTGAAGGAGCTGTTTGGCATCCTTGAAAAACGTGCACCCAAACAGGCAGATGCCGTTTTGGCGTATATAAAATTAGCCCGTCATCAAAAAAGCATTTCAAAAAGTGAACTTATTGAAGAGAGCGGCGCCGGCGACTCAAGTATAAAATCGTTGGTCGAAAAAGAGATATTTATTATTGAAGAAAAGAATGTTAGCCGTTTGTATTACGAGGAGGAAGAGGCGCTTGATACTTTTGAATTAAGTGAACAGCAGCAGGAAGTCCTCAGCCATATCAAAAATGAATTTGAACAGAAAGACGTCGTGCTATTGCATGGCATAACGTCCTCAGGCAAAACGCAGGTCTACATCAGGCTAATCGAAGAAATGATCGCTTCGGGCAGGCAAGTACTTTATTTGCTTCCGGAAATTGCCCTCACCACGCACATCATTGAACGGCTGCGCCAATATTTTGGAGCAAATATTGGCATTTACCATTCCCGGTTTAATGACAATGAGCGCGTTGAGGTTTGGCAAAAAGTGCTTAACAATGATTACAGCGTGGTTTTAGGTGCCCGTTCATCGGTGTTTCTGCCGTTTAATGACCTTGGGTTGATCATCGTGGATGAAGAGCACGAAACATCCTATAAGCAGTATGATCCCGCCCCGCGTTACAACGCCCGCGATGCGGCCATTTTCCTGGCAAACAGGTATAAAGCTAAGGTGCTGCTGGGTTCCGCCACGCCATCATTCGAGAGTTATTACAACGCCCGTATTCATAAATATGGCCTCGCCGAGCTAACCGAACGTTACGGTGGTGTACAACTGCCGGAAATTGAAGTGGTAAGCATTACGGCCGAAACTAAAGGCAAAACCATGCAATCGCATTTTACAAGTGTATTGATGGAGGATATAAAGCAGGCCCTTGAGCATAAGGAACAGGTTATTCTATTTCAAAACCGCAGGGGATATGCGCCATTGCTGCTATGCAAAATTTGCGCGTATACCCCAAAATGTATCAATTGCGATGTTAGTTTAACCTTCCATAAAAGCAGCGGCAAACTGCATTGCCACTATTGTGGTTATAAAGAAGATGCGCCTCAAATTTGCCCCGCCTGTGGTTCAACGCACCTGGAATATAAGGGATTTGGAACGGAAAAGATAGAAGATGAGCTGGCAATAATACTACCCGATGCACGCATAGCGCGGATGGACCTAGATTCTACCCGCTCACGCAATTCCCTGCAAACTTTGCTCAATGACCTGGAAGAAAAAAAGATCGATATCCTTATCGGGACGCAAATGGTTGCCAAAGGATTGGATTTTTCGGGTGTAACGGTAATAGGGGTTATCAACGCCGATAGTTTGCTTAAATTCCCCGATTACCGGGCCAATGAACGCAGCTACCAGATGCTGGCGCAGGTAAGCGGCAGGGCCGGCCGCCGCGGCAAACAAGGCAAAGTGGTGATACAAACCTATGATCCAAACCACCGGGTAATTAAACAGGTGATCGGGAATGACTACAACGACCTGTATTTTACCGAAATGGAAGAGCGCCGGAGCTTTAAATATCCGCCTTTTTATCGCATCATTAACCTTGACGTTAAACATAAGGACCCAGCAATAGTAAATAACCAGGCTGATTACCTTGCCGTTGAATTACGCAAACACTTTGGGGACCGGGTCATCGGCCCGGAATTTCCATTGGTAGGCAGGATAAGGAACTATTACATCAAAACCATCATGCTGAAGTTTGAGAAAGACCTTGTTTCGGTAAATAAAGCAAAAACCATCATCAGGGATGTAATAACGCAGTTTCAAACCACGAGGCTAAGCAAAGGGAGTGTGGTGCAGCCGGATGTCGATCCCTATTAGGGATCACAGATTTAAGCTGATTTATTTGATTACACTGATATTTTAGATTACTGACTTCTGATTCCGACTTCATTTGATAGCAGTAAGCTCCATTTGGAAGCTTTTCCCCTGCGTTTTCACCATACCAAAATTGGGGGCGTACCACATGGTGGTTTCAGACGTGTTTGAAGGCATTTTTGGCGCTAACTTGCCAAATTTGGCCCTGATCTTGTCCATCTGGCTCATCGCATTATTAACGGTGTCGGCGTTTGCGCCGCCTTTGAGCGTTGTTGCGGATGTAGTTTTGTAAGTTATTTTAAAACAATCCCAGGTTCCGGCTGGTGTGGTTACCGACTCTTTGCTCACAATGTTCCTGTCAGTAACCTGAACCGTAGTGATGGCCGTCATACCATTATTCATCGTTGTCTCCATTTGCGTGCTGGCATCTTTTAGATGATCGCCAACATGCATGCTCGACGGATATTCCATATAACTGTTATTTACCATCTTCATCTCCATTTTAGTATTTTGCTGGGACGCCTGGGGGACATTCAAATTCATATCCATCATCATCACGCCGCCATCGCATTTATAGGTAACATTTGACGAACTCATTAATTTCCCATTTTTGTCATAGGCCTCTGAAACAACGTTTGCGGTTGTTACACCGCCCGATGTATTCACGTCTGAGACCTTCGTAACTGATTTAAAAGCGACCTCCCCCTTATTATTGGTAGCGGTCATTTCAATTGTCCTATTTTTTTTCATATACATATATTGCATACAATCCTGTGCGAAAAGCTGTGCTGCTATGAAAAAGCAAACGATAAAGGCTACTGATTTTTTCATGGTTTTAGGGTTTTGAAGAATTGTTAAAGATAGAATTGAACGTTAGTCGACGTTTGGGGCGAAACGTTTAAATATGAATGTGCCAGGTATGAGATTTTATATTGCGGACTTATTTAATATCCATAAATATAAATCGGTATTATAAAATTAGTAAATTTTATCTTTTGAAGGATTTTTTATAAAATATTTTTTGAGTTTCGCACGTAATCCCGACCATATCATTTGCCTATCTACCAATAAAACGTAATATATTAGCCTTACCAATATGTAAAAACAGATTCAACCCGGTGTTTCCGATAACCTATTAGCCATGATGACTTTAAAGAAAACGACAACTATTTTACTATCATTGTTTTTTATCCCGTACCTGCTGCATGCGCAATCCGTTAAAATAGTGACCAACCAGGTTGGTTATGAAGGTACTAAAGCCAAACGCGCGATTATTGTTGCCGATAGCAAAATCCCGGTAAATTCATTTCAACTTATTGATGCAGAAACGCATCATGTGGTTTATACAGGTAAGGCCGTTTATAGTGGCCCCGTGAGCAAATGGAAAACGTGGCTTTTCTGGACGATCGATTTCAGCTCATTTACTAAGCCCGGCACTTATCAACTACAAGTGGTTTTACCAAAAGGGACGGTATCGTCCTATCCTTTTATCATTGGCAGAAATGTATTGGAGAAAGCGACCATTTCGGATGTTGTTTATTATTTTAAAGGGCAAAGAAGCTCTGGGTTATTTGATAAGGCCGACCGCCAATCGTTATTAGCCGGCAAGACGACCGATACTATTGATGCCCACGGCGGCTGGTATGATGCTACCGGCGATTATGGCAAGCATCTTTCGCACCTTTCTTTCTCCTCGTATTTTAACCCGCAGCAAATTTCGTTAACCGACTGGAGCCTTTTTAAAACCTACGCGATATTGTCAAAACGGCCCGGCACCGACTTTCATCAAATTGACAGGCGCATATTGGACGAGGCCATGTATGGCGCTGATTATTTGGTGCGCATGCAGGTGAGGGACGGCTCATTTTACCGCTCGGTCGGTGCGCCGGGGCCCGGTAAACTGCCCGAAGACAGGCGCATACAGCCGGAAGAAGGCAGCTACCGGATAAAACTGACCAAAGACCAGGCTTTCGCGGCAAGCACCGCCCCAAAGGACCGGCGGAGCTATGAGGCGAGCTACCGGTCGGGTGGGGGGATTGCCATTGCAGCATTGGCCATGGCTTCGGCGTACCATGTTTCAGGCGAATTCAGCAATGCCGATTACTTAAAGGCGGCTGAAAATGCTTTCGTCTTTTTGGAGAAAGGTAATGCAAAGATGGATTTTGACGGCAAGGAAAACATACTTGATGATTATTGTGCCTTAAGCGCCGCTACCGAGCTATATAAAGTTACCCACAAAGAAGTCTACCAAAAAGCTGCGGAGAAAAGGGCTAACCAACTGTTGAATCGGCTGGCATCGTGGCATAATTATAAAAATTACTGGCGCGCAGATGATAAGGACAGGCCATTTTTCCATGCTGCAGACGCGGGGCTGCCTGTTGTAAGCCTGCTTTATTATTATCCTTACGCACCGACAGATATGCAAACACGGATAAAAGCTGTTGTAAAAACCTCCATGCAATTTGAGCTGGCCATAACACATGAAGTGAACAACCCCTTCGGCTACAGTCGGCAGCTGGTGCAGGATACTTTGGGCAACAGGCGCAGCTCGTTTTTCTTTCCGCATGGCAGTGATGCGGCCCCATGGTGGCAAGGAGAAAATGCAAGGCTGTCTTCCATCGCTGCCGCAGCAAGGATGGCCGCCGATCTTTTTAAAGATGACAATGCTTTCCACAATCAACTGGACGGCTTTGCGCTCGACCAGTTAAACTGGATATTAGGCTTAAACCCTTTCGACGCCAGCATGTTGCAGGGCACGGGCCATAATAATCCTGCTTACGGCTTCTTCGGCACATTTGAATATACCAACGCCCCCGGCGGGATAGTAAATGGGATAACTTCCGGGTTTGAGAACGAGGATGATATTGATTTTAACCTTCCTTACAGCAAAACCGGCAAAGACGCCGACTGGCGCTGGGCCGAGCAATGGCTGCCGCATACCACCTGGTATTTGCTGGCGGTGGCGTTGAGGGATTAAAGGTAGAGAAGGAAATTGTTCGCGTAATCCAGTCCCCGCAGGTTCTCTCAAAGAGGAACCTGCGGCGTGTGAATCAACTTTCCATTGCTAAATCTACTATTGAACCCTTACTATCAAATTTAACCACAATCAGATAATTGGTAACATGTCTTCCTATAGTATAGTCAAAAATGGCAAAATCATTTTCATCTTCCGGATAAAAACCAACTCGCTCGAGGCGAAATTTCGACATAAGTTGTTCCTCGGTGGATAACATTTTGTCTGTATCAATTAATAAAATATCCAATTCATCAATATCAATATCTTCAAGATGGTGCTCAATGTATTCTCTTACGGTTTCGCCCGTTTTAAAGTCATTTATAATTACATTATGTGCCTTGGTCGAATAATCAGCTAGGTTTTCGATGAAACCATTTACTACGGCAATACTTGACTTGTCCGATGAGTCTTTTTCAAAGTTTAAATCTAATTGGATTGTGTAACCTTGAAATTCGATATCAACGCAGTAATAATCTTCTATTGAATCTAAATCAATATTATCGAAATGTGGGAGTTTGTAATTATTCATAATACTATAGTGTAAAACAAATATATAAACTATAGTGATACCTCTGACTTTGCAGGCGACAAGGACACCAGAATTATTTTAATGCATTCGCCCTAATTATTTTGCACCCGCTTTTCGCAACCTTTGTTTAAATATTTAGCTTTGAGGTTTATGCGCAAAAACGACAAACAAGGCACAGATAAGACCGATAGTAAACCCGCAGTTCCCAGGCCAAAGCGGGCGGCTAAGTCCAAAACTGAAAGATTAGCGGATAATACTGCCGATAAGCCGCCTGCAAGCAGTGATAAAACCCCCGTCGAAAATACCCCAACTCCCTTAAACGAAGCACCCGAAACAAAAAATATGGAAGTACACCACCATCCCCAACTGGAACACAAGCATAAACCCTGGAAAGAGTACCTGGCTGAGGGCTTTATGATATTTGTCGCCGTAATGATGGGTTTTATTGCTGAAAACATCAGGGAGAATATTACCAACGGCGAACATGCCAGGCAGTTGACCATACAATTAATACAGGACCTGAAAGCCGATACGGCACAATTAAGTGAAATATACAGGGCCGAAACGCAAATAGTGAAGAACAACGACACTTTATTTACCCTGCTGCAGCAGCCGCTCCAAAAAGCGGATACCAAAAAGATACAGGAGTTTATTGCAGGTTCCCATAGCATGTGGCCCTTTCATCCGTCGCTGGGGGCAATGGGCGCTATCAAAAACGAGTTGCACCTGAAGCAATTCAGCAATTCGGAGATCATAAGCTACTTTTCGAGATACGAAAGGCATATCGAACTTTTGCATACCGTCCAGGATATTAACCTGCAATACCAGCGCAATTATCTCGATCCCTTTTTAACACAGCATTTTATACCTGCAAACCTGGATGCCGCGTTCATGAAATCGTCTGTACCAAACGGGCAAATGCGCAACCTCACGCAAGCGGATATTGACCAGTTAGCCGCCGATGTGGTATTGATAAGGATTGTCACCAGGGAAATGGTTGGCGATAATGTGCGGTTGAAAAAAGATGCCGCGGATATGCTGCGGTACGTAATAAAACAGTTTGATTTGGAGGAGTAATAGTGAGCTACAGGCTGGGACTTATGCCAGAAAAAATAACCTATCGCCAAACATCTTTAAAATATTCTTTTAAATTTTCCGGGCGATAACTTGAATCGGCAATAATCCTTTCCTTTACTGAATCGTCAATTTTCTGGTTAGGATATTTACTGTCACCGATCACCCGCCACACTTTACCGGCTAACCAAAAAGCCGGGGTAAACGAGTTGCCCATGGAGCCATTAAAGTCAGGCCGTAAACCTTTAAGTTCAGTATCATCAAAAGTCAGCCCTGTATCGATAGCTTTATCAATTAGCCATCGCAATGCGTGGTCGCTGAGGCCGGTATTGGCATAACCACCGCCCACATTGCAATGTACCCCGGCGAACCATCGTTGCTCCATATCCTTGTTTTTGCCATGTGCAGTATTGTCGCTGGCCTCCCACAGCGCAGGTATAAAGGGCTTTCGCCGTTCATCAATCGCTAATGCCTGGTAGGCGTAATCTATTGTACTGCTTAACGTAACATCATGAAAATTGTAGCGTTCCTGGTTATAAAGTTTCCAGGCTGGTAAAGGTATGCCAAGCGAGCCAACTGTATCCCAAACGCCGATAAATTTGATGCGGGTTATATCTTCAAAACAGTAATTTTTCCGGAACGATTTCATCAGGTCGTCATCCGGTTTGGTATAATCATTCTTATCACGGTACAATTCATAAGCCTTATCAACCAGGTGGATGTACTCCGGTTTTAAGATGCCGCAATTACGAATAAAACCGCCCAGGCTCCGGGCTGTATAAGCCCCGCGACTAAACCCAAAAAGATAAATGTGATCGCCCGGCAAATAATTTAGCAACAGGAAAGTATAGATGTCCTTGATCTTTTTATCCAATCCCATACCGATAACGCCGCCTTCCATTTTGTCTTTAAGGCTGTAACCGGTCCCTACGCCCGTATCATACACTTTAAGCTGCTCAGTTCCGAAATTGTCAGCTTTTGCGATCGCTTGATAAAGCAGACATACGTTTGAATCGAGTGGTTTGCCATTTTCGTCGACAGCGCCCGGCTTATCCCAGGTTCCGTCACTGCAGGTGATTAGTCTTTTCATGAAATAAAAATACTAAATTTTTGACTGTGAGGTATTAAATGTCAGGTTGCAAGATCGGCGGGTGCTAGTAAAATTAAAAATCAATTGCAACAACGTGTTTACAAGTTATCAACTACGCCATTTCTGATTTAATAAACCTAATTTAGTCCTAATTATAGCAACCTATTATGCGCGATACAATTACAAAGCCGGCTTTCACGTACAATAACTTTTATATCCTGCGGATCTCCTTTATTTCGGCGCTGGGCGGTTACCTGTTCGGGTTCGATTTTGCGGTAATTTCGGGTGCATTGCCTTTTTTAAGGACGGCATTTCAGCTATCCTCGTGGTGGGAAGGTTTTTTAACCGGCTCGCTCGCGTTGGGTTGTATTGTAGGCTGCCTCATTGCCGGCAAGCTTGCCGACCGCTACGGCCGTAAACCCGGCTTGGTTGTGGCCGCAGGAATTTTTGCTTTTTCTTCCCTGGGCATGGCCTTTTCGCCGCACTTATCTGAATTTATTGCCATGCGTTTTACCGCCGGGATCGGCGTTGGGATGGCCTCCATGCTTAGCCCGCTTTATATTGCCGAGGTTTCGCCGGCAAGCATGCGCGGCCGTAATGTGGCTATTAACCAGTTGACCATAGTGCTTGGCATTTTGGTAACCAACCTGGTGAATTACCTGCTGGCAGGCAAAGGAACTGATATCTGGCGCTGGATGTTCGGCCTGGGCGTAATACCATCGGCCCTGTTTCTAATTGGCGTTTTGTTTTTGCCCGAAAGCCCCCGCTGGCTGGTGAAGGCCGGGAAAGGTGTGAAAGCGGCCGGTATTTTAGCAAAGATAGGGTCGCAGGATTTTGTAAAGTCGACGATGAATGATATTGAAAGGTCAGTCCATAAAGCCGGGAATGTTTCTTATAGCGCGGTTTTCGCTAAAGCGGTAAGGCCGGCTGTATTGGTTGGTATAACGCTGGCAGTTTTTCAGCAGTTTTGTGGAAGCAACGTGATATTTAATTACGCTTCAACTATCTTTAAATCAGTTGGCGCCAGTTTGGATAAACAGCTTTTGGAAATAGTAGCAATTGGTGTTATAAATACTGTCTTCACTATATTTGCCATGTGGCAGGTTGATAAGTTAGGCAGGCGACCGCTGATGCTCATAGGTTCGCTGGGTTTGTCGTTAATATACGTCGTCTTAGCATTTTTACTTAAGGAAAAGGCTGGGATAGTATGGGTGTCATTATTTGTATTGCTGGCAATTGGTATGTATGCAACCTCTCTGGCGCCGGTTACCTGGGTTATTATTTCTGAAATATTTCCAAATGATATAAGAGGCGTTGCTTCGTCTGTAGCAATTGTTTGCTTATGGATGGCCTATTTTATACTTGTATTCACTTTTCCGGTATTGGCCGATCATATCGGTGTCTATGGCACCTTTTACTTATACTCCGCTATTTGTTTTTTTGGATTTTTATTTATCCGTGTAAAAGTAAAGGAAACCAAGGGGCAAACGTTAGAAGAATTGGAGCAAAGTTATGCAGGGCATTAATCATATAGATAAAATGGAAGTTAGTATCTGGCAGGAGAAAATCACATTACCTACGTACCGGGCGGGCGCTCCTGATAAGAACCCGATGTTTTTTGAAAACAGGATATACCAGGGCAGCAGCGGCGTGGTGTATCCAAACCCCGTCATCGAAAAGATAGAGGATGAAAAAGTTGACCAGGAATATATCGCCCTGTTTTTAGAGAACAAATACCTGAAGATAATGATCCTGCCCGAAATAGGCGGCAGGGTGCACATGGCTTATGATAAGATAGCCGGGCGGCATTTTATTTATTATAACCAGGTAATAAAACCTGCCCTTGTGGGCTTATGCGGTCCGTGGATCTCCGGGGGGATCGAATTTAACTGGCCACAGCACCACCGCCCCAGCACATTTGAAACCATTGATTTTACCCTCGAAGAAAATGAGGACGGCAGCAAAACTGTTTGGGTAAACGAAGTTGAAAAAATGTTCCATACCAAGGGTATGGCGGGCTTTACGTTGTATCCCGATAAGGCCTATCTGGAAGTTAAGGCGCAATTGTATAACCGTACCAATTTGCCTCAAACGTTTTTATGGTGGGCAAATCCTGCGGTGAAGGTTAACGATGATTACCAGTCGGTTTTCCCGCCGGATGTAAACGCTG
Organism: uncultured Mucilaginibacter sp.; assembly: GCA_903864275.1. Lineage (GTDB taxonomy): Bacteria > Bacteroidota > Bacteroidia > Sphingobacteriales > Sphingobacteriaceae > Mucilaginibacter. The sequence goes on from CAIPFE010000058.1 coordinate 16,135, forward strand.
TTTTCGATCATGGGCGAAGGGATGTTTCTGCTTTCCCGATAGCGAAAGGCATTTATTATAAAGTGGATTATTCGCCGGGAACGGATATATCACGATACAAAAATATCCCGGTGCCGACATCGTATATGGCTGTTGATTCGGCTTATAATTTTTTGGGCGGTTACGAGCACGATACAAAAGGAGGCGTATTAATTGTTGCCGATCACCACATCTCACCGGGCAAAAAACAGTGGACCTGGGGCAACGGCGATTTCGGCCAGGCCTGGGACAGAAATTTAACCGACGAAGATGGCCCGTATATCGAGCTCATGACCGGCGTTTACACCGATAACCAACCTGATTTTTCGTGGATAATGCCGCATGAAGAAAAATCATTTTGCCAGTATTTTATGCCGTACCGGGAAGTAGGGATAGTGAAAAATGCGAGCAAGGATATTGTTATCGCGTTAGAGAAAAACGTGGATAAAGTTATTGTAAAGGTTTTGGCAACGTCACCACAAAAACAGTTGAATATAGTCCTGAAATATAATGACCAGGTATTACTGGATGATGTGGTTGATCTTTCTCCTGAAAAGGTATATGAAAAAGAAATTTCATTATCAGGCGTTGATACCAACGCATTAATATTACTTGTAAACAAACCAGACGGGTTTGAACTTATCCGATATGAAACGGCTCCAGGAGAAAAAAAGGAAATTCCATCAGCCGCAAAGCCTGCGCTTCAGCCAAAAGAAATCGAACATCTCGAAGACCTTTTTTTAACCGGGCAGCACCTCGAGCAATACCGGCACGCCATTTACAGCCCTGTGCCTTATTATGAGGAAGCCTTGAAAAGGAGTCCGGGCGATATTAGAAGTAATAATGCGTTGGGGGCGTGGTACTTGCGGAGAGGGCAATTTGCGAAAAGCGAGCCGTATTTCCGGAAAGCCATCGCAACTGCAATTCAACGCAACCCAAACCCTTATGATGGCGAGTCTTACTATAACCTTGGCTTGTCGTTATATTACCAGGAGCGGATCAACGAAGCTTACGATGCATTTTTTAAGGCCGGGTGGAGCAGCGCCTGGCAGGACAGCGCTTATTTTGCAATTGCCCAGATAGACGTGCTGCGCAAAGATTATACCCTGGCCCTGGAGCATATCAACTGGGCGCTAGACCGGAATGCAAGGAACGGGAAGGCTTATTTTGTAAAAGTTCATACACTCCGCAAATTGAAGAGGGTAGCCGAAGCCATAGCTACTGCAAATTCCGCTTTGAACCGCGACCAGTTTAATATCAGTGTATTGTATGAGCTATATCTTTGCTATTCAGACTCAAAACAGGCTTCGGAAGCAAAGGCAATGCTTGCCAAATTGCTTCAGTTAAGTCGCGGCAACGTTCATACCTTAATTGATTATGCGATAGAGTACGCAGGCTTGGGATTACATGCCGAAGCCATCGGGCTTATGCATTGTGCCGGTAAAGATAACGCTGATCCGATGCTTAATTACTATACCGGGTATTATTGGCACAAAGCAGGGGATGAGCATAAGAGCCTTTCTTACCTGAAAAAAGCAAAAGCCGGTACTGCTGCCTGTTTCCCCAATCGGTTAGAGGATATTGCCGTATTGCAATATGCGCAAAAGGCAAACACTAAAGATGCCCGCGCGCCTTATTATCTTGGAAATTTATGGTACGATAAAAGGCAGTATGCTGACGCGATAGCCTCATGGGAAAGGGCGGCAATGTTGGACGATGGCTTCCCGACGGTTTTCCGTAACCTGGCCATTGCCGCTTACAATAAGCAAAATAGCCCTGAGAAGTCGTTAAAACTATTTGAAAAGGCTTATGAATCAGATACTAGCGACGCGCGGGTTTTAATGGAGCTCGACCAACTGTATAAGCGTATGAATTATGCGCCTGAATTCAGGTTATCAAATCTTGAAATACGCCGGCAGGTCGTCGCAAACCGGGATGATCTGTACCTTGAAATTGCGGCCCTGCATAACTTCCTGGGCGATCATAAAAAAGCATACGCCGTGTTGACCAACCGCATATTTCATCCCTGGGAAGGAGGGGAGGGCAGGGTCTTCGGGCAGTATGTTTATAGTTTAATTGAAATGGCAAAGCTTGATATTAAGGAAAATATGTTTGTCAGCGCCATCGACAAGTTAAACCAGGCCCAAACATACCCCCATAATTTAGGTGAGGGAAAACTCTATGGCGCGCAGGAAAACGATATTTTTTACTGGCTGGGTTGTGCTTATGCCGGCTTAAATGACAAGGAAAACGCCGTTTTATATTGGAACAAAGCCACCATAGGCTTAACCGAACCGGGCGCAGCCGTGTTTTATAACGACCAGCAGCCTGATAAGATTTTTTACCAGGGCCTGGCATGGGAGAAATTGGGTAACCGCGTTTATGGGGACGAAATATTTTCCAAATTGGTAAAATACGGGCAGGCACATCAGGATGATGAAGTAAGGATAGATTATTTTGCAGTTTCCCTGCCAGACTTATTGATCTTTGAGGATGATCTTGAAAAGAGAAATTATATGCATTGCAAATATATCACCGGCCTGGGTCACTTAGGATTGAAGCAGTTTAAAGAAGCAGAAGAAAACTTTAACACTGTTTTAAAAGAAGATGCGACGCATTTTGGGGCGAAGACGCATTCGAGGTTGTTAGAGAATTGGCGGCCGGAGGAGTGTAGAGATTAGGGTTAAGAGGATGGATTTTAAAGCCGGGCCCGTGCGGTTCCCCTCTTGAGAGGGCACTGATGAATTACTTTACACAAAGATAGCCGAGATATTCACTCTTTGCCTTTTTTCAACATTGTTGATTTGTGTATCAATGTGTTTATTAATAATGATAAATTTGTATATGGCAAAGCAGACAACACAAACCGTTA
>CAIPFE010000059.1 GCA_903864275.1 uncultured Mucilaginibacter sp.
AAATATAATGAACAGGAAATCAAAGACATACAACACAAAATCAATAGTAGACCAAGAAAAAAACTGCTATACAACAATCCCAAACATGTTTTTTACACTAACTTAGACAATATTGTTGCATTGGTGAGTTGAATCTACCGTGTCTTTTTTACACCAAAAAAATTTTCACATTAAAATAAAGATGCTATCTTTGTCGCTTCATATGGCAGGTTCTTGCTTGCCTATTGTGATAAGGTTTAGGTTAAAGCCTCCGAACAGCGAGTGTGAGGAGGCTTTATTTTTGTTGAGTCAAAAGTCTGAAAGACCCAAAGAAAATAGCTCTGAATTCCCTTTAGCCTTAAATCTACAGTAAAGAACCCTGAAAAAATTATTTGAAAGTACACGTAAATCTCCCGACTATAAATTTGAAGTCTCCAGTGTCATTTTTTCCGGACTTACCGACTTTCGGACTAAAACATCTAAAACGGCATCCCGATACCAAAATTTAGCTGCATAAAATTGTAGGTGTCACCGCTATTAGTTGCTGCGTATGCAGCTTTGAATGGGCCGGGATGTAAAAGTTCATTAAAATGATTAATAAGCACCCATTGGTTTGAACCAGTAAACTGCGGATCTTTAAACTTGAACGCGGCATCAAGCCTGAAAACAAAGAAAGCCAGGTCGAACCTTAGCCCTGTGCCAATATCCATGGCCGTCGATTGTAAAATATTATTAAATTGAAACTGGTCATTAGGATATAAGCCTGCGGGGCCCTTTGGTTGCGAATAAAGGCGCCAAACATTCCCGGCATCAACAAATACCGCGCCCTTTAATTTCGAGCCAAAAAAGTTGTCGGCAATTTTATACCTGTACTCTAAATTTGAAATGATCTTTACTTCACCAAACTGGTCGAGGTATTTTAACTGGGTTCGCAACGAATCCCCTTTTGACTTTATTCCGCCTTGTCCCGGGGGCCCGTAATAAGTGGCGCGGTTAAACTGGCCGGGCCCTAAAGTCCGGGGCAGCCATGCCCTCATATCACTGGCGCCGCCCGTGTAAAAATCTTTTTCAAAAATCAGGTCGTTACTGTTGCCGTACGGAACGCCCAGGCCAGGGTTTAAGCGGAAAATAAGCTGCCGCTCGCCGCCAAAACTGTGATAAACACGAAAGTCCACTTCTGCTTTAGCATATTGGGCAAAAGCCCGGCCCGCAAATGTACGCTCGCCGAGGGTGTCCCTGGGCGTATTGAAAATCCGGCTTAATAAGGCTAACGTATTGCCTCCAACATCCAGGCTGCCCCTGAAGTAGGTAAAGTTCGAATATGAATTGAGCCTGTTGGTATTGACCTGATAAGTGTACTGGCTGCCCGAAGTAAATATGGTACGCCCTATTAAATAGCTGTAAGCATACAGGTTTGCCGCCAACAACTTTTTTTGTGCAAGCGGGTTAATAACCCCGCGCGAAAACTCAATATCAATGGGTGTTACGGTGTGCAGTTTGTTGGCTGTTTCGGCAAAGTCGTAGGTAATGGAGTTAATAAAGCTTGTCCGTTGAACCAGGCCCTGTTCAAAAAACAGCTGGTAGTTGGTTGAAAACGTAGTGTGCGGAATCCCGTATTTGCCTAATATCGGCAGATTGAACGGGGTAATAATGCGCGGGTAAGTAAGGGTCGCCCCTACTCTCAGGTCCTGGTTCTCAATACCATTTGAGTTACTTAAACCGCTGCCCTTATCAAATAATACACTCCAGTTAAGTTTTATCTGCAGTATAGCTGCATTTTTAAACACGTCCCGGTCGGTAAATGTGTTGCCCAGGTTATAGCCAAACTGGCCGGAATTGAAAAGGAACTCGCCTTCCACTCGGTCTGACATTTGCTTCAACGGAACGATATCTATCTTGCTGTTTAAGCGATTAGTACTGTCGGGCAGTTTTTCATAAGTTGGATTGGGCACGTTTCTGAAAATATTCAACTCCGACAGGCGGGAGGTGGTAAGCGTTTGCTTGTCAATATCGTATTTCTGCCCTTTGCGCTGAAAAACATAGTCGATAACTGTACGGGGCTGAAATTTATGGGAAAAATCAACATACCTGAATTGCGAGTCGACCTGAAGGGTGTCGGCCTTGCCGGTAGTATGCCCCGTACTTGTAGCTACGGTTATCATGGTGTTATTGATTTTATAAACCGGGTGGGCTGACTTCCCGATAGGGTTATCAATGATCATTTTGATATCCACCACGCTGCTCATGAAAGTAGAGTCGTAAGTAAAATTTATGTACTGGCGATAAAAATCGAAATAACCGTTCCGTTTCATGATCAGGTAAAACTCATCCCTGTCATACGCCAAACTGTCGGCATCGAAACGCCCGCCCGGTTGTACGTGCGAAAACCTCGGCCTGTTTACCATGTACAGGTTTCTCACATTCTTGTCAGCAATACTATCCTGTATTTTCCGGATCCTGAACATCGGGCCTTCAACCGCGGTAAATATCAGCTCGGCCTTTTTCTTTTTTATTTTTATGGTATCAGCAACCTTAGCTTTTAAATAGCCTTTGTTTTGAACGAAGCGCTCGATCTGCACCCGCGAGAATTCAACCAGGTTACTGTCCAAAATAGCAGGTGGCTCCCCGATATCGTTCTTGCCATTCTTGCTGAACATATAATAAAATTGCAGATTGATCACATTATTGGGCTGCTGTTCTTTGTCTACATAGTTTGTAGCAGCCTCCAAAAACTCCTTGTCAACGCCTTTTATGGTTATTTTACGCACAAGCGCCTGGTCAGGCGTAAGCCGGCGTGTTAAACTGCAGCCCGAAACCAAAAAGATCAGAAGAATACTTAATATTGTAAAATGGTAACTACCAGGTTTAATGTATGCTCTCAAAATCTCAAATCAGTTTACTAAAATCCCTGCAACATAAAAAAGATCGTTTGGAACACGGCCTGTTTTTAGTTGAAGGCTATAAATCGGTTATTGAATTTATTAATTCTCCCTATCAAATCGCGGCTATTTACCATACGGCCCCGTTAAGCCCAAAAGTGCTGAAATTATCCCAAAAAATAAACTTATCTGAAATTTCTGTAACAGATATTGAAAAGATCAGCAGTTTAAAAACCCCTCAGGAAATTGCAGCACTGGTTAAAATACCCACCTTGCCCGCATTAAATAACGCAAAGCTCAAACAAAAGTTCTCGATAGTTTTAGATGGCATACAGGACCCCGGTAATATGGGCACCATTATCCGCACCGCCGACTGGTTTGGCATCCGCGATATTATTTGTTCGGAGGATACCGTAGATGCTTATAACCCAAAAGTGGTGCAGGCAAGTATGGGTTCGCTTTCGCGGATAAATGTGTACTACGCCAATTTAACCGCTGTTTTGCCCCAAATCGGCCTGCCAATATTGGGTGCGATGTTAAATGGCGAAAATATTTACCGAACCGATTTTGGCAACGAAGGCCTGATTGTGATGGGAAACGAAGGCAAGGGCTTGCGGCCCGAAATTGAAAACCTGGTGGGCAAAGCTGTAAGCATTCCACGCATTGGCGACGCCGAATCGCTAAATGTTGCTATCGCGATGGCTTTGTTTTGTTCAGAAATAAGCAGAAAATCGTATAAATAATATTGGCAACCGGTAAATAATTGCTATTTTTGCAGCCTTGAAAATTGGTCGGGTGGCCGAGTGGCTAGGCAGAGGTCTGCAAAACCTTTTACAGCGGTTCGAATCCGCTCCCGACCTCAGGAATTAAAAACATTAAAATCATAACACCATGGGCGTTACTCGTTTAAAAAGAAAAGACAGGAAAAACAAAACCGTTTCGAGGTTGGAAGTTCAATTTTTAAAGCTGGCTACTGATCTGGAACCCGGAAGCCGTTCTGCTGAGCCAAAAAACAGCCAGATCGCGAAAAACAATGCAGCTTTGGACAAGGCGCTTGGGAAATAATTCAAACAGAATTTAGTTTATTTTATTGATATTAAATCCTGCTGGTTTGATGCCGGTGGGATTTTTTTGTGGGCGACTTTTTGATCACAGATTTTATTGATTTCGCTGATTGCACTGACCGGGTAGTTTGATAGTCACCAATCATCTGTATAATCAGTGAAATCAATAAAATCAGTGATTCAGTAGCTGCTTATTTATCCGCTTTATCAACCCCGGCCCTTCGTAAATAAATCCGGTGTATAGCTGTATCAGTGATGCCCCTGCATTTAACATTTCAATAGCATCCTCCGGCGAATGTATGCCCCCCACTCCAATGATCGGGAATGCGCCGTTTGATTTTTTGGCAAGATACCTGACCACTTCAGCGGAGCGTTTGGTCAATGGTTTGCCGCTTAAACCGCCGGTCTCATTTTTCAACGCATCGTTTGATGATAAACCTTCCCTGCTGATGGTGGTATTGGTCGCTATTATTCCGGCGATACCGGTTTGTTGCACTATCTCAACAATATCATCCAGTTGTTCATTGGTTAGGTCGGGTGCGATTTTTAGCAGGATGGGCCTGCTAACACCGTTCTTTAAATTGCGCTTTTGCAGTGTATTCAGCAATTGTGTTAAAGGTTCCTTTTCCTGCAAAGCGCGCAAACCGGGTGTATTGGGTGAGCTAACGTTCACAACGAAGTAATCGACCACATCAAATAAGCGGTCGAAACATTTAATATAATCGCTTACGGCATCTTCATTTGGCGTAATTTTATTTTTGCCAATATTGCCGCCAATAATTAATCCTTTTTGATATTCCTTCGCGTTTTTGCGAAAAGCCGCTATCCGTTCTGCAACCACTTCAACACCCGCATTGTTAAAACCCATCCGGTTTATTAATCCACTATCGCCCGGCAATCTGAACATTCGGGGTTTTGGGTTACCGTCCTGCGGCAAAGGTGTTACCGTGCCCACTTCAACAAAACCAAAGCCGAGGTTTGCCATTTCACCCATCAGCTCGCCGTTTTTATCGAAGCCCGCGGCAAGGCCAACCGGGTTCTTAAACTTTAAACCGAAAACTTCCTTTTCAAGCCGTGCATCTTTGAAATCCCATAACGCGCGACTTAATGCAGCCCCGCTGGGAAAATGGTTAACGCGCTTAAGGTTAGCGGTTACAAAATGGTGCACCTTTTCGGGATCGAATTGAAAAAGTATAGGCTTTATTAAAAAATACATGGCTGCGAAGTTAGCAGTTTTGTGTTAGAGATTAGTGGTTGGAGATAAGAGATTAGTCGGAAAAGGGATTAGAGAAGGAATCGCGAACGTTTACCTTGCCGGTTTTTCAATAACAGTAAAGCAGCCCTTTTAAGACTGCCTTATTGTTAAGCCACATGATGAATATTAAAAAAAAGACTTTTGATCTGTTTAACCTAAAAGTCCATGGATATAGCTGGCGCTATCTTTGTAATTCTCCATTTTCATTTCGACAAAGAAATTTTTTATGCCTGCTGTTTTGGCAGTGGCAAAAAATTCCTTCCAGTCGATGACCCCCTGGCCTATCGGTGCCTGTTTTTTATCTGCGGTCCAATCTGAAAGGTGGGCGGAAATAAACCTGCCAGGATATTTATTAAAATAGGTTACGGCCTTATACCCAAGGGTAATTACCGCCGTTTGGAATTGCATTTTTACCAAATTGCCATCCAGCTCGCTCATTATTACGTCGTAAACCAGTTGGCCTTCTACCATTGAAAACTCGCGGTTTTCGTTATGGAGGCCCGTCAGCATGCCTGCGGATTTTATCTTTTCGGCTATTTTATTGTATTTATCTGCGGCTTCTTTATTTGCTGATATTGTGTGCTCGCGTACATCAAGGCCGGGGCAAACCATCTGGCTCAAACCCAAACCCTGGGCATATTCAATGCTTTTGTCGAGATTATTGGTGAGGTCTCCCATGCCGAAATGGCAACTTGGGCAATGCAGCCCGGAATCTTCGATCATTTTGCGGATATCTGCTGGCTTCACGCTCACCAGGGGGGCAAAACCGGCGTCTGCATATCCTACCGGGTAACACAGTTCGACCAACTGGTACCCCAAGCCTGCCATCATCTTCATGGTGCCGGGAAAATCTTTGGCAACCATATCCCTGATGGGATACGTCTGGAACCCCACCGGGTGTTTGTCCCCAGAGGCGCCATTTGCCATTGAACCCAGGGGCAACTGCGACAATACCAGCATGGCCCCCAAGCCTGCAGCACCCTGGCCAATAAATTCTCTCCTGTTTAATTTTTTCATAATCCTTTTTTAAATGATAGAAAAAAATTGTTTTAAATAGACGCCGGGTCCCATCCAGCCCTGTATTCACGCATCAAATATTTATTTGCTTCGGGCACATTAGTAATTTGCCTGTTCACCGCATCGTATTTCAATAAACGGCCCGCTCTTAGCGAAGCAGCATATAAATTGACGGCTTCTGTAAGATGTTCCGCCTCGCTGAAGCTGCCCGGATATTGTTTCCCGCTTTTGCAGGCGTCGATAAATAGCTGTAAGGCCGCTGCCATCCTGTCGCCTTCCCTCTGCCGCGCGGCCTGTGGGCCTGCAGCGGCCTCTGTTTTTTTCTGCGAAAGTAAGCGGGGGTTTTGCACATTAAATCCTGCAAGTATCTTGTCCTTATCACCCACGAACATCATCCCTTCAGCGGGCAATTCTTCGTTGTTCTCCGATAATTCGGTTGGTAATTGAGGCCTTATGCCGCCATCATACCAACAAAGGTCAACTGCGGGCCTGTCGCCGTTGGCAGGGTATTTAAAACGCACCGAGCTGGCCATAGGAAACGAGAAATCATTATGTACAGCGTTGGGAACCGGGCCATTAAATTCAACAAAATGACTTAAATTGGGTTCGACAACAGTGGGCGCTTCCAATTTAAGGGCATTAAATACCGTCCATAGGCTGTAATGCCCCATGTCGGCCATCGAGCCGCCGCCGAAATCGTACCAGCCCCTGAATACCATATTGGTGTAATCGGGCGAATACGGGCGGTAAGCTTCCGGGCCAAGCCACAGATCCCAATCGAGTCCATCGTGAATCGGTGTTTCCGTGGGGAGTGTTGGGTATTGTGGCCATACCGGGCGGTTTGTCCAGTTATGAACTTCTTTAAGCGTTCCGATAGCGCCTGAATTGATCCATGCCATTACCTGGTCCATTGATCCGTTGGAGTCCCATGGGATCAGGTGTGTAATTTTCTTACTATCGCGGGCCATCTCGATCAGGGCCTTACCTTCCAACAGCCTGTTGGAGAGCGGCTTGTGCATCAGCACATGCTTATGCCGTTTCAATGCCGCCATGGCAAATACCCCATGCAGGTGGTCGGGGGTCATTATTTTAACCGCATCCAGGTCTTTTTCCTTTTCAAGCAGTTCGCGATAATCCGCATAAGCGGCACAACCTTTAAATTTATCCCCCGGCCTTATATTGGCGTAGTAAGTATCAACAATATTTTTTCCATTTTCCCTCCCGCCCGGGATCAGGTTGTCACCGCCGGAGGTCCAGTCAGGCTTTCCGATCGCGGTGCGTATATTATCCCTGATCTCATTTTTCGACCAGTCCTTGTAGCCTACCGCGTACCTGTTAGGGTCGCACACGGCCACTACCTGGAAACCCGGGACCGGCAATAAACGCAGCATTTCCCGGAAGCCCTGCGTTCCGCAGCCAACATAGGCAATTGTAACTTTATCACTTGGCGCGATATAATTTGTTCCGCCAAGCACATGCCTGGGCACAATGCTAAAGGCTAAAGCACCCGTTGCAGCTACTTTTACGAATTTGCGGCGATTAATTTGTGAAACACTGCCGGGACCGGCTGCGGATTCTGCATGCTGAACAACAGATGCATCACCACCTTCCTGAGGGATGTCATTTTTCATGTTTATAGGTTTTATTATTGGACAGGTAAATTAGTGATATAAAAATTTAATCCAAAAAATAATTTTAGTTCATGGATCATGGTTCATAGTTCATGGTAGAAAATAGGTAGAATAGCAGATAGTTCATGGTTCATAGTAGAAATTTTAGGGATTAGTTATGTACGATGAAAGAATAACTATATTAGCCTTTACTAAGTTGGGATGTTAAAGCCCGGCTATAAGCCACCAACCTTCCGGCTATGAACCATGAACTATGAACTATGAACTTCCCACCATGAACTACATTAAACCCAACTCCACCCGCCGCAGCTTTATAAAAAGCGCCTCTGTTGGCACCATCGCCGCTTTGGCTTTACCGAATATCGTTTCGGCTGCTTTTTCTAAAGAGACTATTAAGAAGGTAGATTTTAATAAAGATGATGTTATCCTTTTCCAGGGGGATTCCATTACCGACTGGGGACGCGACCACACCAACACCATACCCAATAATACAAGCGCGCTGGGTTCGGGCTACGCTTTAGTAACGGCCGCGCAGCTGCTGCTTCAATATCCCGATAAAAACCTGCAAATTTATAACAAAGGCATCAGTGGCAACAAAGTGTACCAGTTGGCCGAACGCTGGGATGTCGACTGCCTGGCTTTGAAACCCAATGTATTAAGCATTCATATCGGCGTAAATGATTACTGGCATACCATAACCGCCGGCTATACCGGCACCATAGATACCTATACCACCGATTACCATAAACTGCTCGACCGTACCAAACAGGTTTTGCCAAATGTAAAACTGGTGATCTGCGAGCCTTTCGCGCTAAAAGGCGTTAAAGCAGTTGATGATAAATGGTATCCTACTTTTGACCTGTTCAGGAAAGCTGCCCGCGATATTGCCAGAGAATACGATGCAACATTTGTACCCTTCCAGGCCGCTTTTGATAAAGCCGTTGAATCAGCGCCGGCTGCTTACTGGAATCTTGATGGGGTGCATCCCAGTATCGCAGGGGAGGCTTTAATGGCGAGGGCGTGGATGGAAAGTGTTACTGGTTAGCAACTTTAAAATAGAACAGTAATAAAGAATTTAAGTTATTATTATATCATTTTATACCTTTGATTTAAAATCCTTTACCTGTAATTTATCGCAAAAAAATGGATGACAAGCATTTCTCATTTAAAAAGATATTTTGGGCGATCATTTTTTTTATGATACCATTTACCTTATTAGCGAGCTTTTTAGCTTTATTTAATATAGTGGGTGTCGATTTTAATGGCACCCTTCGTTACGGAATAGTTGGTTTCATTATACCCATTTTATTTTTCCCATTTATGGGGATTATGTTTAGCGGTCTTTGCTGGATTATTTTGAACCTGGGAAATATACTTCACAACGGATTTTTAAAATTGATAAACAGGAAGCCGGTGCGGTGATCGGTCCGTTTTTTGTTTTGTTCTTATTTTTTCATTTCTAATCCTTCAAAATTCGTCATTCAAAATTCATTATTCGTTATTTTACACGACACACTAATGACTTAATGACCAATGACCTAATCAAAATCGTATCTTTGCGGCGAAATGATCGCTATAAATAATCTTACGTTCGAGATCGGTGCGCGCGCCTTATATGATGAAGCTAACTGGCATATAAAACCGGGCGAAAAAATTGGCCTTATCGGCGCCAATGGCACCGGGAAAACTACCCTGTTGAAAATTATTGTCGGTGATTATACGCCTACGTCCGGCAGCATATCCATGGCTAAGGACCTAACTATCGGTTACCTTAACCAGGACCTTCTCTCCTACTCGTCGGACAAAAATATACTGCATGTGGCTATGGAGGCTTTTGAGCGCCAGAACCAACTGCATGATGAGATTGAAAACTTACTGCAAAAGCTTGAAACCGAATACACCGAGGACCTGCTGCATAAGCTTAGCGACAAACAGCACGAGTTTGAATTGCTTGACGGTTATAATATTGAATACAAGGCCCACGAAATTTTAGCCGGTTTAGGTTTCACCGAACCGGATACCCACCGCAAACTCAGCGAGTTTTCGGGCGGATGGCGGATGCGGGTGATGCTGGCTAAAATTTTATTGCAGGCGCCTGATATTTTACTGCTGGATGAGCCCACCAACCACCTCGACTTACCTTCCATACAATGGCTGGAGGACTATTTAAAGGCTTTTGACGGCGCGGTGGTCATAGTATCGCACGACAGGTGGTTTTTGGATAAAGTGATCAACCGTACAGTTGAAGTACGCAAGGGCAAACTTACCGTTTACGCGGGCAATTACTCTTTCTACCTGGAAGAAAAAGCCCAGCGCGAGGAAATTCAGAAAGGCGAGTATAAAAACCAGCAATCAAAAATAAAACAGGAAGAGCGTTTGATTGAACGTTTCAGGGCCAAAGCGTCTAAGGCAAAAATGGCGCAGTCGCGTATCAAAGCATTGGACAAGCTGGAGCGTGTGGATGATGTGGATGATGATAACCCAACGGTAAATTTCAGCTTCCGGTTTTCAAAACAATCGGGCAGGCATGTGATAACCATGGAGAATATCACCAAAAAATATCCGGCCATTGATATTTTAACCCATGCCGAAGCTGTTATTGAAAAAGGCGATAAAATTGCCCTTATCGGCGCCAACGGCAAAGGTAAATCAACCCTGCTGCGTATCATCGCAAACGCCGATAAGGATTTTACCGGCAAATGCGTAACCGGGCACAATGTGACGGAAACCTTTTTTGCCCAGCACCAATTGGAGGCGCTGCACCTTGAAAATACCGCTTTACAGGAATTGCAGTCCTTCGCACCACGGCATACAGAAACCGAGCTGCGCAATATATTAGGCTCGTTTTTGTTTACCGGCGATGATGTATTTAAAAAAATAAAAGTGCTATCGGGCGGCGAAAAGTCACGTGTGGCTTTGGCAAAAGCGCTTACCGCCGATGCTAATTTCCTGATACTGGATGAGCCTACCAACCACCTTGATATACAGTCGGTAAATATATTGGTGCAGGCCCTGCAGCAATTTGAAGGTACATTTATCGTTGTTTCGCACGATCGCTTTTTCCTCGATAATGTGGCCAACAAGATCTGGTTTATTGAAGACCACCAGATAAAACAATACCCCGGCACTTATGCCGAGTTTGACGTGTGGTATGCAAAACGCAAACTGGAGCCAAAAAGTGCGTTAACTCCTGCTCCTCAGCCAAAAAAAGAAGAAAAAAAGGAGACCGCGCCAGCCAAACAGCATTCAGACAACAAGTTTCAGCAATTAAAAAAACTAAACCAGGACCTGGCAAAAATGGAAGAGCATATGGCGGAGCTGGAACGCAGCGTAAAGCAACTGGAAGCCCAGCTTGGCGATGAGAACTTATATAATGACCTTGCCAAATTGAAGGACATCAATACTAATTACGAGAAAAAGAAGTTAGAATTGGGCCATATACAGCTAAAATGGGAAACTTTGGCCGAACAGATCATGGAACTGGAAGCTTGATTGATTTCGGATGTCGGATTTTCGATTTCGGATTTAGTTTTATTTGGGAGAATTTTGGATATGCAACAATAATACCCCGATGAAGAAATTTTACACGTTGCTGCTCTTGTCGCTGATCACATTGGGCACTTTCGCCCAATCCGCTTATGATAACTCAGTTTTTCGTCACGAGATAAAAAGCGTTGAGTTTTACAATACAGCAAAAAAAGCTTCGTTCCCGATAATTACACTTGGTTCCACTGAGAAGGTGTTGCTGACTTTTGATAACCTGGTCGGCGGTACTCAAAATTATTCTTATACTATCGAACATTGCGATGCCGACTGGAATTCATCCAACCTGTCTACGCTTGATTACTTACAGAACTACAGCGACGACAGGATAACCGACTATAGCTACTCTACCAATACCACGCAAAAGTTCACACATTACCAGCTTAGGCTACCGAATGTTAATATTGCCCCAAAAATCCCGGGTAATTATATCTTAAAGGTTTTTGAGGATGGCGACCAATCGAAACTTGTTATTACAAGAAGATTATATGTGGTTAGCCCGAAAATTTCCATTAATGCGCAAATGACGCCTTCAAACGATAATTCGACGAGGCAAACCAATCAAAAAATAAATTTCACGCTTGATTACGGGACCCTCCGGGTGCAAAACCCCAGCGGCGACCTTCGTACAATTATAATGCAAAACGCGCGAAGCGAAACAGCAATATTAAATAACCAGCCAACGTACATACGGGGTACACAGCTTGAATTTAGCGACGTAACTCAAAATGATTTCCCGGGAGGCAACGAATTCAGGCATTTTGATACCCGGAGCTTAAAATTAAATTCCATAAATATTTTGCGTATCTACCGCGATACCGCCAATACCGTTATACTTACCACCGACCCTGACCTGGGGCAGTCCGCTTATATTACCCAGTACGATTTGAATGGCAACTTTTACGTACTTAACCAGGACGGCGTTGACCCGCGAACCGATGCCGATTACGCTTATATGTATTTTACGCTCGCTGCAAAAAGATCGCCCGATGAGGGCACACCTTATATTGTTGGCAAGTTTAACGACTATAAACTGGATGAGAACAGCAAAATGCGTTACGATGCCGCCAATAACAAATTTGCAGCCCGGCTTTTTTTAAAACAAGGCGTATATGACTACACTTATGTTTGGGTTGATAAAGCCGGCAAAGCAGACGATACCGCTTTGGAAGGTAGCCACTATGAAACCGAAAACGATTACCAGTTTTTGGTTTACTACCGCCCCCCAGGCGCCCGCTGGGAAGAGCTTATTGGTTATAAACTGCTGAATACAGCGCAAAAATGAACCGCGATTTCCATGATTTAAGGATGACGGGATTAAATATTGTTAAATCCTGAATTTAATATTTCATTTTTGTTCACTGTGCACAAATAACTCGATATTATTTCGATGTAAACTCTATGCATTAAAAAAATCAACCTGCTTTCATTTATTATAAGTTTATGCTGAGTATTATAATTCCGATAAAAAATATTTCATCAAAATTCATCCCTCCGCAAAACTTTTAGCACATTATTTGATTAATACATAAAAAAATAGTTTTAACATTTGATAAATTAATGCCTTTGGAACGATTTGGACGTATTGCCCTTAAAACTATTCTCTGGATAATTGCAAGTGTCATCTTTTTGGTGCTACTTGTAATAATTTTGATACAATTGCCCTCCGTGCAAAATTTTGTGAAGGATAAGGCTGTAACTTTTATACAGGGGAAAATCCACACTAAAGTAAAAATCGGTCACATTAGTTTGGGCCTGCCCAAATTGATCGTGCTGGAAGACGTTTATTTTGAAGATCAGAAAAAAGATACCCTCATAGCCGGCGATAAATTAAAACTTGATATCAGCTTGTTAAAACTGCTCAGCCACAAAGTAGAAATTAATGAAATTGACCTGCAGGGAATTACCGCGAACGTAAGCCGCGGCGCCGACAGTGTATTTAATTTCGACTACATCATGAAAGCTTTTACAAGCGAACAAAAAAAGCCTGTGAAGCCAACGGATACAGCATCCACTATGAAGTTTTCTATCGATAAGGTTATCCTTGACAATATCCACGTGGGTTACAACGATAAGATCACCGGTTATAATGTAAAATTCTTATTGGGGCATTTTGACACCCGTATTAAGGATTTTGATATGGATAAAATGAAATTTACCATTCCAAAGATCAACTTATCGAACGTAGACGCGCTTATCATTCAAAGCCCCACCCCGCAATCCATAGCAAAGGCGGCTATCGATACCGCCATTAACCCGATAACAATGACCCTTAACCTGGGCACGATTGATATTTCGAAGATAAAAGTTGATTACCGCAGCAATCAAATGTCCTCTAAAGTCGACCTGGGCAAATTATTGGTAGAGATGGACAAGATCGATCTCAAAAATCAAAAGGTGGGGATCAAAAATATTGAGCTGAATGATACAAAAGCGGGTATCACCTTCGCAAAACCCGAATCGGTTAAAAAAGCTATTGTAAAAGCGGTTAAAAAACTGGATACCCTGGTAGCCTCGCCGCAAAATTCAAAGGGCTGGACGGCCAGCCTGGCAAAGATCAGCTTCAGCAATGATAATATTAAGTATGATAACAACGCGCAAAGCCCGGTAGCCAAAGGGCTTGATTTCGGGCATATGAATATTCGCGACCTTAATGCAGATGCTGAAAATATAGCTTATAGCACGGATACCATTTCGGGACGGATCAACTCGTTTACGTTCAGC
The DNA here is from genome assembly GCA_903864275.1 of uncultured Mucilaginibacter sp. Lineage (GTDB taxonomy): Bacteria > Bacteroidota > Bacteroidia > Sphingobacteriales > Sphingobacteriaceae > Mucilaginibacter. The sequence goes on from CAIPFE010000059.1 coordinate 14,093, forward strand.
GAAAAAAGCGGGCTCATTATTAAAAAGTTTCACACCACGTTTTTGTACGGGCCGAAGAGTTCTTACTTAAAGGATCTTTACGTTGAAACGCCTCAAACGGTTATACAAAAACAGCTGCAGGTGAGCTATCCTTCTATAGCCTCATTGAGCACTGATCTGGGCAAACTATCTATAAATGCTAACCTTGATGGCAGCCGGCTGGGCCTTAAAGATGTTTTGCTGCTGGTGCCTTCTATGGCAACCATGGATCCCTTTAAACATGCACCAAATGCTGTCTTCAGGATTGACGGGCGGGTTACCGGCAAGGTAAATAACCTGCGCATCCCGAGCCTTGAAATTAGAGGACTGAGCAATACACGTATAAAAGCATCGGCTATTATCAAGGGGTTGCCCGATGTAAATAAATCATATTTCGATCTGACCATTGATGACTTTAATACCGGCAGCGCCGATATTGCAAAACTTGTTTCGCCGGGCGTAATACCATCTTCTGTTACCATCCCGGCCAATTTAAACCTGAAAGGCACCTTTAAAGGCGGCATGTACAACTTTGCTACGCGAATGGGCCTGCGATCAACATATGGGGCGGTTGATCTGGTTGCGACTATGAAAAACGGCAATAGCAAAACCGGGGCAACATATTCGGCAAACATAAAAGCGAATGACCTTAATGTTGGCGCATTGACAAAGCAGCCGCAAACCGTCGGCAACATTACTTTAACCGCCAATATAAAAGGAACGGGCCTTGACCCAAAAAAAGCTAACCTGCAGTTTAGTGGGGATGTGGTAAAAGCAAATGTAAAGGGTTATCTATATCAGCATCTTGTCCTTTCGGGAACTGCACATGATGGCAACTATACCGCGAAGGCCCGCATGAAGGACCCTAATATTAATTTCAGCCTCGATGGCAAAGCCGATGTGAATAAAAAATACCCATCGGTAAATGCCACGTTGATGATTGACAGCATTAACCTGCAAAAGCTGAATTTTACAAAGGACCCGATGCTGGTTCATGGGAAAATAGTGGCTGATGTCCCCACTGCCGATCCTGATTATTTAAATGCAAATATTGTTATAACCGACCTGCTTGTAACCCAAAAAACTCAGGTGATCCGGCTGGATACCGTGAGTTTGGTTTCGACCGCAAATGCCGACAGCAGTACCATAAAGTTAAAGGCCCCTATGCTTTATGCCCACATGGCCGGAAAATATAAACTTACCGAAATAGGTACCGCTTTGCAGGATGTTACCAACAAATATTTCAATACGGCCATTGCCAACACGACAGCTAAAGCCAAACCAAAATACTCGCCGGAGCAGTTTGCGTTTGATATGCGCCTGGTTAAAACACCTTTAACCGCTCAGCTCATCCCATCCCTGAAAAAGCTTGACCCGGTACTGATAAACGGTCATTTTAACAGCCAAACCGGCGACTTGGTGGTGAACGGCTCCATGCCAAGAGTGGTTTATGGTACAAACACCATTAATAATTTAAAACTTGCCATAAACACCGGCAATAATGCGCTTAACTATAATATAACGGTTGATGAAATCAAGGCGTCGTCATCACTTGATCTTTTAAACACCAGCTTATCGGGCAGCGCGCAAAATGATAAGCTGAATATCAGCTTGCAGGTGCGTGATGCTGCTAAAAAAGAACGGTACCGGCTGGCAGGTGTGTTCAGCATATTGCCAAACGAATACCAGTTCAGCTTCCTTCAAAACGGGTTGCTGCTAAATTATACCGCCTGGACAGTTAATGCAGATAACGCGTTGCAGTTTGGCAGTAAGGGCATAATGGCCAAAGATTTTACAATCACCAACAGTAACCAGGTATTGAGCATAAATAGCGATACCCAGGCGATGAACGCGCCCCTTACGGTCGATTTTAAAAACTTTAAGATCGAGACCATTACTACAATGGCCCAGCAGGATTCGCTGCAGGTGGGCGGCGTAATCAACGGGGATGCACACATCAGCGATTTTCAAAAAGATATGAAATTTACCTCGGCCCTTAATATCAACGATTTTAACTTTAAAGGCGATACCGTAGGTAACATAGCGCTTAAAGTAAATAACCAGACAGCAAACGCATACAGCGCCGACATGACCATTACCGCCAAAGGCAACCAGGTTACCTTAACAGGTTTATATTATACCAAACCAACGGGCACTTTTGATTTAAACCTGAACATCGTAAGCCTGAATATGAAGAGTATTGAGGGCTTTAGCTTTGGAAGTATCAGGAACTCAAGTGGTAATATCAGCGGGCAGTTGAAAATAACCGGCACTACTGATGCCCCCGTTGTAAGGGGCGATGTTAATTTCAATAAGGTTGGTTTTAATGTGGCCATGCTGAACTCCTATTTTACCATGCCGAAGGAAAGCATTACGTTCAACAATGACGGCATCCTGTTTAATGATTTTACCCTTGTTGATTCATTAGGCAACAAAGCCATTGTAACCGGCACACTGTACACAAAAACCTTTACTGATTTTAGTTTTGGAATTGATATCACCGCTGACAATTTTCGGGTGATCAACTCGACGGAGGCAGACAATAAATTATACTACGGCAAACTTTATGTTGATAGCAGGATCAAAATCCGCGGCAACATGACGAAACCTGTGGTTGATGCGGATATCACGGTTAACGCTAAAACTGACCTTTCCATAGTGCTGCCGGAAGATGACCCGGGCGTAGAGGACCGCAAGGGGGTGGTCGAGGTTATCAATCCTAATGAACCAAAGGAGGATTCGATATTTTTAGCCAAACGGCTTGATTCCCTGCGCAAATCGCCTGTCAGCGGGCTTGATGTTTCTGCAACCATCAAAATCAATAAGGAGGCTAATTTTACGATCGTTGTGGATGAAAGAAATGGCGATGTGGTTCAATTAAAGGGCGATGCGCAATTAAACGGCGGTATTGACCCCAGTGGAAAAATAAGCCTTACCGGCACCTATACGGTTGCATCAGGTTCGTATAATTTGTCTTATGCTTCAGTAAAAAGAAAATTCCTGTTTAAGAAGGGGAGTACAATAACGTGGGATGGCGATCCCACACTGGCAACTGTGGATATGACGGCTATTTACGTTGCGAACGTACCGCCTATTGACCTGGTGAGCGACCAATTGGGCAGTACGCAAAATGCTACGCAGTATAAGCAGAAACTACCTTTTAATGTTGACCTGAGCTTAAAAAATGAGCTTTTAAAGCCCGACATTACTTTCGATATAATTTTGCCGGACAGCAGCTATACCGTTGGGCCGGACGTAATATCTACGGTTAACGCAAGGCTTGACCAGGTACGACAGGATCCCAACGAATTAAACAAGCAGGTGCTGGGGGTTTTGATCCTGGGGCACTTTATCGGCGACAATCCCTTGCAGAGCCAGGGCGGCGGCACGGGCCTTAACGGGGCTATCCGCAACAGCGTGAGCAGCTTATTATCCGATCAGCTGAATAAGCTGGCGGGTAACCTCATCGGGGGCGTTCAGTTAAGTTTCGACCTGACGTCAGGCGCGGATTACTCGTCGGGCGTTCAACAAAACCGAACGGATCTTAACGTCGGCTTGTCAAAACAATTCCTGAATGACCGCGTAACGGTTACCGTCGGCAATAATTTTAACCTGGAAGGCCAAAACCAGCCCGGGCAAAAAACAACGGATATTGCCGGCAATGTTTCGGTAAATTATAAGCTGACCAAGGACGGCCGGTATATGGTACGTGTTTACCGCAGAAATGAATTTGTTGTGATTGAAGGCGAGGTGGTTGAAACAGGGATAGGGTTTACCTTAACTTATGATTACAACCATTTCAGGGAACTATTTGCCAAAAAATCAAAAGAAGATAAAGCGTTGGAGAAAAAATATAACGACGATCAGAAAAAGAAAAAAGACGAACAAAAAGCGGCAGACAAAAAAGCAGATTCGACCGCTACGCCGGTGCAACCTGTAAATCAGCCCCAGCAAAAACCAGCATCAAACTAAAATGGCCAAATTCAGATACATATCTATTTTAATCATCGTTTTTTTAAGTGCCTGCAGTACAACAAAGTATTTGGCGCCAGGGCAAAAGCTGTACACCGGCGGGCAGGTAAAGATCACTGACAAAGACATCAAAAAGAGTGATGCTAAAGTCTTAACCGAAGAGCTGGAAGATTTGCTAAGGCCACAACCGAATGGTACCATATTAGGATTAAGGGTTAAGCTGTGGATATACGATAAAACCAGGACCAATAAGAGAAAAGGCTTAAGACACTACCTTAACACCCACTTAGGTGAGCCGCCTGTTTTGGTAAGTTCGGTTGATCTCGACAAAAACAGCGGTATCCTGCAAAACCGGTTGCAAAATGAGGGATATTTCCTTGCACAGGTTGACGGCGATACCGTCGGTAAAAAGAAAACTGCCAAAGCGGTTTACACCGTGCAGGCCGGTCCGGCGTATCATTATCGCAGCATATCATTCCCTGCGGCTAATGACGACCTTGACACCGCGGTTACCGGGACATCAAAACAAACACTTTTAAAGGTGGGAGACAAATTTAACCTCGACATTATTAAGGCTGAACGGGTAAGGATTGACGCCCGGTTAAAAGAAGAAGGCTTTTTTTACTTTGCGCCCGAGGACCTGATCATGCGGTATGACAGTACAGTTGCCGGCCACGAGGTGGATATGTTTGTAAAAGTTAAAGATGAAACGCCTGATGAAGCAAGGTGGATTTACAGCGTGCGGAATATTTATGTATACCCTGATTATTCTATAAAAGACACTTCGCTGATGTTAGATTCGGCCGTTAAATACCAGTGGTATAATGTTATCGAACCGAAAAAGGATTTCAGGCCGTTTACATTTAAAAATAGCGTATTGCTGCATCCCCGCGATATTTATAACCGCACCGAACATACCAATTCACTAAGCCGCTTTATAGAACTTGGGCCATTTAAATTCGTGAAAAACCGTTTTGAGGATGTTACCCCAGATTCGGCTAAGCTTGATATTTATTACTTTTTAACGCAGCAAAAGAAGAAATCCATCCAGGCCGAAATACAGCTGCAGCAAACTTCGGCAAATTATGATGGTACGCAGATCAACATAAATATAAAAAATCGCAATACATTTAAAGGAGCCGAATTGTTTAATATCACTTTGTTTGGCGAACGGGACCTGCAATTTGGCAAATATAATAATGGGTATAATATTTACCAGGTGGGTATACAGCCATCCCTTTCGTGGCCGCGGTTTATCAGCCCTTTCGACTTTAAAAGTGATAATGCTTTCATCCCGCGTACAACATTGGCGACCGGCTATACCATTATTAATCGTAACAAGCTTTACACGCTCAATTCATTCAACGCTTCGTTCGGTTATCAATGGAAAACCAACATCCATGTACAACACACGCTCGACCTTGAAGACGTGACTTATGTTGACCCTCAAAACGTTACCCAGCTCTATATTGACAGTATCCATAAAACGCGTAACCCGGCTCTTGCCCATGTCATTAACAAACAGTTCACATTTGGCCCTTCTTATGCTTATAACTGGACCAATACCATGGAGACTTTTAAAACAAATACATTCTATTATAACGGCAAGGTAAGCCTGTCAGGAAACTTATATGGGATACTTACCGGCGCTGATACACCCAGAAGTGTGAGCCAATTATTCGGTCTCACTTTTGATCAGTATGTAAAATTAGAGAATGAGATCAGGTTCTTTCATAAATTAGGCCCTAAGAGCAAACTGGCAACCCGTTTAATGGTTGATGTGGGGCTTCCCTACGGTAACTCAACGGTACTTCCCTATTCGCAGCAATTTTTTATTGGCGGGGCAAACAGCCTTCGCGGTTTCCAGGCGCACTCCATTGGCCCCGGCGGGTACACCCTGCCACCCAACCTCGCCAAGGGCATAGGCTTCCTCCCGGATGAATCAGGCGATATAAAAATAGAGGGTAATGTTGAATACCGCCCGCATTTGTTCAGCGTTGTAGAAGGCGCATTGTTTGTCGACGCTGGCAATATCTGGCTCCTGCACAGCAATCCCAATTTACCGGGCGCAGCTTTCGGGAAAAACTTTCTAAATCAAATAGCTGCTGATGCGGGTTTTGGTTTACGCTTTGACTTTACAGTTTTATTATTACGTACCGATTTAGGTTTCCCCATCCTTGAACCCAACCACACACCGGCCCATTTTGGCCAGAATGGGGTGTTTAATCTTGGGATAGGCTATCCGTTTTGACGATTTTGAATTAGGGGGTTGGTTATGGTGTAAAGTATTGATTCAGTATTTGCTCGCGCGATAGCTGGCATCTTGATAAATCCCGCTCCTAATTTTATAGCTATAAATCTTATTCTATGTATAATTAACCGTACCTTTATCAATAGTGATAAATATGGTCACTGATCCCCTGAAAAACTAAACCGGTACTACTACACTAAATCCATTTTTAAATGGACCAACAGCAAAAAAACAGAACACTCATAATTATAAGCCTGGTTACGATACTGGCAGGCCTTAGGATAATGATTGGCTGGGTTTTTAACATCCCGGCTTTTCAGAGTATCGTTCCAAGCTTCGAAGCCATGCGGTTTAATGCCGCCTTATGTTTCGTGTTATTTGGCTGCGCCCTGTTACTTACCCAATACCACACATGGCGGTATGCTCAAGCCTTATATTTAATATTATCACTCAATGGTACCATAATTGGCTTAATTACCCTTGCGCAGGATCTGTTCCATTTTACATCAGGGCTAGACCAGCTATTTGTAACGGATAGAACCGTCCCCTCCTACAATATTCCGTTTCCAGGCCGGATGGCTTTTAATGCATCAATCAACTTTGTTTTTCTTGGATTAGGGCTTTTGATGCTCCAATTCAGAAAACGCTCTTTTAACATATTGTCGCAGTGTTTTTTTCACATGGTGACTATTTTTTCCGCCGTCGCGCTAATTGGCTATCTATATGGAGTTTCATTCTTTCGTGCCCTTTTGTACCGAACGTCAATGGCGACGCATACCGCTATTCTCTTTTTTATATTATCGCTGGCAGCTTCGCTTATAAATCCTTCCATCGGTATGGCAAGGCTTTTTACAGGCGAGCGCGTAGGCAATCAGATGGCACGAAGGCTTTTTACGTTAATGATCCTGATGGTGGTTATATTCGGTTTGTTAAGGATTGAAACCCAGAATTCCCGGCTATTTTCATCCCTGGATATAGGCGTCTCTGTACTTGCGGTTTGCTTTTTACTGGTGAGCCTGCTGTTGATATGGAACACTGCCAATTGGCTCAACAATATAGACAGGCAACGATCAGAAGCGGAGGCCGAAGTAAAACGAATGAACGCCGGGCTTGAAAAAATGGTGGAAGAGCGATCAGGCGAATTGATCAATTTACTGGTGCTGTTTCAGAAGAGCGAGGCAAAATACCGTTCGCTCATTGAACAGGCCTCCGATGCCATCTATATACTCGACTTTAAAGGGAATTTTACCGATGTAAATGCAAGCATGTGCAAAATGACCGGCTATGACAGCGAAGAATTGCTAAACAAAAATATTGCGTCGATCATGGATCCGGAGGAACTAAAAACTGATCCATTACCGGACGGTGTTAGTCGTATTTGGGCATCGATATTCCGTGAAAGGACTTTTGTACGCAAAGACGGATCGGCTTTTACGGTGGAGATCAATGCAAAAATATTTTCAGATGACCGTGTTATGGTTATTGCAAGGGATATTACAGGCCGTAAAAAAATGGAGACCGGGCTTAGAGATGCTGAGTTAAAATTCAGGACAATAGCTGAAAAATCAATGGTTGGCGTGTATATAGTTCAATATGGAAAGTATATTTACGTAAACCCAAGGTTTGCCGAGGTTTTTGAATATACACCGGAAGAATTGATCAATACGGTGCCAGTAGAAACAATTATACATGAAAGCTACAGGCCAATTACGGCTGAGAATATAAGGCGACGGATGGAAGGTGAAGTTGAGAGCGTACACTACGAAGCAATGGGACGTAAGAAAGATGGTACAGCCAACTGGATTGAATTATATGGCAGCAGAACCATAATTGGTGATGTGCCCACAATAATCGGTTCGATGATAGATATTACCGAACGCAAAAAGGCCGAAGAAGAGCTAAAATCTTCGGAGCAAAAATATAAACTCCTCTTTGAAAGCAACCCCTCGCCCTTGTGGATGATCGCGAAAGATGATCTTACCGTTATTGATGTTAATGAAGCGGCAGCCCGGCTTTACGGTTATACAAAACAAGAGCTATTGAATAAGCCTACTGCCATCTTCAGGCTTCCTGAAGATTTAGAAAAGCAACGCGAACATTACATGCTGGATGTGGCCAACGATGCGACGTTTCAACGCATCATAAAGCACGTTAAAAAAGATGGATCAGTAATGTCTATCGAGATCATTTCCCATGATATTATTTTCGATGGCCGGCCAGTAAGGTTATCGCTAACAAACGATATTACCGAAAAACTCAAGGCAGAAGAGTCCCTTCAAAAATCAGAAGCCAACTTACAAACGATTTTGAAAACGACTGATACCGCGTATGCGCTGTTTGACCTTGACCTTAAGGTGCTGGCTTTTAACCCCAGAGCCACTGAATTTGTCAATCAGCAATACCATCACATTCCTGAAAAGGGCGACCGCCTTACTGATTTTTTCCCACGGGACAGGTTTCCTGAATTTGCAAAATTTGCAAGTAATGTATTACAAGGAAACAATATTAATTATGAAGTTGATTACCCGCAGGCCGATGGCACGGTACTTTGGTATTATGTTAGATTGTTCCCGATAACCAGCGATAGTAAAGAAATATTGGGCTTAATGATGGCCCTATATGACATAAGCGAAAGGAAAAACGCTGAGCACGATTTAAAAAGCGCATACGAAAGCATACAAAGCCACATCAACAGCATTAAAGATATGGCCTGGAAACAATCACACCTGATACGCAGCCCTTTGGCCAACTTGCAAGGGCTATTTGCTTTGCTGAAAGATGATCCTTCGGAAGCCAAAATTTTTGATCACATTAAGAATGAACTGGATAGAATGGATGCTATTATTATTGAAATGGCCGAAGATGCATCGGACCATGATTAGTGAATTAGTGATCGAACAAATAATTGCTAATCTTGCATCTGTTCTTCTTAAAAAAATAAATGATGTTTAATGGCTTACAGGCGTGATAAAAAAGAGGGGGTAATTATCCCCTTACAAATTATAGATCTGCAGGAGGATGGTTTTCACCCGTTGGTGAACATCTCGGTTTTTGGGAAACCGTTTGTTGTGGTGCTTGATACCGGGGCGTCGAAGACGGCGTTTGATGAAACAATGCTACTGCAGGCCTATGAACAGGCTGTTGTTACGAAAAGTGATAAGCTTTCTACCGGCCTTGGGACGACTACTATGGTCTCATCAACTGCAATAATCAGCGATCTTTATATTGGCAGTTTATTAATTGATGAATTTGAAGTAGCTGTATTGGATCTTTCAACCATTAACATGGCATATCGTCAGTTAGGCCATCCGGAAGTTTTAGGTGTGCTGGGCGGCGATATATTGATGAAGTATAAGGCCATGATTAATTACGGGAAGCAGGTTCTTAAGCTAAAAAAATAGCCAAAAAAGCCAAGACTTACAAAGCTTTTGAAACTTCGTAAGTCTGATTTTCGTCCACGATACTATGTATCTATCCTCGCGTACTTTGCGTTCTTTTCAATGAACTCCCGGCGCGGACCCACTTCGTCGCCCATCAGCATGGAGAAGGTGTGGTCACATTCAGCGGCGTTTTCAATGCTTGCACGCTTTAAAGTGCGTGTTGCAGGGTTCATGGTAGTTTCCCATAGTTGCTCTGCATTCATTTCGCCCAAGCCTTTATAACGCTGTATATGTACACTGTCTTCTTTACCTGCTCCTTTTAATTTCTGAACCGCGACGTCACGTTGTTCTTCTGTCCAGCAATATTCCTGTTCTTTCCCTTTTTTAACAAGATATAAAGGTGGCGAAGCCACGTAAACATATCCAAATTCAATCAGCTCCTTCATATAACGGAAAAAGAAGGTTAATATCAGTGTGGTGATGTGCGATCCGTCAACGTCGGCATCCGTCATGATCACTATTTTATGATAACGGAGCTTCGCAATATTTAATGCTTTATCATCCTCGGCAGTACCAATGCTTACGCCAAGACCGGTGAACATATTTTTTATTTCTTCGTTCTCATATATTTTATGCTCCATGGCTTTTTCCACGTTCAGTATCTTACCCCTTAAAGGCAAAATGGCCTGGAATTCGCGGTCGCGGCCCTGTTTTGCAGTACCGCCTGCCGAGTCACCTTCCACCAGGTATATCTCGCATAATGAAGGGTCGCTATTGGCGCAATCCGAAAGCTTCCCGGGCAGCCCCGATCCGCTCATTACGTTTTTACGCTGCACCATTTCGCGTGCTTTACGCGCGGCGGCCCTGGCTGTAGCGGCAAGGATCACCTTGTTCACTATCATCTTTGCCTCTCTTGGATTTTCTTCCAGGTAATTGCCCAAAATTTCCCCAACAGCCATGTCTACTGCGCCCATTACTTCGTTGTTACCCAACTTGGTTTTTGTTTGCCCTTCAAACTGCGGCTCGGCCACTTTAACTGAAATTACTGCGGTCAATCCTTCGCGGAAGTCATCGCCTGTAATTTCAATCTTCATATTCTTCAGCAAGCCTGATTTATCAGCATAAGCTTTTAAAGTACGCGTTAATCCCCTGCGAAAGCCCGCAACGTGCGTACCGCCCTCTATGGTGTTAATATTGTTAACATACGAGTGGACGTTTTCAGAATAGGTATCATTGTATTGCAGCGCCAGTTCAACGGGAATCCCTTGTTTCATGCCATCAATATAAATAGGCTCGGGTATTAAAGATGCCCTGGTACCATCAAGGTACTTAACAAATTCCCGCAGGCCGCCTTCCGAATAGAACTGTTCTATAGGGTGCGTACCATCTTCATTAACTTCACGCTCATCTGTTAACGACAGACGGATACCTTTATTTAAAAATGCAAGCTCGCGTAAACGTGCGGCAAGGGTTTCGTATTTATATTCGGTAGTTAGGGTAAAAATTTCAGTGTCGGGTTTAAAAATAATGGTGGTGCCCCTTTTATCGGTATCGCCAATAGTTTTAACATCAAACATAGGTTTACCTTTTTCGTATTCCTGTGTCCAAATTTTGCCTTCACGATAAACCAAGGCAGTTAAATTGATAGACAGTGCGTTAACGCAGCTTACGCCAACCCCATGCAATCCACCCGAAACTTTGTAGGTGTCCTTATCGAATTTACCGCCGGCATGCAATACAGTCATTACAATTTCTAAGGCCGACCGCTGTTCTTTAGTAGTTATGCCGGTTGGTATACCACGGCCATTATCCGACACTAAAATTGAATTATCTTTTTGGATGACTACTTTTATAGTGTCGCAATAGCCGGCCAATGCCTCATCTATTGAATTGTCAACAACTTCATATACCAAATGGTGCAGGCCTTTTGAACCTGTGTCGCCAATGTACATTGACGGTCGTTTCCGCACCGCCTCTAAACCTTCTAAAACCTGTATATTATCTGCCGAGTAATTTGATTTGTCCTGATTTTCTTCGCTCATATTTGGGTTAAAACAATAACCTTCAAAAGTACGGATTTTACCCCGAAATACCGCATTTGTTGATAAAAAGGACACGATATAAACATGCCTTCCAAAACATTAGGATACTTGCACCGAAAGTTTATCTTTGTCAAAATTTTTACAGTTATAACTATATAACATTCCTGCGCCAAAGCGCAATAAAAACCAATTAAAAAATGAAAAATACGGCTTCTATTTTTACGAAGATCACATTAAGTGTATTAATTGCGGGGAGCATAGCCGCCTGCAATAAACCTCAAACTACCGGCAAACAAGTCGCTTCACCATCTACTGATAAAGAAACTACTGTGTTTATAAACCAGGATACTTTACTGAGCAAATATGAGTATGCTAAAGACGTGACTAAAAAGATGCAGGATAAAGGAAAAGCCGCACAAAGCGATATTGGCGGCAGGCAACAAACCTTTCAGCAGGAGGTTGCTCAATACCAAAAGAATGCAACTACTATGCCTGCTGACCAGCGCCAGACAACCGAACAGCGGCTGCAACGCGAACAACATGACCTGGAGGGATACCAGCAAAATGCTACAGCGGCATTTCAAAATGAACAGTCGACAGAGGCTGGCAAGGTTTACGATAAAATTGCGGATTTTGTAAAAGGCTATTCGAAAGAAAAAGGTTATAAATTAGTATTGATGTTCTCAAAAGCGAACCCGACTGTTTTGTATGGTGATCCAAGCCTTGACGTAACTTCCGACGTTATAAAAAGGCTTAACGATGCCTACGCAAAGGAAAAGAAATAAAAACCGGAAAGGCCGGCTGCACGGGCTGCTATCCATTTCTTTCAATTTTCATAAATAAAAAAAACCAGCCACTGTTGGGGGTTTTTTTTGGGATTGAATGTCGAAAAACCTGCGCATGAAAAACCTATGCGAGCGGCTGTTGAGCTATCGTGGGTGACGCACAGATCAATTCTCAGGAAAATGACTAAGGATGCCTGCCAGGCCAAAGGAATCAAATTTCAAAAACGTCCTCTTCAATACTGCCGTTATTGTCCAGTACTTCGAACTGTGAGTTTTTACTGATAAACTCAGGAACGATCTCTTTCATTTTATTGACTATCGCAATGTCATCATGTTGCTTGTTTAATGCAAGCAACTCAACTATGTCTGTTACTACCTGATCGTAAGAGTAATCGATAACCCTGGATATTTTGATCTTTTCGTGATAGGTCGGCATTGTGTTTTCGCCGTCGTTAAGCAACTCTTCATACAGCTTTTCGCCAGGCCTTAAACCCGTATATAAAATTTTAATGTCCCGTTCGGGCTCTAAACCAGCCAGCCTGATCATTTTCAGCGCGAGGTCCGTAATTTTCACAGGGTCGCCCATATCAAAAATAAATATTTCACCGCCTATGCCCATCGTGCCAGCCTCTAAAACAAGGTGTACAGCTTCAGGAATAGTCATAAAATACCGGGTAATTTCAGGGTGTGTAACAGTCAGCGGACCACCTTTTTCAATCTGGGCTTTAAACCGGGGGATGACTGAACCATTGGATCCCAGGACATTACCAAAACGGGTAGTTATGAAGCGTGTATGTTTATTTGCCGGGCTGTTTTTAAGTGATTGGATGTAGATCTCGGCAATGCGTTTGGTTGTACCCATTACGCTTGACGGATTAACCGCTTTATCGGTTGAGATCATTACAAATTTACCAACGCCAAATGCGACAGCAAGATCTGCAACATTTTTAGTGCCTAAAACATTAGTCAATACTCCTTCGGTTGGATTTTCTTCAACCATCGGTACGTGCTTGTATGCTGCCGCATGAAAAACAACCTGGGGCCTGCAATCCAGGAATAGTTTATACATCCTGCCATAGTTCCTGATATCCGCAATGAATATCTTGGCGGTAACATCCGGGAAATTCTCTTCTACCTGTAAGCGCAACTCATGCAAAGGCGATTCTGCCTGGTCGCATAAAATAACCATGGAAGGCTCATAACTCAGCACCTGCTGAACAATTTCCGATCCTATGGAACCAGCCGCTCCGGTAACCAGTACCCGTTTCCCTTTCAAATCCTGGGAAATAAGGGTTGTATCGATTTTAATAGGTTTCCGTTGTAACAGGTCCTCTATTTTTAAGTCCTTAATCTGCTGAAGGTTAAGTTTACCATATATCCACTGGTCTGACGGCGGCACGGTAAGTACCTGGATACCCAAAGCAATACACTTTTCAAGCGCATTTTTTTTGGCATCCTCATCAAGATGATGGTTCATAATGATGAGTTTATCAACCTTGCTTTTTTCAATCAGCTTATCAAGTTTATCAATATCATACACTTTAACCTGTTGAATTTCTTTGTTGATCTTATTCGGATCATCATCGACAAAACCGATGACCGCAAAATTTGTCTTTGCACTGGTTTCGAGCGCCTGCTTAACCAACACGGCACTATTATCCGAGCCGTATATAAGAACAGTAGTTTTTGTGGCGTTTGAATAGTTATTTATATAATAATAGGCACTTTTAACGGCGGTGCGCAATAAAATTAACAAAGTGCTTGAAACCGAGAAATTTACCACCATCACCATATTTATGGTAACCGGGTTAATAGGCCATTTGGGTAAAACCCACATATTTACTATAACCAGATAGAGCAGGGTACTTAAAAAAACCGAGCCGAATATACGCATTACATCGCGGGTGTTTGAGTATCGGATAAGTCCGGTATGTATCCGCATAATATACATTACTTCGGCGGCAATTATGCAATATAAACCGGTATAAATAAAAAAATAACCCCGTAAAATATTTACAAACTCAAAACGATAAACGAGAAAATAAGAAAAGGAGTATGACGTGGCAACAATAAAGATATCTAATATCATTATCATCCAACGCGGTACCACTCTATTAAAAAGTAGATATTTTTTCATATGAATAGTATGCAGACGTGCTAAAGTAAGATATTTTTTTAACAATGCTAATATAAAAAACTGAACAGCAACGCAAATATAGCTAAACTAATAAGGTTTTTACAGTTTTGCAGATTCAGGTAATACAACAAAATATACAACTTTAAGTTTTGACAAACGCATTTTAGAAATAATTTTTTTTTGAAAATATCCATTCCTGGCAAGTCAAAAGGCGTTTATACGAATTGTAAACTTTAATGTTCGGTTTATAAAATTCTCTTGTGCTTAAGGCAAATTGCACAACAAAAAGAAATTAAAGTTCAGTGGTTAAAGTTTCAGGCGCTTAAAGGTAGTTTACCGCTATAATAAAGGTCAATTTTAAATTAAAAGTTATTTTTCTATTAAAGATACAATTAAGTGCATTTAAAAAGCACCTCTTTAAGTTCCTTAAATTTAATCCTGATAATTACGATTGGAGGGAAAGTTATTAAAAAAGTTTTTTAATATTAACTATTACCCGGTCCAGATCGTCTTTTGTGAGATTTGAACCTGAGGGGAGGCACAAGCCGTTGTTAAATAGCTTTTCGCTTACACCGTTGATATAATTTGGGTAATTTTGAAACACCGGCTGTAAATGCATCGGCTTCCAAAGCGGCCTTGATTCAATATTTTCCTTTTCCAGGTTCAACCTTATAGTTTCACGGGTAATTCCATTATTTTTTTGCGGGTCGGCCAAAATTGTTGTTAGCCACCGGTTACTAAAATAACCCTGGGGTTCCTGTAAAAATTCAATATGAGAAAATTCTGGTAAAAATTGCAAATAGGTTTCGTACACTTTTCTCCTTTGGGCAACCCGGTTCCCAAGCACCTGCATTTGCCCCCGGCCAATCCCCGCACAAACATTACTCATCCTGTAATTATATCCAATTTGGGAGTGCTGGTAGTGAGGCGCAGGGTCCCTGGCCTGGGTAGCTAAAAACCGCGCCTGATCAATAAACTTTTCTTCATCCGATATTAATGCACCGCCGCCACTGGTAGTAATAATTTTATTCCCGTTAAATGAAAGTACTGCCATCAATCCAAAAGATCCGGCATTTTTTCCGTTTACGGATGATCCCAAAGCTTCTGCTGCATCTTCAATAACGGGTATCTCATATTGTCTTGCGATCTCTAAAATTCGCTCAATTTTTGCCGGCATTCCGTAAAGGTGCACGGGAATAATTGCTTTGGGTTTTCTTCCTTTTGCTATCCTTTCCTTTATTGCCTGTTCCAATAGATCGGGGCACATATTCCAGGTCTCAGCCTCACTGTCAACAAATACTGGTATGGCTCCTAAATAAACTATGGGATTAGCGGTTGCTGAAAAAGTGAAGCTCTGGCAAATCACTTCGTCGCCGGCCTGTACCCCTAACATAATCAAAGCAAGATGCAATGCAGCTGTACCCGAGCTTAAAGCTGCCGCGTATTTTACGCCGGTGAAAGCTTCCAGGTCGTGTTCAAAACCATTTACATGGGGGCCTAATGGGGCTATCCAATTCGTATCAAACGCCTCCCTTACAAAATTAAATTCTCCACCGCTCATGTGAGGACTTGAAAGCCATATTTTAGGGTTCATATATCTCTTTTTTATTGTATTTAATAATTCTGCCCGGATTGCCTACTACAACAGCATAATCCGGAACATCATTAATAATAACTGTGCCTGCACCAATTGTTGCCCACCTGCCAATTTTAATTCCTTGTATTATAGATGCACCTATACCAATGTGGGTGCCCTCGCCAATCTGAACGTTGCCCGCTAAAGCTGCATTTGGCGAAATATGTACATAATTTTCCAGGCAGCAATCATGGTCAATTGAACAGTTCGTGTTTAATATTACGTGTTTGCCAATATTAGCCTGACTGTTTACTGAGACACCTGCCATAATAACTGAACCTTCGCCAATTATACTTCTGAGAGATATATTTGCAGAGGGGTGTGTTGCGACGTCGAAATCTATAAAAGTCTTTTCTGCAAGTCTTTTCCGGGTAATGTTATTACCTACACAAATGATCATTCTAACATCATCCTTTGAAACAACATCGGGCATCTCCCGAAATACAGGATATCCAAATATGGTTTTTATGGCCGGATTACCATCTATTAATCCTGAGATAATCTTTTGCTGCTGCTCAAGGATTTCAATTACTACTTTAGCATGACCGCTTGCGCCATATAAATAGATCATAAATTACCTTTAAACCTTTCCATAGTTACATTACCTTCCTGGCTTATGCCTTCCGATTTAAAAACTTTCCCCAGCGTCATAAATATGACTTTCAGATCAAGAAAAAAACTTAAATGTTCAACATACCAAATATCATATTCAAATTTTTGTTTCCAGCTAATCGCGTTTCTTCCATTTACCTGGGCCCAACCAGTAATTCCAGGGCGTACATTGTGCCTTTTTTTTTGACTATCATTATATAAAGGCAAATATTCAATTAATAAAGGACGCGGACCTACTAAACTCATATCTCCATTTATTACATTAAGCAATTGCGGGATTTCATCAATAGATGTTTTACGTACAAATTTACCCACAACGGTCAACCTATCGGCATCCGGCAACAAATTGCCAAAATGATCTTTACGATCATTCATCGTTTTAAACTTTATTATTTTGAATATTCTTTCATTTTTACCCGGCCTGGATTGTATAAAAAAAGGAGAGCCGCGGTTTACGATTAGCAATAATACCGCAAATAAAAAAAAAACAGGGGACAACAAAGTAAATATAACTAAGGCTATGATGAAATCAAATAAGGGCTTAAAAACTATTCTGTACGATCCGAACATAATGTTCCTTCTATTTTCTTATTATTTCTTCAATCCTGTTCAGGTATTTTTGGGCAAGCACTTCCCGGTCAAAATTTTGCTTTGCATACCGGTATCCATTTTCACCTTCGGCCTTTAAGCGCACGGGGTCATTTAAATACGCCCTGATAATTGTATTGTATGCCTGTATATTTTCGGGCTCAACATAAACGCCTGCCTCAGCTGTTTCAACCAATTCTCTTGATACACCGTCAATAGCCATTAGTATTGGTTTCTTACATGACATGTAATCAAAAGTTTTATTTGAATAAACAGTTTTAAACGTGTCCACCCTTTTTAAAACAGAGGCGCCCATTTCAGATGCCAGGATATATTTAAATACCTCTTGTTTTGGTACAGGATCTAAAAATTTAACATTTTTAACTTTCATTTCCACAGCCAGCGTTTTTAGCCGCTCTTTTTCCATGCCCTGCCCTATCAGCAAAAATAGGACATTCGTGTCTTCCAGCGCTTTGCCCGCTTCCAAAATTTGTTCCAGGTGGTTTGCAACACCATGTGCGCCCACATATGTAATCAAAAACCTGCCTTCAAATCCTTGTTCCTTTTTAAAAGCAGCTGCATCAAAAGTTTGCAGCAGGTTTTCAGATAAACTGAAATCCGAGGCATTGGGAATCATTATAAGCTTGCTCTCCGGTACATTTTTATCATTCTTTAAAATGGAGTAAAAAGCTGGTGTCAATACGTTTATAAGCTCTGCCCTGCGATAAATAAATGCTTCAAACCAATAAGCAAGCTTAATAATAAGTTTATTTGTTAAAACCCCTGTGTCAATGGCGGATTCAGGCCACAAATCGCGAACCTCAAAAACGAAGGGCACACGTTTAAACCTCGAAATAATATAAGCGCTAAATCCTACAAATAATGGAGGAGAGGTAACTATAATAACATCAAATTTCCCCTTTGCTTTAAACAACCCGGCCCATATTGACGAAAACATAAACGAAAAATACCCCCACAGTCTGCCAATAAAGCTTTTATTATACG
Source organism: uncultured Mucilaginibacter sp. (assembly GCA_903864275.1). Lineage (GTDB taxonomy): Bacteria > Bacteroidota > Bacteroidia > Sphingobacteriales > Sphingobacteriaceae > Mucilaginibacter. Next base: position 32,519 of record CAIPFE010000059.1, read on the forward strand.
ACTCCGATACATGGCAGCGCCAAATTTTTACATTGCCCTGTTGTTTTAGTTTAAAAAAAAATCCCTTATATTCAGTTTGTTTTTCTTTTCCGTTTGCATGCATCATTCCTCCCAACACGGTTATTTGATGCCCTTTTTCCCCCCATATTTTTGTTATTTCATTCCACCTTGAGCCGCCGGAATCGTTTTCTTCTAAAAAATACTGATGTATCAGCAGCACATTCATCTTTTGAAACTTTAAATTAAATTATTGCATATTAATAAACGGAAAATGTTGTCGTCAATATCACATTATCTTTTGACGCATTGAATGAGTATTTTAACCCTTTTGCTATTTGTTTTTGTGCATAATATCTTGAATGGTCATATTCAAATATTTCCTCCTTCATTTCCTGGTCAGAATTGACTTTTATTGACAAACCAGAATTGCTTAATAAAAAGAGGCCGTTATTTCTGAGGGGATCGTTAACTTCTGACGTATGCCAAAATAATTCAACAGGTAAATTACCAACATTAAATATTTCATCCTGAATAATAACTGAACTATCCAATAATTCAATTGTACGTTTATGTACAGGATTTCCCGGCAATCTTTGTAAATATGCGAAAGACCTTCCAGAGACATAATTTATTCCTGTTTCATCAATATGGGCATAGATAGAACTCAACCAAGTAAAACGAGGGCCTTTATCTAATTGATCTAAATTTCCTATCTTAATTGTATTGTGAGCATCTGTAGCCAAAAATTTATGGAAATTCCCGACACCATTTTTTCCGAAATACTCAAATGTGCCAGAATCTATTATAGATGGCCTCCCAAGGTACCAGATGTCCACATGCAACATGTCATTTTGTGATGGGAAACGCCCTTTATAAGAACCACAGCGAAAAAATATATTAAAGTGGTTATTTTTAAGCAAAAAATAGCCGCTTACATCATATGTATATTTTTTTTCTGGTGTTAAAATGGTGCCGGTCCAATTTTTACTCCCTGTACAAATTATTCCGTCCAACATCAATTTGTTGTCGGAAATAACCGTTTTGTTTTTAACGATTGCAGAAAGTGTATTAATGATTGAGCGCAAATCCCTATAGCCAGTACCAGCCCAATTATATAACAATGCCCCGTCATTCGGGCCATAATTAGGGAAATCACCCAATTCATTAAAAGTTATATTGTGAAGGAAAATTAAATTTTGTTGGAAGACATCCTTCATTTTAGTTATAAGATGACTTTTCGTTATTGAAGAATAAGCCAGGACGAGACTCTGAAGTGCAAACCGTTGGTATGTGATTGAATTTTGTATGTAGGTTCCGTCTTTGTAAAATTGATCATCTAAACAATAATCAAGAACATCAATACCTGTAGAATAATAGCGATCGGCTAAATCACATCCTTCGAAAAGTTTTCCGAAAAGGATAAGATATGTAGATTCGGTTATTGCATGATTGTTACGTTGGGCTTTCGCATAATTAATTTCGCGGGCAACATGCTTTGCAGAATGAACCAATAAATTCCTGAATATTGTATATGATTTGTCCGCCGGATCAATTTCAAGATAGCGGAATAAGAATATAAGTTTAATACATCTGATTGATATTTCCTGCGAGCATGCCCACGCTACAGACTGCTCATGCGGACTTTGTTTTACCCATTCGTTAAAAAGATTTAAAAAAAAATAACGGATATTATCCTTCCTTTCATCATCGGCTAAAACATACCCGCATAACAATGCATCTAAAAATTGAACGCGGTTTAATTCCCATACTCTTTTTATATCTCCATTATCTGGATCGAATTGAAAATATTTAGAACTATGTTTTCCAACTTTCCAATGAATATCATCAAAAGGGTTTTTGTTGAAATCTGGAATGCCAATGTCTATATTATGGTAGGAAAAAAGTGAATATTTACCAGATAAAACACGGTCGCATTCATCATTTAATTCCTTTTTAACGTCTTCATTTAAGTCATTTAAGAACCCGGAGACTACATTTAAAGAAGAAGTATTTAGAAAAACTACATGTTCCCATAAAGGAAACGCTGTCTCAAATTGATTACCCGGATTTTCGTCAAGTGAATAATATTTTGTAAAATACCTCTGTAAACCGGTTTTACGATAGGAGTAAATTAAACCTTTCGTTATGAAATTTTTTAAACCAATAGACTTGTAAAGCGCCCAGAAATTAAACATGTGATAAAAACAGTTTTTTATTTACGATATCTTTTAAAATGGGATGCATCAAAAAATATTGCTTTCCTTCTTCTTTTTTTTGAACCGTTAACTGATAGTCGTTTGAGATAATTTTTTTTACTCCATATACTAAGTCATGAACTGTATAATTAATCCCAAGCCCCCTTAATTGGTCGATATTTTCGCAGCTATCGAAATCGTGAGAAATAATTTCTATAATTGGACCCATATCTAATTCTCTTGCCATAAAATGCAATGTATTAACACATGGAATTCCTAACAAAACGGACCATTCTGCTACATTCATCCCTCTCATTTCCGGTAGCTTTCCACCATGGCAATTTAATACACCTATTTTAAATTTCTCTAAAAACGACTTCCTGATAATGCCCCCTCCCGTATAAACAGCAAGATCAGTCCCGCTAATAAATTGCAATGTCTCCGGAGAGTTTAAATTATCAACAATTTTATATTTAATAGTGTTATTTTTACAATACAGGCTTACTTTGTTTTCTTTTATATTATGTTGCTTACAAAGTGCTAAAATATATTTCACTTCATCGGACATCGTTACATTTGTAATATTTCCAAAAATCCTGTCTTTAAACTTTTTTACAAATTCTTTTTTGTCTAACTGCCGATAAAAATAGGCAAAACGTTTAAAAGAATATTCCGAAACAATTAAACACTCTTCTATTGAAATCCCTTCCTGACGTAGTAAGTGTAATAAAGCTAAGGTATGTTTAGAGTAGTCATATCCGCAAACAACTGTTATTTTCATAAAGTATTCTCAATTAACTCTACATTCTTTTTTATTAGCAGATATGCATCCAGAAAAAATTTTGTGCTCCAGTTCGGATATCTGAATGATAAATATCTCCCATAGAATGGCGAAGAGCCCGCAAGGGCACCTCTTTTATTAGCGTTTGAACTCATATTTTGTTTATAAACCACGTCGCCAAAAACCTTGAGCGCTGTGTTTAAATACCGGGGGTCTTTTGTTTGCTCATATATTTTAGAGAAAATAATTGCCATTTGACAATTGCCTGTAAGACAAGTAAACCAAAAACTTCCCTTCCATTGTTCATCATACCATCCGGCTAATTTCCCCTGCAATTCCCTGCACCTCATTACCTTGTCTGCCAATGATATGGCAAGTGAATTTACATTTTCATCTTTTAGTATTAATGACGATTCATAAAACCCCCTTATCGTATATGCAATTGTATGTGTAAACGCATTCTGCCCTTCTTTAAATCCCCAGTTTTTAATTGAGTTACGTTCTGTCAGCCTATCCTGGTAAAATTTCAAAGCAAAAGTCATTTTTTCATTGATTACCGGATCATTTATATATTGATTAGCCCACAAAATTGGCCATATAACCCTGGTGTAGTAACTAGGTATATATCCTGTATTATATGCACCCAATTTCCAACTTCCATCTTCAGCGAGATTATCAACTAACCAATAAACTGCACGATGAAAAGTTTCAAAATATTTTTTGTTTTTTGTTTTTTCATAAGCCCTCACCAAGCCGATAACCATTTGTCCGGTATTGAAAACACTTGGGTCTTTGGAATTAGAAAAACCTCCGGGCAAAGCACCCCCTGGCAGTTGAAGAGTAGTAATCCAATCTGCAGCTTTTATTGCGTATTCTTCTAAATTTAACCCTGGAAATAGGGGGTCATAATCGAAGAGGGTTTCAATTATATAACCGGTAGTTTCCGGATACGCCAATGTCCATCCATACCCTTTCCATAATTGAGTATAATATGCTGATGAGCCCATTCCATCATTAACATCAAAACTCCGTTTTAACCATTGTAAGGCAGCCACTGTTCTTTTCTCAAATTCTTTTTCTTCTAAAAATAGGCGTTCATTCATAGTTTTAAATAATTGCAAATATAGTTAACAATCCTTTGCGCAGTCTTCCCATCCCACAACTCAGGAATATCCCCTTTTTTCCAGTTCCCACTAAATAACTTGTCAAATGCAGGTTTTATCGCTTTTGGATGAGTGCCTAATAATTCATTAGTACCAACAGTAATGGTTTCAGGGCGTTCGGTATTATCACGAAGCGTCATGCAGGGAACTCTCATAACGGTTGTTTCCTCGGTAATACCGCCCGAATCGGTTATAACAGCCTTCGCATTTTTCACCAAATAATTAAACTCAAGGTAGCCAAGGGGGTCTATTAAATGTAAATTTGAAGCTTGAATCCCAACGTTTTGGAGTATTTTAGCTGTGCGGGGATGTACAGGAAAAATAAGAGGCAATCCCCTCGAAGAATTTATTATCGTATCAATCAATTCCCCCAACTGCTGTTCCTGGTCGACATTTGCAGGGCGATGTAAAGTCATTACAATGTATTCTTTCTCCTTTAAAGCCAGTTCATCCCATATCGCCGGTTTTTTAAATCTCGGCATTTGCTTTAATAGGGTATCAATCATTGTATTGCCGACAAAAAAAATCCGGTCATCGCTAACACCCGCATTTCGTAAATTTTCGTTGGCTTTTTCGGATGTCGTAAAAAAATAATCGGTAATAGCATCCGTAACCATACGGTTAATTTCTTCGGGCATCGTCAAATCGCCCGATCTTATGCCGGCTTCCACGTGGCTTACCTTGATGTTATTTAATTTTTTAGCAGTGATAGAACAAGCCATTGTTGACGTAACATCCCCCACTACTAACACCAGGTCGGGCCTCGTCTCCATGAGTACTTTTTCGTACTTCACCATAATGGCAGCGGTTTGCTCGGCCTGGGAGCCACTGCCCGCGCCAAGGTTAATATCGGGTTCGGGGATACCCAACTCTTCAAAAAAATCTCCCGACATTTTTTTATCGTAATGCTGTCCGGTATGGATCAGGCGATAATGAATATCACATCCCCGGGATTCTTCTTTTTTAATAGCATCAATTATGGGCGCAATCTTAACAAAGTTTGGCCTGGCGCCGGCAATGATATCTATAAGCATTTTTTATTCGTTAATTTATCTCAACCCAGCCCTTTGTTTTTAAACTTTCAATGGCTGCGAAGCTTGCACGAGTGGTATTTAGCAATTCGCTAAAAGGGATAAGTGAACCACCGCCATTTTTTACACGCTCAATTAAGAGCCGGAACTGCTCTTTGTGCCCTTTGTCAAGCCCGGTTTTTAGTTTGGAAAATCCTTTAAAACCAAACCCTGTTGTAACTCTGAAATTATCAATAATTGCGGTTCTTTCCTGGTTGTAAACCTCGATTCGCTCTTTTTGATAGGCTTTTGATCCATTGGAAAAATAATTGATCACTCCGGTTGAACCATTTTCATATTTAAGCAAGATGCTTGCATTGTCTGTATTCCCTTCAGGATTAACACCCATTGCATTCATACAAACAAATTTTACCATGCTTCCAGTAAAGTAAGTGATCAAATCAATAAAATGGCAAGCCTCGCCTATTATTCGTCCTCCCCCTATATTTAAATCATGTACCCAAACATTTTCAGGGATAAAACCGGCATTCATGGTGGCAATAACATTTATCGGGTCATTTCCAATGATACTTTTAACCTTTTCGGCATGGGGCGAAAACCGGCGGTTAAATCCCACAGTTATTGTTCGTGTATTTGCTTGACGGTTATGAGCTTCAATAATTTCCCGAAGCTCTTCTTCATTTAAAGCAAGCGGCTTCTCTACAAAAACATGCTTCCCTGCACGTATCGCTTCCTGGGTCATTATAGCGTGTTTATTATGTCGCGTGGTAATTAAAACCAGGTCAACGTCCGGGTCCTGCAATATTTGGAAATAATCCGTAGTAGAGTGCGAAAATCCATACTTTTTGGCCAATGCAGTACCGCTTACCCCGCCTGAGCTGGCAACGTATTTGTACCTTGCCCCACTATTTTTTAATGCGGGCAACATGGTCATCTTGGTAAAATTGCCGGCGCCAATTATCCCTATAACCCCTTTTGATGCATTAAAATCAGCGTCCTTTAATATAACTGTTTCATCAGGAGGCTGATTTGTATCATATTTTAGTAAAGAAGCTATAGATTTCCCCGATCCTATGTTGCCGTAAATGCTTTGATAATCCTCAATGGGGACAACCTCAGTTATCAAATCCTTTACGTTCAGCTTGCCTGAGGCTATGGCATGTAAAACTGCTTCAAAATTCCTTTTCTCTGTCCACCTCACATAAGGTAACGGGTAATCATTGCCTCTTTGCTCATAATCCTCATCATATCTCCCTGGCCCGTACGAACAAGATACCTGGAAACTCAACTCCTTTTCATAAAATTCGGCGCGGCTAAGGTTTAATCCTATAACACCAACAAGTATTATCCGGCCACGCTTTCTGCTCATTTTAGCCGCCTGCGATATTATTTCGTCCGTTTTTGTCGAAGCGGTTATGATAACGCCATCGGCGCCCACACCATTGGTAATTGATTCAACAAATTTCACGCTGTCGCCACTTTTTGGATTGAAGGGGATAACACCCCATTTTTCGCTCAATTTTAATTTTTCATCATCAATATCAACTCCAATTACTTTACAGCCATTCGCAATTAATAATTGGGCTGTCAGCAATCCAATTAAACCCAGCCCAATAACAACAATTGACTCGCCTAAAGCCGGATTAAGTAACCGCATACCCTGAAGGCCAATCGCCCCAATAACGGTAAAAGCAGCCTCGTCATCACTTACTTCATTTGGAATTTGCACAACCAGGTTTTTAGGGATGCAAACAAATTCGGCATGATGGCCGTTTGAGGCAACCCTATCGCCAACTTTAAACTCGCTCACACCATCACCAACGGCAATAACCTTACCTGCATTGCAATAACCTAAGGGCAATGGCTCGCCCAGTTTATTAAAAACAGCTTCTAAAGTCGGAACAAGGCCTTCGGTTTTTATTTTATCTAATACTTGTTTTACCCTATCGGGCTGTTGGCGTGCTTTGGAAATTAAATTTGACCTTCCAAACTCAACAAGCATGCGTTCGGTACCAAGTGAAACCAGCGATCTTGATGTTTGTATTAAAACGTTTCCTTTTCTTACTTGTGGCGCCGGGATATTTTCCAGTATCGTTTCCCCTGTCTTAAAGGACTGTATAATTTGTTTCATTTATATTAGGGCTATTGAGTACTGTCGTACCCAACTTTTATAGTCTGCGATCTTTTGTTTAATATTCTTACTGCCTTTAACTGATCTTTGGCACTGGTGGCCGTTGCTTCTACCTGGTTTCCCGAAGATGTTTTAACATCCCAACCAAGATTGTTCAATTTTGACATATCTTTATTGGTCTTTAGCTTTACGACGTTGTTATCAAATGCTATTTGCTTCCAACTCTCAGGTGTAAGTTTTGGATTAGGGTAGCTATAAAAAATTAAATCCTTATCGTTTGGTAAATTAAATATATTTTTTTCAATACGGCAATTTTGGGGAACATTGTAATTCTCGCCCCTTTCTTTGGCAAAAACAAATACTATATCGGGAGTAGCATTAGTAAATGTATTTTGAGTTAGCAATAAATTATCCGTATTATAATAAAGCGATGCCCCATGTCCTTTGGTATATATATCTTTGATTTCAAAATTGCCGCCAACAATAAAGACACCCGCATTCTTAAGGTTTTCAAAATAATTGTTCGTTACGGTATCGTCCGGCCCGCTTATAAATACACCCGACGACCTTTGTTTGCCATCGCCGATAAACCGGTTATCACCAACGTAGCATTTACTGCCACTCCGGAGCGATATATAGCCGGCACAACTGTTAAATACATTATTAACAAACCTGTTGCTGCTTGATTTATTAGATATGATCTCGGCGTAGGCGTCATAATTGTCAAAAGTATTATTACTAACTGTGATGTGAGTGTTTATTGCTGATGTTTCATTTGAAGGAACACCGCTTGATCCTAACCGCATGGCAAAATTTGCCGCTTTTGATCCGAATTGTCTTGGCCCAAAATAATTATTGGATATCACAAAATGATTTCCCTTAACTTCATCTTTAGAGACATAATTTAAGCAAATAATACCGCCATCATAATACTTGTTTTCAAATTTACATTTGTTTATGGTATTAAACCCGCCTTGATTTAAAATGATATCATATCCCAAATTTGCAGTTGCCGTTGCATTTTGCGTCTCCGAAAAATTGCAATAATTGATCTCGCAATGGTAACAATTTTGAAATGTTACAACTGCAGACCCATTGGTTAAAATATTATTCCTGGTAAAATTAATATTGTCGACATAAATATTTTGTCCTTTTATAATGACCGAAAAATAGCCGAGTAAATTTGTGTTGCCGTCGGATTTCAGCAACTTGGTATTTCCGGAGTTGTTTGATAATAAAAGTTGAAAATTATCCGCTGTATAAGTTCCGGGATCAATTATCACAGTGACGTTTTTATTATTTTCGCTATTTAAGATTTGTACGCCTGCCTGCAAATCTTTCAGGTTGTGACACTTTACTGTGATCATATTGCCAACAACTTTTACCTCCTGTGCATATAATTTAAAACTAAATAACATTACACCCATTACCATTAAATTTTTCATGCTAAATTGTTTTTTTTTGTTTTCGATAATTTATTTAAATAATAGGTTAGAATAATTGTGGTAAGAAAGCCATGCGTAAGAAATAGTGTAGTATAATCTGAACTAATTAAACTTATACAACTTATATTGACCGTTACAAGAGTAGGTAACAATAAATTTGGTTTTAATGTTTTAAAAAATAAAACTACAAAATCTAATATGTAAACAAAAAAGAATAGCAGCGGCAGGGCGGCCCATTTAAAATATGAAAAATAGGCAAATACAAAAGATGTATTTAAATAAGCTGAGTCGATGGAACCAACATTAAAATACTTGTTCATCATTACGTTTGGGATATTAACAGATTCATAACCAAACATTTCAGCTAATTTAGGAATACCGGTAACCCCCCAATAGCCATGATTTTCGACGTGGGCAATCCAGGTTATGCCAGTTTTTAAGGGGACCGACAAAATTCTGTCTAATACGATAGTTTGAAAACCACTCAATATGGTATCAAAGTCTACGTGGAGATTGTATTTCTTTATTTGAATTACAATGGCGGGCACCAATATTAATACAATTACTACCGCTACTTTTAAAAAATTAACTTTCGTCCTTTTCTGTATAAAATAAGTAATAAACATACCAAATAAAATAATTATACCAGACAATCGCTCGCCCGGGAGAATCGCGCCAAATAAAACAAATAAAATAAAACCTACATAGGTAACAATTGCAAGATACTTCTGTCTTTTAAATTTAGCTAAAATGTATAAAAGCAAAAGAGAAGCGACTAAAATAGCAATTGACTGCTGATAAAATACATATAAGTATTTCAACCAGGTAAAAGGCAATAACTTTAATGAATTTTCCCTGGCCATGGTGGCTTCAAGTGCATCACCCGCTTTAAAATTGTTATAAAATCCAGTTTTGGAAAGCGGAACAAAAACCAAATAGATGGAGACAATAATAAAACTTAAAAGTAAAAGCTGATTAATAATTGATTTGTTTATTAAATAGTTGTTATCGCTGATCTTGCCAAGTCTTGTCCATATTAAGTTTGATGTGCCTCTAAATGATCGCAGGCATATCCATACTGCAATCAAAGGAAAAAGCTGAGTCAAAGTGAGGAATATTGATTCATCCTTTATTTCAGTAGCAATATTGTCAAAATTATAAACAGCAGACCATTGGATTTGAATATTAAAGAAAACAAGGAACCATATACTTGGTTTTACAAGCAATGATCTGTCCTTCCCTATGCTGTAAAATAACAGGATGGACGTTATTAGCGAAATTGTAATATATACTACAAACATTATTTAAAAATTCTTTTTCTAATTTCTTTTGCAGGGTTGCCCCCAACAATTGAATCCTTTTCAACATCTTTAGTTACAACGGCACCGGCAGCAACTACAGCCCCGGTTTTAATTGTAATTCCATGCACTAATATGGCACCGTGGCCAATCCAAACGTTATCTTCAATAACTATTTTCTTAAAAATGTCTCTGCCTGATAACCTCATAGGTACTTCTATATTATCAATCTTATGATCGCCGCCTACCAACGAAACATGGGATGCAAACAACACGTCATCTCCTATTTGAGCATCGGCAGCTATATGGCAATAATTGCCCATGTAAAAATTGTTTCCTATAGAAATAGTATTCTTTCTGCTTATTATTACCCCTTTTCCGCTAAAGAAATTCTTACCAATCTTCAGGTTTTTGTACTTGATTAATAAAATAATTTTCTTGTAGGCCCCCAATAATAACCTTCTGAATTTATTAAAATTATTTAAAAGACTCATACACTTGGATATATTGTTTCGATAACTTTTTCCAGGAATAATCCCTGGTGACACTTTCTATTTCTGTATTATAAATTTTTCCATCAATTTTTTTTAAATAAAAATCTTCCAAACAATTAACTAACTCGCGCCTTTTTGTAAATAACGTCCCTCTTCCATTTTCCACTCTATCCTCCAAACCTTCTATTGATTGAAATAAAATAATCGGGATCCCGCAGGCGTTTGCTTCAACAGTTGTGATTGATATTGATCCGGGGAAAACTGCGATATCTGAAAAGTTATAAAACTTCCTTAAATCATTAGGCTGCTGTAATGGCAAATATTCGACGTTCAGACTGTAAGTCTCTCCAATTTTTTGCAGGCTGTTAAAATATTCACGATGAACTGTATTACTTATCCCCGCAATTCTAACGATTACATTTAACTTATTCTTCATTTCAGAAACTGCGTATAACAATTCTTCTATTTTTTTCCTGGGTTCAATTTTGCCGGCAAATGATACGATCAACTTATCTCGTTCAGAATTTTTAAGCGCCGGGTCGTAATAAAATGTGACGTCATCATAACCAAGTGGAATTATTTTCATCCTCGCTTCATCAACTTCATATAAGTTTTGAATGAATTTCTTAGAGGATAAGTTTGGACAAATTATACATTTATAATAATGCCCATAAACTGTAAATAGCAGCTGGTTAAACTTTTTATAATTTTTTGCAACAAATCCTTCCTTTGCTTCATTTGGGTTTGAATGATCATTGGCTACAATAATTACTTTTTTGTTGTATATCTTTAATAAAAAGATGCATATCCATGATAAAAAATTACCTATACCCAATATATGGACCACATCAGGCTGTATTGCTTTTATTAGCCGGTAATACTTGATCCAATTTAAAGGTATTTGCTTGTTGAAAATTTCAAAACATTTTAAACGGTATACCGTTGCATAGGGGTATATTTCTTTGCCGGCTTTAAACTTTTTATTTTTTAAAAACGGACTCCATGTCTTGTTACTTTTGTCAGTTGATATAAAAAAAACTTCGTGACCTTCGGCTGTGAAACATTCAGATAAAAAATGCACATGATATTTCAGTTCTGGCTGAAAGAAGTTCCATATATTTAAAATCCTCATAGCGTAACGTTATAAGCATTTTCCCATTTATAAATATTATATAACCTCCATAAATGGCGGGAGGATAGATTTTCAGGAACTGAAGTTAATAGCTGCGTTAATAAATTTGATTGCTTTATTTGAGACAGCATTCTTTCCCGGTTTTTATTGATAAATATGGATTCTGGTGCAGCAAAGCCAATTTTATCTTTCCTCCAACTGATTATAGGCGGTAAAATGTCTTCAAATGCTTTCCTGATAGGATATTTTGACCATCCATTATATATTTTAAATGTATTATTTAAAGATAAAGCTGTTTCAACAACTCTATAATCCAATAATGGTAATCTTGATTCAATTGAATGACGCATCGAATTCTTGTCTTCGTACTTCAACAAATGCGGTAACTGTAAATAAAACAATTCAAATTGCTGAAGTTCATCAACGTTTTTTAATTTATCAGAAAATTTTTCGGCAAGATCAAAAGAGCAGTATTTTATATACTCTTTTTTCACGAAACTAAATTTATGTTTTAACCGCTTGATCCGGATACGTGAAAAGCCGAAATATAAATACGTGCGGACTATATCCATTAATGAAAGAGAGCTGTTTAATTTCAACGCTCTGATGGTTTTTAATTTTTCCAACAATGGCAATGAAAAAAACAGGGAGCTATAATATTTTGTATATCCCAATAAGATCTCATCCCCACCCTGGCCGTCGAGCATTACTGTACAATTAATTTCGCGTGCTTTTTTAAAAACGCAATATTGCATTAATATGGATAAACTTCCAAATGGTTCTTCCTGGCTATAAATTACATCATCAATCAACTCCTCAAAATCTTCCATCACCGGTGTAATCACATGCTTATTAATGCGTAAATGATCTGTCACTGTTTGTGCGTATGAGCTTTCGTCATTGGCAGCATCTATTGACCGGGCATTGATGGCATTAAACGGTTCGGAATGATCATACAGGCCGGAAGCAATCGCCACTATAGCAGAACTATCCAGGCCGCCGCTTAGGCACGAACCAACTTTCACGTCAGAGCGCAGCCGCAGTTTAACGGCATCTATTAATTTATCCTTAAATAATGCTACTGAATCGTCAATATTAAGCGCCTTATAATTATCATGAATTTGCGGGGTGTAATATTTGGTGATGGTAAACGAATGGTTCTTTAAATCATACAATAAGTTATGAGAGCCGGGCAATTTTTTTATGCCCTCGAAGAAAGTATCCTCGTTATGCTCTTCAAAACCGAGTACCAGGTAATCTAACAGATTTTTTTTGTTTGCTTTCCTGGTATCTAAAAATGGCAATATTGCTTTTATCTCGGAGGCAAACACAAATTGGTCCCCGTTATTAAAATAGTAAAACGGCTTAACACCAAAACGGTCCCTGCTGCAAAAGAAAACATCTTTATCCGCATCATAGATACAAAAGCTCCACATGCCATTAAACTTATTTACACATGCATAGCCCCATTGCTTATAAGCTGCCGCTATAACTTCGGTATCGCTTCCGGTGTTAAATAAACATCCTGATAAAAGTAATTCTTCCCTTATCTCGATATAGTTATATATTTCACCATTAAAAACAATTTGAAGGTTTTGATACACAAAAGGCTGATGTCCGGCACTTGAGAGATCAATAATAGACAGGCGCCTATGCCCGATACCAAAATTTTTCTTTATAAAACAGCCAGCATCATCAGGCCCTCGGTGGGCCATTAGGTCCGTCATTAACCGCACTTCGGGTTCAGTTACAACAGCACTCGATTTCTTAATAATTCCGGCAATACCACACATATTTCTACATTAACACCTTTTTTATTAAATAGTAATAATATCCATAGAGCAAAACTTCATGTATTGAGTATATAATAAGCAGTAAATATATATTTACATGAAAAATATAGCCAATAACAAGCCACGAAATTGTTCCAATAAAATATATAAGCTGCCATTGGGTACCTAACTTAACCCTGTTAACGGCCGGGAATATTATTGAAACGGGCGTAATAATAAATTTTATACCAAATGGTATAATCAATATCTGCGCGTATATGCCTGCTTCATGCCAATTTTTTCCGAAGGCAAAGCTAAAAAGCTGCGGCCCGAATAGCAATATAACTATGCCGATTGGTACAAATAAAAGGCACAATGCTTTCATTAATTTGTCAACATCTGTACGTAACCTTATTTTATCCTTAATGGTGGTAAACCTTTGAAATAAAACCTGTGATAATGAAAAAGAAATAAGCGAGGACGGCACCTGTATAAGCCGGATTGTAAATCCCCAGTAGCCGATAATTGAAGTATCAAAGAGATAAGAAAGAACAAGTGTTGGAATTTGTAAAGCCGATGCATCCATAAGGGCGCCCGGAGCGCTGTACAATGGATATTCGATATGGTTTTTAAGTACCCGCCATAAATGCGCAAACTTAAAAGGATCAGACTTTTTAAAATGTTTGATAATAGCTGCCCAAAAATACAAATTCGCTAATAACATCCCGAATATATAGCCCCAAACCAAACCGTTTATGACATGGAATTTCCAAATTCCAAAGAGTAATGTTACCGCGCCGATGCCAATACCCTGAGCCACCTTACTTTTAGCTATTATTTTTAATTGATTAGATTTGTTAAACCAAAACCCCAATAATTGATTAATACTCAGCAAAAAAGTGCCCAAAACACAGGCAACGATATTTACAGGGCTTTTAATAAAACTATTATTAAAAAAAATCGGCAAAACATAATGGCCAATAATGAAGCACAAAAAACAAAACACTGTGCAAACCAGCATCGAACCCCAAAACAGATATTTCCTGTCGTTGAAATCATCTTCAACCATAACCGCCATCGCATATCTGCCATTCGAAATAACTGCTAATATTGCCGAAACCGATAAAAAGATTGCAAACTCCCCAAACTGCGGTGGCACATAAAGTCGTGAAAATACCGGGCTAAGTACTATGGGGATTACTTGAGCGATAATAGTTCCTGATAAAAGCCCTATTAACTTATAAGCAAAACCCGATCGTTTAACCCTATTAATAACGCCGTACCCTATTTGCATAAATAAATTCTTTCAATTATGTCAACAACTTTTAACCCCTCGAGGGCGTTGGTAGTAATAAACGATTTACCTTTCAACACATCGATAACATTTTCAATAACGTAATTGTGATTAGCTGCTGATCCTTTATAAGCTCCATAGTCATTCCCGGGATTTGTTGGCGGCAAAACGGGCATTGTGTAATCTTTTATATGGCAATACTCCACCTTGTCCATGTACTGGCCGCCAATTTTCACACTGCCGTTTTCAGCGATTATGGTCATACTGCTCTCCAGGTTCTGGTCCCATACTGATGTCGAGTAGTTTAACCCCCCCATGCCGCCATTTACGAAATCGAAACTCACAAATCCAGAATCCTCAAAATCAGTTAATTCACTATGATTAAAGTCATTAAATTTCGCATTAATATTTTTTACATCGCCGAACAGCCAATACATAATATCAATAAAATGAGAAAACTGGGTGAATAAGGTACCCCCGTCGGTATCTTTTTTCCCATGCCAGCTTTCCGGCTTGTAATAACGTTTATCCCTATTCCAATAGCAATTTAATTGAACCATAAAAATCTTACCCAACTTACCTGATAGCATAAGCTCATTGATCCAAACAGAAGGAGGCGAATACCGGTTTTGCATTACAGCAAATACGTGTTTGTGTACGTTAAGAGCTTTGAAAATTATTTTTTCACCGTCGTGTTTACTTAAAGACATTGGTTTTTCAATCACTACATGCTTTTGCGCCTTCAGGCACTCAAGGGCCTGCATAGTATGATATCCATTAGGGGTTGCAATATTTACTACGTCAACATCAATGCCAGATGATAAGAAATCCGTAAGATCGGAAAAGAACGGGGTATCGAAATGTTCTATTTTTAATTCTTCTTTGGGCCGTACATCTATAAGTGCAACTAATTCAGCATCCGGATTTCGACTTATCATTTCAGCATGTCGTTTGCCGATGTGACCGCAACCTAATACTGCAAACTTTATTTTATCAGGCATAATTGTATTTTGTAATCATTATTTAATTTTTTAAACAACGTGCTGATGAGGAAAATGGAGCGCCAACTTATAACCTAATAGGCTTAAAATCATCATAATTGAAAACCGGCCCGTTTTATTTATGTTTAGTTATAGTTCAACCCTGCACCTTATATATCCCACTGTCGGTCATCGTATAATGTTCACCGCTTTCGGTGCAGATCGCCTTACCTAAAGCATCAAATTGTAACCTGTGCCCATACTCACTTATCCAGCCAATTTGCCGGGCAGGATTACCAACCACAAGTGCGTAGGGTTTAATTGTTTTTGTTACAACAGATCCCGCTCCGACAAAGGCATATTCACCTATGTCATGTCCGCAAACTATGGTTGCGTTGGCGCCAATTGATGCCCCTTTCCCAACATGTGTTTTTAAATAACTGCCCTGACGGTTAACTGCACTCCGCGGATTAATTACGTTAGTAAAAACGCATGACGGGCCTAAAAAAACATCATCATCACAGCTTACCCCTGTGTATATAGAAACATTGTTCTGTATTTTAACATTTCTGCCCAAAACAACTCCGGGTGAAATTACCACATTCTGCCCGATATTACAATTTTCGCCTAAGGTGCACCCAGTCATGATATGTGAAAAATGCCAGATTTTAGTTCCATTTCCTATCTGGCAGCCTTCATCTATAAATGCAGTTTGGTGTGCAAAATATTTATCATCCATTTAAATATGCTTTTATTGGACCAGTTATATACGCCAGTGTTTCTTCATCCATTTCCGTATGAATTGGCAAAGATAGTACCTGCTCACATAACATTTTTGTTGTATTCATTTCGCCTATGCGTCTGCCAATATTTTTGTAGGCTTGTTGTTCAAATAATGGAAGAGGGTAATAAATCATACTGGGGATACTTTTTCCCTTGAGATATTCCTGCAATCCGTTTCTTTTGCCACCATCAATTTTAACCGTGTATTGATGAAAAACATGGGTACTACGCGGGCTTCTTGCAGGAATTGTCAACCCAGGAATATTAGCTAAGTGCTGGTCATAAAAAGATGCGACCTTGTTCCTTGCTGCGGTGTATTCATCCAGGTATTTTAGCTTAACACGCAATATTGCTGCCTGTATGGTATCAAGCCGGCTATTTACGCCTAAAATCTCATGGTGATATTTTTTACGCTGACCGTGGTTAGCCACCATTTTTAGCCTGTCGCCTAGTTCTTCGTTGTTGGTGTACAACGCGCCGCCATCTCCATAGCAGCCTAAATTTTTAGAAGGGAAAAATGATGTGCTGCCAATGTCGCCTATCGTACCGGCTCTTTTTTGTTCACCGTCGCTAAAAGTATAAACCGCACCTAAAGCCTGGGCAGTGTCCTCAATAATTTTAATACCATTATCGTTTGCAATTGCTGCAATTTCTTCCATATCGCTGCACTGGCCAAAAAGATGAACTGGAATAATAGCTTTTGTTTTTGCAGACAATGCAGGTTTCACCAGGTCGGCAGTAATGTTAAATGAACCAGGGTCAACATCTATCATCACGGGCGTAAGACCTAACAGTCCGATGACTTCTGCCGTGGCAACATAGGTAAAACTTGGAACTATTACTTCATCATTTTGCTTTAAATCAAGCGCCATCAATGCTATTTGAAGAGCATCAGTGCCATTGCCGCAAGATATAACCCTTTTTACATTCAAATATTCCTGTAAATCTTTTTCAAAATTTCGTACTTCAGGGCCCTGAATAAACGTCGAATCTTCAATAACTTTTAGCATTGCATAGTCAACTTCAGCTTTGATTTTTGCATACTGTCCTTTCAGATCAACCATTTGTATCGTACCGCTCATATAGTCAGTTTTTCTTTTCGCCGGTAAATTTTGTTGGTCCAAACGAGCCTGCAGGATGCGCGAACAGGTTTTTCACACCTATTTTTTAGGATGTGCAACAACAAAAATGTTATTAAATGTAAATTATAGTCTCCCGTCAACCATGCTTCTTTCCAGGAAGGCTTTGGTATCAAACACAATTGTATTATTGCCCAGTAATTTTTTAAAGTCAATGTGATTATATTCTTTATGTGCAACTGCTAATATAACTGCATCATAGGAGTCCTCTAAATTGTCTATTAGTTCCAGGCCATATTCGCGTCTAACTTCGGCTTTGTCTGCCCACGGGTCGTAGATGCTTACATTCATTCCGAATTGCTTTAATTCATTGTAAATATCGACAACTTTGGTATTTCTTATGTCGGGGCAGTTTTCTTTAAAGGTGATACCCAGAATTAGCGCTTTAGCACCCAAAATTTTATGCCCTTTGTTGATGAGGAGCTTAATAACTTTGCTAGCAATAAAAATGCCCATATTATCATTCACCCTTCTGCCGGAAAGAATAACTTCAGGATGATATCCTAATGATTCTGCTTTGTGGGCCAGGTAATACGGATCAACGCCAATGCAATGTCCGCCAACCAAGCCTGGTTTGTATTTTAAAAAATTCCATTTAGTGCCCGCCGCTTCTAAGACATCATTTGTATCAATTCCCAAACGATCGAAGATCAGGGCCAATTCATTTACAAAAGAAATGTTAACATCTCTTTGCGCATTTTCAATAGCTTTTGAAGCTTCTGCAACCTTTAAACTTGGGGCCTTATGCGTACCTGCTTTGATAATCGACTTATATAAATGATCCACAAGATCGGCTACAGCAGGCGTGGACCCGGACGTTACTTTCCTGATAGTTGTTAGGGTATTTACCTTATCACCGGGGTTAATTCGCTCTGGTGAGTAACCCACAAAAAAATTTTTGTTAAACTTTAATCCTGAAGATCGTTCTAATACCGGTACACAGTCATCTTCTGTACAACCCGGATAAACTGTAGATTCGTAAATAACTATATTATCTTGTTTCAAAACTTCGCCCAACATTGCCGATGCCTTTAATAATGGGGTAAGATCAGGCGACTTAAACTGGTTAATTGGGGTTGGCACCGTTACAATAAATATATTATAATCATTTAAGTCAGTCTTATTTGACGAAAAATGCAGGCCTTTTGCGTTAATATTACGTGATGATATCACATGGTTTAAATCATCAATATGGGCTTCACGGGTGTGATCCTCGCCCCTTGATAATTCTTCAACCCTTGTATGATTAATATCAAAACCTAAAACATCATATTTTTTTGCAAATTCAATCGCAAGCGGTAAACCCACGTATCCAAGGCCAATTATGGCAATTTTCACGCGGCCGGGATCTTCAAAATATTCGGCAGGAGCTATGGTAAATGGCTCTTTTGACATAAACAAAGACAGTTATTTATAGAATCTTCCGTTTAATTAGTCACAGATAAGTCCTGAAACAACAATTAATCGGGCAGCTATTTGCATTAATTATTTACTTTTTTTCTTTTTCGCACCGAATATTTTACCAAACATTGATTTATTTTTTGGGGCATCTTCTACGTAATAGCCACCGTAGCCATAACCATATCCATAGCCATAACCATAACCATAACCATAACCATAACCATAACCCTTTTTCTCATCAATTGAATTCATTATGATATTCAGGTGAGGGAACTTGTTATTTTTATAAAGTTCGTCTATCAAATAAATCTGGCTTTTTGCAGTATAATCATGTCTTACAATAAACATAGTCGCATCAGCATATAAGCCCAATATTTGCGCATCGGTAACCAGTCCCACCGGCGGGGCATCCAGAATGATGAAATCAAAATCCTTTTTAAGTTCTTCAATAAGATTGCGTATCTGGCCATTAACCAATAATTCAGCTGGATTTGGTGGTATGGGCCCACTTGGGATAATAAAATAATTATCTTGTTGCGGTACTTGTTTCAATATCTGCTTATAGGTGACCTTGCCAATTAAGTAGTTGGACAAGCCAATTGTATTGTCAATACCCAAACCGATGTGCAATTTAGGTTTTCTTAAATCCAGTTCTAAAATTATAACTTTTTTCTCAGACATGGCAAGGCTTGCCCCTAAGTTAAGTGAGATAAAAGATTTGCCTTCACCGCTAATACTTGAAGTAAACAAAAGCACCTTGTTGGTTACTTCTGGTACAACGAACTGTAAATTAGTCCTTAAAGCCCTTATCTGTTCTGCAACCATTGATCGAGGCCGGTTTACTACCAATAGTTGGCCCACGTCTTCTGAATGGGATATCTCGGCGATAAGGGGCGCATTTGTAGCATTTTCAATATCCTGCCTGCGTGAAATTTTGAAATTTAAAAGATTTCTTAAATAAATTATTCCAACTGGTATGAGTACACCTACAATAAAAAAGATAAAATACACAACGGACTTTACCGGTTTTACAGGCAATGCAGTGCTCCAGGCTTTATCAATAGTTCGGCTGTCAGCAACCTCCGAAGCCAACCTCATTTGATTCTCTTCCCGCTTTTGCAGCAAATACATATATAAAGTATCCTGAAGATGTTGTTGCCGCATCACATCCAATAAACCGCGTTCCTTAGCGGGGACGCGCTGAACAGCACCTTCGAATTGATTATCTTTTGCCTGCAGGTGCTGTTTGGTCGTTTCGAGGTTCCTTTTTAAATTCTGCACTGATCTCTCTATAGCAGGTTTTAAAGCATTAATCTGATCATCATACGAAGCAATAATAGGATTAGTTTCCGGAACAGTTTGCAACAGCGACAGCCGTTTTAATTGAACGTCGCCAAGTTGATTAACCAACCCCAATAACGAAGCATCATCAATCCCATACATGGACGGTAAAGTTGAAGGCTGATTATTAGTTTTACTCAGATAGTCCTCGATATTCTTCAATACACCAAGCTGTACAACAACTTTATTTAATTCAGTATCATTATCTCCTACACTTTGTAATAAAATCTGGGATTGTTTATCAATGTCGGCTATTCCATTACCGGTTTTATATTGTTCAACTTTCTTTTCAACATCCTTCAACCCCTGTGAAATTACTTCTAACCGCCCGTTGATGAAATTTAAAGTGTTAGATGCAACTATGTTCTTATCGTCAATTGCCGCATTATTATATTCCTTTACAATTTCGTTTAAAAAATCTTTACCTAACTCGGGGATAGGATCTTCAATCGTAATAATCAATACAGAGGCCTGTTTACTCACGGGATCAATCTTTAACTTTTGGATATATTCCTCTTCAAGCGCGGCAAGGGAATGAAATTTAATATCCAGTAGCCGGCCGAACGGACCTTTCCAGGTAGGATTTAAAGTGATCAAAATTAAACCAAGATCCGTTTGCACGGGATGATTAATCAACACCCTTTTATTATTTACTTCAGCCTCTCTTTTATTTATTAAACGAACAGAAATTTTATTACTATAAGTAAAATCTAAGTCAGATGATGGGCTAATGAGTTCTACATTAAACGGCAGATTGCCATATTGTTGTCTTTTTCTAACTCCTTTAGTAGCATAATACGAGGTTTCTAAACCAAGTGATTTAATTACTTTTTCAACAATGGTTTTTGACCTTAATATCTGAATTTCATTGTCAACAATCTTATCGGAGGAGAATAGATCCAAATCCTGGAGGAGGTCTTTTGATCCTCCAAATGAACCTTTGTCATCTTTTATTAACAAGTCTGTCTCAATTTTGTATAGTGGAGTTGTAAGCCTTACATATAAAAATGCCAATGCCATACATAAAACAACTGAAAATACTACCCATTTCCAATGCCGTAAGTATGAAAACAGCTTTTCCCGTAAATCGGGTCCATTAATACTCAGATCTTTAAAATCAGTTATATCTTCATTAAAATTCATTGGTCAAAATATAAAAAGGATAAAAGAATTACAACTTTGTGCTGTAAACAAAAATAATAGCCAGGAAAGATAATGCACTCAATACGATCGGCAATATCGTGTAGATTTTGTCGGTTTGTGCTATTCTGCCCTTGCCTGGCTCAACATATACTACATCATTTGCATGCAAATAGTAGTACGGCGAGCTGTAAACTTCTCGGGTGTTAAGATTCACTCTTCCAAACTCCTTTTTACCATTGTCATCACGAATAACTAAAACATTTTGCCTGTTACCAAAAATCGTCATATCACCTGCCATGCTCAAAGCCTCGGGTAATGTGACACTTTCATTAGGGATTACATAAACGGACGGACGCACGACCTCGCCCAATACCGATATTTTAT
This sequence comes from uncultured Mucilaginibacter sp., assembly GCA_903864275.1. Taxonomy (GTDB): domain Bacteria; phylum Bacteroidota; class Bacteroidia; order Sphingobacteriales; family Sphingobacteriaceae; genus Mucilaginibacter. The sequence goes on from CAIPFE010000059.1 coordinate 54,426, forward strand.
AGTTCAGAAAACGCACATATACAGTTGGTTCTTTCAGATATAATTTCAATTTGTTCTTAATTAAATCTCTCGTTTCAGTTGTTGTAAGCCCTGCAACCTTAATTGTCCCTAAAAGCGGATACTCTATAGTCCCATCCGGATCCACTAAAAAGCCGGGTGCCGATGATTGTGTAAGTGACGGCGCGCCGCTGCCGGCACCGCTGCCCCCTGATTGCGAATTCCCTCCTTGCGGCGTCATCGTAATATTATCTGTAGCGACAGGCATTGTTGAATATGGATTAAAAAAACTGCTGGCCAGGGGGTTTAAAGATCCTGTGTTAATGTCAAGTATATCACCAGGCTGTATCCTGGGGATATATGCATTAGCAACGGCGATAGTATCGGATTGATTTATACCTTTTTGAAAATAAGCAATTTGCTTTTGATCAACACAGGAGGTTAAGGTGAATAAAATTGCCTGGATTATAACGATATTCAGGTAAAGGCTTTTTTTCATATTTTATTTTACGTAGATAAAATGATCGCCCGTTTTAAATGGCGCGGCGGCAAAAATATGATTTTTTATCAAAAAAAAAGAATTGTTTTGCAACGACCTTCGAAATACAACGATAAGAATCGCTCGTTATAATGCACTTATTAAGGTCGTCCGTCAAAAAAACTATACCGCTTAATAATTCAACCAAAATCGATTTGTTATGAAAACCTGACGATGCATCCGGCGCCATTTGCCGTAAAAAAAGTTAAACTAAACAAAAGCCGTCGTTCCGTCACCCATCTGGCGGAAACTAACCCTTTGGTTTGTCAAAAAAATCGTCTTTCAATTCATCGATCTCGCGCCTGTCTCTTTTCGTCGGTCGCCCTGCGCCACGGTCACGCTTTAATATAGGTGCATGAAACATTGATTTAAAAGCCTGGGTTTGTTCAACTGGGGTAATATCATCGTAAAAGCTCATAACCGTTTTGGCATCTGCCCTGTTTTCGAGCAAGCCGGTAACTTTTACCACTTTTCGATCAATACCTTTTGACACCTGGTAAATTTCACCAATCTTGACCTCGTGCGATGGTTTTATGTTTTGATTTTCCAGTTTTACACGGCCGGCCCTGCAGGCATCCGCTGCCAATGTGCGGGTTTTAAATATCCGAATCGCCCACAGGTACTTATCTATTCTCAATTTCTCTTTTTCGGGCATAGTTGTTATTTGTTTATCTTATCAAAACAGTATTTTGTAAATTGCCTGGCGCCGTTAACATTGAAATGCACAGGATCTATATATAAACTATCTGGCCAAAAACGATCATTAGCATCAATAAAAGTGTGACGATCTTTCAAAATGATTGCCTTTACCCTGTCAATGTGTTTTAAAAGCCAATCTTTATTAAGATTTTTATAAATGCCTTCCCTAATCGGGGTTTGAAAAAATAAAAGCTTGACCCGATTCCGACTGCAAAAAGAGGAAATACTATCTAAATAATAGTAGGAGGCATCGCGTAAGTTTGATGTGTCTATCTTATTCCATATTTCTTTATCGATTTTAAATTTAGATGGATCAAATGTTATACCCCCGTACTTATCGTATATTAATGATTCATAAAAGTTATTACCCGATGTCGTCACTTTATGATAAACAAAATAAGTGAAATAATAGTTTACGCTAAAATTTACAAAAAAATCCTCGAACCTGGATGTTGAACCTTTTAGATAGTCAGCTAACTGCTTATGATTAAACTCTTTATCTGTAGACTGAAAATCCAGGAAATTGCTTGCTATAATAACCGTGGTAGGTTTATGAATTGAGGAATAAATTTTTATGACAGAAAATATATCTTTTGGAGTTAATCCCCACGATGATAAATTTAAATAAGAATCGGTTTTAAAATTGTTTATAATAATGTCCGAACTTAAATTATCTAAAGACATTGAAGAACCCACAGCGATAATATCCGCCTTCTTTTTCCTGGCAAATCGCATCTTATCATTAAATGAATAACTGGGTGTGAGGTTTGGAGCCGGCATATCTTTTAAGGTAACACCCGTTTTATACTTATAAAGCATAATTATGATAAATGCCAGTATAGCGCTGTACAGCATAAAGAGGACGATATTTTTTATGAACTTACGCACTTATTAAAAATTAAAATAAATGAATGGCTCCCGGTGGCCCCCAAAATATAGTATTGAAAATACAATGCCGGCATAAAACGTCCATCGTATCATTCTTGGCCATTTTAAACCTATCATTTGAATTGGATAAAGCCTTTCTCTACCGATCCAGTCAATCAGGATCAATACGCCGATCAATGTGAATGCCGTACCCGGATAGATTTCGGGCTTTTGCAAAATAGATCGTGAAAAAATTGTTTTTATATAACTTATCGCCTGGCTAATTGTAGCCGATCTGAAAAATATCCAGGCAAAACAGGATAAACAAAAAGTGATCAATATTTTTATTACATCTTTAAAATCCAGAAAAAAACGGCCTTTAGCTACGATCTCTATATTATTGCGGTTTTTGCCCTTCAATAACAGTGGCAAAAAGTATATTGCGTTTAACGCTCCCCAACATATAAATGTCCAATTGGCCCCGTGCCAAAAGCCGCTTACTAAAAAAACGATAAGTGTATTCCTTATCTTGAAAAAGGTATTTCCTTTACTGCCTCCCAAAGGAATGTATAAATAATCCTTAAACCAGCTGGTTAAGGATATATGCCATCTGCGCCAAAATTCTGCCATGTCCCGTGAAAAATATGGATAAGCAAAATTTCTTAATAATTCAAAGCCAAATAACCTCGCCGTCCCGATGGCAATATCCGAATAGCCGGAAAAGTCGCCATAAATTTGAAAAGCAAAAAGCACAATTCCAACTACTAAAGTACTTCCCGAATAATGATCCGCACCATTGAATATAATGTTAACCAGCCTGGCGCAGTTATCTGCAACCACCATTTTTTTAAATAGGCCCCATAGTATTTGCTTTAAGCCATCCACAGCCGCCAAATACTTAAAAGTCCTTTTTTGCTCAACTTGTGGCAACAAATGGGTAGCCCGCTCAATTGGGCCTGCCACAAGCAACGGGAAAAATCCAACAAACAATGCATAGTCTATAAAATCTTTTCTTGGTTTGGTCTTTTGATTGTATACATCAAATACATATGATAATCCATGGAAGGTGTAAAATGAAATGCCAACGGGCAGTATTAGTTTAATGGTCCAGATGTCGGCCTTAAAACCCAGTGAATTTAATACTGTAATAAAGTTTTCTTCAAAAAAATTGTAATATTTAAAAAATCCTAAAAATCCAACGTTTATGAATACGCTGATAAATAACCATGTTTTCCTTACATTTTTATTTTTTGCCTCATCAATTTTCAGACTGGAATAATAATCAAGGGAAGTTGAAAAAATCAACAAAAAAAGAAATCTGTAATCCCACCATCCATAGAAAACATAGCTCGAAATTAATAGCAATACATTTTGAAATCTTCGTTTTTCACCGGGTATGAGCCAGTATAGTGAAAATACAATCGGTAAAAAAATTGCAAAACTTAGGGAGTTGAACAGCATATTTAGTTACTTATCCGATATCACTATGATTAAGGGTATATTTGGTTTAATAAAAACCAATGTTCACAATTTATTAAATATAAATTCAGCGAACGCCGATAAAATTAAAATAATGCAACGTATTTAGAAATTAATTGCCGCTGTAAATAACCGGCGTTGAATAATTAATAATTTGGCTCAAATTTTATGTTGACCTATCCAAAAAAAGAGAATCTTCAGCCTAATTTATAATTCAAGAAGACACATTAATTCCTTGTAAACAAATTCCCTTAAAAATCCTTTAATTTGCCAAAAGTTTTATTTACCGATGCAAGACCTAAAAAAATTAATTGAAGATGCCTGGGAAGACAGGAACCTGCTGCGCTATACCGAATATATAAATGCCATTGACACGGTTATCGAAAAATTAGACAAAGGCAACCTGCGCGTAACCGAGTTAATTGGTACGCGCTGGCATACCCATGAATGGATAAAAAAGGCAGTCATTTTGTACTTTCCGATCAGGCAAATGGAAGAAATTTCAGTTGGCCCCTTTGTTTTTCACGATAAAATGAAACTGAAAACCGATTACGCAAAAACAGGTGTGCGTGTTGTTCCGCATGCCATAGCGCGATACGGGGCATATCTTGCAAAAGGAGTGATCATGATGCCGTCATACGTTAACATTGGCGCGTATGTAGATGAAGGTACAATGGTTGATACGTGGGCTACCGTAGGTTCGTGTGCGCAAATCGGTAAAAATGTACACTTAAGCGGCGGCGTTGGAATTGGCGGGGTTTTGGAGCCTGTGCAGGCGGCGCCTGTTATAATTGAAGATAATTGTTTCATAGGATCAAGAGCTATAGTAGTTGAAGGCATTCACCTGGAAACTGAGGTGGTATTGGGAGCAAATGTTGTTTTAACCGCTTCGACCAAAATCATCGATGTTACCCACGAAAAAGCTGTTGAATATAAGGGCATCGTGCCAGCCCGGTCGGTGGTGATCCCCGGGTCGTATACCAAAAAATTTCCTGCTGGCGAATTCCAGGTGCCCTGTGCTTTAATTATTGGTAAACGCAAGGAATCGACCGATAAAAAAACGTCGCTGAACGATGCTTTGAGGGAGAATAACGTGGCGGTTTAGATAAATTTGAGATATTAGATGTGAGATTTGAGATCAATTCATAGCTGATGTTTTAGATTTTGTCTTTAATCCTCCCTTTCTCATGTTTAACACCCCGATCTGATATCTATGACAAAAGTCTCAAATCTCAAATCTCAGATCTCAGATATCAAAATACTGATAAGGCTTCCTAACTGGCTTGGCGATGTGGTGATGAGCACAGCATTTGTTGCGGCCGTGAGGAAGCTTTACCCGGATTCGGTTATTGACGTTGTCATTAAAAAAGAATTAACTGGTATAGCCTCGCTCATACCAGGTTTACGTACCGTCCATTCTTTTTCAAAACAGGAAAATAAAGGTTTACCCGGCGTTTACAGGTTTGGTAAGAAACTTGCGGTGGAAAACTATGATTTGTTTTTTAACCTGCCCACTTCACTGTCATCCCTTGTTATGGGATGGGCAACCGGGGCTAAAAACCGTGTTGGCTTTGCAAAAGAGGGCGGCTTTTTTTTATTGACCGGTGCTTATAAAAAGCCTTTAAATGTTCACAGGGTTGATGAGTACATTTCGTTACTGGAAAATTTTACCGGTAAAACGATCTGCGAAAGACGGGTTAAGCTGGAAATCGACAAACCGCGGCAACCTGATAATAACCGGGTTCTAATAAATTTTAATTCGGAAGCAAGTTCAAGGAGGATGCCGGTTGATAAAGCGAAAACTATCATCAATTTATTAACTAATACATTTACAAGTGCAATATTTACTTTTATCGGTTCACCTAACGAGGCTGCATTTGTTGAACAGGTAGTTGATGGGGCAGAAAATACTGACCGGATTGAAAACTTAGCCGGGAAAACTGATCTCGTTAGTTTAATTCATTTGATGGCGGCATCGGCAGCTATTTTAACGACAGATTCGGGCCCGGCACATATGGCTAATAGCGTTGGCACACCAACTATTGTTTTGTTCGGCGCCGGCAACGAGCACAATACAGCCCCTTACAATAAACAAAATTTAACCGTTATCCGCTATGGCAAACTCAGCTGCGAACCTTGTGTTAAAAATACCTGCGAGTTATATGGCATACCAAAATGCATGCAAATGATCGATGATCTGCAAATCATCGATGCGCTGGGCCAATACCTGGGTTTATCATAATCTAAACTATAAGTCGCTTTTAATTTCGAGCATTTTATAAATTGAATTACATTCTTCCAGCAGATTTTTGCCGAAGCCGGTTATAATTTTGACCGGTGGTTTAAATGGTTCTGCCTGGATGGGCGGGGAACTGATATTCAATTTATTAAATAACCTGCTTAGCTCCAAAGCCGGGTCCCGGCAAAATGTATCATAGTTGAAAAAGATCGTGTTTCCGGTATAATGTTCGTTAACATACCGGTAGTAGTTTTTCCAGTTTAACAGCCAAAAATTTATATCTGATCTATCATAATTCCCCATCTCGCGGAAGGTCGCATCATCATTAAAAAAAAAGGATTTTTGATTTAACCCAAATTCAAAATGCCCCAGCCAGTTCATATAATCAAGCGAAAAACGATCCTCCTGCTGCATTTTAGAAAAATGTAAATGCTGATTTAATAGTGAATTTGCATGTTGCAAAGGCTCACGGAAAGGGATAATAACATCAGACCCGGGCATGATCTTCTGCAGGTAATCGAGCCTTAAAACATGGTTGTTGTTTTTTGAGAGATACCGGGTTTGACTGGCTGTATCGCTGCTGATCAAAATATTACTTACATAATCTTTAAATTTTGCCAGTACATTGTCTTCTATCCGATGCAATTGCAGCCTGTCTTCAAGGATATAATCTTTACCACAAAACACCCTCCAAAACACTTCCTCCAGTGCCTCCGGGCTGTCAAACCCAACCAAAATGCCGTCCTTGTGCGCCCTTTCCTGGTATTCCCCCGAAGTTCTTCTATAGGACAGCCGCTTCCAAATGTTTGGCATTAGCACAAAAGGCATATCAAAGTAAGTTAATGACTTGAAGTGCCCGGTCTCATATAAATGCCGCATTAAAATAGTAGTTCCTGATCTGGCCAGGCCTGAAATAAACACATGGTTATCGGGAAAATATCTGCCTTTCTTCCTCACTATTGCATTTTCTATATCGAAAGATATTTCCGCTATTGGCTTTGATTGTAATGCAGCACGGTGCAGTAGTCGCGAAATGAAATTATAACCTGACTTTGACATACAATCTTTTTAATAAAAAGTATGAAAAAAATGAAATGAAAGCTAATAGCAGCCCGTAAGTTGTCATCATGTAATCAAATAAAACCCGGTAGCTTAAATGCTTGAAAACCCGGCTTAATAGTAATAGCAAAAACCCGCAAACCGAAACTAATAGTATCAAACCAGTCAATTTTAAGGATTGTTTAAATAAGCCAAAGGAATTGGTCAGCAATATTCGTTGTTTTTCTGAATCCTCAATAGCATCAGATCTGATGGTGTGAACTGAGCCTTTGCTTAGTCGTGAGATGTTATTAATAATGCTCAGAAAAGGCAAACGGTCAGCCAGGATCGCAAGGATAAAAAAGACAGCGTATAAATAACTAATTATGACGATTTTCATCAGTTTTTTTATTCTTTAACTTCTCAATGAGTTTTTTGATGGGATACCAGATAATGGCAAATAATGCAAGGAAAATTGAAGCAAGAAAACCCAGTACTGCGGTAATAACTCCCCCGCCCAAACCCGGCCCGATATAATTAAAGATGAAAATTAAGCCTGGAACCATAAAAGCGCTAATTATTCTTTAAGAACGTTAATTTTTCAAACTCTTCCCTGGTAATAAACCTTGACCACGAAAGCACAGCAACTGAATGCTTGTCAACTCGATCGACATATTGCCAGATAATGTCTTTCGTATTGCCCCGCAACAATCTGTTATTATTTGTTTCTTCAATAAACAGGTCCCCGTTTGGTAATACATTAGCCCGCCCCTGGCTGGTTGTTGATACTTTTGCCTTCTTTAAAAACTCGGTATAGGGTGTTGCGGTTGTATTTGTTTTAAAGTTAAATATATATTCTTCATTATATCCATCTATTAGCCTGTCCTCGCCAAAAACCCTGACCGTATTGTTCCCAAAAACTCCTATACGTAACGAATCAATAAACTCCGCATCATGCTGATTGAGCCATGGCCCTGTTTTTAACCACAAAATTTTATTTGTTGAACAACGGTATAAAAACACCGTGCTCCTGTTTCTTAAACTGATGAGCAAATCACCTTTCATCCAATATTTACCCGAAGTTAGTGCTGGTTGTATTTCGTTAAGGTGCAGCAAATCATTTTCGTAGGGGCCCATACCCAATAATAAGGTACGGTACCCATTTTCAAACAATATTTGACCAACTGATTTTATAAAAATCAATTTACCGCCTGGCGAAATTTCTGCTATTGCATCATCCTCTAAATCATTTAAAAGGCCTGGCAAAAATGCAGCAGGTTTAATTATAGCAGGAGCCCATACATTTCCATCAGCATCCTGCTCGATTGAATGATGAAAAATTCCTTTAGTTCCCCATAGTAGCTTAGAATCCTTGTTGATCTTTATTAATGGAGACTGGTAATTATTGAAAACTATTGAGCCATCCGGCGAAAGTAATGGATGACATACCTGTAAATCATTCTTATCCCGCCCGGGCCAAAACCCATTTTGTTTGCCATATCGCTTTATTATTTCATCATAATCCGGCCGCCATTGGTGCATTATTTTTTGATCAGAAAGCCTTATTAGTTTTACTACAGATTGATTGTCCCCTTTATCGTATGTTGCGAGCAGGATATAGCTGCTGTCGATGTAATTTCTTTCGGTTTTAAGGCCGCTGATGTTTGGGTACGTATCCGGACCGATCAGTTTGCTAGGGTGCTTAAGCTGGGTTAAGCTCTCTTTTACTAACGATGGGAACGAGGCCAAAGAAATAATAAACTGATCTGTTTTGCTATTCATCCTGTGCCTGCTGTTTCTGATACGCCAAACTTCCCAGCCAAAGGTTAGTGCAATAATAAAGGCAAACCATAAAAGGAGTAATACAAGCCACAGTGGTATTTTTCGATTCATATTTTTGTCAGGGACATGGATTGTTTTACCATGCCCAAATTAAGGAATAATATCTAACAGATGGATTGTTATCATTAATACATTGAGCTTATATTTGCGCCATGCTTAAAGATGAAGTTGCCCGGGCTTTAAAGGTTGTGCAGGAGGGCGGGACCATCCTGTATCCTACCGATACCATTTGGGGGATCGGCTGCGATGCAACCAATACCGAAGCTGTTGAGAAAATTTACAGGTTAAAACAGCGCAATGAAGCTAAAACCATGATCATATTGCTGGACACTGAAAACAAATTGGAGAGCTACATAAGCGATGTAAACCCACTGGCCTATGAGTTGATTGAATATGCCGAACACCCATTAACATTGGTTATGCCGGGCGCTAAAAATGTTTCGCCGGCATTAATCGGCAGCGATGGCAGCTTGGGAATCAGGGTTTCAAAACATCCTTTTTGTCAGCAATTGATACAACGCTTGCGCAAACCACTGGTATCAACATCCGCCAACATAAGCGGCAAACCATCGCCTCAATATTTTGCGCAGATAGCGCCCAAAATTATTGATGGCGTTGATTATGTAGTAGACATTGACCAGCACGATATGGAAATAAAAACACCCTCGACGATTATGAGACTGGCACCTAACGGGAGTTTTGAGTTTATCCGCAGGTAGGATTTACGATTTTAGATTTACGAGTTACGATTTTGTAAATCTTTAAATCTAAAATCGTAATTCGTAAATCGTACATACTAATGAAGAAGCACTTACAACATCCCATATTTTCAGTTATATCAAAGCTGGCTGCTGAGCAAAATTTGCAGGTTTATGCAATAGGCGGTTTTGTGCGCGATCTGTTTTTGACCCGTCCGTCAAAAGATATTGATATTGTAATTATTGGTAATGGTATTTCATTTGCGGAAAGTGTTGCAAGGAAACTGAAGGTAAAGCTATCTGTTTTTAAAAACTTTGGTACGGCATCCCTGAAATTCGGTGACCTGGAACTGGAATTTGTAGGCGCCCGCAAAGAATCGTACCGCCTGGATTCCCGGAAACCTATTGTTGAGAACGGGACTTTGGAGGACGACCAGAAACGCCGGGATTTTACCATTAATGCCCTTGCTATTTCCCTGCACCCTGATTCATTCGGCCAACTTTTAGACCCCTTTGACGGAATTACCGACCTGGGGCAAAAATTGATCAGGACGCCGCTTAATCCCATCGAGACATTTTCGGACGATCCGTTGCGCATGCTTCGCGCAATTCGTTTTGCATCGCAGCTAAATTTTAAGATAGATGAAATCGCACTTGAAGCGATCAAGAGCACTGCGGACAGGATCAGCATTATATCCCAGGAGCGTATTACTGATGAATTGAACAAGATTATTTTATCAGCCAAACCATCTATTGGTTTTAATTATTTATTTGATACGGGGCTTCTGCATAAAATATTCCCGCAAATGACGGCCCTTTACGGGGTTGAGATCATCGCCGGCAAAGGCCACAAGGATAATTTTTATCACACCTTACAGGTATTAGATAATATTTCCGAAACTACTGATGACCTGTGGCTGCGTTGGGCAGCAATACTGCATGATATTGCCAAGCCTGTTACCAAACGGTTCGAACCCGGCCACGGCTGGACCTTTCACGGCCATGAAGATAAAGGAGCGAGGATGGTGCCTAAGATATTTACGCAGCTAAAGCTGCCGCTTAACGAAAAAATGAAATTTGTGCAAAAAATGGTGCTGCTGCATTTAAGGCCAATTGTCCTGGCGCAATCTATTGTCACGGATTCGGCGGTGCGGCGCTTATTATTTGAAGCCGGTGATGATATAGAAAGCCTGATGTTGTTGTGTAAAGCGGACATCACGACAAAAAATGAATATAAAGTAAAAAAATACCGTCAGAATTTCGAGCTTGTCCAGCAAAAATTAAAGGACGTAGAAGAACGTGACAATATGCGCAACTGGCAGCCCCCGGTAACAGGCATTGATATTATGCACCTGTTTGGCATAAAAGAAGGCAGGGAAGTAGGGATTATTAAAAACCAGATAAGGGAAGCAATCCTTGAAGGTGAAATACCCAACGAACGCGAAGCCGCAATTAGTTATACTATAGCAAGAGGCACAGAAATTGGCTTAATAGTTGTAGCAAACGATTTACGATTTTAGATTTTAGATTTGAATGGCTATATAAATCGTGGCACACCGATCTTCCGGTAATTCGTAATTCGTAATTCTAAAATCGTAAATAAAACCAAAACATTATTATTTTTGTAAAAATATACAAAGAATGGCACTATACAGGTTCAGGGTTACTTTTGAAGACTACGATGATGTAATGAGGGAGATCGATGTGAAATCCAATCAAACATTTGAGGACCTTCACCGGGCAATCCACCAGTCAACAGGTTATAATTCGGAATATCCTTCCTCATTTTACATCAGTAATGATCAATGGATGAAGGGTGAGGAAATTACCTATTTGCCCAATCAAAAAAGGATTGACCGGCGAGTGCCACTGATGGACAATGTAAAACTGCTAAGTTTTATTGATGACCCGCATCAAAAATTTTACTACACCTTTAATTTCGACCGCCCATTTGATTTTCATGTAGAGCTGATGAAAATTATCCTTGAGGAAAAACCTGGTACGGTGTACCCCGCGGTTATAAAATCAGTTGGCGAAGCGCCGAAACAATTTGGCAATATACCGACTGTTCCAATTGTTCCGCCCGAAGGAGATGATTTTGATTTCCTGAACGAAATGGGCATAAGTGAAGAAGACACAGAAGATTTTTCGGAAGTTACGGATACCGGTGAAGAGGATGATGAAGTAAAAAAAGTTGAAGACGAAGAAGATGACGAGTTTGGGAATGAATTCCCGGACGACGAAGGATTTGAAGATGAAGGCAAGCTGTCCGGTGGGGAAGATTATTAAATTGGTTCATAGTTGATGGTTCATAGTAGCTGCGTTGAGCGAAATTGTTCTTTCTATAAACTGTCAACCATAATCCACAAACTATTGACTATGAACTATTAACCATGAACTATGAATAAACTGATAGTAATTGCAGGTCCTACCGCTTCGGGCAAAAGTGCGGCGGCAATTGAATTGGCAAAATATTACAATACCGTCATAGTTTCTGCAGACTCCCGTCAGTTTTATCGTGAAATGTCAATAGGGACCGCAAAACCCAGCCGCGACGAGTTGGCTGAAGTAAAGCACTACTTTATTAATTCATTATCTATTACCGACATATTTACAGCGGGTGATTATGAAAAACGCTGCCTGGCTTTGCTGAATGATCTTTTCAAGGTTCACGACATCGTGATATTAGTAGGAGGATCTGGCTTATTCATTAAGGCCGTTTGTGAAGGGTTTGACGAGTTCCCTGATCCCGTACCAGGTTTGAGGGAAACATTAAATAAGGAGCTCGAAGAAAATGGAATTGGCTATTTGCAGGAAAAATTAAAAGTTTCCGATCCCGAATATTATGATGTGGTTGATATCAACAATCCGCAACGTGTTATCAGGGCGCTTGAGGTGTCAGAAAGTACGGGCAAACCGTTTTCATCATATCATAAATCCACACCCGGTAAACGGCCATTCCGCATCATAAAATTTGGCCTGAACTTACCAAGAGCCGATTTATACCAGCGTATTAACCACCGCGTTAATATCATGATACAACAAGGCCTGGTTAACGAAGCCAAATCGCTATTGACACACAGACGTTTGAATGCGCTAAATACGGTAGGCTACAGCGAGCTTTTTGAATATTTTGACGGCAAAATAAACCTGACCGATGCCGTCGAACTCATCAAACAAAACACCCGCCGTTTTGCGAAAAGGCAAATGACCTGGTTCGGGAAAGATGATGAAATATTATGGTTGGAGGCTGATAAACCAAGCCTGGTTAATGATATGATATCTGAGATAAACGCAATTACAGAATAATGATTAGTTCAAAAGGGTTTGCAAATAGGCCCCATAACCACTTTTTATATATTTAGCTACCAATACTTTCAACTGTTGGTCATCAATAAATCCGCGGCGATAGGCTACTTCTTCAATACAACCGATTTTTGTGGCTTGTCGTTTTTCAATTACCCGCACATATTCTGAGGCATCACTTAATGAATCAAAGGTCCCCGTGTCCAGCCATGCTGTGCCCCTATCCATAACGCCAACGTGTAAATCACCACGCTCCAGGTAAAATTTATTTACATCGGTAATCTCATATTCTCCGCGCGGCGATGGCTGTAAATTTTTTGCGATCTCAATTACACTGTTATCATAAAAATAAAGGCCGGGAACAGCAAAACTTGATTTTGGCTTATGGGGTTTTTCCTCGATTGATAAGGCTTTTAGATCTTTATCAAATTCAACAACCCCATACCTTTCCGGATCGGCAACGGGGTAAGCAAAAATGGCTGCACCTTCCACATCATTAAAACTGCGGATCAATTCACTAAAGCCGGTTCCGTAAAATATATTATCACCCAGTATAAGCGCTACTTTTTCGTTACCAATAAACTGCTCCCCTATTACGAAGGCCTGCGCAAGCCCGTTTGGTTTTTCCTGGATGGCATATTCAAAACTGCAGCCCAGCTCACGGCCATCACCAAGCAGCCGTTTAAAGCTTTCATTATCCTCCGCAGTGGTAATAATCAATATTTCCCTGATATCTGCCTGCATTAGCACTGACAAGGGATAGTAGATCATAGGTTTATCATAAATAGGCATCAATTGCTTACTTATTGCCCGGGTTATCGGGTAAAGCCTTGTACCGGATCCGCCGGCTAAAATGATGCCTTTCATAAATTATTGCTTATGCTTGAGTTTGCCGATGCAAATTATTAAACTATCCCGCCAATATGGAATTTCCATGCCGAATTCTTTTTTGATCTTGCTTTTATCCATCACCGAATAAGCAGGGCGGGTTGCTCTCGTTACGTACTCATCCGTTCGTACAGGGATTGCTTTCACTTTAGTACCTGATATATCAAATATAGTTTTTGCAAAATCATACCACGACGCCACCCCTTCATTACTGTAATGATAAGTACCGTAAGCCGTGCTGCCACTCCCAATTATTTGCAGAATACATGCAGCAAGGTCAATAGCATAGGTCGGTGTCCCAACCTGGTCAGCTATAATTTTTAATTCGTCCTTTTCGGCACCAAGTTTTAACATGGTTTTTACAAAATTAGCCCCGTACTCTGAATAGAGCCAACCGGTACGAATGATGAAATATTTTTTCAGCATCCTTTCAACCGCCTTTTCGCCTTCAAGTTTAGTTTGCCCATACACACTAACCGGGTTTGCTGCATCTTCTTCGGTAAGCGGGCTGGATTTATCGCCCTTAAAAACAAAATCTGTTGATATATGAATCAAGACCGCCCCCTTTTCGGCACAAAACCTGCTTAATTTTTCAACACCTGTTTTGTTTATTTTCATGGGCAGTTCCAGCTCGTCTTCGGCCTTATCTACAGCCGTGTAAGCTGCACAGTTAATGCAGTATGCCGGCTTATAAGTATCAAAAACCTTTCTTAAGGCATCACTATCCAATATATTGGCTTCACTTTCTGAAGGAAAAAAAACAAAAGGTACCTTCTCTTTCCCGGCAATATCTTTCAGGCATTGTCCCAATTGCCCCGATGCACCAAAAACTACTATATTACTCATAACTATGATTTGAAAGGAATATGGTAATCATTACCCCTTTGCGAATTTATTTAAAAAATCCTGGTAAGCTAATTTAATGCCGTCTTCGAGATCAATTTTATGCTTCCAGCCCTTACGGTGCAATTTTGTAACGTCCATCAATTTACGGGGCGTACCGTCGGGTTTCGAAGCATCGAAATCTATATCTCCTGTATACCCCACTATTTTTTTAATTAACAAGGCAAGGTCTTTAACAGATATGTCACTGCCCGTGCCAATGTTTATAAAGCCGGGCTCGTCATAGTTTTGCATCAAATAAAAACAGGCGTCAGCAAGGTCGTCGGCAAACAAAAACTCGCGTTTTGGCAAGCCGGTTCCCCAAATAGTTACGGTCGGGGCATTTTGCTCTTTCGCCTCATGAAAACGCCTGATCAAAGCCGGCAGAACATGTGAGTTACGGGGATGGTAATTGTCATTAAAACCATATAAATTAGTGGGCATCACCGAAATAAAATTACAGCCATATTGCGCGCGATAAGCATCGCACATTTTAATACCGGCAATTTTTGCAATAGCATACGGTTCGTTCGTTGATTCAAGCGGGCCGGTTAACAAATACTCTTCTTTTAAAGGTTGCGGGGCCATTTTAGGATAAATACAACTCGATCCTAAAAACATCAGTTTTTTTACACCATTGAGGTAGGAATTGTGGATGATATTGTTTTGTATTTGCAGGTTATCATATAAAAATTCAGCCCGGTAAGTATTATTGGCGGCAATACCGCCAACTTTTGCTGCAGCTAAAAATACATAATCCGGTTTTTCCTGCTCAAAAAAATCAATTACCTGTTGTTGATGGCGAAGATCGAGTGTATCCGAGGTTCGGGTTATAAAGGTAGTATATCCTTCCTTTTCCAGTTTCCGGTGGATGGCTGAACCAACCATTCCCCTGTGTCCCGCTATATATATTTTTGCGCTTTTATCCATGTTGTGGTTCATTGGTTCATTGGTTCATTGGTTCATTAGTATATGGCGACGATTTTACTGCTTAGCTAATGAAGCAGACCAATGAACTAATGAACCAATGAACTAATGAACATTTCACGCTTGCCCCATTGTACCGCCAAAATTCATTGGAAACCCGGATGGATCCTGCTGAATTTTAATACGGCCATTGATGGTTTCAAACTTTTCGAGGTTATCTTCTAATGCGGTTAATAAGCGCTTGGCGTGTTCGGGTGTTAAAATAATCCTTGATTTTACTTTGGCCTTTGGCACACCGGGCATTACCCTGATAAAATCAAGCACAAATTCAGAACTTGAATGTGTAATAATTGCCAGGTTTGAATATATGCCTTCTGCAATCTCTTCAGAAAGCTCAATATTCAGCTGATTTTCATTTTGCTCTTCCATGGTACTAAAATAGTAAAGCCTTCCCGTAAACGGGAAGGCTTATTAAAATATTTGTTAACTAACCTGGTTATACTTCAATTTCTTCTGCTTTTGAAGCCATCAGGCGGTCAAACTCCTCCTGTGAACCCACGCGGATATTTTCGTATTCGCGTAAACCTGTTCCCGATGGGATAAGGTGGCCAACAATTACGTTTTCCTTCAAACCAAGCATCAGATCTTTTTTACCTGCTATGGCTGCTTCGTTCAGCACCTTTGTAGTTTCCTGGAACGATGCTGCCGAGATAAACGATTTGGTCCCTAATGAGGCCCTGGTGATACCTTGCAGTATCGGGCTTGAAGTTGCAGCAATGGCGTCACGTACCTCGACTAATTTTAAATCTTTACGTTTTAAAATAGAGTTTTCGTCCCTCAACCTTCTTACAGAAACAATCTGGCCTGATTTCAAGGTTGCTGAATCGCCCGGTTCGGTAACTACCTTTTTATCAAAGATATCATCGTTTTCGAGCATGAAATCCCAGCTGTCAACTGCTTCCCTCTCGAGGAAACGGGTATCGCCGGCATCTTCAATAGCCACCTTCTGCATCATCTGGTGTACGATCACTTCAAAGTGTTTGTCGTTGATCTTCACACCCTGCAAACGGTAAACTTCCTGAATGCCGTTTACCAGGTATTCCTGCACCGCAGCCGGGCCTTTAATTGCCAGGATGTCGGCAGGAGATATCGAACCATCGGACAAAGGCATACCAGCTTTCACAAAGTCGTTATCCTGCACAAGGATGTGTTTTGACAATGGAACAAGGTATTTTTTAACCTGGCCGTCTTTTGATTCAATGGTGATCTCACGGTTACCGCGTTTAACGCCGCCTAAAGTTACAACACCATCAATTTCAGTTACAACCGCCGGGTTCGACGGGTTACGTGCTTCAAACAACTCAGTTACTCGCGGTAAACCACCTGTGATGTCACGGGTTTTACCTGTTGAACGGGGTATCTTGGCAATAACCTGCCCGGTTTGTAGTTTTTCGCCTTCATCAACAGCGATGTGGGCGCCTACCGGGATGTTATATCCTTTTATCACGTTACCTTTATTATCAGCAACCTGTATAACAGGATTTTTAGTTTTATCCCTTGTATCAATAATTACCTTTTCGCGGTGGCCTGTTTGCTCATCCGATTCTTCACGGAAAGTAATACCTTCCAAAACAGCTTCAAATTTGGTAACACCTGCAAATTCCGAAATAATTACCGCGTTATATGGATCCCATGAACAAATACGGTCACCCCTGCTGATCTTGCTGCCATCCTTCACATACAAGTATGCGCCATAAGGAATATTGTTGGTAACAATTACTTTATTGGTTCCCTGTTCAACGATACGGAATTCACCCGAACGGCCTAATACTACTTCTACAGCGCCGTCCTCAGTTTTATATTCAACCGTACGAACGTTCTCAAACTCGATGATACCATCAAACCTGGCATTGATCTGGGATTCAGCAGCAATGTTCGAAGCGGTACCACCTACGTGGAATGTACGCAGGGTTAACTGTGTACCCGGCTCACCGATGGACTGCGCAGCAATTACACCAACAGCCTCACCTTTTTGCACGCGTTTACCGCTGGCAAGATTACGGCCATAGCATAATGCACATACACCGCGTTTGCTTTCGCAGGTTAATACCGAACGGATCTCGATACCTTCTAACGGAGAATTTTCTATGCTCTTGGCTATTTCTTCGGTGATATCTTCACCTGCTGATACCAATAATTCATTGGTAATAGGATCATGCACATCATGCAGGGTAGTACGGCCTAAAATACGGTCGTACAATGGCTCAACAATGTCCTCGTTATCTTTAAGGGCAGTAGTAAATATACCTCTTAAGGTACCGCAGTCCACTGTTCCAACTATCATATCCTGCGCCACATCATGCAAACGACGGGTTAGATAACCAGCATCCGCAGTTTTCAATGCGGTATCGGCCAAACCTTTACGTGCACCGTGGGTTGAGATGAAGTACTCCAATACCGACAAACCTTCTTTAAAGTTTGAAAGGATCGGGTTCTCGATGATCTCACCTCCTGAACCTGATTTTTGCGGCTTAGCCATCAAACCACGCATACCTGCAAGCTGACGGATCTGCTCTTTTGAACCACGGGCCCCTGAATCAAGCATCATATACACCGAGTTAAAGCCCTGGTTATCTGTCGACAATATCTCCATCACATTCGCAGTTAAGCGGTTGTTGATACGGGTCCAAATGTCAATGATCTGGTTATAACGTTCATTATTGGTGATGAAACCCATGTTATAGTTACCCATTACGTCTTCAACCTGTTTCGAAGCTGTTTCAATAAGTGTAACTTTTTCGGCTGGGATATTTATATCCTTCAGGTTAAATGATAAACCACCCTGGAATGCCATCTTGAACCCTAATTCCTTAATATCATCAAGGAACTGGGCCGCACGCGCCATACCGGTAATTTTTACCACCTCGCCAATAATATCACGCAGTGATTTTTTGGTAAGCAGCTCATTAATGTAACCAACTTCAATTGGTACGTGCTCGTTAAATAGTACACGGCCAACAGTGGTATCTATGATTTTAGATACGATGTTTCCGTCGCGCTCTTTGGTCAGTACTTTAACTTTTATAAAGGCATGCAGGTCGATCTTTCTTTCGTTATAAGCTATTATTACTTCTTCCGAAGAATAGAATGTTAAGCCTTCGCCTTTTACCACGCGCTCAGCATCAGTTTTACGGCCTTTGGTTATGTAGTACAAACCAAGCACCATGTCCTGCGAAGGAACCGTAATTGGCGTTCCATTGGCAGGGTTTAATATGTTATGCGAAGCAAGCATTAAAACCTGGGCTTCCAAAATTGCTGCGTTACCAAGTGGTACGTGAACAGCCATCTGGTCACCGTCAAAATCCGCGTTGAAGGCGGTACAGGTTAGTGGGTGCAGCTGGATCGCCTTGCCTTCAACCAGTTTTGGCTGGAAAGCCTGGATACCTAAGCGGTGCAGCGTTGGCGCACGGTTTAACAATACAGGGTGCCCCTTTAATACGTTTTCCAATATATCCCAAACTAACGGGTCTTTACGGTCAACGATCTTTTTGGCAGATTTTACTGTTTTAACCACACCACGCTCGATCATTTTGCGGATGATAAACGGTTTAAACAGTTCGGCGGCCATATCCTTTGGTAAACCGCATTCGTGCAGCTTAAGGTTAGGGCCTACAACAATTACCGAACGTGCCGAATAATCAACACGTTTACCCAATAAGTTTTGACGGAAACGGCCTTGCTTACCTTTCAATATATCCGAAAGGGATTTCAAGGCACGGTTACCCTCGGTTTTTACCGCATTTACTTTACGTGAGTTATCGAATAACGAATCCACAGCTTCCTGCAGCATACGTTTTTCGTTACGTAATATTACTTCCGGCGCTTTTATCTCGATCAAACGTTTTAAACGATTGTTACGGATAATTACACGACGGTATAAGTCATTTAAATCGGAGGTGGCAAAACGGCCGCCTTCCAATGGTACTAACGGACGCAATTCGGGCGGGATAACCGGAACGATCTTAACGATCATCCATTCAGGGTTATTTTCGATCCTGGTTTTTGCATCGCGGAACGCTTCAACAACCTGCAAACGTTTCAAAGCTTCGTTTTTACGTTGCTGTGAGGTTTCGTTAGCAGCCTGGTGACGCAAGCTAAATGAAAGCTCATCAAGGTCAAGGCGTTTTAACAACTCCTCTAAAGCCTCGGCGCCCATTTTAGCCACAAATTTCTGCGGGTCCTTATCATCCAGGTACTGGTTCTCTTTTGGAAGGGTATCCAATACATCCAGGTATTCTTCTTCTGTCAGGAAATCCATTTTATTGATCCCGTCAGCTTCCTTAACACCTGCCTGTATAACCACATATCTTTCGTAATAAATGATCAGGTCAAGCCTTTTTGTAGGTAAGCCCAGCAAGTAGCCAATTTTATTTGGCAACGAACGGAAATACCAGATATGCGCAACCGGAACCACCAGGTTAATGTGGCCCATACGCTCGCGGCGAACTTTTTTCTCAGTTACTTCAACACCGCAGCGGTCGCAAACTATACCCTTGTAACGGATACGTTTGTATTTACCGCAATGGCACTCATAATCTTTAACCGGACCAAAAATACGCTCGCAGAATAAACCATCGCGCTCAGGCTTGTAGGTCCTGTAGTTAATGGTTTCCGGTTTTAAAACTTCACCGCTCGAACGCTCCAGTATAGATTCAGGCGAAGCTAAACTGATGGTAATGGTGGTGAAATTGCTCTTGATTTTATTATCCTTTTTGTAAGACATAGTCTCCTTGTTTTTTTAGTTGTGAAGAGTTGTAAATGTTGTAAGGGTTGTAGATGTTGTAAGTTTTTAACTTTTTCAACTACTACAACCTTTACAACCTATTCCAACTTATTCTAACGTTATATCCAAACCTAAACCTCTTAATTCATGAACCAATACATTGAATGATTCGGGAACTGATGGCGTTGGCAGGTTTTCGCCTTTAACAATAGCCTCATAAGTTTTGGCACGACCGATAACATCATCCGATTTAACGGTCAATATTTCCTGCAGTATGTTTGATGCACCGAATGCTTCCAATGCCCAAACTTCCATCTCACCAAAACGCTGACCACCAAACTGTGCTTTACCACCCAATGGCTGTTGTGTAATTAATGAGTATGGCCCGATTGAACGTGCGTGCATCTTATCATCAACCATGTGGCCCAGTTTCAGCATGTAGATAATACCTACTGTTGTTTGCTGATCAAAACGGTCGCCTGTTAGGCCATTGTACAAATAGGTACGGCCCGATGCTGGTAAATTTGCCTTCTTAACCCACTCTTCCACTTCATCATGGCTTGCACCATCAAAAATTGGCGTTGCAAATTTAATGCCCAGCTCTTTACCGGCCCAGCCTAATACAGTTTCGTATATCTGGCCCAGGTTCATACGCGATGGTACGCCCAGCGGGTTAAGTACTATATCAACCGGTGTTCCATCTTCAAGGAAAGGCATGTCCTCGTCACGTACAATACGTGCAACAATGCCTTTGTTACCGTGACGTCCGGCCATTTTATCACCCACCTTAAGCTTACGCTTTTTGGCGATGTAAACCTTTGCCATTTGTACGATACCCGAAGGAAGCTCATCACCCACGCTGATAGCGAATTTATCACGACGATAAGCGCCCAGTTCTTCATTCACTTTGATATTGTAGTTATGAAGCAGGGTTTTTATATAGTCGTTTTTATCGTCGTCAGTTGTCCACTTGGTTGGGTTAATGTTTTCGTAACTCAAATCAACCAGTATTTTTTGGGTGAATTTAACACCTTTTGGAACCTGCAGCTCTTTGTAAACATTATAAACACCCTGCGATGTTTTACCATTCACAATCTCAAATAACTTGTCGATCAAAGTGTTCTTCAACTCTTTTACCGCTTTATCGTGCTTGGTATCCAGTTTTTCAAGCTGTGCTTTTTCTTCAGCTTTAGAAGTTTTCTTGGCCCGGCTGAATAATTTGGTATCAATAACCACACCTGCAATAGACGGCGGCGTTTTAAGCGATGCATCTTTAACATCACCTGCTTTATCACCAAATATGGCACGTAACAGTTTTTCTTCCGGTGAAGGGTCTGATTCGCCTTTAGGCGTGATCTTACCTATCAAAATATCGCCTTCCTTAACTTCGGCGCCTACACGGATAATTCCGTCTTCGTCCAGATCTTTGGTAGCTTCTTCCGATACGTTAGGGATATCCGGTGTAAGTTCTTCTTCACCGCGTTTGGTATCACGCACTTCCAGTTCAAATTCTTCAACGTGAAGCGAAGTGAATATATCCTGTGAAACCACGCGTTCAGATATTACTATCGCATCCTCAAAGTTATAGCCCTGCCAAGGCATGAAAGCCACTTTAAGGTTACGGCCCAGGGCCAGTTCACCATCCTGTGTAGCATATCCTTCGCAAAGCACCTGTCCTTTTTCAACGCGCTGGCCTTTTTTAACAATCGGCTTTAAGTTGATGGTAGTGCTCTGGTTAGTCTTTTTGAATTTAGTTAAACGATAGCTCCTGGTATCACCTTCGAACGAAATTAAACGGTCAAGCTCATTACGGTCATAACGGATACGGATCTCGTTAGCATCCACATACTCCACAATACCATCGCCTTCGGCGTTGATCAGTGTGCGTGAATCTTTTGCCACACGGCCTTCCAAACCTGTACCAACAATTGGCGCTTCAGGGCGCAATAAAGGCACTGCCTGGCGCTGCATGTTCGATCCCATCAATGCACGGTTAGCATCATCATGTTCCAGGAACGGAATTAACGAAGCCGCGATAGAGGTGATCTGGTTGGGGGCAATATCCATCAAATCCAACCGCTCCGGTTCGATGATCGGGAAGTCACCTTCAAAACGTGCTTTCACCTTTGGCAATGCAAAAACACCATTATCATCATAATGCGCGTTTGCCTGGCCTATAGTTTTACCGTCCTCATCTTCTGCCGACAGGTATATAACTTCTTCTTTAACCTGTACTTTACCATCAACCACACGTTTGTACGGCGTTTCGATGAAGCCTAAGTTATTGATCTTGGCGTGTACGCAAAGCGATGAAATTAACCCGATGTTCGGCCCTTCCGGTGTCTCAATGGTACACAAACGGCCATAGTGGGTATAGTGTACGTCACGAACTTCGAAACCTGCCCGCTCGCGCGACAGACCACCGGGCCCTAAGGCTGACAGACGACGCTTGTGCGTGATCTCTGCCAGTGGGTTGGTTTGGTCCATGAACTGTGAAAGCTGGTTTGTACCAAAGAACGAGTTGATCACCGATGAAAGTGTACGTGCATTGATCAGGTCGGTAGGTGTGAACACTTCGTTATCACGGATGTTCATACGCTCACGGATGGTACGCGCCATACGCGCTAAACCAACACCAAACTGTACATATAACTGCTCACCAACGGTGCGCACACGACGGTTCGACAAGTGGTCAATATCATCCACCTCAGCTTTTGAGTTGATGAGCTTGATCAGATATTTCACTATCGCGATAATATCCTGCTTGGTTAAAACTTTTGTTTCTTCCGAAGTGGTCAGTTTTAATTTACGGTTGATGCGGTAACGGCCCACATCGCCCAGGTCATATCTTTTATCAGAAAAGAATAAACGGTCGATGATACCGCGCGCTGTTTCTTCATCAGGCGGTTCAGCGTTACGTAATTGACGGTAGATATGCTCAACCGCTTCTTTTTCTGAGTTCGAAGTATCTTTTTGTAAAGTATTGTATATAATGGTATAGTCACCGCTGGTGGCTGCATCTTCCTTGTTCAGGATGATGGTTTTAACGCCTGCGTCGATGATCATATCAATATGATCGTCTTCCAGCACGGTTTCACGCTCCAGGATGATCTCGTTACGGTCAATAGAAACAACTTCGCCGGTATCTTCATCCACAAAGTCTTCCACCCATTTCTTTAATACCCTTGCAGCAAGCTTACGGCCGATAAATTTCTTCAGGCCGCTTTTGCTTACTTTAACTTCGTCGGCCAGTTCAAACAATTCCAATATGTCTTTATCAGAATCATAACCAATAGCACGCAACAAAGTAGTTACGGGGAATTTCTTTTTACGGTCAATATAGGCATACATCACGTTGTTAACGTCAGTAGCAAATTCGATCCATGATCCTTTGAACGGGATTACACGGGCCGAATACAATTTTGTACCGTTAGTGTGGCGGCTCTGGCCGAAAAACACACCGGGCGAACGGTGTAACTGCGATACAATTACACGCTCGGCGCCATTGATAACAAATGTACCTTTCGGTGTCATGTAGGGAATGGTTCCCAGGTACACGTCCTGCACAATAGTTTCAAAATCTTCGTGCTCCTCGTCATTACATGACAGGCGAAGCTTGGCTTTTAAAGGCACGCTATAAGTTAACCCGCGCTCGATACACTCTTGTATATCATATCGTGGCGGATCAATAAAATAATCAAGAAACTCTAAAACGAAGATGTTTCTTGAATCGGAGATAGGAAAATTTTCGGCAAACACTTTAAACAGCCCTTCTTTGTAACGGTTGTCCGAAGTAGTTTCCAATTGAAAAAATTCCTGGAAAGATTGCAGCTGAACATCAAGAAAATCGGGATAATCCAATACCTTCCTGCTGGTTGCAAAATTTACTCTTTGATTAATTTTGTTTGCCAAGGGATTTTATTTTAATTTATTAATGTAGATGTTTGAGGTAGAATGAGATGTGAGATATGAGATCTGAGATAAAAAAATTGATTAATACCAAAAGGCAAAATCTCAAATCTCAAATCTCGTATCTAAAAATCTCTCCATTATAAACAGCAATAGACCCCGACCAAAAAAGGCCGGAGTCTGATGCTATTTTTGTATGTGTTAAGTTATTTAACTTCAACTACTGCTCCGGCTTCTTGCAATTGTTTTTTCATAGATTCAGCTTCTTCTTTAGTTACACCTGTTTTTATTTCTTTAGGTGCCTGATCAACTAAGTCTTTAGCTTCTTTCAAACCAAGGCCGGTTAAGTCTTTTACTAATTTAACTACTGCTAATTTAGCGCCGCCTGCTTCTTTCAGGATAACGTCAAACGCTGTTTGTACTGCTTCAACAGCAGGGGCATCATC
Source organism: uncultured Mucilaginibacter sp. (assembly GCA_903864275.1). Classification (GTDB taxonomy): domain Bacteria; phylum Bacteroidota; class Bacteroidia; order Sphingobacteriales; family Sphingobacteriaceae; genus Mucilaginibacter. The sequence goes on from CAIPFE010000059.1 coordinate 78,964, forward strand.
GCCACCAGCCGGAGCAGCAGCAGCAACAGACACAGCTGCAGCAGCAGGCTCAATACCATACTCATCTTTTAATATATGAGCTAATTCGTTTACTTCTTTTACTGTTAAGTTTACCAACTGTTCAGCAAACGCTTTTAAATCCGCCATTTTATTTTAATTTTTCTTTTAATGCTTTTTGTTTTTTAAATCGAACTTTAAGGTGTCCGTTTAACCTCTTTCCTGTAATGTTTTTACAACACCTGCCAGTATATTTCCGCCTGATTGCAGTGCAGAAATAACGTTCTTCGCTGGTGATTGCAATAAACCAATGATCTCTCCTATCAGTTGTTCCTTCGATTTTAAATTGATCAAAGTGTCAATCTGATTGTCGCCAATAAAAATCGCTGAATCAATATAAGCAGCTTTTAAAATTGGCTTTTCGCCCCTTTTCCTTAACTGTTTGATCAGCTTTGCCGGAGCAGTGGCTGATTTTGAGAAAAGAATGGATGATGAACCTTTAAGTACATCATAAATTGGCGAAAAATCGCCGCCGGCAGCTTCCATCGCCTTTTTGATGAGGCTGTTTTTTGCTACCTGCATCGTAATGTCGCTTTCGAAACATTTACGGCGAATGGCATTGACTTTTGCAACCGTCAGATCAGAAGTATCGGTAATATAAAAATTACCAAACTCTTTCATCTGTACAGTAAGGGCAGCTACTAATTCGTGTTTTTCTTCTTTATTCATGATTTAGATCCCCGCTACTGTTTTAGTTTCAATTTCAATTCCAGGCGACATGGTTGAAGAGAGATGTATACTCTTGAAATATGTTCCTTTTGCTGCTGAAGGTTTTAATTTCGAAATGGTTTGCAATACTTCCAAAGCATTTTCGTAAATTTTATCAGCAGGGAAAGATACTTTTCCTATTGAGGCATGGATGATGCCGGTTTTGTCAACCTTGAAGTCGATTTTACCCGCTTTTACCTCAGTTACAGCTTTTCCCACTTCGGGGGTTACTGTTCCTGATTTAGGGTTAGGCATAAGGTTACGCGGACCGAGAATACGACCCAAACGACCTACCTTAGCCATAACACTTGGCATAGTTATGATAATATCAACATCAGTCCATCCGCCTTCAATTTTGGCAATATAATCGTCCAAACCTACGTAATCTGCACCTGCGTCTTTTGCTTCTTGTTCCTTATCAGGAGTGCAAAGCACCAACACACGTACAGTTTTACCGGTTCCATGAGGTAAGGTGGCTATACCACGCACCATTTGATTGGCTTTGCGAGGATCGACACCTAAACGAACATCAATATCAACGGATGAATCAAACTTGGTAGTAGTAATATCCTTTACCAATGTTGACGCATCCTGTAAGGAATACGCTTTATTTGCCTCAATTTTGGACTGTGCCACTTTTTGATTTTTTGTTAATCTAGCCACTGTCTTAAACTGATTTGTATTAATTAATAATTTAAGATTTGAGATATTTAGATGAGAGATGAGATTAAAAAAATCTAAAATCGTACATCGTAAATCTGAAATCCTTTTAGTTCCAGGGAGCCGTACCTGATACGGTAATCCCCATACTGCGGGCAGTTCCTGCCACCATTTTCATGGCTGATTCAACTGTAAATGCATTCAGGTCAGTCATTTTATCTTTGGCTATTGTTTCCACCTGTCCCCAGTTTACACTGGCAACCTTTTTACGGTTTGGCTCGGCCGAACCACCTTTTAAACCTGTAGCTTCCATTAACTGGATAGCAACCGGAGGGGTTTTGATGATAAAATCGAATGACTTGTCGACATAAACAGTAATAACTACCGGTAACACTTTGCCAGGTTTGTCCTGGGTACGTGCGTTGAATTGCTTGCAAAATTCCATAATATTCACCCCTTTTGCACCCAATGCTGGGCCAATTGGAGGTGATGGATTTGCAGCGCCGCCCTTTACCTGCAGTTTCACCATCGCACCGACTTCTTTTGCCATTTTTATTTGTTTAAATTATAACTCAATGTTAGTAAGTGGAAGCTAAGTAACATTTAAGATTGTTATGAGATTTGAGATGTGAGATATGAGATTTGAGGCCCCTATCTTATTTTCCAAACCTTAAAATATTTTTTGTTTGATCTACTTGACTTTTCGATGTCTCACATCTCACATCTCATATCTCAAATCTATTCTTTCTCTACCTGCATGTAATTCAATTCAAGCGGCGTGCGCCTGCCGAATATCTTTACCATTACTTTTAGTTTTTTCTTTTCTTCGTTAACCTCTTCAATCACCCCGCTAAATCCGTTAAAAGGGCCGTCCATCACTTTTACGCCTTCGCCTATATAATAAGGCACGTTCATGGTTTCACCCTGTGCGCTCATTTCGTCAACCTTACCTAAAATGCGGTTAACTTCGGCCTGGCGCAAAGGGATGGCATTACCGGCTTTATCACCTAAAAACCCGATAACGCTATTTATATTTTTTATGATGTGCTCTATCTCAGCATCCAGCGCCGCCTCTATTAACACATAACCGGGGAAAAAATTACGTTCTTTCGCAATTTTCTTTCCGTCACGCATCTGGTAATATTTTTCGGTAGGTATCAAAACCTGCGGAACCAAATGCGTAACCCCTAAACGGTTAATTTCAGCATCAATATATTGCTTTACCTTTTTTTCCTTGCCGCTTATAGCCCTAACCACATACCATTTTACCTGATCACTCATTGTTTGCTATACTATTAGGTTAGTGAACTATAAAAATATTTAACCAGGAAATTGATGCTCTGATCCATCACCATTATTATTATTGCAATAATAAAGGCAGCTATCAACACCAAAACGGCGCTGTTTTGCAATTCTCTCCAGGTTGGCCAGGTTACTTTCTGGGTTAACTCTATGTAAGACTCTTTAATATACTCAGATACTGAAGCCATTTTCGTTTTTTATTATATGCACGGGAACAAGGATTCGAACCCTGATCAAAGGTTTTGGAGACCTCTATTCTACCATTGAACTATTCCCGTTTACCCTTATTCCCAAAGGGACTTATTTATATTAACAAAGTACTTAGCTAAAAAGCTAAGTACTTTGCCAAGAAATTAACCTAACCCTTAGTTCCCCATTCAGGGGCTTAGGAGATTATTTCAAAATTTCAGTTACCTGACCTGCACCTACTGTCCTGCCACCTTCACGGATAGCGAAACGTAAGCCTTTTTCCATAGCGATAGCGTTGATCAGCTTTACAGTGATGGTAACGTTATCACCCGGCATAACCATTTCTACACCGTCGGCCAGGGTGATTTCACCCGTAACGTCAGTAGTACGGAAATAGAATTGCGGACGGTATTTATTGAAGAACGGCGTGTGACGGCCACCTTCGGCTTTTGATAATACGTAAACTTCTGCTTTGAAATCAGTGTGCGGGGTTACCGAACCTGGTTTGCAAATAACCATACCACGACGGATATCAGTTTTTTCAATGCCTCGTAACAATAAACCTACGTTGTCGCCGGCTTCACCCCTATCAAGGATCTTGCGGAACATTTCAACACCTGTAACAGTTGATTTTAAGTTTTCAGCGCCCATACCCAATATATCAACCTGCTCGCCAGAGTTGATAATACCACGCTCGATACGACCAGTTGCAACAGTACCGCGACCAGTGATCGAGAATACGTCTTCAACAGGCATCAGGAACGGAAGTTCAGTTAAACGCGGAGGAATTGGAATGTGTGCATCAACTGCATCCATCAGTTCCATGATCTTTCCAACCCAGGTTGGATCACCATTTAAACCACCAAGTGCCGAACCTTGAATTACAGGGATATCATCACCAGGATATTCGTAGAATGATAATAATTCACGGATCTCCATTTCAACTAATTCCAACAATTCCGGATCATCAACCATATCCACTTTATTCATAAACACAACCAATGAAGGCACACCAACCTGGCGGGCTAAAAGGATGTGTTCACGTGTTTGAGGCATCGGGCCGTCAGTAGCAGCAACAACTATAATTGCACCATCCATCTGAGCAGCACCGGTAACCATGTTTTTTACATAATCCGCGTGACCCGGGCAGTCAACATGCGCGTAGTGACGTGTAGCAGTTGAATACTCAACGTGTGCCGTATTAATAGTAATACCACGCTCTTTTTCTTCAGGAGCCGAGTCGATCGAATCGAACGAACGAGCTTCTGAGAAACCTTTATCAGCCAATACTTTAGTAATAGCTGCGGTAAGGGTTGTTTTACCGTGGTCAACGTGACCGATTGTACCGATGTTTAAGTGCGGTTTGCTGCGGTCAAACTTTTCTTTTGCCATGATTTATATTTAATTATTGTAGGTTAATTTTTAACTTTAAATTGTATTCGTATTCTGTTTATAATTTTGAGCCAACAATGGGATTTGAACCCATGACCTCTTCCTTACCAAGGAAGTGCTCTACCCCTGAGCTACGTCGGCTGGTTTTTTTTAGCTCATTAGTTCACTGGTTCATTTGTAAATAGTTCGATAGTGTTTACCACTTTGGCTACCAATGAACCAGTGAACTAATTAACCAATGAACCAACCGAGCGGAAGACGAGGTTCGAACTCGCGACCTATAGCTTGGAAGGCTATCGCTCTACCAACTGAGCTACTTCCGCTTTTTCAGTTTGCAGTCCCCGGTTTGCAGTTTGCAGTTTTTTAACTACCCGCTGCTAACTATTAACTGCCAACTGCCCTTGTGGGGGGAGAAGGATTCGAACCTTCGTAGCCGAAGCAGCAGATTTACAGTCTGCCCCATTTGACCGCTCTGGTATCCCCCCGTTGTGATTTCGGATTTACGATTTACGATTTCGGATTTTTTATCCTTCGATAAATCCGAAATCGAAAATCCGACATCCGAAATGACAGAGCCTCCTATCGGGATCGAACCAATGACCTACTGATTACAAGTCAGTCGCTCTACCAGCTGAGCTAAGGAGGCTTAAATTATTACCTTTCTTTTCCCCCGCCGGTCATTACTGACCTTCGGAATAGTGCCGGTTAATTAATAAGACTGTATTTTTTTATTTTAAAGAACCACCCGTTTCATAAAAAGAAGTGCATTAATAGGCCTTTCCGAAAGGGATTGCAAATTTACACATTTTTAACGCTGAACAAAATTTATTTTTCAAAAAAAAATCGGCGGGTTAAAACCCGCCGATCCCGTAAAAAATTTACTATTTATTTATCTTAAAAATCCTCCGTCACTTCTAATAATGCGGCTTTTTTAGCCGTCTCGGCAGCGGTGGCTTTCTTTTGTTTATGTTTTCCGATTTGCTTGCGCAGGCATTCAACCGCAAGGTCGGTGGCCTCTTCAAACGTTTTACATTGCTCCTTTGCGAATATTTGATTGCCGGGCAGCAACAGTTTAATCTCCGTTATCTTATTGGCTTCATCTTCCACATTTTCCAGTTTTAAATAAATCTCGCCGCTTACGATATGATCATAAAAGGTCTCGAGCTTATCGACTTTCCTCTGGATAAAATCCAATAATTTTTTGTCTGCATTAAAACGAATAGATTGCACTGTAATTTTCATGATTCCTCCTTTTTATGCCTTTGGATGGGCTTGTTTGTAAATAGACTTTAATCTTTCAACAGAATTATGCGTATAGATCTGGGTCGCGCTCAAATTAGCGTGGCCCAAAAGTTCTTTGATGGCGTTCAGATCGGCCCCCTTGTTTAACAGGCTTGTTGCAAAGGTGTGGCGCAGCACGTGCGGGCTCTTTTTATTCTGCGTTGATATGTAAGAAAGGTATTTCTGCACAGTTAAGTATATAAGCTTAGCGTAAGCATTTGCTCCTTTATCTGTAACGATTAACGCGGATGAATTGTTACTAAAAAAATCCTGTTTTTTCTTTAACTCCTGGTATTCAACGAGTAATAATTTCAATTCCTTGTTGATCGGAATGATGCGTTCCTTATTGCGTTTGCCTAAAACTTTTACAGTGTCTTCGTAAACGTTAATGTCAGCATCTTTTACCCCAACCAACTCGGATAAGCGCATGCCGGTACCAAACAGCATTTCGATGATCAGTTTATCGCGCAGCCCCTTAAAATCCTTGCTGAACACTTCGTTTTCATCCAGCATTTGGATGAGTTTGACGTCTTCAACAATAACAGGTAAGTTTTTCGGGATCTTCGGCGCGGTGATCTTTGAGGCGGGGTTAATGGTAATGACCCCCTCCTGCAATAGAAATTTGAAGTATTTGCGCAGCGTGGCTATCTTCCGGTTGATGGAACGGGCTATGATATGCTCATTCATCAGCTCGACCATCCAGTTACGGATATGGTAATGCGTAATTTGCGAAGGATGCGTAATTACAGCTTCGGGCGCGGGTATTTGTTTATGAGGATTGTTAAGGAAGCTGAAAAATTGGTCAAGGTCTGACTGATAGGCGGAAACGGTATGTTTGGAGTACCTTTTTTCGAATTTGATATACCGGATAAAACGCTCTGAAAACATAAAAACTACTTGTACATCCGAATGATGAATGTACAAATAGTTTTGATATATTGATTAGAAAAACTGAAAAATTTTTAAATAAATTTAAAAAAGTTACACAGTTGCTTCCAAGTTCATATTTTGCTTGTAGATGGCATGTTTCACCACGTGGCGACGGGTTACTGATTTCTTTTCAAATGCCTGGCGACTGCGAAGTTCTCTTAAAACTCCTGTCTTTTCAAATTTCTTTTTAAAGCGTTTTAATGCTTTATCTAATGATTCGCCGTCTTTTACGTTAATAATGATCATAATTCCCAAATACCTCCTTTCAGGGAAGGCAAAGGTAGGGAATGTTTTTGGGATTTGAAAGTAGTTTGTTGATTAAGTTGAGCGAATTGATTAGGTGCGTGGTTGATTAATATTGAATACCGAATGTCGATTCGAATGATGAAGTGTTTAATTATTACAAACGCTGTAAGCCCGAAATGGGTATTCCCTTGTAACACTTACAATCTTTATAACTATCGACTACTCCATCGTCACCTGCGCTGTATTATCATCCGTATTTCGGTCAACAAGTTTATATAACGGATCAATACCTGCCTTTTCGGGCTTTTCTTTCAGTTTTACAATGATTGTTGTTTTTTGCTTTGTGAATTTTTGGCGTTTAAGATATACCAGCTTCTCATCGCCGTTTTTATCAAGAGCGAAAACACCAACATCAATATAATCTTTTATAGGCGTTTGTTTTTCATTACCTGCTTTATCGGCATAATATTTTACGGTTTCAACCGGGATAGTAACTTCGTAACCATCTCTTACCTTTTTAGCGGTAGGTTCAATAACATGGTTATCGAAGAGCGTGATCCTGCTGAACAGGTCATCCACCACGTACTTTAAACTATCAGGGGTAACCTCCTTGATATAGCCGGTCAACACGTCCGATGTTGGGTATTTGTCGCCGTTGCCATAATTGGCTATTAGTTTGCGTAATGCTTTATTTAAATTATCCTCGCCTATATAATCCTGCATGGCAAAATAAACGAGTGAGGCTTTTTGGTAATGAATATAGCCCTGGTTATCGGTTTGATCCAGGGGGTTTTCTGTTTTCCTTTCGGCTGCCCTGCCTGAAAGATAGCCATCTAATTCGTATTTAAGATAGCGTTTTAGCTCTTCGGCAGAAAGTGTTTTTTTAAGCAGCATTAAAGCCGAATATTGTGCCAGCCCTTCGGAGTACATTTGATCGCCAACAGTATTGGCCTCGCAAACCTGGTGGCCCCACCATTGATGCCCAAGTTCATGGGCAGTTACGTAATAGCACATATCCAGTTTTTCGGGCTGGTGATGAAAAATAAAGCCTATGGCTTCTGAAAAAGGCACGGTATTAGGAAACGACTGTGCAAAGCTACGGTATTTTGGGAATTCAATTATTCGCATTTGTTTGTAAAGGAAGGGGCTGAAATTAACACTGTCGTAAAGCAGTCCCCGTTTTAACGAGGTAAGCATTATATCAAGGTTAAAAGGATGATCTTTATGGTAATATATCTCCAGGTCTATATTTTTCCATTTATCGCGTTTTACGAGATAACGGCCCGATATTACGTTAAAGAAATTAAAAATGGGTTTATCCATCTGGTAATGAAAGTAAGCCCTGTCGTTTTGCTTCCATTCTTTTTTCAAATAACCCGGCGCAATGGCTATCTGATCAAGGTCGGTACTTACGGTAATATCAAGCCCGGTACGCCCCCGCTGCTGGAAAAGATTTAACATCCTTGCAGCAGTATCAGTCCGCAGCGGCAAGCCGACCTGGTCTTTTAGCCCGCGTTTTTTACGGTCCTCGTTGTCCGACAACTCATTATTGCCTGAATAGCCAAGCCCCGTGAAAATGTCAAAATTATTGATAAAAGTACCATTGGCTACGTAACTGGTATTGGCGCCGTCATTTGTAAACCCCTTTTGTATCCTTTTAGCCGTTAAATTTAATTGCAGTGAATCACCGGGTTTTAAAGGCTGTTTTAGCTTATAAACGGTAAAATGAAAATCGGGATATGATTTAACCTTAGTTACCGGCACCGAAAACTTAAAATTCGAAGTGATGAGTAAATCAGATGGCTCCTGCACCAATAATTCACTGATAGGTTCATGCATCAAATTCTTATATGTTACAACAGCCTGTAAACTAAGGTTACCTGTTTCAGGGAAAAGATCGACACTGCATTCAATGTTTACCACACTCGGCTGCACAATCTTTTCGTAAGTGTGTTTTAATGTTTTCTCGTAATTTGCCTGTATATCTTTTTGGGCCTCGGGATCAATATATTGATTCCAAACTTTTGTATTTAAATAATAATATCCTCCTGTAACTACGACTATCAGCAAGCTGACAGTCAAAAACAAACGCTGAGGATATCCAAAGCGCTGACGGGCATTTTTAAACCTAATACCTAAAGCTGTATCTGTACCGCGTTGGTAAAACAATACGGCAATAAGCAACAGTATGCCTGCAAAAGCAGCCCAAAAAATCTTTAGGACCAGGTACTTTTCAAAATCGGCAGCAAAACCATTCATATCTGAGTAAACGCCTACGCCGCCGCTATTTGGGATAAACAGGCTATAAAATATTTTCATTTGCCCGGCAAAAAGTATGTACACATAGAATAGTATACAGACCGCATAACCTATGAATTTATTACCGAACAAGCTTTGTACAAAAACCGACATTGCAATATAAATAGTCATCGGCACAAACAGGCTAAGTAGCATGATCTTTAAATATATCCCCAGCTGAAATTCGTCAAAGCCTTTCAATATTTGTATCACTATGCCGACTGGGATCATAAACAATATATAAATTAATATAATGCCCGACAGCGCCAAGAATTTACTCACTATCGGTACCGCGTTACTGATTGGCAGCGTATCAAATATCTGGCTAAAGTTTATCCCGTTCTCTTTCCACATAACCTCACCTGAATAAAAAAGTATCATTATGCTTAATATGATCCCAACTTCGGATACTATAAAACCTGCTATATTTGATGTTACCGCGTACAATGCCTGCCCGTACCATGAGGTGCCGTATTCCGCATCAATACCAATTAATACCAACCCTACTATGCCTATTCCGATAAACGGAACAGAACGGATAACCTCCTTAAAGTAAAGCCGGGTTAATGTGCTCACTTGTTGAAACCATGTTAAAAATGAATACGATGGCTTTACAAAAGGTATAGGGATATTTTCAACAGTAACGTATGCATTCGCTTTAACCGGCTTCTTTTTAAACAAACCGGTATATACCGCCCTGAATTTAAATACAGCAAATGTTACCCAAAAAAACATCAGGGCTACACCTAACCACAGCAAGCGGTTTATTAACAGCAAACCCGTAAACGGAACAATTAATGTATTTTTTTCGGCCACTGTCCAGTAACGGGTTAAAGCGTCAATCGTGTAAACACCAAAAGGATCTATTATCGCCGCCTTTTTTATATTTTCAACATCACCGATAAACGACCCTACGCCAATGTATAAGGCTAAAAGCACTATCGCCTGTAAATACACAAAAAGCATTTTACGGCTAAGCGCGCCGCTGGCAAAAAACAAACACGAGAAAGTAAACAAGTTAAATACGATCATTACCAGCCAGGGCCATAGAGATTGCGCCAGGGTTACGGGTAAAAACTTGCTATGGTCAACCCAGGGCATTATACAGCCCAGGTAGGTGCCCCAAATAAAGGCTGTGCTTATAAATAACAGCGTTATAAAAGAGCCGATAAACCGACCAACCAAATAGTTGGTTTTATTGATATTAGTAGTGAAAATGAGCGACTCCATTTTATGCTCAAAATCACGCAGGATAGGGACCCCCATAATTGCCGAAGCAAAAAACATACCCGGTAAAAGGCTGAATATGGCGGCAATATTAAATAAGGTTAACGAGGCATTTTGTTTAACCTTGCCAATATCACCCCCAACATGTATTACCCCCGTACAAATAGCCAGGTAAGCAAACAGGAACCAGAGCACAAAATAGATATAGGTTGCCGGGCGGTTAAGCCGGTATTTAAGCTCAAATTTAATTACTTCCCAGAGCATAGTTTTTAAATTAAACGGTTACGGTTTGAGCGCCAAAAATATACGAGAAGTAAACATCTTCCAGGTCGGGGTTAATGATGTCGAAACCTTCCTCCGGCTGCGTATCCGACAGTACATGAAGGGTTGGCTTCCCGGCCACCAATTTATCCGAAACTACATTTAACCGGTCTTTGTACCCTGCAGCCAGTTCACGGTCGACACGTTTGCTCCATATTTTTCCTGTTAGGTCGTTTAATGATTTTAGCGGGTTGCCCTGCATCAGTACTTCGCCTTTATTGATGATAGCCATGTCGGTACATAATTCTTTCACATCGTCAACAATATGGGTTGAAAGGATAACTATGGTTTCGTCGCTCAATTCTCCCAGCAGGTTCAGGAACCGGTTGCGTTCGGCAGGGTCGAGGCCGGCAGTAGGTTCATCCACAATTATGAGTTTAGGGTTTGATAATAAAGCCTGCGCAATTCCAAAACGTTGTTTCATGCCGCCGGAATAGCCCGAGAGATGTTTCTTTCTATCGTTAAATAAATTGGTTTTATGCAAAAGTGCGGTCACCAGTTCTTTACGGTCTTTACGGTTGCTGATGCCTTTTAGCACAGCAAGATGATCTAAAAGATCCTCAGCAGATATTCTTGGGTATACGCCAAATTCCTGCGGCAGGTAGCCGAGTGTCTTTCTTACCTCGTCTTTGTGGTGCAAAACATCAATTGCACCCAGGCTTATACTTCCTGAATCAGGCTCTTGTAAGGTAGCAATGGTGCGCATAAGACTTGATTTACCCGCGCCATTAGGGCCAAGTAAACCAAACATTCCCGAATTAATAGTTAAATTAATGTTTTTTAAAGCCCGTACGCCGTTTGCATAGGTTTTATTGAGCGAGGTGATAACTAATTGCATAAGATCAAGAGGTTTGTATCCCAGCAAGTTACATTTTAATTATTCACAAATAAAAATATAACGTGAAATAAAAAAGGCCGGAATTATGCCCGGCCTTTGAATAATAATGAATGTGTTTGTTTTAATCCCGCAGCACTTCCCTGCTGATCACAATTTTCTGTATCTCCGATGTCCCCTCGCCTATGGTGCATAATTTGGCGTCACGGTAATATTTTTCAACCGGGAAATCTTTGGTATAGCCATAGCCGCCGAATATCTGCACGGCTTCCGTAGCTGTGCGCACCGCGACTTCGGAGGCGAAATATTTAGCCATAGCCGATTGTTTGGTTACGGGCAGGTGTTTGTTTTTAAGATCGGCAGCCTGCATAATGAGCAATTCGGCAGCTTCAATTTCTGTAGCCATATCTGCCAGTTTAAAGGCAATACCCTGGAAATTACTGATCGGCTGCCCGAATTGTTTACGCTCCTTTGAATAGGCTACTGCAGCCTCAAAAGCTCCTTTGGCCATCCCTAATGATAAAGCCGCTATAGAAATACGCCCGCCATCCAGCACCTTCATGGCCTGTTTAAAACCTTCGCCTTGTTTACCTAAAAGGTTTGCCTTTGGCACGCGGCAATTATCAAATACCAGTTCTGTTGTTTCGGACGCGCGCATGCCCAATTTGTTTTCCTTTTTACCATGGGTGAAACCGGGCGTGCCTTTTTCAATTACCAGGGTTGAAATTCCTTTTGAATCGTTTTTCTCCCCGGTGCGCACCATCACCACAGCCACATCGCCGGATTTGCCGTGGGTGATCCAGTTTTTGGAGCCGTTAACAATGTAATGCTCACCATCCAAAACGGCTGTTGTATTCATCCCCAGGGCATCGGAGCCGGTATTGGCCTCGGTCAGTCCCCAGGCGCCCAGCCATTCGCAGGTTGCCAGTTTGGGCAGCCAGCGATGTTTTTGTTCCTCGTTGCCAAATGCAAGGATATGGCCGGTGCATAGCGAATTATGCGCCGCCAGGGATAAACCTATGGAGCCGCAAACCTTTGCTATTTCTACAATAACAGTTACATATTCAAAATAACCAAAACCCGAACCGCCGTATTCCTCGGGTACCAATACGCCCATCATGCCGAGGCCGCCGAGCTTTTTAAAAAGGTCGATAGGGAAATGCTGTGCTTCGTCCCATTCCATTACGTGGGGCCTGATGTGTTTTTCGGCAAAATCTCTGGCCATCTGGCCTATCATCCGCTGGTTATCGTTTATAGAAAAATCGTAGCCTGCCGGGGCATCTGTCAATAAGGAATCCATTTGTTTATAGTTGATTTATAGCAAAGTAACGTAATAAAGGGCGCAAAGGTTTCAAATAAAACAGCGATGAAAAGTGAACGAATTGGTATATGGTATGAATTGTGGGTTTAGTTGATTTAAGCCAATGTCTGATGGATTTGGGGAAGAAAATAAATTTCTTATACAGGTGGGCCCGGATCGGCTTTGAACAAATTATAAAAACCAATATATTCGTTTAAACAAAAGAGACACTATTTTGTGTGTAATTATTGCAGCCCTCATTATTAGACTATGAATGTAGAAATAAACAAAAACCTTAAGTTAGACATTTACGGTTTTTCCGGGTCCGCTGTGGGTAAGGATTACGCAGGGACTGCCTTTAAGTTAATGGATAGAATGTGGCAGGTAGTTAAGTCGAACGGTTTAAAGAACAAAGGGCAAAACATTTGGGTTTATGAGCTCAATGAAAAAGTATTCGCAGGAGTTGAACTTGAAAATGTTCCCGGAAATAACGCAGGGTTGGAACAAAAAAGTATCTCCCTCATTAAATACGCTTATTACAAACACATCGGGCCCTACAGTTTAATAAAGCAAGCAGGACAGACTATGAGAAGTGAATTAAAGAGCAAAGGCTTTGAAGCTACTTTTCCATACATTGAAATATACGGGCATTGGACACAAGATGAAAGTAAGTTGGAAACAGAGCTTTTGATGTCGTTAGCGTAGATGTTTTTTGAATGGTTATCTTTTTCGGATCCAAAACAAATCTAATACTCCGCCAGCACCACCACCTTATCACTAACCGGCGTTATCATTTCCCTTCCATTCAAAAAATTAAGACCAACCACAAAAGCAAACCCGGCTACTATGCCGTCCATTTCCTGTATAAGTTCGGCGGCGGCGAGCGCAGTACCTCCGGTTGCCAGCAGGTCATCGTGGATCAGCACATGTTGTCCCGGCTCAAAGGCATCGCTATGCAGTTCGATAGCCGCAGTTCCGTATTCCAGTTCGTAGGATTTTTGCCTGGTTGTAAATGGCAGCTTGCCGGCTTTGCGGGCGGGCACAAAAGGGACGCCCAGGCGTACCGCAAGGCTTAAGCCAAAGAAAAAGCCCCTGCTTTCAATGCCAACTATAACATCAATGCGGGTGTCTTTTAATTGTTCAACAAAAGCATCAACAACCCCTTCACACAAAAGCGGGTCCTTTAATATGGGTGTGATATCTTTAAAAATAATACCCTGTTTCGGGAAATCAGGTATATCGCGGATGGCCGATTTTATTTGCTGCGCTATCATTTAAAATTTTAAATATGGCTCAATTTTACGCAAAATTCCTTCATCCAGTATGGCAATGTTTTTCATATCGGCAATTGAAGTGTAACTGCCATGCTGTGTGCGGTACTGGATAATGGCATTCACCTGCTTATAACCGAGATAAGGGAATATCCGCAGCTGGTCGAAAGAGATGGTATTAATATTTATCCGCTTCACCTTGCCTGGATCTACCGAAACCTGGTCTTTTATTTCCGCGTATTTTGTCGAATCGATACCATAAATTTCCTTTAATTGCTCCTTATTGTAAAAGCCGCCCAAGCGCCCGCGGTACCTGACTATGCGCACAGCAAATGATGGCCCTATGCCCCTGACTTCTGTCAACTTTGCCGAATCTGCGCTGTTGAGTTCAGTAATTTCGCCGGGTTTAGCTTTTTTTGTAGCGAGGGATGCTTCCGGGATTTGAATATACGGTTCGAGGCGTTTGTAATCATCGGCGGTGATGGCGAATATCTTTTTTACGTCTTCCTTGCTGTAAAACTTTCCGCCTTTGGCTTCATAATGTTTTATCACACTGGCCTGGCGCTCGCTTAAGCCCAATTGCTCCCATTGCTGAATGGTAAGGTTGTTTGGATTGAAAGGAAACATAACCGGGTACTCTAATTTATCATCCGATAATGGCTTGTTACTGGTATTATTTTTTTGACTGTCTATCTTACTTAATTGTGCTACTGCTTTATCAAAGTCTTTGGTATTTATTGTATTATCTTTGCGGAACAATTGATAAATGTAAGGTGCGGCGAGTACCAGCGCAATTAAAATAACAAGTACTACCATGCCGTTCCATTCTTTTTTGGTGATGGACAAGTACTTTTTTATTTGCGCTTTCATTTACAAGGTTTATCAAAGTTTAAATTAAACAATTTTTCAGGATATTTATTCTGATTACACAAGAGTTTATTTTTATAAAATATGGAAGTGATCACCACCGAAGAGTTTGCCAAAGCCACTAAACTGGACAAGTTAAAAATGCCTGGCCTTGCTGCTTTACTGATGGAGATCATGAAAATTAACGAGGTAAACAAATTGTTCTCGCAGGCACAGCCTAAACAGGGGCCCGAGTTTATTGACGCTATTTTAGAAGGCTGCGGCATTAAGATAGAGTTTGATGAAAGGGAACTAAAAAACATCCCAACGAAAGGCAGTTTTATAGCCATTGCAAACCACCCCTATGGCGGTATTGAGGGGATGGTGCTTTTAAAAATGTTGTTGAAGGTGAGACCGGATGCCAAACTGATGGCAAATTTCCTGCTCAAAAAGATCCCTAACTTAAGCGATTATTTTATTGCCGTAAACCCATTTGAGAACGTGGAGCATTCATCCAGCATCAGCGGGCTAAAGAAAACTTTGGAGTTACTTGGAAAAGGTACGCCAATAGGCATTTTCCCGGCGGGCGAAGTATCTACTTTTAAGGTCGATAAACAACAAGTAACAGACAGGATGTGGCACCCTGTTGTGGGCAAGATCATCGCGAAAGCAAAAGTACCTGTAGTGCCTATTTATTTCCATGGGAACAATGGTTTGCTTTTTAACCTGCTTAGTTTAATACACCCTGCGCTGCGAACTGCAAGGCTGCCATCGGAACTGTTTAATAAACAAGGCCATACCATCAGGCTTCGTATCGGCAAACCAATTCATATTGAAGATTTCCCCGAATATAATAACAGTACTAAACTCCTCAATTTTTTACGTGCCCATACCTATGCCTTAGGAACGGGACTGGAGGATGAGAAGAAAATATTTGATCCGCGTAATATTTTCAAGATAAAAAAGCAGCCAAAAGATATCGTGCCTGAAATAAGCGCTGCTGTACTTGAAAAAGAAATTGAGCCCCTACGTGAAGGCCATCGGATTTTGACGGAGAAAAATTATGAACTATTTATAACCCCAACTTCGCTGATTCCTAATATTATCCGTGAAATTGGGCGGCTGCGGGAAATTACCTTCCGGGAAATTGGCGAAGGCACCAATAAGGCTATCGACCTGGATGAATATGATATTTATTACAACCACCTTTTTATTTGGGATACCGAGGCAAAGCTGATCGTTGGCGCTTACCGTATCGGCCTGGGTGATGAGATATTTTACAGCATAGGTAAGAACGGATTTTATTTAACCGAGCTATTTAAAATAAAAGCGCAATTTATCCCGGTACTAAAAAAAAGCATTGAACTTGGCCGCTCGTGGGTACGCAAAGAATACCAGCAAAAGCCCTTGCCACTGTTTTTATTGTGGAAGGGGATTTTGAAATATTTAATTGATAATCCCCGCTACCGTTACCTGATAGGTCCGGTAAGTATCAGCAATTCCTTTTCAAAATTCTCAAAATCACTTATAGTCGACTATATCAACAGGAACCATTTTGACCATGAAATGGCCCAATATGTGCGGCCACGCAAGAGGTTTAAGGTCGACTTTTCAAGTATCGATACTGATCTGCTACTAGCGGGTGAGGATACTTTTAAGGGTCTGGACAACCTGATATCAGAAGTTGAAACGCATAACATGAAAGTACCGGTATTACTTCGTCAATATATCGGCCTTAACGCCAAGATCATCTGCTTTAATATCGACCCTAAATTTGCGGATTGCCTGGATGGATTTTTGGTACTCGATCTTAAAAAGGTGCCACAGGATATATTGGATAAGCTGGGGAAGAATTTGTGAGTTAATTTTCTTCAATAACTGAAATTTTTTATGGCCCGTTAACCGGCAATGCTTTTAGCGTGAAAGTTTGGTTAAATATCAAAGTGTCGATAGGTTTATCATTGGCATCACCTATTACTATAGTGGCATTTATAAGCCAATGGTTAGCATCAGTCCTTTTCCCTTTTATTTCGCCGCCAACTGCTTCCGGATTGAACGCAAAATTGCAGCAAGGGCAGCTTTCAAAATAAACTGCCTGGCCAGCGGCTATCTGGCTTGATTTAATATCAAACTCATCGCTGCTTAAAGCGAAATCAAAATAAAGTTGCCTGGTATTATTACAAACTGAACTGTCAACAGCGGTATAAGAAAACTCCCTGCTGGCGCCTTTTCCCAGCCGGCTTTGCTGGACAGATGCATGGTCGTAATAATTATAAGTACAGGTAAAATTCGCAGGGCAATTTGACGTGGCCCCGTTAAGCACCACATTAACGTTACTGCCTTTGCCGCAGCCAAGCAAAACAACAAACAGGACAAGCACTAATACTTTAATCTTCATAACATACCATACGTTGAATAAGAAACCTAAGCTACAAATATCCCGCGATTAATTTAGTTACAATAATCATCTTCATAATAATGAGAGATGAATTAATATTTGATTGATAATTTCTTTAAAATAAAATGCAGCAGCCAAACCGGCCCGATAAGCAGGAATTTAAGGTCATCCAAAAAAGACGGTTTTTTGCCTTCGATCTTATGCCCGATAAGTTGCCCCGCCCACGATAAAACAAAAATCACAAGGCAAACCAGCCACAAAGCCGGGCCACCTGCTTTTTGCCAGTCATCCAGTTCGATAATTCCATAGCTAAAAGCGAATACCACAATTAACATTAAGTACGACAATACGGGCGAAAGCTTATAGTAATAATAAATGCTGAAGGCAATAAAAAACGAGGCCCAGTTCAGGAAGCCGTTATACTGGCCTAAAAATTTAATATAAGGAAATGGTATTGCCCAAACCAGGCCAAGCAAACTGAAAACGATCAGTGGGACGCATATCCAATGGATGGATTTATTGGTTGGGTTTTGATGGCTTTCGGCGTATTTATCAAAATAAATATCAACAGGGCGTTCTGGCGCACGCGAAGCAGGCCTAACTGAAGTATTGCTACCCTTGCCTGATTTTTTATTTGTCGCCATATTATATAATAAAGTCCTCCCGCCGGCGGGAGGGCTTTAAAAGATTTTATTTAGCAAAAGCAACTGATCTTGTTTCCCTGATCACGGTTACTTTTATTTGTCCCGGATAGGTCATTTCGGTTTGTATCCGGTTTGAAATATCGGCGGCCAGTATTTCTGACTGCGCATCGCTTATCTTTTCACTTTCGACAACCACGCGCAACTCACGGCCCGCCTGTATTGCAAATGTTTTCTCAACACCGGGATATGACATCGCCAATTCTTCCAGCTCTTTTAAACGCTTGATGTAACTTTCCACAACCTCGCGGCGGGCACCGGGACGGGCGCCTGATATCGCGTCGCAAACCTGTATAATGGGCGACAGCATCGATGTCATTTCCACTTCGTCGTGGTGGGCGCCTATGGCGTTGCAAACCTCGGGATGCTCCTTATACTTTTCAGCTAATTGCATACCTAAAATAGCGTGCGGCAATTCAGGGTTGTCATCAGGTACTTTACCAATATCGTGCAATAAGCCGGCACGTTTGGCAAGTTTTACATTCAGGCCCAGTTCGGCTGCCATGGTAGCACAAAAATTAGCTACCTCGCGCGAGTGCTGCAGCAGGTTTTGTCCGTAAGATGAGCGGTAACGCATACGGCCAACCATCCGGATAAGTTCGGGATGCAGGCCGTTAATGCCCAGGTCGATCACTGTACGCTCGCCTATTTCAACTATCTCTTCTTCTATCTGCTTTTTGGTTTTAGCAACTACTTCTTCAATGCGGGCCGGGTGGATACGGCCATCCGTTACCAAACGGTGCATAGCCAGGCGTGCTATTTCGCGCCTTACGGGATCAAAGCCCGAAAGGATTATCGCTTCAGGTGTATCATCCACAATGATCTCGATACCTGTAGCAGCTTCAAGCGCGCGGATATTCCTTCCTTCGCGGCCAATGATCCGGCCTTTTATTTCGTCATTTTCGATATTGAAAATAGATACGGTATTCTCAATGGCGCTTTCAGTAGCGGTACGCTGGATAGTTTGGATCACTATCTTTTTGGCTTCTTTCGTCGCGGTAAGCTTGGCTTCGTCCACAATATCTTTTATCTGCGCCATGGCCTTGCTTCTGGCCTCTTCGCGCAGGTTATCCACCAACTGGTTCCTGGCATCCTCGGCTGATAGACCAGCAATAGTTTCCAGTTGCTGGACGTGCGAATTTTTCAGGATCTCAACTTCTTCCTGTTTCTTAACAACAATTTCTGTTTGCCGCTCCAGGTTTTTGCGAATATTATCTATTTCACTTTCCTTGCGGTTCATGTTTTCCTGGCGCGAATTAAACGACTGCTCTTTTTGCTTCACACCATTCTCACGCTGGTTAATGTTGTTGTTTTTTTCGTTGATCTGCTGCTCATGCTCAGCCTTCATTTGTAAAAACTTCTCTTTCGCTTCCAGTAACCTATCCTTTTTCAGGATTTCTGCGTTAACTTCAGCATCTTTCAAAATCTTCTTTACTTTGTTTTGGGCTGCTATTTCCTGGTCTCTGAACAGTTTTCGCAGCAAAAATCGCCCGATGGGCACGCCGGTAAGGCCCCCTACCAACACACCGATGATAAGGTATAATATTGTTGAACTCATTTTTGGTTATAAATATATAATTGGTATAAATAAAAAAACCGCGTCTAAATTTTTAAGCATCATGTATTTAAAAACTTCTTTAGGGATATTGGAACTCATGGGTTACCGTTAAAAGTAAACGATTAACGCATGCCTCTTTGATCCTCAGATATTGAAGCGTTAAGTTTTTAATAGTGAAACTTAAAATTTAACCGCGGTTAAATCTTAATAGCTCTGTATGTATAAAGAACGTTATTGCTTTGAAAAAAATTGGGTCAGCAAATAATCCAGCTGGTAAACTTTTTCGGTTACCTCCGTATCATCAACTGTAACTTTCATGTCGGCTTTTAATGCGGATGTTGCATAATGCAGCACACACATCGAAAGCAGATCTTGTTTATCCCTCACGGCATAATTTTCCTGATATTCTTTTATCCGGTCATTAATTAGTTTGGCTGCCCTACGTATTACTTCTTCCTCTTCCATGTTTACCTTTAAAGGGTAAACCCTGTCAGCAATATTTATTTTTATGGAGATTTCTCCCATTTTAGCTTTTCACTTTTGTACTACTTTTTTAATAATACAATACACTTATCAATTTCTTGCACAAATTCGTTAATTTTTTGCTTTATGTCAAGACTTTTTTCATTTGTTTCTGAAAAAGATTTTGCCATTTTCAAAGCACGGAGCTTTTCTTCCAGTTCTTTGGTCTTATTTTTACTTGCATCCAGGGCCACTGTGAGCGCCTCGCTCTCCAATTTCAACAGGTCATTTTCCTCCTGCAAAGCACCACAAAGCTCTATTAAGCGCTCCGTTCTGTCTACAATTGAATTTAATTGATCGGCTAGGGCCATTGTTTGTTGATTGAGTTTATTAGGTTGATTAAGTTAATTTGTAGTTTATGTTAATAATGGTGAAATATATTGAATAATTTTTAAAAATCAATCAACTCCTCTCCCAATCAACTTAATCAACCGATCGCTACCTCCTTATCTCCGCTCCTGCTTCTTTTTCTAAGTTATAAATTAATTTTTGCATTGTCGCATCAATCGCTTTATCGGTCAGGGTTTTTTCATTATCCTGCAAAGTAAAACTCAACGCGTACGATTTTTTGCCTGCCGGGAGTTTATCGCCTTCGTAAACATCAAAAACATTTATTTCCTGCAAAAGCTTCCGCTCAGTTTTTTGTGCGATCTGTTTTAACTGTCCGAAAGTTACCGATTTGTCGATCAGCATCGAGAGGTCGCGCCGTACGGCCGGAAATTTTGAGACTTCTTCATAAATAATTTTATTTTTTCGCACCGATTTAAGGATCATATCAAAATCAAAATCGGCGTAAAAAACTTCCTTATCCAAATCAACCTTTTTCAGGGAGCCGTTTGCTACTGCGCCGAATTTCACCAACTGTTTGTTATTGCGTTTGTATTGCAAACCGTAAGTTAGTTTTTTGCAGGTGGCATCCTCAACGGCGATATCGTCAATACTCAATTTTGCAATAATGCCATCGACTATAGCCTTTAAATTATAGAACGAAACCGGGGTAACCTTTTGGTTCCATTGCTCTGATCTCCCGGCCCCCGCAAGAAAAATAGCGAAGCGCTGGACTTCGATATATTTGTCTTCATCTACCGAATAAACTTTGCCAAACTCAAATAGCTTTAAGTCGGCGTTTCGCCGGTTTTGGTTATAAGCTACGGCTTCCAGCCCTGAATACAGCATCGATTGGCGCATCACATCCAGGTCGTTGCTCAATGGGTTTAATATCTTTACCGCCTTGTCAAGGTTTGAAGAGTAAGCCGATCTTGTTAAGGAGTTTGACATGATCTCGTTAAACCCGTTGCCAATAAGCAGATCGGACAACAGGCTTTGCACCGAATCCTTCTCGGGCCGCGCAGAGTTATTTAACGACGCTCTTACCTGGGTTGGTATCTCGATGTTGTTGTAACCGTAAATGCGCAGGATCTCTTCTACTATATCTACATCTCGGGTAATATCCACCCGGTAAGGCGGCACTTTTAACGATAATCCTTCCGCAGTTTCGCCAACTATCTCAATTTCCAGGGCCCTTAAAATGCTTTTTATCTCTTCGTGCGAAATTGCTTTGCCTATCAGCCGGTCAATATTTTTGTAGGTTACTTCAACGGCAAAAGGCTCAACCGGATTGGGGTAATGATCAGAAATTTCGGAGGAGATCGATCCGCCTGCAACCTCCCGTATCAACAAGGCCGCACGCTTTAAGGCAAAGACCGTCATGTTCGGATCAGTCCCGCGCTCGAACCTGAACGAGGCATCGGTTTTTAACCCATGCCTTTTCGATGTTTTACGGACAGAGACAGCATTAAAATAAGCGCTTTCCAGGAAGATATTCTTCGTCGTTTCCTTAACCCCCGATCCTATCCCGCCAAAAACGCCGGCTATGCACATCGGTTCCCCCGATCCATTGCAAATCATCAGGTCATCAGCAGAAAGTTTGCGCTCGACGCCATCCAACGTTATAAACGGCGTCCCTTCAGCGCAGTTTTTTACGATGATCGTATTCCCCTTTACTGCATCGGCATCAAAGGCATGCAGGGGCTGCCCCAGGTCGTGCAAAACATAATTGGTAGCGTCTACAATGTTATTGATAGACCGTATGCCTATAACCGCCAAGCGTTCCCGCAGCCATTTTGGCGATTCCTTTACTTCAACACCCGAAATAGTTACGCCCGAATATCGCGGGCAAGCCTGCTCATTCTCAACAATAACTTTAATGGGCAGGTTAGCATTGTCAACCTTAAATGCGGAAACATCAGGCTTTTGAATTGCTATCTTTAAAAAGGCCGCTATATCACGGGCAGCACCCAGGTGCGAAGCTGCGTCGGCACGGTTGGGTGTCAGGCCAATTTCGTAAACATAATCGTCGGTTATTTTAAAATGATCTTTAACCAGCGTTCCGATCACCGCATTATATTCAAGTTCTATGATGCCCGCGTGATCGGTACCCAGGCCAATTTCATCTTCGGCGCAGATCATCCCTTCGGATACCTCGCCCCTTATTTTTGATTTATTGATCTTAAAAGGATCGCCAACGGTAGGATATACCGTTGCGCCTACGGTAGCAACAACAACCCTTTGCCCCGCGGCAACGTTATGCGCTCCGCAAACGATCTGCAATTCATCGCCCGTGCCTATATCAACTTTGGTAACCCGCAGCCGGTCGGCATTGGGGTGCTGATAAGCTTCCTTCACATGGCCAACCACCAAACCCTCCAGCCCGCCGGGAATTGCCTGAACCTTCTCAAGGCTCTCCACCTCCAAACCGGTACCGGTAAGTATTTTTGAGATTTCTTCCGGGGTTTTATCAGCCCCGATGGTTCCGGAGATAAATTCTTTAAGCCAATTGTAGGATATCTTCATTGTAGCACGATAGTAATCGGCAAAGATATAAAGATTTCGGAAGTCGGATTTCCGATTTCGGATTTATCGCAGGAAAATCTGGTTTGAGCCTTGCTATTAGTCTGAAGATTAAAAAGCGGAAGTCGCGCAGAACTTGTTTCGGCATCCCACAACACATGTAGCTAAGCGATACGTAGCCCGCAAGATAGGTGACGGGGATGGCGTTTACTTAGCAAATGGGGTGCTGAAACAAGTTCAGCATAACGTAGCGGTCTTAAAGGGGCTTTACGCCCTTATTCCTTCTTCTTAGCCTTAGGCTCGTCCTCATCCAGATTCAAAGTATAGGCTGATTCTGAAGCATCATAGGCTCTCGTCAATTTATCCGGGTCGGCATAATCAACGGTATCGCCTGGCTCCGGGGCATCGTCAAGGCCGTTTGAATGAATGTCCTGCTGGCTTGGCTGATCTTCAGCATCCTGGCTTTCTGAATCGTCGAGTGGTATCTGGTTATCTGGAATAATCATGGTTGATTTTTATTTGATGTTAGATTAGAACGCTAAAGTTAGAAGGTTGTTTCCGGTATACAAGCTAAAATCCAAAAATAACAATTCCGAATTAATAAATCCGACATCGAACATCCGATATCAAAACAGCCCGTCATCCGCAAAGCTGTAGTAGCCGTTATCTGTAATGATCAAATGATCAGTTACCATAATATCCAGTATTCTGCCCGCATCCGCTATTCTTTTGGTGAGCACCATGTCTTCGTGACTTGGCTTCAAATTCCCCGAAGGGTGGTTATGAACAAGCACGATGCCGTTTGCCTTGTATTGCAACGCCGCGCCGAAGATAATTTTAAGATCGATGAGTGTGTTTGACAAACCGCCTTTGCTTACCAGTTCCTTACCCAATACTTTACCCGACCTGCCTGTTAGTATTATCCAAAATTCCTCGTGTTGCAAATCCACCAGGTGGCGGCGCATGATATCATAGCCATCTTTGCTGAAGCCGATAAATTCTGGAGGCTTACTTTCGGTATCGTTACGCCTGCGGCCTATTTCAAGCGCCGCAATTATAGAAATTGCTTTGGCCTCGCCAATGCCTTTAAAGTTGGAAAGCTCGTTGATGGATGCTTTGCCGAGATTGTTCAGGTCATTATCATAATGATGAAGGATGCGCTTGCTTAATTCAACAGCCGTTTCATTACGGCTACCCGAACCTATTAGGATGGCGATCAACTCGGCATCAGTTAAGGCGCGCCTGCCCTGTGCGCTTAGCTTTTCGCGCGGACGGTCAGCTTCTGCCCATGATTTTATGCCGATCTTGTTGTCGTAATTTTCCACGGCATTAAAGTAATAAAGATTTGCCATCTTTCAAAAAGATGATAAATCTTGCAGGCTACTGCAAAATCTTACTGTTTAAGTGCCGAATCCCAATGCTCTGCAACTTTCCCGTTTTCAATACGCAGCATATCAAACCAGGTTGTGGTATATTGCTTTGTCGCGTCTTTAGGGTCGGGGTTTACCTGTTTAAAGCTAAGCACCACCCGGTCGCCTTCTGCAACTATGGCAATTATTGGGGCTTTAATAGTGTCGGCGATCGGCTGCGGTTTGGCAAACTTCCCAAAAAAATCAATAAAGCCCTGCCTACCTGTAGGCACGTTCGGATTATGCTGAATATAAGTTTCTGTCATATATTGGGGGGCTAGTTCCAAATGCCCACCTTCCAGCACCGAACGCCAGAAATCATAAACAATCTTTTTGTTTTGGGCAAGCGTAGCGTCTTTGCTGTACAGCATCGCTTTCTGATTTTGGGCAAAAGCCCCGGCGGCAAATAAAACAGCAAAAAGACTTAATAAAAGTAGTTTCTTTTTCATTTAATGAATTTTAATGTTTTTATATTCTTATAAATTGAACCACTGCAATCGTATTGCCAAACTTTAATCTATTGGTTTACAAATTGTTATATAAGTACAACATGCCTGACCGTCCGTTTTCAGTACTGAGCCGTTCGGTTTCGTACAGTAAAACAGTAGACAATATAGAAATAGATGGATATGTTTCAAAATAAAAATGTTGCCATCTGGGCAATTCTGCATTAACTATACTTCGCAGTAGCCCCGGCACTTCCAGGAGACAGCGCTTCAGGAATGCCCTTAAAGATCAAATTAGATTAAAAAAAATGTCCTCTCACGAAGCCTTTCGGGCCAGTAGAGGACACCTATTTAAATCCGAAATCGAACATCCGACATCCGAAATCCCTCACATCGCTTCCTCAAATTTATCGGCACTAACCCTGATCCTGTCATCGGACATGCCTTCCATTTCAAATAACAGGGTAACTTTCCCGTCTTTGCCTTCAATGGTAATGGTCACATTTTTGTCCGATCCCGAATCATCGCTCAAAGTGGCTTTTATTATGGTTTTTCCGTTTTTATAGGGCACTGTCCAGTTGCAGGAATTGGATTTTATCGGACCTGCCATCTTGTGTTCGCCATTTACAGTAATAGTCAGGTCTGATTTGCCGATCTCGACCACTGCTTTTTCATCCTCCGTCCGGACCACGACGCCACTGGGATCAAGGTGCTCTGTTTTTGAAGTGGTAAAGATAACTTTTTTGTCGCACTGTGCGAAGCAAATAGTGCTGCCTGCAACCAGCAGGGAGAGGAAAAGGATAATTGTTTTCATAATGAGTTTTAATTGTTGTAAAAGTTGTAATTGTTGTAAAAGTTAAAATAGTAATGCTATGACTTAATAACCCAATGACTAATGACTAATGACTATCTCCCCGCCAAAAGCGCTTTTACACCTTCGCACATTCTTTTTATGCGGTAATAGGAGGCCGTGGAGTTTTTCCTTTTGTCGATGGCTATTTTCAGTTTTCCGGGCGACTCTTTGATATAAAAAACTGTTTTATCAGCCAGGGAGGTAGTTACATCGAAGTAGTCGTTTTCAGAATCACCGAGTTGGTTCGGGCTTATATTTTTATTGATGTAATGGTAAACCGCCCGCGAATTGCCTTCAGCATAGGAGGCAGTAAAAGTATAGGTATCATCATTCTCACTGATAGCAATTGATGTGTCATGATCGTTTACTTCAAGTTTCGACCAGACCAGGAAAATACTCAAAGAAACTATGCAAAAAGCGGTTAGATAAAAGCTTGTTTTCATTTTGGCTGTGGTTTTACGTTAAACATTGCGACCTCTTTTTTACCTGTGTTGGGTTATGTTAAACCAAAGATATGTGTTTTATATAGTAATATGCAATACATAGTTCTATAATCAGTTTATTTTTATTTTAAACTATTGATAATCAGTTAAATAATTTTATAACTGTTTACTGAATTGGACAATGTAAACCAAAAAGGCCCCTTTTTCGTAAACAATAAAATACTGAATCTGCGATTTTAGAAATGTCGGTGATTAAACATATTTACACCTATTCAACACAAAAACATAATAGTCAGGTATATATAAAATATGATTGAAGATATCCGCTTGCAGGCTGTAGCCCGTTTTGTTGATTTTGACTTTGAAAATGATACGGAATTACAGGAGTTAGTTGATCTGGCTTCGGCCGTCAGCGATACGCCTGTTGCTTTGATCACACTGCTGGATAAGGACACGCAATATTTAAAAGTAAGAAAAGGGACAGAGGAAACTGCCATGCCACGCCAGGTAAGTTTTTGCACACATGCTATTGAGCAAAATGATGTAATGGTTGTGCCTGATATGCTTAAAGACGACCGGTTTACAAACAACCCCCTGGTAAGGGGCGCTGCAGCAGTGCGGTTTTATGCAGGTGTACCGTTAACAACCTCCGGCGGCCATAAATTAGGGACCCTTTGTGTGCTTGATGTCAAACAGCATACATTAAATCAGCACCAGCAAATGGTACTAAAAGTGCTGGCTAACCAGGTAATGAAGATAATGGAGCTGCGGATAGGATTAGAGATGCTGGAGAAAAACCAGGTAGAATTAGCCGAACAGAAAGAAATCAATAACGATGCCAATATCAGGCTGCGGTCGTTTTTTGAGAGCTCGCCAAACTTCCAGGTATTGCTTGGTAAAAGCGGAGAAGTGATAGATTTTAACAAAACAGCCGTTAATTTTTTAAAGATTATACATAAAATTGAAATAAAACGGGGCGATCAATTTGTGAAGTTTATACACCCCGAATTTATTGCTGCTTTTATCGACAGGTATAACCTGGCCCTGGAAGGTGAAAAATCGATGGAGGAAGGCTCAACCACTTACGAAGAAACCGGTTTAATATGGTGGGAAGCCGCCTTTGAGCCGGCCCACGACAGGCATGGCGACATAATTGGCATTTCCTACATTATCCGTAATGTAACCGAACGTAAGCTGAAAGAACAAAAAATAATCTCCCAAAATGAATCGCTGTTAAAAATAGCCCATATCCAAGCGCACGAATTCCGGGCGCCACTTACTTCAATCATGGGATTAATGAGCCTTATAAAACAAGAAGACTACGTAGCGCCGAAAGAATACCTGCAATTACTTGAGCAAGCCGTACACACGCTCGATGACAGGATAAGGCAGGTAATAAGTGACGTGGATAATAATGTTGTTGGTAACGGGGTTGCGAATCATCGTTAGCGAAATTTGCTTTATTGACTAAATGTAAACTTGCTCATTGACCTTATCAACTCCCCCTTTTTTAACCTCCCCTTTAAACATTGGAAATGTTATCTTTGAAATACCGAAAATATTTTTTTGAAAATAATGGATTTACCGGGGCTGATAAAAAGGTATAAAAGTTTGGGCATTGGTGACGTAATTGACCACGAAAAATTTAACCTGATCTCAATTGTTCATCATTCTACGAGGATCGAAGGCTCTACTTTAAATGAGATAGAAGCACAGGTACTGATCAATGAAGGGCTTACGCCAAAAGGTAAGCCGATGCATGATAGTTTGATGGTTACAGATTATTACGCTGCATTATTGTTCACTTTAGCTTCGGCGAAAGAAAAAAGGCTCGTTACAACCAGTTTAATCCAGGAAATAAATGCCCTCGTTGTCAAAAATACGGGCAAAGTTTACAATACTGTTTTTGGCATAATTGACTCAACCACCGGCGCGTTCAGAAAGGGAAATGTTTCAGCTGGTTCGACCTATTTTCCGAATTACGATAAAGTTGAATCCCTTACCGATGAGATGACCGGCAAAATAACTGAATTAATGAGGGGTACAAATGCTGTATCCGATCAGGTAAATCTTTCTTTCGACGCTCATTTTAATTTGGTAAGCATCCACCCGTTTTATGACGGCAATGGCCGTACCTCGCGTTTGTTAATGAATTATATACAGGCTTACTATAATTTACCCCTTGCCATTGTAAACAGTGATGCCAAAACGGAATATATCCAGGCTTTAATCAGTACCAGGGAAAAGAATGATGTTGCTATTTTCAGGAAGTTTATGGCTGCGGAATATGCTAAGCTTCTCGAAGACGAAATAAAAAGATTTGAGGAAATCGATAGGCCGAAAAAAGGTACAGGGTTTAATTTGATGTTTTAGTGGGTAACCTGCAAGGCAAAAATAACCTGCCAGTTTAACCTTTTAAAGCCGCGGAAGCTGGAGTTAATATTTCCATTTGCCTGATTGGTCGGCTTGGCGTTCAAGTTGCTTATAGTATTTCTCCACACTCCTTTCTGCTTTTCTCCATTGTCGCCTTGTCCAAACAGCACCCAAATCATTAACTGTTTTGTTGATTAAAAGCACATTAAGATGTTTAGTTATATCATTAACTTCCCGTTTTTCTTGCGTGTAACCAATTGATTTATAGGTTAGGGTATCTCCTGTGGAAGCATTGATGTAATAAAACCCGCCAGTGTCAGTTTCAACTTCTTGATGAGTTCTCGTGTTAGTTATTCGAGCATAAGGCACATTTTCCATTTGCTGACCAACTACCCGCCCTTTTATAGGATTGTCTTGTGCAAACATTGAAAATGCAAAAGAAAGAAATAAGCAAGTGAGGCTAAATTTCATAATAAGATATTAGATTGGCGAAGTTACGTCAATCATTTTTCAATTTTCATTACATTTGACAAAACCTTTAAACATGAACTATTGGTTAGTAAAATCAGAACCCGAAAAATATAGCTGGGAACGACTTAATAAAGAAGGCCGTACCTTTTGGGACGGCGTGCGCAATTTCCAGGCGCGCAATAATTTGCGCGAAATGAAGGAAGGCGACCTGGTGCTGTTTTATCATAGCCAGGAAGGCAAGGAAGTGGTGGGCATTGCCAAAGTGGTAAAAGAATCGTACCAGGACCCTACCACCACCGACCCAAATTGGGTAGTTGTCGACATCGCCCCCGTTGAAGCCTTAAAACATCCGGTAACGCTTGAGCAAATAAAAGCCGATGAAAAATTACAAAATATCCACCTGGTGCGCCAGGGCAGGTTGTCGGTAATGGGGCTTAAACGCGAGGAATTTGATCACATTGTTGCGTTGGGCAGTTGATAAATTTTGTAGGGACACAAGATTTTGTGTCCCTACAAAATTTTGTGTCCCTACAATATACCCGCGTCCAGCATATGCGGCGCGAAATATGCGCCCGGCCACTAATTAAACGTTGATTTATGGGTCAATACAGGCTGTTAACCATCCTAAAATATTTTCTAAAAAGTGCCTTAATTGCGCTTGTCTTCTCGCTGCCTTTCACCGCCGCTGCCCAATCACCATTTAAAAACTTCCGTAATTTATTCGACATCCCAAAAAGCTATGTGGTTCATTATGTAAAAACCCCGCCTTTAATTAATGGCAACATAGATGACCCTGTTTGGCAGCAGGCCCAATGGACGGCTAATTTTGTGGACATCGAGGGCGACCCAAAACCACGTCCGCCGCTGCAAACCAATGTAAAAATGCTATGGGATGACAGTTGCCTCTATATCGCCGCGCAGATCAATGACCCGAATGTATGGGCCAACTTAACCCATCACGATGACATTATTTTCCGCGACAATGATTTCGAGGTTTTTATTAACCCCAATAACAGTACGCACCAGTATTTCGAAATTGAATACAATGCCCTGAATACCGTTTTCGACCTTTTTTTGAACAAGCCATATCGAAATGGCGGCAATGCCATGATCAATTGGAATGTGGAAGGTTTACGGTCGGCGGTGAAAATACAGGGAACATTGAACAATCCATTGGATACAGACAAAGGCTGGGCCATTGAGATGGCTATTCCGTTCAGGGCCATCAGCCTCGGTAACAATGTGCAGGTGCCGAAGGAGGGTATTTTTTGGCGCATCAATTTCTCACGGGTGGAGTGGGATACAAAAGTTGTTAACGGCAAATATGTTAAGCTAACAGATAATGCTGGTCATAACTTGCCCGAACATAATTGGGTGTGGTCGCCGCAGCACGTAGTGGATATGCATCAGCCCGAACGCTGGGGGTACCTGCAGTTCAGCAAGAACAGTGCAAATAACACCTTTAATTTACCCTATTCCGAACTGCAGAAAATATATTTATGGCTTATTTATTACCAGGAAAAGATATGGTACAAGCAGCACCATACTTATACGCCTGTATTAAAAAATTTCGAGCTTAAAAGCAATGTTACCATTAATAATTATGTGAACGCGCTGAAGTTAGAAGCTACGAGGCACCAGTTTATTGCGTTTGTTACCGATAAAAATGATAAGATAACCTGGACGATAAACCAGGAAGGGCTCGTGCGGCAGTTGGATGCAAAGTCAGGGGAGTAATAAAAGATCAGGATAATAATATCGAACACCGAATGTTGAATAGTGAATGTTGAAGGGTACTTCGGGGTTCATTATTCAACATTCGATATTCGTCATTAAAAAATTCAAAATATTAGGTCGTTTAGTTCTGCCTACTCAAAATACAAATCCTGCTTTTTATAATCGATAGTAAACTTATATTTTTTTAACACCCCGCCTCCGATACTGCCGTCAATATTTTTATCAGCGAAAGCGCCCGTTTTAAGCATGGGTATACGTGTGGCTACGTTCGCCAGGCTAAGCTTGCCGATCTTAAAATGATCCAGGGTAAAGGTACGGGCATATATCGGGCCACCCAGGCCATAGCCCGTAATTGTGGTGTCTGATAGTTTATATTTCGTCATAAAATCATTTTTGATGGCGAAATGATTAAAAAGGGTAAAGGCCGTACGGTCGCCGGTATCAATAATTACCGAGGCATTAATACCATCAATTTGCACGTTGATGCGGGGTAACTGCCCCTGGTAAAGAACAAACGGTACCGGCGAATCCGCCTTATACGATTTATAAAAATGGATCACCCTGCCGGGATAATCGGTTTGTACGGCGTAATCTTTCATAAAAGTATAGCCAATAATTCCGTCCAGATACGGGAGGTGCAGCTTTTCCCTGATCTCGGACATATCAATCACTAAAAAATGGGCCTTTACTATATTAACAGGCCCGATCTTAGCGGTATCAACAATGGCAGACCCGGCTTCAACTGTTTTAGCGCCCGCTCCGCTCTGCCGGGTTTTATTGCTTTGCTCCAGGTTCAATAATTTAGCGGTTTTCGCATCCAGGCCATAATCAGCGCCGCAATCCAGGATAAAATGGAAGGTATGATGTTTAATGGTTACGTCAATAAATTGACGGTTATCGATCAATGTAAAGGGTATCGAAAAAACGGGTTTATTTTGGGCGCCGCAATTTGTACAGCCCAGCATAAGTAAAAAGGTAAGCGCCAGTGCTGCATATAGATTCCGCATGGATTAAGGATTTTAGCATTTGATAGTTTGTATTGGCATTTGTTACAACCACCTAATGGCGTAGTTATGCAAAAAAACCGCTAAATTTAGCCCTACTATTAACTTTACTATGAAATTTCTACGGTTTGCGATGCTGCTGGTAATAATAATTGATATAAGATTGCCTGTAGCGAACGGAGCCTCACGGAAGTTTTTAAGTCCAGGACCAGTCGTTTCGTTAGACTGCCCGCAAATCGACGATAGCCGTATCGTTATTTATCCCAGTTCATGCAATACGGCAGATGGCACAATAACGGGCATAACTGGGACTGGCACCGGTACCCTGACATTTACCTGGCTAAATGGTGAAAAAGATATTATCGGGCATGGCGCCGACCTGCTAAATGCGGCGCCGGGAACCTATACCTTACAATTGCGCGATCAAAGTAAATGCCTGGCCGCAACCAAAACTTATACAGTGGGGCAAAGGAACAATATCGTAATTGATGAGAGCAAATTGAAGATAAAAGCCGCGGGCTGCAACGGGGCCGACGGGTCAGTGACCGGCTTAAGTATCAGTAATGCCGCGCAATACCAATGGTTTACTGCAGCTAATAAATTGGTAACATCCACCGCCGACCTTACCAACGTGATCAACGGGATTTATACGCTTACAGTCACTGCAGCCGATGGCTGCAGCACGACGAAAGCTTACGAGGTGCCCACCACTGGTTATTTTCCAAAACCAATACATGTCGATACTACTATAGGTTCTTGTGGTGGCAGTCCGGGTACAATTACATTGACATTTAATCCAGCTCCGAAAGATCCGGCGTACACTTTCTATGCAAGGACTTCCGACGGCTCAGTGATTGTGACCAGAGTGTTACAGTACGGCGACGGCACCCCCGTTAAAATAGATATTCCCATGCCAGATGCCAATTCACCAGTTACCGTGACTTTGACTAACCCCACTTATTGCACAGCGATAGTCGGCCAGTATTCGCTGCCGAACCCGGTTTTTGCCATATTGGAAGGGCAGTTTTTTTTAGTTAGAAATGACGCATGCGGGCGAAAAACGGGCGGCGTTTTTGGCCTGAAAATTTCAGGTGGAACACAGCCTTCTAAATATCCCAACCAAATTTGGACATGGACGGACAGCCTTGGTAATGTGGTTAGTACCTTCCCCGGCAACCTCACCAGCGTTGGAAAAGGTACATATACGCTTACCGTAAAGGACATTCACGGCTGCAGCGATACAAAGACATTCAGCGTTGCAGACAGCGCGGGCGAGGCCCTGCCGCCAGGAATAAACGGCGTTACGCTTTGCCTGCCAGCCACCATTACTTTATCTATAATAAACCCAAACCCTAAGTTTAAATACAAATTATATGATAGTACACAGTCAACAGAAATAGAGGAAAATGCTGCCGGGCTATTCCAGGTAAAGGTTACGCATACCACAAAGTATTACGCGACTACGGTAAACGGCCTTTGCGAAAGCGATGAAACGCCCGTCACGGTCACGGTTATAGCGCCCGGGGTAATAATTCCGAATACCTTTACGCCAAACAACGATGGCATAAACGACTATTGGGACATCCCGCATATCAATGATTTCCCGGGCGCCGAAATAAGTATTTTTAACCGCGACGGGCAGTTGGTATTTCATTCTATAGATTACAGTCATCCTTTTAATGGGAATTATAACGGCAAAAAATTACCGGTTGGCACTTATTATTATCTCATTGACTTGAAACAACCGGAGTGTTTTGGCAAGATATCGGGCAGCTTAACGATCATCCGGTGATCGAAATTTACCACGGAGGCCGCGAAGGAGGCACAAAGAACACGAAGATTGATAGATCTGTACCGAATTTGGTTTTTACTTTTTCGTCTTGGTTCCTGGGTCTAATATCTTGGCTCTTTATTAGTCTTTTTGCACCCCTGAAAATAAAGCCTTCAATTCTGTGGCATCGTCAGCCTTCATTTTGCCGGCAAGTATCAGGCGCAGCTGGCGGCGGCGAAGTGCACCGTTAAATAATTCGATTTCGTCTGCAGTTTGGGGTACCAGTTCAGGCACAGGTATCGTGCGCCCGTTTTGGTCAAGGGCTACAAAAGTATAATAAGCTTCGTTGCTTTTGATCCTTGAGCCGGACGGGATATTTTCGGCCCAAACTTCAAGCCTTACTTCAAGGGAAGTGGTAAATGCGCGCGAAACTTTAGCCTCAATGGTGATCACGTCGCCAAGTTTAATAGGGTGCTTAAAGGAAACATTATCAACTGATGCTGTGACTACAATGCGGTTGCAATGCTTTTGCGCCGATATAGCCGCCGCAATATCCATCCAGTGCAATAAACGCCCGCCCATTAAATTATTCATTGTGTTCGTATCATTGGGTAATACCAGTTCATTCATGATGGTATGCGATTCTTTGGGCGTTTTTCCTTTCATTGGGTGGCGTTTGGTGCAAAGATACTCTTTAAGCGCAAAGCTAAAAGCAGAAAGCTTAAAGCAAAAAGTGTTTTGTAAAATAGGCTGTTTAAACTAAAAAAATAATTCCACTTTAACGTTTCTGCGTCCTTCGGCTTTGGTCTTTTAGCTTTCCGCTTTCTGCTTTTTTATATTGTGTAATTAACTTAGTTTTAGCGTCTCAATAATTCAAATCCTTTTTTATGAAATTTCAATACTTGCGGGTTAAATTCATTTTTACATTCGCCTTATGCTGCTTGTTGTCGTTCGGGCTTAAGGCGCAGACCAAACAGCAATACGCCAGTTTGGAGGATGCCTTAAGAACGGGCGGCAGCCTTTATGGAAACCCGGGCCCGCAAAGCGTTAACTGGACCAATGAGGGGAACAAATACTCTTTTATCAATAATGACGAGATCCGCTCTATGGATCCCAAAACACAGCAGGACGAATTGGTATTCACCAATAAAGGCATCACATTTCCGGGAAGCGCCAAGGCGTTTGAATATGAATCCTTCCAATGGTCGCACGATTCAAAACACCTTGTTTTTAAAACTAATTTCAGGCCGATCTACCGTAATTCGGGAATAGCCGATTATTTTATTTACGATCTCGGCAATAAACAACTAACCCAGGCCGCTAAGGACGCCCGTACTGCGGAATTGTCGCCCGACGGTTCTATGGTAGGCATTGAGCGTAAAGGCAACATGTTTGTTTACAATTTTGCGAGCGGTAAGGAACAACAACTTACCAACGATTCAACCAGTGACAACGGCACCTTTAACGGCCATTATGACTGGGTTTATGAAGAAGAGTTTGGCCAGGGGCAGGCATGGAACTGGAGCAAGGATAGTAAATACATCGCTTTCTGGCAGTTTGATGAGCGCCAGGTGCCCGATTTCCAGATGACCAATTATAGCGGGATGCATGCCAACGAAATCCACATACCCATACCGCAGGTGGGCGATCCCAACCCTTCGGTGAAAATTGGCGTGGTGGATGTAACGTCAGGCAAAAAAATTTGGCTTACGCCCGATGAGACGGGCGATTTTTATATCCCCCGTATCTACTGGACAAGCAATCCCGATGTTTTGGCCCTGATGACACTTAACCGTGCGCAAAACCACATGAAGCTTTACTTTTTTAATGTAAAAACAGGCGAGCATCATGTAGTACTTGAAGAACAGAACACCACCTGGGTGGCCATTTTTAATTTCTATACCAACGTGAACGACATGGTTTATTTTCCCGAAAAATCAAAGGAGTTTTTCTGGGTGTCCGACCGTTCCGGGTATTATCATATCTATCGTTACAGCTACGATGGCAAGCTCATCAACCAGGTAACAAAAGGCGACTGGGACATGATAAAGGTATCCGGCATTAACCCCGAAACAAAAAGGATATACTATTTATCCGCAGAAGACGGCGGCCTGGAACAGCAGTTCTATTCCATCAAATTTGACGGGAGCGATAAAACAAAATTGTCGACGGTGGCAGGGTTTCATGATATCAATATGTCGCCTAATACAAGGTATTACCTTGATTCGTACAGCAATGTGAGTACGCCTCTGCATGTAGGCCTGTGCGATGACCATGGCAAAGTTTTAAAAATGCTGGAAGAGAATAAACCGGTAAGTGAGTTTACAAAAACCCACGCTTATTCAACAACTGAGCATTTTAAGTTTAAAACTACCGATGGCGTAAGTTTGGATGGCTATATCATCAAACCATTCAATTTCGATCCCACCAAAAAATACCCCGTAGTGATGACGGTTTATGGCGGCCCGGAATCGCACGATGTATTTAACAGTTTTTCGACCGATATATGGCAGCAATGGCTGGCACAGAGCGGGTACATAGTAGCCGACGTAAATAACCGCGGCATAGCCAATTATGGCAGCGCTTTTGAGAAAGTAGTTTACAAGCAATTGGGTAAATGGGAAAGCAATGATTTCGTGGAAACCGCCAATTACCTCGCCAAAATGCCTTTTGTAGATGCCGGTAAAATGGCCATAATGGGCACCAGCTATGGCGGTTACAGCACTACTTATACGCTGCTTACACACCCCGGCGTATTTAAGGTAGGCATTGCCAATTCCCCGGTTGCCGACTGGCGTTTGTATGACGATATTTATACCGAGCGTTATATGGCACCTTTAAAGGACAATGAAGAAGGCTACAAAAACAGCTCGGATATTACCCATGCCGCCAACCTGAAAGACCATTTGTTATTAATCCACTCCATGAGTGATGATAATGTACACCCCTCAAATACCATGCAATTACTTACCGCTTTAACCAATGCCGGTAAAGATGCCGAACTGCGCATTTACCCGCCCGGCGCGCATGGGGCTGTATATAACTGGCAAAGCTATGTCCTGGCATCAGATGTTAGCTTCCAGTTTTTGGAACGGTATTTAAAAGGGAATGATGATCTGCCGAATGTGAATGCTAAATGATTTCGGATTTCGGATTTTCGATTTCGGATTTATTTTTTATTTAGAATTTATGATTACTTTAGATTTTTAACCCTGAAACAATCATGGACAAGCAGAATTAAGGCGCAGAGCGCAACAATAAGTCAGAATTAAAAAAGTGAAAAAAATCTCAAAATCCGAAATAGAACATCCGAAATCCGAAATAAAAAAGTTATGTTAAAAAGAGGGCTGCCCCCGTCACATCCTGGCGAGATATTGAAAGAAATGTTTATTATCGAGCGCAATTTAACTATTACCGAAGTAGCTAAAGGGTTAAATATGGCAAGGGCTAACTTGTCATCGGTGATCAATGGTCATTTGGGTATCAGCCCGGAACTCGCCGTTAAACTGTCCGAAGCGTTTGGAAATACAACGCAGTTTTGGGTGAATTTGCAGAATAATTTCGAATTGTGGCATGCTGAAAGGAAAATAGATAGAACGTCTATTCGCCATTTTGATAAGATGGCAGTGTAGTATTTTTCGAATTTGCATCTTTAAAATTAGTTATCAACCCATCCAATTTTTCTCCACAATCAATCCGAAATCGAAAATCCGATCCGCCAAATGGCGGACGAAATCAGTAACTTTGATGTCTTCTAAAGGAAGATAAAAAAACGATGCCAAATTTTTCACACTTACACGTTCATACCCAGTTTTCATTGCTCGACGGCGCTGCAGATATATCAAAACTATATAAAAAAGCTGCTGCGGATGGCATGAAAGCGCTTGCCATTACCGACCACGGCAATATGTTTGGCGTGTTTAAGTTTGTGGCCGAAGCGGGGAAACACGGCATAAAACCGATTGTCGGCTGTGAATTTTACGTGGTGGATGACCGGCATAAAAAACAGTTCACCAAGGAGAAAAAAGATAAAAGGTACCACCAGCTGATGCTGGCAAAAAATCCCGAAGGCTATAGAAACCTGGTCAAGCTTTGCTCGCTGGGCTATATGGAGGGCATGTACAGCAAATGGCCGCGCATCGATAAAGAACTGATCTTAAAATACCACAAAGGCCTTATTGCCACCACCTGCTGTTTGGGTGCATCGGTACCGCAGGCTATTTTAAGCAAGGGCGAGGCTGAGGCCGAAGAAGAATTTAAATGGTGGCTCGACCTGTTTGGCGAGGACTACTACATTGAAATGCAGCGCCATGATATCCCCGAGCAAAATACGGTGAACGAGGTACTGGTAAAGTTTGCCAAAAAGCACAATGTAAAGGTGATCTGCTCCAATGATTCGCATTATGTGGATCAGCAGGACTCCAACGCCCATGATATTTTGCTTTGCGTAAACACCGGCGATATGCAAAGCACGCCCATCGCTACGGACGAAGAAGGCGGCAAAGGCTACCGTTTCGGGTTCCCTAACGACCAGTTTTATTTTAAGACGCAGGCCGAAATGGGTAAGCTGTTCGAGGATATCCCTGAATCATTAGATAACACCAATGAGATAGTTGATAAGGTTGAAGTATTAAAACTAAAAAGGGATATTTTGCTGCCCAACTTTGTTATCCCGCCTGAATTCAACATCCACAGCACACCGGATGCCGATACGCTAAACCAATGGGAATATTTAAAACATTTAACCTATACAGGTGCGAAAGAGCGTTATATTGATATTACGCCCGACGTTGAAGAGCGCATCGAATTCGAGCTGTTTACTATCCGTACCATGGGCTTTGCTGGTTACTTTTTAATTGTGGCTGACTTTATAAAGCATGGCCGTAATATCGGCGTGTTTATAGGCCCCGGCCGTGGCTCGGCGGCAGGGTCAGTAGTAGCTTACTGTACCGGCATCACCAATATCGATCCTTTAAAATACAACCTGCTGTTCGAAAGGTTCCTTAACCCCGACCGTAAGTCGATGCCCGATATTGATACGGACTTTGACGATGCAGGTCGCCAGAAAGTGATCGATTACGTGGTGGAGAAATATGGTAAAAACCAGGTAGCGCAGATCATTACCTATGGCTCTATGGCTGCGCGAACCAGCATACAGGATGTTGGGCGTGTACTGGATATGCCGCTGTCCGAGATGAACGCCATCAAAAAGCTTGTTCCGGATACTTTGGGAATCACCCTTAAAGACGCTATTGAACAGGTACCCGAACTAAAGGAAATATTAAAAGGCAATGACCTTCGCGCACAGGTTTTACGGGAGGCTGAGAAGCTGGAAGGATCGGTGCGTAATACAGGAGTACACGCTGCGGGTATCATCATCGCTCCTTATGATTTGACGGATATTGTACCCGTCGCTGTCGCAAAAGACTCCGAACTGCTGGTTACCCAATATGACGGCCGTGTTATTGAAGATGCCGGAGTTATCAAAATGGACTTCCTGGGTTTAAAAACGCTCACTATCCTGAAAGATGCTTTGCGCCTCATCAAGCAAAACCACGATGTAACCATTGATATCGATACGATAGCGCTGGATGATGTGAAAACCTTTGAGCTTTACCAGCGCGGCGATACCAACGGTACGTTCCAGTTTGAAAGTGACGGGATGCAAATGTACCTGCGCGATCTGAAACCCGATAAATTTGAGGATTTGATCGCCATGAATGCCCTGTACCGGCCAGGCCCGATAGAGTATATCCCCAGCTTTATCCGGCGAAAGAACGGGCAGGAGCCCGTTGCCTTTGACCTGGCCGATATGGAAGAATACCTGGGCGAAACCTACGGAATTACTGTTTACCAGGAACAGGTGATGCTTTTATCGCAAAAGCTGGCCGGTTTCAGCAAAGGCGATGCCGACGTTTTGCGCAAGGCCATGGGTAAAAAGCAGATAGAAGTGTTGAATAAAATGGAGGCCCAGTTTATGGACGGCGCTGCCGCGAAGGGCCACCCTAAAGATAAGCTCACCAAAATATGGAACGACTGGAAGGCCTTCGCCCAGTATGCCTTTAATAAATCGCACTCCACCTGTTATGCCTTTGTGGCCTATCAAACTGCCTATTTAAAGGCACATTACCCGTCCGAATATATGGCCGCGGTTTTAAACAACCAGAATAACATGGAAAAGATCACCTTTTTTATGGAAGAATGCCGCAGGATGGGCGTGCAGGTTTTAGGGCCTGATATTAATGAATCCGACATGGCCTTTGCCGTTAATAGTAAGGGCCAGATACGTTTCGGGCTTACCGGTGTGAAAGGGGTTGGCGATAAAGCCGTGGAAAGTATTATTGAAGAACGCAAGGAGCGCGGCCCTTATAAATCGGTTTATGATTTTGCACAACGCTCCAATACGCGCAGCGTTAACCGTAAATCGTACGAAAACCTGGTTTATGGTGGCGGTTTTGATGAGTTTGGATTAAAACGTTCCCAATTTTTTGCCAAAACGGATAATGGCGTATTAACAGGTGTTGAACGTTTGATAAAATATGCCAACGATTACCAGAATGTGCAAAATAGCTCGCAGTCGTCGTTGTTCGGGGGAGGCGCGGTAAATTCATATATCCCCGAGCCGGCCATGCCTGAAGCCGAGGAATGGCCGCTGATAGAAAAATTAAAGTACGAGAAGGACGTGATCGGCATGTATTTAACCGGCCACCCGCTTGATAATTATAAAGTTGAACTGGAAAGGTTTTGCAATACCAGCATCAGCGACCTTAAAAACATGCAAAAAGCGCGTTCCGGCGAGGGTGGCGACGAGATCATGGCGTCATTTAACCAATTACGAAAAAGGGGCGAGATATGCGTAGGCGGCCTTGTTTCCAACGTGCAGCATAAAATGACCAAAAACGGCAAGCCATTTGGCACATTTGTGTTGGAGGACTATAATGAATCGTATGAGTTTGCCCTGTTTGGTGATGATTATGTAAAATTCCGCAACCTGATGATGGACGGCTATTTCCTGCACCTAAAAGGCATTATTGAAGAAAAATTCAGGCAAAAAGACAACTGGGACATGCGGATATTAACCATGAGCCTGCTATCCGAAATGCGCGATAAACTGACCAAATCGCTAACTGTTTGCCTTGATTTAAACACCCTTAACAGCCAGCTTCTGGATAATATACAGGAACTGATCAATACCAATAACCAGCGCTACCCGGTTAAAAACTGCACCCTTCGTTTCATGGTGAAAGACCGTGATGAAGCTATGTTGGTTGAGCTCCCCTCAAAAACCTTCAAAGTAAACCCAAGCGACGATTTGATGGCTGAGATCTTTAGTTTGACTAATGCGCAGGCGGTGCTGAATTAGTCGATTTGAAAATGCCTAAGTTGTCATTGCGAGGAGGAACGACGAAGCAATCTCCTCGCCATGTATATATGCTGCCAGTCGAAGGCAGCATTGCTTCTCCACCCGCGGACGAATCGTAATGGCATGGTATAGAGATCTGTTCAAGTTAACAGGGTTTTAAAATTGACTTGAGGAGTTATGAAGCGGATCAGGGCCTGCAAAGCCACTTTTCTCAAACTTTTTAAAACATTCCTTTATATAAACCTCCATTTCATAATCCGTTGCCTTTAAAACAAATTGATAAGCAGGGCGGTATTGTGTTAAAAAAACAGATAGTGTATCGCCACTCAATCCTGTGACCCGGCTTACAATACCTTTGTTAAAATGCTCATCCACATATTGTTCATGCTCATCCCTGATGAGTATTTTGTTAAACTTATATTCCGGTGTGCTTTTTTTGGTTAACGCGGCAATTAATATAAGCGGGTTTATGGAGATCAGGTCACCCGGTTGTTTGTTGGAGTTGCCGGTAAAGGCGTCCATAACCGTTGGGCCTTTATAATTAAATTGTTTGGCGTAGGCGATGCGGTTTTCAATGGAATCTTTTTTAAAATCCCTGTCGCCGCGTATAGTAACAGTGTTAAGAGATATTACGGATGGCTCCAATTCAATACGTAAAACAGTGGCAATCTTGCTTACGGCGACGGTATAAGTTTTATAGGAAAAATGGGTAATCTTAAGACTATCGCTTGAAGCGGCAACATCTATCTCGAAGCCGCCTGATAAATTGGTGTAGGTTTTTGCGCTTCCAGCGCTTACCAAAGCGCCGCTTACTGGTTGCTTACTCGTTTTATCAATTACGAAACCGGTTACTTTTTGGCTGTAAGTGCAGGCAAAGGTGCCAAGCAATATCAGTAATAACAGGTATTTCATGCAGGGCATTGTTATGGTGAATTTAGATATTCACTCAAAAATAATCATCTGCTGATACGCAGGTAATTGTTTAACAACATTTAACAACCTGGGAATACCCTCTAACATTGGACCATTCCCTGCAATATATTTCATTTTCCTGCCTGCAATTTTTCCAGTTTTTTCCTGGTGTCCGGGTTATCTTTAATTTTCAGGGCTTTGGTATAATATTCAATTGCTTTCGCCTTGTTTTTCTGGTGATCATAGTAATCGCCCATGCTGTCATAAACATTGGCGTTATCCGGGTAATTTTTAATATTCAGGTTAAACGCAGCATAGGCCCGTTCGGGCAAATTATTTTGCAACAGGTAATACCCTGTCTGGTTCAACATACCTTGGGGCGGCAATACTTTATAACCCATGTGTTTGGATATATCGGCATAATGGTCGCTAAATGCTGCCTCTAAATCAATTTTGGCAGTTTTGTCGGTGAGGCTGGTTTGAAGTCCCGGCGGGAAATTATAAAAGCCGAACAAAAAGTGCAGCCCATCGTATTCAGCAATCAGAGGAACCGAGCCGTGGCTGTCATCGTTGTAGTATTTATAACTCCAATGCAGGCCATTGGCTGGATTTTGCTGTAAGATATTTTTTAGCCGCAGAATTGAACGTATATGGCCGGTTGCGCCTGATGTATCTTTTTGCACCCGCAAAGTATCCATTCCATAAGGCATGGTATTAGCAATGGCCAGGAACATATTTTTGCCTTCAAACCTTTTTTGCTTAAATACATCAGCCGCCTGGGTTAACAATTTTCTGCTGTCCCACCACATACTCGGGTCTATGACTATATAGTCATTAAACATATCCGTATGGTTGATAATGATGTTCATCGCTGTTAAACCGCCAAACGAGTGGCCGATCAGCATTTTATAAGGCGCGGTATGGTATGCCGAATCAATATGTGGTATTAGCTCCGTTTCTATAAAGGAGGTAAATTTTTCACCCCCGCCTGAAGTTTTAAAATCGTCCACCCGCTTACCATCCGGGTCCAACATAGCGTTCGTCGGCGTCAGGTCGCGGGTGCGGTCGGTATTAGGTATGGCTACGATAATGGCCGGAGGCACCAC
The DNA here is from genome assembly GCA_903864275.1 of uncultured Mucilaginibacter sp. Classification (GTDB taxonomy): domain Bacteria; phylum Bacteroidota; class Bacteroidia; order Sphingobacteriales; family Sphingobacteriaceae; genus Mucilaginibacter. The sequence continues at coordinate 121,744 of CAIPFE010000059.1, forward strand.
TGTATTACCTATAACTTCGCTTAGTTCATGCACCATGCCGGTAAAAGCTGCAAAATTCCAGTCGGCATCGAGCAGGTAAATTACCGGGTAGCGTTGTTTTGCAGCGGCATCATAACCAGCAGGCAGATAGATCCAAACAGTTCGCTCTTCATTCAGTATTTTGGATCGAACACTATCTGTTTTGCCTATAATAACCGTGTTATTTTTAATAGTTTGTCCACTAACGGCAGTTACTGTGGCTGCCAACAGCAGCGAAAAGAAAAATTTCATGAATGGGTAAGTCAGGTTGAACTTTTGCATGGCATTATAATTAAGGCTTAAATTTTTTTTTAAACGTAGACAACATTAAAGGTACAATATCAGCAAAAAATACTTGATACTACTTTTAACTTTTATGAAGATGTCTTATCATAACAAAAATATATATGGAAAGACTTAAGCTGCAACTGCAAATCTTTGGTCTTTCGGCCTTTTCTAACTTCCGGTCTTTCCGACTTTCCCAAAAAAACTATCTTTGCGCTATTATGAGCAAATCAACCGACGAACTTTTTAAGAATGTTATATCGCACGCAAAGGAATATGGTTTTGTTTTTCAATCCAGCGAAATTTATGATGGCTTAAGCGCTGTTTACGATTACGGGCAATTTGGCTCTGAATTGAAGAACAACATCAAAACCTACTGGTGGAAGGCCATGGTGCAAATGCACGAGAATATAGTTGGGATTGATTCGGCCATATTTATGCACCCCACTATCTGGAAAGCAAGCGGCCATGTGGACGGTTTTAGTGACCCGATGATCGATAATAAGGATTCGAAAAAGCGTTACCGGGCTGACCAGTTGCTGGAAGACAAAATAGAACGATATAATAAAGATGGTAAAACAGATAAGGCTGAACTATTACAGGAAGAATTGGATGAGGCATTGAAACTGGAAGACCTCGCCCGCTTAAAAGAATTAATTGTAGAACATGAAATCGCAGACCCGATCAGCGGCACCCGCAACTGGACGGAAGTTCGACAGTTTAACCTGATGTTCAGTACGCAGATGGGCGCGGTGGCTGATGATACCGATGTGGTTTACCTAAGGCCGGAGACAGCCCAGGGAATATTTGTAAATTATTTAAACGTGCAGAAATCAGGCAGGATGAAAATTCCTTTCGGGATAGCGCAAATTGGAAAGGCGTTCCGTAACGAGGTTATTGCACGTCAGTTTATTATTCGTATGCGCGAGTTTGAGCAGATGGAGATGCAATATTTTGTACGCCCAGGCACGCAAAAGGAATGGTTTGACAAATGGAAGAAAACACGTTTGGAATGGCACCTGGCCTTAGGCACAGCTCCCGAAAAATACCGTTTCCATGAGCATACCAAGCTGGCACATTATGCCGATGCTGCTTATGATATTGAATTTGAATTCCCTTTCGGCTTTAAAGAGGTGGAAGGTATCCATAGCCGCACCGATTTCGACCTGAGCCAGCACCAGAAGTTCTCGGGTAAAAAGATGCAATATTTTGATCCTGAAATTGATCCTGCTACGGATAAGCCATATGGCAATTATATACCTTACGTTATTGAAACATCGATAGGCTTAGACAGGATGTTTTTGCTGACAATGATAAACGCCTATGAGGAAGAGGATTTAAGCACCGAAGAAAAGCAGGACAGTCGTACGGTTTTAAGGTTGCACCCATGCCTGGCGCCCGTAAAGGCAGCTATTTTTCCATTGATAAAGAAGGACGGTCTGCCCGAAAAGGCCCGCCAGATAATGGACCGGCTGAAAATTGATTTCAACCTGCAATACGAAGAAAAAGATGCCATCGGCAAACGTTACCGCCGCCAGGATGCCATCGGTACGCCGTTTTGTATCACTATTGATCACCAAACTTTAGAAGACAACACAGTAACCATCCGCCACCGAGATACCATGGCGCAGGAGCGGGTAAATGCTGATGACCTGGAGAAAATAATCGGTGATTTAGTTAGCTGGAAGAATTTGTTGAAGTAATTGTCTGAACCGTTGATTTTTTTGATTTAAATGATTTCGCTGATTTATTTTCAGGAAAACGATTAAAATTCAATTATCCAGAATTAAGACAAAATTCCTTTTTAATATTGGTGAAACAAATTACCGATAAACTAAATTTCCCATGAAAAAACTTGCTTTCGTTACTGCCCTGCTTTCTGTTACTGCTTTCACAGCAGTTTATGCGCAAAGCTATCGTATCGCCAAAACCTTCCATATTAAAAGCGGCGGTGGCTATGATTATACAACTGTCGATTCGCTGTCGGATAACTTATACCTGTCGCATGGCACCCAGGTCAATATTGTAAACAAAACAACCGGCGACTCGATCGGCGTTATCAAAACCGATAAAGATGTGCACGGCATTGCGCTGGTGCATGCGCTGGGCAAAGGCTATATTTCAAACGGCGGCGCTAACAGCGCTTTGGTATTCGACCTGAAAACAAACAAGGTACTTGGCCATGTGCCTACCGGCATGTTTGCCGATGGCATTTTTTACGATACTTTTTCAAAAAAAGTGATCACCTGCAATGGGCGCAGTAAAAATATGACGGTGATCGACCCGGCGACTGACCAGGCGGTTGCCACTATCCAATTAACCGGTTGGCCCGAATCTGCGGCGAGCGATGGCAAAGGCAAAATTTATGTAAACAATGCCGAAAAAAGCGAAATTGACGTGATCGATGCTACCACCTATAAAATCTTAAATACCTGGCCGCTGGCGCCCGGCAAAGGGCCGTCGGGCTTGGCTATCGACAGGAAAACGATGCGCCTGTTTGCAGGTTGCGATGGTAACCTGTTAGTGGTAATGGATGCTAATAATGGCAAAATCGTTACCACCCTGCCTATTGATGACGAATGTGATGCAGTTGGTTTTGATGTAAAACTTAAAACAGTTTATTCATCAAACGGCGCCGGAACGCTGACGATTATAAAAGAGTTAACACCCAATAAATTTGTCGTTGCGCAGGTTCTGAAAACTGAAAAAGGCGCAAGGACACAGGCGGTTGACCAGCTTAGCCACAAAGTTTATTTACCAACTGCAGATTTTAAACCCAAAGACCCAAAATCTTTCCGGCCGGCCTCAATACCGGGAACATTCAGGGTGTTGGTGGTTAGCAGGTAGGTGGGATTAGATTTGCCAACTTTTAAAAAGTTGACAAATCTTTTCGGGTTTTAATGTCTTTTCAGTGCAAAATCTTAAACACTAATTCCTTCATCAACCCGCCGTGATCGGTATTTGAATCCACGCCCTTGCTTTTTACATCATACTCGCGCAGGTAGCTGATGATCTGCATGGTTTTGCCGTAGTTATAGCTGCGGGCGGCCTGTTCATAATCTTTTAAAAAATATGGGTTAACACCCAGCTCGCGGGCAACATTTTGGGGTGATCTGTCTTTTACATAGTGGTACGTAAGCACCTTGCTGAAAAAGTTATTTAAATTACCCAAAACCAGTACAATCGGGTTAGCCTTGGGATTGGCCTCAAAATAATTAATGATCTGGTTGGCTTTAAAAGCATCCTTTTTACTCAAAGCCGTGTGCAGTTCAAAGACATTATATTCCTTACTGATGCCTATGTTATCGTGAATATGCTTCAAGGTAATCTCCTGCCCTGCATTTACATTCAGCATGAGTTTTTCAAGCTCATTGGCGATTTTTGAAAGGTCGTTGCCCAGGTATTCCGCCAGCATAAACGTTGCCTGCTGGTTTATTTTATACCCTTTTTCACTTATAAAATCCTCTATCCAGGCAGGCACTTTGCTATCGTAAAGCGGCGCCGAATCAAAAATAAGCCCGTTTTTTTCAATGGCCTTATATGTTTTTTTACGCTTATCAAACTTGCCGTATTTATAGCAAAAAACAAGTATGGTACTCGGCAGGGGGTTCTCAAGATAATTCAATAACGGATTAATACTTTTTTTATCAGCATCGTCACTCCCCCATTTCATATCCTGGGCCTCCTTTACCAAAACTACCTGGTAATCGGCCATCATAGGGTAACGTTTGGATGCGCCAAGCACGGTCATTATGTCCGTATCTTTACCATAAAGCACCGTCTGGTTAAAACCTTTTTCAGCTTCCGGCAGCAGTTTATGCTCCACAAAATTGCTTACAAGATCAATATAATATGGCTCCTCCCCATGCAGCAGGTAAAGGGGCTTATACTTTCTATTAGCCAGGTCTTTTATAATATCAGCGGCGTTCATATCAGCGTGCAAATTACAGATTTTTGCGAATAGGTGAGTAAGTGAGTGGTGAATAGTGATTTTCGTGAGTAGTGAATGGTGAGTAGTGAGTTGATAATCCCACTGACTATTCACAACTCACTACTCACCACTCACTCACTCACCCCTCACCAAATTAGGTTTCCTCCGATAAAATAATGATTTTCGCGTATGGACCTGCTGCTGCCGCTTCAATTGCCCCCCTACCCTTTTAAGATCACCGATCAAAACGGCCAACTGACCTTGTTCGATACGATCAGGAAAAAAAATATCATAATTACCCCTGAAGAATGGGTGCGCCAGCATTTTGTGCAGTATCTTATCAACCAGAAACATTACCCTAAAACATTGATAAAATTAGAAGGCGGCCATAAATTGCATGGGATGGCCAGGCGATCAGATATTGTTGTGTATAACCCTGGTGGCGAAAAGATATTATTGGTTGAATGCAAAGCGCCGTCTGTTTCGATCGATCAAAAAACCTTCGACCAGGTAGCACGCTATAACATGGTTCATAAGGTAAAATTACTTGCGGTTACCAATGGCCTTCAGCACTATTACTGCCATATTGATTTTGAAAACCGGGCTTATCAATTCATTGAGGAATTGCCGGCTTATGGGGAAATATAGTTTAAATTTCGACATCCGAAATCGAAAATCCGAAATTCGTCATCAGGCAACAGTTGTAACCAGGCTTTGAATTTTCTCCATTAATTCTTCCGGCTTGAACGGCTTTGATACATAGTCATTCATTCCCGAATCAAGAATCTGTTCCTTAATATCATGTAAAGCAGCGGCAGATAGGGCAATAATGGGTACACCGGACTTTTTGGGATCGGGCATTTTCCTGATTAACATCGAAGCGTCAAACCCGTTTAATACAGGCATCTGCAGGTCCATTAAAATAATATCGAAATTATCATATTTCAAAATCTCAATGGCGCGCTCGCCATTTTCGGCGATGGTTGGCGTAATGTTCCATTTCGAAAGCAGCTTCTTCATCAGCAAAACGTTAACAGGGTTATCTTCGGCGATCAGCATCCGTACATGACCCAAACTTGTTGTGGTCTTTGATAACAGGTTTTTTCTATAAAATTCCTCGGCTAATTCAATTGCCACCGGGAACTCCATATTGAATGAAAACTCCGAACCTTCGCCAATCTTGCTGATCACATGCATGTGCAAGCCCTGTAGCTCCAATAAGCGCTTAACGATGGCCAAACCCAAACCTGTACCGCCATATTGCCGGGTGGTAGTTATCGACTCCTGGATAAAAGGTTCAAAAATACTCTCCAGGTTACTTTTCTCAATTCCAATGCCCGTATCCCTTACGGTAAAATTTACTGTAATGGCATCCTGACCTTCCTCCTCGCAATTAACCCTTACCCATATATTCCCTTTTTTAGTGAATTTTATGGCGTTACTTATCAGGTTAAAAAGTATTTGTGTAATTCGTGCCGGGTCACCGATCAACATTTTGTTCCTGAGACCGGGGTCGATCTTAAGGATGAACTTGAGGCCCTTTTCTTCTGCCCGCAGCATTTGCCCGCCGCAAATATTCTGCATTAAATCAAGCAGGTTAAACTGCACACGCTCAAATACCACTTTGCCTGCTTCAATTTTATTAAAATCAAGCACATCATTGATAATAGCCAGCAGGTTATTTGCCGAAAATTTTAATATGTTGAGGTTTTCTTTCTGATCGGGCCTGGGGTTTCCCATCAGCATCAGGTTGCTCATCCCAATAACGGCGTTCAAGGGCGTCCGGAACTCGTGCGACATGGTAGAGAGAAACTCAGTCTTTACCTGCGACGATTTTTCGGCCTTCTCAATAGCTAATTCTAATTTCGTATTGAGTTCGATTTGTTCTTCGCTGGTTTTTTTTAGTTGCTTAATATTATTGAAAAGCGCATTGTATAACTGGCTATGAATAAAAATAATGATAATGAAATTAGCAAAAATGCTGATGATGGTAGTTGCCTGGTCAACTTTTTCGGGAACCAGCGGGATAAAATAACTTTCGTCGTAATCCAGCACCAAAAAAGCAAGTACGGGCAGCAGGTTTAACAGCGAATAAAATAACCCCCAGGCCTGGCCAAGCATATAAAAGCTAAATAATATCACTAACAACATTACCTGAACCGTAGTAATATCAACCTTCTGCATTACAATATAAACATTGTTTATATTGACGAGGGTGGCCATGATGAGCAGGGCATGTGAAATTTGCTGCCAGTGTGGCCTGTAAGTGAGGTATTTAAATAAGGAAAACAATAAAACCAATACAATACCCGCAGTAACCGTAAGTATAAATTGGTGTTGAAAATAAACGCTGACGAGTAAGCCGGCCGCGGCGACAAAAACGATCCAAAAGCCGTAATATAACAATCGTATGCGGGCCTGATCAAGAATTGACTGGTCAGGGGAAAGAATTTTGTTTATCGAAAAGTTAAAAAAACTTACCTTTTTGCTCATGAACTTGGTTGGCTATGCATTACTATTAACATGAGTATAAAAAAACCAAAAAGCAAGGCACGCATTAACCCGAACGCCCTGCTTCATCCTATTAATAATTTATCGTAATATCATTATTACAATTAGCAAGCCAAAGTCGACAGGTTCTCCTCTAAGATTTTTAATTTTGCTTCCGCATCTGCTTTCTTCTTTAACTCAACAGCAATAATTTCCGGCTTTGCGCCACTCATAAACCGCTCGTTTCCTAACTTCGAGTTAACAGACCGCAAGAAGCCGGTCAGGTATTCTTTCTCTTTTTGAAGCCTTGAGCATTCAGCAAGGGGGTCAATACTCCGATCAAGCGGCACGTAAAACTCATCGGTAGTGACCAGGAAGCTCATTGCACCCGCTATTTTATCCTGAACCACATCAATGGCACTGATATTGCCCAATGTAGCTATCATCGGTTTGTACTTTATATATGACGTACCCGAATTTTCTTTTACCGAAAGCGACAGTTTTTCCTTGGGGGGGATTTGCTTACTGTTACGAATGTTGCGTATTTGAGTTACGATTTGTTTCACCGTTTCAACTTCCGCTAACAACTGTGCATTTATTTGCCCATTAGTTGGTAATTGTGCAACAATGCAACAGTCGTATTCCGCACGTTCACCAAACAAATCATCATGCCATAGGTCCTCGGAAATGAACGGCATAAACGGGTGAAGTATTTTTAAAATGTTTTCGAAAAAAGCAATCGTAGCGCTGTGGGTCCCGCTGTCAATTGGCTGCTGGTAAGCCGGTTTGATCATTTCGAGGTACCACGCGCAAAAGTCGTCCCAAACCAGCTTGTACGTGGCCATCAATGCCTCCGAGATACGGTATTGCGCGAAATTTTCCTCTATTTGATTTAACCCTTCGTTAAACCGGCTTTCAAACCAATCAACAGCTACCTGGTTATTATTTTTAAGGCTTTTATCAACTTCCCAGCCCTTCACCAATCTAAACGCGTTCCAAACTTTATTGGCAAAATTGCGGCCCTGTTCGCAGTAGCTTTCATCAAACATCAGGTCGTTTCCTGCCGGCGAGCAAAGCAGCATACCTACCCTCACACCGTCGGCCCCGAACTTTTCAATGAGGTCCAACGGGTCGGGCGAATTGCCCAATGATTTTGACATTTTACGCCCCAGCTTATCGCGAACGATACCCGTTAAATAAACATTTTTAAACGGGGCTTCACCCCTGAATTCATGGCCTGCCATGATCATCCTCGCCACCCATAAAAATAAGATCTCCGGAGCAGTTACCAGGTCATTGGTAGGATAATAATAATTTATATCATCATTGTTGGGGTCCTTAAAACCGTCAAACACCGATATTGGCCAAAGCCACGAGGAGAACCAGGTATCAAGCACATCTTCTTCCTGTACCAAATCCTGAGATTTGAGATTTGAGATTTGAGATTTGAGATCCTTTGCCTGTGCAAAAGCTTCTTCGCGGGTTTTGGCAACCACGTACTGCCCATCCGGTAAATACCATGCAGGTATCTGCTGCCCCCACCATAACTGGCGGCTAATACACCAGTCCCTGATGTTTTCCATCCAGTAACGGTAGGTATTGATATATTTTTCGGGGATCAGCTTTATATCTCCTTTTAGTACTGAATCCAAAGCCGGTTTGGCCAGTTCATCCATTTTACAAAACCATTGCATGGAGAGTTTTGGCTCGATGACAGCGTCCGTACGTTCCGAAAAGCCGATCTGGGATTTGTAGTCTTCCACCTTTTCCAGGTAGCCGTCGGTCTCCAATAAAACAACTATCTTTTTTCGTGCGACAAAGCGGTCCTCCCCTACTAATATTTTTGCGTTGTCGTTGAGTGTGCCGTCATCGTTTAAAATATCGATAATGGGCAGGTTATGTTTTTGCCCCAGCTCATAGTCATTAAGGTCGTGCGCCGGGGTAACTTTTAAGCAGCCGGTACCAAAATCCATCGACACGTATTCGTCCAGGATAATTGGAATTTCCCTGTTTATTAACGGAATGATTGCTTTCTTTCCATGCAGGTTAAAATACCTTGCGTCATTGGGGTTGATACAAATGGCCGTATCCGCCATTATTGTTTCCGGCCTTGTGGTTGCGATGGTGAGGAAGTCTGAAGTCCGAAGTCCGGAGTCTGAAGTCGAATCCTGACTTAAGACTTGAGACTTAAGACTTGAGACTTTATATCTTATATAATAAAGCTTTTGATTAACCTCTTTACGGATAACTTCTTCGTCGGATACCCCGGTCTTTCCTACCGGGTCCCAGTTTACCATGCGGATACCGCGATAGATCAGGCCCTTTTTATGCAAGTGGATGAAGGTGTCAAAAACAGCATCCGACAGATCGTCTTCCATCGTAAAACGGGTACGGTCCCAATCGCAGGATGCGCCCAGTTTTTTCAGCTGTTCAAGTATGATACCGCCATATTTCTCCCGCCACTCCCAGGCATAAGCCATAAATTCGGGGCGGGATATGTCTTTTTTGGTGATGCCTTTTTCTTTAAGCATGGCAACCACTTTTGCTTCGGTAGCAATACTCGCATGATCGGTGCCGGGTACCCAGCAAGCATTTTTTCCTTTCATCCGGGCGCGGCGTACCAGCACATCCTGTATGGTATTGTTCAGCATGTGCCCCATGTGCAGCACGCCGGTAACATTTGGCGGTGGGATCACGATGGTATATGGCTCGCGCTCATCAGGTACTGATTTAAAAAAATCGTGCTTTAACCAGTAGCTGTACCACTTTTCTTCGGTCTCTTTTGGCAGGTATGTTTTTGGGATACTCATAAGGTGCAAAAATACGATAGTTCATGGTTCATTGCAAAAGTTCATGGTTCATAGTTCATTGTTCATAGCAGGATATAGTAGTGCATGGCAATTGGCAACAGATGATGTCCGCATTTTCTTATGGCCCTTCTTACCATGAACTATGAACTATGAACCCATTTGCCACAATATTTTTACAATTAAAAAGTTATCATAGTAACTATCCTGCCGGAACATGAAAACGTTGACTTTACAGCGCTTTTTTTACCTGATCTTTAAAAAAGCAAAATCTTTTTATATAGTAAAATGGTTCAACCGGTAACCGGCCACCCCTGCCATTCTTCGCGTGTTATTTAATATTTATTACTTTTAAACTTTGCTTGTTTATAATAAAACCAACTTTCTGAAAGTTGGGCTGACCTTCGTTTAAAACAATTTATTCAGATGAAAATAAAATTCAAAAATTTCATACTGATAGGGCTGTTATTGTTCCTGTCGGTAAGCGCTTTCACCATCGGGGGCGTAAAAAAAGGAAAGACTAAAGCAAAAAGGGCTGCTGACCCTCCCAAAAAATTTATTGATCCGGCAAATATGGACCTGTCTGTTAAGCCGGGCGACGATTTTTTTGAGTATGCCAATGGCAACTGGATAAAAAACAACCCCATCCCTTCAAAGGAAACCCGCTGGGGAAGTTTTGGCATGCTGGCCCAGGAAAATACAAACAGGATGCTGAGCCTGTTAGCTGAAGTAGGCAAAACATCGCACCCGGCAGGTACGCTGGAGCAACGCGTGGGTGACCTGTATGCCAGCGGCATGGACACCCTAACTATCGAGAAACTTGGCTTTGACCCTATAAAACCTGCGCTGGCACGTATTGATAAAATAACTGACCTTAACGGAGCTATTGAGGAAGTGGTTTTTGAACGCACACATGGTGAAGCCGACCCGCTGTTTCGTTTCGGTGTTGGCCAGGATGATAAACACCCGAACAAAAACATCACTAACCTTAACCAGGGTGGCACCACCCTTCCCGACCGGGACAATTATTTAAAAGCAAATCCCCGCAATCAAAAGATACAGGATGCATACAAGCAATATATTATTACCTTGTTTGCTTTAACCGGTACTGATAACGATGCTGCCACAAAAAACGCAGCTACTATTTTTGGTATTGAAACTGCACTGGCCAGGGCCCAGTTGAGCAGGGTCGCGATGCGGGACCCGCATGTAACCTATAATAAATTTTCGGTTGCCGATTTCAGTAAAACTACACCGCATTTAAACTGGGTGGCGTTGATGCCCGAATTGAAAGTTCCGGGACAGGATACCCTGCTTGTTGGCCAACCCGCCTTTTTCAGGGCAGAAGATTCGCTGCTGGCTGCAACACCAATTGATGACTGGAAGGTTTACCTTAAGTGGAATATTTTAAAAAGCTCAGCTTCGGCCTTAAGCTCGCCGTTTGTAAAAGCGAGTTTTGATTATAGCAGCGCTTTAAGCGGGCAAAAGGTACAAACCCCGCGCAACGAACGTATTTCGAGATTAGTTGACGGCAGTTTGGGCGAACTATTGGGGCAGTTGTATGTCGCCAAATACTTTACCCCGGCAGCCAAACAATACATGGTCGACCTGGTAAATAATTTAAAGGTGACCCTGGGCGAACGCATCCAAAACTTAACCTGGATGAGTGCCAATACAAAAGCCCGGGCCCTTAAAAAACTGGCGGCATTCACCGTAAAAATTGGGTACCCCGATAAATGGCAGACATACACAGGCCTTACGATAGACCGCAATGATTATTTTGGCAATTTAAGGCGTGCTTCCGAATGGCGGTATAACTATACTACAAGCCAGATCAGCAAACCGGTTGATAAAACACGCTGGGGTATGACGCCGCCAACTGTAAATGCTTATTATAACTCTACCAATAACGAGATAGTTTTTCCCGCCGGTATTTTGCAGTTCCCGTTCTTTGATTTTGGGGCCGATGATGCCGTTAACTATGGGGGCATCGGCGCTGTTATAGGCCACGAAATGACCCACGGATTTGACGACCAGGGCCGCCAATACGATGCTGATGGCACCCTGCGCGATTGGTGGACAAAAGACGACGCCGATAAATTTAAAACACGTGCCGACCAGGTGGTTGCCCAATACGACGCCTTTACCGTACTGGATACCCTTCATGTAAACGGTAAATTAACCCTTGGCGAAAACCTGGCCGACCTGGGCGGGCTAAATGTAGCTTATGCCGCGTTTAAGAAAACCAAGGAAGGTCAGTCAAATAAAAAAATTGATGGCTTTACGCCCGACCAACGTTTCTTTTTGTCGTGGGCGCAGGTATGGCATAGTTCACAGCGCCCGGAAATTGCCGCGCAACGCATATTAACTGATCCGCATTCACCAGAGCAATACCGGGCCAATGCGCCGGTAACCAATATCGATGCCTGGTACGCGGCCTTTAATGTGCAGCCGGGAGATAAAATGTATAAAAAGCCGGAGGACAGGATAAAGGTGTGGTAGTTTTAAGTCGAAAGTCTGAAGTTTAAAGTCCTAAGTCAAAGCCTGGTGTAGTGCCGGGCTTTAACCTTGCTAGGCGTTCGTTGCCCGTGCGGTTTAGCCGCGACCGCATATTTACTTAGTTTAAAAATATTTTTACACCCACCGTTGTTGACAGTTTGTCGTAAACGCCAACTCCGGCCGAATAAGAAGCGTTGGTGGTTAAACTGGTGTAGGTAAAAGATATTTCAAATCTCTTATTGATAATTACTCCAGCCTGCAGTGGAACATAAAATCCGGTAGGGGAATTGTCTACATACAACGTCCCATTTGAATCATTACCTGAATAGGACGCTATCCTAAATCCGAAGCCGCCATCGATGTAGGCTTTGAAATTTTCTTTATTGTAGACATTAAATAAAATTTGCGGGGTTATAGTTATGTAGGAGCCTGCGTACGAAATATCGACCGCATTCATATTTGTCGTTCCAGACCGGGTAAAATGAGTACCAAACGATGAGAAGGCTACTTCTGTCCTAAAAATAAATTGCTGTAAATCAGGGTTTTGAAAAACATCTATGCCAAAGCCAAATCTGGGTCTGATAATTTGCTGACCTGACGAATTAATGCTGTTTAGTCCCGCACCTGCGAAGAGCCGGACCATTGACTTTTTATTTGGATTACGCAAGCTATCCGACTTGGTTGACAAAACGACATTATTTATTCCGTCTACAATTTCTTGCAGGTCAGTTTCTTCAAATTTCACATTTGCAATCGCTGAGAGTAATTTTTTGTCGCTATTGTTGTATTTATACACATACAATATCAATTGCCCTCGGTACAAATTGTCGGTAACTTCATCACTTTTTGATGCGCCATAATATTCGTAATACTTCAATTCGACCGGGACGTCATTTTTCTCCGCAATAAAGAACCTGTTTTCCCCCACTTCATTATTTAAATAAAGCGTTATATGATCGCCGGTTGTTAGTTGTTTTAAAAATATGGCGCCCGGTTGCCGTGTGGTATCAAGTCCGGTGGGTATGTCAGGAAAGATATTTTTGTTCATACTGATCAAGCCCACAAAACTGGCATAGGTTTCTGAACCTTTCACCCCAAATCCCTTGATAGTTGCAGGATCGCATTCTTGTGGCCGGGTATCCGTGTGGTTTGTTTTAAATTCAACTTTCAGCGGGGAATACGCCCATTCCTGGTAATTAATGTATCCTTTAACGGTATCGCCGCTATTTTTAACGATATATCCTTCCTGGTAATTTGCTTGCGCAAGAACCACTGCCGGCAATGCAACCAACAGCAGCAAAAAAATACGTTTCATGTTATCAATGATAATATTTTAGGTTATTGATCTTTGAATCAGATTTTCGATTCACAAGGTAATACTAAAATATCGGTTCCGCAATCCTTCTTGTAGGCCCGGCATTGAAATGACAAAATTTATTCTGTTCTCAAACTTTTCACCGGGCTTATCCGAGATGTTTTTATAATTTGTATCCCGATACTCAGGAATACGATTATGAAAAGGAAAATCATCGCCAGTAAATATCCCCATACGGGGTTTACCCTGTACACAAAATTTTTCATAAACAACATATCCAGGTAAATTGAAACGGGCAGTCCGATACACACTCCTCTTAGTATTAAAAATAAAAAGCTCCTGGAAAGTAAAAAGCTAATTTGCGTCATGTTTGCCCCAAGTATTTTCCGGATGCTGATCTCTTTAACACGCTGTTTTAATAAAAATGCTGCAAGCCCCAATAAGCCGAAGCCCGCTACCATAACGGAAATTGCAGCAATAATGGTTAACAATTGCGGTATACTGCTAATTGCGCTGTAGGCCTTCTGCATCTCGTCCACCAGAAACGAATATTTAAATAAATTGGACTTGTCAAAGTCCTTCCATGTTTTACTCAAACGGCCAAGTGTGCCAGGGACGTCAGACTTGTCGACAAGAATATTTAATTGGCTGATAGCTGCCGTATTGTACCTGAAGATCACAGGCTTAATCTCTTTGGTTAAAGGCTGATAGTTAAAATCCTTTATAACGCCTGAAATAGTCACATAGAGGCTATCTCCCAAAATAATGCTTTTCCCTAATGATTGATTGGCATCACCAAGATGAAAATACTTTAAAAATGCCTGGTTAACTATTACGGCGGTCTCTTTCCCGGTAATATCTGTTTTGAAATTCTTCCCGCTGATAAGATGAAGCTTAAAATTGTCCAGGTACGATTCATCAATTGTAAAATCCCGTATTCTTTGTCTTTCATCCGCTTTACCTACCCTTGTATCTATCGCCTCGTCTCTTGTTGTTCCGATACTGTGCGAGCTCCCGGAAACGCCCACAACGCCCTTTACCCGTAAAAACGCCTGGCGCGCGATTGTATAATTGTCCCCCTGTAGATCCACGTTAACAATATTGTCTTTCCGGAAACCATAATCAGCATGCATCACATAATTTACTTCCCTGTAAATGTTTATTAAGCCAATAAGAAACAGTAATGCCATTGCAAACTGAATTGTGAGCAATATTTTGCGGAACCCCAATTTGGGTGCGAGTGCAAAATTTGAATTTTGATTTAATGCCTTTAACGCATTGAGCGAGGACATATAAATGGAAGGAAAAATTCCCGCAATAAGCCCCACCAAAACACTGAACAGTAAAAACAAAATGTATAGGTCTAAATTTTCATACAAAACAATATCGGATGCCCTAAAGAAATCGATGTTCTCAAAAAGTGGCCGCAGCAGGAAATGAAAAACAAACGCTGCAACAACCATTGCAATTAAACTTGTTAAAACAGACTGAACAAGGAACTGTATCAGCAGCTGGTACTTTTTTGCACCAAAAGACTTTCTGATGCCTATTTCTTTTGAACGGCTTAATGCCCGCGCCAATGATAGGCTATTGTAGTTAAATCCGGCTGAAAGGATCACGACAAAACCTATCACGGATAAATACCATAGTACATCCTGTGGCAGCGCGTTACCCATGTTATTTGACAATACCGGCCCCGGGACAATTTTATTAATGGGCTGGGTGTACAATTTATATCCCTTGTCGGTACTTTCCAATAGCTTACCCGAATACTTCGCTTTGCCCGCTGCAAGAATAATTTTTTCAAGAGCATTTCTTGATGATTTATCCTTTAGCAGCACATAGGTATAACTGGAATAGTAATTTGCCCAGTTGTTTGCCACCGGCAAAATCCTGTTGTTTTTTTCCAACATCCCCAGCGTCTTATCCGAGCCGATCGCGTCAAATTCAAGATGTGTTTTTCCCGGCGGTTCCTTAAATACACCGGTAATTGTAAATGCCCCAACTCCCTTTACCTGCAGCACCTGGCCAAGCGGGTTTATCCCTTCTCCAAATAATTTTTGCGAGGTTTTACGGGTTATGATGAGCGCATCGGGACTGTTTAATGCAGTGTTTTTATTTCCGTAAAGCAAACTAAATCCAAACACATTGAAAAAAGATCTATCGGAAAAAAAACCGTTAACTGAAATCGTCTTATCCTTAATGTTCGCTTCGCCACTAAGCCCGCCTGTTAAGCTAGCAACATCGTCGACAAAGGGATAGTTACTTTTAAGATAATTGCCCAGGGGCAGTGGAGATGTTGCATAATCTTCTACGCTTTGGTTATTGCGGATGGCTTCTGTATTTATCCGGTAAGTCCGGTCGGCATGGGGATGAAACGAATCGTAGCTGAACTGGTTATTGATTATGGTAATAATGACCATACAAATAGCAATGCCAAGGGCCAGGCCTGAAATATTAAGTGCCGAAAAGTATTTATTCCTGGCCAGATCTGTAAACGCTACCTTTAAATAATTTTTTATCATAAAATGTAGTTAATGCACTTTATTGTTTAACTCTCATCCTTTAAATCAATTATCAATATTTTCGCCGGGATACTCTGATCAGTCTCAATAGTGATCCTTTTGGTTTTATTTACCGGCGATTTAATGATGGCGGTAATCTTAGTGCCGTTCTTTATTGTTTGTGCTACTATAAGATGTGCGAAATCTTTATGCAGGTTATTGATAGCTTTTAGGTGGGCCGCCAATGGGATCTCTAAAAAACGGGGGGAATAGTTTTCGTTTATAAACTTCTTTACTTCATTTTCGTTGCTGCTTTCAACTGCTTTAAGGAATAAATTCATTAATCGTTCAGGTTCAGTTCCCTGCTGATAAGCAATCGGTAAAACATTAAAACTGGCAGCATACAAAGGCCTGTTAAACACACAAGCTATTAGTAAAAAGGCGGCAGCAAGTAATTTCATACAGACAATTTTATTAAAAAAACTTAAAGACTTTTTTAGATGGGTATGAATTATTCCTTAAAAATAATAAACGATAAGCGAATAAGGACTTATTGTATATCAGACGGTTAAGTTAGTAAAGTGTTGCAAGAAAAAAGCTAATATTAGCAAAATCCCCCTTAACGGGGGATACGGCAAAAAGCGGAAAGAAAAATTGAAAAAGTACATTACATCCATGTGAGCAAATTTCCAGTATTTATTTATTTCCATTTTAAAAATTTATTTCATTTTTGTAAACAATTCTCTATATTTGAGTTAATGGTAATCCTTATCAAAAAGACGCTTTCAGCTTTTGCAGAAAAGCACCCTTTGTCAGCAGTGCCATTGAATAATTGGTACAACATTACAAAGGCAGCCGATTGGAACCAGTTGGCAGATATAAAGAAGGCGTTTAATACGGTGGATTATGTGGGCAATGACCGATATGTATTTAACATTAAGGGAAATGATTTCAGGCTTGTTGCGATGATATTTTTTGATAAACGGACGCTATTTATACGTTTCATCGGGACCCACAGCGAATATGATAAAATTGATTGTTCAACTATTTAGAATACGCAAATGATTGATAAAATAAGGAATGAAGCACAGTACAACCAAGTAATGGCTTTGATAGAAAAATTTATTGCCAAAGCCACGGACAGCGGGGGTTTTAATTTTTTATCTGCTACGGAGAAAGACGAATTAGGCGCCCTTAGCTTGTTAGCTGAACAATATGAGGATGATGTTTTAAAGCTAATGCCTTTGCCCGTTACCATCAATTCGGTTGTTCAGCATAAAATTAAGGAGTTGAACATTACGCAGGTAAAACTGGCTGAAATGCTGGGATTGGGGACATCAAAATTGTCGCAAATATTAAATGGCAAACGCGAGCCTGATGTAATGTTCCTTAAAGCGGTACATAGCAAACTTGGCATAAGCGGTGATTTCCTTTTAGAGAATGTTTAGGAAGTAGGCGACTTAAGACTTATGAAGTTTAACTCGTATTAATTTGTTTTTAATAGCCTCGTTGAGGGCTTCGCCGTTTTAATACTTTAAGTCTCATTCTATCTAAAATATTGCCTCCGCAATCCTTCTTGTCGGCCCGGCGTTGCTCATGGTATAAAAATGGAGTACGGGCACGCCAAAAGCTATCAGCTCTTTACACTGGTTGATCATCCATTCAATACCGGCATCTTTTACATCTTTTTCGGATGCGCAGCCGGTTATCAGGTCGCAAAGATCATCGGGCATATCTATGTGGAATGTTTTGGATAAGCTGACCAACTGCTTGGAACTTGTAATCGGTTTTAATCCGGGTATGATGGGCACATTTATTCCATTGGCGCGGCAACTATTCACGAAATCGAAATACTTCTGGTTATCGAAAAACATTTGGGTTACAATAAACCCGGCGCCCATGTCCACTTTTTGTTTAAGGTATTTAAAGTCGCTTTTTAAGTTTGGGGCCTCAAAATGCTTTTCAGGGTAACCGGCAACGCCTATACAGAAATCAGTTTTTAAGTTATCGCCGTTGTTTTCGTGCAGGTAAATACCGTCGTTCATATTTACCACCTGCTGCAGCAGATCGGTGGCATAGCAATGACCATTAGGCGTAGGGATAAAAGTTGGATCGGCCAAACGGGCATCACCACGCAGTACCAATACGTTTTCTATTCCTAAAAACTGTAGATCGATAAGGCCGTTTTCGGTTTCATCTTTTGTAAAACCGCCGCAAAGCAGGTGCGGAACTGTATCTACTTTATATTTGTTCATGATGGCCGCGCAAATAGCAATAGTGCCGGGCCTTTTGCGGTAGCTTAACTTCTCAAGCAAGCCGTTTTCATGTTGTTTATAAATAAAATCCTCGCGCAAGGAAGTTACGTCGATAAACGGCGGCTTAAACTCCATAAGGGGATCAATGGCATCATAAAGCCCCTGTATGCTGCGCCCCTTTAACGGCGGTATCAGTTCGAACGAGAAAAGTGTTTTGCCTTTGGCGTCGCGAATATGTTCGGTTATCTTCATTGTAGTAGTGCCAGTATTTTTAATTGTTTACCCATTTGTCATTGCGAGCGAAGCGTGGCAATCTCGTCGCTGACAGGTTGGCGTTTATGCACGGCGACGAGATTGCTTCGTCGTTCCTCCTCGCAATAACAAAGTTTTTAGTTTTTTTTTTAATAATTTATATTCGGGCCTAACCATCTTTCAACATCTTCGATAGGCATGTTTTTACGTTGAGCATAATCCTCCACCTGGTCCTTGCTTATTTTGCCCAGTCCAAAATACCTCGCCTGCGGGTGTGCGAAATAAAACCCGCTTACAGATGCAGCCGGTGTCATGGCAAGGCTTTCGGTAAGATGCATTTTGGTGTTGTCTTCAGCTTTTAATATCTCGAACAGCGTTGTTTTTTCGGTGTGATCGGGACAGGCAGGATAACCCGGCGCGGGGCGTATGCCCTGGTATTCTTCTTTGATCAGTTCATCCGTGCTCAAATGCTCGCCGGTTGAGTAACCCCAGTATTTTTTACGCACCAGTTCATGCATTTTTTCGGCAAATGCCTCAGCCAAACGGTCGGCGATGGCTTTAGCCATGATGCTGTTATAGTCGTCATGGTCGCGTTCAAATTCGGCAACCAGCTCATCACAGCCAATACCAGTTGTTACGGCAAAGCCGCCCCAATAATCAGGGATGCCGGTATCTTTTGGCGCTATAAAATCTGATAATGCGTAGTAAGGCTCGCCTTTTACTTTTTCGGCCTGCTGGCGTAGGGTATGTATCGTTGTCAGCACGGTGTCGCGGGTATTATCGGTATATACTTCAATATCATCGCCAACACTGTTAGCAGGCCAGAAACCGATCACACCGTTTGCCTGGAGCAATTTTTCTTTTACTATTTTCTTTAACAGGGCCTGTGCATCATCGTACAGTTTTTTGGCCTCGACCCCTACGTATTTGTCATCAAATATTTTAGGATAGCTGCCGCGGAGTTCCCAGGTATGAAAAAATGGCGTCCAGTCGATATAGGGCACCAGTTCATTCAGCGGGTAGGCTTCCAACACTTTTGTACCAGTGAACGTTGGCTTTGGTGCGATATCGCCGTCCAGGCTGATCTGGAATTTCGACCGTCTTGCTTCCGCGATACTTACAAAACGCTTATCGGATTTTTTATTTAAATGGGCCTCGCGTGCCTTTGCATATTCTTCTTTTATCCCTTTGGTATACGGCCCACGCTGGTCTTTATTCATCAGGCTGCTGCAAACGGTAACGCTTCGGGAAGCATCAAGTACATGTATCGCAGGCCCTGAGTAATGCGGGTCAACCTTTACTGCGGCATGGATACGCGATGTTGTTGCGCCCCCGATAATTAACGGGATGGTGAACCCTTCGCGCTCCATTTCTTTGGCAAAGTGCACCATTTCATCCAGCGAAGGGGTGATCAATCCACTAAGGCCGATAATATCCACATTTTGTTTTTTTGCTTCCTCGATGATCCTTTGCGCCGGAACCATCACGCCAAGATCGATCACCTCGAAATTATTGCAGGCCAAAACAACGCCCACTATATTTTTACCGATATCGTGCACATCGCCTTTAACGGTGGCCATTAAAACTTTGCCGGCATTGGCGCGGCTACCGCTGGAATCTTCCCCGGCATCAATAACCCTTTGTTTTTCCAGTTCGATAAACGGCAGCAAATATGCAACTGCTTTTTTCATCACACGGGCAGATTTTACCACTTGCGGCAAAAACATCTTGCCCGAACCAAACAGGTCGCCAACCACATTCATCCCATCCATCAGTGGGCCTTCTATTACTTCAAGCGGTTTCGCATAAGCCAGCCTGGCTTCTTCCACATCGTCATCGAGATACTCGATAATACCTTTTACCAGCGCATGCGATAATCTTTCTGCAACGGGGGCTTTCCGCCATTCCTCGTCGCGCACTACCTCTTTGCCCCTGGTTTTTATGGTATCTGCAAACTCAACCAGTCGCTCCGTTGCATCATCGCGGCGGTTGAGCAATACATCCTCAACCAGTTCTAACAAGTCTTTTGGTATTTCTTCGTACACTTCCAGCATCCCGGCGTTCACGATGCCCATATCGAGGCCGGCCTTAATGGCATGGTATAAAAATGCGGAGTGCATGGCTTCCCGGACAGTGTTATTTCCCCTGAACGAGAAGGAAATATTACTAACGCCGCCGCTCACTTTGGCGTAAGGCAAATTGGCTTTTATCCAGCGGGTGGCTTCAATAAAGTCGACTGCGTAATTGTTATGCTCCTCCAAACCGGTAGCGACCGTTAAAATATTCGGGTCGAAAATAATATCCTGCGGCTGGAAACCAACTTCATTAACTAAAATATCATACGAACGCTGGCAGATCTCTTTACGGCGGGCCAATGAGTCAGCCTGCCCGGTTTCGTCAAAGGCCATTACTACCGTTGCGGCGCCATAGCTTAATATTTTACGGGCATATTCCTTAAAATTTTCTTCGCCTTCTTTTAGTGAGATAGAGTTAACAATACCTTTTCCCTGCAGGCATTTTAAACCAGCCTCAATAACCGTCCATTTTGATGAATCTATCATGATAGGCAGTTTGGCTATATCGGGCTCAGAGGCTACCAGGTTAAGGAACTTAACCATCACAGCTTCCGAATCGATCATGCCTTCATCCATATTGATGTCGATCACCTGGGCGCCGCCTTCCACTTGTTGGAGCGCAATAGCCAGCGCGGCTTCATAATCTTCGGCTAAGATCAGCTTCGAAAATTTTGGCGAACCGGTTATGTTTGTACGCTCGCCTATGTTTACAAAATTTGTTTCGGGCGTAAGTGTTACTGCCTCCAACCCGCTCAAGCGGAGGTAAGGTTCAACAACTGGTTTTATACGTGGCGGGTATTTGGCCGCTTTTTCGGCAATACACCTGATATGCTCGGGTGTTGTTCCGCAGCAGCCACCTACAATATTTACCAGCCCGGCTTTCATAAACTCATCAATCAGGTGGGCCGTTTCGTGCGCGGTTTCGTCGTACTGGCCAAATTCATTCGGCAGGCCGGCATTAGGATAAGCCGAAATAAATACATCCGCCTTTTGGGAAAGTTCTTCGATATGCGGGCGCATTTCTTTTGCCCCTAAGGCGCAGTTTAACCCTACGGATAATAAGTTGGCGTGACGTACTGAATTCCAGAAAGCTTCGACTGTTTGACCGGAAAGCGTGCGGCCCGAGGCATCGGTAATGGTGCCGGAGATCATCAGGCCTCCCCGCCCCCTAAAAGGGGGGTAGTCTTTACCCTGGGCTTTGCATTCTTCCTTGTAGCGATTTATTGCGAATAACGCCGCCTTTGCGTTAAGGGTATCGAATATAGTTTCAATAATCAACAGATCACTGCCGCCATCAACAAGACCGCGTACCTGTTCATAATACGCTTCGGCAAGGTCATCAAAAGTAACTGCGCGATAGCCGGGGTCGTTTACATCAGGTGAAAGAGATGCTGTTCTGTTGGTAGGGCCGATGGCGCCTGCTACGAAACGGGGTTTATCGGGTGTTTTTTTATTGTATTCGTCTGCTGCCTCCCGGGCGATGCGGGCGCCCTCGTAACTTAGTTCATAGGCAAGGTGCTCCAGGTGATAATCGGCCAGTGAAATGCGTTGCGTGCTGAAGGTGTTGGTTTCAATTATATCCGCGCCGGCATCAAGGTATTCAGTATGTATGGCTTTGATCACATCAGGGCGCGTGATGTTCAGCAGGTCGTTATTACCTTTCAGATCGGAAGGATGGTCACGAAAACGTTCGCCACGAAAATCCTCTTCGGATAGCTCGTACCGCTGTATCATGGTACCCATTGCCCCGTCAATTACAAGGATGCGTTTTTGCAGTTCGTTTCTAATATCCATTTTTGAGATGTGAGATTTGAGATATGAGATTTGAGACAAAAACATGCTCAATTCAACCCCAAATGGCATTATAATATGCAGATGTTAGCTTTAAAGAACCAGATAAAGAAAGTTTGCAAAAACCATCTCACATCTAATATCTCAAATCTCACATCTAATAAAAAATAGCTTATATCGAAAAGTCGGCATACTTTGACTTTCGCTTATCTTTCCTGGTTGCCAATTGGCTGCCAAGTAGAATGTGGCACCTTGTAAGCACAGGTTGCCAAGACTTCGCAGGGTCTAATCCCTCCGTCTTTCTCTATAAGCGCTACAAATATGCGTAATTTAGTATTAATATGCAAGCGTATTATTTGGATTTACGTTCGCCTGACGCAACCCTAATCCAGGATGAGAACCTGAAATTTTCCTATAAAAAAAGCCGTCCTCATTAGCTGGAGACGGCTTTCTTATAAAATTTGTTTCTTTTATCTCCTTCTGCCGAAAATACGCAGTAACATCAGGAATAAGTTGATGAAATCAAGATAAAGGGTTAAGCCACCCATCAATGCCATTTTTGAGGCTGTGGCATCGCCATAAGTTAAACCGGCACCGATGTTCTTTAGTTTTTGAACATCATAAGCGGTTAAGCCTACAAACACGGCTACACCAATATAACTGATGAGCATATCCAGCCCCGAGCTGTGTAAAAAGAAGTTTACGACACTTGCCACTATTATCCCTATTAGGAACATGATCAATATCGAACCAAATTTGGTAAGGTCCTGCGTGGTTGTATACCCGGCGATAGCCATTACGCCAAATACTACGGATGAAGTTAAGAACACGCCTAACACGGACGAAGCAGTAAAAGCTAACAGTATGAAACTTAAGCTGATACCCGTAACCGCCGCATAAGCGATAAATAACAGCGAAAGTATCGGGTACGAAATACGGTTGAGGCCAAAGCTTATTAAAAGCACGAACGCCAGTGGTGAAAACATCACGAGGTAGGCAAAACCAGTTAATTGCCTGGTGTTGGGATCAACCAGCATTTGAAGAAAAGCCGGGGTATTTGCAAAAATATAAGCAAATAAGGCAGATATGCCTAAAGCCACAAACATCCATAAAAACACGTTGGCAATGAATTTACGCGATGCATCGGAGTCATTTATTTCTACTACGTTTTGATAAGCGTAGTCGGGATTATTATTATTTTCCATTTTTTTTGTTTAAATTAATTATACAAATTTAGTTATAGATGTGAGATTTTAGATAGGAGACGTGAGATTTTTTACAATGCTTAGATAAATAACCGTTTGAATGGTTTAATAAACCTATCTAACCTCTGATCATCTCCAATCACTAATTGAGCCTCCTTATCAATTGCTCCTCCACCTTTTTAAATACCTGGATGGGCTTTAACGTCCGCCAAACCATGTCGTCCAGTTCGCCGCCGAAGTTGATGTAATAGTCGATATTGTTTCGTTTAAACTCATCAATTACATGCTCACGGAAGTTTATACCTGCTATCCAGCCATCCTCCACATCCTGGAACCATTCCTCATAATAACAGTCGTCGGATGAATGGAAATTAAGCACATTTTCGCCGATCAAAATAAAATGATTGATACCATTATCTATCATAAGCTCAATGATCTCGCGCTTCAGCAGCATAATATCATTATTGATGGCATCGTTCCACTCGCCTATAAATTCTATAATAGCATATGAACGCTCATAATCGGCAAATAATACTTTCATGTATAAAGTACTTGAGCCGAACGAATCCCATTGCGGGTGCAGCAGGTAGTTATACACCTGTTTGTCGAACTCAAATTCATTGTATTGAGTTGCATAAAAAGGCGAATATTCATCCTCCGCTGCAACGTAGTCATCACGCCATTTGTAATATGGTTCTATCTCGTGCATTTAGCTCATGCCCCTCTAAATCTTCTCCACCCCGATCGTTGTCGGGCCAGGGAGAATTTTTGTTTCGTTATTTTATCAATAGTTAATTAATCAGCATTTGTATGCGCTTCCACGGCTTTCCTAACACTGCCATATTTACTAAGCAAACCGGCGGCTGTTTCTTCATTCACACCTGTTTCCCTCATTACCATTTTTGTGCCACGATCAACAAGTTTGTCGTTGGTCAGCTGCATATCTACCATTTTATTGCCTTTTACACGGCCTAATTGTATCATTACCGTAGTGCTCAGCATATTTAAAACCAATTTTTGCGCCGTCCCTGCCTTCATACGGGTGGAACCTGTCAAAAATTCAGGCCCGGTAATTACCTCGACAGGATATTGTGCCTCGGCAGCGATGGGACTGCCGCCATTGCATACAATACAGCCAGTGGTAACGCCGTGCTCATTTGCTTTTTTTAAGCCCCCGACTACGTAAGGTGTAGTGCCCGATGCGGCTATCCCAACCAAAACATCTTTATCATTAATATTATATTCGCCCAGGTCTACCCAGGCTTGTTGGATGTCGTCTTCGGCAAATTCAACCGCTTTGCGGATGGCTTTGTCACCACCTGCTATAATGCCCACCACCCAATCGAAAGGTACCCCAAAAGTTGGCGGGCATTCAGATGCGTCAACCACACCCAAACGGCCGCTGGTACCCGCGCCGATATAAAAAAGCCTGCCGCCGGCTTTCATTTTCGCGGCGGTAATAGTTGCCAGCGCTTCTATTTGCGGCAAAACTTTAGCAACCGCCAGCGGCACGGCTTGGTCTTCTTTATTAATATTTTGAAGGATCTCCCTTACAGACATTTTTTCCAAATTGTTGTAATAAGAGTCCTTTTCTGTAGTCCTATCCATTTAAGGCGAATTATTTTCAGCAAAATTGGGTAAAAGATTTGAGATGTGAGATATGAGATTTGAGATGTTGAATATGCAATATGGAATTTGAGACCTGGGATATTGTAATAACTTGCAATCAGTATCTAATTCTAATCCGCAATCCTGTCTCATATCTCACATCTCAAATCTCACATCTAATCATTCGAAATCTCACATCTAATTATTAAATTTGCATTAGCTGGTGTATGAAAAAGACTGCAGGGATAATTTTCAGGTCGTTGATATTGCTTTTGGTTGGAATAGCCATTGGCTTGTATATCAGTGACAATAATTTCGCCGGCCGTACACTGGGTTTTTCAATCGGCAACCATGACAAGGTGTCAAAAGCTTTAACGCTGATAAAAAACAATTATGTTGATTCGGTTAACGAGGATAGCTTAGAGGGCATTACCGTTAATGACCTTTTGCAAAACCTCGATCCCCACTCGCTTTATTTACAGCCCCAACGGGCACAATCCATTAACGAAAGCCTGGATGGCAGTTTTACAGGTGTAGGTTTAGAATACCAACTGCTGCGCGACACGCTGGTTATTACACAGGTTTATCCCGGCGGGCCAGCTGCTAATGCCGGGTTGATAGCCGGCGACCGTGTAATTAATGTTGACAAGAAAAAGTTTTCGGGCACGAAGCTTACGGCCGACCGTGTGAACAAAGTTTTCAGGGGCGATACCGATGCCGTAATATCACTTGCGGTACTGGCCCCGAATAGTAAAAATATAAGGTCTTTCTCCATAAAACGCGGGCATGTGGATCTGAGCAGCCTGGACGCTGCGTATATGGCTGCGCCCGGCGTTGGCTATATTAAGATCAGCAAGTTTGCTTTAACAACTGATGTTGATTTCCGTGCCGCGCTTGCTAAACTTAAAAAACAGGGCCTTAAAAAACTGGTGCTCGACATCAGGGACAACGGCGGCGGTTACCTTAATGCCGCAACGGCACTCGCCGATGAATTTTTGAAAAAAGACAAACTGATCGTTTACACCAAAGGTGTGCATGATGAACGCAAGGATTATTTTGCAACGGACTCGGGTGAGTTTAAGGATGGGAAATTAGCAGTGTTAATTGATGAGTATTCGGCATCTGCAAGCGAGATACTGGCAGGGGCATTGCAGGACCTTGACCGGGCCGTAATTGTTGGCCGCCGCTCGTTTGGCAAAGGTCTGGTGCAGCAGCAGTTCCCCTTCGGGGACGGCTCGGCTGTTAACTTAACGGTAGCGAGGTATTATACACCATCGGGAAGGTCGATACAAAAATCATACAAAGAGGGGGTTGATAGTTACCACAATGAAATATCGGAAAGGATGCGAAAAGGCGAATTATTTTCGGCCCAGAGTAACTTCGATGACAGCATTTTTAAAAGGCCATCACCATATCGTACCTTAAACGGGCGAAAGGTGTTTAGCGGCGGAGGCATTATGCCTGATATTTTTGTACCTGCCGATACTGCAGAAAATAGTCCTTTAATAGGCGAATTAGGCGATCAGCAGCTGTTTACAGCTTATGTTATCGACAAACTGCAGCCAACATTAAACAAATTCCCGTCTGCTGATTCCTTTATAAAGGATTATGAAGTAAATAATAATGAGTTTGATAACTACATATTATACGCCTCGAAAACCATTAAGGAAATGGACTCGCACGAGCTGCGCATGTCGGAACCGGCAATAAAAACATTGATAAAAGCCTTTGCAGCCCGTTTTAAATGGGGCGACAATGCTTACTTTGAAGCGCTGAACAGTGACGATGTTACGTTGAAAAAAGCTATTGCGGCGATAGAGTGATTTCGGATTTCGGATGTTCGATTTCGGATTTATTTTTTTATTTCGAATTTGAGATATAATTTAAAAATTTAAAATATAAGACCGTTATGGACAAGATAGAATTAAAACGAAGGACACAGCGATTTGCTATTGATGTTATAAAGTTTGTCGAAGAACTTCCGCCTAAACGCTCACTCAATGTTTTATCCAATCAATTATTAAGATGCTCATCGTCGGTTGGCGCTAACTACCGATCAGCCTGTAAAGGAAAATCAACCGCCGATTTCATTAATAAAATTGTCATTGTTGAAGAAGAAGCTGACGAATCTATTTTTTGGCTTGAATTAATGGAAGAATCTGGTTTGGTAGATGTAAAAGGCGTGCTGCCATTAAAAAAGGAAGCTAATGAACTTACAGCAATATTTACGGCAATAGGCAAAACAGCAAAGGCAAATCAACGCAATGCTAAATCAGAAATAAAAAAATAAAAACTCATAATATTAAATCCGAAATCGAACATCCGAAATCCGAAATTAAAACTATTTCTGCCTGAACCAAACCTGTATCGGCGAGCCTGAAAATTCAAAATTCTCCCTTAACTTATTTTCAATAAAGCGGTAGTAAGGCTCTTTTACATATTGGGGAAGATTGCAAAAAAACGCAAACATGGGCGATGTGCCTGCTATCTGCGTAATGTATTTTATCTTCACATACTTGCCTTTGATGGCCGGCGGCGGGTAATTTTCAATAATGGGCAGCATTACCTCGTTGAGTTTTGAGGTAGGGATTTTCCTGGTCTTGTTTTGATAAACCAGGTTCGCTGTGTCAATCACCTTTAACACTCTTTGTTTTTCGGTAACCGAAGTAAAAACAATAGGCACATCGCTAAACGGGGCTATCTTGTCCCTGATCTGTTCTTCAAAAACTTTTATGGTTTTATTGT
This sequence comes from uncultured Mucilaginibacter sp., assembly GCA_903864275.1. Lineage (GTDB taxonomy): Bacteria > Bacteroidota > Bacteroidia > Sphingobacteriales > Sphingobacteriaceae > Mucilaginibacter. Next base: position 149,524 of record CAIPFE010000059.1, read on the forward strand.
TTTTTTCGATCAGGTCCCATTTGTTGACTACGATGACAATACCTTTTTTATTTTTTTCGGCGAGGTGGAAAATGTTGATATCCTGCGATTCGATACCTTCAACCGCATCTATCATCAGGATCACCACATCGGCTTCTTCCAGGGCCTTAATGGTACGCATCACCGAATAAAATTCGATATTCTCCTTAACCTTGGTTTTTTTACGGAGCCCGGCGGTATCGATGAGCATAAAGTTATGCCCGTACTGGTTGTAATGGATATGGATGGAGTCGCGTGTGGTGCCTGCAATCGGCGTTACGATATTGCGCTCTTTCCCGATCAATGAATTGATGATAGACGATTTACCCACGTTCGGGCGGCCCACAATCGCATATTTCGGCAGGGCATTTTCTTCTACCTGCTCATCATCAAAGTGTTTTACCACTTCATCAAGCAGTTCGCCGGTGCCGGAGCCTGTCATAGACGAAATATTATACAATTCACCCAATCCCAAACTATAAAACACCATCGAATCTGCCAACAGCGAAGTATTATCCAGCTTGTTCACTACCACAAATACAGGCTTTTTGCCTTTGCGCAGCAGGCTGGCAATTTCATCGTCAAGGTCGGTAATGCCGGTAGTTACATCAACCATAAATAAAATAACGGTAGCCTCTTCAATGGCGATGATCACCTGCTCGCGTATGGCGGCTTCAAACAGGTCGTCCGAGTTGGCCACATAGCCGCCGGTATCAATCACGGTAAATGAATGGCCTGTCCACTCGGAAACGCCGTAATGCCTGTCGCGGGTTACCCCGCTCACATCATCAACAATGGCCTTGCGGCTTTCGGTTAAACGGTTATATAATGTTGATTTGCCTACATTGGGGCGGCCAACTATGGCTACTATGTTACTCATGGTTTTAGATGTGAGATATGAGATTTGAGATATGAGATGTGAGATATGAGATATGAGATAAGCAGTTGGCTGCTAATTTCAATATTCATGTCCCGAATCCCACGTCACATATCTCTTATCTAATTTATCTTGAGATGTCCCGATAGATTTTTGAGTGCGCTTTTATCTCAAATCTCATATCTCACATCTCAAATCTACTTATTCGTATCCAAACTGTTTCAGGTAATTTTTCTTACTTCTCCAGTCGGGGATAACTTTTACAAACATTTCGAGGAAGACCTTTTTCTGGAAAAAATCTTCCATATCCCGGCGCGCGTAGGTGCCTACTATTTTCAGCATTTCGCCGCCTTTGCCGATGATGATATTTTTTTGCGAATCGCGCTCCACAATAATTTCGGCGCTGATACGGTGCAGCTTTTCGCCTTCCACAAAAGCTATTATAATCACCTCGGTGCTGTACGGGATTTCTTTTTTATATTGTTTAAATACCTGCGCCCTTATCATTTCTGATGCAAAAAAGCGGTCGTTACGATCGGTTAGGGCGTCCTTTTCGTAATAAGCCGGGTGTTCGGGCAAATGCTCGATCACAAAGTTCATTACGGCAAGCACGTTGTAATCTTTTAATGCCGATATAGCGAAAATGGCTTTTGGATTTAATTTTTCCTGCCAGTATTCAACCTTGGCTTTTACGGTTTCCTCGTCCGACAGATCGACTTTATTTATCAGCACTGCAAGCGGCGCCTCCGAGCCTTCCAGCTTTTTTAACACGTCGGCTTCGTCGTATTCCTCGTAAATATCCGTCACCAGCAAAATAAGGTCGGCATCCACTATCGAGCCATCCACCTGGTGCATCATGCTTTCATGCAGGGCGTAGTGCGGTTTAATAATACCGGGGGTATCCGAAAATACGATCTGGTAATCTTCATCGTTCACAATGCCCAAAATACGGTGGCGCGTGGTTTGCGCTTTTGGGGTGATGATGCTCATTTTTTCGCCTACCAGCGCATTCATCAGGGTTGATTTACCCGCGTTGGGCTTACCAATTATACTTACAAAACCTGCCTTATGCGCCATAAAAAAATAAACAAAATATAATTTGGACTGCAAAGAAACGAATTATATCTTTGCAGTCCAATTAAAACGGAGTGCAAATTGCATTTTTGACAATTGGAAAGCCCTTTTTGCAGTTATGCGCAAAGAGTAATAACAAAAAATAGTGCGGGATGGAGCAGTTGGTAGCTCGTCGGGCTCATAACCCGAAGGTCGTAGGTTCGAGTCCTGCTCCCGCTACAAAGGCAGTGTGAGTGTGGGTGCGAGTGTGTGCCACTCACACTGCCTTTTCTTCATTACTCACGCTCACACTCACACTCTTTCCGTCATGTTTGATTTCGAAAACCTGGAAGTCTACAAAAAAGCAAAGGCCTTTAATTCAGTTGTCAGAAACTCGATATTAATCCCCGGAACATTAGATGCCGCCACAAAAAATCAATTAAGGCGTGCGGCCCTTAGCATAGTATTAAATATAGCGGAAGGAACAAGCAGGTTCAGCAAACCCGACAGGAGGAATTTTTGCGTTATAGCAAGAGGGTCTGTTTTTGAATGTGTGGCCATTTTCGATATGCTGAACGATGATAATCAACTAAGCATCGATTTGTTTAGAGATCTTTATAGCCAGTCTGAAGAAATTTCAAAAATGCTGTTTGCCATGATCAGAAACCTTGAAAGTTAAAAATTTTCCGGATTCTATTTCGCAGGATTATGTTGCTAAAAATAACCCCAAGTCTAAAGATTTGAGGCTTTTTTCTTTTATAAGCTTCAGTTGCAAACTGAAGCTAGACGGGGGGGGCGAAATTTATTCAAATGTTTTCGTAACGATTTATAATTCCGACTATTTTACGCGATATGCAGGAATTCTATCCAGGTTCATGCCATCGAGGATTTGAATGGACGATGCCGGGCCCAGGTCTGGGTTGTCCCATTGCCTTAACGCCCAAACAACTTTCTTTTCGCGTGTAACTTCTATTAATTGCACGGAATTTTGCCAGTCGGCAGCATTCTTTATCCCGTTATTGGCCCAATTGCTGAATATGGTGTTGCCGTTATCCAGCCTTACTGCAACCTGCAACTGATAAAGTTTAATGTCTGGGATATCTTTCTGGCTTATATCCCATACTACAGCTCCCGATTTATCCACTTCGCTGATATAGCTGCCCTTGTTAGTGGTAATTAAAGTATTTCCATTTTTTAATCGAATGGCGCTCCAGGGCGGACTGGTTGTAACACACCAGATTTGTTTACCCCGAATATCATGTTCTGTTACGGTATTTGAGTCGAGATGGGCAGCCAGAATGGTACCCTCCGGCGTCATCCGCACCCTGCGGAATTGTAAATGCGGCGCCGGTTTTCCGGTCGCAATAGTAAATTCGTTTAGTGTTTTTCCGGTTTTTGTATTTATCAGCATCACACGTGCCGGCACACCATTAATTACCATCAATACCTTGTGTTTGCCGATGGGTTCAACGGAATGTATTTCGGTTCCGGGCGGAGCAATATAATTCCAGATAATTTTTTTTTCAGGCGTTATTTCGCTTGCACCTACCTTGCGGCAAAAAACAATATTGCCATTGGCCCGCATGGTAGCATCGCCCAATTCCTCCATGGTGCCCGTCGAATCTTTAGTGGGCACTTCAAAAAACCAGGCAACCTGCCCCTTGTGAATTAAGAAAACGGTTTGCACAGGCTTTCTATAATCCCACTCACCCGTGTAAAGAAAATCATGCTGTGCCATGCCTTTTCCGGGTAAAACCGGAAAACTAATTTTGGCGCCTCCATTTTTAGCTTCCTGCGTCGCGCAGCCGCCCGCTATTTTCAGCAGAATAAGTAATACCAAGCCGGGGAACGTTATTAGTTTCATTAGCCACAAATTCTTGCCTTTTTTGAACAACTTAGAAAACCGGTCCTTCAGTCTCTTTTGATAGTTAGCCCTTCGCACGAACAAAAAAGCTGGCCCGGTTTATAAAAAACTGCAATGGAAATATAGCGAGTTATATCCGGTTAAACTTAAAAAATCTTAAAAGCTATAATCCTCTGATCTAAATCTTATAGTAGTTTGTCAGGCTGCTTTATCAATAGGCGCTTGCAACCTAATAATAGAAGCGGAATATTTGGGGTACGTTTGAGTGTTGTGAAAAGTTGTTTTGGGGTCGAGTTCTTCAAAGACAGATCAAATACTACCCTAATGCAGCAAGTTTTTCCGGCTAAACTTGTATTCCGGCCGGGTTAATTTCAGTACATAAAAATATATCAAAGGGCCAAGCGCCAACGAAAACTGCAGCGGCAACCGTATATCGATGCCCGGGATACGGATCATCCACAAAACCATCACCACAAGCGCCAGGGCAAGAAACCGGTTAGCAGGGCGGTTTATCTTTTTGGTGAAACTTAACAACAAAGCAAAATTCAGCCCGGTAAACAGTATTCCCAGGAAGGCCACGTCGTAAAAGTTAATATGGGATGTATAGAGATTCACGTGGATAAATATCGGGAAGATTTTAGGATAATGGGTTGCGCATAGTCTCCGTCAACAGTAAAAACAAAAAAGCCTGCAACTTTTCGCGAAAGCTTTCAGTAGTACATAAGGTAAAAGAAATTTGGGCATTGCCTGCGGCCCGCGCTGTACGTTCATACGCCTGCAGGCATTACGCTCGAAGGCTGGTATCCACTGCCATCGCTAATGCGGGCTTTACGTTCAAACAGGCATACCGGAGGCAGTTGAAAACTATATTCATAGCAATCCGAAGTTACAAATTTTGGACAGCGGATGATTCCGTTACTAAAAGGTGGCATAGACAGTTTAATTTTCTAACTTTATAAATTGGAAATTGACGCTATAAATGACTACAAAAACTGAAACGAAACAGTTTCAATACGAAATACAATCTTATCAGGAAGAGGGTGTTGCAAATATTATCGGACTCTTTGAAAATCTCCATCAAAAAGTGAGTTTTAGTGAAGTGATGACTGCGCACCATAAAAAAAACGGTTATAATTTTCCTGTTAAAGAAACTAATAATATTGATATAATGATGGAAACGGGAACTGGAAAAACCTTCACGTTCATCAAAACCATCTTTGAATTAAGTAAGGCCTTTGGCTACAAAAAATTTATTATCCTTATCCCAACTGTTCCTATTAGGGAGGGAACAAGGACAAACCTGGAGGACACAAAAAGCTATTTTAAAAGCTATTACGCCAACGAAAGAGAAAAGGAAATAGAAACCTTTATTTATGAGGGGGGGAATGTTGCTGCAATCAAACAGTTTATTTCTACAGCCCATTTATCGGTCTTGGTAATGACACCGAGCTCATTTAATAGCAAAGACAACATTTTGAACCGCCCTTTAGAGAAAGATATTAATGCCCCTGAATTATTTATAAATAACCAGGAGCCACCAAAATCATATCTGGAATGCTTAAAGCGTTTAAAGCCAATCGTGATTATGGACGAACCTCATCGTTTTGAAGGCAATGCTTTTAAAACTTATTTTGAGGGTTTTAATAATTACTACTTACGTTTCGGTGCTACATTTCCTAAGAAAAAGGATAGCTTACCTTTATCAAATGTTGCGTATGTGCTGGACAGCATTTCGTCTTTCAGGCAAAGCCTGGTAAAGAAAATTGTAGTTTATACGCAAGATGTAGTTGAAAATACTGATACGCTAATTGGTATTGACAACAAAAAAGCTATTGTAAGCACATTGACCAACGGAATCATAGCCAGACGAGAGTTAGGCGTTGGGGCAGTTTTCAATAACAAAAGCATAAAAAAAATAAATAGCGACAACATTGTTTTGGCAGATGGCACCATAGAAAAGGTAGATTACTCCTTATCTGACCAGTCATTACGGGCAATGATCAAAGAAACAATCAAAATACATTTCGAGAAAGAAAGAGTATTGTTTGAACAAGACATAAAAGCGCTGACCTTGTTTTTTATGGAAAGTGACATCAGCTTATTTCGTAGTGACAATGCTAAAGTAAATAACATTTTTAAAGAAGAATATAAAAAGCAATACACCGCAGTTATAAGCAAAATAGACCCGTCGAGTACTTACTATCAATACCTGCAAAATGACTTTGACAGAGACAATAATTTGCAAGTCCATAAAGGTTATTTTTCAGGCGACAAAGGAAATGGGGACGAGAAAATAAAAGCAGGGGTTGATGAAATTTTGAAGGACAAAAAGAAATTGCTTTCATTTGAAAGTCCTACTCGTTTCATTTTCTCTATTTGGGCCTTGCAGGAGGGTTGGGATAACCCTAATGTTTTTACAATTTGTAAACTGTCTAACCAGGGAAGCGAAATATCCAAATTACAACAAATTGGCCGTGGCCTTCGCATTTGTGTAGATCAAAACTTACAGCGTAATACACTTAAAAATCTGGACGACGACCAGGAGGAATTTTGGAAGATCAATAATTTGGATGTAGTTGTTTCAAACAAAGAACAGGGCTTTGTTGAAGCAATTCAAAATGAGATTTTAAGTAACTCGTTTTTAGTTGCTGAAACATTTACAGAACAACAACTAATTAAAGCACTCAAAGAAAAATCGGGCTTTGATGATGACACAATAGTTATGTTAGTGGATGATATTTTGATAGGCACTAAAATGATTGTTCGTAAAGCAATTGTTGATGGCCAAAAAATTTATGAGAAATCACCTGAATTTGTTACCATTCTTAAACAACAAAACCTACCGGAGGCTCAGGTAAAAGCAATTGAAAGTGTGTTTGCATCTGATGCAAGCACTTACATTCAAAAGGGCGATAAGAAAAAAGATAAAAAGAAGGTTTTTATAAAAGCAACCCATTTGCAAGAGTTTCAAAATCTTTGGAATACCATCAATAAAAATGCTTTTTATGTTTTGAATACCTTAAGCGAAGGAAATGAAAAGCAATTAATTCAAAACATTAAAACCGACATTGAGGCCTTAAATATTGAGGGAATTTTGCTGCAAACTATTCGTGCCGAGTTGAGCGTAGATAAAATCGGTGAGGTAGGCTCAATAATTAAAAAGCAGGTAGATTCTGTATCATACAAAAACAAAGTTGATTATTTGCAACTGGTTCGCACATTGGCCAACAATACAAAAACACCGCTTATTTTTGTGGTAAACATTTTTAATGCTTTGAGTGATGATTTTAAGTATAAAATGCTTCAGAATAATCCTGAGCAGGCCCAGCGGGAAATTTCTGAAATAATTAACAAGAACTTAATTAGCGTGCTTAAAGCAAGTATCAAATATGATGGTATTAGCGGGAAAGCTTTGCCAAATGTTTTTAAAACAGAAGGTGGAAAAACTTATTTAGATACCGGAAGCGTTGGCAAATTTCAAAAAGATATTGAACATCTTAATTTGAAAGCCAAGTGGGTTTTTGAAGAAGTGATCGAATACGATAGCGATTTCGAACTGGAAATTGTAGAACAAGACCCCGACTTTGACAGTATTGAGATTTTTGGGAAGCTTCCACGTCTAAAAATTAAAACTCCGTTAGGCGAGTACAATCCCGATTTTTGCTATGCTGTTAAAAGTGCAGAGGGCAATAAGGTTTTTTTAATAGTGGAAGCAAAAGGGTATCAGTCATCAACAGCAATACCCGCAGATGAAAAAGGTAAAATTGATTTTGCGAAAAAATATTTTGAGGCTCTTGGCGAGCATTATAAAGACGAAAACATTAAAATATCATTCAAAGAGCGTATCAATAAAACGCAATTAGCGGCATTGATAAACAACGTATAACAAAATGGCAAAGCAAGAATTTATACAGGCTGGATTTACTGTCCTTGAAACAGAAAGCAATGAAAACAAATTGCTGACATATCTTAAGGAAAATTACCCTAACCTAATACGCGACAGCGAACTCAATCTTGAAGAACTAAAAGCCGTTTTGGGCTTACCAATTGACGAAAAAGTAAATGGTTACGGCTTAAATTTTGTGGGCAGAAACTTTGCCAGGGCTAAATATGCCCAAAAAGCAACAAAGGAATTACGTTTAAATACCACGTTAAGCAAAAATATTGACACAACACAAAACCTGGTATTAAAAGGCGATAATTTAGATAGCTTAAAGATCCTTAAAAATTATTACAGTGGCCAAATCAAGTGTATTTATATAGACCCGCCTTATAATACTACAAATGACGAATTTGTTTATCCTGATAAATTCGACAAAGAAGAAGCGGAAGTTCTGGGCTTGGCCAATTTGAGTGAAAGCGATTATGCACGGATGGATTTTAGCTTTAAAACTAAAAAAAGCCATAATGGCTGGTTAGCTTTTATGTATCCGCGCCTTTTATTAGCAAGAGATTTACTAAGCAAAGAAGGAGTTGTTTTTATAAGCATTGATGATAATGAACAAGCGAATTTAAAACTGCTTTGTGATGATGTTTTTGGGGAGGAAAATTTTGTTGGGCAATTTGTAATCAATTCCACGCCCAATGCGAGAGATTATGGGCACATTGGGAAAATGCACGAATATGCATTGTTTTATACAAGAAACTATGATTTTGCTGAGACCTTTTTAGTTCCTGAAATAGACAAAGCTTTCAAGTACAGTGATGGATCAGGTGGCTTTAACATACATCCTTTGTATAATAGCAATGTAGCATTTACAAAAGCGAATAGGCCGAATCTTTATTATCCTTTTTACCTGTATTTAGATGAGAAACAACAAGATTTTTATAATATTGGTTTGATAAAAAAAGAGAATTCGGTTGAAATTTTTCCTCCAAAATCACAAAAAGACAAAGTGCAGTTTGTTTGGCGTTGGGGACGAGAAAAAGCTGAAAAAAATCTAAATACTGAAATTATTGGGTATAAAACAGGAGAGGGTGAGTTTAGAATTGTTCAAAAAATGAGGCATTCTGAAAAATTGGTCCGCTCACTTCTTTTGGAAAAGGAATTGACAAGTAGAAGAGGTACTGCAGAATTAGAGGATCTTTTAAAAAGTAGGGTTTTTGATTTTCCAAAACCTATAAATTTAATCAAGACATTTCTACAAATTTCTACAAAAGAAAACGATATAATACTCGATTTTTTTGCTGGAAGCGGTACTACTTGGATATACCGCTGATATTGACCACCCAATTCCGGCGGAATGTGACCAGTGATTCCGCGTCAAATTGACCACCCCATTCCGGGGCAAACTGACCAGGCATTCCGGGCCAAACTGACCACCCCGAACGAGCAGCTAATGC
>CAIPFE010000060.1 GCA_903864275.1 uncultured Mucilaginibacter sp.
TAAAGAAGTCAGTTATCAATAACCACTTTTAATAACTAACTTTGAAAACGCTTTTACAGCTCTCGCTGCTATCGTTCGCCAGCTAATTGCCTGGTCACTTTGCCACGGAATCAGGTGGTCAACATCCCCGGAATATCAACAGGCTATAGTTGTTCCTGTTTTCTGCATAAAAGAAGATGAAGAAGCTATACGACAATTTGAAGAAGTATTTGCAGGACAAACTATCGCTACTATTGACAGCAATGAAATTGCAAATAAAGGTGGTGTGTTGAATTGTATAACATGGAATATTCAAACTAAATAAACCGAAATTTACAACAACTATTATATAAATTTCTACCCCAAAGTATACTCACAAGTATACTAAAAACGGCCTTTAAACTATCGTCAGGGGGGCAAAGTATACTTTGGGTATACTCAAAACCCCCGTAGCGAAGCGTAGGGCAAGCAAAGTAGGGCTCTGCCCAACTTCCGCTTGCTCCCCCGCTTTCGCGTTTGGACATTAAAATTTAAATTACTCGATATGCAATAATACACCGGATAATTCCGCCAATGCTATTGAACAAACCAGTCCTTATTCAACCGATAAGCAACCAACAGCGCAAAGCCGGGTAAAATGTCAAGGGCCCCGATCCTATCATCGGGGTTTATATATGCTTTACTTTTTATCCTGTACAGGAGATAAGGGCGAACGTTTTATAATTGAGGTGCAACGGGTATATCTAAGAATAACCTTGTGAATAATTTATCAATATCTTAACAATATAACCGATAGTAACTTTAAGTCAACAGTTTTAACTATTCAATAATGAAAAAGGCAATCAAAATAATTTTAATCCTAATTTTTTTAACAATTTCATGCCAATGTTATGCACAAATATCATTGGGTGAAGATGAAAATACAGTTTATAATTTTCTTTATGATCAGGTTAATAGTTATAACCGTTCACACGGTGATCATGATATGCAGACTTTTGATGTAAGACATTACAATGGCGCAGTAATCGAAATTATAATATCTATGAAAGATGGTTATTTGTATGATTTAGGAGTAAACTCCGATCTTAGCAATCACTATATCATGAAAAACGGACGCTTATCTTATATTCTTACTCAATATGCCAATATTTCAATTGAAAATTTTGCCCAATTAATGAGTAAAAGCTATACTAAAATTGGTAATTATTATTTCGGCAATGACGATAATACATACAGTATAATTTATTTATCTGCGATGGGATTAGTAACTAAAGAATTCCGAAGTCAGACATTTAATCCTATACCTGAAAATATTCGTAAGCAATTAATGATAACTCGGCAACAAAAGGAAGAGCAAAGGGAACAGGCCAATGAGAGTACACCATTTGACCCAACAAAAGCTGTTAATTACGATGGATTTTCTGAACAGGAAAATAAAATTATGTATAGTGTATGGCAAGGGTTGCACCTAAATCAAAAAGTGAATACTAACTATTTAGTAAATGCCAGTTCAAGTATAAAAGCAGTAATTGCATATTACTCCGGCATTAGCTACGCTTATAAACTGACTGAAAAATTGAATTTAGGTCCAATGTGTTCAAATGAATTAACATCTTATATTTCGAAATATTTTAATAATAATCGAGATATAATGAACCAGTTATCAGAATGCAAGATACGGGGAATTGGTAATGAGTATTCATTGGAGAGATTAGAATTGTCAGAGTATAATGGGAGAATAACTGCCAGTTATGCTATGACCTACTATAAGAATAACAGATCCCAAGACGATGTAATTGGTGTTGATGAATTTAAAATAAATCCCGACCAGTCATTGACAATATTAAGTCTATCTTCCAAAGAGTCAATTCAAAAGAAAAGTACGGCTATAAATTCACAAGTATATGATGTGCAAAAAACAGCCCCAGATACCTACGAAAATTTTAAGATAGAGCTTAAAAATGAGTTGATAAGAGTATTAAAAGCTGGAAACAGGGATATTCCTTCATTTCAAGATTTTTTTGATAATATAGACAAATCAAATTTCAGTGCTACTTGGTCTCTTTCAAACAATTATAACCTCAACTGGAGTACATCCTTTGATGATGCTGGGTATAGGCAAATAGTAAAAAATGATACAATTAATAAAGGTGTTGATAAAGATTGGATATTATTATGGTCATGTAAGGTTGGCATGCCATTTATTAAAGTTGATGGTGTCAACGCAAAATTCTTGACATTAACAGTAAAAAATATTGAGGTAGATTTTACGAAAGGTATATCATTGGCAAAAATTAAAGATGATGCTATTGAATATAGCAAGTACCCGCCGCCACCAGAAATGATGGAGAAGATTAAGGCAAAAGTGATAGGCGCTCACTATAAAGGCTATTTTTTAATCACCTATGAACTTGGGAATGTAATGGGTGAAAATTATGAAGATATAAATTTTGAAAAAATAAAAAATAACATCTATAAAACCCCCGATGGTTGGATAATCAGGTTATAATGCTATTATCTATAAATTTTTAAGTTAAAACTGCTTCAACACATTAATTTATAATTGAAAACCCAGCAAAAATTTAAAAAGAATTTTTCTTCCAAAAGTCTCTATTTACGTTTGCAAGGAAGTGTTTTTTTTAATGAAGTAAAATATGATAAAGGCAGATTTTAGCAAATAGAATCATCTCTTTTTAAGTTATCCAAAAGGATTTTTAAATGAATATGAAACCCTGGTGCCTTTTTATGACCAGTTGATAGACCTTATTCCGAAGGAAATAAACCTTATCCCCCTCTGGCGTGATGCCGCGCAAAAGCCAAAAGCGCCAAGTTCTCGTGCCCCCCCGACAGGTAATAAACTACCCTAATTATTGTATCCAACAATATAATATCAATCAGGCCAGCCATACCATAATAGTCCCTTGCACTCCTGTATAAATAATCTTTCGATTATTCCGACCAATGCTATTGAACAAACCAGTCCTTATTCAACCGTTAAGCAACTAACAGCGCAAAGGCGGGTAAAATGTCAAGGGCGGGCAAGCCAATAAAAAACAAAACACATCTGTCCGTTTATATATGCTTTACGTTTTATCCCGGCGTGGGCTATCTTCGCTGTAGCGGTGAATAAGGAATGTAAAACAAAGCTTCTAATTATCACAGGTCATCAGATTTATAACCTATTCTTTTTCGTGGTTTAGGTTCGTTCTTTTTTTCTAAAAGTTCATCCAAATAGCGGAATACTATTTCCATGTTTTTATCCTGGTTATCCAGCTTGCCTTTAATCTTTTCAATTTCTAACCGCAATTCGGTATTGTCTATAAACATTTGGCGGATGCGGGTAAATATGCGGATGATCTGTATATTTACTTTAATCGCCCTGCTGCTGTTTAATACGCTCGATAACATGGATACGCCCTGTTCGGTAAATGCCATCGGTAAATATTTAGCATGTTCGCCACGCTTTAAGGTGCCAATTTGGCTCCTTAAAGAATTGTACTTATCTAAGGTTAGTTCAAACATAAAATCGTCCGGAAATCTTTCTGCATTTCGTCTAACCTGCCTTTTAAGTTGTTTGTTTTCTACCTCGTAAAGTTCTGCCAAATCCGTATCTAACATTACTTTATGCCCACGAACATAGTAAATTTGGTTCATTATTATTTCATCAGGTATTATGGGTTCTTCGTTCATTTTTAATGTTATTCTAAAAATTCAATGATAATAAGATTTTAAACTTGAAATCACAATTTGTGATCTCAAGTTGGCAATTAGTTTAGTCAATAGCAAATTTTTGCCTAAGCAATACCATATCCTGCCCCACTTTCAAATCCAGTATCTTCGCATAATGTTGGGTGGTTTTGATATTGGTGTGGCCTAACATTTTTGATACGCTTTCAATAGGTACACCATTAGACAGCGTTACAGTAGTGGCGAATGTGTGCCGGGCAATATGAAAGGTAAGTATTTTATTGATGCCGCAAACGTCCGCAATCTCTTTTAGGTAGGCGTTCATTTTTTGATTGGTAGTTACGGGCAGGGCTTTATCCGCATTGCAGCAAAGCGGATGTTCAGCATATTTGTTTAACAAACTTAATGCAGATGGTAATAAAGGAATACGGCTTGGTGTGTCCGTTTTTTTACGTTTGGTATATATCCACATTTCCCCGTCAAGCCCTTTGACAATTTCAGCCGGTTTCAATTTTTTTACATCGGCATACGCCAGTCCTGTAAAGCAACTGAAAAGAAAAATATCCCTGACCTGATTGAGCCGTTCGGTTGGAAATACTTTATCTGCCATAGCCTGTAATTCTTCCCGATTTAGAAATATCCTGTCAACCCGTTTAACTTTGGCTTTGTAATTTACAAACGGGTCTTTATCCAGCCATCCGCTGGCTAAACAAATGCGGATGATTTTGCCAAAGTTTTTAATGTATTTGATAGCTGAATTGTTGGCGCATTTACGTTCAGATCGCAAGTAAAATTCATAGTTGGTTATAAAGTCATGGTCAATCTGTTTAATGTCTATGTCCGAAACTTTGTACTGCCATTCTAAAAAGCTACGGGTATGCCTTAAAGAGGTTTCGTAGCGTTCCAATGTCCCGGCTGCATACTCATCACCAACCAAAGCCGAAACCTTTTTATTGTGGTCTTTAAACAAGCTGATAAGCATCCGGGATTTTTCGCCCTTGCCTAATATCTTGTTTTTTAAACTTTCGGCAGTAATCAAACCGCCTGCTTCGGTTAATTGGCCGTGTGCTTCATAAACCTGGGCTTGCAGGTTATCGAGGTAGGCGTTAAAAGATTTGATTTCTTCTTTAGTTCCTTTAAATCGTCCTGCGGTACTGTTCCATAGAGCGGGTTCGCATTCCCTGCCTGTACTGGTTTCTGCCCGTTTACCGTTAACGGTAATACGCAAATAAATAGGCACAAGGCCGTTTTGATGGTTTTTTGGCTTCTTTAAATAAAAAAGCAAGCTGAAATTAGTTTTCATAATGTTTTGGCATTAAAAAGTGAAACAAAATTAAGCTTGCAATCGGGTCCGTACAAGATGTTCAACTATTGAACGGGTTGACAATCAAAATGATACGTAGATATTGGTGAGTAAGTATTTCCGAAAATTCACTCACCGAATAACGCACCTTTTATATGCGAATTGGTGGTTAAAACGGGCATTTGACCCAAAAACAAAAGCCTGCAATCATTTGATTTGCAGGCTTTTATCTGTATTTGATATTGAACTTTGCGGAGAGGGAGGGATTCGAACCCTCGATACCCTTTTGAAGTATACACACTTTCCAGGCGTGCTCTTTCGACCACTCAGACACCTCTCCTTAATTTTGGATTGCAAAGGTAAAATAATATTGCTTTTAAAGGTAATAAAAAAGCACCAACCCTGCCGTGCTTGTGCAGCGCGGGGCTGTGCCGCCAGATACTTATATCTTTGTAAAGGTATGAGTATCCCCCACTTTTGGCCTGCGCTGCATATGCGCCAGATCCGGCAGTCCGATTTTTATTAAAGGAATAGTAATTTTAAGGAATTTTGGCTGTTGTGCCCTGGTAATTTAGCAATCTTTATTAGCTTTTGAGGTAAATATAAAATAGCTATATTTAAAAGTGACTTTTAAGGCCATCATAAAAAACAAACAGAATATTCTTTACGGAGTAGCACTTGCCGCGCTTTTGCTGTTGTTAAAATGGCTGGAATGGCGCTTTGTTATTATTGACAATGCTTTTGAAATTTATGCAGGCGCCATAGCTGTTGTTTTTACCGGCCTGGGTATATGGCTGGCACTAAAACTAATAACACCCAAAGTTAAAACCGTGGTAGTTGAAAAGCAGGTTTTTACAGGTCCCGTTTTTGTTTTAAATGAAGCTGAACTAAACAAGCTGCGCTTAAGCAGCCGCGAATTGGAAGTTTTACAATTAATGGCCAATGGACATAGCAACCAGCAAATAGCCGAGCGGTTATTCGTTTCATT
This sequence comes from uncultured Mucilaginibacter sp., assembly GCA_903864275.1. GTDB lineage: Bacteria > Bacteroidota > Bacteroidia > Sphingobacteriales > Sphingobacteriaceae > Mucilaginibacter. The sequence continues at coordinate 5,958 of CAIPFE010000060.1, forward strand.
AAACACCATAAAAACTCATACATCCAACCTTTTTTTAAAGTTGGAGGTTGAACGCCGCACACAGGCCATAGAAAAAGCAAAGCGGCTGAGTTTGATACCATGATACGTTCATGCTTTATTATGATAATAGGATTTTTCTGCAAAATCACCCAAAAGTATGACTGAAAAATCGGCACGATACTTCAATTTTGGGCGACATTTAAACTTTAAACCATAACAAAATGAAAAAGACAATTTGGGTTTGCGGCGTAATAGCGGGCATTATAAGTATATCATGGGGCGTAGTTGGCGAAGCCCTGCCGAGCGATAGCTTAAGCTTAAATACGCGGCTATTTCTCGGTTATGCAACTATGATACTGGCATTTTCGCTGATATTTGTAGCCATAAAAAATTACCGCGATACCTACAATCAAGGCCAGATTACTTTTGGCAAGGCGTTGGTTATCGGCCTTTGGATAACGCTTATCGCATCAACTGTATATGTGGTGGTTTGGATGATAGATTTTAGTTATTTCGTTCCTGATTTTGGAAAAAAATATACAGCCCAGGCGTTAGCCGAAATGAAGGCAAATGGTGCAAGCTCGGCTGCTATGCAAAAAGAGATGGTTGAAATGACAGCTACAATGGAAAAATATAAATCAAACGCGCTATTCAGAATACTGCTTACCTATGCGGAAATTGTACCGGTTGGTCTGGTGGTTTCATTAATTGCTGCGCTTATACTTAAAAAGAAGTCTAATTCAACTACAGTAAACGTATAGATCACAATAGAACTGATTAAATATGAAAAAAGTAACAGGGCTGGGCGGCATATTTTTTAAATGCAATGACCCGAAAGGAATGAACGACTGGTATGCCAATAACCTTGGACTGCCCAAAAGCGAATATGGAACTACATTCGAGTGGCTGCAGGCCGATGATCCGTCAAAAGCAGGATCCACATCCTGGTGCACATTTCCGCAGGATACCAAATACTTCAATCCATCGGAAAAGCCTTTTATGATCAATTACATCGTAGAAGACCTCGTGGCGCTTCTTGATGAGCTAAAAAAAGCCAACGTGACCATCGTTGATGAAATTGCTGAATATGATTATGGGAAATTTATCCATATACTCGACCCTGAAGGTAATATTATTGAGCTCTGGGAACCGAAGGATGATTAGGAGCAGGATGGCATGGTGGGGTGTTTTTCTTCCTGAGATAGCTGTCTTTTCACCTTTGAAGTACCGCTTTTTTTTAATCGATAGTTAACTGGTTTTCACTCCAAACAGGTATCCTACGTAAGCCGTTATACCCATAGCTACTGTTCCCCAAAAGCAAATCCGGATAACCGCCTTGCCAAGCGGGGCGCCGCCGGTTTTGGCCGAGACTGCTCCCAATACAGCAAGGGCAACAATGGCAAGGGCATATTGGGCGATAAGCATTTGTTTCAGGGGCGCAAATATGGAAACGATGAGCGGCAGTATCCCTCCTGAAACAAATGATGCGGCTGACGCAAGCCCTGCCTGCATTGGCCTTGCCGTTGTGATCTCGTTAATCCCAAGTTCATCTCGTGCATGGGCTTCCAGGGCATTGTGTGCCGTAAGTTCCTTGGCCACTTTCATGGAAAGCACCTTGCTGAGTCCCCTTTGTTCATAGAGCCCGGAAAGTTCTTCCAGTTCGGTCTCAGGCATCGTATCTAATTCCTTTTTTTCTCTTTTTAAGTCCGCTGTTTCGATATCCGCCTGGGAACTTACAGAAATATATTCCCCCGCCGCCATTGACATTGCCCCCGCCACCAGGCCCGCCAGTGCCGCAAGGATGACCGGATTCCTGGCGTTGCTTGCTGCGGCTACGCCAATGGCTAAACTTGTTGTTGATAAAATGCCGTCATTGGCCCCTAATACGGCAGCCCTAAGCCAACCGATCCTGGTAATATAATGTTTCTCGACTTGCATTGCCTATGCTAATTAATTATTTAATTATGACAAACCTATTCCCTCATTTACCAATTATTAAAGGTAGCTTTTTATTATCTAACGGGCAGCTATGGCGCTTCGATTTTAGATGGTGTGCAGATTTTGCTGCCGGGATTTGCTGGCAGGCGCTTGAGTATTGATCCTGTCGTCGGCGCGCCAGCTTCGGAGAATTTTAAAGTGTTCGCGTTCATTTCGCATGAACTGTATCGTCCTGGAAAAAGTTCACGCATTGTGGGTATTAAATGACTAAACAATAAAATTCGCTGCCAGTCAGCGAGGCCAAGCATCGCAGTTATTCAACAAGCGGATGGACATGTTAAGGATCTGACCTTGTTATTGAACCCTGGTTCTTCTGCAATCATGTCCCTGATATTGAAATTCCTGGTATGGCAAAACGGGCAGGTATTTACATATCCTTCTGAATCGATATAGAATCCCCTGGTTCCCCCAAAACTGCAACCCATTTGCCTTTGGTGGTAGCCATGATAAACTACTATAGGATAGTCTTTATAGCGGGGGTCACCGTTCATCGTGCGATAGAATTTTTCAAGTAATTCCAAATCGTTTTTGGTTAAAAAAACGTCCTGGCCTTTATAATGTCCAACTGCCTGGGGCTCGAGTATTTGTATGTACACCACTTTTTGGGCCTTTGCAAATTCGGCATATCGTAATAGGTTATCCCATGATATAAAGGCCCTGGTAACGCAAATGTTGAGGGCAACAACCAGGTTTTGCCGTTGGGCATTAAAAATGGCTGCTTTTGCGTGTGCGAATGCGTTGTTAAAGCCCCTGAAGGCGTTGTGTTTTTCCTCGTCGAAATGATCAAGGCTAATTGCAGCCCCGGTTAACCCGGCCTGCTTAAGTATGGCCGCGTTTACGGGTGTGAAGTTAAATCCGGAGGTTACAACATAAAATTCAGACGATCTGTCCGCAGTTTTCAGCAGGTCAGCCAGGTCTTTTATCCTTGTAAGGGGTTCACCGCCGCTCAAATGGAATTGTGCTATTCCATCGCCCTGAAACTTTTTCAAAATGGCCTTAAGGTCTGTTACCTCAAGGCTTTCCTTTTTATTTAAATTATCCCACTCCAAACAGTGTTCGCACATTAGCGGACATTTTTTGGTGATGGCTAAAAACAGGAAGCTTAGCTTGTGAATCTTTTTGTTTACGGGAATGATGCGATTAAATTCCCCTTTTATGTATTCGTCAAATATTGCGGAAGGATAAGCCGGGACGAATAAATGGAAGTAATACTTGTTGCCAAGCCGGGTTATTTTGCTGCTGGATTTGCCCAGCGTTAGATTATGATTTTTATAGTGGTAAAGTTCCGTAAATACCCTGACAGCAATTTTCAGCGAGCCGTATGTTTTTAAGGCGAGAAGAAAGATATGCAGCCCCACGCGGGCTGCCACCCACCGCCGCTGCCACTTGTTCAGCATTTTTAGGTCATAGCCTGCATCTGTCTCTGCCTGGTTAAAGGCTGCTGCCGGCTCTTTCACACTTGGGTATATGGCTATCATCACTTTTTTTAGCAGCCGCGAGTAGAAGGCGGCTTATGGTTTTAATTGTGCAGTTACGCGGGGTACATCATCGGTAAACAATTTTGCCGCCTGTTTATATTTTTCCTCTGAATATGCTGACAATGCGCCTTTCCTCTTTAACGTTGCCAGGGTCCACCAATCGGGATCGCCGTAATAACGTTTCACCGAATGGTAATAGCCGCTGCTTAAGAGGAAATAGCTGTCGGCCAGCTCGTTAATTGGTTTCGGTTTGTCGAATTCAAATGATATATAATCGTGTTGGAATAGTTCGTCGTAATGCTTGTCGCCTGCCGCCAGGTCAGCTGTTTCACTTTTTGGATCCTTATTATTCATCGCTGCCGAAAGGCGAATAAATTCAGGTTTGTAAATACGGTCGGGTGAGAAATCCATAGCCGCATAATCCAATTCCCAAAACCTATATGCTGATTCGATTTTGATCCGTACCGTCGTGCCTTTTGCATCAGCAATATTTACAGGCATGATCATATCCCTCCCGGCCGAATTGCCGGTTAGCGGAAAATAATCGACCGCTTTCCAACCCGTCCCGGTTTCGACATATACCATCATAGGCAAGGCCTGTTCTTTCTCCCACTGTTCTATTTCATTTCTGCTCGACTTATCCCGTTCGGCAATAAATTCCTGTAATTTATCACCAAACAGCGTGGAAAATTGCTCGTACATAAGCCCTGCCCACATGGAGTTTTTGGCATTTACGATTAGTTTAGCCTGGCTGACATTTGCAGGCTTATTAAATGTTAGTATTACGCTGGCCAGGTCGGAAGAAGGGTCCCCCTTTTCGTTAAAGACGTATGGATTTCGGTCACGGTATGCCAATGATCGCTCTGCTTCATAATTGATCAATGAAGTTGCGACCGGCTGCCCGGGGTTGGTGTAATTATGAACGTTGCCATGCCTGTCTATGAGTATCGTTACGTTTGGTTCATGCGCTATCCTGATCAGTTGCAGCTGGTTTATAAATTGTTTTTCCTGGCGGTCGTTAACCAACCTGAACAAGAATTTTCCATTTGTATCGGCCAGGTTTTCCAGCGGGAAGTAATCGGCCCTTTCAACCGACGAGTATATCGCGCCACTGAAGAGCCCGCTTCTGAACTGGTACGCTCCGCCGTTATAAGCATACAGCTTGGGGCAATCGCAACTCGTGGTACCGCCCCCGGAGGGCACAGGGGTTGTATTGTTGTTACCACTGCCGGAAAATATAATTAAAGCAACAATCAAAGCTGCCAGGGCCGCAAAACCTATTGTGCTTCCAACAGTACTCAGGGTGGTTCTGTCCTTGTCCTTTTTGTAAATATCTACCCTTGTTATCGCTGTGAGCGGTAAAGAAAGGTGGGTATTTTTATTTATACTTTGAGTTTGGGCGTAAATGTGGATTTCATTGAGCACAGCAGCATTTTCTTTGCTATACGTGTATGAGGTTGAAGGCTTCTTCCTGGCAAAATTATAATGCTCCGGTGGTAATGTATCTACATCAGCCTCTATAACATTGTTGTTAACGCTTAAATTCTTCAGCCCGTTAACAGTGTCTTTTAAATGCACGATAAAGTACTTATTCTCGTTTTTTAATTCATCAATGGTTTGCTTGTCAATCGTGTTTGTACTATTCGTGTTGTAAAATTTCAGATAACATCCGCTGAAAAACAAAAGCATTGCTGACATATAAATGATCGCATGCTTTCGCCGTCCTTTTACAGCCAAAAACAGGTATGGAAAGAAAATAAAGATCAAAACGGAGCCCGGGGAAGTTGCGAATCGCTTCATAACTACAAGTTTAAAAGTTTATGAATATCTAATTTTTATATTGCTATTGATATATTTAAATATAATAGAATACGTAGCGAAGCCGGGGGTCTTTTCGCTTAACTTTCTATAAATCAACAAACCATATCCACCACTAAATTAAAATAAAAATACGTAAAGCAAATAAAATATCAAACATCTTTTAATAATATGCGCATTACAGGATGAAGCCGCATACGCCCCCAATTTATCGGGACGCGGACTTAGGTGCGCCCGCCATCGGCGGGGCTCGCCTTTGCGTTGCAGGCCCAGTCGTCGCTCGCCAGGTTCGGGGAATTTTAAATGTTCGCGTTCATTTCGCAAGAGCACAAAAATAATATTGCGTGAATGCCTGAAAATCAGTTAGGTGAATTTTAAAGATATTTTGAAATGAACGATTAGCCTAAATTTCAATTCAATCTAACTTAATCCAATTCCATCAACTTCTAACTAATTTAGTGATGCCGACACCTGGCAATAATTTTATTACCTTGCAAAGTAAAGTTAAGCTCCATGGACACTCTGGACTTTGAACCAATAATCAAGACAAAAGCAACGGTATTAAAATCTGCAGCCGACAAAAGAAAGGATACGGTGATAATGCTTGCGGAGATCGGGCCATTTGAGGCCGGCCCGCCATTGCACATTCACCTCAGCCAACACGAAACTTATGAAGTGCTGGAAGGTGAAGCAGAGTTTATCCTGGGTAAACAAAAGATCATTTTAAAGCGGGGGGAGAAAATTGAAATTCCGCCCAACACCCCGCACACTTTCAGGAACACTAAAGAAGAATGGCTGAAAATGCGGGACACCCATCTGCCGGCGCTGTCATTTGAAGAGATGATGCGCGACCTTCATTCCATGGTCCATTCCGGCAAGGTAAAAGGCTTTAAGGACATGAAGTCGCTGATATACCTATCGATGCTGTGGGTTAAATACCAAGAAGTGCAGCGGTCTGTCTCCCCGCCGTTTTTTGTTATGAAACTGATGTCCGGCATAGGGACAATGATAGGGTATAAACTCTAAAATTTTAAAATTTTCGCGTTCACTTCGCACGAACGCGTGCAATTATTTTATCATAAATAACTGAAAATCAATTGGTTAATTTTTGCGAATATTCAAAATGTGCAAAAACGAAAATCTCGCGGCAACACCCTGCAGAAATAAAAAAAACGACATCTTTTGCCTTTCGTCTTTCACCCTTCTCCCAATTCAGGCGCAAGTGTAGGTGCTGGCCTGGTGCGCTGCAGCACTCGTGCCCCGCTGACAGGTAGTCTCTCAACCCCTTCCGTTTGTATAAATAACGCCCCCCTCTAACCATTATTGCCCCTAAAAAAATATACCTAAAAACCGTTGTTTTGCCACATCATACCCTATACTTTTGGCTTTATACATCTATAATAAGCCATCAGCATGCCACCAAAAAACAATCTCAAAACAAAAAATAAACCCCTATATGTACTAAGTTTCCGGCAGATCGACAGCTCTAAGTTTACACTTGCCGGAGGCAAAGCCGCTAACCTGGGAGCACTATCTAAAATCAAAGAGATACAGGTGCCGGATGGTTTTTGCGTTACCACCAAAGCATATAAAAAAGTAACCAAAAACAATGGGGAGCTTGACGCCTTGCTGGGCGAATTATCGCGTTTTAAGGCAGAAGAGCGGGAGAAGATCAGCAAGGTCAGCGCAAATATCCGCAGGGCTATCGGAAGCATGCCAATACCTAACGATATTGCAGAAGCTATTACTGATTATCTCGGTAATTTTGGTGAAAAAGATGCCTTTGCCGTTCGGTCAAGCGCTACGGCGGAAGACCTGCGGGGGGCATCCTTTGCGGGCCAGCAGGATACATATTTGAACATTATCGGGAAGGAGGCTATCCTGAAGCATATCAGCAAATGCTGGGCATCGCTGTTTACCAACAGGGCGGTGATTTACCGCCTTCAAAACGGCTTCGATCACCGCAAGGTACAACTGGCGGTGGTTGTTCAGCAAATGGTTTTCCCGCAGGCGGCAGGGATTTTGTTTACTGCGGATCCTGTTACCGGTAACAGGAAGGTGGTATCTATTGATGCCGGGTTCGGGCTTGGCGAGGCGATGGTCTCGGGCCTGGTGAATGCGGATAACTACAAAGTGCGTGACGGCAAGATCACCGATAAGAAGGTATCAGCCAAGAAGCTGGCCATTTATGCCTTAAAGGATGGCGGTACGGAAGAACAAGAGATCGGCCCAGGGCAACAGAACATACAAGCGCTGGCTGATGAGCAGATATTACAGCTTGCGCACATAGGCAGAACGATCGAAGCTCATTTCGGCCGCCCGCAGGACATTGAATGGTGTTTGGCTGACGATAAATCCGATAGCTATCGGATTTATATTGTACAGAGCCGGCCGATCACTACGCTATATCCTATCCCGGAAGCGGGCGATAAAGAAAACCATGTTTATATATCTGTCGGTCACCAACAAATGATGACTGATGCCATGAAACCGCTGGGCTTGTCGGTGTGGCAGCTTGCGGCAGGCAGGCCCATGTTTAAAGCCGGCGGGACGTTGTTTGTTGATGTGGCCGCTCAACTGGCTACTGCGGCCGGCAGAAAGATGATAATAGCGATCATGGGAGAGCATGATCCGCTGATAAAAGACGCGCTGATAGCGATTACCGAGCGGGGAGATTTTATAAAATTGCTGCCAGGTGATAATGATGATCTGGGGCGCATTAAAAGCAGTACAGGCAAATCATCAGCGGATATCCTGGCGTCCATCAAAAACGATCCGGTTGTTGTGGCTGGTTTGATTGAGCAAAGTGAAGCATCGATAGCAGCGTTCAAACAGGACATCCAAACGAAATCTGGAACGGAGCTGTTTGATTTCATCCTTGAAGATGGGCAGCAATTAAGAAAGAGCCTAACGGGGCCGGAAACTTTCGCGGCAATAGTGGCGGCTGTAGATGCCCCGACCTGGCTTAATAACAACCTGAAGGCGTGGTTGGGTGAGAAAAACCCGGCAGATACGCTTGCACAATCCGCGCCCAACAATATTACCTCGGAAATGGGCCTGGCGCTATTGGATGTGGCGGATGTTATCCGCCCTTATCCCGATGTAATTGCCTATTTACAAAAGGTAAAAGACGATGACTTTTTGGATGAGCTGCATAAGTTTAATGGCGGACAGGAAGCCGGGGACGCAATTTGTGCCTTTCTCGACAAGTATGGCATGCGCTGCGCAGGCGAGATAGACATTACCAAAACCCGCTGGAGCGAAAAACCATTAATGCTGCTACCTATGATCCTCAGCAACATCAAAAACCTTGAGCCCGGAGCGGGCAAACGGAAATTTGAGCAGGGACGGCAGGAAGCTTTGAAAAAAGAACAGGATTTATTGGAACGGTTGCGCCGGTTGCCGGATGGTGAACAAAAAGCCGCAGAAACAAAAGAAATGATCAGCCTGCTGCGGAATTTCGCCGGTTACCGCGAATATCCGAAATACGGTATTATTAGCCTTCACTTTGTTTATAAGCAGGCTTTAATGAAAGAAGCCGAAAAACTGGTGAAAGCCGACGTTATTCATGAAAAAGCGGACATATATTATCTCACTTTTGAAGAATTTCACGAAGTGGTGCGCACAAATAAGGTTGATAACCAGCTCATCAACGAACGAAAAGAGGAGTACAAACTATTTCAAAAATTGACCCCGCCGCGTGTGATCACGTCGGATGGTGAGATCGTTACGGGTAAGTACAAACACGACGATCTCCCGGCCGGCGCGATTGCAGGGCTGGCTGTTTCTTCCGGATTTATTGAGGGACGGGCGCGTGTCATCCTTAACATGGAAGATGCTGACCTGGAAGACGGGGATATATTGGTAACCACCTTCACCGATCCCAGCTGGACGCCCTTGTTCGTATCCATAAAAGGCCTGGTGACCGAGGTGGGCGGACTGATGACCCACGGCGCAGTTATAGCACGTGAATATGGCTTACCGGCAGTAGTCGGCGTAGAAAATGCCACCAAACTGATCAAAGACGGCCAGCGCATCCGGGTGAATGGAACAGATGGGTATGTAGAAATACTATAAATTGAGTTATTTATTGTTTTAACCAACGGAAGCAGACATGGGGGACGTGTTTAGGCTGTCACACCCAAATGTTTCACAGCCATCGCTTTAAGATGCGAAATATTATCTACCGGAATGCCCGTTTCCTTGGCCTTATCGTCCCAATAACGCAGGCGGATAAAAAGTTCGGCGTCCGGATTTGATTCAAAAATAGCCGCTTCTTCCTCATTCATCCTGCCGCCCTGGAATTCAAGCGTAGCTTTGCTGGCTTCTGAAAGCTGGTTGTAATAATCAGGATATTTATAGGTGAGGTATCTTTTAGCAATTACATGGCTTTCAACCAACCTGGCAAGCCTGTCCGAAAATCCGCGTTCGCGCAGGTAATCGGCGCCCAATTTTTCGTGGTCGACGTTTCCGAAACCATCCATGCTTTCCGCTTCCCCGTTGGTTTCAACCAGGTGACCTAAGTCATGAAAAAAAGCCGCCAATACCACCTCATCCTCAAAGCCTTCTTCCCCGGCGAGCGTGGCAGCCTGCGACATGTGTTCGAGTTGCGAAACGGGTTCGCCAATATAATCTTCATCGCCATGTTTTTCGTACAGGGCAAAAACTTCGTCGACTATGGTTTCGGGTGTTTGCATAATTTTCTTTGTTCAAATTTAACGGTTTGGTATTATCAAAATGTTAATGGAACTTGATTATTTCTTGTCATTAGCCCCCTCTAAACGGCGAAGCCCTCATTCACGCCATAAAAAAACAAATAATAATGTGAATAATCTCCCCAGGTAGGGGAGACTTTAGCTGCAATTGCTCACTACCAAAAAAATCCGAAATCGAAAATCCGAAATCCGAAATAATACCGTGATCTTTAAGTGAACCGGCATTGACTTATTATTAATCAAATCTTAACATAACATGTGCCTGTCATTAATAAAATAAGTTTAGTATTGCCAAACGCCTTAATAACAATTGCATGCCTGTTAAATTAGTAGTTTTTGACATAGCCGGTACCACGGTTAAAGATGACCATAATGTAAGTAAGGCCTTCCAGGCAGCATTAAAAAAGTATGATTATGAAGTGCCGCTGGATATGATAAACCCGCTGATGGGTTATGAAAAAAACGAGGCCATCACAAAAATGCTTCGCCTGCACGAGACGAATGAAGAAAAAATTACCACTGACCTGGTAAATGCGATACACCGCGAGTTTGTGAGCCAAATGATCAGTTTTTATCAATTTGAGCCTGGCATTGAGCCTTTGCCCAATGTGGAAGAAACGTTTGCCAAATTGCATAAAATGGGCGTACAGGTCGGCATAAACACAGGCTTTTCGCGCGATATTGCCGACACTATCGTCCACCGGTTGCAATGGCGGGAAAAGGGATTGATAGACTATGTTGTCGGGTCGGACGAAGTGGAGCTGGGCCGGCCGCACCCTTTTATGATCCTGAAAATGATGCACGAAAGCGGTATTATCAACCCGCTTGAAGTAGTAAAAGTGGGGGATACAGAAGTTGATGTACGTGAAGGGCAAAACGCAGGATGCCGTTATGTGATAGGGGTGACAACAGGTATCTTTACCCGTGAAGAACTGGAACAATACAATCCTACACATATTATTGATGACATTGCACAGGTAATTGATATTATCAGCCAATAAAATGAAACTGGTCGATCAGCTCAGGGTAAAAGTTGCTAAATGGCCTTACGGATTGCTTTCCGTTATGGCCGCTGTTTCGTCATTCGGCGCGTATACATCTATGTACGCTTTCCGTAAGGCATTTGCCGCCGGTACTTTTACCGGTCAGCAATATTTCCATATCGATTATAAAGTTTGGCTGGTTATCGCGCAGATCATCGGCTATACCATGAGCAAATTTTATGGCATTAAATTTATCGCCGAGCTAAAGCCGGGCCAGCGGGCTAAAAGTATTTTATTACTGGTGGGGATAGCCTGGGTGGCGCTGTTGTTTTTTGCAATAGTCCCTGCGCCGTACAACATCATTTTTTTATTCATCAACGGTTTTCCCCTGGGTTTAATATGGGGCCTGGTTTTCGGGTACCTCGAGGGCCGAAAATCAACCGAATTTATGGCCGCCGTATTGTCCATTAGCTTAATATTCGCTTCCGGGTTTATAAAAACGGTAGCACGCACGCTGATGGGTTCATTTCATGTGAGCGAATATAACATGCCATTTATAACGGGGGCACTATTTGTAATTCCGCTGCTATTATTTGTGTTTTTGCTCGAGCTGATGCCCCCGCCAACTGCCGAAGATGTGCGCTTGCGTACCAAACGGCTGCCCATGAACGCTGCGGAACGTAAAAGCTTTTTAATGCGCTTTTTGCCGGGCATTATACTCACACTTGTTATTTATGTACTCCTAACCATTATGCGCGATGTAAGGGACAATTTTGAGGTTGAAATATGGGCCAGCCTGGGCATAAAGGATAACAGCATTTATACAAAGATCGATACGATCATATCTGTAGCGGTGCTGGTGGCTATGAGCCTGCTTATACTGATTAAACAAAATCTTAAAGCTTTTAGTATCATCCACATCATGATCATATCCGGATGTGTCCTGATAGGCTTAAGTACCGTTTTATTCGCTTTGGGGCAAATAGGGCCGATGGTTTGGATGACACTGGCGGGCCTTGGCCTTTACCTGGGATACGTACCCTATAACGCCGTTTTTTTTGAACGCCTGCTGGCCTCATTCCATTACAAAGGCAACGTAGGTTTCCTGATCTATGTGGCAGATTCAATAGGCTACCTTGGCAGTGTAAGTGTTTTGCTGGTGAAAGAGCTTGGTCATCCCGGCATTAGCTGGGGCACATTTTTTAAAGAAGGGGTGATGACCGTAGCCATCATCGGCGGCGTGTGTGCAACCTTATCGCTGCTGTATTTTTTGCGAAATGCACGTAAAGCGCATTTGGATTTGAAGGACCAGCAACTGAATATTCAACCGGCATGAAACAGCGTTCGGCAATAGTGATTGGAGCGGGGATAGTGGGGCTTGCCACAGTGCGCGCCCTGGCGATACGTGGTTACCGGATAACTGTTTTTGAGCGCAACGAAAGGGCCGTCGGCGCGTCCATCCGTAATTTCGGGATGGTCTGGCCCATCGGGCAGCCTGCCGGTCCATTGTATGAAAGGGCTATGTTGTCGCGAAGCATCTGGAAAGAAATTTGCGCCGAGGCCCGGATATGGCATGATGAAGTTGGCTCCCTTCACCTGGCTTATCACCAGGATGAGCTGCAGGCAATTACAGAATACGTAGAAACCAACAGGCAATACCGCGACTGCGCATTATTGACGCCTAAACAGGCTTTGCAAAAATCTCCGGCTGTTAACCCCGCCGGTTTAAAAGGCGCTTTGTGGAGCAGCGAAGAAATGATAGTTGAACCAAGGGTGGCAATTAACCAGATCGCATTGTACCTGGCCGAAAAATACGATGTTGAATTTTACTGGAACACGGCAATTAGCCGGGTAGATCATCCGAAAGTTACCTCAGGCGACCGCAGCTGGGAAGCCGATGAAATATTTATTTGCAGCGGCGCGGATTTTGAAACCATTTATCCCGAACTATTTTCGGCAGCTGATATCACCAAATGCAAGCTGCAGATGATGCGCCTCGTAAGCCAGCCGGATGATTGGCGGATTGGCCCTGCGCTTTGTGGCGGTTTGTCCCTGATCCATTACCCCGGCTTTCAATCTGCGGTTTCATTACCTGCCCTTCGCAAGCGCTATGAAGAACAATATGCCGGATACCTGGAATGGGGTATCCACGTTATGGTTTCGCAGAATGGCAGCGGTGAATTAACTATCGGCGACTCGCACGAATATGGTTTAGTACACGATCCGTTTGATAAGGAATTTATTAATAATTTAATAACGGCTTACTTACAAACTTTTGCCAAATTTAAAGATTGGAAACTGCTGCAGTCATGGCACGGGATATACCCCAAAATGACTAACGGCGAAACCGAACTGATCATAGAACCTGCGCCCGGAGTGACCATTATCAACGGGCTTGGCGGCAACGGGATGACATTATCATTCGGGCTTTGCGAGGAGTATATTGCTGGCAGAGTTGGTGAGTGGTGAGAAGTGAATGGTGAATGACTGTATCCTTAATAAATCAAAAATTACAATGTACATTAAAATAAAAAATACACCGACTACAATCAAGAACTTCTTACGTTAAATAATAAGTTAAATTGACAACTCACTACTCACTATGGACACCAGGAGAGATTTTATAAAAAAAGCCGCGCTTTTAGCCGGGGCCGCGGGGTTACCAAATTTTTTACCGGCTTCCATTCAAAGGGCAATGGCCATTAACCCTGCACCGGGCAGCACCTTTATGGATGCTGAACATATCGTTATCCTGATGCAGGAAAACCGGTCTTTTGATCATTGTTTTGGCACACTTAAAGGGGTAAGGGGTTATAATGACCCCCGCGCCATTGACCTCCCAAATAAAAATAAAGTATGGCTGCAATCCAATAAAAAGGATGAAACCTACGCGCCCTTCCGGTTGGACATAAAAAATACCAATGCCACGTGGATGGATTCCCTGCCGCATTCATGGCTCAACCAGGTAAATGCCCGTAACGATGGCAAATTTGATAAGTGGCTGGAGAACAAGCGAAACAGTATCCCTGAATATGCCGATATGCCTTTAACTTTAGGCTACTACACCCGCGAGGATATTCCTTTTTACTATGCCCTGGCCGATGCTTTTACTGTTTGCGACCAGAATTTCTGTTCAGCGTTAACCGGTACTAACCCTAACCGCCTTTATTTTTGGACAGGCACCGTACGCCAGGAACAACATGAAAATTCGAGGGCGCACGTTTGGAACGACGACATGGATTATGGCACCCTGCATTGGGCCACCTTTCCCGAGCGTTTGGAAGATAATGGCATATCATGGAAATGCTACCAGAACGAGGTTTCGATCGATACCGGTTTTGAAGGCGAAGAAGACCCCTGGCTGGCGAACTTCCAGGATAACGCCTTAGAGTTTTTTGCGCAATACAATATCCATTTGCACGAGCCACACCTCACTGCCCTTGAAAAAAGATCGATTGAGCTGCCTGTCCAGATAGAAGAATTGCAAAAGAAACTTGCTGCCCTGCCACCTGATGATAAAAGCGCAAAAGATTTAAGACGGGAAGTGAGGGAAAAGAAATCATACCTCGAAGAAGTTAAGAAAGACCGTGAGAAATATAAACCGGGCATGTTTGATCAGCTATCTGAAAGGGAAAAGATCCTCCACCAAAAAGCTTTTGATAATAATAAGAACGACCCTGATTTTCACAAACTTGAAACTCTGAAATATGATGACAACGGCACCGGGCGCGAACTGCAAGTACCTATGGGCGATGTGCTGCACCAATTCAGGGAAGATGTAAAAACAGGCGCTTTGCCAACAGTATCATGGCTTTCCGCTCCCGAAAACTTTTCCGATCATCCCAGCTCGGCATGGTACGGCGCATGGTACGTATCGGAGGTAATGGATATCCTGACTCAAAACCCCGAAGTATGGAAAAAAACTATTTTTATACTTACCTATGACGAGAACGATGGCTACTTTGATCATGTGCCGCCCTTTGTTGCACCACATTCGCACAAAGAAGGTACCGGCAAAGTTTCAAACGGGATTGACACTCGGGTAGAGTTTGTGACCCTTGAGCAGGAACTTGAAAGAAAGGAATTTCCTGAAAAGTATGACCGCGAAAGCTCGATAGGCTTAGGCTACCGCGTGCCGATGGTGATCGCTTCGCCATGGAGCAGGGGCGGATGGGTAAATTCCGAGGTTTTTGACCATACCTCGACCCTGCAGTTCTTGGAGACCTTTTTAAATAAAAAAACTGGCAAAAGCATAAGGGAACCCAACCTCAGCGACTGGCGGCGAACCATCTGCGGCAACCTTACTTCGGTATTCAGGCCCGATAATGGCGAGAAGATACCAAACCCTGAATTTGTAAAGAAGGATGCTTTTTTGGAAAGTATACATAAAGCCAAATTCAAAAGTGTGCCCTCCGACTTTAAACAGCTGACCAAAGAAGAGATTGCGGTTATCAATAGCGACCCCTTTTCTTCCCCCTATATGCCACAGCAGGAAAAAGGCATTCGCCCATCATGTGCGTTACCATACGAATTATATGCCGATGCGAAATTAAATGCGGAAAAAACCGCGGTTGAGATACAATTTACGGCAGGAAACAAAATTTTTGGCAATGACGCCTCAGGCGCGCCTTTCAATGTTTATGCGCCGGGCGGCTATCTGCACCAAAAAGAAAATGAAAAACCGGCATTTGAGCCCGTGCGAACCTGGGCTTACGGCTTAACTCCCGGCGATAGTTTAACTGACGCCTGGCCAATAAAAGAGTTTGAAGATAAGAATTATCATTTGCGGGTGTACGGTCCTAACGGGTTTTTCCGTGAGTTTAATGGAAACGCTAAAGACCCGGAGATAGAAATAAACTGCGGATACCAGCACAGCACAACCGAAAGCAAAAAGTTAAGCGGCAATATTGAATTAATGGTGGATAATATTGGCAGGAAGGACCATGTAATTGAAATAATTGACCATGCCTATAAAGCCGCTGATCAAAAACTCCCGGTTAAGGGTTCAACAAAGGGCACGGCATTAACTATCGACCTCGGCAAAAGCTATGGCTGGTATGATTTCAGCGTCAAAATAACCGGCAATAAAAATTACGAACGGCGTTATGCGGGGCATGTTGAAACAGGCGGCCCGTCATACAGCGATCCTTTTATGGGTAAAGTAATTGTGTAATTATTGTTCCTGAAGTGAACGAACTTGATTTTAATTATGCCAGGAAAATCGCTTTTAAAAATTGAAAACATAGATGCCGGATAGCGATGGGTTTCAAACCTATCGCTATGGAAAAAAGCAGCAACAATTGAAATGTAGTTTAATGAACAAAGAATTGGACCGCATACAGACCTGTAAAGTACAATTGCCTTATAGCGACGGGTTTTAAACCCGTCGGCTATGAAAAATGCCACCGTAAGTTTTAAAAGCGATTTTTTGTTACCTATTTTGCCTGAAGGCGATACAAGTTCAGCGCACAATCAAAACCCACCCTGCTAATTTTGGTGTGTTATTTTTAAGGTCGATGATATAATAGTACGTACCCGGTGGCAACGGTGCGCTGTTGTATATGCCGTCCCAGGGCTTTGTATAACCGATACTTTGGTAAACCTGCTGGCCCCAGCGGGTATAAATCAAAACGGAACATTGCGGGTAGGTGGACAGTGCGTGAATATCCCAGTAATCGTTCACGCCGTCGTTATTTGGCGAAAATGTGTTAGGCACTTTGATCTTTTTGTAAACTTTTACAAAAATACTGCTGGTTGATGTGCCGCAGGTTTGGGATACTGCAGTTAATGTGTAGGTGGTATTTTCCGTGGGAGTAGTGACAGGGGTAAGTGAGGTAGGATCGCTCAGGAAGGTTGCCGGGCTCCAGGAATAACTGGTATTATCACCTTTTACAGTCCCGTTTAACGTAGCCGACTCCCCCTCAAATAAGGTAATATCATTGCCCGCATTAGCAATGGGGATCTGATTTACAGTAACTGTCACCGAATTTGAATTGTTGCTGCAACCGCCATTACTAACGTTAACGGTATATTTTGTGGTTTGGAGCGGGGTGGCAACAGGGTTTGGGATGGCATCATTGTCAAGCCCGGTGGAAGGCGTCCATTTATAATATGTGCCACCTGATGCATTTAGTTGCGCAGGTTCCCCGGCGCATACCGTTACTGAATTGGTGCTCACACTTGCAACTATTTTCGGCACAACCGTTACCGAAGCCTGGACGGGAGCGGCAGGACAACCACTATTTGACAAGGCCACAACGGTGTATGTCCCTGCATTTGCCTGGGTAACATTGGTTATAACGAGGGGGTTTTGCGTCGTTGGCGCCATGTTAGGCCCGCTCCATGTATAGCTTGCCCCGCCCGAAGCCGTTAAAGTTAGCGTGCTGCCTTCGCAAAACGCCTGCGGCGGAAATGGCGGGACTACCGGCAGTGGGTTTACCGTGACCGTTAGCGGAGGCGCGTACACACGGCAGCCAGCATCTGTGATACCTGACCCATTGGCTACCCCAAGCCGGTATTGGTATGATCCCGCTACTGCGTTTACAAAACTAATGTCGAGCGAAGGGGCTGTTTTACCAGCCATATCGACCCACCCGTTGCCGGAATAGTTTGACTGCCATTGATAAATGGGATTCACATCCCCTATTACCTGGGCTTTTAGCGTGTAATTGGCATTGCTTCCAGCGCAAATTTTTTTGCTTATTGGCCCCGTTGCAGAAGAAAAGCCTGCCTGGATGACCGGCCCGCAAGCCCTGAAAGTAATATCGTCCAAAATAAAATCATTGCCATTACCCCCGGGGGCGTTATTGGTCATTTCAACAAGCACATCCGTACCATTTGCCGGGGTGGTAAAATAAGTAGTGTACTGACGCCACAAAGGGCCCTGGTTATAAGAGCTTGGCGGGATAGTGCCGGTAGTACTACTGGCCAAAGGCTGTCCCGTAGTTGTCTGAATAGAAAACGTGATATTAGGCTGGGTATATGAGGCAGTAATTAAGCTCGGTATGCATAAGTTGAGTATATAAGCTGAAAACTCGTAGGTGGTATTAGCGCAAAGGCCCTTCGCTGATTGTGTAAAAAAAATATTTGGCTGGTACGAAGCATTAATGATCATCATGTAGCCGTTTGGATTGCCCGTGTGGTCCGCGGGCACATTATACCAGGTTGGCGGGTGGCAATTGCCGGCGCCGACAAGGCTGTTTGATATGGTATACTCGCCGTCATTTGGGCAATTATTGGTGGTATAGGTCATGTTGGTTATAAAGGATGCCAATTGCAACCCGGGGTTTGTCCCCGATCCGAAATTTTGTTTAATAACAGGATCGCCCAAGCTGCCGTTGCAAGTTTGCGCATGGGTTTGCAAAGAAAATGCTATACAAATTGCCAAAAAAAATAATTTCGATCTCATTCTTCGCAATTGCAGGTTGCTGTATAAAAACCGGCGTAATTCAAAAATAATTAATTAACCGGTTGATTTAATATTGTGACGATATTGTATCAACTTGTACGGATTTGTTCTAAGATTGAGACAGTTACCGTACAATAAATACCCAGCCAGACAATTTGGGCGTATTGTTTTTAAGGTCGATGACGTAATAATAGGTGCCCTGCGGTAAAGGTGAGTTGTTATGGGTGCCGTCCCAGGGCTTTGCGTAGCCGGTTCCCTTATAAACAGGCTGGCCCCAGCGGTTAAAGATCAGGACCGAACAATCGGGATAAGTCACCAGTGCGTCGATATTCCATGTATCGTTTACGCCATCATTATTGGGTGAAAATGTGTTTGGAATGGTAATTTTTTTATAGACACGGACAAAAACGCTGCTGGTTGAAGTGCCGCAGGTTTTGGAGACTGCGGTTAAGGTGTAGGTAATATCGTCTGTCGGGGTGGCAATTGGGGTAAGCGATGCCGGGTTGTCGAGAAAAGTCGCAGGAGTCCACGAATAACTGACAATATTATCGCCCTTCACGGTACCGTTTAATGTGGCCGACTGCCCCTCGAATAGAATTTTATCGCTGCCGGCATTGGCAACCGGGACTTGATTGACGGTGACGATTACCGATTTGGTATTGTCGCTGCAGGTGCCACTGCTTATGGTAACGTTATAGGTAGTTGTTTGCAGCGGGGTTGCAACGGGGTTGGGGATAGCATCATTGTCAAGGCCGGAGGAGGGCGTCCACTTATAACTTTGCCCGCCAGACGCGGAAAGCTGCACAGGCGTGCCTGCACAAACAGACACGCTGTTACTTACAACCGGCACTATCGGCTGCGTAACAGTAACCGCGACTTGAACCGATGCGGTACAACCGCTGTCTGACATTGCCTGCACTGTATAAGTGCCTGCATCTGCCAGGGTAACGCTATTGATGATGAGCGGGTTTTGTGAGGTCGGGGCGATGTTGGGGCCGGTCCAGGTATAACTTACACCTCCGGAGGCGATGAGCGACAGGGGTGCCCCAACGCAAAGCGATTGCGGCGAAATGGCCGGGACGATGGGGACCGGGTTGACATATACAGTTAAAGGGGGAGAATAAACCCTGCATTGCACCGATGAAATATTTGAGCCATTGCCTATGCCAACCCTGTACTGGTAAACTCCCGAAACCGCGTTAGTAAATGGGATGCTGGCAGAGGCTGCCGCGTCTCCCGGAATATCCACCCACCCGGCGCCGTTGGTATTTGCCTGCCATTGATAAACAGGGGTTGTACCAGTTCCGGCCTGAACATTCGCGTTAACGGTATAGGCAGCATTACTGCCCTGGCACAAATGCTCAGCAGGCTGCCCTGCCGTTGAACCAAACCCTACGTTAATTATAGGGCCGCAGGCACGGAAGGTAATGTCATCCAAAACAAAGTCGTTACCGTTGCCGCCGGGCGCATTATTGGTCATCACAACAACTATATCCGAAACATTTGCCGGGGTGGTAAAATAAGTACCTTCCTTGATCCACTGCGCCGTAGCAGTGGGCGCAATAATACCCGTTGAAAAAGGCGTGCCTAAAGTCTGCCCGGCCGTTGTTTGTATGGTAAATGTAATATTAGGCTGGCTGAACCCGGCCGTAGTTGCATTCGGTATGATCAGGTTAAGAACATACGCCGAAAACTCGTACGTAGTATTCGGGCATAAACCGGTGGCTGTTTGCGTAAAAAAAATGCTCGGCTGCTGGGATGCATTCACGATCATCATATAGCCGTTTGTGGTTCCGGTATGATCTGAGGGAACATTGTGCCAGGTATCGGAATGACAATTATCGGTGCCGGCCATGCTGTTAGCTATGGTATACTGGCCATCATTGGGGCAATTGGTAACGTAAGTCATATTAGTTATCCCGTTAGCTAAGGGCGGGCCGGGATTTGTTCCCGACCCAAAATCCTGGTTAATAACAGGATCACCCAAACTGCCGTTACAGGTTTGGCCCTGCGATTGGATGGTAAACGCTAAAAAAAGGATCAGAAAAAATAGTTTCACATTAACGGGGGGCAGCATCAATTTGCAGCGGCAATTTAAGCTTAATATTTAAACAACGGATAATCGGGCGATTTATTAGCATAAAATATCGCCGGCAACGGCATTAATTTAATGGCAGTTAAAAGTTAAACATTGCATTTGATCCTTATGTAATTAAAAAAGCTATTTTTGTTATCCTGATTAAAGCCTATGATGAAAATTTACCTCGCCTTAATTTTTATTTTTGTCATTGCGTCAGGCGCGAATGCGCAGAAGAAGCCCGATACCTTAAAAAAGGACACAATACTGCAGTTACAGCCAGTAACCGTAAGGGCTTATCTTTCTGAACAGCCGGTTTTGAGCGTGCCGGCCTCGGTAAGTGTTATCAATCAGCAGCAGTTAAATGTCCAGCCGTCCAACTCCTTTATTTCTGTTTTGAACAGCCAACCCGGCGTAAGGGCCGAAGAACGCTCGCCCGGCAGCTATCGCTTGTCCATCAGGGGCAGCCTGCTGCGCTCACCTTTCGGGATTCGGGATGTAAAGATTTATTATGACGATATCCCGCTTACCGATGCGGGGGGCAATACCTATTTGAATGCTATAGATTTTAACAGTGTTCATAACATGGAAGTATTAAAGGGCCCGGATGGCAGCTTGTTTGGTGCAAACACCGGCGGGGTGGTGTTATTGAGCCCGGTGCCACACGGCGGCGATAATTTTGTATCGGCCGGTTTAAACGGTGGATCGTTTGGCCTGATCCATGAAAACACTGCGTTGCAGGAACGTTCGGGCAATTACCAGTTAAATTTAAACCAGGGTTACGAAAGCTATGGCGGTTACCGCCTGCACAGCTATATGCAGCGGCAATACATTCAGGCTGTAAACAAGTGGACCTATAACAGTAAGGACGAATTGCGCGTGATGGGCTTTTATTCAGACCTCGGTTACGAAACCCCAGGCGGTTTAAATTTAGCCCAGTACCAGGCCGACCCGCAGGACGCAAGGCTGGCAACAAAAACCCTTCCAGGATCAATAACACAGCATGCGGGCATTTATCAAAAAATGCTTTTCGGTGGGGCGGTGAACGAATATCATTTTAATGATCACTTACGCAACGTTCTATCCGTTTTTGGTACTTATGTTGATTTTGCAAACCCGTTTATTACCGATTACGAACAGCGTTATGAAAGTACCTACGGATTTCGTACGTATTTTGAGCTCACCGGGAACGACAGGGCAAATTTTAAATGGAAAACGAATGCAGGCCTCGAGTGGCAACAAACCAATGCGGATATCAATAATTATGGGAACAGGCTTGGGGTAAGGGATACTGCGCAAACTTTAGACAAGATAAACACCAACCAGCATTTTTTCTTTGCCCGGTATGTAGCCGATATTGACAAAAAATTGCACCTTGAAGCTGCATTAAGCCTGAATTTTTACGACTACAAGTTTTTGAACGTTTTCCCCAATGAAGAAGCTGCTTATACCGATCGCAATTTTACCCCGCAGCTAATGCCGCGTATAGCCTTATCCTACCAGCTAACCAGCGATTTTGCCTGGAGGGCCTCCGTAAGCCGCGGCTATTCAACGCCAACTACATCCGAGATACGCCCGACCGACCACGCCATCAATCCAAACCTGCAAGCGCAATCCGGCTGGAACTATGAAACAGGTTTCCGTTTGAGAAATAAGGACGAAAGTATGTACCTGGACGCCTCGGTTTTTTATTACCACGTGCAAAATGCTATTGTCCCCCGTTTTAATGCGGATGAAACTGAGTATTACATCAACGCAGGCGGCACCAACCAACCCGGCGCCGAAATTTATTTTACCGACTGGATCATCAGGGAAAATAGCTCCGGGTTTATCCGCGGGCTGCAGTTTAATGAATCGCTTACCCTTGATAAATTTACGTTCAGCAGTGATTATCATGACGCTACAACCAACTACGCCGGCAACAATTTAACCGGCGTGCCCGAACAGGTAATTGTTACCAGCTTTCAAATTAAATTGCAGCAGTCACTGTACCTTTTTGTTCAGCATAATTATACAGCGCGTATCCCGCTCAATGATGGCAATACCGTTTATGCACCGTCGTATAATTTATTACAGGCAAAAGCTGGATGGGCTCATCAATTTAACAACAAAAGCCGACTGGAGATTTACGCCGGTGCAGATAACCTGCTCAATGAAAAATACAGCCTTGGCGATGACCTAAATGCAGTGGGCAACCGGTATTATAACGCCGCGGCGCCGCGTAATTATTATGTTGGTTTTAATGTGGTGTTTTAGACCTATCAATAATTTTAGGATTTAGCATTTGCTTTTCTGATTGACGGTCCGATATGATTTACCCAAATTACTTCATAGGTGTATTATCGCTTTGTATCATGTGCCAAATTTTGCCATGAGCAAAAGACAGTTCTGCATAAAACTCATAAAGTGTTTTTTTATTTGTTGCAATATTAATATAGTTGTATTTCCCATATATATAGAAATCTCTTTCACCAGATTTTAATTGATTTATATAGTTTATGTCTACCACTCCATCAAGGTTTATATTTTTTTGCACTGGCGCAGATGTAATAACATAACTATTTTCCGGCAACCACTTTTCCCTGCCATTTTCAGATATTACTTTTCGATCGGTAAGCCCCGGAATATTTATAGTCATGTTAGCGTAGCCGTCAATTATTTTTGCGGGCTGTTGTCCTATATTACTTATCAAAAAAGCAATTATAGCATAAGGTTTACCGAGCCTTACAGTGTCAAATGCGCTTATCTGAAGATACGCCCTATTCGTAAGTTCAAAGTTTTTTTGCGTTTGATTAAGTGCGGTTATTTGAGTATTTAGTGCCGCACTGTCTCTTTTTTGCCTTTTTACATCGGAGAGACTATCGCTTGTGAAAATTTGTTTTTGCAATTTTATGTATCCCTTATTGTAAGCCTTAGTTTCTTCAAGGGTTTTTATTGCGGTATTTGCAGAAGATTGCGCGGCATTTCCGGCTTTTACCACGCTTTCAACCTGGCCTGATGCAATGTGATAAAGATAGTAGGTAAAAACAGCCAAAAGGCCACTGATAATCACAGCAATAATAGAAACCATATTTGCTATAATAGGCTGACTTTCTTTTTTCTTCAAATACCCGAGAAAAGTGATTTTTTTTGTTTTGTTATTTTGGCGAGTTTCCTTGCCATTATCGACTTGTTGTTGGTCATGCAAACCACTTTCGGGCTCGTTCTGATTGCTATTAGAATCACGAACATTTTCTTCCGGCTTATCGCTATTAGTGGTCTCTTCTTTTGGTTTGCGCATTGGTTGATAATAAGGTCACTATAAATGTATGCCTTAAAATCAAATTACCAATTTTATTTTTGCGGTTTCCCAACCCTTGCTATAGCACCTAACTTAATGGAAAGAAAATAACTTCTCGAACCAATATTTTCTCTAATTCCCCGGAATTCAGGGGTTTTAAAATCGGGGTTATTCAAACCTACTAATAATTTTAGGATTTAGCATTTACTTTTCTGATTTTTACGGTATGAATAACCTGCCGCCATTAGCCGAGCGCATGCGCCCAAAAAACCTGGATGATTATGTGGGCCAGAAACATTTGGTTGGGCCGGGGGCGGTATTGCGGAAAGCCATTGAATCAGGTGCGCTGCCATCTATGATCTTCTGGGGGCCGCCGGGTGTGGGGAAAACTACCCTGGCTTATATTATTTCGCAGCAGCTCGACAGGCCGTTTTTTTCGTTAAGCGCTATCAACTCGGGCGTAAAGGATGTGCGCGAGGTGATCGAAAAAGCAGCCGTGTTAAAAGCAGAAGGCCATACATTGCCTATTTTGTTTATTGACGAAATTCACCGTTTCTCAAAATCGCAGCAGGATTCATTACTGGGCGCCGTGGAGCGCGGCACGGTAACACTCATCGGCGCAACTACTGAAAACCCCTCGTTTGAAGTGATCTCGGCTTTGCTTTCACGCTGCCATGTTTATATCCTGCAGCCTTTAAATGAGGATGACCTGGTGAGTTTACTGGAAAAAGCCAAAAAGGAAGACGAGGTAATCCGCACAAAAAATATAATCATTAAAGAAAATGAGGCCCTGCTGCGCTTGTCCGGCGGCGATGCCCGCAAGCTGCTCAATATTTTTGAGTTGCTGGTAAATGCTTTCGACAGTAAAAAGATAGTGATCACAAATGACGCCGTATTGGAGCATGTACAGCAAAACATGGCGCTTTATGATAAGGCCGGCGAGCAGCATTATGATATTATTTCGGCCTTCATTAAATCCATGCGCGGCAGCGACCCTAACGGCGCGGTTTACTGGCTGGCGCGAATGATCACCGGCGGCGAGGACCCGCTCTTTATTGCCCGGCGCATGCTGATATTAGCTTCCGAAGATATCGGCAATGCTAACCCTAATGCCCTTTTACTCGCCCAAAGCTGCTTTGAAGCAGTAAATGTGATTGGTATGCCCGAATCGCAGCTTATTTTATCGCAAACGGTTATTTACCTTGCCACATCTGCAAAAAGCAATTCGGCCACTACAGCCATTGGTGCTGCGATGGATCTTGTCCGCCAAACCGGCGACCTGCCGGTTCCCCTGCACCTGCGTAACGCGCCCACCAAACTGATGAAAAACCTGGGCTATGGGAAGGATTATAAATACGCCCACAGCTATGAAGGCAATTTTACCGACCTGGATTTTCTGCCGGCAGAAATAAAAGGCACAAAATTATATAACCCTGGTAACAATGCCCGCGAGCAGGAATCAAAAGAAAAGTTAAAGAAACTTTGGGGCGAAAGATATAAGTATTAAATTTTTGTTCCCCGTTTGGCAGCCCCGGTGTTTTAAGTATCATTACAAAAAATTAACTGTTAACAGCTACCGTCAATTTATGATATCAACCTTTCTCAGCCACGAACTAAAAGCCTTTTGGCGGTCAAAAAATACAGGTAAAAGCATTGTTATCCGTGTGGTAATGGGTATTTTTATATTTTATCTTTTACTGAACGTCCTCGTTTTAGGCTTTTTCCTTGACAAGATTCTTGATAAGACTTTCCCAAGGGAAGACCTTGTTGTCGCGTTTTGCGGCATCATCCTTATCTATTATTTATCCGATCTTTTGATGCGCCTGCAGCTGCAGGACCTGCCTACCCTGCGTGTTCAGCCTTATTTGCAGCTGCCTGTTAAGCGCAATTCGCTGGTTAAATACCTGGCCTTTACCGCCTTATTATCGGTGTTCAATTTGTGGCCGTTTATACTTTTTGTGCCCTTTGTTTTAAAAATAGTCGCCACGGATTCCGGTGGCCTTACTGCACTGGCCTTTATAGTTTCAATTGCAGGCCTTACGGTATTTAATAATTACCTGGCCTTATATATTAAGCGAAAATCCAATTTAAACGGCTGGATATTTTTGATCGTGTCAGGGGTAATAATATTGGTCGGCGTGTCCGATTTTTACTGGC
This sequence comes from uncultured Mucilaginibacter sp., assembly GCA_903864275.1. Taxonomy (GTDB): domain Bacteria; phylum Bacteroidota; class Bacteroidia; order Sphingobacteriales; family Sphingobacteriaceae; genus Mucilaginibacter. Next base: position 31,872 of record CAIPFE010000060.1, read on the forward strand.
ATCTGATCTCCATTCGTAAAATATCCTATTTGTTTTTTGGCCACCTGATAAACCAGCCTTTATTCGCATTGGTGCCTGTTTTGCTTGGCGTATTGATGTATTACCTGAATTTTTTATACCTGAAACAAAACCTTTATCTCGAAGAACTCGGCTCGCGCAAAGCTTCATCATACAAAAGCAGTACTGAGTATCCGTTGCTGAACCGCTTTGGCAGTGTTGGTGACCTGGCAGGGAATGAGATTAAACTGATTTTGCGCAATAAACGTTCGCGTTCAGCTTTGATCATGGGGCTGTTTTTTATGTTTTACGGCCTGATATTTTACACCAACCATCTTTATGGGGAGGGCTGGCGCATATTTGTGGGCATGTTTATGACAGGGATATTTATTATTAACTACGGCCAGTTTATGTTCAGCTGGCAGGCCTCCCATTTTGATGGTTTGCTGGTGAGCAAGGTAAGCTTCTCCGATTTCCTGAAAGCCAAATACCTGTTATTTACTGTAGTATCCACCGGGTTTTTCCTGCTCACCACGCCTTATGTATATTTTGGCTGGCAAATACTGCTCATCCATTTTATAATGTATGTATGGAATATCGGTGTGAACACAACATTGGTATTGTTTTTTGCCAACCGCAATTATAAGCGTATCGACTTGTCAAAGGGCGCTGCTTTTAATTGGGAGGGCGTTAGCGGTAACCAGTGGATATTATCTATCCCGCTGCTCCTGGCTCCCTATGTCATTTACGCGCCCTTCGCCTTGCTTGGCCATGCCGGTATTGGCCTGGCATTATTAGCGATAACCGGGATAGTGTTTATTTTTACACGCGGCTTTTGGATAAAGCAACTGGAAGCCGATTTTTATACAAAAAGATACAAAATAGCCGAAGGTTTCAGAAACAAATAGTATGATAGAAATTAAAGACTTAAAAAAAGTATACGCCGGTGTTACCGTTGTAAATGTGCCGCACCTGGAGATACGAAAAGGTGAAAGCGTTGGCCTGGTGGGCAATAACGGGGCCGGTAAAACAACTTTGTTCCGCATGATGCTTGACCTGATACGGCCTGAAACGGGGGAAGTTTTATTAAATGGCGAAGTAGTTGCCGGGCACGAGAACTGGAAAAACTATACCGCATCATACCTCGACGAAGGTTTTTTGATAGATTACCTTACCCCCGAAGAATATTTTTATTTTATCGGCGGCCTGCACCAGCAAAGCCGGGCGCATGTGGATGATTTTTTATCCGGGATGGGCGATTTTTTTAATGGTGAGATATTGAAGAAAGGTAAATATATCCGCGACCTGTCGAAAGGTAACCAGTGCAAAGTTGGGGTGGTATCATGCCTGCTGCAAAGCCCGGAATTATTAATGCTGGATGAACCATTTGCCAATATCGACCCAAGCACCCAGTTCCGTTTAAAAAGCATTTTGAAGGACCTGAACAAAAACAAGGGCGTAACCAACCTTATTTCCAGTCACGACCTTAACCATATTACTGATGTATGCGACCGTATATTGCTGATGGAAAAAGGGGTGATCATTAAGGATATTGCCACAAGCTCATCGACACTAAGTGAACTGGAGGCATATTTTGGTGTTGAGCAAGGATAAAAAATGTACTGGTCGAGGCGCGATGCATCGCGCCTCGACGATGGGCTTACCGGAACGAATTACATACGAAAAACGTAAACTATTGCGTTTCTATAAAGAAATAAACATGTCAAAAAAGAATTTTACCGGCGTCGTTTACTCTACAAACCCCGATTTTCAATACCAGGAGAATACGGACAATTCACCGGCTACATTGCCCCCGCAGCAACAAAACCTTAAGATTTACCTTGACCGCAAAGGCGGCGGGAAGGTGGTTACCCGCATTGACGGGTTTATTGGCGCAGCAGCCGATCTTGAGCTTATCGGAAAGAAACTAAAATCCAAGTGCGGCGTTGGCGGCTCGGTAAAGGACGGCGAAATATTAATACAGGGCGATTTCAGGGATAAAATTTTAATATTACTCCAGGCGGATGGGTTTAAGGCGAAGAAGGCGGGAGGGTAACGATCGGCAATCAATAGTTCAGATAGTCTGTTTAGGTAAGCCACCTAACTAAAATTTAATAAAACACTCCCGCAGTTATTTTCGTATAAACTTAGATGAACCCTTAAACCGGTAATAAATTACTGTTTAAGGTCGTTTTATCTTATCAAAAGGTTAATTTAAATAAAAGGACATGCTTACTGAAGAACTGGAAGTGAAGCCAAAATACGAAGAAATTAAGGGTGTTGACAGGCGTACAAATTTGTCGCAGCGGGAATTTTTAAATGAATATGTTAAAAACTCGCGCCCCGTTGTACTAACCGATGCCGCTAAAGACTGGAAGGCCATGAAGAAATTTACCCCGGCCTGGTTTAAGAAAAATTACTCGCATATCAACAAAACCATCAACGGCGTTACCTACAACATGGGCGATTTTATCGATATGATGCTGACTTCGACTGCTGAAAACCCCGCCCCGTATCCTTATAATTTTGATGTTAAAAAGGTTTTTCCTGAACTGATGGAAGATTTTTTACCTGAAATTATTTATGGTAAGATTGACAGGATAAACCACAAATTGATGCCCAAAAAGCTGCTGCAGGGTACAACCGTTTACGAGATATTTTTAGGCGGCAAAGGCTCGAGCTTCCCGTTTTTGCATTATGATGCCTTGTTTATGCATACGCAGATCACCCAGGTGTATGGCTCAAAAGTTTTTATTATGTACCCGCCTGAGCAAACGCCAAGCATGTACCCCTTCCCGGATAACCCGAAATTTTCGCAGGTGAACTTCCTGGACCCCGACTACGAAAAATTCCCGCTTTTTGCGGACGCAAAACCAATAGAATTTACTTTACAGGAAGGCGAAACGCTGTTGTTCCCGTCAGGCTGGTGGCATACCACAAAAATTACCGAGCCCTGCATCTCATTAGGCAGGGCGCAGCTAAACGGTTATAACTGGGATAACTTCATCCACGACCGCTACATTAACTGGAAGAAAAAAATATCATACGCAGCCCTGCCCGTACTTGCTTATGGCAAAGTGGTTGGCGGGATCATGAACGCGCAGGAGCACCGCTGATTTATATTGATTTTTATGATTGCTCTGATTTTTTATAGGATATAATTAATCATCTCAAATAAATATAAAGAAAGTCCTTATTTCATATAGGGGCTTTTTTTTTCTATAATCTGTATTATCATAACTATCTATAAAATCTGCGCTTCCTTTTATAAAATCTGTGAAATCAAAACAATCAGCCTAAATCTGTGATCCGCATTAATCTGTGAAATCACAATAATCAGTAAAAATCTGTGATTAAACCGTAACTTTGCCTGTCATAATGGCTCATAATTGCTGTGGCGCAATTGTTGAGTTTATCGCAACATATAAAAATAGCATGTTAGAATTTATAAGTAAGCTTTTTGGAAATAAATCAGATAGGGACGTAAAAAGTTTATTGCCCCTGGTTGAAAAAGTAAAGGCTGAATTTGCAAAACTCGGTGATATTACTAATGATGAGTTGAGGGCCAAAACCATCGCTTTTAAAGAAACCATCGCTGAAGGCCTGGCCGGAATTGATAGTGAGATCCAATCTATAAAGGAAAGGACAGAAAATAACCCCGACCTCGACGTAAGTGAGAAAGTAGCACTGTACACACAACTGGATAAGCTTGAAAAAGACCGCAATAAGGAACTGGAAGTTATTTTAATGCAAATACTTCCCGAAGCTTTTGCGGTGGTAAAAGAAACAGCCAAGCGCTTTAAGGAAAATAAAACCATTGAGGTTACCGCAACCCAGTTTGACCGTGACCTTGCCGCCCGCAAAAAAAACGTAGTAATAAAAGGCGATTCAGCCGTACACCATAATACATGGATAGCTGCAGATAATGAAGTTACCTGGGATATGGTACACTATGACGTGCAGCTTATTGGCGGTATTGTACTGCACCAGGGTAAAATTGCCGAAATGGCCACTGGTGAAGGTAAAACGTTAGTGGCCACGCTGCCGGCATATTTAAATGCTTTGGCCGGACAGGGTGTACACATCGTAACCGTGAACGATTACCTGGCACGCCGTGACTCTGAATGGATGGGCCCGCTTTACGAATTCCATGGTTTATCGGTTGATTGTATCGATAAACATGAGCCAAATTCGGAAGAACGGCGTAAAGCTTACATGTCCGACATCATTTTTGGCACCAATAACGAGTTTGGTTTCGACTACCTGCGTGACAATATGACACGCAGCCCCGAAGAACTGGTACAAGGCAAGCTGCATTATGCCATGGTGGACGAAGTTGACTCGGTTTTAATTGATGATGCACGTACACCGCTGATCATCTCCGGCCCTATCCCGCGCGGTGATGAACATGAGTTTTACGAGTTAAAGCCACGCATTGAGCGCCTGGTTAACGCGCAGAAAAACTATGTTAACGGTGCATTGAACGAAGCAAAAAAACTAATTGCCGAAGGAAAAACCGGTCCTGATGAAGGCGGTATGGCTTTATTGCGCGCCTTCCGGGGATTACCAAAAAGCAAGGCACTAATAAAATATTTGAGTGAAGGCGCCAACCGGCAAACACTGTTAAAAGCGGAAAACTATTATATGCAGGACCAAAGCAAGGAAATGCATAAGGTAGATGCCGAGTTGTTTTTTATAATCGACGAAAAGAACAACCAGGTTGAGCTGGCCGAAAAAGGTATTGAACTGATCACTACATCGGGCGAAGACCCGCACTTTTTCGTGATGCCGGATGTTGGTACTGAAATTTCGGATATTGAGAAATCTGCTTTGCCCGCCGAAGAGAAAATCGCCAAAAAGGATGAACTGATGCGCGATTTTTCGATCAAATCAGAACGTATCCATTCGGTAAACCAGTTATTAAAGGCTTATACACTTTTTGAAAAAGATACAGAATACATTTTGGATGACGGCAAGGTTAAGATAGTTGACGAGCAAACCGGCCGTGTGCTGGATGGCCGCCGCTATTCTGACGGCTTGCACCAGGCCATCGAGGCAAAAGAAAACGTAAAGGTGGAGGACGCGACACAAACCTTCGCAACTATAACCCTCCAAAACTATTTCCGTATGTACCACAAGCTTTGCGGTATGACGGGTACTGCCGTTACCGAAGCTGGTGAGTTTTGGGAAATATACAAGCTGGATGTGGTTGAAATACCTACCAACACGCCTACCAGCCGTGCCGACAGGCAGGACCTTGTTTACCGCACGGTACGCGAAAAATACAATGCCGTAGCTGAAGAAATTACTAATTTAACAAAAGCAGGCCGCCCGGTACTGGTGGGTACCACTTCCGTGGAAATTTCGGAATTGCTGAGCCGTATGTTAAAGCTGCGGGGTATCAAACACAACGTTCTGAACGCCAAAATGCACCAGAAAGAAGCCGATATTGTGGCCGAAGCAGGTCAGAGCAGTACAGTAACCATCGCCACCAACATGGCTGGTCGTGGTACGGATATAAAATTGGGGCCTAATGTAAAAGACGCCGGGGGATTGGCTATTGTTGGCACCGAGCGCCATGAATCGCGGCGTGTCGACAGGCAGCTGCGTGGCCGTGCCGGCAGGCAGGGCGACCCGGGATCATCACAGTTCTTTGTTTCATTGGAAGATAACCTGATGCGTTTGTTTGGGTCTGAAAGGATCTCGAACCTGATGGTAAAAATGGGTATCGAAGAAGGCGAAGTGATACAGCACTCAATGATCTCCAATTCAATTGAGCGCGCGCAGAAAAAAGTGGAAGAAAATAACTTCGGTATCCGTAAACGTTTGCTGGAGTATGATGATGTGATGAACTCGCAGCGTACCGTTATCTATTCAAAACGTAAAAACGCCTTATTCGGCGAGCGCTTAGATGTCGACATTAACAACACCATTTTTGATGTGGTAGAGGATGTAGTAACCGAGTACAAAGAAGCAAATAACTTTGAAGGCTTTGTACTGGAAATGATCCGCTTGTTCTCGCTGGAAATTGAAATTACGGCAGAAGAATTTACCGATATTTCTATAATCGCGTTGGCCGACCGTTCCTTTGCCGAAGTAACAGAGTTTTATAAACGTAAACAGGAAGGTATTGCTAAACAGGCGTTCCCGGTTTTGAAGGATGTTTTTGAAACACGCGGTGAGTATGTAGAAAATATTATGGTTCCGTTTACCGATGGGCTGCATGGCATACAGGTATCCGTTCCGCTGAAAAAAGCCATCAAAAATAAAGGGGTTGAAGTATTTAAATCATTTGAAAAAAATGTGACCCTTTACCTGATCGACGATGCATGGAAAGAGCACCTGCGCGAGATGGATGAGTTAAAACAATCGGTACAAAACGCGGTTTATGAGCAAAAGGACCCGTTATTGGTTTACAAATTTGAAGCTTTTGAGTTGTTCCGCCAGATGCTGGCGAGCGTGAACAAAGAGCTTGTTAGCTTCCTGTTCAGGGGCGTGATCCCGGTACAGCAGCAACCCGATGAAATACGCGAGGCCAAGCCACAGCCAAAACTCGACCTCAAAAAATTGCGTACTTCGAAACCCGAACTGGTTGGCGAAGCCAATGGCGCCGCGATGCAGGACATGCGTGAATTACAAAAAGCAACCCCGGTTAGGGTAGAGAACAAGATCGGCAGGAATGACCCTTGTCCTTGCGGGAGCGGTAAAAAATATAAAAATTGCCATGGGGTGGGGTTGGTGTAACTAAAAACATCATGTCATTGCGAGGAGAAACAACGAAGCAATCTCCTCGCCATGCGCGCATGTCACCTGTCAGCGACGAAGTTGCCAATCCGCCTGTCGGCGGATCGCAATGACATAGTTTATAAATTTACTACAATGAGAGATGCAGTATCCAACTATAAAGCTAAACTTAGTCAAACATGGTACGGCATTTGTCTTTTATTTTTTTTTATACCCTCGCTTTCCTCCGCCCAAACCCGCGGTAAAGTTGAAGTTGTAAAAGACCCCCTTATTGATACCCTTATCGCCAGGCGGCCTTACCTTAATAAAAACACCGTAGTTGGCGAAGAAACCACCAATGGTTACCGTGTACAGATATTTTTTGGCTCGAACAGGCAAGCCGCTTACAACGCGCAGGCAAAATTCATGAATGAATTTCCGGAAATTCACACGTATATCTCTTATATTGAGCCTAATTTTAAAGTGCAGGCCGGCGATTTCAGGACACGCCTGGAGGCCCAAAAGCTGGAAAACGAGCTTACGGGAATGTTTTCAAGCCTGTTTATCATATCCGGAAGGATAAATGCACCCAAACCCGACGCATCGAATGATTAAAGAGCAGATACAGCAATTATCGAAAAACATATATAATGATGTGGTGGCCAACCGCCGCCACCTGCATTCGCACCCCGAACTTTCTTTTCAGGAGACGGAAACTTCTGCGTTTATTGCTGGAAAACTGGATGACCTCGGCCTGGAGTATCAAAGAATGGCGGACAACGGCCTGGTAGCTTTAATTAAGGGCGAAAAGCCATCCGGTAACGTGGTTGCACTGCGCGCCGATATGGATGCCCTGCCGATAACCGAAGCCAATGAGGTGCCTTACAAATCGCAAAACACAGGCGTTATGCATGCATGCGGGCACGATGCGCATACTTCATCACTGTTAGGTACTGCAAAAATATTAACCGATCTGAAAAGCCAGTTTGGCGGCACAATAAAGCTGATATTTCAACCGGCCGAAGAAAAGCTGCCCGGTGGCGCAAGCCTGATGATAAAAGAGGGGGTGCTGGAAAATCCAAAGCCACAGGCCATTTTGGGCCAGCACGTAATGCCCTTGATCGATGCAGGTAAGGTAGGTTTCCGTTCCGGCAAATACATGGCCTCGACAGATGAACTTTATGTTACAGTGCACGGAAAAGGCGGCCATGGCGCCCAGCCCCAGCAAAATATCGACCCGGTGATCATTACCGCTCACATGCTTACTGCTTTACAGCAGATAGTAAGCCGTTTTGCCGACCCTAAGAGCCCTTCCGTACTCTCTTTTGGCAAAGTGATCGCCAATGGCGCAACAAATGTGATCCCTAACGAGGTTTACCTTGAAGGTACTTTCAGGACGATGGATGAAGCCTGGCGCAGCGATGCCCATATCAAAATGAAAAAAATGGCAAAGGGCCTTGTTGAAAGCATGGGAGGTACCGTTGACTTCAATATTGTACGCGGATATCCTTTCCTGGTCAATGAACCAAAACTTACTGCGTCCACCCGCGGGCATGCCGAAGAATATCTTGGCAAAGAAAACGTGCTCGACCTGGATATCTGGATGGCTGCCGAAGATTTTGCGTATTTTTCGCAGGCAGCTGATTCCTGCTTTTACCGTTTGGGCACCCGTAATGAAAGCAGGGGTATTACCTCATCTGTACACACCCCAACTTTTGATGTGGAAGAAACCGCGCTGGAATTAAGTACCGGGCTGATGGCTTACCTGGCTATTAAGCAGTTGGGGAACTGAAAGCAGTTCATAGTTGATGGTTCATAGATGTTATCCACCAAGATCACCTACCATGGCAATAGGGATATCCCTTTCCACAAAGTTGAACGCGCCAGCTTTTTGATCGTGCATAAGGATTATAAGAAAGAGGCCCCCTAACCCCCTAAAGGGGAAATTTGAACGGGCGATTACACCAATTATTGCTGCTAATCGGTGTAATCATTCCTCAAATCGGAGGAATCACCAATCTATTTAATCTCCTTCAACATTTCCTTAACCGCCGCTTCCAGTTGCTGGTCTTCGCCGGCTAATTCCTTGTCATAATCATTATTTACTTTAATATCCGGCTCTAACTGGTGGTTTTCAGTTGGATGGGTTTCGTTCATACCATAAGTGGCCACCATCGGTATACCAAAATAAATGGTGTTGTCTATCTGGGTTTCCCACCAAACTGCAGTGCCTGTACCTGCAACCGGCATCCCGATAAGCTTGCCAATTTTTAGCTCCTGGTAAATGTAAGGGAAAATAAAGGCGTCGGAATAATTGCACTCGCTCATCAACACGCAGCTTGGTTTGGTCCATTTGTTAAGTGATTCCCCACCCAAAGTTTTATTGCTTTGCGGACGGAGCGTTAAATATTCCTTGCCATTTAAAAAGGTAGCCAGGTCATCATGCAGCCAGCCGCCGCCGTTAAACCGGGTATCAACTATCAGCGCCTTTTTATTGATATTTTTACCTAAAACTTTATCAAAAGTAATACGGAAACTGGGGTCGTCCATACTTTGTACATGCACATATCCCACCTCACCTTTTGAGAGGCTGTCGGTTAAAAACTCCATGCGTTTGGTCCACGCTGTGTAGCGTAACTCATAGCTTTCCTTATCGGGGCTAATAGGTTTCACCACCTCCTGGTACTTTTCATTTGTCTTAGGATCATGAAAGTTGATCTGTGTAAATTTGCCAGCCTTATGATTTAAAAGTTTTGCCCAGTCCTCGTCGTCAGTTATAGCAACGCCGTCAATTTTATCAATAACACAGCCCTTTTTTAATTTTGTGGTTCCATTGTCAAACGGCCCGCTTGCAATAACATCCACTACCTTAAGGCCATTGCCGCCCGCCGAATAGTCGTAAATCAAACCCAGCGAGGCGGTTTGATCACCGTCAGGTACGTTAGGAACATATCCGCCGCCGGTATGCGATGCATTCAGCTCACCCAAAAACTCGCTTAGAAGCACCGCGAAATCGTAGTTGTTATTGATATGAGGTAAAAATTTAGCGTAGCTATCATGGTAATATTTCCAATCCACGCCCTGCAGTTTCGGGTCAAAAAATTTCTTTTGCACCTGTTTGTAAACATGCTCAAACATATAATTCCGCTCGGAGGCAGTATTTAGTTCCATACTGGTATTGATATGCACAGGGGTTACCTTGCCGTCATCCACACCAACCTTCATGATATTACTGCCTGCCATTACAAATAATGTTTTGCCGTCATTGCTCATCACCAGGGAGCCGTTGGGGGCGTCTAATTGCGCAAGTATTTTGGTTTCGTTGGTGCGTGGTGTGGTCATCCAAAGGTTGTAACCTTTGTCGTACCTGGCAAGGTAATATAGCTTTTCCCCATCTAACGAAAGTTTGTCATCGGCAATATCAGCCGAGTTGATGGTCAACCGCTCGGTACGATCATCCAGGTTTTCCAGGTTTGGTGTAAATTCCGGGATCTTTTTTGCTTTTGTCGTGTCTTTTTTAGGTTTTTTAATTTTCGCTTCGTTCTTTTTTATTTCAGCCGAATCCCTTTTATCCTGCTCATTTTTTAAAGTAAGATCATCTTTATTTAACTGGTATTTATCCCAGGCAGCCTGGTCGAAAAACATGCCGAATATATCCGACTGGCTCCCCCGGCTCAGGTTTTTCATACCTTTTTTGTCCGAGGCCCAGTACATCATCTTGCCGTCCATGCCAAATTGTGGCTCGCCATTATTAAACCCGCTCTGTGTTAAGTTGATGCGGTCGCCGCTGCCGTCAGCTTTGAACAATACGATCTGGCTGCTGCCGAACCGGCCTTCATTTGATTGTGCCAGTATAAATTTACTGTCAGGCGACCACACAAAATCCTGGTCACCGTCCGCATACGAAAAATTTACCCCTTCCGGGACCACCGTGGAAGATGTTTTACTGGCTATATCGTAAACCTTTATAATGTTTCTTTCCTCCAGGTAAGCGATTTTTTTCCCATCAGGTGAGTAAACGCCCTGGAATTCATCTTTAGGCGTTGCGATCACCGGCTCGGTGATCAGCGTAGTTGACGCATAAAAATAAGGTTCGTTTTTATTGGCGAGTGATACCTTATAAATATCCCATGAACCATCCTTTTCTACTGAGTATAATATGCTGCGGCCATCAGGGCTGAACTGGATCATTCTTTCCTGGTATGGGGTATTGGTTATTCTTTTGGTAACATTTCCGTCGGCCGAAGTAGCGAATATTTCGCCGCGGTAAACAAAGGCAACTTCCTTTGCATCCGGCGATACCGCCATTTCGGTGGCATCCCCAGTAACCGGGATAGTTTTTACCTGGTCGCCATTAAAGTCGGCGCTTGCAGTGATATCGATCTTTTGAGGCTGCTGGCCCTCTTTCAGGGTGTATATCTGCCCTGCTTGTGTAAATGCAAAAGTCCCGTTATCGGCCCTTGAAAGGTTGCGAACAGGGTCTTTTTCAAACGTAGTTAGCTGGGTAATTGTATTTATATCCCCTTCCGATGATCCGAACAGGTTTTGGTTGCCATTGCGTTCGCTCAGGTAATAAAATTTACCGCCATCGCCCCAAACCGGCTCACGGTCTTCGCCATTAAAGGGCGAAACTTTGGTGTATGTATTATTTTTTGTGTCATATATCCAAATATCGCGTGTTACCGCCGAGGTGTGATGTTTGCGGTAAGCATCTTCATAGCCTTTCCTGTCCTGGAAGATAAATTTATCGCCAGTTTTGTTGAAATGCACATATTCTGTGCCGGCAGAACTAACCATCAAACTGCGCCCTCCTTTAGCAGGTACTTTGTACAATTTTGTAAAATAACCATCAAGCGGGAACCTGATCGATGTAGCCTGGTCGTATCGCCCTGTACCAAAGTAAACAGTTTGGTTATCCGGCGAAAAATCAAAAGGGATATCCCGGGTCGAATTAAAAGTTAACCTTACAGCGCTGCCGCCGTTGGCCGGCATAATAAACACATCGAAATTGCCGTACCTGTCGGAGGCAAACGCAATTGATTTACCGTCATGGCTCCAAACCGCGTGACCATTATAGGAACTGTTTATAGTTAAGGGAATAGCTGTTCCGCCGGTGACGGCAACTTTAAAAATATTACCCTTATATTCAAAAGCTATCCAGTTGCCATCGGGAGAAATTGCGGGCTGCTGCATCCACAGTAAATGTTCCTGGGCAAATAACCCGGTTAAAAAAGCGCCAATAAAAATGAGGGTAAGTATCGTTTTTTTCATGTGATAAAATATTTGGACTGCTAAAGATAATCAGAGATTTCAATTCACAAATATGATAACGCAGATTTTTTACTTCATGCCCATTCAGCGTAATCATAAAAATCAGCTGAATCAACGGTCAGATTCGGCAACGTTCTTAATCACCCTGTTCCTTTTCCTCAAAAGTTTTTCCACATACCACCCAAGGAAAAGAAAATTAGCAAGTTCGCCCAGCAAACCATACGGAGATTCAAATGCAAATATATCCTTCATCACGGTTTGATCATTGATGGCATAAAAAAGATGCTCATGCCTGATGCTTTTAAAAGCACCCTCAACCATTTCGTCAGTAAAATAATTTGGATATTCAAATTCAGTGATCTTCGAAGTAAGTGTTTGCCAGATGCCCAAATGCTTTGCCCGCCAGGTAACGGTTTCCCCCAACACTATCAACCCGCTGGTGCGTCCGGCAATGGCCGTTTCGCCGGTTTGTTTGGTTGATTCCATATGCAGGTCGATGCTTCGTGCTAAATCAAAACAGCGTTCGATGGGTGCGTTGATGTGGGTCGCTAATTCTATGATCACAGATTTTTTAGTTCATGGTTGATGGTTCATAGCTGATTAGGGTATCGGGTGAGATTAATTGTTAAATATCAATCAGCGTAATCATACCCATCAGTCTATCTGTGATCAGAACTCCGCATTTTTCGGAAACCTTGGGAACGGTATCACATCCCTGATATTGCCCATCCCGGTAACAAATTGCACCAGGCGTTCAAATCCCAATCCAAAGCCGGCATGCGGGCAGGCGCCAAAGCGGCGGGTATCCAGGTACCACCACAACTCATCTTTGGGGATATTCATTTCGTCCATACGCTGCTCCAGTTTTTCCAGCCGTTCTTCGCGTTGCGAGCCGCCAACAATTTCGCCGATGCCAGGGAATAAAATGTCCATGGCGCGTACCGTTTCATGTCCATTGGCGTCCGGCTCGTTCTGGCGCATATAAAATGCTTTGATCTGTTTTGGGTAATCAGTTAATATTACCGGCTTTTTAAAATGTTTTTCAACCAGGTAGCGCTCATGTTCCGATTGCAGGTCGGTGCCCCAGCCTTCAATAAGGTACTGAAATTTCTTTTTCCTGTTCGGCGTCGAATCCTTTAAAATATCAATGGCTTCGGTATAAGTTAAGCGCTCAAAATCATTGTCAAGGCAAAACTGCAGTTTCTCCAGCAAGCTCATATCCGAACGGTCCTGCTGCGGCTTTTGCTTTTCTTCATCGGCCAAACGCTGCGTTAAAAACTCGATATCCTCAGCGTTTTTATCCAGGGCGTATTTGATGACGTATTTTAGCAACGCTTCGGCCAGGTCCATGTTATCGTTCAGGTCATAGAAGGCCATCTCAGGCTCTATCATCCAGAACTCGGCTAAGTGACGCGTGGTATTTGAATTTTCAGCGCGGAAAGTTGGCCCGAAGGTATAAATATCGCTCAGGGCCATAGCGCCCAACTCGCCCTCCAGTTGACCGGAAACGGTAAGATTGGTTGGCCGGCCAAAAAAATCTTCTTTAAAATCTACCTCCCCATTTTCTGTCTTAGGCGGATTGGCCAGGTCGAAATTGGTTACATGGAAAGTTTCACCCGCGCCTTCTGCATCGGAAGCTGTAATAATTGGCGTGTGCAGGTAAACAAATCCACGGTCCTGAAAAAACTGGTGCACAGCAAATGCCAGGCTGTTACGCACCCGGAATATGGCGCCAAAAGTATTGGTACGGAAACGCAGGTGGGCTATTTCGCGCAGAAACTCCAGGCTTGGGCGATTTTTTAATTGTAATGGATATTTATCCGGGTCGCAGTCGCCCAGTATTTCAATTTCTGTTGCCTTCACCTCCACCTTCTGTCCCTTGCCCAGGGAAGCAACCAATGTGCCCGAAACACTTATGGCAGCGCCGGCAGTCAACCGCTTTAAAAGCAACGGATCAGCACTTTCAAAATCGATAACTATTTGCAAATTGCTGTTGGTCGAGCCATCGTTCAAAGCAACAAACTGGTTATTGCGGAAGGAACGTACCCATCCCTTAACCGTTACTTCAATACCTGTTTGTTCATTTTCCAGTAATGCTTTGATCTTTGTCCGCTGGCCCATAGAGTCGTTTTTAAAGCGCCAAAAATACAACTATTTATGCAAAGCCAGGTAGAATTGAGCGTCTAAAAAGCTAATGTCTCCAGGCTGGCCCGGGGGAGGGGCAAGGTCAACCAATTTCACACTAAAGGTACCATTTATGGTATTGGCAACCGGATCGTAACCACCAATAGTTATTGTATTATTAAATAAGCTATCAGGTTTATAACTGTTTAGCGGGGTGCTATGGCCGGATGTACTACGATAAAAAACCTGGTTTTTAAGCAGTTTATAGTCCCCCGGACCGGTATATTTTATCCGGATGCCCAATGTATCCGTAAAGGTTCCGGGATATTGCCCAATGCCGGTTATTGAAAGGGTATCGCCATGAAGCGTACTATTGCCGGGATAACCATCCCATCCTACCCCGTCTTTAATGGCTATTATATAAAAGCCCGGGGGCCTCGGTTCACAGCAGTTTTCGGGCTGGCATGCGGTATTTAATAATATGAAGACGGCAAGTATAAAGAACAGGATATTTTTCATGCCAATAGGTTTTATAGCTATTACGCCGGGTATCATTCTTTTGATACATGCAGAACAAAATAGAACAAATGCAATTAGTGGCGGGGCATTTATTGATCTCCAATTTACTATGTTTGTAGCTATCTTATATCCCTGATGAACCCTAAAGTAAGCCTGGTTATTGGCATCCTGTGCATTTCTTTTTCGCCGATTTTTGTAAAGCTTGGGGGCGCGCCGCCCATTACTTCGGGCTTTTACCGGATATTTATAGGATGGCTTTGTTTGGCGCCATATTGTATAGCCAAAAGGAACTTAAAAATCGGCCGGAATGAGTTACTGATCGCCGTTGCCGGGGGCATAGTTTTTGGCGCCGACATCGCCGTTTGGAATATATCCCTTTTAAAAATATCGGCAACGGTTTCCACGCTCGTCGCTAACCTGGCGCCGCTTTGGGTTGGTCTGTTAACTTTTTTATTGTTTAAAAAACGCTCCGGTGCATTATTCTGGATAGGGACCGTTGTCTCAATTTTGGGGATGGTGATCCTTGTCGGCTATCAAAATATTCTTGGCCTTAAATTCAACGAGGGCATCCTGCTGGCGCTGCTGGCCAGTTTTCTGTATGCTATTTATATTATGATCACGAGGGGTATCCTGCAAAAAATAAGCACACTCACTTTTATGTTTTATAATATGCTGGGCGCAAGCATTTTTTTGCTGATCATTAACCAGTTTCAACATAATAACCTTTTTAATTATCCCCCAAAGGCGTGGCTTTGTCTTTTAGGATTGGGATTGATCTGCCAGCTAACCGGCTGGTTAACGATCAACAATACATTGCGGCATTTGGCATCAACCAAAGTGTCAATAGCCTTATTAAGCCAAACGGTTATCGCCTGCTTTTGGGCGACAATAATATTGCGCGAAAAGCTGGAAATTAATGAGATCATAGGAAGTGTTATTGTACTGGCTGGGATAGCGATTACATTTTTAAAAGCGCAAAGAAAGGCTGTTGTTTGATTATTTATTTTAAAAAATCCTATCAAAATAGTTTCCCCGTGGTAAACTTAGTATATTTGTTTAAATGAATGTTATCACAAAGCGGACAATACTTTTCTACATGGATCAATATCCGCTTGCTTATAATTCATTAAAAAACTGGTATGATGAGATGTATAGGGCTGAGTATAAAAATTTTAATGAGCTGAAAAATGTACATGGCAATGCAAGCATAATTGCAAACAATAGGGTTGTATTTAACATAAAAGGCAACTCTTTCCGGCTGATAGTATCGTGCAGCTTTGAGACTGAAGCTTTATATGTAATTTGGTTTGGTACACATGTAGCTTATGATAAAATTGATGCCGCGAATATTAAACATTTGAAAAATCCGTATAAAAAGTAAATGGTTATGGAAAATAATTGGAAGGTGTTAAAGAGTGAAGATGAATATGACATTGCCCTGGAAAGGACGATTGAAATATTCCATGCTGCAAAAGGCTCACCGGAATTTGATGAATTAGAGCTTCTTTTGTTGCTGGTGAAGGATTATGAGGACCGTCATTTCCACATTCCGCCACCCGACCCAATTGAAGTAATCAAATTAAAATTAGAAGAAAAGGGATTAAAGCAAAAAGATCTAATCCATATTATTGGCTCAAAAGGGTATGTGTCCCAGGTGTTATCTGGTAAAAAAGAACTCACATTAAAAATGGTTAAAGGCTTACATCAGTATTTAGGAATATCGGCGGATGTACTTTTAGCCGGTAGTAAATAATCGCCAACTTTAAATAAAACGTGCAACTTCAATAAATGATCACCAAATCCACCATCGACCGTATTATGGAAGCCACAGATATTGTGGAGGTGATAGGCGAGTTCGTGCAGTTAAAAAAACGCGGCGCCAATTATGTTGGGCTTTCGCCGTTTGCCAATGAGCGTACGCCATCATTCACGGTTTCGCCTGCCAAGGGTATTTTTAAGGATTTTTCATCAGGTAAAGGCGGTTCGGCCGTTACTTTTTTGATGGAGCTGGAAAAATTCACTTACCCGGAGGCTTTAAAATGGCTGGCAAAAAAATACAGCATCGAGGTTGAGGAGACTGTTGAAACGGTTGAAAATAAGGAGGAGGAAAATCACCGCGAAAGCCTGATGATCGTTACCGGTTATGCAGCCAAATTTTTTCACGAAAGCTTACTGGACACCGACGAAGGTAAAAGCATAGGCCTCAGCTATTTTAAAGAGCGGGGTTTTACTAATGATACGATCAAAAAATTTGAGCTGGGTTATTCCCCGGATCAATGGGAAGCCTTTACAGGCCAGGCCCTGAAAGATGGTTATCAGCAGCAATTTTTAGAGGAAAGCGGCTTATCTGTAAAAAGGGATAATGGCTCTCTGTACGACCGTTACCGGGGACGCGTGATGTTCCCGATACACAGTTTTACCGGGCGGGTAATTGCTTTTGGCGGCCGTACGCTAAAGAATGATAAGAATGTACCTAAATATGTAAACTCGCCGGAGTCGGAGATATACCATAAATCCAATGTGCTTTACGGGCTTTATTTTGCCAAAAAAGCAATTCGTGAGGAGGACAACTGCTTTTTGGTAGAAGGCTATGCTGATGTGCTTTCGGTTCACCAGGCGGGCATAGAAAACGTAGTGGCCTCATCGGGCACTTCGTTAACCGTTGAACAGATCAGGCTGATTGGACGCTTCACCAAAAACATCACTATCCTTTACGACGGTGATGCTGCAGGGATAAAGGCATCGTTACGCGGTTTGGATATGATCTTAGAGGAGGGGCTGAATGTAAAAGTGGTGCTTTTCCCGGATGGTCATGACCCTGACTCGTACGTGCGGAATTACGGCACCAGCGGGTTTAAAAAGCATATAGAGGATAATAAAAAAGATTTCATCCTCTATAAAACTGATATTCTGCTTAAAGAAGCAGGAAATGACCCGATAAAAAAAGCAGACGTCATCAGGGAAATCGTTGAAAGTGTAGCCAAGATACCTGATTCTATTAAAGCATCGGTTTTTATAAAGGAATGCAGCTACCTGTTGCAGATAGATGAACGTGCGCTGCTTTCAGAACTGAATAAGATGCGGCTGGCAAAAGCCAAAAAAGATTCGCAGCAGCAAATTTCGAGGCCCGTGCCAGTTGATGAAACATTACTTGACGAGCCCGTTGAAAAGAAACCCAGGGAAGATGCAAGCCAGGAAAAGGAGATCGTAAGGTTGTTATTATTGTATGGCAACAAGGTGATAGATTGGGATGGTATAGCAAATACGTATATCGGCCCTTTCATGATCGCAGAGCTAAGCGATGTGGAGTTTGAGAATCAAACGTGCAAAACATTTATCGAAATTTACCGCAGGGAAGTTGAGAATGGGGTATTGCCCGAAGAACAGCTTTTTATCCATTATCCCGAAAAGGATATTGTTGATTTAACCGTCACGCTAATCGCCACCAAATATACCTTAAGCGAAAACTGGTACGAAATGCACAAGATACTGGTACCCGACGAGCAGGTAAATATGAAAGCCACCATTTTAGGCGCGATATTTCACCTTAAAAAACAAAAAGTGGGCAAGATATTGGAAGGCTTACGGTCTGAATTACAGAAAACATCGGTTGAAGCCGACCAGGAGATTTTGCTAAACCAGTACATGCACATGAAAAAGGTTGAAAAAACTATTTCGGAATATTTAGGTTCTGTAATATTAAAATAATGGCCAAGCACCTCGACCTGGGCCGGGAAGGCGAAAGTTTAGCAAAAGCGCACCTGGAAAATGCCGGTTACGAGATACTGGATGAGAACTGGACGCATGGTAAACTGGAGGTTGACCTGATTGCCTATAAAGATAAAGTGATGATATTTGCCGAAGTAAAAGCACGGACGGGTAACTTTTTTGGCCAACCGGAAGATTTTGTAGATATCCGCAAACAAAAATTACTGGCTGACGCCGCGGAAGAATATATTTACCTGATGAACCACCAGGGCGAAGTGCGGTTTGATATTATTGCCATTTTGTTCGACAATAAACATAATTATACACTAAATCACATTGAAGATGCGTTTTGGCCTTCGGCTACCTGAATAAAACATGAAAAAAAATCTACAACTAATTTTACCTGCCGCTATATTAGCAATATTCCTTTCTGGTTGTGACCACACCGCCAGGCCTGACAATAACCTTAGCATCAGCCCCGAAGCCGGCGCGTCCTATAAATCAGGCGACAAGGTGGTTGTACAGGCACATTACCCTGCTGGTGTAAAACCCGACTCGGTGGTTTACCTGCTTGATTCGGTGAAGGTTGGCTCGCAAAAAGATTCATCGGCGCTATCTCTAAAAACAGACACCATGCCTTTAGGCCCCAGGGTGATCACCGCCAAAGTTTACCAGGGCGGCAAAAGCCAGGAGATATCAACCAATATCGTTTTACTCCCAGCCAAAGCACCTGAAATATATACTTATAAAGTTGTAAAAGTTTTCCCGCACGATACGAGTTGCTATACCGAGGGCCTGGTTTACCTGGATGGATTTTTATACGAAAGCGGCGGCGGCTATTTGACCCCGCCTCCCGGGCAGCAAAAGGACAGGCAGTCCAGTTTAAGAAAAGAGGATCTGGCTACGGGTAAAGTACTCCAAAAAATAATGGTTGACCCTAAAGTGTTTGCTGAAGGAATATCAATAGTAGGCGATAAGATCATACAGCTTACTTACCACGAAAAGATAGGTTATGTATATGATAAAAACTCGTTCAAATTACTCAGCACTTTTGCCAATAATGTTGGTGTTGAGGGGTGGGGCATGTGCTTCGACGGTAAAAAGCTTTATATGGACGACAGCACCAACCGCATCTGGTTTTTAGATAAAGATACCTACGCTGAGAAAGGCTATATTGATGTTTATGACGATAAAGGCCCCGTTGACAGCATAAACGAACTGGAATACATCAACGATAAACTATACGCCAATATCTGGACAAAAAATATCATTATCGTGATCGACCCGAAAACAGGCGCAGTCCTCGAAAAAATAGACCTGACAAACCTGTACCCCGAAGATAAAAGAAATGCCAATGCCGATGTATTGAATGGCATCGCATACGATGCAGTGGGAAAGAGAATTTTCATCACAGGGAAAAAATGGCCAAATTTATACCAGGTGGAGTTTAGCCCCCTAACCCACTAAACGGGCAATGTAAAACAGATCTTCAAAAGTTCCCCCTTTAGGGGGTTAGGGGGCCTTAGCGCCATGCCTTATATTGATTAATCAACCCATTTGTCGATGAATCATGCGTTGTAACCTCGCTATCATCTTTTAATTCGGGCTGTATTTTAACAGCAAGCTGCTTGCCGAGTTCAACGCCCCATTGGTCAAAGCTGTAGATGTTCCAGATAATGCCCTGTACAAAAATTTTATGCTCATACATGGCGATCAACGAGCCGAGGCTGCGTGGCGTTATTTTTTTAAGCAGGATGGAATTGGTTGGCCTGTTACCTTCAAACTCTTTAAATGGTGCAAGCTTTTCAATTTCGTCATCGGTTTTGCCTGATTTTTTTAGCTCTGCAACAACTTCTTCCTTTGTTTTGCCATTCATTAACGCCTCAGTTTGGGCAAAAAAGTTTGACAGCAAGAACTTATGATGTTCACCCAGCGGGTTATGTGATTGCGCCGGGGCTATAAAATCGCAGGGGATCAGTTTGGTTCCCTGGTGTATCAGTTGGTAAAAGGCGTGCTGGCCGTTGGTTCCGGGTTCGCCCCAGATGATCGGGCCGGTTGAATAATCAACCGGGTTACCATTGCGGTCCACGTGTTTGCCATTGCTTTCCATATCGCCCTGCTGAAAATAAGCGGCAAAGCGGTGCAGGTATTGGTCGTAAGGCAATATGGCGTTTGTTTCGGCATCAAAAAAATTATTGTACCAGATGCCAATCAGCGCCAGTGTTGCAGGCAGGTTTTGCTCAAGTTCGGTGGTTTTAAAATGTTCGTCCATCGCATGGGCGCCGGCCAAAAGTTCGGTAAAGTTTTCAAATCCTATGCTCAAAACAATAGATAGACCTATCGCGCTCCATAAAGAATAACGGCCGCCAACCCAATCCCAAAACTCGAACATGTTTTTGCTGTCGATGCCAAATTTTTCTACTCCTTCGGTATTAGTTGATAGCGCCGCGAAGTGTTTGGCTATGTCATTTTCGTTACCGCCGCCGGCTAAGAACCAATCGCGGGCGCTATGCGCGTTCGTCATGGTTTCCTGGGTGGTAAAAGTTTTGGAGGCGATCAGGAAAAGCGTTGTTTCCGGGCTTAAGCCTTTTAAAGTTTCAACTATTTGCGTAGCATCCACATTGGATACAAAGTGCATGTTAAGATGATTTTTGTAGGATTTTAAAGCCTCAGTTACCATCACTGGCCCCAGGTCAGATCCACCGATGCCGATGTTAACCACATCCGTAATTGCTTTGCCTGTGTAACCTTTCCAGTCGCCCAGGATAATAGCTTCGCTGAAAGTTTTCATTTGTTCCAGCACGCGGTTTACATCCGGCATTACATCTTTTCCATCCACATAAATGGGGGTATTGCTGCGGTTCCGTAAAGCAATATGAAGCACCGGACGGCCTTCGGTAACGTTTATTTTTTCACCGGAAAACATGGCTTCTATTGCATCATTTACTGAACACTCCCTGGCTAATTGGATCAACAAGGCTACAGTTTGCTCATCTATGCGGTTTTTTGAATAATCGAGTAATATTTCTTCAAATTGTAATGAGAAATTATTAAATCGCTGATCATCAGATTCAAATAAACTCTTCAGGCTCTTTGATGTGATATCAATGTAATGGTCGGCTAAATATTTATAGGCCTTAGTGGTGGTAAAATCGATGTTTGGCAGCATAATTGAAATGATTTTTTACAAAAATAACATTTAATAGTAAGGGCAATATTAAATCTTAATAAACACACTTCTTAGTGTTAGTTTAACACCCCATACATATTGTTTGTTTTACACTAAGCTGATTGTCATATTCTCAACAGAATTTACAATTCTTTTTGAACTTTTAAATAAATATTTAATATATTTGTATTGATGATAATGAATTTGTCATTTTTTCATCATTTTGTTAATCTGCTTTAACACAAAAAATGTATGTTTGAAAAACTCTTTATGCTCGTCAAAAATAACGCCGGGACGGCAGTTATTGACAACCCCGAGATCCCCGCTAAATACCATGAAGCGGTGATCAATGAAGCTTCAAGTTCAATCATTGAAGTTTTGAAAGGCCAGATGGAGACCGGTAAAGTGAAAGACCTGATCAGATTTTTTCAATTTTCGGGTATTTATAATAATTCACTGGTATCAAGTATGGTAAACAAGTTTGCCAACAAACTGAATAATTTTTATGGTATTGACCCCAAGACGGCATTAGTAACATCGAATACCTTGATACAACCCGTTATGAAGGAATTAGTGATACAATCGAAAAATGAGCATAATAAAGACTTTGGTTTAAGTAACCTGCTGTCAAAGCTAAGCGGTACCCACGCCGACATGAGCGGTTTGGTGAACCAGATGAAGATGGCATAAAGTTTAAATGAGTTATAAAAGTTGTAAGGGTTGTAAAGGTTAAACTTTACGACCCTTTATTTTAAGAAGGTGGGTAATATCTAAATTTCAACCACTACAACCTTTAGAACCATTCCAACTGCGACAACCTTTTCAACCTTTACGACTTCATTTACAACAAAACAATATATTTGCCAAATGACTAAAGAACAGATACAGGATTTAAGGGATAGAGTTACTTCCCTGAGGAGGCATCTTTGACATCGATGCAAAACTCGATGCATTGGAAAAGGAGCAGGAAATAACCATTGGCCCCACATTTTGGGACCAGCCTAAAGAAGCCGAAAAAGTACTGGCCTCCATCAAAACAAAAAAAATATGGACGGATGCTTACCAAAAGGTGGTTTCGGTTGTTGACGACGCTGGTGTTTTATATGAATTTTTTCAAAGCGGCGACGCTACCGAAGCCGAAATGCAGGAGCAGTATAATGCTGCCATAAAAGCCGTTGAGGAGCTGGAGTTTAAGAACATGCTCTCGGCCGAAGTAGACCAGTTCAACGCGGTTCTGCAAATTACTGCCGGGGCTGGCGGTACCGAAAGCTGCGACTGGGCCAGCATGCTGATGCGCATGTATATTATGTGGGCCGAAAAAAGCGGCTACAAAGTAAGCGAACAGGATTTCCAGGAAGGCGATGTAACCGGCGTTAAAACAGTTACCCTCCAGATTGAAGGCGATTTTGCGTATGGTTATTTAAAAGGGGAGAATGGCGTACACCGGTTGGTCAGGATATCGCCTTTTGACTCAAATGCAAAACGACACACCTCCTTTGCCTCTGTTTATGTTTATCCCCTGGTTGATGATACGATTGATATTGAAGTAAAAGACGCAGATATCGAATTTGAAACCTTCAGGTCAGGCGGCGCAGGTGGGCAGAACGTGAATAAAGTGGAAACGGCGGTACGCCTTTACCATAAACCATCAGGCATTATCATTAAAAACCAGGAATCACGCTCGCAGCTACAAAACAAGGAAAATGCCATCAGGCTATTAAAATCACAATTATACGAGGCTGAAATGCGGAAGCGCATGGAAACCAGCAATGCCATTGAAGGAAATAAGAAAAAGATAGAATGGGGATCGCAGATACGCAATTACGTTTTGCATCCTTATAAACTGGTAAAAGACCTGCGCACTGATTATGAAACATCAAATGCGCAGGCCGTACTGGATGGCGACCTTGATGATTTTTTAAAAGCCTATTTAATGGAATTTGGCGGGCCGAAGGGTTAGGGGAAGAGATTAGAGGCTGGAGATTAGAGATTAGTGCCTTTGAGTTGTGAATGGTGACTTGCGAGTAGTTGCGGAGGCGTATATTTTGCACCATCGCTATGCGAATTGGCGAAGCAATTCTTATCTTCGGCTTGCAGTCCTTTAAGACGCCAATTGTATCTCTAAATTTATTTTAACATACCCGTAGCCCCGTGAACCATGAAACCAATTTTTTTTAGCTTACTGCTTATGACTTCGGCAATTTTAACCTATGCCCAGGAGAAACCGATCCCATTATATCCAAACGGGATACCTAATGCTAAACCAACGCCGGCTGCTTACGCCGAGAAAATGGAGAAAACCGATGATGAGTGGGTTACAATGGTAAGTATCCCTACGCTCACCCCATTTTTTCCTGAAAAGGGTACGGCGAACGGCACCGCGATAGTAATTTTCCCTGGTGGCGGCTATGGAGGGTTATCAATGGATAAAGAAGGCTACAGGGTGGCAAAGGCGTTCAATAAATTCGGGGTAACCGCTTTCGTGGTTAAATACCGTTTGCCGAGCGATGATATTATGGTTGATAAAACAATCGGCCCTTTGCAGGATGCGCAGCAGGCCGTTTTAATGGTACGCAAGCACGCCACAGAGTGGAGAATAAAATCTGATAAGATCGGGATCATTGGTTTTTCGGCAGGGGGGCACCTGGCCTCGACCGAGGGTACGCATTTTGATAAATTGGTGATAGATGATAAAGAGAATATAAGTGTTCGCCCTGATTTTATGGTGCTGCTTTACCCGGTGATCAGCTTTGGACCTATGGCGCACGTGAGCTCACGCGAAAATTTGATCGGTAAAACACCTTCGGATGACCTTTTAAATCTTTACAGTAACGAAAAGCAGATAACTCCTAATACACCGCCAACGATGCTGGTACATGCCACAGACGATGATGCTGTACCCGTACAAAACAGCCTGATGTTTTATGAGGCGCTACTAAAGGCGAAAGTTAAAGTAGAGATGCATATTTTTGAGGCCGGCGGCCATGGTTTTGGGTTAAACAATCCGAAAAGTAAAGATAAATGGATAGACTGGTGCAAAAACTGGCTGGATGAGAACGGGTTTTTGTAGAAGATCTTTTTAATCCTCTATAAAATAATTATTTCTAATTGCTATTCACTCAAAGCCCCCTCTACATCGCCCCCGGTAGGGGAGACTTTCTGATAATTATTAAATTCAAAATAAATCCGAAATCGAACATCCGAAATCCGAAATCAATTAATTCTTTCTAACTTTGCATATAGAAAATAATTTAAGCTTCAATGGAACATACGCATGAGCATAGTTTTGAAGCACTGCTTGTAAAACATCATTTAAAGAAAACGGGGCCGCGCCTGAAAGTGTTGTCCATGTTATCTGCAAAAAACGTGGCAACGTCACAGCCTGATTTGGAGGGTGTGATGGATGATATTGACCGCGTTACCCTATATCGCATACTCAACGCCTTTGAAGAAAAAGGCATTATACATAAAGTATTTGATTTAAACGGTACAGCAAATTACGCCATGTGTTCGTCTGATTGTGAAGAAAACGATCATCATGATGAGCACCTGCATTTTAATTGTACGGCATGTAATAATGTGTATTGCTTAGATGACCTGAACTTACCCGAAATAAAACTTCCCAATGGTTTTAAATCTGAAGGATTCACTTTGTATGCTACTGGCTTATGCCCTAAGTGCAGCAAAGCTGCCGCCAAAAAAATAGATTAAAACAATTATTTAATTCCGTTCTTATCTGTTTTAATGATAAAAATATCCAAACACGTAAGAACATCCATCAACTGCGCGCTGTTTTTATTGTTGCTGTTCGTAAGCTTTTCGGTAATAGGCAAGCCGCCTAAGTCAGCTTTTAAATTTAAAACGATTGTCGTTGATGCGGGCCATGGCGGAAAAGACCCAGGCGCCCGGGGCACTTATTCTTTCGAAAAAAATGTAGCCCTGGCTATAGCAAAAAGAGTACACGAGCTTATAAACGACGAAATGCCAGGTATAAACGTGATAATGACACGCAATACCGACAAATTTATCCCATTAAAAAGGCGGTCGGAAATTGCCAATGAAAACAATGCCAACCTGTTTGTGTCGATCCACTGCAACTCAACACCCGAGCGACGTTCTCACACAAAGGGTGTGCTGCTTTTAGTTTACGGATTTCACCGCAAGGGTGAACAGATGGAAGCACTGCGGGAAAACGCCTCGATATATATTGAAAAAGATTACCAGAAAAATTATGACGGATACAGCGAAAAGGACCCTACAGCCCTGATTGTACTAAACGCTTTTATGCAAAAATACCGCAAGCAAAGCATCTTGTTTGGCGAATTGCTGAACAAGCAATTTGTAAAGAACGATGGCCGTAGCAGCCGGGGCGTAAAAGAGCAGGGCGTTTTGGTTTTGGCCCATAGCGCAATGCCTGCCGTTTTGGTGGAAACGGGCTATATTAATAATCCTGCTGAGGAAAGATACCTAAATTCCAAAAGCGGGCAGGATGAAATTGCGCGTTCTATAGTACGTGCAATAAAGATTTACAGGGAAGATATTGATTCAAATTAAGTCAGCATAATGTTACAGTTGTTTTACCACTCCATTAAAACATTACCCCGGATGGGTTGTAGTTTTTAATATGAAAAAATTGATATTTTCTGCCCTCGTTTTTGTAGCATTTTCAGCAACCGCGTTTGCCCAGGAGACAACATTCTCAGCTACGGAATTCAATAAAAAACTTGGAAAAACCGGGATGCTTTGCGATACCATCTACTCTTTGCATATAGTCAATGATACGCTTACCTTTTTAAACATGGGTTCTGCCTATCCCAATCAAAAATATACGATTGCCATTAAAGGAAACAAGATTACGCTCGACTGGACTAAACTTAAGGGCAAGCCGCTTTGCGTTACCGGCGTTTTTGAGTTATACAATGGAAAGCCCGAGATTGAAATTGCCGAGCCCGACCGGATAAATATGAAATAGAACGGTTTACTCCGATAATAATAATTGCTTATTTATTCGGTACTTTAATCGACCAATGTGTATTCCTTAATTTCCAGCCATGCCCGTCATAGTGCGCAATACCCGTAAAGTAGCCATCATAAGAGAGTTTTTTTCCGCCGCTTGTTACCTGGTCTTCATGAAAATCAGCGCCAATTGATGCGAGTCGTGCTGTAAGCGGGTCGACCCTTAGGTTATCCCACCGGAGCTTTATAACCGGAATATTTTTAACAAGCGTATTTAAAATAAATGTCTTCGCGGATTGGTAGTCTTTAAAAACCAATTGCCCTTCGTTGGCCATAAAAAAGTTGGGGTTGTCTTCAAAATAATTCAGCCAGGCACCCGGGCCTTTTTTGGAAATATCTGCGGCAATGTTTATCGCCATCCGGCTTACGCTATCCTTTACAAGCACACTTTGTTCTGTGCTTAATTTCCCATGGGTACGTTTACACGAAACAGTCATGCTAAAAGCCAACAACACAAGTGCCCAATATTTTAAATGGGATACCAGGTAATTTTTTTTCATATGATTAATGTTTATCTAATTTAAGAAGAAAAACATTAATAAATCCTAGCCCCAATCAAATTCAACCAGCCTGTTATTTAATCTCCATTTAGCCGGGAGCGGGTTAATTAACCAATCCAAAGGTTCGCCAATGGGCTGAATCTTGGCCGCTTTGGCAAAACATTGTTTAATAAGGGTTTTTTGTTCGGCGCCCAAAGCGTCAGGCTGGGCCGAAATGAATAGCGGGGCGCTGCTTTCGGCCAGCAGCTGCATCCATTGCTTGTTCTTTTCCCAGGGCACCTGGGTGGTTAAACCTACGCAATCGCCGTCGGCGGCATAAAAAGTATTGTGCTGCGGCATCCGGAAGCCAAGGGTATTTACACCCATTTTACGCGTACGGGCCCATTCTTTGCCACTGGTGTCATCCCCAATTCGGTTAAGCTCAAAAAGCCCGGCTGATAAATGACTGATGGTATTACAGCCAATGATGTACATATCACCGGCGGATTCGCGGATCGACCGGTATAAATGGTTGATGATCTCGGCCGTTGTTTTGCTTTTATCATTGAAACTCCAGCCCGGTGTGGTAATGCTATCAGTCATCTGGAAACCCCAGCGGCCGGTTATATCATAGGTGCTGTAATCGTGTTTTACCATTTCAAAGCCCCATTGCTTGTAAAGGGAGATATTGTGCTTTACCCGCTCAACGTTTTCGGGAATGGTTGGATCAAGCACCGGGTTTTTAGGATCATCCCTTCCGGGGATTTTCGGGGCCAGCAAACTGGGGCTATCGTTATATTTAGCGCATAAAGGTCGTGTCCACAAACCCGGGCGCATACCAAGGCTTACAATATCCCCGGCCATCGTGTGCATATCTTTAAATTTATCGTTCGGTATCGAGAAATCATCCGCCCAGCCGCCATCACCGGGAAGCGATGGTGAATATTTGGCCCAGCCCGCGTCGATCACCGAGAAAGGGCGGTTATTGGTATCCGTCACCAAACCGGCCATTAACGTAGTTTGTTCCCTGATCAATTTAGCCGAATTGTTGCCATAAGCATAATACCAATCGTTTATGCCGTACACCGGCTGTTTTGGTAAACGCGGTTTTTCGCACATCATTTTGCAAAAACGCCGCGCGGTTAAAAAGGGGTTTTCCGTGGCTGTAGTTCGGGTAGTTACAATATCGGCAGCATGCAATTTGCGCGAACCTAATTGTACGCCAACACCACCCGAATGTGTGTCCAGTGTTAATTCAATGCTGTCAGTATTAACGCCCCACCAGCAAATGGCACTACAGCCCGTTTTTACACCAAAGCAGGCTGTTTGGCCGTCATCATTCAATAATACATACCAGGGGTTTTTAGTGCCGCTATCCGCACCTTTCCATGCCGCATCGCCATAGGAGCGTTCCCAATGGTCGCCTAAAACTTTTGTTGCCGGTTTAACCCGGTATTTCCATTTTAAACGCACTGCTGTTAAAGCTGTTTTGGATGATTGTACATAAACACCCAATGCATTGCCGTTTGTTTTAAGGATAACTTCGGTATCATTAAATGTAAACGATGAGTCGCCTGCGGCCTTCAGCCGAAACCATTCTGCGCCGGCCTGTGCCCAAACTTCATCTGGAGTATTTATCAAATGATTACTATTTTCGGCATGGGTGAGCCTGCTGAATAACAGCGCCGCCATGGTTGCTCCTGAAAGCTTTACAAAGTGCCGTCGGTACATAAATATTTAAATTATGGTCTATAAATGTAAGTTATTATCCAGCGATATAAAATTAATATTGGCAAGGACCGGGGCCGAAGGGGATGTCTCTTAGAAGAGATAAGATTGAGGTTCAAGGCATTACTAAAAATAAACCCGGTTCAGATCTTAGGAATTTCTCAATCTTCCTCATGCCGGTTTTTTGGAAGCACCGGGGTTCAAAATAATAAACGCTGTTAACCGTTAATTAATGTAACTAAATTGCTCCGATTTCGTATACCTAGCTCAACCGATGGTTGAGTTCACGCAGGAAGAAAGGGTATTTAAAAAGGATGACGACTACTGAAACTGCCCCTCATTTTAATTCAACAGATACTTTCAACTTAGAGCTTTTTTTTGAATTATCCCCTGACCTATTGTGCGTGGCCGGGTACGATGGCTATTTTAAAAAGATAAACCCCACGGTTTCAAAAACGTTAGGTTATACCGATGAAGAATTATTTGCCAGGCCGATAGATTCATTTGTTCACCCCGAAGACAGGGTTATTACTTCGAAAAAACGCGGGAGTATCATAAATGATAACGCCTTGCACAACTTCGATAACCGTTACATAACAAAAAGCGGCGAAATTGTATGGCTTTCGTGGACGTCGATGCCCATAAAAAGCGAACGGCTTGTATTCGCGATCGCTAAAGTTATTACACATAAAAAGAAGCTTGATGAGGACAGGAACACTTTGCTCAACAACCTGACAAAGATCAACAGTGACCTGAAGCATTTGACCTATTCCACCTCGCACGACCTGCGGCTGCCTGTGAGCAATTTGCTTTCCGTTTTTAACCTGCTGGATATTTCTAAGATCCAGGACGAAGAAACCCTTGAATTTATCGGGATGCTGAAGGCATCTACCGAAAGCCTGAAAGATACGTTAAACAATTATGTTGACCTGCTGAGCCAGAAGAACGTGCTAAACGTTCATACAGAGGCGTTAGACTTAAATGATTGTTTTATTGGCGTAAGGCATTCGTTAAAGTCACTGATACAGCAGTCCAAAGCTGAGATCGATATTGACTTTTCTGAGTTTTCAACTGTTAAATTTAACAGGGCTTATCTCGAAAGCATATTTCTTAACCTCATCACCAATTCCATCAAATATGCTAAACCTGATCGTTTTCCAGTAATTTCAGTTTATACTAAAGTTGAAAAGGGCGTCAGACAGTTAGTTTTTAAGGATGAAGGCCAGGGCTTTGATATGGATAATGTAAAAGACAAGATTTTTGGTTTTAACCAGAAATTTCATAACCATGCCGATAGTAAAGGAATTGGCCTGTACCTGGTATATAACCACATAGTAAGTTTAGGCGGCCGCATAGCCATTGAAAGCAAAATAAATGAGGGTGCGAAGTTTATTATATCCTTTAAAGAATGATCTGCGGCATTTCGGATGTCGGATTTTCGATGTCGGATTTTATGTGAATTTATAATTTTTGATTAACTGCCGCTTTTCTAATCACTACCATACGGCCGGGTGATGATCTCCATGCCGTGGCCGGATGGGTCTAAAAAATAAAGGCCGCGGCCGCCGTGGTTACAGTTGTACTCATTCGGCTTTTGTTTACGCGGGTCGGCCCAGTATTCCAGCCCCCTTTCTTTAATACGTGATAGTATTTCATCAAATTCAGTTTCGGTGACCAGGAATGCGTAATGCTGCATGATAAAATCGACGGCAGTTTCTGCATATTGAAAGGTAACATTGTTTTTAAAATCGACAGACAGAAAAAAGCCCGCGGGCTTTGGCTCGGGAAGTCCAAGTATCGAAGTTAAAAAATCGGCTGATTTTTGCTTGTCCCTGGCATAAATCATAAGGTGGTTAAATTCAATACTAATTGGCTCTTCTTGTTTGCTCATTGACTTATCCTTGTTCATTATCAAGTATAATGTGTGAAGTTAGCGAATTACCATGAATTACAGGGCAATCAGAAGTATCAGGATGAAGCAAACACATTAAAATTGTTTGAGGTTAGATTAGGAGGCACCTACGGAGCCCAAGTACGTTGTTTACGTCATTTCTATAAACACATGACTCCGCTGGAGTCAAAAAAAAACGATATTATTGGCAACAAAAACGCTCCGGAGGAGCGCCGTGTTTATAGACCCATCAAATAAATTTTCAGGGCTCCAGAGGAGCCTCCTTTAATAAATTAGAGCATCGCCATCTTAAATTTGATAAATAATTTTAGTGCCTTTGCCTTGAGCTTCAGGATGGAAAGGGTAACTATTCTTACGTCTTTAGCTTCTTTTTCCTTGCGGCGGGAAACAACACATTATTCAAAATAAGGCGGTAACCTGGCGAGTTCGGGTGGAGCGACAGGTCGGTTGGGGGCTGATTGCGGCCATGCTGGTAGTCTTCCGGATCGTGGCCGCCATAAAAGGTCCATTGCCCTTTGCCGTATTCGCCGTGTATGTAACGGGCTTCATTGGCGCTCTTCATTTCGCCCATTATGGTTACGCCCGGCTTAAGCATATTTTTATTGAACGCGGTAGCCAGGCCTTTAAAACCCTTTATTACCCTGTCGTGGTCCTGCGTAAGCATACTGGGGACAACATCCCACTTGGCCGAAAAATCAAACAGGGTAAAAAAATCATCTTCCTGCCTTATCTGCCGCGTGCGCGAAACATCAATATCGCTGAACCGGTGCGAAAAAGGGCTAAGGTCGACCGTAAAATTCTGGAAGGCAAGCGTCTGGCTGAAATCCAGTTTCGAT
Organism: uncultured Mucilaginibacter sp.; assembly: GCA_903864275.1. GTDB lineage: Bacteria > Bacteroidota > Bacteroidia > Sphingobacteriales > Sphingobacteriaceae > Mucilaginibacter. The sequence goes on from CAIPFE010000060.1 coordinate 63,354, forward strand.
TGTGCGTTGGGATCGGCCGGGTCGCCGTCATATATCGCGTCGCAAATATCTGTATTGGCAGCCGCCAGCGCAATGTCAAAACTGTCTGCCCCCGAGCACATGGCAAATAAAAAGCCACCGCCGGCGCAAAAAGCACGGATATCCTGTGCAACTGCAAGCTTCATTTTCGACACTTTTTTAAAGCCAAGCTTTCGGGCAAGGGCTTCCTGTGCGGGCTTGCTCTCCTCGTTCTCTGCCTGCATTAACCTGTTTTCGGCATTCCATTCCTGGCTGCGCCTGCCCCCCATCATTTTGCTGTATTGGCCGGTAAAATCCTCGTGGTGCAGGTGCAGCCAATCATACTTTGGCAAATCGCCTTTTATCACACCTTCATCGTATATGTAATCGAAGGGTATTTCTGCATAATTCAATACCAAAACAACCGCATCTTCCAAAGCACCCCTGTTTTTCGGCGAATAAACCGCGATACGTGGGGCCTTTTCCAATTTTACCAGGTCCATGTTAACTGAGGGGTCGCTTATTTGGGTCATTATCTCATCCACTTTGGCATCCGGTAAAACCTCGCAGCTTACGCCGCGCACTTTACATTCGTTTTCAATTTTTCTATCGTACCTGGTCATGAAGCTGCCGCCGCGGTAGTTGAGCAGCCAGTCGACTTCGCCGCCATTTTTCAATACCCAAAATGCAACCCCGTATGATTTTAAATGATCTTTTTGAACATCATCCATAGGAATAAGTATGGACGCCGCCTTTACAACGAATGGCATCCCAGCAACCGCCAGGAAAAAAAAGGTGAAAGTTAAATGGAATTTCACGCGACGGTTTATTTTCCCAAATATAACGCACATTGAAGTATGCTATTACGGTTATGGTTAGAATTTTGGGTAAAAATGATGTTATCAAAGACGATGATTTTTTCAAGGCGCCGGGATATATGGCCTATCGGGGGTTACAGGGGACACGTTAAAATATTTATCAAATAATTACATTACGCTCTCAAAAAAGGTAAATTGCATCGGGTAACCTGTTTATCAATTTCTCAAATAAATATCCCTATGGCGAATTGGATAAAATGCGCATATTATGCAGAAGGTGTCAATGATCTGCCGCTCAATCTCGAGTTTGTTGAATCGATAGAAAAGGACGGCGAAACCGCTGTGAAATTTACTTTTAAGGAGAACCTGGCCGTGGTATGGAAATTTAGCAACGAAAGGCTCAGGGAACAGGAGTTTGATCGGGCTTTGAGTTATTTTAATGCGCCGCGCCGGGCGAAATGATAAACTTCCGGGGCTATAACGCATGGCATTGATTTTTATAGACCACCCACTTCCCTAATTCAGCTGCCGTTCTCCACCTAAAAAATTTGCCCCGGCCAAAGCTATTTTATCAATAAGGTGAAGATGGAAGGAAACAAGTTCAGCGAATAATTTAAACATCCCAATGGTTTCAGGATTATTCAATTTGGCCGGCCTGGGATCAATTGCGCATAGTGTACCGAAAAAAGCGCCATCCTGGCAAATAATTGGTACCGAGATATAGCTTTGAAAGCCATACATCGCCGGGGTGGGATGGCCAACATAAACTTCATCCTGGTCAACATGATCAATCACGACGGCTGTCTGGCTCTTTCGTATTTCATTGCAGATGGTCGTTTCGATCTTTAATTCGCTACCCGGTTCCAGTCCGAAGAGGATTTCATCACGTATGGCGCAGGCCACCCATTTATCTTCGGTTACCCTGGCTACGGCAGCAAAGCCCATGCCCGTTGTACGGCAAATAACTTCGAGTATTTTAGGCACTATCTGGATACGGCCCATAGCCTCGACGTCTGCCGGGATATCGGCTGTTCCAATCAGCTTATTTAGCCCCACGTCTAATATTTCGGCAATTATAATAAGTCTTTCTAAGGTGATCTTGGTATAACCACATTCAACTTTACTATATGCGTTTTGAGAAATTTTAAGTTTATATGCGAGATAGTCCTGGGAGTAGTTTCTATATAACCTTGCGTTCCTGATGTTTGTTCCTACGGTTTGAATATTGTACATAATTGCTTGAATACAAGCTTTATGTTTAGGGAACAGCGCCCGGGGTAAATTGTTTCACTATGGTTCAGTATAATATTCCTTTACTTACCGCGTCACCCGCCCAATGCCAAACTGGTCGCCCGCACTAACCGCTTTGCTGCCTTCGAAATCAACTTCCAACATCTTCTCGCTGCCAACGCTGTTATAAAATTCATCTTTTAGGGTTGAAAGCACCCTCCGCGTTTTAACATCGATCACCTCCCCGCTGGATGGGTAGGCGTATTTCCCATCCAGGCTAAAAGTAACCCATCCGGGCATATCCTGTAAAGGGATGGTAGTTAACTGCTGGTATGGCGCAACAGCGCTGAAAACATGCAACCGCATATTGAACCCATCGCATACCCAAAGTTCTTTTTCATCGGGGGTAAGCCCGATGCCATGGCTGGGGTCGCCGTGCCGCCTTACAGGCCCTTTGTCCCAACCTTCAACCACTACGCGGGCAAGCTTTTTGCCCGTTTTTAAATCCCCTACTTCAAATCCAAGTAAACTGTCGATGGTTACAAAAACCCGTGTTTCCCTGCCATTAACGGTAAACGGGCGGATGAAATTCCCGAAAGGCCCAACCTTGTTAATGACCGTACTGGTTTTTGTATCTGCTATTTTTAACCATGGCGAAGCCAGGTCATCCAGGTACACATAATTTCCTGACAGCCCGCAAAGCGTATTATGCGACCTTGTGAAACCGGTGATCTTTTTTATAATATCGCCGGTTTTGCAGTCCACAACATTCCAAATTTTATTTTCAAATGAAGGCAGGTACATGGTTTTACCATCGGGCGATATCGACATCCTGTCGCAGCCGTCTGCTATGGCTTTTTCCCAAATTATTTTTCCGGTGCTAAGGTCTATCCGCTGAAGGGTTTCGATGGTACTGATATAAATGCAGTTAAGCGGGACGCTCACCGCGATTCCCTTAACATTAGAAGGTGTTTTATTGGGATGAAAGCCGCGGGTTTCAATGCGTTTTACAAACCTGTGCTGGTGATCCATATCAAAAACCAGTAAGCCATGGCCGCCGTAACCCATATAATCGCGGATGCCGGGCACCGCTACGTACAGGAAATGGCGTGTAAGGGGTGCGGGCTTCCTTGCGGGCAGAGTCATTGCTGTAAGCAGTACGCCTAAAAGAAGTAAAACAGCCAGCTTGATTTTTATGCTCATGAATTATTGAAAGGATACTCAAATATAAAAAAAGCGCCGATATCTGCAGCGGCGTTCTTTTATACATCAAACCGATGCCCGGTAACTCCGCAGCTTATTGATGTTAGTTGCAAAACATATCCAGTCGATATAAGAAAATAAAAGGATAATGAGCGCGGGCATGGCGGGTAAAATAAGCCGCTGGTATTCGTTGTAGCCGCCCATTATGGCCACTGCTAACGGGAACACGATAAGCAGCCATAAAACTATTTTAAACCAGGGCGTTAACCTGCGCCTGATCCGCATGGAAATAATTACGATAAGGTCGAACACTATCAAAAAATAGAGAATATTGAAAGTGACACAAAACACCAGGTATTCTATATTCTCGACCCTGAAGGCCAAAATACCAGGTTTGTGCGTGGCATAATTGGTAAATATATTGCTGGTCTGCAAATCATTCAGCTTACTGGCGATGTGCCACATATAGGCAATAGGCTGATTTTTTATACAATTAACTATAAACTTGTGCACCCTGTCGGGCCCGAATCGCGGGTTTATATCTATCGTCTGGACTGCATTTCCGGGCCCTTTTTGCTGAAGTTTTAAATTGCCTTTTATTGTTTCGGATATTTCAGGGTCGTCCCCGTTCATATAAATCCCGGCTTCTACGATAACGGCCATTTCGTTATGGTTGCTTACAACCGAGATACCGTTAAACCCGTTATTCGTTTCATTTAGATTTGAATAGCCCGCGATTAAAAGTATTACAACCACCGATGCGGCCAAACCGGATAAACATATTTTCCGGTCTCTTTTAGAAATGGTTAGCCTTAATACCCAAAAAACTGTTATCAGCACCGGCAAATAAATGAAGGACGGCCGCAGCATAACCGCAATAAAGGTAAATAAAGTGATCACCCAGGCTTTTATATGGGCAGGCTTTTGCAGGTAATTAACCATCATATAAATGAAAAGCAGGCTAAAAATTACCGCGAACGATTCTGTAAGCACCAATTTATCAAAATTGATGACCGGCAGCATGCCACCGTATAATATCGATGCGGCAAAAATTACCCTGCTGTTTTTATAGAAAGCCTTTACTACTTGGTAAAAAAGGATGATACTTAAAAAGGAGATCACAATTTGGGCCGCGACGATATGATCTATCAGATTTTCCTGCCCAAACAACCCGATCAATTTAATAAAATATGGATAAACCGGCGTGCGGAGACTTTCGGTTTCGCCCTTTAATATATTGGCATGAAAGTTCAGGTACCCGGCTGTATCGTACGACTGGGTATTCAACAATACCGAATAATACATGAGCCGTATAATGCCGCTGATAATTAAGATGCGGAAAAGGGGAGCCGATATGATTGTTATGAGGTTATTATGCCATCTTCCCCTTTGAGCAAAGGAAGCCAGTTTTAGTTGGAGATCAATTTTTACGCCCATGTTTGATATGCACCAATATCTGTATTATTCGTGAGCGGTCAAAGAAAGGTTGCTTTGGGCAAGTGTTTTATATATTAACATTTTAATTTCAGTGCACCTGGCGCAAACATAGCTGACCCCGAAAAACTGTATAAAACTAATTAAAAGACAAACAAAAGCAGTAATATTGTTGCAGCAAATTCCGGCAATGCAGGCTGGAAGCGCGAGGTGAAGATCATACAAAACCAAAACTATGAACCGGGAAATATTTATAAAAATGGCCGTTGATGGCTGGCAGGGGCAGATCAACGCCACCAACAAACTCTTTGGCAAACTAACAGATGAAGAACTGATGCAGGAAGTTGTGCCCGGGCGAAACAGGGGTATCTACCTGCTGGGGCATTTAGCCGCGGTACATGACATGATGCTGCCATTGCTCCGCTTCGGGGATCCCATAATTCCCGAATTGCACCGGCCTTTTGTTGAGTTACCGGACAGGGCAATCGCTGAACTTCCCACTGTACAGCAGCTACGGGCGCAGTGGAACCAGGTGAATGAAAAATTGGCCGGTCATTTTAATAGTCTGACGCCGGATGAATGGTTTACCCGCCATGCAAATATATCTGAGGAAGATTTCGTCAAAGAACCCCACCGGAACAGGCTGAATGTGCTGCTGGTTCGCACCATTCATTTAAGCGAGCACCGCGGGCAACTGGTGTTGTTGGTGAAGAAGCTATAGAACTCATTGCTGGTTACCTATAACGTTTGAAAGACAGGAGGGGGTTGAATATTTATACTTTTTCACATAACAATCCTTAACTTTAACAATCGTTTGCGATATTAGTTGCAGGTATCACAATGGAAGCTAAAGAAACCTTAAAAGCCCATATCGGTAAATTGGCCGTCCTGACGGATGAGCAGTTTGATTATTTCTTTTCGCATTTTAAAAAGCAACGTTTTCAAAAAGGACAGACCATTATTACCAGGGGCGATGCGGTAGACTGCGAATACTTCGTGGTTTCCGGCTGTTTAAAATCCTTCTTTGTCAATGATGACCTTAAAATGTTCATCCTGCAGTTCGCCATGCCTAACTGGTGGGCCTCGGATTACAACGCGTTATATAATCAAACCAAAGCTGCCATCAATGTGGATTGCATTACCGATGCCGAAGTGCTTTGTTTGACCAGCGCTGACAGGGAAAAGCTGTGCAAAGAAGTGCACAACGTGGAGCATTTTTTTAGATGGAGGACCAATAAAGGATTTGTTGCGGCCCAGAAAAGGCTGTTGTCCTTTATGAATAACGATGCGAAATACCGGTATGAAGAACTTTTGAAACTGTACCCCGAACTTTATAATATGGTACCCAAACACCTGATCGCCGCATATTTGGGCGTTTCGAGAGAAACGCTTAGCCGGTTATACCATTCCTGAGATGTGATGCACATCACATAATAACTGCCTCTTTTTAAATGTGATATAGGTCACGTAAACCGCTGAAAAACGCTGCCTTACTTTGTTACATAATTCTTAAACAAAAATAGAGGAGTATAAAGAGGTAGGAAACACCAGAGAAACGCATAAATTCTTAAATATGAAAACTGAACCGGCCATGGTACTTAGAAATCCTGCTGATGGAGAATTGGATTTCAGAATAATACACTTTGAAGGTGATAAACATTTCAACGGGGTGCAAAGGGTTCCCTACTTTTCTATTATCCTGGTATCAGCCGGAGATGGTGAATTAAAAGTTGACTTCACTGATTATAAAATTTCTAAAGGGGCAATAGTATTCTTATCACCATTTCAGCCATTTATGATAGATGGCACTACGCTAAAGGGAGTGATGATCAATTTTCATCCCGATTTCTTCTGTATTTTCAGGCATCAAAATGAGGTTGCATCCGACGGTGTACTTTTTAACACACCCGATGATCCACCCTTTTTTAATATACCTGAAAATGAAAGTTCCTCAATTTACGGCATAATAGAACATATAATAGCTGAAAAGTTATTTGCCGGTCTTGCTCAACACGACCTCCTGATCGCATACATTAAAATATTATTGATCAGGGCCATTAGAATAAAGTTTCTCAAAAAGACAACATCCCCCCCCCTGGATCGGGCTACAACAGAGGCTAACCTTTTGCGCCAGCTTAAAAGAATGATAGAGTTAAATTTCAAGACAAAACATAGTGTAGGTGAATATGCAGAACTATTGAACATTTCAACAAAAACACTTGGCAGAATTGTCAAAAATCATTTCCAAAGAACCTTGACCGAAATAATAGCTGAAAGGATCGTTATGGAAGCCAAAAGGGAGCTTAACTTAACGTCTAAGACTGTAAAAGAAATCGCTTATGATCTGGGTTTTAATGATGAATATCATTTCAGCCGGTATTTTAAAAATAAGATAATGGTTTCTCCTCAATCATTCAGGAATTCATTAAGGAATGTGCATGATAGTTGGTTGACAGCACACGCATTACAAAATGCCTGAATAGCAGGGTCTCATATCTGCGTCATCCCCAGAGAAAAAAGTCCATCATTTTGGGAGATTTAGCCATTATAACGGCCCTTTTTTAAAAATACTTTTGTCTATTATTAATGTAATAAACAAAAAAATGAAAATTGTATCAATTAAAAACAGCTCGTTAAATAAGTATTTAATCGCAGCATTCGTTATTTTCAGCGGCTTGCTTATACGGGTTAGCCCGATAGCGGCGCAAACTCCGGTTGTAAAAAACATCGTGATCGTCCATGGCGCATTTGCGGACGGCTCCGGATGGAAAGGAGTTTACACGATACTTAAAAACAAAGGGTACCACGTAACTATCGTTCAAAATCCACTGACCTCATTGGACGATGATGTTGAAGCAACCAAACGTATACTCGATCAACAGGATGGACCGGTGGTACTGGTGGGTCATTCATGGGCCGGTGTAGTAATTACCCAGGCAGGCATAGACCCTAAAGTAGTTTCATTAGTTTATGTAGCCGCTTTTGAGCCAGATAAAGGTGAAACCGCAAATAAATGGTCAGTTACACAACCAAAGGCACCTTCAATGCGCGTTACAGCTGACAAAAAGGGAGTTGTATTTTTTGACAGAACAACATTCCACGCGGGTTTTTGTGCCGATCTTCCTAAGGCTACAGCCGATTTCATGAACGCTTCACAACAGCCTATTATCGGACAATGTTTTGCTACTCCGGTAACAGAAGTAGCCTGGAAAGATAAGCCAAGCTATGGGATAGTGGCTACCGAAGATAAAACTATCAACCCGGACATAGAGCGTAACATGTACAAACGTGCACACACTAAGATCACGGAGATCAAAGGCAGCCATGTGGTTTTCATCTCAAATCCTGGGGCAGTAGCGCAGGTGATCATCAACGCATCACGAAAGAAGTAAGAATTAATACCCCAAATCAAAAGCCCGATACCCCATTCAACGGGTTTCGGGCATTGATTTTAACAGGCGGCGAATGATTAAGCTGCAAAAGCAGTATTGGCTGTACACAACTAACACTATTTTATGAAACGATTTTTTTTAAATGTTTTCGGAATTTTATTATTCGCCGGTGTTGCCAGTGGGCAACCGACAGGTGGTGCTAATGATTTTACCCCATTGCCAAAACCTAAGGCAGGGGAGCAAGTAGCTACTTTTGGTGGCGGTTGTTTTTGGAGTATGAGCGAGGCTACGGCTGAGCTAAAGGGCGTAAATAAGGTGATATCGGGTTATGCAGGCGGCACAACTAAAAATCCAACTTACGACCAGGTGGCGTCGCTTACTACCGGGCATGCTGAATGCTCGCAGATTTATTATGATCCAAAGGTGATCAGTTTTACTACTTTGGCTAATGCATTCTTTTTTGCTCATGACCCTACTGAGCTTAACCGCCAGGGGCCTGATGTTGGCACTGACTATCGTTCGATTGCCTTTTACCGGACCCCGGAAGAGAAAAATATTTTATTGGGTTTGATAAAAAAAATTAACAAATCAAAGCATTATCATGGAGCAATAGTTACGCAGGTTGTTCCATTTACAGCATTTTATTCTGCTGAAAATTATCACCAGGGTTATTACAGGCTCAACGGCGATAAAGCTTACATAATGCAAGTCTCAAAGCCCAAAGTAATGAAATTCAGGAAAGTCATGAAGGCTGAATTAAAACCCGAGTTTCAGTGAAATTCATTAAAGAAAAGTATCCGCTGCCAATGAGATGGGCACACTCGGTAAATTTCCCTATCCTGGCCATTATGATCTGGAGCGGAATGCTGATCTATTGGGCGAATGACAAGTACTCCATAACGATATTCGGCCGGCTATACTACGCCTGAAAAGTGATTTACATCACATAAATAACACCTTTATTCAAATGTGATGTAGGTCACACAGCCTCCTTAAAAATCCTGCCTTACTTTGTGTTGTAATTAAAAACATAAAGAAAATGGAAACACAAAAATTCGAAATTATAAGCGCCCAAAGCAATATTGACTGGATAGGCAAAAAGGTAACAGGCGCCCACAATGGTACCATCCACGTTAAAGAAGGTGAGCTTGTTTTAAATGACGGTAAGTTGAGCGGCGGTAAGATCATCATCGATACTACCTCAATCAAAATACTGGATGTAACCGATCCCGCAACTAACGCACAATTCGCCGGTCACCTTGCTTCTGATGATTTCTTCTCAACCGAAAAACATCCTGATGCAATTTTGGAAATCACCTCGGTTTCCGGCAAACATGTTGAAGGCGATCTGACTATTAAAGGCATCACCAATCCTGTAGGTTTTGATGTGGTAGTGAATGTTAGTGGCGATATATTAGTCGCAACCGGCAAACTGGCAATCGACCGTACTAAATATGAAATGAAATTCCGCTCCGGTAATTTCTTTAAAGATTTGGGCGACAACCTGATCCATAATGAATTTGAACTAAATATAAGTATAACCGCTAAAGCAGTTTTAGCATAAAATTAAAACCATGCCATACGTAAAAATAGAAGTAACCCGCGAAGGCGTTACCAGGGAACAAAAGCAAGCCCTGATAAAAGGGGTAACCGATTTGCTCAGTGATGTATTAAATAAAGACCCGCAATTGACCTTTGTAGTGATCCAGGAATATGACCTGAATGACTGGGGACATAATGGCGAACAGGTATCGGTACTGAGGGAAAAGGGCATTACGGCTGAAAGAAAATAAGATCATGAAGAAGCAAACAATAATAGTTACCGGTGCATCATCAGGGATCGGAAAAGAAATAGCCCGCCACTTTTTAGCAAATGGCGACAATGTGGTGATCAATTCGTCCACCGCCGAAAAATTAGAGCAGGCCTACCTGGAACTGGGCGCCGGCGAAAACCTTGCCATGGTTGCAGGCAATGTAAGTGATAAAAAAACCGGTGAAAAACTGGTAGCTGCCGCCATTGAAAAATTTGGCTCGGCAGATGTGCTGGTAAACAACGCCGGCATTTTTGAAACCAGGCCGTTCCTGGAGGTGGATGAAACCTACCTCGACCGGTTTTTGAATACAAACCTGAAAGGCACTTTTTTTACTACCCAGGCAGTTATTCCACAAATGCTAAAGCAGCATGATGGTGTAGTGATCAATATCGGTACGCCACTGGTCAACCACGCTCTCGGGGGAGTACCCATTACCGCACAAATGGCATCAAAGGGCGCGATACATGCACTTACCATACAGCTGGCAGGCGAGTTTGGCAAAGATAACATCAGGGTGAATACCATTGCGCCCGGCACAATCCGCACTCCGATGCACGGCGGTAATGCCGATCGAAGTGCCGGCTTACATTTGCTGAACCGAGTTGGCGAAGTGGAAGATATCGCACAAATGGTTTATGCCGTTGCCAAAAGCAACTTTATTAACGGTGCCATCATAAACGTGGACGGCGGTATGGGCGCAGGGCATAATCTGAATTAATATGAAAACGCTTTTATTAACCGCTTTTTTCTCCTTCACTTTGTTGGTCTCAAAAGCACAAAATTTAAACAAAATGGAAAACAATCAGCAAGATTCATTGGCAATTATCCAGGCGCTGGAAAATTATTATTTCAAAGGGATTTACGAAGGAAATATTGATACCCTGGGCAGCATTTTTAATCCCGGCACGCTGTTATTCGGCGATGTAAAAGGCCTGCCCTATGCCAAAACCCTCGATCAATACCTCGACGGTGTGAAAAACCGTCAAAGCCCGAAAGATTCCGGTAAACCTTTTAAAGGAACGATCATTTCAATTGATGTGGTTAATTCCATTGCCGTTGCTAAAGTGCATGTTAAAATGTACCAGTTTAATTATGACGAGTTCCTCTCGTTTCATAAGATCAATAACCGCTGGCTGATCGTTAATAAAATGATCAGCGATGTATCTGAATAAATTTTAACGTTATGTGGTACAAAACAAAAGCATCGAAAATACTGGGCATTGAATATCCCATCCTGCAGGGGCCATTTGGCGGCAACCTGTCGTCTGTTCAGCTTGTATCGACTGTATCAAATGCCGGCGGGCTCGGGGGTTACGGGGCCTATACCTTAAGCCCGCAGGAGATAGTTGAAGTAGATGAGCAGATAAAAGCCGCCACCAATAAACCCTACAATATTAACCTGTGGGTTTCGGATACGGATGCAGTGGATGGTACAGTTTCAGACGGGCAATTTGCACAGGCTACAGCTTTATTCAAACCATATTTTGATGAGTTGGGAATTGACTTGCCCCGAAAACCTGCGCCGTTCAAGTCGCGTTTTGAAAACCAGGTGGAAGTGATCCTTCACCGGAGGCCGCCGGTATTCAGCTTTATGTTCGGCGCGCCGTCGGCTGATATCCTTGAGCAATGCCGCAGGCTTGGTGTTGTCACCGCAGGTGCCGCCACAACGCTTGATGAAGCTTTAATGCTGGAATCAGCCGGGGTCGACCTGATCATCGCCTCGGGTTTTGAGGCGGGCGGGCACAGGCCATCGTTCCTGGCGCCGGCGGAATCATCTACCATCGGGACGTTTGTACTGCTTCAGTTGATCAGGGAAAAGGTAAAGACCCCGGTTATCGCTGCGGGCGGAATTGCTAACGACAAAGGTGTTGCCGCAGCGCTGGCGCTCGGTGCAGATGCCGTGCAGATAGGCACAGCTTTCCTGGCCTGCAACGAATCTAACGCCCTGCCTGTTCACCGCCAAATGTTGTTTTCGGATGCGGCTAAGTACACCGCATTATCGCGGGCATTTACCGGCAGGCTTGGCAGGGGAATAACCAGCCGCATTGCAATGGATCTGATCGATAAAGAAAAAGGCTTTTTGCCATTTCCCCTTCAAACACAGTTTATGTCGCATTTAAGGAAAGCAGCTATAGAACAGGAAAAATGGGACATGATCTTATTCTGGGGCGGGCAAATCGCACCAATATTAAAACATACAAAGGCGGGTGAACTGATGAAGTCCCTTATAGAAGAAACTACGGCATACTTTGGCCATTTAAAAGAAGCTAAAAGCTGATCCCGATAGCTATCGGGACATAAAGCTAAAGCCAGGAAAAACCGGAATAGAAATATTAAAAACATAATATCATGAACACATCAAAAGTATGGTATGTAACAGGGGCCTCCCAGGGATTGGGCTTAACCCTCGTAAAAAAACTGCTGGATAGGGGTTACAGGGTTGCCGCAACTTCCCGTGACGCGCGCACATTAAGCCAGGCAGTTGGGTTGATAGACAGGGACCGTTTCCTCCCGCTGGCTGTTGATTTAAGTAACCAGGATTGTATTGATGAATCCATACAGCAAACAATTGTAGCATTCGGCCGGATCGATGTAGTTGTTAACAATGCAGGCTACGGAATGACCGGAACGGTGGAAGAAATAACCGGCCAGGATATCCGCAACATTTTTAATGTAAACGTGCTCGCAACCATAGATGTGGTGAAGAGTGTATTGCCTTTAATGCGTAGCCAGCGATCGGGCTATATTATAAATATTGGTTCTGTAGCAGGTTTTGTTGGTGCGCCCGGCTGGTCAGTTTACTCGGCTACCAAAGCTGCAGTGGCTGCGTTTTCCGAAGTGATTGCGCTTGATGTAAAAGAATTTGGAATTAAGGTTACTGTAGTAGAGCCATCGGGCTTTAGGACTGGTTTTCTGACTAAAAACTCGTTGGCGCTAACCGAAACTAGAATCGAGGGTTACGAAGCTGTAAAAAACACGAAGGACCGTTACCTGTCTGCTGACGGACAACAGCCCGGCGACCCGGACCGTGCAGTGGAAATTTTTATTGAATTAGCTGAAAGCCCGAAGCCGCCAATGCACCTGTTCCTTGGGAATGATGCTTATAACCGGGCTTCGGAAAAACTGGCCGACATGGCGGCAGAATTGGAACGGTGGAAATCAACAACTACCCGGGCTGATTTTAACTAAAGACACGCACATCCCCGGCGGCATTACATCCGCAATTCACATAGCAGAATGATTTTTAAATACCAATGAATCATAAAAATAAAAAATATTCAAAAACCTTATATGCAGTGATATAAGTGAAAAATATACCTAAATTTGTTTCTCCCAAATGATTTTTCCTATTGATGCTATTTCCCTGGCTCCCGGCCATTGATCCCTTACGCTCATTAAATATTGTTCGTAAATAAAATTAAGGCCATGTCAGAAAACCTCAAAATTCGTCGTCGCCCTTTTTAAAACCTCCGGCCATCACGATTGCCGCCGCCGAACCCGGCATGATCGGTTTTAAAAAATAAACTAAACTAAAAACCAAACTATAATTCACAAAATCATGAAAACAACCAAAAACAACAAACGCACCATTGCCGGCGCAATTATTTCCGGCAGTACCGGGGCCCTCATCCTGCTCACCGCGCCGGGCTTCGCCCAAACTAATCCGGGCGATGCGATCCGCCCCTTCCACGTCAGCTTTCCCGACGCAGCGCTCACCGATCTTCATCAGCGCGTGCTGGCAACAAAATGGCCTGAAAAGGAAACGGTTAATGATCAGTCACAGGGCGTACAACTGGCTACTATGCAGGCACTCGCAAACTACTGGGCAACAGCATACGATTGGCGCAAATGCGAAGCGAAACTAAATTCGTATCCGCAGTTCATTACGAATATTGACGGCCTCGACATCCACTTTATCCATGTCAAATCTAAAAATCCGAACGCGCTGCCCATGATCATCACGCATGGCTGGCCAGGTTCGATCATTGAACAGTTGAAGATCATAGGCCCGCTCACTGATCCTGCCGCCTATGGCGGAAAGGCTGAAGACTCTTTTGATGTCGTTATTCCGTCACTGCCGGGCCATGGTTTTTCAGGCAAACCCACCACCACCGGCTGGGACCCGCAACACATCGCAAGGGCATGGATAGTGCTGATGAAACGCCTGGGATATAAGCGGTTTGTAGCGCAGGGCGGTGACTGGGGCAATGCTGTTACCGAACAAATGGCGCTGCAGATGCCACCCGAATTGATAGGCATCCATACCAACATGCCTGCTACACTTCCCGCCGACATTTCGAAGGCGCTCCAGTTCGGCACCCCTCCGCCGTCCGGGCTATCGGGTGATGAGCAGCATGCGTGGGACCAGCTCGACTTTTTCTACAAGCACGGCCTGGGTTATGCCAGCGAGATGGCGAACCGGCCACAGACCCTGTACGGAATTGAAGATTCACCCGTCGGCCTTGCCGCCTGGATGCTTGACCACGATGGCGTGAGCCTTGCGCTTATTACACGCGTCTTCAACGGCGTGGCGGAAGGCTTGACCAAAGACGATATTATTGACAACATAACGCTCTACTGGTTAACGGGCACAGCCGTTTCTTCGGCCCGTTTGTATTGGGAAAGCAAGCTTCCCTTCTTTGATCCGAAGGGCGTCACCATCCCGGTTGCGGTAAGCGCCTTTCCCGATGAGCTTTACCAGGCCCCGAAAAGCTGGACAAAAAAGGCGTACCCCAAACTGATCTATTACAACAGGCTCAGCAAAGGCGGGCACTTCGCAGCCTGGGAACAACCGCAACTTTTCGCGGAAGAAATGCGTGCATCGTTTAAATCATTGCGGTAGGCGCAGTGCGTAATGTGGTTTCTTACCCTCTTTCCTGCTTGCCGGAAAGAGGGTGAAAAAGCTATTTTTATACCACAGAACCATGAAAATATTAATCCAAAGAAAAATCTAAAACCATGTCAGAAAACCTCAAAATTGGTCGCCGCCGCTTTTTGGGCGCTGCGGCCGTCACCGTTGCTGCCGCCGAGCTTGGTATCATCGGCCCGGCGAGTGCAAATCCCGGCAAAATAAGCCCGGTAGCTATAAACATTCAAAAAGAAGGAATCAACAGATTTTTCGACACCATAAAGCAGATCGACGCGGGGCTGCTAAGTGTTGGCTACGCCGAATCGGGCCCCGCCAGTGGCCCGGCGGTAATATTGCTGCACGGCTGGCCCTATGATATTTACAGCTTTGTTGACGTGGCCCCTTTGCTTGCGGCGAAGGGGTATAGGGTAATTATCCCCTACCTGCGCGGCTACGGCACAACGCGTTTTCTTTCAAATGAAACATTCCGGAATGGTCAGCCATCTGCATTGGCGCTGGATACAGTTGCCCTGATGGACGCGCTCAAGATCGAAAAAGCCATACTTGCCGGGTTCGACTGGGGCGCGCGCACTGCCGATATCATCGCGGCGCTCTGGCCACAGCGCTGCAAGGGGCTGGTGTCCGTGAGCGGTTATCTCATCGGCAGCCAGGCAGCTGGCAAAGTACCGCTGCCGCCATCGGCCGAACTCCAATGGTGGTACCAGTTCTATTTCGCCACCGACCGCGGCCAGGCAGGCTACGACAAATACCGGCATGACTTTGCCAAACTGATCTGGCAGCTGGCCTCGCCGAAATGGAACTTTGACGATGCCACCTTCAACCGCTCCGCCGCCGCATTCGATAACCCTGACCATGTCGCCATCGTGATCCACAATTACCGCTGGCGACTGAGCCTCGTCGACGGCGAGCGGAAGTATGACGATCTGGAAAGGCGGATCGCTGAGCTTCCGGTTATCACTGTGCCGACGATCTCCCTTGAAGGTGATGCCAATGGCGCTCCGCATTATCCGGACGACACGCCCTATCGCAAGAAGTACACGGGCAAATATGCATACCGGACCATCGGCGGAGGTGTCGGGCATAATTTGCCACAGGAAGCTCCCCAGGCGTTTGCGGATGCGGTGGTGGAGGTTGATGGGTATGCGAAGTGAGGTTTATAAAGGGGGGTGTTGATCGTAGCCGGGGTAATGATATGGTTTAGGAATTTGAAGCTTGTGGGAGGCGAATAGTTCTTTACCTTTTAATTTACACAGGAAGCGACAAAGTGAAAGTTGAACCTTCGCCCTCTTTACTCTCGACATTTATTTTCCCGCTGTGTCCTTTTACTACAATATCATAGCTGAGCGATAGGCCCAGGCCCGTGCCCTGGCCCGTCGGCTTGGTGGTAAAAAAGGGCTGCATGATCTTATCTTTTATGTTATCCGGTATGCCATTGCCGTTATCTTTTACGCTAAGCCCCCCAACCCCCTGAAGGGGGAGGAAAAAAGTTTCCACCTCTACCGTCGGTTTATAATCGTCGCCCGCGGTTTTTTGCTTTTGATTTACCGCATAAAAAGCATTATTGTACAGGTTTAACAACACCCTCCCGATATCCTGCGGAATAATATTGAGCGGCGGCAGGCTTTTATCAAAGTGGGTTACCATCCCGATAGCTATCGGGACGGTATTGAAGGAATTGTCTTTGGCCCTTAAACCGTGATAGGCCAGGCGGAAATATTCATCAGCAAGCTTATTCAGATCGGCCGGTTCTTTTTGCCCGGTGGATGTGCGGGAGTGCTCGAGCATGCCTTTCACTATGCCGTCGGCGCGTTTGCCATGATGGTTAATCTTTTTTAAGTTCTGTGTCAGGTCATCAACGATTGCCAAAACATCCGCGGTGTGGCCGGCTTCGGCTTCTTCCTTCAGTTCTTCCAGCAGTTCCACACTTACTTCCGAAAAGTTGTTTACAAAATTGAGCGGGTTTTGTATCTCGTGCGCAATACCGGCCGTCAGCTCGCCCAGCGAAGCCAGCTTCTCGGTTTGTATCAGCTGCGTTTGCGTTTGTTTCAGCTCGGTTAATGTTTCCGACAGCTTGTCGCGCTGGGCGGTAATTTCCTCCTGCTGCTCGTTTAGCTGATCATTGGCCTGCGTAATTTGCCGGTTGGCTTTGCGCTGGTTAAGGTAGTTGGTAGCAATAAAAAAGGAAAGCAATAGTAGCGCCGCGATACCTGCGATAAAGTAATAGCTTTGGTTACGTTTGGCGGTGAGTTCGGTATCCCGCAGCGTAAGTTCAGCTTTGGCGGCCTGCTTTTCTTTTTGCGATGCCTTCAGTTGCTGCTCATTTGCTTTTCGCCGGTTTTCTTCCGACTGCAGGTCGGCCTTCGTTTTCAAAACGTTCAGCTGCTCAATGTCTTTCTGATTATTAGCCAGCTTTAACTGCTGCTGGTTCAACAGCAATGCCTGTTGCTGCCGGGCGGTTTGCAGTTTTTGCTGTTCCAGTTGCCCTTCGGTAAGCTTTTTCGCGTAGATCAGCGAATCCTGCTTTTTCACATAGTCGTACCGGGCAACCTGCCGGTTAAACTCGCCTTCATTGGTCAGCGCGCGAACACTGTCGCTTTCGGTAACATAAGCTTTATACGCATTGTAGGCCCTGGGATAATCATTAAGTTTGGCATAAGCGGTGCTCAGGCCTAAGTTGGTCAATTGTTCAAGGTCCTCGGTGCTTGATTTCCCTGCCCGTGAAACCAGCTGCAGCGCATGGTTAAATCCATCAACTGCCAGTTGATACCGTTTGGCAGGCAAAATTCCTTCGGCAGCCAGGATGGAGTCGGGCGCCTGCATATAAACCAGGGCGGTATGGTAATATGCCCAGCCTATAACGTCTAAAAAGCGGTACGATGCCTGGAGTGGCAGCACCTGTTTGCTGTAATATAACGCTTTTTTATACTCCTTTTCGTCGCCGTAAATCTCAATCAGATCCTCATAGATCGACTCTTTTAAATTCTGAACCTTTAGCTCATCAACAATTTGCAGGTTCTGAAGGGCCGCCTTTTCGGCCGCAACATAATTCTTTTGTTTTACATAATATCTCGTTATAAAGGAAAGGATGCTCAGCAGTTCCCGTTTTTTACCCGCTTTCATGCCGAAGTCGAGCGCGAATTGCAGTTCGTGCAGCGCTTTTTGGCCGTCGTTCAAATCCAGGTAAAGATTTCCCAGGTCAGTATGCCCCTGGATAATTAGCCCGGGGTCATTCACGCTTTCGGCCAGCGATATCTCCTGCCTAACGTAATTTAAGGCAGAAATATAGTTCGAACGGAAAACCGCCAGGTTATACTCGCCGCGAAAGAAGGTCCCGATCGCTTGTATATTTTTCATGACCGCGTTCTCCAGCGTTATGTCCTTCAGTTTACGGGCAATAGCCAGCGCAGGGAGGTAATTGGCCATCGCATTGTCGTATTCAGCGCGGGGACGGTAATAGCTGCCCAGCGCCTGGTAGGCTAATATCTCTCCTTTGGGCCAATTTAGTTTTTGGGCCAGGCGAAGCGCTTGCTGGCCGGCGGCGACTGCTTTTACCCCGTAACCATATTTTCCATATAGCCCGGTAAGGGTAATGAGCGAATGGACTTTGCCGCTGTCAGGCGCCTGGCGGGCTATACTGTTTGTTAATGAGTCGATTTTATGCTGCGCTTTATCCTGCGCTTTTAAAGCGGGCGCAAACAGGCCTATTGCGCCTATGGTAAGCATGAAGCAAAGGAAACCCCTTTTCAGATCAGGCATTCGGTTTTTTTGGCCGCTTTAGGCCGTTGCTAATATAATTAATAAAGTAAATATTTAAAAGCCTGCGGATTGAGGTGCGGTGTGGCGAAAGGGGTATATACAATAAAGTATATTCCGTGAATCATCTTTACCGATGCAACGTACCCAATTTTGTATTGTCTGTTAACCTGTAACCGCCCGGCATGCCCAATGGACCAACGTGCCCAACGACATGACCAATGAACTAATGAACCAGTGAACCAAAAAACCAACCCAATGATAAAAAACTACCTCAAAATCGCCTGGCGCAATATGCGGAATAATAAAGTTTACAGCGCCCTTAATATTGTTGGCCTTGCTACCGGCATGGCTGTGGCCTTACTGATAGGCCTGTGGGTGTTTAACCAGTTGTCGTACGACCGTTTCCTGCCCAATTACCAGCAGGCGTATGCGGTTAAGGTTAACTACACCAATCCGCAGGTAGGTACTAATACATCGGATGCAGTAGCCCTGCCGCTGGCGGGCGTGCTGCGGACGACCATCCCCGGTATAAAGTATGTAGCCGAGGCTGATTTGGTGGATTTCCCGTCGCATGATTTCATGGTGGGCGATAAGAAGTTGATCATCAACGGTGGCACGGTGGCGCCTGATTTTTTGAAGATATTTCAGTTCCCGCTTGTAAAAGGCAACGTGAACAGCGTGTTGAAAGACCCATTTTCCATCGTGCTTGATGAATCAACAGCGAAAGTTCTATTTGGCGACGACGACCCGGTAAACAAAACCATCAGGATTGATAACCAGCATGATGTTAAAGTTACCGGTGTGATGAAGGATTTCCCGGCGAATGCCTCTATGCAATTTCACTTTTTGATGCCCTTCAGCTATGTCGAACAGTCGTACGACTTTGTCAAAAATGCCCGCAGCCAGTGGGACAATTCCTCGTTCCAAACTTTTGTGGGTTTGCAGCCGGGTGTCACCAGTGCGCAGGTAGCAGCTAAAATTAAAAACCTGGTGTATCAAAATAATCCGAATGTCCGCGCTTTTAAGCCGGAGGTTTTTTTGTACCCTTTAAAAAACTGGCACCTGTATTCCAATTTTCAAAACGGCAAAGCCGTGGGTGGGTTTATCGATTATGTGTGCATGTTTGGTATTATAGGGGCGCTGGTGCTGCTCATCGCCTGTATCAATTTTGTGAACCTTTCCACGGCGCGCTTCGAAAAACGCGCCCGCGAGGTTGGCGTGCGTAAAGCTATCGGTTCCCTGCGCCGCGACCTTATCTTCCAGTTCCTTACCGAGTCCGTTTTGATGACTTTTGTCGCCTTCCTCTTATCCATCCTTTTTGTGCAGCTGGCCCTGCCTGAGTTTAACACGCTTACCGGCGGTTTGGTAAAAATTCCTTACGGCGATCCTGTTTTCTGGGGCATCATGATGGCTTTTGTCCTCCTCACCGGTGTGCTGGCAGGCGCCAAGCCCGCATTTTATCTCTCGTCATTTAACCCGGTAAAAGTATTAAAGGGCAGCATCCAGATCGGGAGGGCTGCCGCCTTGCCACGCAAAATACTGGTGGTACTGCAGTTTAGCTGCTCGGTGGCTTTTATCATCAGTACCGTTATTATTTACCGGCAAATACAATACGCCAAAAACCGCCCGACAGGCTATAGCGCCGACAGGCTGGTAAATACCTTCATGACCAAAGACCTGGCCGACCACTATGATGCGCTCAGGAACGACCTGCTTGCCTCGCGCATGGTGGAAAGCGTCACCATGGCATCGAGCCCGCTTACCAATGTTAGCTGGCATACCAATATACCCAACTGGCCCGGCCAAACCGCCGGGGAACTGCCCATAAACGTTGGCGCCATAATTACCGACGATACCTATTTTAAAACCGTCGGCATGCAATTGACAGACGGGCACAATTTCTCGGATAACCTCGACGCCGATGCCACCAATATCATCGTAAATGAAGCTGCCGTTAAACGCATGGGGCTGAAGAATCCCATTAACCAGCTGATCAACTTCAACGGCATCAATGGACGGTCGCGGATAATTGGGGTGGTGAAGGACGCGCTGATGGAATCGCCGTTTACGGCTGTACAGCCGCTTGTATTTACCCATATCCCCGGCTGGCGCAGCCAGGTGATCTACCGTTTGGCGCCCGGCATCAGCCCGCATGCGGCTATAGAAAAGATCGGGAAGCTGTTTGATAAATATAATCCCGCCTTTCCGTTTACCTACGTTTTTGTGAACGAAGACTACGATCAAAAATTCAATCTCGAGACCCTTGTGGGCAAGCTGGCCGGCGTTTTTGCCGGCCTGGCCATTTTCGTATCCTGCCTGGGTTTATTTGGCCTGGCTGGCTATGTCGCCGAACAGCGCACCAAAGAGATCGCCGTGCGCAAAGTATTGGGTGCGTCCATCACACAGGTATGGGCGCTGCTCTCCGGCGATTTTATCCTGCTGGTAGGCATAAGCTGTGTAATTGCCTCGCCCATCGCCCTATATTTCCTAAGCGGCTGGCTGCAAAAATATCAATACCACGTAGCCATAGGGCCGGGGGTATTTGTGCTGTCGGCAGTTGTTACGCTGGTTATTACTTTGATCACCATAAGTTTCCAGGCGGTGAAAACGGCATTGGCGAATCCGGTGAAGAGCCTTCGCTCGGAGTGAGGGGGAAGAAGTGGCAGTAGCAGTTGGTAGTAGCAGTTCGGATTTCTGTTGGGAGTGTTCCGCGCGGGCCAAAAGAGGCGAAAAAATACTACTTCACTAGTGCTGCGAGCTTGCTTTCCAGTTCTTTACCCCGAAGGTTTTTAGCGATGATCCTTCCGTTCTTATCCAGCAGGAAACTATTGGGGATAGCGGTTACGGTATATAACGCCGCCGTAGGACCGCCATAGCCATTCAGATCGCAGACATTTTCCCAGGTATAGCCGTCCTTGCGGATTGCGTTCTTCCAAAGGGTGGTGTTTTTATCAATGGAGACACTTATTATCGTAAATCCCTTACCCTTATATGCATTGTATAACCTCACCAATGTAGGGCTTTCTTCGCGGCAGGGAGGGCACCATGAGGCCCAGAACTCAACAAATGTGTATTTGCCCCGAAAGCCTTTAAGGCCGATTTTTTTACCTGCCGTATCGGTTGAAACAAAACCCGGCGCTATGGCGCCCATCGCGATCCGTTTGGTGGCATTAACTTTATTTACCAGCTGCCGGGTCAGATCGTATTTCGGATATTTTTTCTTGTAAATGGAAACCATCTGATCCATCAGCGCAGTATCGGTTTCTGAATTCCAGCGTATGCTATGGTGTACAGCGGCAAGCGAATTAATAAAAAGGGCTGTTTAACCCATTTTGCCAGTTCTGCTTTATAATTTTGGGATGCTTTTTCATGCTCCACGTTCCAATATTCGATCCTTGCTTCGTTACCGCTTTTAACCGCAACTTCCGAGGAATCATACGTCCGTTTTAAATACTTACTGAATACCTTTTTCCTGTACGCTTCATAATCAATAAGATATTGTGTTTCCTTTGAGCCCGTAACCCGCATACCGTCTTTGTTGATCGTAAGGTGGATATTGTCGCCGGGTTTAGCCAATACCTGTACCAGACTTGAATTATCTACCCCCAGGTCATAAATTTCAGGCTCTTTTAACCTTATGGTTAAGGTAAATTTACCATCCCGGCTTATTTTGGCTTCCTGTATAACTTTGTCATTCCGGGTTTCATAATTGATCAGGGTGAGTTGGATGGATTTGCCGGAAAATTCCTGCGGGAGTGTGCCGGTAACAATTGCCGGCTGCGCGGCTACGCCCATTGATGCCAATAGCAAAATCAGGAGCATGCCCATGCTAACTATACTGTTTATTTTTGCCTTTGCAGAGGGATAAGTTATCATGATATAATTTTACAAATGAATTCAAGCGTTCTATATTACAAAGTAAAGAACATTGAGGCGATTAATTGATAGAGGGGTTATAATAAATTGACACACTCTTCTAATTGTGACAATTTTTTGTTTCCCGATAAGCCGGTCAGCCAAGTTACTATGTACGATTAGGTCGGCGCTTTTGCTTGCCTGGATACCGATGCGAGGGAGGATGGTTTTTATAGACTAATTAATCTATATTGATCCATGAGTGGTTCCGTTGGCCCCTTTTTTGTTCTTGCCATTTTTACGTTTTTCTGAATTGTGTTTAGCATGGCTTGAATGACTTTCCGGCCCGGCCCCCACTGCGGCATCCGGGGAGATTTTAAATAATAGTGCGAAAGCGCCATCTTTGCCATGCAGCCACTCGCCCGAGCGAAGCTGCTTCAGGGCTTTCTGTTTTATTTGCTCAAACTCGAGCGATTCTGCTTTCTCCAATGCAAAAAGTGTTTTAGGTTGACGTTTCTATTTGCACAGCGGCGTAACATAATTGAAGGCTGGCGTTATTTACTGAAGTTTATTGGCCGTTGGAAAGGGCTTAAAAGAAAAGAAGCTGTTTTCGGCAGCCCCTTTTCAATGATCAGCTTTATTTTTATTGTGGCTGTGTAACAGTATTCATTTGTAAAGTTGCAGCAGTTTGTGCCAGCAATCTTCCGTTTATTGATCCGCCTGTTTGCAAATTAATGCCCGTCTGTCCTAAAATAATCCCTTCAAAATGGCTGGTAGTTCCAAAGGTAACGGCGCCTGCAACCTGCCAGTAAATATTCTTTGCCTGTGCACCGCCGCTCAGGGTAACCCTAACTGCAGAACTCATTTTAAGCGTACCGGCGACCTGGAATATCCATACATCGTTCGGGCCGCCCGCAATTGCGATGTCTGTTGGAATGTTAACCGAACTTGTCCATTTGTAAAGGCCTGGTGTAAGCGTTAATCCGCCAATGGTTCCGGCTCCCAAATTTAAGAAGTTGGGGTTAATACGCCCGGCAGCATCAGTATAAGCAGTTTGCATGTCACCAATGGCAGAGGTCAGCATGGTTGCGCTTGTGATTTTACAAGCAGGGCCGGCTGCATCAACTGAATACACATTCCCTGTTACTTCCCCGCAGCTTAAAACCATAGCGGCGCCTGTGATCGGGCTTGTTCCGACATCGCCGGTGATAGTAGATTTATATACGCTGGTTATTCCTGTTTTTGTCAGGATCACAAAATTGCCTGCAACTCCAAGATTTACTCCCTGTAACACCGCAACATCCCGTTTTATTGTTGACAATGACGCGGCAGAACCCAATTTGTTTTGAGAAGACGATGAGGGAGTTAAATTGTTACTCTGGTCTTTTTGACAGCTTCCCATAAACGCAACCAATAGCACGGCTATGATCGGGGTAAAAATTTTGCTTTTCATATAGATATATTATGTGACAACATTATCACCTAACAAAAGTGCGGTCTTAAAATTTGGAAACTGTTGCGTAATTATGAGAATAAGTTGCGTAATTCACACATTTACAAGGCGGTGCGGGAAGGGTCTCACATTCGCTCCATATACCAATTTAACTCCTTTTCCATCTTTTTGTACTGGAAAATGGTAGTGATGATTTTTTGTAAGCGCATGAAAGCTGTTTCACTTTTTATTACATAGTCGAAAGCCTTGTGATGCATACAATTTATAGCTACCTCAATTTTATCCTGGGAAGAAAGCATGACTACAGCAATATCCGTATTATAAGCTTTTATTTTATCCAGCGTTTCAATGCCATTCATTGCGTTTTTATCAATTCCGTCAAGATGGTAATCTAAAATGATCACGTCAGGGTTGTGTGATAAATTTTCCACGCAAAACTCACCGGTTACAAATGTTTCAATATCAAAATCGGCATGCTGAAGAAATTCTATCTCCAGTGATTTTAAAAACAAAGCATCGTCGTCTACCAGAAAAATTTTTATCTTATTTTTGGGTTTCATCAGTTATTGTTTTTTTGATAGCAGTTAACTCTTCCCCTAATTCTTTACAGGCCTGCCCGCACACTTTTTCCAGCTGCAAAACCGCCTCATGTATTTCCAGGCTGTTTAACAGGCCGTCATTTATGCCGGTGTTTGCCTGTCCACCTCCGTCATTCACATCCATTTCAATCCGGGCGGACGTGCGGGCGGATTCCTGAACTTTTTTTGCCAGGTCTTCAAAATCTGTACTAATGCCCATTATTGAAAATGAAGGGATCATTTTATGTACCGATGATTGCAATAAATTCCAATTTTTATCCCGCAGGCCTTGTTTCATTGTACTAACTAAAGCGGGCGTTTGTTCCAAATAAAGCGAGATCATTTCAATCATTAATTTTGGATTAGATTTAGTCCGGAGTAACAAATAATCCAGGTTAATGTATTTTACCGCTGCCACCTGCGCGCCTGCAGGTATTCCGAAGGGGCTATCGGGAGAGGCAACCTCGGTGTATCCGTCAACCCCGGCCGATTGCGGTGTGGTTTTCTTAACAAATTCAACTATTTTACTATACAATAATCGTTCGTCAACCGGCTTCGCGATATAATCATTCATGCCAACGGCCTTGCATTTTGCTAAATCAACTGTTGTTACATCGGCAGTTAACGCGATAATAGGGATTTTAGAATTCATTATGTCGCGAATATATTCTGTAGCTTCAAACCCATTCATTTCAGGCATCTGCAAATCCATCAAAATAATATCATAAGGTTTGGCCGATCCGGCGTTTATTTCGGATAACTTTTCAATGGCCACCCTTCCGTTTGGGGCAATATCGCATTCAAACCCAAAATCATCTAAAAAAGTCCTCATTAGTAATTGGTTAAGGGCAATGTCTTCCACCACCAATACTTTCAGGTTTTTAATTTCCGTATCCAATTCCACTATTCCCCGTTCCGCTTCCGCTTCCGCTTTTGTTTTTTGAAAATTTAATACAAAACTAAAAGTGGAGCCTTCATCAATTTTGCTTTTTACACTAACTGTTCCCCCCTGTTGTTCAACCAATTGTTTAACAATAGCAAGGCCTAAGCCGGTTCCGCCAAACAACCTGGAGGTGCCGCTGGATGCCTGCTGAAAATTTTCAAATATCCGGTCAAGTGTGCTTTCCTCTATGCCAATCCCCGTATCTGTTACCGCAAACTTAATGCTTACACTATCCTGGTCTTTATTCTCCATCTGGCGCACGCTAACTGTAATTATTCCATTTGTAGTAAACTTTACCGCGTTGCTCACCAGGTTTAAAATAATCTGGTGCAGCCTAACCGGATCGCCAACTAAAACCTCCGGAATATTGCTGTCATATTCTTTAACCAGCTTTAAATTCTTTTCCTGAATTTTTGTTTCAAACAAGTGAAGCATGGACGAAATGGATGCAGCAAGCTTAAAAGGTGTTTTTTCAAACGACATTTTTCCTGCTTCTACTTTTGCCAGGTCGAGTATGTCATTTATCAGCACGATCAGTGCATCGCCGCTGATCTTTATCGCAGTTAAATATTCTTCCTGTTTTGCAGATAAAGCAGTTTTAAGCATCACCTTTGTAAAACCAATGATCGCATTCATTGGCGTGCGAATTTCATGGCTCATGTTCGACAAAAACTGCTGTTTCGCTTTCACTGCCTCTTCGGCTATTTGTGTGGCGCTTTCGGCCTTGCTTTTCGCTTCTTCAAGTTCCTTATTAGCAATTTCCCTTTTTTCTTTCTCTTTGTTTTGAAAATCAAGTTCAATATCAGCAATAACTAATTCTGCCGCCCTTTTTTCTTTCTCGCCTGTTTGAAATAAAAGTTCTTCGTTAGCGATGAACAGCTCAGCCGCCCGTTTTTCTTTCTCATCATTTTGAAAGGCAAGCTCTTTGTTAGCAATGATCAGTTCATTTGCCCGTTTTTCTTTCTCATCATTTTGAAAAGCAAGTTCTTTGTTGGCAATGATCAGTTCATTCGCCCGTTTTTCCTTCTCGTTGTTCTGGAAGGCAAGTTCCTTGTTAGCGATGCTTAATTCTTCGGCACGCTTTTCTTTCTCATCATTTTGGAAGGCAAGTTCTTTGTTGGCAATGATCAGCTCTGCCGCCCGTTTTTCTTTCTCATCGTTTTGAAATACAAGTTCTTTGTTGGCAATTATCAATTCTGCTGCCCGCTTTTCTTTTTCTTCGTTCTGAAATATGAGTTCCTTGTTAGCTATACTAAACTCTGCCGCCCTTTTTTCCTTTTCATCATTTTGAAACACGAGTTCTTCGTTTGCAATGATCAGTTCGGCCGCCCGCTTTTCTTTTTCTTCATCCTGGAAGGCAAGTTCAAGATTAGCAATGCCCAACTCTAATGCCCTTTTTTCTTTTTCATCGTTTTGAAACACAAGTTCAAGGTTAGCAATGATCAGTTCTGCTGCCCTTTTTTCTTTTTCTTCGTCCTGAAAGGCGAGTTCTATGTTAGCAATGCCTAACTCTGCAGCCCGTTTGCCTTTCTCTTTATCTTGAAAAGCAAGCTCGATGTTGGCTATCATCAACTCATCTGCCCTTTTTTCCTTC
This sequence comes from uncultured Mucilaginibacter sp., assembly GCA_903864275.1. GTDB lineage: Bacteria > Bacteroidota > Bacteroidia > Sphingobacteriales > Sphingobacteriaceae > Mucilaginibacter. Next base: position 90,291 of record CAIPFE010000060.1, read on the forward strand.
TCTTCATCCTGGAAAGCGAGTTCTTTATTGGCAATGCCCAGTTCCGCCGCCCGTTTGCCTTTCTCTTCGTCCTGAAATACAAGTTCTTTGTTAGCAATACCCAGTTCGGCAGCCCGTTTGCCTTTTTCCTCTTTTTGAAAGGCAAGCTCCTCGCGGGCAATAACCAGTTCTGCAGCCAGTTTTTCCCGCTCTTCTTTTTGAAAAGCAAGTTCTTTAAGCGCAATGATTAACGCTTCCCCCACCGATTTTTTAATTTTTGCCATAATCTATCCCGAAATCTGTCGTTCTTTTTTTAAACGCATCCCTTTATGAAAAATCTTGTGAAGGACTTTTCCGAAAGGCATACATGAGTTTTAGCAATTGTACCCCTGTTTCTTTTCTGCTTTATTTCCGGGACGCTCTGCAAAAACTGCTTTTAAGCTGCCGGTAATTTATTTAATGTGTTATACCAGGCTCCGGGAGCCCGTTTGGAAAAATGGTTATAACAGGTTCCCGGTACCCGATTTCTTCAATCGGGCTTCGCCTTTTCACCTTTAATTGTTTAAAGTGCGAAGGTGATAGCCCGGTAACTTTTTTAAATTGATTTGATAAATGGGCCACACTATTGTAGTTCATTTTCCATGCAATTTCCGTAATGTTCAGCTCATCATAAATGATCAGCTCCTTTATCCGTTCAATTTTATGCGAGATGATAAATTGCTCGATAGTAGTTCCCTGCACTTCGGAAAATAAATTGGCCAGGTAGGTATAATCGTGGTTTAGTTTGCCGCTTAAATAATCGGAAAAATTTATTTTGATCAATTCGTTTTTATGATGGACCATTTCAACGATCGTATTTTTTATTTTTTCAATCAATACCGATCTTTTATCGTCCATTAATTCAAGTCCTGAATTGAGTAAAGCAATTTTTACCTGCTCCCGCTGTTCCCCAAAAATGTTTTCCATTATTTCTACCTCGCCCAACTCTACCATTATAAAATGAAGCCCGAGTTTTTGCAGTTCTTGCTTTACTATCATCTTGCAGCGGGAGGAAACCATGTTCTTTATATATAACTTCATTTATTTAAATGATTACCTTTTCGATGTTTATGAAATTGCGCTGAAAAATTTGAAGTTTTTATGTTGTGTAATATAGTCTAAATATATTAGCATCAGGCAGAGGCTTAAATTTAGATTTGGATATACCCCTCATTAAGGACGTTCAATTTTTGAATATGCTGTTTAAAAAACAGGTAACTGAGTTGTGGGCTTCAGAACCCAATGCGTAATTAGGAATGCTTATAGATGTTTTGATAAGCAGCAATTAACAACGTATTTTTAAAGCAAAAAAGTTTATATCCCCAACGCAAATGGAAAAGAAACAAGCCTACACATTTACCAGCGCTGATGCCGAAAATTACGATTTTTACCTGGGCCCGGTAATTTTTGAACCTTATGCCAGATACCTGGCAGCCCATATTGATGCGGCCGGGCTTTCGGCAGTACTGGAACTGGCCTGTGGCACCGGTCGCCTTACCCGCCACCTGCGCAAGGCGCTCGATGCAGACGTTGCGCTTTGGGCCACAGATGTGAGCAGCGATATGCTCGCCATTGCCAAACGCGAACTGAGCGAAGACGGCATAAATTTTAAGGCGGAAGACATTCAGCACCTTTCCTTTCCTGATAATACTTTCGATCTGGCCGTATGCCAGTTCGGGATGATGTTTTTGCCCGACAAGCAGCAGGGCTTTGATGAAATATACCGCGTGTTAAAGCCTGGCGGCAAACTGGTATGCCTTACCTGGGACAGCACCCTAAATAACCCGCTTTATAAGTTACTGATCAATGAACTGATAGTGCCCTGTTTTGATGGTGAGGATACCGCGCGTTTTTTTACCCCCTTTTCGCTGCATGACCCGCAACAACTGACCGGTTGGATGGGGAATGCCGGGTTTAAAAATGTGGCTGTTAATACGGTGATGCTGCCGTCGGGCATCACTTCAGCTGTGCGCCTGGAAACCGCGATATTCCGGAAACATCCGCTTGGCCAGGCCGTGCTCGACAAAAGTGAGGCAGCGTTTGAGGATGTAGCACAAAAATTTAAAGCAGGGATACTTGAACGATGGGGAGACGGGGATATATCGTACCCGACGTCGGCATTGCTGACATTGGGGACGAAGCCGGTTGCCGGATAAATGAGATTTTTAATATTTGTAAAAATCAACTAATTGATTTTCAGGCGTTCACGCATTTTTATTTTTGTGTTCGTGCGAAGTGAACGCGAACATGAACGCTTTTTCCCTCTGTTATGCCGTCCCCGCAGGATCTCTCCAATGCCTTTTTTACCCTCTTTTTTGCTCGCAAAAGAGAGGGTGGTCGAGCGAAGCAAAGACCGGGTGAGTAAACTACCGAAGCGAAGTTAGCGCAAATGCATGGTGCATAGTTGACTCACCCCGAATGCGCTTCGCTATTCGACCCTCTCTCCGGCAAGCCGGAAAGAGGGTGAAAACTGTCAACTCATTTCAGGTTTAATCATTAAAAGTGTCAACTTTTTTCAGGGTTAGACAAAAAATGCCTGTGTTGTGGCGAAATGAACATGAACGCTTTTCCGCCTCTAAAAAGCCAGCGCAACCCCGCTTTTTAAACCCTCTTCATATTTTTCCTTATCAAATTTATAAAGGAAGGGGGACCGGTGTGCGCCGATCTTTTTCGTCTCGTTTAATTTGATGATGATGCCGGTTGCCATTAAACGCTTGGAGAAGTTTCGGTCGTCAAGCGATTTTCCGAGGATGGTTTCGTAAAGGCTATGGATCTCGGGCAGGGTGAATTTTTCTTCCAGCAATTCGTAACCGATGGGATAATGGGCAATATGCAGGCGCAGGGCTTTCAGCGCTTCGGCCACGATCATTGCATGGTCAAACATCATCGGCGGCAGTTCGCTCACAGGCCACCACTGGCAGTCGGCCTCCAGCTCCCCTTTCGTGGGCGCTACTTTCGAAAATTCCGTCAACGTGTAAAACGCTACCGAAACAAAATAATCAAATATCCAGGAGTCTTCGGGCACGTCAACACCGGTCATTTCTTTTAAATGAGCTGCGGTTAAACCGCCGTCCTTACCACGGGTTGGCGTCCCGAATGAGCGGAATTGCTGGAAAAAGAGGCCTGCTAAGCCGGTCCGCTGGAAGGCGATCCTGCTGGCGGCTTCGTCGATGGATTCTGTTCTTTTTATATAGCCGCCGGTAACAGTCCATTTATCCAGCGGAATGGGTTGCTGCAGCAATACCTTCAGTTCCTTTTCGTGGTAACCGAAAATTACATTGTCCACCGCAACATTGCGAAGGAATTGATTGTTATTATTAAAAAATTCATTGATATCCTCATTTTCCATAAGCCAGTTCTTTGCCTGTCAAAGATAATAAAAATTCCATTACGTAAAAAATACGTATTAAATTTGGAATTATAAAATTAATGCCATACTTTTATTCCGTAAAATAAACGGAATGAATTTTATGAAGCAGTTAGTCATTATAATGGTCCTTGTTTTTTTGGTATTGTCAATTGGCAAAGTCAATGCCCAGGATTCCCGCACAATATCATTCGATAAAAACTGGCGCTTTAAAAAAGACAGTCTCGTGGGAGCAGAAAGTCCAGCGTATAACGATTCGGGCTGGCGGACTTTGAACCTTCCACATGATTGGAGCATAGAAGATTTGCCCAACCAGGTAGCTGACAGCGTTTCAGGCCCTTTTTCTAAAGCTGCTATATCAGGAAGGGACGGTGGATTCACAATAGGGGGCACCGCTTGGTACCGCAAGCATTTTAATTTACCAATGAGCGCTAGAGGCAAAGATGTCTATCTCCAGTTTGATGGTGTTTACAGAAATTCAGATGTATGGATTAACGGGCATCATCTTGGTTTTCATCCATATGGCTATACATCTTTTTATTATAATTTGTCACCCTTCTTGTTGCTGAATAAAGATAATGTCATAGCAGTACGGGTAATTAATGAAGGGGTTAATAATCGATGGTATTCCGGCTCTGGTATTTACAGACATGTGTGGCTTACTACCGTTAACCCTTTACATATTGCAACCTGGGGAACTTCGGTTACCACCCCGCTAGTTTCAAATTCTAAGGCAAGTGTATCTGTGTCCACATCTATAGCAAATTCGAAAGAGGGCGGTTCTTTTAAAGTCCTTACAGAAATTTACAATCCTTTGGGATTAGTAGTTGGTAAAAACCTGCAAAATATTGCGAATTCCAAAGATAGTTTAATACATGTTGATCAAATGATGAATGTGGTCAATCCAAAACTATGGTCGGTTGAAAACCCCAGACTGTACATTGCAAAAACGACAATATTAAAATCTAATAAAATCATTGACGTAAACTCAACATATTTCGGCATTCGCAGCATTCGCTTCGATTCCAAAACGGGATTTTTATTAAACGGCATATCGACGAAACTTCATGGCGGATGTATTCACCATGACAATGGGCCCCTTGGCGCCGCCGCAATTGACAGGGCTGAAGAACGGAAAATTGAACTGCTGAAGCAGCAGGGCTATAATGCCATTCGTTTAAGCCACAACCCTCCATCCCCACAGTTATTGAATGCTTGCGACCGTTTGGGCATGCTTGTTATCGATGAAGCCTTTGATATGTGGGAACAACCAAAGACACCGCAGGATTATCATCTTTATTTTGACCGATGGAGTGAAAGAGACATAACCTCGATGGTCCTGCGGGATCGAAACCATCCAAGTATAATTATGTGGAGTATTGGTAATGAGATACCGGAGGTAATTGATTCTTCAGGTTACGCTATTGGAAAACGCCTGTCAGAAAGTGTTCATAATATTGATGATACAAGACCTGTAACAATGGCGATACCACTTTTTGCTACACTAGGTAAAAAGGGTAAAACCTGGGACAACACGGCACCTGCATTTGCAAACCTTGATGTCAGCGGCTATAATTATGCTTATTTGAAATATGAAAGCGATCACGAGAAATTTCCAGACAGAGTGATGTATGCTTCAGAATATTTCCCAATTATGGGAATAGGAAACTGGCAAAAAGTGGAAAAGTTGCCTTACGTTATCGGAACATTCAGCTGGACCGCAATGGATTACCTTGGCGAAGCAGGAATAGGTGTCGCAAGGCTTTTAAAAAAGTCTGAAAACAACAACAGAAGTTCCAGCCCAATTGGGGATGCTTCTATAACCAACTTATTTCTTAACCCTTTTTGGCCGGTTTTTACCGCTTACACCGGGGAGTTAGATATGATTGGTGACAAAAAGGTAAACTCCTATTATTTGGACGTGGTTTGGAAACGAAGTATAGTTGAAATGCTGGTCCATACACCTATCCCCGATGGTTATCAAGAACAGAGCTTTTATTATAATTTTCCAATTCAATCGAAAAGCTGGACTTTTCCTGGAAATGAAGGCAAAAAAATGCAGGTTTATATATATTCAAGGGCCGAAAAAGTAAAACTTGAATTAAATGGTAAAAAGATTGGCGAACAAGCAATTGATCCCGATAAAATTACTGCCCGTTTTGATGTTCCATATGAACCAGGGCTATTAATTGCAAAAAGTTACCGTGGTGATAAATTAACGGGAACCGATACACTTCGCACTACCGGAAAACCATTCGCCCTACGTTTAATTGCTGACAGGGCAACTATAAAAGCCGATAGAAATGATTTATCGTATGTAAAAGCAGAAGTTGTCGACGAAAATGGCTTGATTGTACCTTATGTAGATAATATAGTGGTTAAATACTACTTACAAGGCACTGGAGAAATTGCCGGGGTAGCAAATGGAAATCCATACGATGCTACAAGTTTTCAAAAACATGAAAAGAAAGTTTTCCATGGGAAGGGTTTAGTTATTGTAAGGCCGACCGGAGGGAAAGGAGTAGCCACTTTAACAGCAACCGCGAAAGGTTTAAAAGGGAGTACTATACAAATAACTATAAAATAAGTGCAAATTTGATGGACCTGATCCATTGCGTAAAAAAGACGCAATGAAATTTGGAATTAGCGTGTAACAACAATACCTTTAATCCGTCAAAGATACGTAATGGACTCTTTGCCCCAATTAATCAAATAAATAACAACTAAAAACAAACCAAAATGAAAAAGCTAACCCTAATTTTTACAGTAATGCTGGCACTAACAATGTCGTTAACAGTTAAAGCGCAAACAGCTGCTCCTGCCACTGCCGCTGCTACTACAACTACTGCCGACTATTTCGCGGGTAAATGGAACGTAATAGTAATGGGCACGCCCGGCGGCGATGCGAAGATGACCTTCGTTTTTGAAAGAAAAGATGGCAAGTTAACAGGCGCGGTTCAGGATTCTACCGGCAAAGAAATGTCAAAAATCAGCCAGGTCGACGAAAAAGATAAAACAATAACCGCCGCCTTTAAGGCCCAGGACTATGATGTTACCGTTACACTGGAGCCGGTAGACGATGACCATGTTAAGGGTAGCCTGATGGGTATGTTTGATGCCAAGGGTGTGCGCGTAAAAGAAACTAAATAATCGATTAATTTATCAAAACAGATATGAAAAAATTACTTATTACGGGCGCAGCGCTAGCGGCATTGCTTTTTATCGGGCAAGCTGTGTTTGCACAAGGGAATTTGCCCCAGTTCGGTAAAGACCCGGTGAAAGAGATCATAAAGCATATGACCCTGGAAGATAAGGTGAAGATAGTTGTAGGCAAAGGCTTTTCATTACCCGGTCTTAACATGGGCTCCAATGATGATACCCCCGATAAAATTTTCGCCGTTTCGGGCCATACCATCCCGATAGCAAAGTTCGGCATACCATCCGTAAGCATGGCCGATGGGCCCTCAGGTATTCACCGGTGGGCGATGACCGCTAAGGACTCGGCAAACAACGCTTTTTCTACTGCATGGCCGGTCGGTACGCTGCTGGCATCAAGCTGGGATACTACATTAATACATAAAGTAGGCGTTGCATTCGGCGAAGAAATTAAAGCTTACGGTATCGACTTTATTTTAGGCCCGGGCGCTAATATCCACCGTAACCCGCTTGGCGGGCGTAACTTTGAATATTATTCGGAAGACCCGCTGATATCAGGATCATCAGCTGCAGCGATTATTAATGGTATACAATCGCAGGGTGTGGGCGCTACGCTGAAACATTTTGCGGCAAATAACCAGGAAACCAATCGCAATTCGGTTAACGAGATCATCAGCGAACGTGCGTTGCGCGAAATATACCTGCGTAATTTCGAGATCGCGGTAAAGAAATCCCAGCCATGGACAATAATGAGCTCCTATAACCTGGTCAACGGCACTTACACTTCGGAAAGCAATGACCTGATCACCAAAATACTGCGCGACGACTGGGGCTTTAAAGGCTTTGTGATGACCGACTGGTTCGGCGGCAAAGATGCCGTGGCCCAAATTCAGGCCGGCAACAACCTGCTGATGCCTGGTTCGCCGACACAGATCAAAGCTTTGATGGAAGCGGTAAAAAGCGGAAAGCTTTCGGAAGCAGTGCTTGATAAAAACGTTGAAGGTATTTTGAATACCATGTTAAAAACACTTATCGGTAAGGGCTACGACTATCCGAACAAAGCCGACCTGAAGGCCCATGCCCGCGTAGCAAGAATGGCAGCTGCGGAAAGTATGGTTTTATTGAAAAATACAGGCAATGCGCTTCCTGCCAAAAGCGAAGTTTCTGTTGCACTTTTCGGTACGCATGGATATGATCTGATCGCGGGCGGCACCGGCAGCGGTGATGTGAATAAACCTTACGCCATATCGCTGGCCGACGGACTTGCAAATGCCGGCTACAAGGTTGATGCCGATCTCGAAAAAAGCTATAAAGATTACCTGAGTGATTACGCGGCAAAACATCCCAAAAAAGGTCTGCTGCAGGAAATAATGAACCCCACCCCATTTGCCCCTGAGTATACAGTTGACGGAGGTAGTGCGGCCCAAAAGGCAGATGCCTCGGATATAGCTATCGTGTATATCGGCAGAAATGCAGGCGAAGGCAATGATCGGAAAATAGACGGTGACTATAAACTAACCAGCCAGGAAGAGGATCTGGTAACCCAGGTTTCAACCGCTTTCCATGCAAAACATAAACCGGTTATAGCTGTGCTGAATATCGGCGGTGTGATTGATGTTACCACTTTCCGCGACAAGGTTGACGCGATATTGCTTGCCTGGGAACCGGGAGAGGAAGGCGGCAACGCCATTGCTGATGTTTTGAGCGGAAAAGTAAACCCTTCGGGTAAACTGGCGACTACGTTCCCGGCTTCTTACAGCGATGTGCCCTCTGCTAAAAACTTCCCGGGTAAGGAATTTCCTGAAAAAGCCACCATGAGTGTGGTTGGCAGGTCGGTACCGGCGGAGGTTACTTACCAGGAAGGCATTTACGTAGGCTACCGTTATTATAACACCTTTAAGGTAAAACCTGCTTACGAGTTTGGGTATGGCCTTTCGTATACTAGCTTCGCCTATGCGCACCTGGCATTGAGCAGCCCGGCGTTTAACAGGAAATTGACAGCTACCGTTACTATCACCAATACCGGTAAGGTAGCCGGCAAGGAAGTCGCAGAACTTTACCTGGCAGCTCCGAAAGGCAAACTGGATAAACCATCAGAGGAATTAAAAGGATTTGCAAAAACAAGATTGCTGAAACCGGGCGAATCACAAACGCTGACCTTTACATTGAATGCTAAAGATCTGGCTTCCTTCAACACCGGCAAAACGGCCTGGATTGCTGATGCAGGAAAATATGTGGTAAAGATCGGCGCTTCGAGCGAGGATATAAGATTGAGCAAACCATTTACATTAGCCAAAACCCTGGTAGTTGAAAAAGATCATAAAGCTTTGGCGCCGCAGGTGGCTATTGACGAGTTGAAAAACAGCAACCGCTGAATGCCATGAAAATAAGAAACCTGCTGACCGTTGCTCTCTACTTAATACTGGCGTCAACAATAGAGGCCGTCGGTCAGCAGGTAATGCCATTATACGATGGTAAAATTCCAAACTCAATAGATAAACCCGATCAGGAACGTGGAACCGACAGATTGACAAAAGTGTCGAGGCCAACGTTAACCGTTTTTGCGCCGCTGAATGGGAAAGCGAACGGAACGGCAATAATTATCTGCCCCGGCGGCGGATACCTTGCTTTATCCATAAAAACAGAGGGATATGATGTCGCAAAAAAACTTGATTCGCTGGGAATAACCGCTTTTGTATTAAAGTACCGCCTTCCCAGCGATTCATCCATGATCGATAAGTCGATTGGCCCGTTGCAAGACGTCCAAAGAGCCATCATGCTTGTTAAAATGCATGCAGGGGAATACCATATCGATACTGCTAAGATCGGTATAATGGGATTTTCTGCCGGCGGTCACGTGGCGTCATCTGCCGGGACACATTTTAACCGGTCGTTTATCGACAACCCAATGGGCATCAATTTAAGGCCGGCCTTTATGATCCTTGCCTACCCGGTGATAAGCTTTACGGATTCTATCGGTTTCAAAATTTCCCGGAACGTGCTGCTGGGTAAAAATGCAGGTATTTCCCAGATTACTTTTTTTTCGAACGAATTGCAGGTTGACAAAAATACCCCCCCTGCTTTTCTAATACAAGCGGAGGACGATGAGCTCGTATCGGTAAAAAACAGCATTGTATTTTACCTGGCCCTCCAAAAAAATAAAATTCCTGCCGGACTTCATATTTTTCCCAAAGGCAAGCACGCCTTTGTGCTGGAACCGGCAAAATCAAATTGGTTTAGTTACTGCGCCCAATGGTTGCAGGAAAATGGATGGATAAAACAATGATAGAAGCTTCAAAAAGACTATTGGCAACTAGTCCGTAGGTTGCAGTGGATACTTTAAAATGGCCGGATATAAAGTGACGAATTATTATATATGTGTCGAAAATATTACCGTAACATAAAACTTAAAAAAATGAGAAAATCATCTTACATGTTACTATTACTTGCATTGTTTTCATGCAAGCAAAAGCCGCTCAGTAAATCGGATTACATGCAAAGAGCACTGCAAAGCGATGACTATAAAATTGTGCTTTCTAATGTTAAAAGGGTTCAGGATAGTTTGGATGTATTGAAAAAACGACCGATAGACACCAATGCGGTTATTTATGAATATAATACTATAATTCCCAGCTCAATAATGGACGTAAAGACATTGTCGCAAGTAGAAATTGGGATGAAAAAAGACACAGATTTTCTAAAGTCAGCACAAACATATATAGCCAACAAAATGGCCAAAGATCATCAGGATTCAATTTCCAAGGTTAAACCATAAGAATTAACCCGTTCCTAACTCACCGGCCAAAAGGGTTTTCCAAAAAAACGGGCAAGACCACCGGTTTGAGATATAATGCGCAATGGCTCCGGCAAAATAGATAGAAAAAACAATGGTCAACTATATAAAAATCATTAAACAATGAAAAAGCAGGTAACTCTTATACAAATCTTGTTTTTCCTTTTATTAGGAGCGGCGCGCGCGCAAACCCGCACTATCACCATTGATGTAACCAAACCCAATGGCGAACTGAATACTTTTTTTAACGAATGTGTTGGTGCGGGCAGGGCCAATGAAGGGTTAAGGGCTGATTGGCAGCGTCAGCTCCGCATCGCAAAAGAAGAGCTCGGCTTTCGATACATCCGTATGCATGGTATACTTCACGATGATATGGGCGTTTACTTTGAAGACGGAGCGGGGAAGCCAACTTATAACTGGCAGTATATTGATGAGTTATATGATTTTTTGATCAGTATTAAAGTGAGGCCATTTGTAGAATTCGGGTTTATGCCGAAAGCACTGGCAAGCAAACCTACTACGCTTTCATTTTGGTTTTGGAGACCCAACGTTTCCCCGCCTAAAGATTACGGCAAGTGGGACGACCTGATAAAGGCATTGGTTCGCCACTGGACAGAGCGCTATGGTGAGGCTGAAGTAAAACAATGGTATTTTGAAGTTTGGAATGAACCGAACTTAAAAAATATATTCTGGGCGGGCGACCAGGATGAATATTTCCGCTTATATAAAGAAACCGCAAATGCTGTAAAGACCGTTTCAACAAATTACCGGGTTGGTGGCCCAGCGACCGCAGGTAATGCCTGGATCCCGGAGTTTATTAATTATTGTGCGACAAACAAGGTGCCGGTAGATTTCGTTAGCACGCACTGCTACGGGAACGATACGTTTATAAAGCTAAGCGACAATGATTCAACCATCGCGAATAGCCGGAAAGATGCTGTATCCGGGGATGTGAAAAAATCGAGAATAAAGATCAGCCAGTCTTCAATGCCTAACCTGGAATTGCATTACACCGAGTGGAATTCATCATCATCATTTGATGATCAAATTCATGATCATTACCGGCAGGCGGCTTATATATTAGAGAAAGTAAAAAGGATCGGGAATGTGGCAAACTCCTTCTCCTACTGGACATTTACCGACATTTTTGAAGAAGAAGGCCCGAGAAAAACGCCATTTCATGGTGGATTTGGCTTGATCAATTACCAGGATATCAAAAAGCCGGCGTTTTACGCCTACCGGTACCTGAATCTTTTAGGCAAACGGGAACTGCAAAATGCCGATACCTCATCATGGATATGCCGCGATAACAAAGGCAATGTGCAGGTTTTGCTATACGATTTTACCGACAAAGTTTTGCGCAGCAGAGCGGAGAGTAAAGAATTTTATTCAAAAACTGTTCCGCCAAAAAGGAAAGGGAAAGTCAATCTCGTTTACAAAAACCTAATGCCCGGCAAATACACGATGACTGCATATAAAACCGGCTATGGCGTAAACGACCCTTACAGCAGTTACCTGGGATTAGGCGCCCCATCTCAGCTGACCAAAAAGGAAGTAGAATCGATAAAACAAAAAGATAATGATATCCCAATTATGAGTAAAACAGTTGTCGTTAGCGCCAAAAAGGCCACAGAGGAAAGTTTTGATCTGTTTGAAAATGATGTCATTCTTGTCACCTTTAAGAAGATTTGAATGCGCCTGTTGTAAATAATTAGTATGGTTATGAAAATCTTTAAAACCCTTGTCGTGCTGTTTATGGCTATCCCGGCATCGTTATTCGCACAGGTTGGTCAGAAGAGCAAGGTGGAACACTGGTTCCCAAAGTTCGATTTTGATCCGGCCGTTTTTCAAAAGCCGCCTATTGAATTTGCACCGTTCGCCCGCTGGTGGTGGCCGGGAAATAATGTGGATACAACTGAATTAAAAAGAGAGATCAAGCTGTTTGCCGACAATGACTTTGGGGGTGTAGAAGTACAGCCATTAAACCTGTTTGTACCAGGAACAGCGGAGGCGCGTGCGAAGGCAGTAACCTGGGATACGCCTGATTATTATGCTAATTTAATTGCCGTGATGCAGGAGGCCCGTAAACGGGGTATCACTGTAGATATGACCGACGGCAGCGGCTGGCCACCCGGAGGGTCTTTCCTTTCTGCGGATGACGGATTTATAACATTGGAATCTGCGTTTGTTGACTTGGCAAGTAGTATCAATAATGCTTTTCCCTTGCCCACAATCACCAACACTAGCGCCAGCCCTTCACGATTGGTTGCGGTGCTTGCTGCTAAAACTTTGCCAAAAAAGGCAGGTGATAAAACCAGTACTATCCCGTTGGACCAATCGTCGGTTATTGTTGTTGCCCAATTTGTAAAGCACGATTCCCTGTATTGGAAAGCCCCGGCCGGCAACTGGAAACTCATCGCCTTCTGGAGTAAGCCCTCCACGCAAAAAACGATGACGGCATCCCCCACCCAGGGACCGGTGATGAACCACCTCGATTCGACCAAAGTGCTGAAAAGTTATAAGCATTTATTTGGGGAAAGAACAGGCCTGGCGCCTTATTTCGGCAACCCCATGCGTTCGGTTTTTAACGATAGCTATGAGTTTGCTGTTGACCGGCATTATTCCTATGGATTTATTGATTATTTCAGAAAGCACAGGGGATACGATATTACCCCATGGCTACCTGCCGAAACGCAAAGAGGATATAATTATGTGACTTATATGCGGCCGAAAACAGATCCTGACTTTGTTTTTTCGGAGCAGGATTGGCGGCTAAAATACGACTATGACCTTACGATAAGCGAATTGCTTGGCGAGCAGTTCATCAAAGCCAGCAGCGACTGGCTGGAACAGCAAGGTTTACTGCACAGGACACAGGCGTACGGTTTAAATATGGACATGATGGCCCAGGCCGGCCTCGCCTCGATACCCGAAACAGAAAGCATGCTTGGCCCGGAGGCGAACTTAAAGATAATGACCTCGGGCGGGCATTTGTATAACCGCCCCATCGAGACATCTGAATCTGTTGTATTTCAAGGCAGGGCGTATACTACTACGCCCCAAAAAATTAAAATTGTTGCCGACAAGTTGTTTGCGGCAGGTGTAAACCAAATCATTTATCACGGCGTGCCATACCATTACACACCTGTTGAACTTGGTCCGGAGGGATGGTACCCGTTCTCTTCTACTTTAGTTCCGGGCATGAACTTTTCCTCTAATTTAGGCGAAGGGAATATTTTCTGGAAAGACCAAAAGGATGTAAACGAATACATCAATCGCACACAATACGCTTTACGTTCCGGAAAAGTCCATGCCGATGTACTCATCTATTTCCCTTTTATGGATGTTGACAATATGCCTGCTAATCCCGAAGAAATATTGGCCGATGGGTATTTGCCCGGTGTTGAGGGCCCATTACCACCTGCAGGTGCGGCAAAAAACGCAGCAAAAGAGGCCTGGGCAAAACAGGTTTATCCGCTCATCAATCAACTGGAAGCAAATGGCATTACCTGGGATTGGGTAAATGACCTGTCCATACAAGACGCTCAATTGACCAGTGCGAAGAAAATCTATATCCGCGGGAATATTTACCAGGCGCTGGTTTTGGCGGACGATTCCATTATCCAGGTTAAAACCGCGCAGAAAATAAACCAGCTGGCTGCAAACGGGATGAACTTTATAGCCACCGGCAACTTGCCCCGAATGCAGCCGTCTTATTTAAACTGGGCGGTCAATGATAAAAAAACAGTGCAATTTATTACCTCCGCACTAAAGGCGAAAAGCAGCAGGTATATAAAAAGCGGGGCTGACTTAAATGCCTGGATAAAAGGTTTGCATCATTCCGTTTCCTTCAACGGCGAATATCATTTTACAAGGGAAGTACAACGCGATATGAGCGATGGCAGCCGCATCCAGTTTATCTGGAATAAGAGTGATCAATGGCAAACGCTTTCCCTAACGCTTAATAATATCTACAAAAGTAGTTTTTGGGTGAATGCTAATGCCGGGACAATTGTGAAAAATCACAGTTCTGTTATCACCTATCGAATGGCGCCGTACGGTTCTATTGTTTTATTCGCTTCAACGCGAAACGATGTGCCGGTTAAACGCTCGACAGGATTTGTAGTTGAAACTGATCAATCTAAAGCTGTTATATCTCTCGATCATTGGAATTTAAAAGCCGATAGCCTCGATCTAAAAAATACGCAGCTGTTTGATTGGAGAACGAACGAAACGCTTAAATATTCGTCTGCCGAAGGGGTTTATACATCTTCTTTTCCGTGGAACGATGCCAACTCCTTGTCCCATTTCTATCTTGACCTTGGTAACGTTTATTTTACCGCAGAAGTGTACGTAAACGGCAAGTTTGCAGGTAAACGCGTGTTTGCACCTTATATACTTGATATAACTTCCTTCCTGGTGCAGGGTGAAAACAAAATAGAAGTACGGGTAACAACAGGACAATTGAATGGGTTTATCGGCAAGGCAAAATTGGGCGACAGCCATTATAAGCAATTTAAGAACAAGGAGGACCAATTGATGGCCGCGGGGCTGGCGGGTCCTGTAGTAATAAGAGAAAAATGAAAGCTCAAAATAAAGTGATCGTTGTAACCGGCGGCGGCAGCGGTATGGGCCGCGAACTGGTATTGAACCTGCTTGCCAAAGGCGCTAAAGTTGCCGCCATAGATATTAACGAAAACTCGTTGCAGGAAACCGCTAAACTGGCTGGCAGCAATGCCGCATCGCTAAGTGTGTTTGTAACCGATATTACCGACAGGTCAGCGGTAGAAGGCCTTTTGGAAAAAGTAACCGGCAAATTTGGCCATGTGGACGGTATCATCAACAACGCCGGGATCATTCAGCCATTTATAAAAGTAAATGACCTGAGCTATGAGGCGATTGAACGGGTAATGAATATCAACTTCTATGGTACGCTGTATTTAATCAAAACGTTTTTGCCGCACCTGCTTACCCGGCCGGAGGCCCATATTGTGGACATCTCCAGCATGGGCGGTTTTTTACCTGTGCCTGGCCAAACTATTTATGGGGCGTCAAAGGCAGCGGTAAAATTGCTGACAGAAGGGCTACACTCTGAATTGACTAATACAAATGTGAAGGTCACCGTGGTGTTTCCGGGTGGCGTCCGTACCAACATCATGTCTAATTCAGGCCTTGCCGACAGGATGGGGTCTTCATCCGCAAAAGGTGCACAAAAGATACTTTCTGCTGATAAAGCCGCAGCTATCATTATTGAAGGGATGGAGCAAAACCGTTACCGTGTATTAGTAGGTAAAGATGCTAAAATGATGGACCTGCTTTATCGCCTCAACCCCGCGTATGCCGCTGGGCTTATCGCGAAAAAAATGGGTACATTGCTTTCCTCAAAATAAATCGGCTATGAAAAAAGGATTATTTATCTGCTTGTTGCTGGCTTCAGCCGGAACGTATGCGCAAACCAAAAATAATGTAACGTCAACCCCATCACGAAATATTCCATTTGATGATCATTGGCTTTTCATAAGGGACAGTATAGCCGGTGCGGAGCAGGTAAATTATAATGATCATAATTGGAGAAAAGTTGACCTGCCGCATGACTGGAGCGTGGAAGACCTGCCAAACCAAAAGCCCGGGGAGATCATCGGCCCATTCAATAAGAATGCTGTTGGTGGCTGGGCTGTTGGATTTACCGTTGGCGGCACCGGTTGGTACCGCAAAAGATTTGTTGCCGGCAATGAATTTAAGGGTAAGCTCATTAACATAAATTTTGATGGCGTTTATATGAACTCCGATGTTTGGCTTAACGGTCATCATTTGGGTAATCATCCTTATGGCTATACGCCTTTTTATTATGATCTGACACCCTATCTAAACAAGCCCGGTAAGGAAAATGTATTGGCGGTAAGGGTGCGGAATGAAGGAAAAACCTCCCGCTGGTATAGTGGTTCCGGCATCTATCGTCACGTGTGGTTAACGGCAACAGATCCTGTTCATATCGCTCCCTGGGGTGTTTATATTACTACAAAGGCTGTGGCCGGAAAAAGTGCAAACATCGTAGTAAATTCCACGCTTGCTAATCAAGGAGGCTTTGCGGGTGATGTAAGCCTGGTTACAACTATAGTTGGCCCGGATCAAAAAAATGCCGGGGTTATCCAAAAAAAGTTAACACTGGGAAAAGATTCCAGCCTGACCGATGCGCAAAGCCTGGCTATTGCAAACCCGGTATTATGGTCGGTAGAAACGCCGCGTCTTTATAAAGCAATTACCGAGATCAAAATAGGGAATAAAACTGTTGACCGTGTCGAGACCCCTTTTGGCATCAGGACGATACATGTGGATGCAGCCACCGGGTTAACGCTGAACGGGAAACGGGTGCTGCTGAAAGGCGGGTGCATCCATCACGACGACGGCCTGCTGGGTTCGGCAACTATCGACCGGGCCGAAGAGCGGAAAATTGAAATATTAAAGCAGAATGGATTTAATGCTATCCGCACCAGCCATAACCCACCGTCGAGGCAATTGCTTGATGCTTGCGACCGTTTGGGCATGCTGGTAATTGATGAAGCTTTTGACATGTGGGAGCGGGGAAAGAACCCGCAGGATTATCACCTGTATTTCAAGGAATGGTGGAAAAAGGACCTGGATGCCATGATGTTAAGGGACCGCAATCACCCTTCTGTTATTTTTTGGAGTATCGGCAATGAAGTTAACGAACGGGCGGATAGCTCGGGTTTAAGAATTACCGGGCAGCTGGTGGCCGAAGTGCACCGGGTTGACCCGACACGCCCGGTTACTGAAGCGATCTGTCACTTTTGGGACCACCCCGGGTATAAATGGGACACCACCGCCCGCGCTTACGCCCAATTGGATGTTGGCGGGTACAATTATCAATTGAACGAATACGAATCCGATCACCAAAAATACCCCGGCCGGATAATGATGGGTACCGAATCCTACCCGACCGCTGCACTGGAGAACTGGGATATGGTTAAAAAACATCCTTACGTTTTGGGCGATTTCGTTTGGACGGCCTTTGACTACCTGGGCGAAGCATCGATCGGTCATAGTACATTGGAAAGCAAAAAAAAATATGAGTTCAGCCTGGGTTGGCCCTGGTATAATGCATGGTGCGGCGACATAGATATTACCGGCTATAAAAAACCGCAATCGTGGTACCGCGATGTGGTATGGAGAGTCAAACCTATCGCAATGGCGGTACACGCGCCCATCCCTGATGGCCTGGTTGAAAATGTGAGCGGCTGGGGCTGGCCGCTGGAATCGCAAAGCTGGAGCTGGCCGGGCATGGAAGGAAAACAGATGCAAGTGCGGGTATTTTCAAGGGCGCCGTTAGTGCGTTTACTGTTGAACGGCAAGGTAATAGGAGAACAAAAAATTCCGCAAGGAAGCATAACCGCAGAATTTAAAGTTCCCTATGAACCGGGCACGCTAACAGCTGAAAGCATAGAAAATGGGAAGCAAACCGGCGCTGTAACATTCAAAACTGCAGGCACTGCCGCGCGAATTGTATTAAAAGCTGATCGTACCCATATTAAAAAAAGCCGTAACGATCTTTCGTATGTGACGGCGGAAGTTGTGGATGACAAAAATCAGGTAGTTCCCTGGGCAAAGGTCTCCATAAAATTTTCGATAAGCGGAGTAGGCGAACTGGCAGCCGTTGGCAGTGCAAGCCCGACGGAATTAGCAAGCTTTCACAGTCCGGAAACGAAAACATTTGAAGGGAGATGTTTGGCTATTGTGAGGCCGAAAGGTACGGCCGGCAAAATTATTTTGAAGGCTTCAGCTGAGGGATTATCACCGGCACAGGTGGTAATTAATGCTAACTGAATTGCTTTAATAAGTGTTAAACCAATTATGAGAGAACTCCTGGGAACGGCTCTGGTATAGTAAGAATGAATAAGCATTTAACAAATTACTAATGACAAATAGATAAAGACAGCAAATGGCTGAAATAAAAAAAAACTGCACATAAATTAAAAGTTATTGTGATTCTGCAACAATGTGCGTCAAATTTTATTACGCACAAATTCAGATTTTCTGGCGAATTAGTCAAATGCCTCAAAACACCGAAGTTACACAGACGGACGGTGCAGTTTTTTTCCTGGGGGTTATTAAAAAAAAGTTATGTTGTTTCCATCTATCCCAATTCATTGTCATTAAGTGTGGTGGTAACTACCATGCTTCCATTTGTATTTGGTTCAACATGCAAATGGATAACATCGTTGTGAATAAACACATTCACGTCGCCGGTGCATTTAACAACCGCTGTTTTTGCCATGCCGGCTGTGGCCTGGTAATAAACGGTTACCGTCGGCGGAAGGTCATCCGACAGAACCGGCCCTTGCCTTAAGGTGTATTTAAATACCTGGTCGGAAGCCGGGACGGAGGATGAACTGAGCTGCCAGTTTCCCCTGAAGTCTACCCTGTAAAATTTAAATGTCAATGTGTGGGTTGCCATAATATCGATCTTATTGGTTTTTAATAAATGCGCTTTAGTTTTTCCCGCTTGCCTGGGTGTTTTATAGCTGGTTCGACTCGAGGTGTGCGCAACCATGATAGTATTGCAGCACGCCCCTAAATTATAGCTAGCTCCCCGGGTGAAAAATGATGACCTCGTCGTAAAATGTGTTCCCCGAAATACTGCGGGTAACCTGGATCAAATTTTCTGAACTGTAATACTGAAAAGATTGCAATGAAACATCCCCCTTGCCATAGGGGAGGTTTGTTTTTGAATATTTTAAATGGTGGTTTGATAGCGTTTGCTCGACGGTGGCTGAAAAGAGATCAAAATAACTGGCCTCATCGTTTGACGCACCGGTTATGTTAAACCGGAATGCCCACCTATTACTCCTGTAAAATATATTGGTGGTTGCCGTTATGGGGGCGCCCACAATTACGTTTGTTCTAAAATTATCCTCCGTAATAGCATCTCCTCTTAGTCCTGCGAAATTAGAGGAGGCGGCGGCGAAAGCCTCCTGGAATGCAACACTAAATGGATTAGTAGCTGCAGCAGATGTAACTGTTGGTACATGGTAAGCGGCGGCCGGGTTATTAAAGTTAAGATGGTGAGGCGACGGCAATGGCGCTATTGGAGGTTCTGCATGGTGAAAAAAAACTGCATCTCCAGGATGGGGGTTCTGAATAGATTGCTGCAGCTTTTGTTTTAAGTCGCTGAAATAAGTTGTATATTGTTGATCGATCTGCCCGTTTACAGCGCTTCTTTCCATGGCTGCATAAAAATAAACGCACGCAGTTTCAAGATCATTCTGTTGTTCAGCGTCTTTTGCCCTTTGAAAACTTACATCAGGAGATAACTGTTCGCTCGAAAAAATAAGTGAGGGCCTGGGCCTCACAAAACGGGAAACCAGGGTAATTGATTTTTGACAAGCTACCGTTACCTGGTTTGCATATACTTGGTCGCCTGATAATTCGGCGGGATTAAGCTGAATATAGGCGAATAAATAAATCGAGGCGTCAATCCAGCTATGGGAATTGTAGGCAGTGGTTCCCTGGTCTATCAGGTCATCTTTCGACAACACATACTGGCAAAACGCCGGCAGGCAGCCAAACCAAAGAAAAATAGTACATATAATGCCTTTAGTGCTGACGGGGCAGCAAATTTTTTTCGTTTTCATAGGCTTAGTGTTTTAGTGCGTTATAAAATTAAATTTTACTTACCCTCCTCATCTATAGTGAGCTCCCCAGGTGATAAATAATTACCTCGTCGTAAAATGTGTTCCCCGAAATCATGCGGGTAAGCTGGATAAAATTTTCTGAGCTGTTATATTGAATAGACGGCAAAGAAACATCCCCGCTGTTGGACGCCAGGTTTGTTCTTGAATATTTAAAATGGTGGTTTGATAGCGTTTGCTCAACAACGACTGAAAAGAGCTGAAAATAACTGGCCTCATCGGTTGACGCGCCGGTTATGTTAAACCTGAACGCCCACCTATTATTCCTGTAAAATATATTCGTCTCTGCCGTTATGGGGGCTCCGACAGTTAAGGTGGTTCTAAAATTATTCGCCGCAATAGCATCCGCTTTTAACCCTGCGAAATTAGTGGAGGCTGCATTGAATGCCACCTCGAATGCATCACTAAATGGATTAGTAGTTGCAGCAGGTGCAACTGCTGATGCCTGGTAAGCGGCGGCAGGTAATTTGTATAGCGTACGATGGTGAGGTTTTGGCAAGGGCGCCTTCATAACAATTTTAGCTGATTGATATCTAACATCATCTCCCTTAACATCATCTGAGCCGAGACGATTTACCGCCTGCTGCAACCGGGCTCTTATATCATTGTAATAAGTGGTGTATTTGGGGTCTACCTGCCCGTTATTTGCGCTTCGCTCCAAAAAAGCATAGTAGTAAACACAGGCGGTGCCGTAATCACGTTGCTGTACAGCATCGATGGCCCGCTGATAAATTACGCCAAAATCTAAATGACCAGCCGTAAAACCGGCCAACGGCCCTGGTTTCGTGTAATTGGAAAGGTTGGTAAAAGCGTTCGCGCAGGCATTGGCCACCAAATCTGCGTAGACCCTGTCTCCTGACAGCTCGACCGGGTTCAATTGCATATAGGCAAATAAATAGATCGAGGCATCAACAAAGTCGTTTGAATTATATGCCGTGGTTCCCTGGTCTATCAACTCATCCTGCGACAGAACGTATTGGGAAAATGCGGGCAAAGAGCCGGCCGAAAGAAGGATCATGCAAATAAGGCCCCTGGTGCTGATGCGGCCGAAGAAATTTAACGTTTTCATAGGCTTAGTTTTTAATACAGGATAAAATTTAGTTTTTACTTGTTTGTCAGTGTTTTGCTGTGTCGGCTTTCTTTTGCCCGGTAGTGTTCACGTGAGGCGCAGGAAGGGCAGGGAACGCCGGCAATTTATTTACTTTTTTTTGCGGGGCACCACTTTTTGGAGGCGTCGGCAAAGGCGGAAACGGAGGTAAAGCTGCGTCACCGATTTGCTGGTCGCTGATGTAAATGGCGTTGTGCTTCACATTGATATCATGATGAATAGCAATAGTTGCAACCATAAGCACTGTTCCAAGCACGCATAATGATAATCCGGGCGAAGCGCTTTTAAACGACAACCTGTGCCCCGCCACGCTTGAGTCCATTTCCGACTCGGGCCCAATCATCTTTCCTAAAATAAAAGCAGCGCCTGTTACTGCCAGGATCATACCCGTTACAAAACCAATATAGGAAGTCCATAATGTTGACATTAACAATACATTAGCCTGGTGGTACTGATTTTCCATTTCGGCGCTTTCCAGTAACACAAGCGACTTTAAGCGGGTGGCGTTAATTTCCTGTTCGTAAGTAGAAGCAGAATCGAGTTTTAATGACGATAACGATTCTTTGGCGTCGAATTGAGGGGTCCTGGAAATGATAACGTTTAAATAAATTACTTGCAGCAGGCTTGCTAAGAAGAAAAAAACCGTCATTAAAATAATGGTCCTGGTCATAAATGGCAGCAAATTTTTTTGCCATTTATTATCAATTGTTTCAACCTCAGTATTTACTTCAGCCATAGCATCGTAATTAAAATTGAAGATCGGTGTGAAGGATTTGGGCGCTGGTGCGACGCCGGTTTAGTTATAACTTATTATTCAGTTGTGATATTATAGGCGATAATATTGTGTGTGCCGTCTACGTTCTGAACAAAGATATTTTATAAATTTCTTTAAAACAATAGCTTAGGGAATAATATTAATATTATTTACAACCCTGCATTGCAACAAGTTTTAAGCTTCCCGCAAAATAAATAACCAGGCTTGCAGTTTAGCAGCTAAATCCCGCCCCGGCAAGCGTTTCCCGTGTCCCAGACATCATTCAGGCGTCTACGCGCATCACCTCACTCAATTCCATCCAAAAAACTTTAACAGTTTACCAATTAAATCCTAAATTGTACTATACAAAACTCGCATGCGCTTATTCTTCATTTTCATATGTTTGATTACCTTTTCTGGCGTTGCGCCTGTTGCCTATGCTCTACACGTCCAGGCCGGTGGAGAGAGAAATTTGAACACTGATTACCTGCCGGTGCTGCAAAAGGCCGGGGTGAAAAAGGTGCGCTGCATTTTTAAGGACAGCCGTAAATTTATTTGGATAGGCACTGAAAATGGTTTGTACCGCTACGATGGCACCAATGTTGATATTTTGCAGCACGATGCCGGCAATCGGCAAAGTTTGCCAAGCAATACCATTGTAAATATAACTGAGGACAAAGCCGGTAATATATGGGCAGGCACTTTAGAGGGCGCGGTATTAATTGACCCGGCCAGCTTTGTTTGTCGGATATACAACAAACGCCTGCACAACCTGGGGCAGGATTTTGATATAAAGCTGTATGCGGACCGCCACGGTAAAATATGGGCCGGTGGCCGCGATGGACTCGACTTATTTAGTGAACGCAGCGGAAAGTTTAACAAAGTGTGGCACTACGCCGCAAAGGATAAAGCAGGGTTGGGGTATATCAACTGCATTGCCGGCTGGAAAAAGGATTCGCTTGTTTGCGGCACGTTTGACGGCGCGGTTATTATTAATTCAAAAAACTTTGGTTTCCGGCGTGTCCTGCAAGGAAATAAAATAGATATCACCCGTGTGTTTATTGACGAAGACCAAAAAATTTGGCTCGGCACTTGGGGTTACGGCTGTTATGTATCCGATAATGCGGGTAACAAATTCGCGATGCTAAAACCGGAAGCCGAAAGCCCCGGCGAGTTGCCTAATGTGATCACCGGTATTATCGGCACTGGCTACGACCATACCAAAGTGCTGTGGGTTGCCACCCTGCGTGGTGTTTATAAGATCACCGGCTTTTCGGGCAGCAGGATAGCTCCCGAAAACCTTGTGAAAGCAACAGCATGGACGGGTTTTACAAATAACATCATGGCCGACGATGAACAGTATATATGGGAAGCCGGCGGTGTGGTATCGCGTTTTTTTACGGGCAGCAATTTTTTTCAGCCTGTCCCCGTAGTCTATAAGGGATCGGTACAGGATATAAAGCCGGTGACTATAAATGGCGCGGAGGCTATTGCTACCCTTACGTGGTACGCTGGTTCGGGCCTCGTTATAACCGATACGTCGGGGAAGCCGCTTTACAGGCAGCCGCCGCAAAAAGACCAGGACCACGCCAATGTTGGTGGCCTGGCCCAGGACAAATACCAAAGGCTGTGGGTATCGTCGCTGGCTGGGGTTGAGGTGTTGGACGCTGGTTTCAAACCTGTATTTAATTCGGATAAAATAGCGTTTACCAGGGACCGTTTGTCCTCATCCAAAACCAACGATATTCTGATCAATCATGATACGGTTTGGGTAGCCTGTTACAAGAAAGGCATTGATATGTACGACCTGAATTTTCATAAGCTCCGTGCTTTTGCACCCGGCGATAAGTCAGGCCTTGTGGACGATTATATATTGCGGATATTTTCAGATAGCAGCGGCAGAGTTTGGTTATGCGGCAATACCAAGCTTTTCGAGTACCAAGGTGCGGAAGGCAGGTTCAAGGCATTTAATTTTAATAAGGATAGTACTTCCTTTGCCGTCAACAGCATGGCTGAACTACCCGGCGGCGACCTGCTGATCGCTTCGGCGTCCGGGTTGTTCAGGTTCAATGCAAAAAACAACACTCATACACAGATCACTTCGCCTTTGGTTGAAGATAACAATATACTGGCCGTATCGGCCGACGCAAATGGCGATATATGGTTTATTAATGCCGAGCATTTGGTGCACTACCAGGTAAAAACCAGGCATTTTACTTTATTCGGCAACGACGATGGCTTAAGTACGCCCGGTGACCTGCAGTGGCTTCGCATCATCGACAACAACCATTTTTACCTGGCAGACAATAAACGGATCGTGTCTTTTGTGCCGGGTACGCGGTCGTATAGCTCGCACCCGGCCAGCCTGTATTTCCACGATGTCGCAGTGAACGACAGCGCGTTTGCGAGGGGCTCCGTTAAAGATGTATTGAGACTGAGGTACAATGAGAACAGGCTGAATGTAGGGTTCGGGGTCATCAACTACATCAAGCCCGAACAAAACCTATATGCTTACCGGCTTACCGGCGTGGATGACGAGTGGATATATTCATCGCACAACTTTGCTTCGTATGCCAACCTGGCGCCCGGCAGCTATACTTTTAAATTAAAGGCCGCGAACTATGCCGGCACATGGAGCGACCCGATCTCGATGTCCATTATAGTCAGCCCGCCATTTTGGGGAACCTGGTGGTTCAGGCTCCTTAGTTTTGTTTTTGTGAGCTCGCTGTTATTTATTGCGGTGCGTTACGTTTTGCAGCGCAACTTACGTGAGAAGATATTGAAGCTGGAAAAAGAGCAGGCCGTTGAAAAGGAACGGAACAGGATAGCCCGCGACATGCACGACGACCTTGGCAGTGGCTTAACCAAGATCGCTATCCTGAGCGAGGTAACCAAGGCCCAGATGAAAAGTCCCGTTCATGCATCGGCTAATCTCGATGTGATATCCAATGCCTCGCGTGAACTGTTGGATAACCTGCAGGATATTATCTGGGTGCTGAACCCCAGGAACGATTCGTTGAACAGCCTCATCCTTTACATTAAAGAATACGCCGAAAGCTTTTTTGAACCCACGGGGCTGCAATATGAGTTCTTAGGCGACGAAGTTAAGGGTGAGATAACGCTGTCGGAGGAACAACGCCGCAATATATTCCTCGCCGTAAAGGAGAGCTGCAACAATATTCTGAAACATGCCTGCTGTTCAAAAGTATGCATCGGTCTTATAATGAAACAAAACAAGCTGGTGATAACTATAAACGACGACGGACGTGGTTTTGATTTAAAACAGGTGGGTGTTTTCTCCAACGGGCTGCAAAATATCCGCAACAGGATGGACCAGATAGGCGCGAATTACCGTATCATCCCTGTTGAAAATGAAGGCACTACATCCATACTCACAATTCCTGTGTAACACTTTTTTGTGAGTGTTAAAGTGCTGTAAACAAATAGCTTTGTAAATTGAATATATGATCGCCGTAGCCATAGTTGAAGACATAAGAGAAATACGCGAAGGGTTGAAAATACTGATCAACCTGAGCGATAACTTTTGCTGCGAACATGTATACGCTACTGCCGAGCAGGCATTGACCCAGCTGCCCCAAAATAAGCCCGATGTAGTGCTGATGGACATCAATTTACCCGGCATAAGCGGGATAGAATGTGTAAAACAGCTTAAAGCCTTATGCCCCGACACACAATTTATTATGAGCACCGTGTACGAGGACGATGACAGTATTTTTGAGTCGCTGAAGGCAGGGGCCACGGGTTACCTGCTCAAAAAAACAGTGCCGGCCCGTATCCTGGAAGCTATTACGGAGGTTTATGACGGTGGTTCGCCGATGAGCACGCAAATAGCGCGGCGCGTTATTGCCTCATTCCAGAAACAAGACGGTATAGATGCCTCGGATATTCTTACGGTTCGCGAAAAGGAAATCCTTAAAAATTTATCCGAAGGCCTGCGCTATAAAGAGATCGCGGCGAAATTAAAGATCAGCGTAGAAACCGTGCGCAGCCACACCCGCCGCGTTTATGAAAAACTGCACGTACAAAGCCGCACCGAGGCGCTCAACAAGGTTTACGGCAGTGCAAGGCACTAACACTTTTTTGCGATTGCCAGGCCGGTATCGCCTCAGTAGCTTTAAAAAACAATAAAGCTATGAAAAGATTACTGATCATCCTGGCCTGTGCGGCGACAGCGGGGCGACTTTATGCGCAGGTTGAAAATCCCGTAGATGCCACAAAAAATAGCGCTACAAATACTACAAACAATAACATCAGCAATGGCGTGGACAATGGCGTAAACAAAGCCGAGAATGCCGTTAAAGGATTATTCAAGAAAAAGAAAAAGCCCGCAGATCAGCAGGCCACGACCGCGCAAAACAACCCGACCCAACAGGTGCAGGGGGGCCAGCAAAGCGCCGGAACCCCGGGAAATATCAAAGATTATAAGAATTATGATTTTGTTCCGGGGGATAAGATCATTTTTCAGTCTAACCTGGCAGATGAAAGTGTAGGCGAGATACCATCCCAGTTTACTGTCGTTACCGGACAAATGGATGTCCAGCAGGAGGACAACGAGAATGTGATACATGTGCCCACCGGCAACGGCGCTACCATGACACCCCGGATGAAAACCACCGGTTATATGCCCGACCAGTTTACCGTTGAGTTTGATTTCAAGAATGAAAAGTTTGGGCTTGGGCACCTGAGTGTCGACTTTGGGCAAAGGGTTTATTATTCAGGCGGCGAAGGGATCATCCCCGGGATAACCTTCGGGGAGGATAATGGCGTGAACTGGACACTGGGAGATGTTACTTTTCCGGAAGGGCTGGATGTAAACTACAATCATCCCATGCAGTGGCACCATATCGCAATAGCCATTAACAAAGCTGTTGGCAAGGTGTATGTAGATCAATACCGGGTGGCCAATGTAAACAACCTCACAGGCAAAGCCAACAATGTGACCATTGATGTTAGAGGGTACGAAAACTCCTACGTAAAAAATGTGCGGATAGCCGCAGGTGGCATTGATATTTATAAAGAGGTAGCTACCGACAGCAAAATAATTACACACGGGATATTATTCGATGTTGACAAAGCCATCATAAAGCCCGAATCAATGGGTACAATCAATAGCATTTACACCTTACTAACTAAAACGCCTGCCTTGAAATTTGAGATCGATGGGCATACGGATAATACCGGCGATGCGGCGCACAACCTTACACTCTCGCAGCAGCGGGCCGACGCAGTAAGAACACAACTGGTTTCGATGGGTATTGACGGATCGAGGCTCAGCACCAAAGGTTTTGGGGCATCCGTTCCATTAGGCAGCAACGATACGCCCGAAGGGAAGGCCAATAACCGTAGGGTGGAGTTTGTGAAAACAAAGTGATTTCGGATTTTTCACTATTGTTTATTTTCAACGGTGTTCAAGATGGCTAACGCCGTTTCGGATGTTCGATTTCGGATTTATTCATGTAAGCGGCTAAACCACAATGATGATAAAACCTTTTCGGCTATTTATTGCGCTGCAACTGCTACTACTACTGCCTGTGCTGGCAAGCGCGCAGGGTGCAAGTTGCCCGCAGTTTCCGGGGCCCTGCCCCCATAGCGAGGAAATAAACCAGGCGATGGATTTTGCCGGCCGTGAGGAAGGCAACACGGTTACCCCACAGGAAATGGCCATGGAAGCCAACCTTAGAAATGCGGTTACCGACGTACTTCATAAACTTACACACGCGCAGCACTGGCGATTATATGAATTAATGGAATCGGACTACGACCGGCCGGATGGAACCGTGAGCTATGATAAATGGCGCAGCACACCCTATGAAAAAAGGCCCCCGCATCCGTACGAGATCACATTTATCATTGTCGTAAATAAAGATTCGATGCAGGCCTGGAAGGATTGGTACAACAATGTGCTGCCCCAGCAGGCAAACCAGCAGGTTGAAAATATAAGATCAGAGGGACAAAGCGAGGCGGACGACCCGGTGCTGAAAGCATTAACCGATTCGGTGCAATACTATACCATGCTGAGTGGAAAATATACCCAGGACCATTACGCTGAATTTGCCAGCGATATTCAAAACAATAATCAAAAAGGGATAAAAAAATATAACGATCAGATTGCGATGTATAATAAACGGTCTGATGTGTTCATGAAAAAGCTGCAGGACCATGTTACCAATAAACGGGCGCCGTCAGCAGGCTCATATAACAATTTTGCTTCGGAAAAGGTTAAGAAAACCGACCAGTTTATCAATGCATCAATAGTGTTGTTACATTTTTCGTTTAATCCCCAGCACGTTAATTCGGGTCTTACGGATAACTTCCACAATATCGACCCGCAAAAAAAACTGGCAGTGCCTGGCGCTTATTATGCAGGATTGCTGCATAACCCTTCAGCGCCCGATGGCCAATCCTATTACATCGGTGAGCATGATTTTACCTATGACCACCCCCAGGACATTGGCGTAGTCCTTTTTGGTAAATGGCAACCCACCCGCGATACCTATAATTATATGTCAGCAGCTTACCTCGCCAATAAAACTGCCCATGACCTGGTATCGATAAAAAGTATGAAGTGTGATATCGTTCAAAACATGATGCTGCAGGCAGAGGGCCGCCCCGATTATATAAAACAGGTTTTCAGCCTGGCAGACATGAATGCCCTTCAAAAACTCATCGGGGAGCAGCTAAATCAATAAACCATCACCATATGAAAAAGATCGCCCTGGTAATATGTTTTATTTTATCGGCCATGGTAGTTAGTGCACAGGATCCCGCTGCATGCAGCTGCCCGCCTATGAAAATGTATGTTTATGATACGAAGGTAAGTTTTAAGCTGGATTCGCCTTATGCGGCCGACGAAGCCGGGAAATATGTTGAAGCCCAAAATTCGGGCGATTGGCTCGAAGGGGATTATTCGAAACAACAATCGGATGAATTCAAGGTTTATAAAAACCTGGCGCCTGGCGCCAGTTCGGGTAGCACGGTGGAATTTCCACCAGATAACGGCACGGGCCCATCGGGTGTCGATTTTACGAGCTTTGTCAACTTAAGAAGGGAGGGAAATCCGGGTTCTTATACCTACAATGTAAACCTCATAATAGTCGATGTAAAACGCGGCGAAACAATTGTAAATATTACCCAGGTAGCCATCGACCTTGGGGAAGTGGACAATATGATCGATGCTTTGATCGGGTCGCTCGGTTCTGTTCCCGAAAAGCTGCGCGACCATCAGAAAAAAGAGCGGGACGATTCAAATAATACTAAATGGATAGGGGTGAAATGGAAAACGGTGCCCGATAAGCTGCACCTTAAAATAGAACAAACTACAAAAGTTACCATAAAGGCCTTTGATTGTGCGGACGAAAAACCCGTACCCGACCAGGACATACAGGTGAAGCTAACCAATGAAGATGCGGGCAGTTTGAACATGAGCCACGTAAAAACAAATGCTTCAGGCGAGGCAACGGTAATTTTTACAGCCAAAAATATTGGCGAGACAAGAGTGATCGCTGATTTTACTTATACAGATATTAATGACGTTTCAGGAAATGCGACCTCTTGCAGCGATCAGCAGAATATTGAAGTTGCCGATGCACTATACAAAATAACCGCTGATTTTGAGGCAACAGGCCCCCAGGGGATCAATTATCGCTATAAAGGGGAGAGCATGGCTTATTTGCTGGCCCTTGCGGATGGCACCTGGATGCTTGCCCCTCTGGATAAAAGCCGGGAAATGGATATTACCATCGAGAACGCGGCGATGACAGACCATATGACGTTTATAGGCCCGGGCAAATACAGGATACCCTTCCTTTTTACAGTAGATAAAATGGATAGGAAAAACCCCTCCCCGGCGCCTGCACGCATGGCGCTTACTACGGTGTGCCCATCGAAAGGAAAAGTGCAATGGGTATTGCAGGGCGGAGGGCAAGTGGTAAATTACACCTGCGATATTGATCACGGTTCCATTACGTACTCGCCCGGCGCCACGCAGGTAATACCGGGCGCAGCCGGAAATGCTTTTGCCATGAACGGCGTTACCAACCTCGACATATTGCAATACTTCGGTCCTTCACAGGCGCAAAGCACAAGCACCATCAACCAAGCCAATGCAAATGACCTGAAACAATTTGCCCAAAGGATGCAGGCACACCGTGGCGACCCGGCTTTTTTTAATACCGCGCAAGGCAAGGCCGATCTGAAAAGAATGCAGGCCTTTCAAAAGCAAATGGGCGTTAGTTCTTATAGTCCGGGAGGGGTGGGTGTGCCATCTGCATCCGGATCTTCCAGGGGTACGACCACCGCGAAAATGCTGCCGGGTATGGCGCGCGTAAGGGTGCAGGATATGTTCGACCCGAAAAATACCGAAGCATTTAACGGATCGGTCGAAGGCAGCGTCGGGCCAATACATGCAAGCATCAAAGTAAAGGTTGAGCGGCAGGAATGACGTTTGGTCATTGATCAAAAGTGCTCAATGAAATTCGAAAAATTGGTGAAATTCGCGCAGCTCAATTCCCGCCAATTCGTGCCTTTTATTGCATTAATTTCTGAATCCGTCCCTTACTTTAATTAATCTCATAACAAACCTCTTTGATATTTAAATTTTCAGCATTTTTTGAAAAGTGTCATTTATTTATTAAGCAATAAATTTTCGCAAAAAAGATTAATTGCCATTTAGAAAATTTTTTGTTAACAATAGTGGATTTTTTGTGCCTTTGTTTAGTGTTTATTAACTTTTTGTTTTTGTTTCAACAACGATGCCTTAATACACCGGGGATAGTTTTACGGTGATAAATAAAATCGTATTATGAAACAAAATTTACAAAGAATTTCACGGTTGCTGTTAATGCTCCTGGTGGTGTTAACGGTTTGCGGCAAACTTGCTGCCCAAAACCTTCCGGTAAGGGGTATTGTTTTAGACAACAATAACGAGCCATTGCCTGGTGTAAGTGTTATCATCAAAGGGAGCGATAAAGGCACCATAACGGGTGTTGAAGGGCGCTTTACTATTTCTGTTGACAAAGGCCAGACATTGGTTTTTAAATCAATAGGATTCACCACGCAGGAACTTGTGGTAAATGAAACCTACATTTCGGTATCTTTAGTACAGGACACCAAGAGCCTTAATGAGGTGGTGGTAACCGCTTTAGGTGTTAAAAAGGAGTTTCAGAAATTGGGTTACTCGCAGTCACAGATCAATGGCGACGACTTAATAACAGCGCGCGATGCAAACCCCCTGCAATCCATGGAAGGGAAGGTTGCGGGGTTGACCATTGGGGCAAGTTCTGAATTTTTTGGTACCCCAACCGTAGTATTACGTGGCAGTAAAGACATTCTTTATGTAGTTGACGGTGAACCGGTAGAAACTAATACCTATGATTTTAACGCTGATGATGTTGAAAGCTACACCGTTTTGAAAGGCCCTAACGCTGCGGCCCTGTACGGTTTCAGGGGTATCAACGGCGCTATCATTATTACTACTAAAAAAGGGACTAAGGACAAAAAAGGCTGGCAGATAGATATTAACAGTACGATTGAGGCTGAAAAGGGATTTATAGTACTGCCTAAGGACCAATATGAATATGGCCGTGGTACCAACTACATTTACTCTTATGCGGATGCTAAGGATGCCGCCGCTAACGGAGGTAATCCTCTTTACGATCATAACCAACGTTTACAGGAATACGGCCCGCGTTTTGATGGAGTATTTAAAACTGCGCAGTTTGATAGCCCTTTTGATCCTGTTACAGGTCTATGGACACCAACTCTTTGGTCTGCCAGGGGTATAAATAACTTTAATAATTTTGTTCAAACCGGTTATACCAATACCAACACAATTGCAGTATCTGCCAGCGGATCAAATTATGATATCCGTTTATCATACGGGCATACTTATCAACAAGGCGATTTTCCAAATACCAAGTTAAATATCGATAACTTTAAAATATCTGCAGCTTATGATATTACCCCTAAGTTACGTATTGACGGTGATTTGAACCTTAACCTGCAATATTCTCCAAATATCCCTGATGTAAGCTACGGCCCTAATAGCTATGCTTATGAGTTTTTTGTTTACGGTTCGTCAGATTATCCCATCGATGCCTTGAAAAATATTTACAAGGGTCCTCAGGGTGTGCCCAATCTTGTTCAGTATGCCCAGGAATATGGCCGTGAAAACAACCCGTGGTTCCAGGCCGAAAAATGGCTTCGTGGCCGCGATAACCAGGCTTTAAACGGCTCATTAAGGGTAACGTATAAATTCAACAGTGACTTGAACCTTGCCATACGCACTTCTCTAACTCATTATAATGACTTAAGCACCGAAGAGGTTCCATCATCTACTAACTTAAACCAATATTTACCCTGGTATTATTTCGGTTGGTATGGTGACTACAGGCAAGATCAGCGTAATCTTTTAGAAAATAACACTAATGTGATCTTAAATTATAATAAGAAGATCGGTGCCATTAACCTGACAGCTTTGGCAGGTGCTAACGAACGCTCTTTCAGGTACCTTTCTGATTGGGCTACTACTAAAGACCTTTCTTTACCGAATGTTTATAACCTTACTAATTCTCAAAACCCGATTTTGGACTATAATTTTAATTCCAGACAACAGGTTAACAGTGCTTTTTATTCGGTCGACTTAGGTTATAAAAATTATATAAATATCAATACCACCGGGCGTGTTGATAATACTTCTACTTTGCCTTCAGGTAGCAATACTTTCTTTTACCCGTCGGTTTCAGTAAGTTCAGTAGTTAATGATTATATCAAATTACCGGAAGTTATTTCTTTCTTTAAATTAAGGGCCTCATTTGCCGACGTTAAGGGTGCTTTAACTTCGCCATATATTGGTTCATCATATAATGCGCTGCAATCAACAGCCTTGGGAACCGGCTGGAATTCACAACCGGTAGGTGGCTTGTTAGGATATGGATCTGAGTATTATACCCCTTATAACGGGCCAAACTACGCCAATTCAAACCCTAACTCAGTTACCACTTACTATAATGGGCAACCTTCAGTAAATTATTCCAGCACGATAGCAAATCCTAAAATTAAACCTTATGATGTAAAATCATATGAGTTTGGCGCCGATCTTAAATTCATTGGAAATAGGTTAGGTTTAAACGCTACTTATTTTACAACTACAAACGGGCCAAACATTTTCTCATTACCCGTAGCATCATCAACCACCTTTACAACCCAAATAGTAAATGGTGTTACCACTAAAAAGGATGGTATTGAAATAGAATTGGTGGGCTCTCCATTAAGAAGCAGGGACGGTTTGAATTGGGATGTTAATGTTAACTACTCTACCTACAAAGAAACATTATCTTCCATTTATCCCGGAGTTGCCGGTTTATATCAAAATAATCACTTATATCATGTTGGAGACCGTTTAGACGCAATATATGGTACCAAATTTGTGAGGGATGGCAGCGGCAATATCATCAACAGCGGTGGCGCTCCACTGCAGGCTCCAAGTCAAAGTAATAATGCGCAATTTGGTTTATTGGGTTACGCCGACCCTGATTTTGCTTTTGGTATTACTAACCATTTCAGCTATCATAACTTTACTTTAAGCTTCCAGTTTGACGGGCGTATAGGTGGTAAAGCATATGACTATACCTATTACCACGCTAACAATGGTGGAACTTCCATTGAATCAGCCTCAGGTGCTTTCGGAGCTGCCCGTTTAGCAGAATGGAACAGTACCAATGAAGGTACAAAAGCATTTACCCCGGCTTATGTTGGCCCTGGTGTTGTAATTGCAAGCGGCACCCCTACTTATGGCCCTGGTGGTGTAATTACCAATTTAAGCCAATTAACCTTCGCGCCTAACACTACGGTAGTGGGCGTACAAGGGTATATTTCAAGTGGTTTAGGCAGTAATTTTGACGAGTATTATATGATCAGCCGCAGCTTTGCCAAACTACGTGAGGCCACAATCGGCTATGATTTGCCTTCAAAAGTGTTAGAGGGAACGTTTATTAAGAAAGCAAGTTTCAGTTTAGTAGGCAGAAACTTATTGTATTTCGCAGCACGTAAAGATATCGATCTTGACGAGTATGCATCGGGTTACGATGCCTCCACCAAATCACTGGTAGGTGGAAGTGGCGGTTCTGATTTGGCGAGTCCAACCGCACGTCGCTTCGGTATTAATATCCATTTAACATTCTAAATTTTCTAATAGATAAAAAAAAGAATTATGAAAATAAAATCATTTATCCCATTAGCCCTATTGTTAACGATAGGCATGGTATCTATAACCGGATGCCAGAAAGGCGACCTGGTTGATAATCCCAATGTGGCCTCTTCAACCGGCGTAGTTCCGCCAACCTTAATATTAAACCACCTGACAGCGAAAATGATCAGGAGCGATGAGCAGCCTTTCGGGAGAGGCTCAAAGTCTGCCCAGAGTGTGTTATCTACATATTCTTATTATTTCGGAGATAACAACTATGCATTTGGCAATACGGAAGATACCTATGATCTTTTAAAGTATGCGATTGCTTTACAGGCCCAGGCCGGAGGCACCACCAACAAATATTATGCTTTAAGTCAGTTTTTCAAGGCCTATGCCGGTATTTGGTTATCGGAAAGGGTAGGTGATATCCCTTTTTCGCAAGCTGGTAACCCTTCTATTTTAACACCAAAATATGACGTTCAGCACGACGTTTATAAGAGCGCCCTGGCGATGCTTGATAACGCCAACACTATTTTAGGCCCAATAGCAACAGCCAGCCCCGGAACACTATTGGATAAAACCGGTGATGTTTTTGGACTTACCAACCTGCAGTGGCAAAAATTAGTGAATACTTATACCTTAAGGGTATTAATAAGCTTAAGCAAAAGGGCTTCTGATAACGCTGATTTAAACATCCCTGCAAAATTTGCCAATATTGTAAATAATCCCGGTACTTATCCAATTATGACCGGCAACGAAGATAATTTGGTTTATCATTACAACCAGGCTTTTAACCCTTATGCTATCCTGAGCCTTGGTTTACAGCCCTACAATAATTATGATGGTATTGGCTTGCCGTATATAAATTCAACGGTTCCAAATGCCGACCCGCGTTTATTGGTAGTGGCTTCGGCTACAGTTAGCCAGGTTACCGCTGGCGTACCTGCCGGTAGCTTTGCAGCTTTTGTAGGTATAGATGACAATCAAACCACTGCTGCTCTTTACGGTTTGGACGCCAAAACTTATTCCCATTCTAATTATGATCGGTATTTTGCATTACCCGCAGCTTATACGGGTGCCAATGCCGAACCCTTTGTATTTATTGGTTACCCTGAAATGTGTTTTAATATTGCCGAAGCCATCAACTTAGGTTGGGTATCAGGTAACAGTTCTTCCACTTGGTACAATAATGGCATTAATGCTTCTTTGGCTCTATATAACATAACAAACGGGCAAACATTAACCATTGGTGATTATTCTGGTACTACTTTAGGTACAGCTACTGTGAATTTACCCGCATTTTTGGCTAATGTTGCTTATAAAGGCGATAATGCCGCTGGTTTGGCTCAAATCTTCACCCAACGTTATGTCGCCTTACACCTGAATTCAGGGTTTGCAGCA
The DNA here is from genome assembly GCA_903864275.1 of uncultured Mucilaginibacter sp. Taxonomy (GTDB): domain Bacteria; phylum Bacteroidota; class Bacteroidia; order Sphingobacteriales; family Sphingobacteriaceae; genus Mucilaginibacter. The sequence continues at coordinate 125,803 of CAIPFE010000060.1, forward strand.
TTTTTACATTGGAGAAGGTCAGTTAGTAATGCCAATCCTAATGGTATTCCTGCATTTAGTCAGGGTGGTGCCGGTATTGGTACAGGTGGAAGCAATTTAATTCCACGGCGCTGGCAATATCCGGCAAATGAAGCAGCTTATAATTCGGCAAATTTTAATGCCGCCATAACCTCGCAATTTGGTGGTACAGATGACCCGACTAAAGATACCTGGCTTACAAAATAGGATTAAATAAATTTTTAATTTCGAGCAGGGGACTTTAGCCGGGGCCCCTGCTTTTTTGATTTAATATTAATAGGTTCATTGCTTTAAAAAAGAAATCATTCAAATGAGAAAGAGCATCTTATTATTAGCGGTTATTTTGATCGCGACAAACGCATTTGCCCAGGTTGCAGACAGCGCAAAGCGGCACGTGGTTTTACAGGGTGCCGCCAATTTTCGCGATATGGGCGGCTATACCACAACCGATGGGCACCATATTAAATGGGGCGAAATATACCGCAGTGCAGATATCAGTAAATTGACAGATGCCGACCTTGCTGTGCTCAAAGAAAGAAAAATCACTTATGATGTCGACCTTCGCGGCCATAAAGAGTCGGCCCAGGCGCCTGACCGGATTAATCCCGGCACGGACTATATCTTATCGCCTGCAGGAAGCGATAACCTGGACAACTGGCTGAAGGGTATCGCCGCCGTTAAAGGGACCGCCGGCGATTCACTGATGATCGTTTTTTACACCAGGACTGATTCGCTTGCACTCCGTTACAAACCTTTTTTTGATAAGCTGCTGGGTTTACCTGCCGGCCAGGGCCTGGTTTTTCATTGTACAGCCGGAAAAGACCGTACAGGCATTGGCGCAGCTTTACTGTTATACAGTTTGGGCGTACCTTATGATACCATTGTGCAGGATTACGAAGCTACTAATTATTACCGCGCCGCTGTAAATGAGCGGTCAGCAAATACAATGGTTCAGCAGATGCACATCGATAAAGATGTGGCCAACTCGATGATGCTCGCTAAGAAAGAATACCTTGATGCAACCTTTAATGCGATTAAACAGCAGTATGGTTCGGTTGACAATTACTTAAGGACACAGATCGGTTTGGACGATGAGAAAATTGCTTTGTTAAAGAAGAAATTTTTGGAATAGCGGGGGTAATTATATTGGAATAAAACCAGGACAGATGAATTTCTTCAGTTCCAAAACTTCAGCTGAAAAATATGTTGCGGGCCGGCCTGATTTTCACGCCAATACCATCAGTCGTGTTAAGGATTTTTTAGAAATTGAGCATAAACTGCCAAAAGCACTGGATATTGCCTGCGGTACGGGCCTTTCAACAAAGGCGCTTTTACGGGTCGCTGAAAACGTGTTCGGTACGGATTTATCGCCGGAAATGCTGAACCTCGCCCTTGAAAAAGACAAAATACATTATGCAATTGCGCCTGCCGAAAATCAGCCCTTTGACGATGGGGAATTTGATTTGATAACCGTGAGCTCGGGTGTGCACTGGTTCAACATTGATGCATTCTTTATGGAGGCAAACCGGATATTAAAGAATAAAGGCTGGCTGGTTATTTACGAAAACTTCTTTGCCGGGGAAATGGAAGGGCACGACGATTTTAGAAAATGGGTAGCTGATGTTTATTTGCAGCGTTTCCCGTCACCACCAAGAAATAAAAATTATGATTGGTCGCACGAAAATCTTTTAACAAAAAATTTTACTGTTGATATTCCGGAAAACTTTAATAACCCGGTTTATTTTAACCGGCAGCAATTGATAAACTATTTTACTACGCAAAGTAATATAATTGCAGCCGTTGATAGTGGTAAATACACTTATTGGGAAATTGAACAATGGCTTGATAATGCATTGGCAGGGTATTTTGAGCATGAAGGCACAAAACACATGATCTATTTTGGAAACTGGATAAAATACCTTCAAAAAATATAAATTCGGGCAACAAAAGAGTAGAAAGCATGCGCGATCGCAGTATTTTATATGATAATATTGGCCTGGGATACAATTCCACCCGGCAGGCCGATCCTTTTATCACCGAAAAACTCTATCAGTTTTTATCACCGCAGCCCGGCAAGTTATACCTTGATATTGGCTGCGGAACAGGCAACTATACCATTGCGTTGGCAAATAAAGGGCTAAACTTTTTTGGTCTTGAGCCTTCTGAAAAAATGCTGGATATCGCCCGTTCGCGTAACAGCCAAATAAACTGGGTTTTAGCAAAGGCAGAACAGATACCATTGAATGATAACCTGTTTGACGGCGCCATTGCGACGCTTACCATTCATCATTGGACGGACATTAAAAAGGCTTTCACAGAAATCCACCGGGTCTTAAAGAGCAGCGCCAAAATTGTGATCTTCACAGCAACCCCCGGTCAAATGAAAGGGTATTGGCTCAATCATTATTTCCCAAAAATGCTGGAGGGTTCCATTTTGCAAATGCCATCGTTTAGAGTTATTGAAAATGTCCTCATTGAAACGGGTTTTGTTATTACTGGAACAGAAAAGTATTTTATCGCGGATGATTTAAAGGATCATTTTTTATACGCCGGTAAAAACAGACCGGGACTATATCTTGACGAAGAAATAAGGAAGGGGATTTCTTCATTTTCTACGCTGGCTAATGCTGACGAAGTAAGCCGGGGCCTTTCGCAACTTGAAAGCGACATTAATCTTAATAAATTTGAAGACATTAGGATGGAATTTGATAATGATTCAGGCGACTATTTATTTATAAGCGCACAAAAATGCTAACTGACCAGGTTATAATAAGGGACGCGCATGAATGCGATATAGAAGAACTAACTTTATTAATGACTGACCTGGGCTATCCGGCAACTTTGGCTGAAATGCGGGTGCGGTTCAAAAACATTTTTGCCCACCCCGATTACCGGACCATTATTGCTGTTATCGATGACGAAATTGTGGGTATGGCCGGACTGTGCAAAGGGGTATATTATGAAAAAAATGGACTGTACCTGCGTATACTTGCGTTTGTGGTAAAACAAACCCGAAGGGAGTTAGGCATCGGCAAAATATTGATCAAAGCTTCAGAAGATTGGGCCATTGACCAGGGTGTGAACACTGTTTTAATAAACAGCGGCAACCGTGACGAACGGAAGGCCGCGCATGCATTTTATCAGAAAATGGGCTATGCTGTTAAATCATCAGGATTCGTCAAAGAATTATAACAGGCTTTTTCACATCAGCGAAGAACCGGGTATCAATATTTTTGAACCCAGGCCGTTGCCATCGCATTTTGATAATATTAATGGCGATGTGGTTTTCGCAATTTCAGACCGCTTATTGCACAATTACCTGTTGCCCAGGGACTGCCCGCGTGTAACTTATTATGCCACAGAAAAAACAACCGATGCCGATAGAGACAGGTTTATTGGAAATTCCGCTGCCGGGAATATTGTCATTGTTGAATCGGCCTGGTACCGTCGCATAAAAGAAACCGTATTATATAACTATGAGTTTCCGCAGGATAATTTTATGCTGGTCGACGAATGTGCCGGGTATTACGTTTCTTATAAGCCTGTTATTCCCCTGTCAGTAACTCCTGTAAATGATATAATGGCCGAATTGTTAAGCCGCAATATTGAATTGCGTTTTACACCATCCCTTATTAAACTGGCGGATGCCGTAAGCAAATCAAGCCTTAATTTTTCAATCATCAGGATGAGGAATGCTTTGGGTGGTTGATTAGTTGATTGGGTTGAAGTTGTTGTAAAGGTTGTAAAAAGTTGTAAGGGTTGTTAATACTTTAAATTTCAACAATTACAACTCTTACAACACTTATAACTTTCACTAATCATCATCTTTCCCCGCCAGCTTTGCGGGATAGGCCTTTTTTCCCTTGGCTGCATACCACAATATATGGTTCATCAGATCATCCCTTCCTCCATCAACGTGGTCAAATTCGGGCAATAGCGAGGCTTTTGCGTAGTACAACGCTTTCCCTTTGAGCGATGTGAGCTTTGGACTTAATCGATCAAGCGGTATTTGGTTCGGCACCGCATGGTAAGTGTAATTTGATGGCCTGTCGGTAAAACAATCAAACATAGGCAAAGCCGTTGCATCAATGACATTCATCGGTGGTATGCCCAGTATCTGCTCAATTGACCGCACAATACAGGTTTGATTATAGTTGGTTGATACTGTTTTTTGCATACGGCTGTACGGACTAACGACAAAGCCCGTGGTACGATAAGCCGAAACATGGTCCCACCCCGCCTGCGAATCGTCTTCAGTAACAAAAACGACGGTGTTTTTCCAGAAACGGCTTTTAGATAAAGCCTCGATCATGCGGCCGAGTGCAAGGTCATTATCGGCAACCTCGGCATTTGGCGTAGGGTAGTCCGGCCTGATCCCGATGGTATGGTCCAGGGATAAAGCCATAACCATTAATTCGGGCAATTCGTCGCCAGGTTTGTTTTCATATTCCTTTAGCTCTTTAATAAATGCCGAGGCCCTCATTTGGTCACTTATTTTAAATTCATCCGATGCCGGGTAATTTTGCGAGAGCATTGGCCTTACCCTTGAAATAGTGCTCGTATTGTAAAACTTGAAAGGCAGCCCGGCTTTGTAAGCATTATTAATATCCGTCCAGCTTAGCTTTTCATCAAAATGCGCGGTTGACGCTTCACCGTAAATTCTTACACTTTTCCCATGGTCGGCTGCATTGTTCCAGATAAAACCATTTGCATCATAAACAAGGGCATCTTCCTGCACATGCGGATAGCTGCGGAACCATGCGCGTACGTTTTTTTCGACATAGTCAGTCACCATCGCCGCGTCTGCCCATTGGTGCCCTTCGGCTGAGCACTTTCCCGAAACAGAATAATTGTCGAGCAATAAAAAATTCCTGGCAAGCTGATGCTGGTTTGGTGTTATGCTGTCCCCGTAAATGCACAATGACGGCGCACCGTTTCCTTGCGGCATATCGCCCAAAACCTGGTCGTACGTACGGTTTTCTTTAATGATATAGAGCACATGTTTAAATACCGATGGCTCCCCAATGCGGTCGGGCATAGGTTTTGGTGCAATATTTTGCCGCGGCACCAATTGCGCTATTTGTTCCCTGAAGGTAAGATTAAGATTTTTTACGCGATCTGTATATTGTTTTAATAATTGATCACCGGGAATTGGAATTACAGAAATGGTTGCTTTTTCGTGGTGCGAGTTATAAGCCGTAACCTCATCAGGCGCTTCAGTTGTCTTAAATTCTTTGTTGCTGATCCTTGATCCTTCGCCTTCCAGGTTGGTTACAAATAAAGTATTCCCATCTAACAACAAGCCGCCCGGGTAGGCTTCTGTCGGGATAAAACCTTTTATGGTTGCCGAAGAATTTGAACCAAGCGCAATCACGGCAACCGCATTATCAAGCCCGTTAGCAACGTACAAAGTTGTTCCGTCATCGCTGATGGCCAGTGCATTCGGCGAATCACCGATAAACCCATTTTTGCCCGGAATTAGCTGCACGGGTATGTTTTCAACAACCTGCAAGGTTGACACATCAATTACAGATACGTTATCGCTGTTGGCATTGGCAACGTATAAAAACCGTCCGTCCTTGCCCGCAATGATTGCATTTGGATGTAGTCCCACAGGTATTTCCTTTAAAATATCACCATTCTCCGGATCAATGACCTGCACGGTACCCGCTACTGTAGCACCTGTTTTAGGATCGATATAAGTGTGTCCATAAGGCACACCTGCAGTTTCCCTGCTGATGGTGTCAGTTGGCATGGGGCCTCCCCAATTGGTTACAAAAATTTGTTTACCTATCATTGCCAGGCCGTAGGGGGCAACCCCGGTGGGTTTGGTCCACGTAGTTTCATTTGTTTTAAGATTGAGCTTAACAATTTGATTGTTGCCGTTTAAAACAACATATAAATAATCCGTCCCGCTTTCATTATTGATAAGCAATTCATTTGGCAACGCCATCGGCGAGGGGGCCTGTGCCTTAAATGGGAACGTATTTTTAATGCTGATCTTTTGCCCGTCCCAAACAGCCTGCATCACACACGAACGGAGCGCGTTGGCTGCGCTCCAAAATATCTGTGTTTCACCGCCAGTATTCCATATCTTCAAACCCGAGTACGTGCTCATCAACCCCGCGTATTTTGTATCGTCGCCATACGTCCATTTTGCTACAACTTTACTTGCAGTGGTGTCTATTAAAGTAATGCCATAACGGTCTTCAACGGCCAAAATGGTTGTTTTTGGTATCAGTTTTACGTCAAGACTATGATTTTCCAAACGAGGGTCGCCAAAGCTGATCACTTTTCCCGCCGGGTCAATTAAACGGTTATAAGGCATCATAACAGGCAATACTTTATTGTTCAAAGTGCTGTCGTCATAAGCGCTATGCATATTTACCTGTTCCTGGTCGGCGCGACTAGTATTCTTGTTAAATGAATGGCACGCCGTAAAGCAAATTATCAGTGAAAGGCCCCATGCGGCACCATATAGTTTGTTTTTCATTTTATGGAGGTTGGATGGAATTTTTAAATATATAGTTTTTGTTTTAAGCAAATGATATTGACCAATTCATTTCCCGCATCTTCAACTGTGCCTTCGTTTTGTATCCTGATACAACTGTCAAGGTCTGTACTTATTTCTGCTGTACGTGCAATTCGCTTTTCAATTTCAGCGGGATTTTCGCGGCCGCGGCCATTGAGGCGCTCATTTATAATTTCAGGGCTTGCCTCGATTAAAATTACGCTCATGCCAGGGTAAAGTTGCCGGGCAACCGGTAAATATTGCCGGGAACCATTTACTACCACGTTAAAACCTTTCGCCAGCCAGCTATTTATTTCAGCGCCTATGCCATAATATTGTTCGTGGCTTTCCCAATAAAGGGCAAATAAATTTTGGTTGATCCTTGACTGAAACTCGTCTTTACTCAAATAAACATGGTTTTCATTACCTGTAAAAGGAGGTCGGGTAATATAACGGTGGGCGAAGATAATCGGCTCCGATCCATTGATGGCGGTACGGGCATAATTCATCAGCGTGTCTTTTCCCGCCCCGGAGGCTCCAATTACATAAAATAGTGTGCTCATATTTAGGCTAAAATTTATTTACTGCAATCCGGTATTTCTAACACAAGGTCATCCGACCCTTTTTCAATTGAATTTTTTATGATCTGATAAGTCTGATCTGCCGCCAGTATCAAAGCCCTATCAACACTTAACTTTTTATAAAAATGATTTAAAATAAACAGCGCCAAAAAAGCATCGCCTGACCCTCCAAAGTTTTTTGGCAGCAATGGATGCGTATAGTTGAAATACCCCTTCCCATGATATTGAAAGCCGATGGCATCTTCGCCTGTTTTTATACTTGTTACGATGAGTTGCGTCTGCGGGAAAAGAGTTTTAAACTGCTCGATATAAATTCCCGCATCTTCATTATCATCCGGCCTATTCCCGGTAAGTATTTTTATCTCGGTAAGATTAGGAAAAACCATATCCGACAGGCTGATGATACGCGGCCATTGGGCGATAACTTCAGCCGGAACATACGCCCGTCCATGATCACCACATACGGGGTCGGTGATAATGGTTTTTATATGGTTTCGATAGGTATCGATCATTTCCAGGATAATATCCGCCTGTTCAGCATTGCCCAGGTATCCGATATATAAAATAAGATCCAGTTCCCGGTTTGCTGCCAATTCAAAACTGATTTGTAATAATTCTTTAAAAGGCGAATCCAGCTTTTTAACCAGCGACATATTGGTTAAACCATTGAGCAGCAGGCTGGGCACAGGTAAAACCTTTTCGCCAAGAATGCTGATAAAGGTTTTTAAGCTGGCTGTTCCGTGGACTGCAAAACTGCTGATGGCTAAAGTATAAGGTGTTTTCAAGTTTTCTAACATTTAATCAATAACAAGCTGTGTGCTTATCCCAAAGTGATCGCTGGGATATAAGCCCGTAGCCTTGTCAGCGACATTTAATACAATTTCTGAATTAATAAATCGCGGGTATGCACTTTCACCGGTCGTTGGCAAGGCAAATATATGGTCAACACAAATTCGTTTGTTTTCAGCAAATGCCTCTGCCAGGCTATACCTGGGTTCGGCGCCATTGCCTGCGGTGTAGCAGTCAATTGACCCCGATATATTCATAAAAGTGCTGATCTCAACCGAGCCGGGGACCGCGTTAAAATCACCGCAGATAATCGAATAACTAAAAGCTTTATTGGCAGTAGCTATATCAGCAAGCGCTTCGGCCTGCGCCTTTCGGGCCGGTACATTATTCACATGAGTAAGGTGTGCGTTAGTGATTAATATCCTTGTTCCTTCCGGCAGTGTTGTTTCAGCCTGTTGTACTTTGCGGTCCTCATCTCCGGGTACTGAAGGCAGATTAGCCCTGTTAACCGGCTTTAGCGGATGCGGGGAAAGTATACCCAACCCAGAAAAGCTATTGATCCAATGCCCTTCAAAATAGCGTTTCTTAAACCGCGCGGGTACAAAAGCATAGTTCATACTTAACTTTTCAGCCAAAAATTTTAAAGTATCTGTCCCGGTTTCATCGCTGTAAAAACATTCCTGGCATGCTATTATGGTTGGATTTAGCGCCCGCAGCTGGGATGCAAGTATTTGCATACGGACATGATATTCGCCATCGCATTTCCAGGTATTTATGGTCACAATTTTAACTGGCTCCACTATTGTTTTATTATAAAACGAAGGTGTGCAATCATCATTCAGTTATCATTAGCTGATAATTAGATTTACGTTAAGTCGGCTGATTTTGGGATTTTAATATTTCATATCCGCGTGATCAAAAAACGTGAAATATTAGCCAATGGTTAGTCATTGGTTATTAAGGGATTAAAATGAATTTAATTTAACACTAAACTGCTATTATATTATTAGAACTTAACGTTTGGCTAAAGTTTAGTTTAACTAAACACCATAATATAGTGTGCCGAACAAATGGTATTGAACCGTCACGAAACATCCTTAGAAATTGCTCATTAAAATGAAAAAATACAGGCTTGTTGTTATTGATGATCACCACGACATACTCGATTTGCTGCGCTATAATTTTTTACAGGAAGGCTACGAGGTAAAAGGTTTTTTTAACGCCGTTGATGCGCTGAAATATATCAATATAGATAATACGGATTTGGTGGTGACCGATTGGATGCTGCCGGAGATGGACGGACTGGAACTTTGCAGGAATTTAAAAATGAGCCCGTCGACCCAGGATATTCCCCTGGTAATGCTAACCGGCAAAAATGATGAAATAGATACGGTGACAGCCCTTGAAGTTGGCGCCGAAGATTATATGGTAAAACCCATCCGCATAAAAGAAATGCTGAGCCGGGTAAAAAAGATTTTACGCCGGAAGGTTACCGTCGAGGCCGGCCAGGCCCGGAAGGATGTGCGTGAGATAATTGAATGCGGCGTTTTAAAAATGAACCTCACCAGTTACAAAGTTTTTATGAACGATGAGCTGCTTGAACTAACCATCGGCGAATTTAAACTGCTTGAACTGCTGGTAAAACAGCCGGGAAAAGTATTTTCACGCAACCAGCTTATTGAAAAAATTAACGGCTCACAATACTTTGCCACCGAACGTTCGATAGACGTACAGATTGCCGGTTTGCGCAAAAAACTGGGTATATATAAGGATGCTGTTGAAACGGTGAGGTCGGTGGGATATAGGTTTAAGCCCCCTGGCCCCCTAAAGGGGGAATGAATATCCGATAACAATGTTCCCCCTTTAGGGGGTTAGGGGCCTTAACAATACCCTAACAAAACAATATTTTTTCACTAATTAACCGCAAATAATTGCCCGCTACTTTTGGAGAAACCAATGCGATACATGGAAAAACAGGATTATATATTATGTGAGTGTGAGTTAGTCCCGCTGGAGAAATTTGTCGCCTCGATAGAAGACAATTTTGAGATAAAAATAGCAAGGATGCCATCCATCTGCATGACGATGATACAGGCTGAAGACTCCGTTGAATTTCAACCATTTTATCTTGGCGAAGCGCTGACCACTGAATGCGAAGTAATTGTAAACGGGCAAAAAGGTTACGGCATTTGCCTGGGCGATGAACCGCTGCGCAGCTATTGTATCGCTTTTATCGATGCTATTACCCAATTGCAGGACGTTGACCCGGAACCAGTCAATAATTTTTTGAATGAGCAGGCTGCCTTAATTGAGCAGGCTGACAAAATAGAATACAATTACATTATGCGCACCAAGGTTGACTTTAAACTGATGGAACAGGACTAATATGAGAAGAGAAGTTATTTACGACGAGGTATTTGATGCGCAGGAACAGTTCAGGTTACTGCTTGACAGTATGGCGCGGCCCGGCAAGATCAATAGCATGCCCGACATGGATATTATACCGCCTGCCGGTTTAAATAAAGCCAGTGCTATGATCGCCTTCGCACTGCTGAACACGGACGTTTCATTTTACGCCGAAGGCGAAGGAAGCGATGCAATAGAATCATACATCGCACTCAACACAACGGCGGCGCAGGTAGGCGTCGGCGAAGCAGATTTTGTTTTCATAAACGGCCTTTACGATGCCGGGATTATTTTCGACGCAAAAACAGGCACCCTCCCGTACCCCGAAGAGAGCGCAACTTTTGTTATTGATGTGGATGCCATCACTGAAGATGCCGGTGATTCAGAGTTAATCTTAACACTAAAAGGCCCCGGCATTGAAACTACAAAACAGGTATATATAAACGGGATCAACCCGGGCATCCTTAAAGCGGTAAGGGAACAGAATATGGAATTTCCGCTGGGCGTTGATTTGATGCTGACCGATAAAAATAATAATATCCTCTGTATCCCACGCAGTAACTTGTTTGAGATCGAGTACGTGGGAGTGGAGGTTTAGTACTAAGTCAAAAGTCTTAAGCCTGAAGTCCAAAGTCGACGTAAGACTAACAGTAGATTCATAATTAAAAAAATTAAAACATGGGATATGTTGCAGTAAAAGGCGGTACCGATGCCATCCACAATTCGCAGGAGTTGGTTGAGTTTTACCGTTTGCGGAATGCCGCCACGCCGCTTGATGTTAACCAGATCAGGTCGCAATTACGCCTTGCGGTTGACAAGGTAATAGGCGAGGGCGGTCTATATGCCCCCGAATATGCGGCCATTGCTTTGAAACAAGCCGAAGGCGAAGTTTTTGAAGCTGCTTTTATTTTACGGGCTTTCAGGACTACCTTACAAAGACGGTTTTATTCGGAAACGATAAATACCCGCGAGATGTTTGTTAAGCGAAAAATATCAGCATCGTTCCGCGAAATACCAGGCGGGCAGATACTTGGCCCCACCAGGGATTATACGCAGCGGATATTGGATACCGGTAAAGCAGGTGAAACTGCCCACGAAGTAAAAAGCTTCCTCGAGGCTTTTGAATCAAAGATCGACAGGGGTAAACTGCAGGATATAGATACTTACGGAAAGGTGATAGACCTGCTGAAACAGGAAGGTTTATTGAAAACCATTGACCCGAACGACGACCGGACACTGACTGATATTACCCGCGAGGCGATAAAATTTCCTGCGCCACGCTCGGCAAGATTGCAAATGATGGCGCGTGCAGAAACAGGAGGGCTGATGGCGATGGGCTACAGCAGCATGCGCGGCTTTGGCAGCGCCCACCCGACTGTTGGCGAATTGCGCTATGGTAGTGTGCCTGTAATGATAAAAGACCCGTCTGGAAGGACCCGCTATGCCGGAAAAATTGAAGTAACCGAAGCCGAAATGGTATCCAGTGTTTCGATCGGCAAAAAGAACGCTATCCCTAAGTTTACTATTGGTTACGGTTTGTGTTTTGGCCAGAATGATACGAAGGTAATTTGTATGGGCATACTGGATACCACCATGCGCAGCCCGGATGTAAATGCGCCCGCCAATGACCAGGAATTTGTGCTTTATCATACCGAAGGCATAGAATCAATGGGCTTCACCAATCACCTTAAACTACCGCATTATGTTGACTTCCAGTCAGTGTTGGGCGGAATCCGCGAAGCAATAAAGAGAAATGGCGAAAAAACGCCGGAGAAGAAACCGGAAGTAGCAGAAATGGAGCAATAACAGACAGTACAAATCATGGTTGAAAATAAAAAATACGTTAACAAATACAACTTCGCCTTTATCGATGAGGCGACAAAAAGGGAGATCAGGCGCAAATTGCTAAAAGCGGTTGCCATACCGGGTTACCAGGTCCCTTATTCATCACCCGAAATGCCTATATCAAGGGGCTGGGGCACAGGCGGGCTGCATGTCACACTGTCGGTAATTGGCAAAAAGGATGTGTTCAAAATTATTGACCAGGGCAGCGACGCCAGCGTAAATGCCTGCAACCTGCGTGAATTTGTGCACATGATGACGGATGTTAAAACCACATTTGATACTTCCGAAGCCACATTGATCCAAACACGCCATCGTGTTACCGAAGAAGAACTGAAAGAAAACCAGATATACATTTACCAGGTACCGCAGCCGGAACCACTGCGCGGCGTTGAACGCTACGAGAACAAAACAAGGCAAATGCACGGCGAGGCAGATTATGCAAAAATGTGGGTATCCATATACGAGTCGTTTATACGTCATGGCGATATTATGCTATATGCTGGTTATCCGGTTAAGGTTAACAACCGTTACATTATGGCGCCGTCTCCCATACCTAAATGGGATATACCCAATTTAAATCAATCAAAGGCGCTGCATTTGTTTGGCGCGGGCCGCGAGAAGCGCCTGTATGCCGTACCGCCCTATACTACGGTAGAGCCGCTTGAATTTGAAGATGTGAAATTCCACACAGAAGATTTTACCGGCCTTGAATGCTTTAAAACAGGTTATAAAAAAGCTTACCTGGATGAACTTTACTTTGATGACGGAACAAGGCATTTTGTAATAAACGACAGCAATTTCCTGGATAAACTGATGGAGCATTCTCCGCTGAAACAACATTCCAATAAATATATTGACAAAATTGAAGCATGAGCAGGACTGATGATAACTGGTTGCTGAGGGTACGCAACCTCACCAAAATATACGGTGAGCCCAACGAGAATACGCTGAATATGACCGGCCCGCTTTTTAACTCGAACATTTGCCCCGAAACGGACGCCATTGTTGCCTGTGCCGACATCAGCTTCGATCTTTATCCGGGCGAAGTGCTGGGGATTGTAGGGGAAAGCGGATCGGGCAAGAGTACCGTGGTAAGGCTGCTTTACTTTGATATGGAAAAAACTGCAGGCTCAGCCTTTTTAAAGCCATACAACAGTGGACTTGCAAACATCCTCGAAGAATCGAACCAGAAGAAAAGGTTCATCCGCAACCACCTGATGGGCATGGTTTACCAAAACCCCAGGGACGGCCTTAATTTCCGGTTTTCATCAGGCGGGAACATCGCCGAAAAGCTGATCATGGCAGGTAATATGAATGTGGGCCAGATCCGTGGCCGTGCATCGGAACTGCTCGAGAAAACCGAAGTACCCGTACAAAGGATGGATGACCGCCCGTCATCATTCAGCGGGGGTATGCAGCAGCGTGTGCAGATTTCAAAAGCCATAGCCAATAATCCACCACTGCTTTTTTTAGACGAAGTAACTACCGGGCTTGACGTATCCGTACAAGCAAAAGTGCTCGACCTGATCAGGGAGTTGCAGCAGGACCTGGGCATAGCTATGATCGTAGTTTCACATGATCTTTCGGTAATACGCATGCTTACCGACCGCACCATTGTGCTGAAGGACGGCAGGATAGTTGAAAGCGGGCTTACCGATCAGATACTGCAGGATCCGCAGCACGAATACTCGCAATTGCTGGTTAGCTCATTGTTATAATCAATTTTTAGGTACACGTATTTAAGGCCAAAATATAGTAATGAATATATTAGAAGTAAACGACCTGAGCAAGATTTTTAATCTTCATATCCTTAAAAATAAAAAGATAGAAGCCCTTAAAGAAATTAGTTTCACCATGAAAGAGGGTGAAATAATTGGGCTTACCGGGAAATCCGGTTCAGGTAAATCCAGTTTGATGAAGTGCATTTATCGCACTTACCTGGCCTCATCCGGCGAGATCATTTATGCATCGCAGGACGGCAGCATTGATATGGTTAAGGCCGATGACCACCGCATCATCGAACTCAGGAAAACAGAGATCAACTATTGCTCGCAGTTTTTAAGCGTTATCCCGCGTGTGTCGGCAGTGGATGTGGTTTGTGAAAATTTGTTCAGGATCGAAAAAAATAAAACCCGGGCACGCGAACAAGCGAAAGAAATGCTGGAGCAACTTGGCTTGCCTTCTGATCTCTGGGACGCCTTCCCTGTTACTTTCAGCGGCGGCGAGCAGCAGCGCATCAATGTAGCCCGTGCAATTATAGCCGGACCGCGCTTTCTGCTGATTGACGAGCCAACTGCTTCGCTGGACGCAAGAACGAAAGATATAGTTATCGACATGATAGTTGACCTGAAAAGGAACGGTACTTCGGTGCTCTGCATTTCGCACGACGAATATACGCTCGACAGGCTTGTAGACCGGCGCATAGAACTCCAGACAGGCCGCATCACTGCGGTTGAGATGGATGGCGTTGAGGTTTAGTTTGAAAGTCCGAAAGAAAGAAGTTAGTAAACGCAATAGAGGCTATTTTAACATTACAACATTCCAACTTTTCAACATTCCAACAATAAGAAATGAACTCGTTTATCATAAATAATGCAACTGTAATAACGCCGGGCGAAGTGCTTAACAACACATCCATACTGGTTGAGCATGGCATTATCACACATATTGCCCCGCATATTGATGAAAAACATGCGGACAGGGTAATTGATGCCGGGGGCGACATAGTTATGCCCGGTATCATAGATATACACACCGATGCGATGGATGCCGAGATCGTGCCCCGCACGGGCGCTGATATACCGATCAACATAGCCTTCAGGGAACTGGAAAGAAAAATGAGCGGCTGCGGATTTACTACAGTTTATCATTCACTGCACCTCGGTTATAACATGGCCGAATTCCATTCGCGTAGTAAATACAGCCGCAACGAGGTATTTGAAACAGTTTACAGGGCGTCGAAAGGCAGTACCTTACTGAACAATAAAATACACCTGCGGTTTGAGCTGACCGGCATTGATGCTTATGAGGAATGTTTTGAGCTGATGGATAAGGGTTATATTGGCATGCTGTCGGTAATGGATCACACACCCGGCCAGGGACAGATCACGAAAGAGCACTTCATTGGGTTTTATATGAAGATCTCAAAGGTGAGTGAGGCTGAAGCCTTAGTAGCCTATGAAGAAAGAATAAGTTTGCCCATAGTAGCCGGGGAAAAACTTGAGGCGCTGATCAATCATGCCCAAAAGTTGCATATTCCTGTTGCGTCGCATGATGATGATACTGTTGAAAAAGTGGCATATATGCACAGTTTGGGCGTCAATATCTGCGAATTCCCCATTACCATGGAAACTGCGCTTCATGCGGCTGTGTTAGGGATGCATGTGGTAGGCGGAGCCTCCAATATTTTAAGGGGCGGGTCGCTTTCAGGCAACCTGAATATGAAAGACGCAGTTTTAGCGGGGGCGGTTGATACTTTATGTTCCGATTATTATCCGCCATCCATACTGCATTCAATTTTTAAATTGTACAATGAAGAATCGATGCCTTTGCATGAGGCGGTAAACCTCGCGACCCTGCACCCGGCTAAGGCAGCACGCATAAGCCACCATACAGGCAGCATTGAAACCGGCAAGGACGCCGACCTGGTAATTGTAAAGCTTGTGGACGATATTCCCATGGTCACCCACACAATAGTGAGGGGCCATATCGTAGCGCAGGCGAGCAATCAGGTTACTTATGATAAGGATTATAAACTGAATGATAATTTATCGCTGACCAATGAACTATAAATTAACAATGACGGAAACTGCAGGCATAAGCGATATGCCGTTTGATGAATATAACAGCAGGCAACTGCATGAAATATCGGCTGAGCGGAACCGCGAAAGGGCGCTGAACGCCAAACCAGCGGGCAATTTTATTTACAACGGCGATTCCTTGTCGCCCCAAAAATATGAGGGCTTTGCTGTAGTATCTATGCTGAGCGACAATATTGAAAATGAAGCATTAACCGCCCGGTTAATTGAAATACAAAAGGAGCTGCAGTATAATTTGCAGCCCGCTTACGCATTTTACCACTTACCTGCAGAAAGCTTCCATCAAACAATTGCCAATACTTTGTCGGCAAACCGGTTTAATGAATACATTGTGGAAGCCGGGCTGCTGGACGCTTATCCTGCCATAGTTGGCAATGCTTTTGACCAAATCTCCGTAGTGGAAAATGAAGAACCCATTAGAATGAAAATGGCCGGGCTAAGCGTATTCGGCACAGCGATTGGCATATTGGGGGTGTTTGAAAATGAGGAAGACTACGAAAGGATCATCCGTTTCAGGTCTGATTTTTACAACAATGACAGGTTAGCGCAGCTGACGGTTAAAATGACACGCCCGTTCATCGGCCACATTACACTGGCGTACATCGAACATTTTCTTAATAAAAATCAAAAAGACCACCTCGCCGTAGTGATCAGTGAAATAAACGAAGTATTGGCGTCCGAGGAAAATTATTTCACCATTGCCGATACCGGTTTAAGAAGGTACCACCACCTCGCCGGGTTCATTAAAAAGGATAATTATCCCACCCATCTATTATAAACTTTAAAGCTTTTCCAGATGCCATATTTTGAAAACTTTCCGCCGGTTACTGAACCTAAAACAAGTCAACAACTCGGGGAGGAGCCCTATATCCATCCCACCTGCCACATAAGGGAGAGTACCATAGGGCCATGGACGGCACTGGGCGCAAATACATGGCTGGTTGAATCCTCATTTGGTGATTACAGTTACACTGCCGGCAATGTTCAGATCATTTACTCGGAAGTGGGCAAGTATTGCTCTATCGCCAATAGTGTGCGCATTAACCCCGGTAACCATCCCAAATGGCGTGTAACCCAGCACCACATGACCTATCGAAGGGTACATTACGGGCTGGATACGGAAGATGATACGGAATTTTTTCAATGGCGGCGTGACCGTAAATGTACCATAGGACATGACGTATGGATAGGCCACGGCTCGGTGATCATGCCGGGTGTGACTATTGGCACCGGCGCGGTGATCGGTTCGGGATCGATAGTTACAAAAGACATAGGCCCCTATGAGATCGCTGTGGGCTCGGCCGCAAAAACAATCAAAAAACGTTTTGACGATGCTACCATCGAAAAACTGCTGGCCAGCGAGTGGTGGAACTGGGACAGGCAAACACTCGAACAAAATTTCGATGACCTGTTGAATTTAGAAGTCTTTTTAAATAAATACTGCTAAATAATCGACCCATGAGAGCATCTGTTACAGCCATTTCCCTGATCGCCCTCATAGCACTTAACGGCTGTAAAAACAGTGTTGCCCTCAACGATAATGGCATACCGGGTAAACTGGTGATAGGTGTATTCGGCGGTGAAAACCCCGGCCGCACCCAGAATATTATGGAGCCCATCCGGGTTTATATGGAAAAGAAACTAGGAATGGAGGTTGAGATGCATATCGTCAACGATTACACCACAGTTATAGAAGCGCTTCACGCAAAAAAGATTCATATGGCCTATTTAGGGCCATTTTCGTATGTACTGGCCTCCCGGCGTAACGATATTGAACCCATTGCCGTGCTGGGTTTGTACGGAAAGCCCTATATGTATCACAGCAACATTTTTGTCAGGAGCAATTCAGGCCTTAACAGCATGGCCGACGTTAAAGCAAAGGCGAAAAGTTTAACCCTTTGCTTTACCGACCCGGTTTCAACATCCGGTCACCTCGTCCCGCGGGCCTATCTTACCTCGATCGGCCTGAACCCCGATAATGCATTTAGGGAAACGATGTTTGCAGGCAGCCACGCTGCATCGATACTCACAGTGGCTGCCGGTAAAGTGGATATCGGGTGCGCCACCGACGAATACGGGGTAAACTTGCTGGTGAAAAATGGGCAGGTTAAAAAAGGTGCGCTTAAGATCATATGGATATCGGACCCTATAGTAGGCAGCCCTATTGTGGTACGGAAGGATATTAACAAAGATTTTGCTAAGAAAATCCAGCAGTTCTATCTTGATTTTGCAAAGGATCAGCCATTGATGTTTGATAGGTACATCAAAGTCTATTACGTTCAGCGCCCGGCCAATCTCGCTTACATAGCAATCCAGGATTCTATGTTCAACGGCATCCGCAAAATGGTAAACGGGGTAAAGGACCTGGAACCGGTTAATTAACAAGCATTAAAAAAATAAAAATGAAGGCCCGCATCGTCACATTCATCGTCTTACTGATATGCCTGAATGTAACGGGCTGTAAAAATAAGGCCAGCCTTGATGGTAAGGGGGTTCCCAAAACGCTGATCATCGCGGTTTTTGGGGGAGAGAGTCCCGGGCTGATAAAAACTGTTTACGAACCTATTCGGAAATACATTGAAGGCAAACTCGGCACGCCCGTCGAAATGGTTTATACCACCGATTACACGGCGGTTATCGAAGCGCTAAAGTCAAAAAAGGTACACCTGGCCTATTTAAGCCCTTTTTCTTACGTCATTGCTGCAAAAACTGCAGACATTACCCCAATCGCAGTATTGGGCGCCGATGGCAAACCCTCGCTGTATAATAGCAATATTATTACCGGCATCCATAGCGGTATAAATAGCATGGCCGATGTAAAAAGTCGCTCAAAAAACTTAACCCTTTGTTTTGTCGATCCTGAATCTGCTTCCGGGCATCTTGTCCCAAGGGCGTACCTTAATTCAATCGGACTAAACCCCGACACGGCTTTTAAACAAACACTGTTCGCAGGTGGGCACCTGGCCTCCGTTTTATCGATGAAATCGGGCAAGATCGACATCGGCTGCACCGCAAAAATGGTATTGGATATTATGATAAGCAGGAACATGATAAAAAAGGATGATGTTAAAATATTATGGACGTCTGCCCCGATTGTTTCCGACCCGATAGTAATAAGGAATGACCTCAATAAGGATTTTGCAAAAAAAGTTCAGGATGCTTACCTGGATATGGGCAGGGACGCGCCGCTGGTTTTACATAATTATTTGAAAGTGTTATTAAAGGAAAACAGCAAACTGTCATTTATGGTAGCGCAGGATTCATTTTATAATGGCGTAAGGAAAATAGCAAACGGGATAAAGGGTTTAAAACTGGTTAATTAACAAATATTAAGAAAACGGAGATGAAGGCTTGCATTGTTACATTTGCATTGATATTTTTCGCCTTGTTTACCTGCACTGTTTTCAGCAGATGCAGCAGCGGCGACCTTGATGCTAATGGCCTCCCCAAAAAATTGTTTATGGCCATGGATGGCGGCGATAAGCCGGGACAAACCAAAGCGGCCATGGAGCCATTCAGGTTATACCTTGAAAAAAAGCTGGGCATGCCAGTTGAGATATTTTTTACGACTGACTATACCGCCGTAATCGAGGCCTTGCGTGCAAAAAAGGTACAGATTGCGCAAATGGCCCCTTTTGCTTACATACTTGCCACGCAAAAGCCCGGCATTACCCCGGTCGCCACTTTCGGTGCGGATGGCAAACCGTCGCTTTACCATGCTGTAATAATTACCAGCCCTGCTACCGGCATCAAAACCATGGCGGATGTTAAGGCCCGTGCAAAAAATCTAACCTTATGTTTTTCCGACCCGGCATCAACTTCGGGGCATCTTATCCCGAGGGCCTATCTTAATACTATCGGCCTTAATCCTGATAACGCTTTTAAACAGGTCATATTTGCCGGCAGCCATGCGGCAACCATTCTAAGCGTGAAGTCAGGCAAGGTAGACGTTGGCTGTACTAATATCGACCTCTCCCTCGAAAAGATGATCAGGGAGGGCGATGTAAAAAAAGATGATTTTGTGATCTTATGGACATCGCCGCCGATAATAAATGATGTGATCGTTGTTCGCAGCGATGTGAATGCAGCTTTCATGAAGAAAATACAAAGCGCCTTTACCGATGCCAATAAGGATGATAACAAGGCATTCAGCAGCTATGTTAAACTGTATTATTCCAGTACGCAAAACATGGCGTATATACCCATCCGGGATTCAGACTATAACGGCCTTCGCAGGATAGCCGGCAAAGTAAAAGATTTTAAACTTAGTAAATAATCATGATCCGTTTGAAGATAAATATCAAAACGCTGATTTGCAGCATTCTATTTTTGACTTCCATTTTGATGTTAAACGGCTGCGGCAATAAAGCCGACCTTGACGCAAATGGCATGCCCGGCAAACTGGTGATAGCGGTTTATGCCGGCGGGGATAATCCAAACGGCTTGAAGTCGGCCCTTGTCCCTTTAAAGAACTACCTCGAAAAGAAACTGGGCATGGAAGTGGAATATAATTATTCTACAGACTACACATCTGTAATTGAAGCCATAAGGGCAAGAAAGGTGCATGTAGCGTACCTGAGCCCTTTTTCGTACGTGCTGGCTTCGCAAAAGCATGATATTACGCCAATTGTAACCGTGGGCGAAGACGGAAAGCCCCACATGTATCACAGTGTAATTTTCACCAATTATAACACCCATTTAAACAGCATGGAAGATGTAAAAGCAAGGGCCAAAAGTTTAACCTTATGCTTTGCAGACCCCGCTTCCACATCAGGTCACCTTATTCCGAGGGCGTACCTGGTAACATTGGGTTTAAATCCCGACAATAACGCCTTTAAACAAACCATTTTTGCCGGCAGCCACCCCGCGTCGGTGCTATCTGTTGCATCCGGCAAGATAGATGTCGGATGTTCGACGAAAGAATATGGCCTCGACCTGCTTTTGCGGCGGGGTGTTTTAAAACCGGGCCTCGTTAAGGTTTTATGGCAATCAGATCCTATTGTTTCCAGCCCGATCGTTGTCAGGAATGACCTGAACAAAGCTTTTGCAAAAAAGATAAAAGATATTTATCTCAATATGGCAAAGGATGCGCCCTATGCTTTCCAGCCCTATATAAAATTGTACCTAACCCATCCCGAAAGGCTTTCTTACATGACTGTTCAGGATTCTATGTACAATGGCCTAAGAAAAATAGCCAGTGGAATTAAAGATTTGAATTCAGCCAATTGATAAAAATTTAATCTGTGAAAACATGATCGAAGTAAAAAATTTAACCAAGTCATTACCCAACGGCCGCATGCTGCTTGATGGTATTAGTTTTAAAGTGAAAAAGGGGGAATTTGTGGGGATACTTGGACCAAGCGGCGCCGGCAAAACTCTTACCCTGCGCTGCCTGAACGGGCTGCTGAAACCCGACAAAGGCGAGGTGATCATCCAGGATGAAAATGGCAAAGGGCATGATATCTGCAAAATCAACAAAAGGGAATTACGCCGCGTAAGGCAGAGGATAGGGGTCATTTTCCAGGGCTATCACCTGGTGAAGCGCTTGTCAGCTTTGGAAAATGTAATGATTGGCAGGTTGGGGCAGATCAGCACGGCAAGGAGCCTGTTTTATGGCTTTACCGATGGCGAGGCGGCCGAGGCTTTGCTGGCGCTTGAAAAAGTGAAAATAGGGCACCTTGCCGAAATTAAAACGGGCAATTTAAGCGGTGGTGAAATGCAGCGCGTTGCTATTGCGAGGGCCATTTTCCAGTTACCCACCTTGCTGATAGCAGATGAGCCCATATCAAACCTCGACCCGAGTAATGCAAAGATCATCATGAAAATGATAAAGCCTTTATCGGCAACCATGCCGGTGGTGGGCGTATTTCATCAGCCTGAGATGACTGCCAAATATTGTACCCGCGTAATTGCTATTAAGGACGGCAAAGTAATTTATGACGGCGACCCGAAATTATCAAATGATATGTTGGTTGAGATATATGGCGAAGAGCTGAGCCTTATTGAACAACAGGAACATGCCGTACCGGCTATGCTTATTAATTGATTTTATGAAGTGGCTTGAATTCAGTTTTAAACGGTACCGTAAATGGCTTTTACCGCTTTTAATACTTGCGGCGGTGACCGAAGGGGCGGCTATAGTCTGTGGCGCCACTTTTGGCAAACTGGAGGAAGGGCTTTTTAAGGGCATTTCCTTTTTGGGTTTTATGTTCCCACCGGATTGGTCGGCGTTTGCGGAAATGGTGCAGCCTGCGTTTCAATCCATAATTATCGCTTTTTTGGGAACTGTGTTTGGTACTTTGCTATCTGTAATTTTCGCCCTGCTTGCCGCAGCCAATATTTCCAATCCCTGGGTACGCAATATTACCCGCCTCCTTATCGGTCTTGAGCGTTCAATACCCGAGATCGTGATATTATTGCTGCTGATAGCTGCTTTTGGTTTAGGATCAATGCCGGGCATAATTGCCCTCTCATTGGGTTGCATAGGTATGCTTGGGAAACTATTAGCCGATACTATTGAAGAGCTGGACCCTATCATGATGGAATCAATGGAATCAGTTGGCGCCAATAAAATGCAGATCATTGTTTTTGGTGTATTGCCTCAAATTATGCCCAATCTCATTTCTTATGCATTGTTCAGGTTCGAGATTAATATCCGGCTATCGGTAATATTAGGCGCGGTGGGAGCGGGGGGAGTAGGTTACGAACTCGATTATTCTTTTGGTATGCTGCAATACCATCGTGCGTTTACGGCCCTGCTGGTGATCATTGTTATGATCTTTGGCACAGAGCGCCTTTCTTATATTTTAAGGGGTAAAATTAAAATGGAAGGGGCATTAAAATGAATACAGTTGAAATAACACTTCCCTCAAAGAAATATAAGCGCAGGATGACCATTTTCAGCGTGTCCGCCTTAGTTGTAGCCGTTGCTTGTATTTATATGAATTTTAACCCGCTGGGGTTTTTCACCGAGTTTCATTTTGTGAGGGATTTGCTCGGTGAAATGTTTATGCCAAATTACAGGATGCTGGCTGATAATCCGTCTATCGCTTATTCCATTTTGCAAACGTTGTCGATGGCGTTTTTGGGTACCGTATACGGCGGTATTATCGCGGTTATACTGGCTTTTTTAGCAGCCTTGAATACAATGCCTTACAGAGTTGTGCGTGTATTAACCAGTATAACCTTATCTCTATTGAGGGTGATACCTGTTTTGGTAGTGATACTGATATTTGTGATAGCTGTCGGCCCGGGCGTATTTGCGGGCATGCTTACCCTGGTGATTACCACCATCGGTACCTTTGGAAAGCTATTTGCCGAGATAATTGAGAACACGGAAAATCCACCGGGAGAAGCTATTTACTCCGTCGGCGCATCAAGGCTGCAAGTGATCAGGTTTTCCATCATCCCGCAAATATTGCCATCGCTAATTGCTAATTTGCTGTATGCTTTTGATGTTAATATACGTACGGCTATCGGGCTGGGTATTTTTGGCGGCGGGGGTATTGGCTTCCAGCTGCAAATGGCCAAGAGTGTTTTACATTATAAGGATGTAACGGCTTTAATAAGCATAATAATTGTATTGGTCATACTGGCGGAGAAGCTGTCTGACTTTTTAAGAAGAAAGATTTTGGGAGATGGGAAGCTGAGATAGTTTGATTTTTATAAGGTTTGAACTGAAATGTTTTTTAGAGTAATGCATTTGTTTTATGATCGTGATCATCCGCTTCGCTGAAATTAACGAATACCCCGAAATATTAATTCACTATGAAGCATGCAATTACCGTGGCGGGCTGGAGGACGATGATAAGATAGTAATTGCTGTTGACAAAGATGTTATCGGGGCGGTACGTATATGTATCGAACATGACGTAAAAGTTCTACGGGGGATGCAGGTCAAACCTGCATGGCAAAAAAAAGGTATCGGGTCATCCATGCTTAAATTCCTTGCAGCGCACGTAGATATAGATGGTTGTTATTGCCTGCCTTTTAAGCATCTGAAACTATTTTATGGGTTGATTGGCTTTGAGGAAATTTCAGTTCATAGCGCTCCCAAATTTCTTACAGAAAGACTTGAAAAATATTTAAGTTCGGGGCATAATGAAATGTTGATCATGGTGATCCATAAAAACAAACAACCGTCTCAAATATCCTATTATTAACCATATTTTTTTGAACCATGATTGAAGTTGACCACGGCGAATTTTCGGACCCATGGCGCGGTCCGAAACCAATGACCGAAGCCCCCTGGATACATGAAACAGCCATCGTAAAAAATAGCCGCATGGGCGCCTGGACAATGGTCGGGCAGCGTTCGGAGGTGTTTGCAAGCGATTTGCTGGATTATGCATACCTGGTAAAAGATGTAGAAGTTTTTAATGCCGAAGTGGGTAAGTTTGCCAATGTGGCGTCGAGCGTTCGGATAAACCCTACCAATCATCCCATGTGGCGGGCAACACTCCATCATTTTGCGTATCGTTCTATATCCCATTTCATGGCTGATGATGACGACGAAGAAGTGATGAACTGGCGCAGCCAATACCGGGTGGTGATAGGCCCCGATGTATGGATAGGGCACGGAGCGATACTGATGCCCGGTGTTTCAGTAGGTACCGGCGCTATCATTGGTTCAGGCTCAGTGGTTACAAAAAATGTTGCCGACTACACGATAGTGGCCGGTAACCCTGCACGCATTATCCGCCGAAGGGTAACGGAGGATGTGGAGCTTGCATTAAAACGCATTGCCTGGTGGGACTGGAAACGTGAAGAACTCATCGCCGCCATTGGCGATTTCAGGCGTTTGGATGCTGCGGCATTTGCGGCTAAATATGATAAATGATTTGAACAAGAGGCGAGGATCAAGATAATAAGTATCAAGATAAAAGGACACTTTGAAGCACAATCCTGGCTCTTATTATCTTGCCTCTTGCTTGTCCTAATCCATCATCATTTCCTGTTCAGAAATTAAACTTATCCTTATTAATGCCTAATATGCTGCTAATAATTGGGCTGTACTTTTACGGGTATAAAATTATATTTCCGCAAAATGAACTCCCACCTCCTTACCAACGCGCATATCGTTACCCCAACTGAAAATTTTACCGGGTCTGTTGAGATTGAAGACGGCATTATAACAGCAGTAATTAAGGATACTTATTATAATGATGGTATTGACATGAAAGGACAATGGCTGATCCCCGGCTGCATTGATATCCATACCGATTATCTCGAAAAGGAATTGTACCCCCGCGCCAGCGCTGCTTTCCCTTTACCGTTCGCTTTACATTTTATGGATGCCCGCGCGGCAGCTTGTGGTATCACCACCGTATTCAGCGCTATAAGCTTTTCGGATAACGAGGAAAAAAACCGCACGCTGCCCGAGGCTATGGCCCTTTCGCGCCAGATAGATAAGGTGCGCCACAATATGCTGGTGCGCCATTTTTTACATGCACGCATAGATCCGAACTCAAATGGCATACTGGATTACCTGGAGCCTATGAAGCAGCTCGAAAGCCTGTACCTGGTAGTTTACAACGACCATATCCCGGGTGAACGGCAATTTACAATGCAGCAGCAGATAGATATGCGGTCGAAGGCATTTGGTATAACTCCGGAGGAGGCATTGAGAAAACTGGAAAAACAGATCGAGCGGACAAAAAATATAAATAACCGCGAGCCCATTTACCAGGCTTTTAAAGATAAATACATTATTGGCAGCCACGACGACACAACCATTGAGCACGTAGAGGAAGGCAAAGCTTACGGGGCCACATTATCCGAAATGCCAACTACGCTGGCTGCTGCACGTAAAGCTAAAGAGCTTGGTTTATGGGTTTGCCTGGGTGCGCCAAATTATTACCGCGGCGGGTCGCATTGCGGCAACCTGTCGTGCGTGGATGCCATTGAGGAAAATATTGTGGATATACTTTGCAGTGATTACCATTTCCCAACTATGCTGGCCAGCGTGGTAAGGATGATTGAAAATGGGATCAGCCCGAGCAGGGCGGTGAACATGGTTTCGTTAAATGCAGCGAAGCTTTTAAATTTTGACGCGGAGACCGGAAGTATTGAAGTTGGGAAAAAGGCGGATTTGGTGGTGTTTGATAGTAAAAATTCATTTGCATCGGTGTCATATGTTTTTGTCGACGGTGTATGTAAATACCTTGCCGATTATGTGCATGGTGTAAAACCCTTGCAAGCAGAAAGAACGGCTGAATGGGACGTAATGAGCAGTGGTTTATAGCAGTGATATGAAAATTGGCATTATCGGTGATATCCATGAGGATATAGTGGCATTGAGAAATGCCTTCGAGGTGCTTGAAAAAGCCGGCTGCACTGAAGTGGTTTGCCTTGGCGACATAGTAGGTTATAAGGTAAACACCTATCATTATCTCGATACCCGCAGCGCTACGGAATGTATAGCTATGGTAAGGGCCAATTGCAGTACGGTTGTAATTGGCAACAACGACCTGTACCAGGTAAAAAAGCTGCCGCGCTATAACGGCGGCATCGAATGCCCGGAAAACTGGTACGAGCTTGATTTTTTTGAAAGAAAAAGAATAAGTGAAAACCGGTTGTTTTTATATGAGGACGTACAGCTAAATGCCCTGATGACGGCGGAAGACAAAGCCTGGCTTAAATCATTGCCCGAGTTCGCTGTCAGGGAATATAATGGCCATAAAGTGTTTTTTTCGCATTTTGCTTATCCCGATCTCCATGGGGTAAAAACCTGTTTCCCTCAAACGGCGGAGGAATATCGTGCCCACCTCGCTTTCATCACTCAAAACGGCTGTAATACCGGTTTTTCAGGCCACATGCATTTTGAAGGCGTGAGTATTTGCAACCAGGACAGGATCGAACGGAACCCATTTGGCAAATACAAATTAACTGATGAACTGCAGTGGCTTTACGGGCCATGCGTGGCCCGCTGCCAGTTTAATAACGGGGTAATGCTGTTCGATCCTGAAAAATTTGAGATAGAGGCGGTCCCGCTGCTGTTTATCTGAAACTCACACTATTAAACCTATTTAAGATTTAGTATATGGAACAGGAACTTTTTGAGTCGGTTGATGAATATATTGGTAACCTGCTTGGCGCTGAGGACAACGTTTTAAAAGGTGCGCTGAAATCGATGAAAGATACAAGTATGCCTGGCGCTAACGTCTCTGCCAACCAGGGTAAATTTTTGCAGCTTTTAGCCGTTTTAAGCAATGCAAAGAAAATACTGGAGATAGGTACATTAGGGGGCTACAGCACTATCTGGCTCGGCAGGGCCCTTCCTCTCGACGGACACCTTTTAACATTAGAACTGGAGCAGGCAAACGCAGACATAGCGCGTCAAAATATTATTAAAGCTGGTTTGGACCCTATTGTAGATATAAGGGTAGGCAAAGCGCTTGAGCTTTTACCCCTTATTGAAGCAGAAGAAATTGGCCCTTTTGATATGATATTTATTGATGCCGATAAACCACCATATACCGAATATTTCGAATGGGCCCTAAAGCTGTCGAGGCCGGGTACTGTGATTGTAGCTGATAATGTAATACGCGGGGGTAAAATACTTGATGACGATTCGCACGATGAAAAGGTTAAAGGTGTACAAAAGTTTAATAAAATTCTCGCTGAAAACAAGCATGTAACCGCTACCATACTTCAAACCGTAGGGAATAAGGAACATGACGGCATGGCGATAGCGGTTGTGAAAAGGGAATGTTAATACTACGGGATTAGAATGTTAATACATGCTGCCTCTTAAACAGGCCCGCGTTGTATTTATATTTACTTCCCAAAAAAATAAATCAGGCCCATTTGTTCAGAACTGGTATTAAATTCAAAATAACCACTGTTTGTCAGCACCGCGGACGTTAAGTATTGGGCAAAAATTTCAAACTTTTTACCCAATTTTGCGCCTGCTTTAAATAGTCCCGCTGTGTTATTTACAAAAAAATTGTAAGGATCAGTTTCGCCGATCCCATTGTCTGAGATCTTAGGGTCCTGGCTTCCGAAGAAAACGTTACTAAAAACAATGTGTGTAACGCTGGCGCCAACACCGACATAAATTTTTAAATTCTCTGCGTGGTAAAAATTGTAAATTATTTGAGGACAGAAGGAGATATCCAGCTGGTTAAAGGAGGCTCTAAGGCCAACATATGGGCTGACCGTAGCCTTATATGTTGAGTTAAATCGAGATTCAGCAAGTAATAATTCCGCGCGAAATTCAACTCTGTCTGTATTTGGATTTGGGATAACGTTCAGGCCAATGGAAATTGCAGGCCCAAATGATGTTTGCGACTTGCCCCCACCTTCCTCGTACGGGGCTGAATTATCGGAATTGGTGCTTGTAATATTTAACCCGGCGCCAAGGTAGAAAATTAGTTTGCCGCTCCCTGCATATTTCTTTACATATTCAGCCGTCGATATATTATTGATCTTGCTAACAATCTCCGTTAGATCGGGTTGGGCATAATTTGCTGATTGCAAAGTTCTTGTTAAGTCATCATCCAGCGCATTGTATTTATTTGCGAGCGCAAATAATTGTTTCAGGTACGTGTTTTCTATAACGGTATTCCCTTCTTTGTGGGTGGCCAGCCCCATATCGTCATATATCCTGTAAACCAGTTCAGTAGGGACATAACCAGGGGTTTCACTAATGTAAAAGCGTGTTTTAAGGCCGTCGGTATATTCATAAAGCGCAACGTTTTTCCCTTTTTGCAATATTTTTAAAAAAACGGTGTCGATCCTGAAACTGGTATCCCGGTTTGAGCCCAAATGCGCAATGTTGGTTACATCCATACTGATAGCACATACGTGTTTTTGATATGTTGCCATCCCAGCCACATTGAAAAAACCGATATCGCGAATCGTGAATTTTTGTGGCTTGCGGTCGTTGATAGTAGATTTAAAAGAAATATCGGTTGGATTTGAATCCCAACCCTGGTAATCAATAAAACCATGAATGGTATCGCCTTTTAAGGTTACTACATAACCAGGTTTGTAATTGCTTTGGGCTAACGTAAATAGCGGAAATAAAAATAGGATGATCAGTAATTTGTTGAAATGTTTCATCTGGACAGGGGGTATGATTAAAAATTCAAATGTGAAATTAGCTCGATCCTTATTATTGCCTTTATTTATTTCCCCAAAAAATAATTCACGCCAATTTGCATTATATCAAAATTTACATTGAAATAAAAGTCCTTGCTCACAGACTCCTTGTTATAGTAGTCGATAAAAATTTCAAACTTTTTGTTAAATGTGGCGCCGGCCTTAAATAATAGGGGGGTACTGAACGTATTAAAGAACGATGGAAAATTTAAAGGGTTATTAGAACTGACACTGGCAGCATAATTTATATCGTAGGTGGCATTGTAATATTTATAGAAAGTAATTGCCAAACCAACATCCACGAATAGTTTAAAATTTTCAGTGTTATAAATGTTATAAATAATTTGCGGTTCTACTGCTGCCCAAAGCTGGTTATACGAATATCGAACCGGGACATAAGGAGAACCGGTGGGGATTGTAAGAGACTTATATTGATTCCCGCTTGCAGCGAGTTCCGCGCGAAATATTAATTTGCCGGTATTTGGATTTGCTGGCAAATTAAATCCCACCGATATGGCTGGCAAAAGTGAAGTGCCGGATTTTGCGCCGGATTTTTGATAGCGACCAAAAGGAGCTATCGAAGTAACGTTAAAAGCGACGCCTGCAAAAGGGCTAAGTATTGATTTATCGTTATACTGTTTTTTATATTCCGCTTTTGAAATACCGTTTATTTCGCTTGTGATTTTTAATATATCCGGTTTATTATAGCCAGTATGCTCAATATCCCATTGAAATGAATCGCTTATAATATTATATTTTTGACCAAGGGCAAAAAATTGTTTTAAATATGTATTTTCAGTTACATTCACATGGTTGTCGGCTTTGTCGTCATAATATATTCTGTAAACCAGTTCTTCCGGCATTTGATCCGGGCTTTCTTGAATGAAAAATCGGGTTTTTATGTTATCAAGATAGGAATAAAGTGTTAGTCTGACTCCTTTTTGTAATAATTTTAAAAAAATAATAGCAGTTTTAGAGCTGGTGTCTCTGCCTTGAGATATCCTATTAGGATCAGTTACATCCATGGTCACCGGGCCTGCATATCGCCGGTATGATTCTAATTTATCGACATTGAAAAAATTGATTTCAACTGTTGTGAAAGATTGGCTCCTATTATCTGTAAGAGTTGCTTTAAAATTTATTGAATTAGGATTAGAACCCCATTCCTGGTAATCAATAAATCCATGCAGGGTATCACCTTTTAAAGTTACTACATAACCGGGTTTGTAATTGCTTTGGGCTAACGTAAATAGCGGCAGGAAAATAATTAAGAGTAATGCGTTGTAAAAGTGCTTCATGATCTGTTTAGGCGATGGGCTATAACTTTATCGTTTCTTGCTGCTCCAAAGGTAACTAAGATTAATGATTAGTTACCTGTTTCTTGTAAAGATGCTGTTATATACAGGTACCATTAAACATGCATCGTGAACACGTCGGGCTTTGACTGAAACAACGCATTGCACATATACTTACGAAACACCTACTTCCCGAATAAATAATTTACACCAGCCCGGTATGAAGTAATATTCGCTGAGGGGGCTACGTTGTCGGTTGTAATAGAAGACGATGGAACGTAACAAATACTGATCTCTATCTTATTATTGATAGCAACACCAGCCCGGATGGGAAAAGACACCCAAAAATTACTAAAAACAGGATAATTGTTTTGCACAATTTCCGGAAATAAACTTCCATAATTTATGATGTACTGATATTTGTTATATGCCGAAAAGTTGAGCGCAATACCACCGCCAATAAATGCCTTCAGCTTTGCTTTATTATAAATGTTATAAATAATCTGCGGCGTTAATGCGCTGTTATATTGGGTAAAGTTTATGGAACTGGTCGATGGAACGGTGCCTGAATCATAGGTATTGGTTACCTTAAACTGATTAAGCGACGCCGATAATTCTATCCTGATCAATAAACTTTGAACGCTTTTATTTGGGAAAAAATCAATCCCAGCTTTAATTTCCGGAAAAATGCTGGTGTTATTGTTCACACTGCTTTTTTGGGCGCCGGTGCCCCCGGGGCCCGTGAATGGGGGCTCTGTAAATTTTAAATTGCTGTAATTTACGCCGATACCTGCAAACCACCTGGAGCCTGCAAGGTTTTGAGTTTTAAACTGTGGTCCGGTTGAACCGTTTATAGTTTGTACAATGTTAGCCAGATCCGGTTCGCGGTAATCAGCCGCCAGGATCTGTTTATCCAGGTTGCCGTTATTAACCGCATATTTTTGCGCCAGGAATTGTAATTGTCCCCGGTACCTGTTGATATGGTGTATAGATGATGATTCGTCGGGATTATAGTATGCCTGGTAAACTAATTCTTCGGGTTGTGGATCGCCGGCATCCAACAAAAAGAAATGCCGCTTAATGTTATCAGTATAACTGTACAGGGCGAGATATTTGCCTTTAGTTGATAAACGCAAAAATACCGTATCAGTGATATGAGTTGTATCGGGCCTGGCGGTAACCTTACCAATATCAACCTGGTCCTGGCTGATTGATAAAATAAACCGCTGATAATACTCAAGACCGGTAATTGCAAATGAGCCCGCATTCTTTACGGTAAAATATTGGCCTTCGGAAGAGCCTGTTGTGGCTTTAAAATTGATGGAAACAGGGTTTTTGTCCCATTCTTTATAATCAATGAACCCTTTTAGTGTATCACCCTGCAGTGTCACCACATAACCGGGTTTGTAATTGCTTTGGGCTGACGTAAGTAAGGGGAATAGGATAACTGCAAGTAATGCCTTGTAAAAGTGCGTCATGATAGATTTAGGCGATGGACTATAACTATATTGTTTTAGTTGGGGGGCGAAGGTAATTAAGATTAATGATAAATTACCTTTTTCTTGTAAAGATGCTGTTATATACAGGTACATTTAACGATGCATCACGAACATCACCTGAAAAGCTCCGATACCATTCGCGATATAGTTATCGGCATGTCCGATGGTTTAACAGTGCCTTTTGCGCTGGCTGCCGGCTTAAGCGGCGCGGTTAACAAATCGGGTATTGTAATTACTGCGGGTATTGCGGAGATCATCGCCGGTTCAATTGCGATGGGGCTTGGTGGCTTTTTGGCGGGTCGCACCGAAGCAGATCATTACAATTCGGAGTTAAAGCGCGAATATGAGGAAATAGAAAGGGTACCCGAGCAGGAGAAATTAGAGGTGAAGGAAGTGTTCGCTGATTTTGGATTGTCGGCAACCTTGCAGGACCAGATTGCCGATGAAATGGCAAAAGATAAAGATAAATGGGTTGATTTTATGATGCGCTACGAGCTTGGCCTTGAAAAACCCGAAGCCAACCGGGCAACGCAAAGCGCGGTTACTATTGGCATATCCTATGTTGTTGGCGGTATAATCCCGCTTTCGCCATATTTTTTTATACCCGATTCGCAAATTGCATTGTATTACTCGTGCGCCATTACCATGGTATGCCTGTTTGTTTTTGGATATTTTAAAAGCAAAGTAACCGGGCAGCCAGAAATTTCGGGTGCGTTTAAAGTACTCTTTATCGGCGCCCTGGCAGCGGCCGCGGCGTTTGTTATGGCGAAGCTGATTAGCGGGGGGAAAATGTAAGGTTAAATAATTAGTATTTTATAAGAGGCAAGAATCAAGAACCAAGAGCCAGGAAAAAAGAGCCCATACCATATTTTTTGTCTTGCTTCTTGATTCTTGACTCTTTTTCCGCGCTATTCACTTGTTTTTTCATTGGCCTCTGTTTTAACTTTTGGCTTTTTAACTGAATGATACGGCTCGATATGTGCTAATTTTTCCCGCAGCCAGTGGGTAAGCTTATGGTGGAGGGGCACAAGCAGCGAGGAAACCCCAACCAATATCAACAATTCAATTACCGGCAGGTCATTGCTGAAATGCTTTACAAACGGCTGAATAAAGAGGGTAATAAATTCAAATACCAACAATAACGAAAACACGCTCATAAATTCTATAACCTTTCGGTGTGTGCGGCTCTTGCTCAACAGCAGTAATATCAAAAACAACAATATTATAAATAAAGCTATCCCTGTAAGCTGCAGGTTAACGATCCGCTTTTGTGCTTCGAGCTTTTTTTCTTCCGAGATCTCCTGCTGGCGCTCCGACTCATTAAAACTTAATTTTTGTACTTCCTTTATTTTCTCGGCATTAAACATGCTGTCTTTTGCTGCCAAAGCAATTTTCAGGTACATCAACTCAAAATGTTCGTTTTTGCCCTGGTAAATTTGGGTAAGCAGGTTGCCGGCGTTATAAATACCTTCGGGATATACCGCAATTTTTGCGGCCTCCAGCGCATGTTTTGCATAAAATATGCTTGAATCGGGCTGGTTTGATTTTTTGTAAAACTGTGCTATACTATTATAGGTATCGGCAAGTGAATTTTCATCCTTTATTTTACTGGCCTGTGCCAGGCTGAGCCTGTAATAATCAAGCGCTAAAGCCAGGCGCCCCGCCCGGTAATTGATGTCCCCTAAAATTGATAAGGTATTGCAAATGGCGCCCTGGTCGTTTATGGCATGCTGAATTTCATATGCCTGCATTTCAAAATGCAGGGCGGAATCTATTTTGTTAAGCTTAATGTAGCAATTGCCAATATTCGATAATATAGAGCTTAACCCGTTTCTGTCATGCAGTGACTCGGCGATTGCTTTGGCCTTAAAATGGTAGCTTAATGCCTTGATATAATCCTTTTGATCAGAATAAATGATCCCTATGTCGTTTAAGCTCGCCAACTGGCCGGAACGGTCATTAATTTCTTCCCTTATTTTTAAAGAATTTAATAAATATGAAAGCGCAAGGTCATATTTACCATTGTACCATAACACAACGCCCAGCCTAGTAAGGCAGTCGCCTTCCCCTTTTTTATAGCCCATCTTTCTTGACAGGTCGAGCCCCTGGCGGGCAAAAATCAGTGCACTGTCAGGCCTCAAATGCTGGGCCTGCTTGCTCCGGCTTACAAATTGCGCTACCTGTAACGAATCATTATCAGGCTGTTTGAACTGCAATTGTGAACTGTTAACCCCGCTGCTTTGCCCGTGCGAATAGAATGAAAAACATAAAAGCAAGCACAGGCAAAGCACTTTTATCAATTTACTTTGCATGCGAAAAAGGTTTGCCCTGTAAAATTTGGGCATATTTAAAAAATGCTGAAGTTAAGCTCTTTAATTTTCACTTTCATCAGAAGCATCCGGACTCGTTTCGTCAGCACTTTGATCCTCGGGGGCTTCAGCTGAATCGGAACTTTCATCTAAAGAATTGCTTACAATGCCAATTGGGGTGCTCTTGTCTTTACCTGTGCTTTTAACGGTATTTGGGTTCGTCATGATAATAGGGATTTAATTAATAACAAGATGGGTTTAATAATTTATCAAATTTTTATAAAATTAATAATATAGCTACCAATTATACAAGCTTTTACATTTTTTTATTAGCATATAGCTATTCATTAATAATCGCAGGGTTGATCTACTTATTATAATACAAATATGGCCCCGGTTTAATATAATATTTACTTAAAATTTTGGCTTAAATACGGCCTTTTTTATTTTATTTGCCGTAACCTTCATTTCGTTATTTTAGCTTTGCTTTAATGAACTAAAATCATGGGTTGATTTTGATTTTAGTAACGGGTTACCAAAAAACAATCATGAGCTTATCCGTCACAAAGAAATTATTTAAGGCCCTGAAGACTACCGGGATTGTCATTGCCTCGTTGTTCATGCTGCTGTTTGCTTTGCCTTATTTGTTCCCGCAAACGGTCAGCAATAAAATAAAGCAATGGGCCAACGGCAGCATCAATGGGCAATTATCATTTTCGCACACCAGCTTATCTTTTTTTAAACGCTTCCCAACATTAACGCTTACCCTGTACGATCTTTCGCTTAAAGGGAGCGTGCCTTTTCAAAATGATACCCTTGTTGCAGCTAAAGAAGTTTCGTTTGGTATTGATCTTAGCTCGGTTTTTCAAAAAAAGATCACCATTAATAAAATATATCTTAGCCAGGCATTTATTAATATACAGGCGGATAGTGCCGGCCATGTAAACTATAATGTTTACAAATCAAAAAGCGCCGAACCTGCGTCGGCGGCCGATACAGCCAGCGCTTCGTTGGGCATAAACCAGATATTGATAGAGCATAGCAGGTTGGTTTATAACGACCGTTCAGTACCGATGCAATTTATTGCCAGAGACTTTAACTATAACGGGAGCGGAGATTTAAGCAAGGATGTTTTTGACCTTTACACGCACACCGAAATGGGGTCGGTTGATTTTTATTATGACAACACGCCGTATATACTTTCAAAAAGGGTAAATGCCGACCTGGTAACTAAAATGAACACAAAGTCGCTTGCGTTTATTTTTCAAAAAAACAACCTCCTGATCAACCGGCTGCCCGTTCAATTTATCGGCAAATTCGGATTTTTGAAGAATGGCTTTGATATGGATTTTACGTTCGATTCGCACGAAAGCAACCTTCATGATATAGTAACCGCGTTGCCGCCTAAATATTTGAAATGGCTTGAAAAAACTGACGTGAGGGGAACCGGCGACATAAAGCTTCAATTAGCAGGCAAATATATTGCCGCGGATAGTATTATGCCCGATCTGGACCTAAGCGTGAAAGTACGAAATGGCTATATCAATAACCGGAAATCACCGGTACCCATCAGTAACCTGTACCTCAATTTTGAAACCAAACTACCGGGACTTGATCCCGACAGCTTACAGGTAAACCTTGATTCTTTGTATTTCAACCTTGATAAAGGTTATTTCAGTTCGGTGCTCAGGGTTAAGGGTGTCAAAGTGCCGGATATTTATGCTAAAGTTAATACCGAGTTAGACCTTGAGAAATGGAGCAACGCGTTTGCAGTAAAGCCAATAAAATTAAAGGGCAGGTTTGCGCTGCATTTAATGGCACAGGGTAAATATGCAACGGGGATTAAACGCGTTGGGATTAGAAAAAGGGCTGATACCGTAATCACCAGTATCCCCCGGTTCAGCCTTAAATCATCATTTAGGGGCGGATATTTTAAATATGCTTCCTTACCCGAAGCGGTGCACGACATTAATTTTGATGTGAATGCTAATTGCGCTGACAACAACTACAAACATGCTAATATTGATTTAGAAGGCTTTACGGCTTCTGCGTTAACTGATCAGATAAAAGGGTTTTTCAAAATAAATGCCTCCGATGGCTTTCCAATGGAGATGGGCTTAACAACTGCATTTAACCTCGCCGATATTAAACAGGTTTACCCGGTAAAAGGCTTATCGCTTTCGGGCATGTTGTCAACGGATGTACATGTTAAAGGCAGGTACCTGCCAAAGAAAAATATATTCCCGGTCACCAACGCCAATATCAGCCTTAAAAATGGGTCAATTCAAACAAAATATTACCCGCATCCCATTGAAAACATACAGGTAAACACAAATATTTACGACAATACAACATCGCTGAAAGGCCTGAAAGTTTCTATAAAACCTGTATCGTTTGTGTTTGAGGGTAAGCCTTTTATCTTTAAAGCCGACCTGAAAAACTTTAATAACCTGGAGTATAATATTTCGTCGGCAGGGACTATAGACGTAGGTAAAATTTACCAGGTATTTGCAATTAAAGATTATAATGTAAAGGGATTAATAATTGCTAATTTAAAACTTAAAGGCAAACAAAGCGATGCCATGGCCGGCAATTATGGGCAATTGGCCAATTCAGGTACCCTGTTGGTGAAAGATATTTCACTTTCGTCCGACCTTTTCCCAAAACCATTTATAATTAAAAACGGCGCATTCAGCTTTAACCAGGATAAGATGCAGTTTGACGCTTTCAAGGCCACATATGGCAAATCGGTCATCATCCTTAATGGTGCACTTTCAAATGTAATTGATTATGCCACCAAACCCGGATCAACGCTCAAAGGTGATTTTAATTTGGGCAGCGGGTCAATTGTTGCCGATGATTTTATGGCTTTTGCAAGCGCATCGCCTAACCAGAGCGGCAAAACCGGAAGCGCACCATCCGGCGTTATCATGGTTCCAACAAACCTCGATCTGAATTTTGCTGCCGATGTAAAAAAAGTAAAATATAACGGTCTGGAGCTAAAGGATGTGAAAGGGCAGATGACCATTACAAACGGGACTATAGTTTTAAAACAGGCGGGCTTTAATATAATCGGCACACCGGTTACCATGGATGCTACCTATAGCAGCATAAATCCAAAGAAAGCCGTATTTGATTATCATATCAACGCACAGAATTTTGATATTAAAAAAGCATACCAGCAAATAAAGCTGTTCCGCGATTTGGCTACATCAGCTAAGAGCGCGGAGGGCCTGGTATCGCTGGATTATAAATTGAGCGGCCGATTGAACAGTAATATGCAACCGGTATATCCGTCATTAAAAGGCGGCGGTGTATTATCCGTTAAAAAAATTAAACTGCACGGGTTAAAATTATTTGGCGCTGTTAGCAGCAAAACCGATCATCACGGCCTTGACAGTGGGGATGTTTCAAAAGTGGCTATGGAAACTACCATTGCAAACAATATCATTACCATAAAACGCACAAAAATGCGTATGGCAGGCTTCAGGTTAAGGTTTGAGGGGCAGGTTGGATTTGATAATGCCTTGAACCTTCATTTCAGGCTTGGCCTGCCTCCGTTTGGCATTTTCGGCATTCCAATGACCATTACCGGGACTGAGACAAAACCTATCATTCATTTAGGTAACGGCAAAAAAGAGGATGAATTAAAAGATACCGACGATGACGATACCGGTAATTAACATATAGTTCGCCAAAATAAAAATACACCCGTTAACCGGGAGACAATTCCTGATGTTAAGTTCTTCACAATACATTCAGGTATCTGAATGACGCCAGCAGGCATGTGTCTGCCTTCCGTCATATTTTTTCCAATAGAAGCCGCCATCAACGAATTATGAAAAATAATCGTCCGGGCCAGCACGCCTGACCGCCCGGAAAGTGCCTTTCCGGCCCAAAATGTGAAGATCGCTTTTTTATTTAAAGTGAACAGAATTATAACTTTGCACGTATAAAGGTGTGATAGTATAAATTACATTGATATGCAGGCTAGTAAAATAACAGTACTTTATGTGGATGATGAAGAGAATAACCTGTTTTCATTTAAGGCGACATTCCGGCTAAAATACAAAGTACTGACGGCGATCAGCGGCGACGAGGCGCTGAAAATCCTGGCAACAACCCAGGTTCATATCATTATTACCGATCAGCGTATGCCCGAAATGACCGGCGTTGAATTTTTGGAGAAAGTACTGGAAAAATTCCATGACCCCATGCGAATACTTTTGACCGGTTACGCAGATATGACCGCGGTGGTAGATGCGGTTAACAAAGGAAAAATTTTTCATTACCTGGCCAAACCGTGGAATGAAGACGAACTGGATCTGACTATAACCAGGGCTTACGAAAAGTACCTGGAAAAAGCGCTGCTAAAAGAGATGAACCAAAACCTGGAAGTATCAAACGATCAGTTGGAGTTTTTACTGCGCCAAAGATTGCTTTCCTGATATGCTTGTTTTGCTAAGCAGATCTTAACCTTGATAATACGGAAAATAGCTTTTCGGTGGTTAAGGGCTTCTCTATAACGCTGTTTACTTTATCGGAAGCAAATTTTCGCCGCACGTCGATATGGTCCCTTTCGGAAGATATGATCGATAAGATTACGATCGAATAATTATTTTTGATCTCGGGCGGAAATTTTTCAAACTCCTCAACAAATTCAAAGCCTTTCATATCAGGCATTTGCAGGTCAAGCAAAATTATGGCGAGCTGGTTGGCATTTTCACTATTGTTCCTGATTGCGTCAAGCGCCTGTTGGGCGTTCTGATATGTTTTTATGCCTAAGCTGTTATCAGTGTGTTCTATAACTTTTTGGATAACAAAGCAATCAAGCTCGCTGTCATCAATAACTATAAATGAAAATTCTTTATTCATCATATAGAAGGAATTGTTACTCTGAAAGTTGTACCCTGGTGCAAAACAGAGGTGACTTCAATTTGTCCGTTTAATTTTAATAACGCGCTCTTTACATTATATAATCCAAAACCCGACCCAACTTCCTGGAAATTTGCACGATAAAAAAGGTTAAATATCTCCCCGATATGGCTGCCTAAAATACCTATTCCTGTATCTTTTACGTAAATAGTCGCGAGGTTGTTCTGCACTTTAACGATCACATCTACGGCTTTGCCTTTTCTTTTTTTGTCCTGGTATTTAAAGGCATTTGATAAAAGGTTATTCAGGATAAGCCTTACCGCCGTGTCGTCGCTCCTGAAAACTTCATCCTGCTCAACGCTTATATTAAATGCTATGTGATTTGTTTTTGAAAATACAGTGTATATATCTTTAAGGTCGTCAATAACCACATTAAAATCAATTTCAGTTATTTTCAATTCCCCTCTTTGTAAACTATAGTAATCATGCATACTTAAAATATAAGTATCCAGTTTTTTTAGTGATTTTTCCATCAGAAACAGCATTTCCCTCATCTCCTCCACACCATCAATCTCACGTGCAAGGTTAATGGCCCCTAAAATTCCTGACAGCGGGCCGCGGATGTCGTGACTAACGCTATAAGCAAACTTATCCAATTCATTATATGCCTTTTGCAGTTCAACATTTTTAATGGAGAGCATTGAATTGGCCGTATAAAATTTGCTGGCTTCATCTATTGCCGAAATAATATCAACTTCGGCCCAGGGCTTTTGAACGTACCTGAATATATTGCCCCTGTTTATGGCATCAATTATTGCCTCAACATCAGTATATGCTGTCAATAAGATGCGTACTGGAAGCGGGTGACTGATCCGAATTTCCTCAAAAAATTCAACACCGGTTTTGCCCGGCATACGTTGGTCGCAAAAAATAACTTTAATATCGGGATGATTATCAAGGCAGCTTTTGGCTTGCGGCGTGTTTACCGCTGTGATAATGTTATAATCAAGCCTTAAAGAGGCCTTAAACCCTAAAAGATTATCGGGTTCATCGTCCACATACAAAATTTTCATTTTTTCAGCCACTATTGTTATTGCTTAAATTTTTATAAATGTAAACCATTCACTCAAAAGAAGAGCTGTGATTTCTTAAAAAACATCACGCCAACGTCATAAATTTATTGATTTTTTACCCTTCTGTGAAGTTTATAGGTATATGCAGAATAAATTCGGTGCCCCGACCCGGTAAACTATCAACACTTATTGTCCCGTTATGTTTTTTAATTGTATTATAGGCAATTGACATACCCAGGCCAGTACCTTCGCCAACATCTTTTGTTGTAAAAAAAGGCTCAAATATCTTTTTTTGCGTTTGCGCATCCATTCCCGTGCCGTTGTCTTTTATTTTTATAAATACGTTTTTTTCATCGTGGCCGGTTGTAATAACTACTTCACCACCTTCCTTTTCACCAAACTTTTTTTGGATGGCATAAATGGCATTTGAAATGATATTTAAAAACACCTGGTTCAGTTTGCCGGCATAGCACTCCACCTTTGGCAAGTCGCCATAATTTCTAATTATTTTTATTTTATTGTTGAGCAGGTTATTGGCAATAACCATAGTTGATTCCAATCCTTCATTAATATCCGCCCGTTTAAGGTCATCCTCATCCAGCCTCGAAAAAATCTTCAGGCCTTTCACAATTTCGGCGGTACGGGTTGCTCCTTCGCTAATTCCTTTTATAAGATGTTTTATCTCAGTTGTGAGGTAATCGAAATCCATTTCCTCTTTATATTCATTGATCTGTTTTTGTTTATCGGCCGGCGATGCATCCGATACCCCGACATTCTCAATCACTGTTAAGGCATCAAATATCATTTCAATATCCCGGTTTAAAGGTTTGATGTTTGATGTGACGAAATTTATAGGGTTATTGATCTCGTGGGCAATGCCCGCGGTTAACTGGCCCAGGGAAGCCATTTTTTCCGATTCGACCAACTGGGTTTGTGTTTGCTTTAAATTTTCAAGCGTTATATTAAGCTCGTTGTTTGATTCGCGCAATTCCCCTGTGCGTTCATTTACCTTTAACTCCAAAACAACGTTTTGCTCCCTTACGATCCGTTCGTTTTCTTTTAGCGCCGTTAACGTCTCTTCCTGCGATTTTTCCTTCTCGGCCTTGAAGACATTTATTTTGTCGGCCAGCGCAAATGAAAGCAGTATCGCTTCGAAAGAAGAGCCAATTAAAAGGGCTGAATTAGTAAGATTATTGTATGGCAGTATATTAAAATCTTTCAATCCATAAACTATGACACATGCAATAAAAACGGACCATGCTATGAGGAAATATTTGGCTGACCGCGAACCTTTTAAAAGGATAATTATGGCCATGCACAAAACATATATTGCACTGGTCATGGCGGTGGCTTCCATCATCACAAAACTGATATTATACTTGTGAAAAAGGGAAAGTATTATCTGAATTACATAGAGGGCATAAAATACATAGGCTACTTTGTCAAGCCGGGGCGTATATTCTTTTGAAACAAGGAAATGCCTGCAAAATTCAATAGCCGCAAACCCGATCAACGGCGTTGTTACATAAATAAGTGTATCGGCTAATTGCGGATAGCCGGGTAAAATAAACCTGAACAAATACCCCTCGATAGAAGATTGTGCAATTAAAACAATGGTGAGATATGAAACATAATACAGGTAACTTTTATCTTTAACCGTCGTAAATATGAAGGAATTATAAAGTATCATTACCAGGATGATGCCAATATATATCCCAAAAGATATGTCCTTAAGCAGGGCACTTTCAAATACTTCTTCAAGCGTGCCTACATAAACCGGTAAAATAAGCTGTTTCCCGCTTTTAACATGAAAGTAAACCGTACTTACTTCATTTTTCGAGATATTAAGCGGATAAATAAAGCTCTGGTGATTTATGATCCTGTTATAAAATTGCCTGCGGCTGCCGCTGAAGTTGGTTTGAATAATTACGCCATTACTTTGCTGGTAAAAATCAACATAATCAATTATTGCCTGGGCAATTTGTATACCTAAAGTTTTATCCGGAGAATTATTTTTTATGGCAACCCTTACCCAGTACGAATAATTGGTGGTTAATAAATTAGGGACCGGGCTGTCTGATTTTTTATAATTTTTGGAATTTATGGCAACATTTAACGGAATATTTGAGTTGGTATCAACCAAAATATCAATTTTATCACCAACTACCTTGAGATTTCCATTAAAATTTACAACAGTTTGAGCAACAGAAAAATGCTGTAAAAACAATAAAAACAAAATGGTTGCCGCAAATTTGATTTGACTCATATCATACTCCTATGAACTATCAGCCGAGATACACGATCTCATTGTGATTTTAAATTTGAACGTACTACCCAGGCCAATTGTTCAGTTTAAAAATCCACGTTGCTTTTGTTGGCTGTTATTAATAATTAACTACAGTTTATAAAACAATTCGCTCCTGTTCTTTCTTAACGATCTGGTCCCTATATCTTCTGCAATTGACACTTTCATCAAGAATACCTCCTTTTGGCCGCCTTTATTTTCTGGATCTAAAGGAAATAGTTTGAGGAACCGCTTTCTTAATAAAGTAAGTTTTTTTGTTAAATGTTCGGGCAGTCCCTCCCCGTTTCCATGTATCAAACGATTAAAAAAGAAAGCAGAAGATAATAAGGGGTGTACCGAAACCCCTTCGCGGTTGGCAAATATCCAGGCCTTTTCTACAGCCCTCCCCGCGTTGACGAGTTGCGTATGGGTAAAATCCGGGATAGTGAAAACCATAATAGCAGATGCACATTTTACCGCTTTTAGCGAAAGCCTTTTAAATGCGTTTCCCTGATCCCAATTGGCTAAAAGTTCTACAGCTTTCCAGTCCCCCGCCACCCTAAATCCCGCGATCTCGCTTTGGCTAATGTCTACAGATGACAATTCAACACCATCTTTGCTTTTTTCAGCCTGTTCGCTGTTCCATCTTATTTCCTGGTAAAACTCCTCATGGCCCAGTTCATTCAGGAGCCTGACCTGGTCACATTCGGCAATTATTTCGGCCAGTTCATCAAGTTCTGCTTCGTTTTCGGT
Source organism: uncultured Mucilaginibacter sp. (assembly GCA_903864275.1). Lineage (GTDB taxonomy): Bacteria > Bacteroidota > Bacteroidia > Sphingobacteriales > Sphingobacteriaceae > Mucilaginibacter. Next base: position 168,963 of record CAIPFE010000060.1, read on the forward strand.
GTAATATAAATTTACATTTTCAAACTCACTTACTATTTGTTTAAATTGGCTGTAAAAGTCAGCGCTTAATTTTTGCCTTTTGCCAAGTTTCCGATTCGTGCGCCTGGAGTATAAGTGTTCGGCAAAGCTTACAGCAGCTTTATCAATTGCCAGGGCAGATTTGTTGAAACGTATTGCAGCAATTAGTTCAGGGGCGTCCTTAAGCGGGAATAATTCAATAATATCCGTTAAACCAAGCGCTTCAGTTTGCAGGTGAACATTTTCCAGCGCAGCGCCCAATGACATGTGCGACCCCATTTCGTAATAATCGCCCCATGACCATGAGAAATATTTATCGTGAAATAAAAATAATATGCCTTTGTCAAAAACCCATTTCCAGGGTTGATTATTCCCGGCAGAGGGCGCGGCAACTGCAGCGTCGATAATTTTATCTAAATCATTTTCAGAAAGTTTATAGCCCGCATCCGCCATCTCACTAAAATATTTACCGATGATCCTTTTTATCGTTGTTTTTTCGATCGGCGTATAAGGATTGATAAGTTGGGGTTCATTCTTTTCGTCGGTGTGTTTGTCTTTTACAAGGTCTTCCAGGTCAACATAATATCTTCCCGACTCGTGGTATTGATCTAATAAGATACGACGGCACACATCAGTTGTGAGCGCCCCGCCTAAAGTAACCGAGGAGGCCAGTTGCGGCCATGTATTTATAGATTGTTCAACTTCAAGCATTGATGCCTTTAGCCTTGTTGAAATGGTATCAACACCGATCATTCTGAGTATGTAAGGGATCTTATCCTCGTTTGAAAGATCTTTTATATTGTTAGGATCAAGTCCTTCGGCCAGGCCATGTAACACGGGCAGGTCTGGGTTAAGGTCAAAACGTTCAACATCCAGCATCCCGCGGTCGTTTGTATCCATTACCACAGGTATGTGAAGTTCGCGGGCCTTATAGCGGCTTTCTATTTTGATGTCCAATCCGTCGCAAACTTCAACGAACAGGTCTAACTTGCCCCCGCCCAAAAAGAACTCGTCCATATTGCCGGCATGCAGCCCGTCATTAAATATCTTAATATTTAAAAAAGGGTCGATCTCCATAATTTCCCGCGCCGCTATAATAGTTTTGTTTAGACCCAGGTTTTGTGTCCCGGTGCGTATCCGGTTTAAATTACTTAGCTCAGCGGTATCAAAGTCGGCTAACCTAAGTTCCCCGCAGGTACGTTCCATCGCCATTGTTAAAGCGATCGATTGTCCCACCGACAAGCCAACGATACCGATCTTCTTGGTCAAAAGTTTATCCTGTTCTCCTTTGGTTATCTTATACCGGTTCCGGTTGGTGCGTACTTCAACAAATTCATCTTCATCCAGTAAATGAACAAGCCTCCGGCTCCAGGGATAGTAAACCCAAACCCCGTATTCATCTATGGCTTTTCCATTTAAGTAAGCAGCGATGCGGGCCTCATATTCATCCGCTTTTATTCGTATTGAGGGGTTTTGGCTTTTAATGAGTTCCTGTAGTTGGCCGTAGATCTCGTTGTGTATAAAAGAAACTTTTTTTTCTGCTAACAATTTATCCAACGCCTGTTTGTCTGCAGCTATAGGTAACCTAAAAAACACGGGCGTATAATCAAGGGTATTTTCAGCGCTGCTTTGCAATTGAATGATATTTTTTAACATGAATTTTGATCTGCGTGATTTGAAAGTTGAAAACATTTTTACGAAAAAATCGCCTAGAATGTTAAATAATTTTCAGGATCGGTGTCGTTTATTTTTGATTTTAAGAAGTTTTTTTCAGCTTGTAAAATTGTCGCATTCAGGTCCCATTGATCCAGGTGTGGGATTTGAATCTCGTAGTGGATGGTTATCTCCTTCTTCCTCAACACTTCAACACGGGTTATGTTTAAGTTTTCGCGAATATCTATGATCGCTTTTTTATCTTCTTCATGCGCCTTGCTTATGGTTGGCACATCCTTAAGTATCATAGTAGTTGCGATAAGGTCTAATTTAGGGTAGTAAAATGCGCCGTCATTACCGATACTTTTTTCAATTTCCATACCAACAGCTTCCCCGGGTGGTATGGTATAAGGCGCGCAGAGCGCAAAAAGTGAATGTATGCCTATTTGGTAAGAAATAGCGACAGTTGTGCGTATTAAAAATATGGAGCCGATCCCATATCCGGCGATCTCCCGCGAATTCCATAAACCACATAACTCTCCGGTGCCACCATGGCTGGCAAAATGCCAAACCAGGTCGAACACTTTGGCATCCATCGCGCCGGTGGCTTGTTCAATTGGCAATGGTTCCGACCCGCCGGCCACATGTACCCTCGCTCCGCCATATACTTTTTTCCCGTCCATTGACTCGACGATCATTACAAACGAGGCGGGGTTTTTTGTCCATGCATTTTTTGAAGAGGTAACTTTGGTGACGCCAATGCTAGTCAGTACGTGTGTATGGCCCTCAATAAACAGTTGACAGGCTTCGGGTTCATCAATTGCCCGGAAAGCCCTGAGCCTGACTTCGGGCTTTTCTTTATTTAAACCTTCCTCCATTTAATAAACTTTTATACAGATCGTGACTATTACAATCCGGAATTGCCTTTTGCTTTGATGAGTAAAATTAAACAATTTATAGCAAAGATAGGCCGGCCGTTGAATAAAGGCTAATTATTGATTTTTTTGGTGTATTCAGCAAATTATAACATCAAATTTTCTAATTTCATGCGGTAAACACTTCTGCATGCCACAACGTGTACTTTCAACCGGATTTAACAAGCTCATTTTATTTTTTCAGCTATTATCCTTAAAAAGATGGCGCGTTGCTATGTACTGCCTTTTCATGCTCCTTTTATATGGAGCAAACGTGTTTGCCGAAGGCAGTAAAGAAATAGCTGCAAACGGGGGTTACAGGGCATTTCTTTTTTCGAGCAACACGGGCAGCCTATCCTTCCCTTTCCCCACTTTGGGTACAATGAAGGTTTATGTTAAGGCAGGAGAAACCATTAACGTTGGGTCGAGTGTCCAGGGCATAGGGGCAGGCACCATCGATCTCCGCTCTCCCGACGGAAAGACCTACACCAGCGGCGCATCAACAACAATAGGGCTCATTGCCAACCACAGCCAGGAACTTGCCGGCCCGCTGCCCAACACAGGGGGTTACACGCCCTATGCCATAAAAGTGGCTGCCGGACAGGATGGGATATGGGAAATTGACTTTATTTCGCAAAGTAATGGTGTGGATATGGGGAATCCGGCACCTGTTGCTGCCAATGCTGACTGGACACAAGCGCCGGGCCAGTACATCGCAGCATTTGACGTATCTGTCCGTGACATTGCCAATACGCAATTTCTGACGGGCCGGGCATTCACTAATGTATTTTCGGGTATTTTAGGAGCATTTAATGTAGGCTTTAATGCCATATTTAATATTTTAACCAGCGACGGTTATCAATACATCATGAATAACAATGGTCAGGCTGGTAATGGCTTTACGTTTTTTGTAAATAATAAGGGTTTCAGAAACTCGGACGGGACGGCATCCTATAAAAGTATCGATACGGTCAGCCGGCCCAATGTCCAGGACCCACGCATACCCGACTCCCCAACTGATATCACTCAAAAAATATTTTTTAATCCGCCTTCTTTGGATTTGCCTGATTCCGCAAGCACACCCGGGGGTGTTACCACGTGGCTTTTGAATCCCCCCGCCGTGCCGGCAATAACTAATGTTACATTTACCGGTATAGAAGGGACGGTTGGAAAGGCGGGAACTAATCCCCTGGGAGCAAATTTCACCTTTACGGCCTCGGCAGCCGGCACTTACTTAATTGCTATTGATGTTAATAACAATGGCGTGTTTACGGACCCGGTTGACCGCCAGTTGACCGGCACCGTGAATCGCGGCACAAACCTTGTTTTTTGGGATGGTTTAGACGGTTCGGGCAACAAAGTGCCGGCCGACCCGCTCGCAAACTATAATGCCGATATTACCATAAAAATTAAAGCCGGGGAAGTGCATTTTCCTTTTTTCGACGTGGAACGAAATGTTAATGGGATCATATTAACCCGCATTAATGGCGGTGATGCGCCAAATGATACTGTTTATTGGGACGATAGCCCTTTAACATTATTGGGTACCCCATCCAATCCCATCAAAAACTTAACCGGCATCAGCAGCCTGATCAATGGCCATAGGTGGGGTTCGACAACTGCAGACCCGCTAAATCAAAACGACTTCGGCAACAACAGAAGTATTGACACCTGGTCATTTACTTCAAGTGCACCCATACAAAATTCCCTAAGCTTCAAGTTACAGGAAGCCGACCTGGAGGTAGATAGTATTGCCGCGGTGGCGGGATGCGCAGGCCAGCCGGTCACTTATACGGTCACGGTAAAAAACAACGGACCGGATGATGTTACCGGGGCTAAATTTCGTTTTAATTTCCCGGCTGAACTTACAGGTGTTTCCGTTGTTAGCACATCAACTTCGGGCACATCATCAACATCGGGAGGAGTTGCCTCCTCCAATGCTTATGATGCGGATATAGCTATGTCCAATGGTTCGGTCAGGACGTTTACCATCACCGGTATCATCGCTCAATCAGCAACGGCAAGCCTGGAAGTGTCTGCAAGTATGCTGCGGCCGCCGGATGTTACCGACCCGGACGCTACCAACCCGGACGCTGCACCGCCAACTGATCCGGTAAGTGAATGTAATTCTGTGCCTTCGGGACAAGGTTGTAATAATATAAAAACAATCATAACTGGTTTTAAAATAGCGCCAAACGCCGGCCCCGATCAAACCGTTCCTCAATACACTGCCGTTATTGTCAGTGTCAACAGTGAAGGGAGGTGGACACAGGCATCCGGCGACCCGGCCATTGCCATTATAGCAAGCCCGGCAAGCGACACAACTACGGTAAGCGGTTTAAATAATTTGGGTATCTATCATTTTATCAACACAAATGCAAATGGTTGTACCGATACAGTTGCAGTTACCGTCATCGCACCGGGCATTGTTATCCCCAATATTTTTACGCCCAATAACGACGGCAAAAACGATGTTTTTAAAATAGCAGGGCTGGAAAGCTTCCCCGGCTCACAGCTACTCATCTTTAACCGCTGGGGCAACCAGGTTTACCAGGCCGGTGATTATCTAAACAACTGGGACGGCAGCGGGCTCGCCGAAGGTACCTATTATTATGTTTTGAACCGAAGGGAACGCGGGGGCAGCATAACTACTTTTAAGGGCTGGGTATTTTTAAAACGAAGTAAATGATGGGCTGGAAAAGGACTTATATTTTGCTGGTGGGGATGGCTTCATTTATGATGAAAGCCTATGCGCAGCAAACCATACAATTCAGCCAGTATGTGTTCAATGGGTTGGCTGTAAACCCAGCTTATGCAGGATATAAGGAGGACTGGACGCTTAACCTAAGCAGCCGAATGCAATGGGTAGGGATAAAAGGCGCACCGCAAACGGAAACAGCCTCAATAGACGGCCTGCTGAATAATTTTAATGGAAACGTGGGCCTTGGATTGATAGCAACGGTTGACCGTTTGGGGCCTGAAAGTATATCTTCTTTGTATGCCAATTATGCATACCGGCTCCGGCTTGATGAATTGGATACCAAACGCCTGTGTTTTGGTATTGGCGTTGGCGTTATGCAATACAGCCTTAATGGCGCTGAATTTAATGCAACAGATGCCGGCGATGGCGATATCCCTGCAGGGACAGTGAGTAAGATCAGCCCTGACTTTCGATTCGGTGTTTACTATTACACGCCAAAATTTTATGTTGGGGCTTCGGTATTTAATTTACTTTCCAATACCCTCATCAACGCCACTGGTAATACGCCGATAGTTAGCGAAGCCAGGACCGTTTATTTAACCGCCGGCACAATGGTCCCCTTATCAGAATTTATCGACCTGAAGCCTTCATTTATGATCAAAGAGGATTTTAAGGGGCCAACCAACCTTGATTTGACCGGGTATTTGGTTTTGAAAAAGGCCGTTTGGCTGGGGGCATCATATCAAACAGGGTTTGTTACGTTTAATAAAACTAATTTGCAGGGCGGGTTGAATGAAACGGACGCCGTATCTGCGATAGCTGAATTTTATATAAATGACCATTTCAGGATAGGCTATTCTTATGATTTTACACTCAGTAAATTAGCCGCTTATCAAAGCGGGACGCATGAACTTTCGCTGAGCATAGGTTTCCCGGGTAAAAAACCACGGATAGTAAGTCCGAGATATTTTTAAATTGAATGAAGAGATTAATATTTAGCGGCGTGTGGATTTTGGTACTGGTTAAATACGCCGGTGCACAGGAACAACTGTCTTTAAAACAGCAGGCGGATAAGTCTTTCGAGCGGTACGAATATTTTAAAAGTCTGAACTTATATCTAAAACTGGTCGAAAAGGATAAAACAAATGTGCAGGTTCTGGAACGGATAGCCGATTGTTATCGCAATATGAATCGCTATGAAGATGCAGAAACATGGTATGCCAAAGCTACCGCTGATGCTACTGTAAGTAAGATCAGCCACTATTATTATGCCGAAGCTTTGCTGCGCGATCAGAAGTTTGAACAGGCAAAAAAAGAATACGGCATTTACTTCGTGGATGCCCCGGATGAATTGAAGCTGAAACTTGCGGTTTGTGACTCAGCCGCCTTATGGATGAAGCAAAAACGAGCCTTTAAAATTGAAAATGAAGCTAATTTGAATACGGAATTTTCGGACTGGGGCTTAAATTACGAGGGTAAAACGGCGCTGGTATTTGCATCCGACCGAAAAACCGATGAGCAGAATATAGATAACCGTACCGGCAATAATTGGTTTAAATTATACGGGATGACCGCAAACAGCAGGAATATAAACCAGCTATCAGTGACTGCGGACGACAACAACATTTTTAACGATAGTTACCACGTTGGCCCGGTTGAATTCAACAATAAGGCGGATACCGCTTACATTACTGTTACTACCGAAATATCCCCAAAGAAACTCGCCCTTGACAAAACGACAAGCAAGCAAAGGCTGTACACCCGTCGTTTACAACTCGTAATGGCCGGCAAAAGGAATGGGCAGTGGGTGGTTTTTGCCAGCTTCCCCTACAATAATATTCAACAATACTCGCTTGGCGACGCCGCTTTGTCAAAGGATGGGCATTTGATCTATTTTGCTTCGGACATGCCTGGTGGCGAAGGCAAAACAGATATATGGTATTGCGAAAAACGCGCCGATGGTACCTGGGGCAGCCCGGTAAATTGCGGAAAAACCATCAATACAAAGGAGGAAGAGGCATTTTCGACCATCGGTGGAGATGGGGCTTTGTATTACTCCTCAAAAGGATTGCCCGGCATGGGTGGCTATGATATTTACAGGGCCAAAGGCGAAAAGGCCCAATGGAGCGCCCCCGAAAACCTGAAATGTCCCGTTAACAGTACCAGCGATGATTTTTATTTGGTGACCCCTGACGGCATAAACGGGTATTTATCCTCAAACCGCAAGGGCGGCAAGGGCAGCGATGATATTTACAGCTTTGCATATAAGCCCAATGATTCTATACCATCAAAGCGCCTTACCCGTGCTGATACGCCGGCAGTGACTGCTGTTAAACCGTCACAGGCTAAACCAGCCATCATCCTGAAAACCATTTATTACGACCTGGATAAATCAAACATCCGGCCCGATGCCGCAGTTGAACTGGATAAATTGGTTGTGATTTTAAAACAATACCCAGCATTAAAGATTGAATTATCATCCTATACAGATTCAAGGGCTTCAGGCCCGTATAACCTGGCACTTTCCCAGCGCCGTGCTGCATCTGTAGTTGCTTATTTGGTTGAAAAGGGTATTTCATCCGACAGATTGGTTGCAAAATATTATGGTGAAACGCACCTGGTTAATGGATGCGTTGACAACGTGAAATGTACAGAAGAGCAGCATCAGTTGAATAGGAGAACGGAGTTTAGGGTGGTTGGGGGTTATTGAAAAAGGTACTCGTAAAAGCCCCATTGCTTCATTTAAACCACCTTGTCATTGCGAGGAGGAACGACGAAGCAATCTCCTCGCCATGTACGCACGTTACCTGTCAGAGACGAGATTGCCACACTTCGCTCGCAATGACATAAGGGTTTTTAGGTTGCCCTTCCCTCACAAATCAAACCTTATCCATCCGACCCCTTCGTACCCAAAAACAAACTGTTTGGGATTGATGATCTCCGCTAATATCTCGATCGAGTCAACAATACGCGGGCCCGGCCGGTTAAAATACTGGTTGCCATCGGCAATATAAACACGGTTATTTATTACTGCTTTCAATTGGGCAAAGCCGGGAAGCAGCAGCAACAGGTCAATTTCTTTTAACGTACGTTCTATCGGGAAACCGCAGGGCATTACGATCAGGCTGTCCGGGTCCTGCAGCCGGATATCTTCCCATTGCACGTATGGGGAATGCATACCAGGTTCAGTTAATATGGATATGCCCCCGGCAATGTTGACCAATTCGGGCATCCAGTTGCCCGACAGCATTAACGGTTCAAGCCATTCAATACAGGCAACGGCCGGCCGGTTTTCATTGAATTTTAGTTTATGACGGATAATGTCAACCCGCTGGTTTAACTCCTCAAGCAATGCATCGCCTGCATGGGTCACATTTAAAGCGGCCGCAACCCTGGCAATATCATTAAAAATATCATCGAGCGTGTTGGGCTGCAGGGAGATGATGCGCGCCTGTTTATCGACATAACTTTCAAGTGCCTCTTCCACTTGCTTCAACGAAACTGCGCAAACTTCGCATTGCGCCTGGGTGATCACCACGTCGGGCTCCAGCTGTTTTATCAGTTCACGGTTTACGGTGTATATGGACAAGGCATCGGCTAAAATCTCTTTTACCTTAGCATCTATGGCGCCGCTGCTTAAATTATCGGGGAAATTTGCTTCGGAACATACCGGCAATTGTTTTACCGATACCGGGAAGTCGCACTCATGCGAGCGCCCGGCCAGGTATTGTTCGAGGCTCAAAGCACAAACGATCTCCGTAGCAGCGGGTAACAGTGAAACTATTTTTGTTTGCATATATCAAAAGGCAAATGTAATGATGCGAATCAAGAGTCACGAACGGGAAAATAGTATCCGGGTAAAAAATCAATCGAAAAGAAGTAATTGCGGGCGTGCAAACACCTTACAAAATGGCGTGCAGGGAAGCGGCGCGCGCTAAGAAAATATATAATAATACTTGTTGATAATTTCCCGGTTGGGGAATGTTTGCCTGCTAAATTGTGGAAAATTTTGCTGAAATGAATTAAGGGAATTTCTGCTTGAAATTAATCTTAGTGCAAGATAAGATAACTAATGTTTAATATTTTATGCCCTAAAGGAAAAAATACAAACTTATCCACACAATTTTTATTTAATCGGTTTTTTTTCATTAGTTTAATAGTCCCTTAGCACTGTTATTGCTCTAAGTTCAAGTGATTTGATAAATTATTGATTGAAAATATAGCGGGCAGGGACCTCGATTTTATAGAGAATATATTTAAAAAAATATTATTGAACGACTTTAACAGTACCTTATCGTGAAAAAATTTATACTCTACCTTGCAGCCGCGTTTTGTTTCATGCTGATCAGCAATAGTGCGTTTGCACAACGGCCTGTCATTACCTATAATACGCCCGATACCCTGTTTGTAGATACGGTGTACTCTACCGCGAACGGAAACGCTTTAACGCCCACCAACACTGGGGGCGGTGGAATCACCAGCTATGCCATAACAGGTACTTTACCTACGGGAATGACATTCAGCACCACCACGGGCATAATTTCGGGCACCCCAACTGCGACTATGGCAAGCACCACGTACACGATCACAGCTACAAATGCAAGCGGGACAAGCCTGGGTACTAATAATTTGAGGATCGTCGTTTTGGCCTTACCACCTCCGGTAATATCCTATACGACGCCGGACAGTTATTTCGTTGGGGTCGCAGTCAGCCTCGCGCCAACCAACTCTAACACCGGGATCACGACGGGCTATACGTTAACGAGCGGTGTTTTGCCCGCAGGATTGACATTTAATACAGCCACGGGTATAATCTCCGGGACGACGACGACGATAACGGCAACGGTTACCCTTGACATTTTTGTGAATAACAGTACAGGGTTATCATCAGGAACTACCGTAACCATAACAGTTACAGCATCGCCGCCAATTATCAGCTATGCCGGAAGCCCGGCCACGCTTACCCAGGGTACCGCAATGACCGCTTTAACCCCGACTAATACCGGGGGCACGGTTGCAACTGCCGGCGCAGTTTATGGCGCAGGAACCACTATACTTAGCGGCCTCGGCGGGGCTTATGGTATGGCCACTGATGCAAGCGGGAATGTTTATGTGACCAATTCTACAGGTAACAGTGTTACTGAATACAGCACAACCGGGGTTACTACTGCAACGGCAGTAATAGCCGGCACGCCGGTAGGTATTGTTTTCGACGCCGCAGGCGACGCTTTTGTGCTTGAACAGGCCTCGAATTCCGTTGTTGAATACGTGGGCGGCCTTTCCGGCTCAGCAACTACTATTATAACCGGCCTGAGTACACCCACAGGCATTGCCATAGATGCAACGGGAAACTTATATATAGCCAACAGCGGCAACAATACTATAACAAAATATACGGTGACCACATGGGCACTATCGCTTACCATTACCACCAATGCCGGTGGGTTTTTTAACAACCGCGTGGTTTCCGGCGGCATAGCTGTTGATGCCTCCGGCAATATTTATGTGGTAGATAACCGTGCCGGTTTCGGGCGTGGCGGGTCCGAAGTAGATGTATACAGTTCCGCAGGAGTTTATTCAAGAAGGTACAGGCAGGGCAGGACGAATTCTGCTATCTCCCTGGACGCTTCAGGGAATATTTATTTAACATCACTTGGCCGCCTGACGGCTACCGCTTATACCGCCAATTTTGCCGGAGTTACTGCTACAGAAGGCGGGTTTAGCAGCCCGCGTGGTATTGTTACTGATGCAACGGGCAACCTTTATGTTTCTGATTACACCAAAGGCACTGTTACTAAATACCCCAGGGTAATAGGATATGTACTCACAGGTACGTTGCCCCCGGGCTTGAGTTTCAATACCACAACCGGTGTAATTTCCGGCACGCCCCAAACTACATTCCCTTCGACTACGTACACCATTACCGCCTACAACGCGGGGGGGAGCGGCAGCACTACGGTTACCATTTCATGTTTGGGAAACCCACCGGTTATTTCTTACACAACACCCGACGTTTACGGTATAGGCGCAGTTATTTCATTAAGCCCGACACTTTCCGGCGGCGCGCTGATACCCACAGGCTACGGTGCCGGGACGGCGCTTAGCGGGGCCGCATTAAATGCACCCTGGGGTATGACAAAAGATGCCTCGGGCAATATCTGGGTGGTTAACAATGGCAACAGCACGGTTAGCGAGTTCGGGCCTACCGGAGCGTTTATAAAGAACGTTACCATTACCGGAACAGCCGGTACGCTTACAGGTATAGCGATAGACGCGGCGGGGAATATGTATTTTTCAAGCACAAATGGCAGGGTTTATAAAGCCACAACGGCCGGGGCAGCAGTCCAGTATGCGAACCCGAATTTTGGCGCGTCGCTCTATGGTATCGCCATCGACGCTTCAGGGGTCGTTTACACCACTGATGAAGCTAACGGAAATGTTTATAAGATTACAGCGGCTAATACCGTTTCACGGCCGGTCGCCAAACCAATAGGGGGCATCACTAACCCTACCGGCATCGCGGTTGACGCAGCGGGAGATATTTATGTGGTCGACGCCACCAGTAAAACCCTGGTTGAATACAATGCCGCCGGTGCTTTTGTACGGACCGTCGCAACGGGCCTGACACAACCTTTTGGCTTATATTTGGATGCCAGCGGCGATGCTTATGTCAGTGACAACAGCGACGGCACGGTAAAAGAATTTAATTCAAACGGCACCCTGGTTGCCACGCTTACGGGCATTGCCGGTCAAAGGGGGCTTACCGTGGATGCCTCGGGCAACTTGTATGTTTCTGATTTTACCGCGAATTCGGTAACGAAGTATCCCCCCACTTATTATACGCTGAGCGGGGCTACACTGCCAACAGGTATAACATTTAATACAACTACAGGCCTTTTTAGCGGAACAACCACCGCTACGTTCGGCCCGCTTATTTTTACTGTTACTGTTTACGGCAGCGGCGGCAGCGGAACCACACAAGTTACCATTACCTGCACAAACGGCCCTGTATTTAGTTATACTACACCGGATACTTATACGCAGGGTGTCGCTATCAGCCCCAACTTAACCCCAACTATTACTTCGGGGGGGCCGATTACCGGTTACGCCGTAACCGGCACGCCTTTGCCAACCGGCCTGACGCTAAATACCAGCACCGGTGTAATTTCAGGTACGCCCACCGTCCTGTCGCCGGCTACCAATTATACCATTACGGGCACCAATGCCACCGGCAGCACTGCAGTTATAATAAATATAACGGTATTACTGGGCAAACCGGTTATTACCTATCCATCACCCCAAACGTATGTAACTGGCGTGGCCATTACGGCGTTAAACCCAACCAATACCGGCGGGGCGGCAGTAAGTTACGCCATAAGCGGCACGCCTTTGCCTGCCGGATTAACCCTTAACACTTCAACAGGTGTAATTTCAGGTACGCCTACTACGCCCACTGCGGTCTTTGCTTATACGGTTACGGCCACCAATGCAGCCGGTACCAACAGCTGCACTGTTACTATAACCATTGTCTCGAACCCGGTATTTACTTATACTACACCTGATGTATATACGGTGGGTACGCTTATTACCACCTTAAGTCCAGCCAATACCGGCAGTACGCCAACCAGTTATTCCATAAACACACCGTTGCCCGCCGGCTTAAATTTTAATACCGCAAATGGCCAGATCACCGGCACGCCTACAGCAGTTTCGGCCGGTGCTAATTATATTGTTACTGGTACTGATGCGCTCGGGCATACAGGGACCTTTACTATAAATATTACCGTTAACGATGTGCCCCCGACTATTAGTTATACTTCACCGAATATATATACTGTGGGGACTACTATTACGCCACTTGTGCCCACCGTTACAGGCATTGGGGCTGCGCCAACCAATTATGTTATAAGCGGTTTGCCTGCCGGTTTGAGTATCGATCCGCTTACCGGTATAATTTCGGGTACGCCTAGTGCCGCCGCCGCTTTGGCCGTTTATACCGTTACGGCTACCAATGACGGTGGAAACGGCACTTTCCCGATAACCATAACCGTGAAAGCGCTTGGCCCGGTTATAGCTTATACTACACCTAATATATTTCCCATAAATACGGCCATTGCCCCTTTAACCCCGGTTAATTCGGGCAGTACACCTACCAGCTATGCCATAGCCGGCGGCGCCTTGCCTACCGGCTTGAGCTTCAGCACGGTAACAGGTGTGATCTCAGGTACCCCTACCGTGGTGACCGCCGCGACAATTTACACCATTACCGCAACAGATGGCTCAGGAAATACCGGCCAGGCACTTGTTACCATATCATGCGCCGCTTATGTTGATTGGATCGGCGCTACCAGCACAGCCTGGAATGTAGGAACTAACTGGGCTACCGGGACAGTTCCGGGGGCTACTGACGTCGCTGGTATTGGGGTTAATCAAACTTTTAAAAATCAACCTATCGTAACAGCTGCAGCATCTGTGGGCGCGATAGTTATTGGTACCAGCAGTACCGTGGTGAACGTGCCGACCGTGACAACCCCGACAGCAGTTGTTTTAACCGTTACGGGGGTTACCTTAACTGTTTCAGGTACCATAACCTCTCAAAGCGATGCCAATTCATCGGCGGCATTGGGCGCTACCATTTCAGGGACAGGCACTGTTATCGCATCGGGCATAAATGTTAATGCGACTACTGTCCATGCAGCTGCTTACACACAAACGCTGACCTCTTCGGTTACCAGCCTGAAATTATCAAGTGATATTGTTTTGACATCTACGAAACCCGGCGCCGTTGCATTTGATGCAACCTTTAATATTACCGGCGGCACCGTATTGCTTACAGGGAAAGTTCAAACCACCAACGCCTCGGGAAATACCTCAACTATAGCAATTCTGCCAACAACAACTGCTACCCTGCAGCTTGCAAATGTTGCCGCGTTTTCCGGCCTTTCTGCTACTGCCGGTGGTACAAATAATTTAAATTTTGATAACACAGGCGCTACCGTTGAATATTCAGGTGCATCGCAAACAGTTTATACCAATAGCGCTGCTGTTACCGGTTTACCCAGTGGTATATCAAACAACTATTACAGCCTTAAATTTTCGGGAACCGGTATAAAAACACCTAACGGGACCAATGCTGATTACATTGAGGTCGACGGTAATTTTACCAATTCGCTCCCTACAGTTGACGCGTTCAATTATATAGATCTCAGTTTGCCTACCGTGTACTTTGGCGGTACCACCCAAAGTATTTTTGCGGGCCAGGGTACAACGTTCTATAACGTACAATTCTTTGGTTCAGGCACAACAACCGTCGTGAGCGGCTTCGCATTTGTTGCCTCCAGTGGTGTATTAACCATGTACGCCCCTGCAATATTAGCGTCCGGAGGCAACCTCACCTTAAATTCAGATGCCTCGGGTTCGGCCACGGTTGCGGCAATACCAACAGGCAGCAGTATAACAGGCGATGTTAACGTAGAGCGGTTTATTACCGGCGGCGCAGGCCATAGGGGCTACCGCCTGCTCTCTTCGCAGGTAACTATAGGGGCAACTGGTTTTGAGAGTTTAAATTACCTGATCAATAGCTGCTATATAAAAGGCACCACCGGCGTACCGGGAGGTTTTGACCAGGTGGGTAACCCCAACATTTACCTATACCGCGAAAACATTGTACCTTCGAATGCTTCGTTTATAAGCGGAAACTTCAGGGGTATAAATACGCTGGGTACAAGTTTTACAAATGTTAATTATTTAGTCGACGGCGATGCCGGAACATGGAACATCCCCAAAGGCGATGGGTTCATGTTCTTCTTCAGGGGCGACAGGAGTGTGGCTTCCATTGCCGTAGAACAAGGACTTGCCTACGTGCCGACAAGCACTACGCTCGTAGCTACAGGTACGCTTAACCAGGGAGCGATAACTGTACATGACTGGTATACGCCTGCTTCAGCAACCCTTGGTTATACAACCACAGTAACAGCCTCCGGAAACAACAGTACCGTACGGGGATTTAACCTGGTGGGCAATCCTTACGCCAGTTCAATAGATTTTGACACTTATGGTACGAGTGCAGGAGCAGGCATCTATACCCCTGGTGGTGGTGTGGGCCCATATGCGTATATCTTTGACCCGGTGAGCCAAAACTACAGTATTTATACAGCCGGCACAGGTGGTGTTGGCACCATTGCAACGGTTAATGCCAATATTATACCGAGCGGGCAGGGATTTTTTGTGGCAGCACGTGCAGCTGGTACTTCACTGACATTTAATGAGGCAGCGAAAGTAAATACACAAGCTATCGCGGCAGATGGAAATTTGTTTCTTGGCACCCCAAAACAAAACGCAATAGCTCAGTCGTTACATATCAGGCTCACCAGGGATTCTATCACCAGCAAGGTGAATACCGATGGCATATTTTTTATTTTCGAGAAGAGTGCCAGCACAAAATATGTCCCAATAGAAGATGCACCGTATAAAGCCGGGAGCGGAACTGTTGGCCTGACCAGCAAATCGTCAGATAATTTTTCTTTGGCCGTAAACAGGATGCCGTTCCCGACCGTGGAAACGCAAAAAATTCCTTTAACTGTTACGGGTAACAAAACCGGAATCTACCAGCTAACCATGACATTGTCAAAGAGTATCCCCCTCCTATATACCATGTGGTTAAAGGATGCTTACAAGCAGGATTCCCTCGACATCAGGGCTAACCCGACTTATAGCTTTAATATTGATAAAAGCGATACCAGCAGCTTTGGGGCAAACCGGTTCAGCCTTGTGATGAGTGAAAACCCGGCCTTAATGGTGCATTTATTAAATTTTAACGCCACAAAGACAAAAGGCGGGTCGCAGGTAGTATGGAAAACTGAGAACGAACAGAACTACACCAACTTTACTGTTGAAAGAAGTACCGATGGCGGCGTTACTTTCGCTGTACTTGGTGGTTATGCTTCAAGTGCACTTGGAACTTACAGTTTCCTTGATCAAAACCCTGCGATGAAAGCAAACCAGTATCGCCTGAAGCTGCAGGACCTGAACGGTACCATCAGCTATTCAAAAGTGGTTACGCTGATGTACGGCAACGGGGATAGCCCGCTTACAGCCCACATTAACATATTCCCGAACCCTTCTGCCGATGTTATCAACGTTTCGATACCGTCAAGTACTGTTACCAACACGCAAACCAATTTATCGGGATTGCAAACGTTGGCTACAACACCGGGTTTGGTATCAACAAACTCAGGCAGCAGTTCATCTTACGATATTAAAATAATAAGCATTACAGGTTCAGTTATTAAGTCGGCCACATCTGCATCCACCAACTGGCAGGGCAGTGTAAGCGGCCTGGCCCCTGGTACTTATATTATACAGGTTATTAATAACAGCGATAAGAGCCTGGTAGGCAGGAATACTTTCGTAAAACTTTAGGTCGATAATTATTGATGAGCCTGTCGCCAGGCAGGGAATAAAGCAAACGCTCCGGGGAACATCTCCGGAGCGTTTTGCTTTTTCGCGCGTCCGTAAACGGCAACAAGTTATGGGAAGACAGTTAATGTTATAAGCTAAGGGGGAATATTCTTTTAATACTTTTTTACCCTCTTTTTTGCCTGCAAAAGAGAGGGTGGTCGAGCGAAGCAAAGACCGGGTGAGTAAATTATCGAAGCGGCATTAAACGCAAATGCATGGCGCACAGTCGACTCACCCCGACATCGCTTCGCTCGCCGACCCTCTCTCCGGCAAGCCGGAAAGAGGGTGAGAAAGCCATTCTCTCTTAGCATAAACCCTAATTTCCCCAATATGGGGCATCAAATACAAACAAATATTGAAAACGGTTCCTTAAGTTGAACAGGTATGAATTTAAATATTAATTATCAAGAAATTTTGAATAACTTTTATTTAAATATTTGTTATCGAGGATAAAAAATGAGGGTTTTGTGCAGTTTAACACCCGCCTGCGCCATTTTTTTACATAACATCCCAGCCTTAGCATTGTTATTGCTAAATATAATTTGATTTAGATAATTATTTGAGAAATAAAATAAAGCGGGGCTCTCAATATAAAAATAATGTTCAACCTATTTAAAGAGCTTTATCGTGAAAAAAAATTTACTTCTCTTGTGTGCCGGCTTGACCATTCTTGGTCATAGCGTTTTTGCTGCCGCTCCGGCTGTAAGCTATAACCATGCAAATAGTATTAATACCGAGCCGCATTTGCGCCTGCAGTTATATAAGGACGCCATTAATGCTGATGATACCTATATAGGATTTGAGCCCAACGTTCAAACCAGCTTCGTGTTTAACCAGGATGCTAAATACATGCAGGGCCAGGGAAAAATAAGTATGGCAAGTATTTCGAGTGATAATTTTAAACTGGCCATTAACAGGGTACCATTGCCTGCACAAAGCGAAAGTATCCGGCTATATGTGAATGCTACCGAGGATGGTACCTATCAATTAAATATGACCGAAGATGTGGATATGCCGCCGGTATATGATGTATGGCTGATGGATGCCTATAAAAAGGACTCGTTAAAGATGAACCAAAATTCGTCCTATACTTTTAGCCTGCTTAAAGCCGATACCAATAGCTTTGGCTCCAATCGTTTTAGCCTGGTTATACGCCAAAACGCTGCCCTGGCATTTCATTTAGTAGATTTTACTGCTGAAAAAGTGGCGGGAGGAGTAGAAACAGCCTGGAAAACAGAAAATGAACAGGGCTATACCAATTTTACAGTTGAAAGAAGCAACGACGGCGGCCAAACTTATGATAATATTGACAGTTTACTGTCCGACAGCCTGGGCGCTTACAGCTTTATCGACAAAAGCCAGGCCGCAACCGCTGCGGGCGCTACCGACCAGTACCGTTTAAAGATACAGGACCTATCGGGAGCAGTTAGCTATTCAAATGTGGTTACGCTGATGTATTCAAATGCAGCTATCGCCCATAACAGCCTTAATGTGTATCCAAACCCCGCAACCGGCGTTGTGAATTTCTCCATAGTAGCTGACGATGCTTCAACGGCCGACAAAACCACATACGGTATTAAAATAGTAAACCTTTCGGGAACTGTGATCAGGACAGCTACTACCGCAGGCCAAAGCTGGCAAACCGATGTAAGCAACCTGATGCCGGGCACTTATATCGTACAAATGGTTAAAAATGCCGATGGAAGTATTGCTGGTAAAAGTACTTTTATAAAGCTGTAGTTTCGAAAGCTTAAAGCGGAAAGCAGAAAGACCAAAGCAAAAAAGGCAACCGCGAAAGAGCTTTTCGCTTTCTGCTTTAACCTTTCTGCTTTTAGCTTCCTCAAACCATCTTCATATTCTCCGCATCCCAGTGTATCACTTTGTTTTGGAAATAACTTTCATTACAGGCCAGGCAGGGGGCAGCCGCCCTGAACCCAAATACCGCATCTTCAACTACGGGCTTGCCGGTGCGGATAGCGTCCAGAAAATTGGCGAAGTGTTCATGAGAGGTGTTATATCCCTGGGGCACAGCATAACTTACACCCGGTAGCGAGGGGGCCTGCTGGTCGGCGGCGGAATATTTTTTATTATAGTCATCCATCAGGGCCTTCTGCATCGCAACAGTATAGGTGTCGAATGAATCCCAGCCGCCAATGCCGGGGGCTGCAGGCATTTTACTTTTGCGGATAGTAAAACCATCTTCATCCGAAAGGTCCATTACGCCTTCAGAGCCGATGATACGGGTCGAAGAATGTTCACCATCACCACTTACAAAATTAACGTGCAGCGATACTTCAAATGCCGGATGTTCTTTACTTTTGGGATATTTGATCACGGCGTTCATCACATCCGGCACATTTCGTCCATCCTTCCAGTAAGCAAGTTCCCCGACCGAAAATATTTCACTCGGTCCCTTGGAGCCGGTAATAAAATGGATGCCCGACAACAGGTGCACAAAAAGGTCGCCCGCTACGCCTGTCCCATATTCGCGGTAGTTGCGCCACCTGAAAAACCGGTTGTTATCGTAAGCCAGCTTTGTTTTTTCATTGGCCTGGTAACGCTCCCAATCCACGGTCTGCGGCGAAGCATCGAGCGGGATCGTATATTGCCACGCGCCCAGGGCGCTTTGCCTGTTAAATGAGGCTTCGATCGAATTGATCTCCCCGATCGCCCCTTCCTTCAATAACTCCTTCGCTTTTTGAAAAGCTATACTGCTCACCCGCTGGCTGCCTACCTGGAAAACAGCTTTGGTTTCCTGCTGTACCCTTATTTCTTCCAACCCCTCGCTGATATAGTGTACCATAGGCTTTTCGCTGTATACGGCTTTGCCCTTGCGCATCGCCTCAATGGCAATGGTGCTGTGCCAGTTATCGCTGGTGGCTATAATAACAGCGTCAATATCTTTGCGGTCGAGTATTTCATGGTGATTTTTTGTGGTAAAGATATTTGCGCCAAAAAGTTCTTTGGCGTGGTCTAACCTGCCGTTATAAAGGTCGCAGCAGCCAACCAGTTCAACCCCCTGGCAGCCAAGCGCGGTGCGTGTGTCATTAAAACCCATAATTCCCATACCAATGGTAGCTATCCGGATCTTGTCGTTCGCGCTAACTCTTTTTTCAGCCTGTAATATCCTTCTTTCATGTTCTTCCCTCGCGGCAAAGCTTGAAAGCGCGGCTGAACTGAGCACTACGGTGCTGCCTAATTGTTTTAAGAATTTTCTGCGGTCAGATGACATAATTTTGGTTTAATTGGGTTTATAATGTGATTATTTTTGGTTGATTGAGTTGATTAAGTTGGTTGATAGGTTTAGGGGGCTAAATAAACCAATGAACTAATGAACAAGTGAACCAATGAACGATCTACTTCCCCGCTGCCATGAACTCCAGTTCCCGCCAATCAGGAAGTTCCTGTTTGCCGGAAGTTTTGTCAAATACCATGGCCTGTTTTGTGCTGGCATTATACCTGGGCCAGGGCGACAGCTCTTTGCTATTGGGGTTGCCGCTGGCTATAAAATTTATCCAATAATCCGACATCAGCTCGGCGAGTTGGGAGTCAGCAGGCTCCCAGGGGCGGTTCAGGAACTTCAGGTTATCCATTACGTAGGCAACTTCACCGGTATGGAATGCCCCATATTTTACATAATCGGCAGTAGCGGGCAGCTTACGGGAAAAGTAATAGATATAAATGGGCGCTTTGCCCTGGCTGCTTTGCAGGTCGGCCCATTTATAGCCCGACGCGGCAAAGATCATATCGCGGCTTAATTTAACTTGTGAGCGGGCCGCTTCTTCGTCGGTTTTGGCTGGAAAAAACTTTAGGAACTCACCGGCTTTGGTGCCATATTGTTCTTTTATCTGCTGGATATAGGCATCTTTCTTTTTAAAGGAGGCTACAAAACTTTCATCCGCATTCCAGCCGGTGATCACGGGGACATTATTTTGCTTCCCTTCTGCAAAAATTTGTGAAACCGGTTCAGGCAATACGTAACCATCAATAATTGGCGAATAGCGTCCCTGGACTTTCATTAATTCATCAGCGGGGACTTTTCTTAGTTCCTCCAATGACGATGCATGAACGGCTTCGGCAAGTTTGATCCCTTGCTGTTCCGCGTTTTCCAGGTTATTGCTTTTTAACATTGGGTTTTCCATAAAAAAGGAACCGCTTTCGGCAATGGCTTTGTTAAAAAGGGCCTTTGCCTGCGGCGATGCCACCAAACAATTTACGCTCATGGAGCCGGCCGACTGGCCATCAATTGTTACATTATCAGGATTGCCGCCAAAAGCCGCAATATTTTTCCTAACCCATTTTAAAGCTGCCACCTGGTCGAGCAAGCCATAATTTCCCGAAGCCTTATTGGGCGATTCTTTAGTAAGCCCGGGATGTGCCAAAAACCCAAAAACACCCACCCTGTAATTAACCGATACAAAAATGATCCCTTTTTTTGCCATTGCTTCGCCGTCGTATATGGGCACCGCTGTGCCACCGCTGGTAAATCCGCCGCCATATATCCAAACAAAAACCGGCCTTTTATCGCCAGGACGCGCTTTGGTCCAAACATTCAGGTAAAGGCAATCCTCACTTATTGGTTTTTCGGGGATCAAAAACTCGCGCGTATAAACCATAAAAGGAACAGGTTTTGCCTGCATGGGGCTGGGCCCGTAGGCATCACACTTTTTTACGCCCTCCCACGGCTGAACCGGCTGTGGGGCTTTCCACCGCAATTCGCCGGTAGGCGGGGCGGCAAATGGGATGCCCTTAAAAGCCACAACATTACTGGTTTCACTTTTAACCCCCGAAACAAGCCCGGCATCTATGCGGACGGTATCATCAATTTTACGATTATCGTTTTTGTATTTGAATGAATAAAACAGGGCCGACGCGCTTGCCAAAACAAGGCATACAGCCAATACAGGGAACTTTTTCATGAAAAATGGTTTATAATGTGTCTTAGTGACGCAATATAATAATTAATAAATGATGATTTTATAATCAAACACTTTTTAATATTATTTAAAAAGTATAATTTGCATGCTGTTTCTTCGCACATAAACCGCTTTAATAATTTCTGAAATGAAAAAATTATCCTTACTGCTTTGTTGTTGTTTTATAACTTTTTTATCGTTTGGCCAGGCCGGCAAAACCACGCTGGCAATAATACCCGAGCCTGTAACGACCGTTATCAAACCGGGCCAGTTCATATTGCCTAAAACCGTGGTGATACAAGCTGCCGCCTCAACTGATATGGAAAAAGCAGCTACTTACCTTAAAAATAAGCTGACCACTTCAACGGGCGCATTTGTTACTATAAAAAATACTTTTGCGGCACCCGCAACTATCAAATTATTACTTTATCCAAAACAGGATGCCACTTTGGGTAAAGAAGGGTACCATTTGTGGGTTACGGCCAAAGGCATCATCATAAAAGCAAATGAGCCTGCAGGTTTATTTTATGGTGTGCAAACGCTGGTGCAGCTTTTTCCTAAAGAAATTGAAAGCCCCCAGGTGGTAAGCCATGTAAAATGGACAGCGCCTTGTGTTGATATTACTGATTATCCGAGATTTGCCTGGAGAGGCCTGATGCTTGATGTTTCACGGCATTTCTTTACCAAAGAAGAGGTAAAGCAATACATTGACCAGATGGTGCGCTATAAATTTAACCTGCTGCACATGCACCTTACCGATGATGAAGGGTGGCGTATTGAAATTAAAAGCCTGCCCCGTTTAACAACCGTAGGCGCTTACAACGTTAAAAAAGTTGGTGAGTTTGGCAATTTTTCGCAGCCAAAGGCCGATGAGCCCCGCACTTACGGCGGCTTTTATACGCAGGATGATATCAGGGAACTGGTGCAATATGGCAAAGATCGTTTTTTAAACATAATGCCCGAAGTTGATGTACCGGGGCATAGCCTTGCGGCCGTGGTTGCTTACCCTGAACTATCGTGTACACCCGGCGCCGAAAACTATAAGGTGAGGTCGGGCGAGCACATGATGAATTTCGGCAAAAATGGTATTACCGCTTTGGTTGACAATACGCTGAACCCCTCCAGTGAAAAGACTTATGCTTTTTTAGATAAGGTAATGACCGAAGTGGCACAGCTTTTCCCTTTTGGTTATATCCACTTGGGCGGCGACGAATGCGCCAAAAATTTCTGGGCGCAAAGCGATTCGGTTAAAGCCCTGATGCAAAAAGAAGGCTTAAAGAACATGGAAGAAGTACAGGCCTATTTTGAAAAACGCTTAGAGAAAATAGTAGAATCAAAAGGCAAGAAATTTATGGGCTGGGACGAGATCATTGAAGGCGGCCTTGGCCCAAACGCGGCAGTAATGAGCTGGCGCGGTATTCAGGGCGGTATTACTGCCTCGAAACTTGGACATGAAGTGGTGATGAGCCCGACCACCTTTGCTTACCTTGATTATATGCAAAGCGACCGGGTTATGGAGCCGCACGTTTATGAAAGCCTGCGATTAAGTAAAGCCTACCAGTTTGAGCCCGTGCCTGACAGCGCCGTTGCTAAATTAATTTTAGGCGGGCAAGCAAATTTATGGACCGAGCAGGTATTCAATTTCAGGCAGGTGGAATATATGACCTGGCCGAGAGGCTTTGCGATAGCCGAATCAGTTTGGTCGCCGAAGGAAAAGAAAAACTGGGACAATTTTTATCCCAGGGTTGAAAAACAATTTCCGCGGTTTAACGAAGCAGAAATAAAATATGCGCCAAGCATGTACGACCCGGACTTTGACGCGAGCATGACTGTGGACAGCGTAATGAAAGTTACACTGACCAACGAGATACCCAACCTTGATATTTATTACAGCTTTGATAATTCGTATCCCGACAGGTTTTATCCTAAATATACCGAACCGTTGCTGGTGCCCGAGGATGCAACCCAGCTGCGGGTGATCACCTACCGTGGTAAAGAGCCAATTGGCCGTATGGTAACTATGCCGATTGCTGAGCTTAAACGCAGGTTGCAAAAAAGGGAATAAGTTCTAAGTCTAAAGCCCTAAGTCAAAAGTCCCAAGTCTTATCAGAAACAACTAACTAAGACTTGAGACTTTTCACTTGAAACTCAATCCTCAACCCGCTTCAATACGATATTGCCAACCGGTTTTACTACAAGCGGGATCTTCTCTACGTAAGTCTCGCTGGTATCCAGGCCAAAGGCTTTGGCTTCAGTTTGGGCCAGCCTTTTTATGGCGAAATAGCTGTTCAAAATAAAGCCTTCTTTGGCGCCGAAAGAGTTATTGTACGAGAGGAATTTCTCCATGATCACGAACCTGAAATCGGCTGCGATCCTGAATTTTTGTAAGGAGTTGTAGTGACTGGTGATGTCGATCTCGTTACGTGCAACCATGTCTTCAATCACCTTACGGTACAAAACATTTACCCTGGGCTGAATTCTGAAACCCAACCGGAATTCAACCCTGATCACCTTGCCGGGTTCTATCTGGTCAACATTGTACTCCATCGTGTAGGGCTCATTGGTGGTCTCGATATGGATAAACCAATAGGTGTCCGCTCGCTTGGGTTTCCGGCTCATAATGGAGTACATTACCTTTTCTTCTATCTGTTTGGCATTATTTGCCTTGGTAAGATAGATCAGATGGGTTGAATACTTGCTTACGCTTTCATCGGCGCTGAGGGCTATTAATAGGGGTATCTGGTCCTTTAGGTCAATAAAATGTAAAAAGCGGTTGTTGATCTTGCGGGCCTTGAACCATATATACATGGTAAATATCAGCCCGATCTCAAATACCACAAAGAATAATCTTTTCAACAGTTTTACGGCGTTCGCCACAAAGAACGAAAACTCAACCGTTAAGAAAACGCATAAAATAATAATAACAAGCCAAAATGGCCAATGCTTTACGTATCGCATAAAGTACGACATAAGTATCGTGGTCATTAACATAGCGATAGTTATAGAAAAGCCGTAAGCGGCGGTCATGTGTTCAGAAGTTTTGAAATAGAGGGAAACCAGGATACAGCCAACACACAATATCCAGTTGATGCTCGGGATGTAAATTTGCCCGCGGATGTTTGATGGGTATTTGATAGTGATTCGGGGCCAGAAATTCATGCTCACTGCCTCGCTGATGAGGGTAAATGAACCGCTGATCAATGCCTGGCTGGCAATAATTGTTGCCAGGGTTGCCAGGGCAACGGCCGGGATCATGAACAGGTGCGGATCGGGGACGATGGCGTAAAACGGGTTTACCCCATCAAAATTAGTTCCCTTTGGCTGCAGCAGCACCCAGGCGCCCTGGCCCAGGTAGCTTAGTAAGAGCGTGATCTTTACAAATATCCAGCTCACTTGTATATTTTTACGCCCGCAGTGCCCGAGGTCGGAGTATAAAGCTTCTGCGCCGGTTGTACACAAAAACACAGCGCCCAGCAGCCAGAAACCTTTTGGATGTTCTGTAAGCAATTTGTAGCCATAGTATGGGTTAAATGCTTTAACTATGGTAGGATAATGCACGATCTGCAGCGTACCTAAAACCCCGATCATTATAAACCATAACAGCATTACCGGCCCGAATGATGAGCCTACTACCTTGGTGCCAAATTGCTGAAAGAAAAACAGCAAAACCATTATACCTATTACGATACCTAAAATAAGGTTGCTGCCTGGTACAAATGACGAAGCCAGCGCAGGCACATTACTCAAGCCTTCAATGGCGGATGTCACAGAAATGGGTGGAGTAATTATCCCGTCGGCCAGCAAGGTGCCGGCGCCTATGATGGCGGGTATAGCGAGCCATTTTCCGTAACGCCTTACCAGCGCATATAACGAGAATATGCCACCCTCCCCATGGTTATCGGCTTGCAGGGTTATAAAAATATATTTGAAAGTAGTTTGAAGGGTAAGTGTCCAGAAGATACATGAGATAGACCCTAGCACCAATGCCTCATTTACCTTTCCCCCCTCGACGAGCAAAGTTTGAAAAACATATAAAGGCGAGGTGCCAATGTCGCCAAAAATAATACCAAGCGTGATCAATGCACCCGCTAAAGAAAGTTTTTTAATGTGTGACTGCATGGATCAGGATAAAATTGTGGGTTGAATACGGGATACTGTAAGACAAAATTTGAACCTCCCGGATTTGGAGGAAAAGGGTAAGGGGAAGAATGCGCTCATTAAGAGTGAAATCAATTGTTATTGTTAATTATTAAATAGTGCAAGCCAATACCCATGCCACAAAATGGAAATCCGGTTTATCGAAAAGCAATTAATTGGGTTTCAGATTTTTAAGAAGATAGTGTATGTTTTACACCATTGAAATAGGCTATCATTTTGATAGGTTGATTATCATTTTGATAGGATGCGATCATGGTTAAGAATGGAAAAAAGGGCGAATTCTTACAGTAAATTATTAACAAATGGATGTTACCACGAAGAAAAGTTCAAAAAATAGTTTTTTTTAAAACTAATAGCATGTATTTGCTATTATTACTATGAAACATAAATTTAATCTGCAGATGAAAAAATTGTATTTACCCGCTGTTGTTGTACTATTATTATGTTTAAGCGGTTGTTCAGTTATAGCGGGCATTTTTAAAGCCGGCGCTGTTGTTGGCATTATTTCGGTTATAGTTGTAATAGCGCTTATTTTATGGATCGCCTCTATGTTCAGGAAATAACAGCTTTACCTTCTTCGAGCCCCGGCACTAAACGTGTCGATTTCCCGTTGTCCTGGTAGGTTTGAGCTAATTTTATTTATAAAAAGCTGTAAAAATATTTACCTTCCCAGCAAACAAACTTTTACTGCCATGAAAAAACTGTATTTCCCCTTTATCATTTTACTTATGATGTGTTTAAGCAGTTGCAATACAATAGGCGGAATATTTTTGACATGCGCCATTTTTGGCGTTACTGCGATTGTTTTTGTTATGGTGTGCGTTTTTTGGATCGCCTCCACATTGAGAATATAGTAGGCTGACATAGCCTAAAGTCGAATCTATTTGACCTCACCGTATGGATGTCTGTTAAAACATGGCGTTATCGCCCTTAATTATCGCACTTCAATTTAAAATTAGATTTTGTAATTATAATTGTTTGAACATTTAATTTATTGGACGAAATAAATTATCCAGGATCACTTATCCAGCAAGACAGCCAATTAACAATAAATGTAACTCAAAATGAAATCCGCTAATTTCACTTTAGCCATTATAGTCTTGTTATGTCTCAACAGTTGCAATGCAGCAACTGATATATTAAAGGCAGGAGTGCTCGTTGCCATTTTTATTGTTGCCTGCTTATTTTGGTTTGCGTCGACATTAAAGTTATAATGGCAGCGTCTTTTAGGCTTCCTGGGCATTCTTGTCATAAGACCCTGAGTTTTGAAAACCTCACGAAGGTGAAAGTTAACGCCATAATTGAGAGAATGGCCATTCGATTATTTATTTGTTAATAAATATAGTCTATTATTACCTCAGCCTACCAAATTTCTTCAGAATTGGTCGTTATACTTGTTATGGCCGATACATTATTGGATGAAAAAAAGGATCAGCTCTTTTTAGCCATGATTATATAATTTGGAAATACTTAACCTAAATGAAACGATTGTATTCCCCGTGCATCATTTTACTTTTGTTGTGTTTGAATAGTTGCCATTTTGTTAATGAAATATTTAAGGTTTGGGCCGTCGGTGGCATTTTCACTATCGTTGTTATCGTATGTCTTATTTGGATAGTCTCCATGATCAGGAAATAAACCGTATTATCCCCTCCATCTCATTCGTCCATATCTCCCCCTATTATTAGGGGGAGGACAGATGGTTTTTAAGAATAGTATTTTAATTGGATAATATCATTCGGGATCGGGCTTGTATTCCAGTGCCGGTGCACGGCGAGTGCCGTGCCTAAGGCAGTTGCCTGCGCCATGGAAGCGGCATATACTTCGAGCCCCGGGAAAGCAGCGGCGAGCATATGCATAAAAACCGAATTTTTACTGAAGCCGCCATCCACAAACATCCGTTTCACCCCGGTGCCTTTTAAAACATAGCCGGTTGATTTTTTTTGCTGGTCAACTATCTCAGCAATTAATTGATAATACGCTTTAATGTCCGCGTCTTCTGCATCTTCCGCGCTAATTCCGACCTTCCCTGCTTCAAAAGGAATGTTACGATATTTCAATACGTCCTGGCCAAACTTTTCGGCAATGCGCTTTACCCCTTCCTCATACTCGTGACCGCTAAACAGGCGCGAGGCCTTTACAGGTTTACCGCTGTACTGTATATAATTTAAACAGTCATGTTGCAGTTCATCTTGCGTCAATGAGGATTGATTAAAAGGATTAAGGCTGATTGCCCAGGTGCCGGTAGAAAGCAGGATAAAAGGCTCCTTAAAACTTACCAGGTAAGGGATCAATGCAGCCGAGCTGTCGTGCAAGCCAACACCGACCTGGTAATTGCTGCCAGGGATTGAAGATCGAACTACGGCATCTGAGGCGTGGATGGGGGGCAGTTTATCGGCAATACCTTCCATGGTGACCCATTCGTGGTAATCATTCCGTTCAAAGTCCCAAAGGGCTGTGTGGCAGCCGATGCTGGTAAGATCGGAGAACATTTGCCCGCTTACCAGCCAGCTTAAATACTGCGGCAGGTGCAGCGCATATTTTATCTTTTTAAACAATTCGGGCTTTTGATATTTAATGCGGTACAACTGCAACCCCGAATTAAGACTGCCCAGCGCCGGGGACGCCGTTTGGAATGAAATTTTTTCTTTACCGCCATAGTTATTGTAAAACTGATCATTAAGGTCTTCGGGGTAAGGCTTCAGGTAATTATAAAGGGGCGCGATGGCTTGCCCATTTTCATCCAAATAAACAAAACTTGCCCCATAGGCCGAAAAATTTACTACTTTCAGTTCAAATTCTTTTAGTTTGCCTATCTCTTTCAGGGAATCATAAACCGAAAGTTCCAGGCTGTCGAGGTTTTCGCAGGGGAAGCCGTCCTCGTCAGTAATTTCATTAAACCTGGCGGATCGTTCAAAAACTATATTATAGCCCTCGTCAAAAAGAAAAAGCTTTTTATTGGTTTTGCCAACATCAAAAACCGCGATGACAGGTGTAGGTTTCATATTACAACCCGGTGGCTACAGTTTTTTCTCCCCGCTGCTTAATTAAACCACCCCTTACGTTTTGTTCACGGAAAACAGCGATAGGATCTAATGCGCCGCCAGACCTCAGGCGGGATTCGGCAATCAGCGGACGGACATCCGTACGATAGGCATCCTGTAAAATTTCCTGCGCTTTTGCCACGTCATTTTGCAGCTGTGCCTGTACCAGTGCACTTTTATCAACCAGCAGGGCCTGGGCGTACGCAATTTTTATCGCTTCGACGGATTGCAGCAGGTCCTCAATAGGGTCTTTTACATTGTGCGAGGCATCGATCATCCAGCCGATGCCGGTGGCGTGGTCCATGCCACGGGCATCCATACCTTCGACCAATTCATTAAATATTAAGAACAGCTGGTAGGGGTTAATGCTGCCGACAGTAAGGTCATCGTCGCCATATTTAGAATCATTAAAATGGAAACCGGCCAGCTTGCCTTCCATCAGTAACAGGGAAACAATCTGCTCGATATTGGTACCCTGCAGGTGGTGGCCGAGGTCGACAAGGGTAAGGGCTTTAGTCCCAAGTTTTGAAGCTAATAAATACGACTGGCCCCAATCGCCAATGGTCGTCGAATAAAAGTTAGGCTCGAAGGGTTTGTATTCGATCCACATTTTCCAGTCATCCGGCAGCGACTCGTAAATTTGCTGAAGGCTATGGAGTGTACGCTGAAAAGCCCCCCTGAAATTCAACTGGCCGGGAAAATTTGACCCATCGGATAACCAAACCGACAGCGCGTTTGACCCTAAAGCCACCCCATATTTTATCACTTCGATATTATGCGCAATAGCTTGCTCCCTAACCGCTTTATCCGCATGATGGAGAGAGCCGAATTTATAACTCAGTTTTTGTCCCGGTTGGTCCTGGAAAGTGTTGGAGTTTACCGCATCAAAATGCAGCCCGAAATGGGATGCTAAACTTTTTACAGAGGCAGCATTTTCGGGAATATCCCAGGGAATGTGCAAGGAGATCGAGTTGCTTGAGCGGTTAAGCGCATGAATCAATCCAACATCTTCAATTTTCTCCTCCAAATTTCGCGGTTCGCCGCCGCCAGAAAACCGTCCGAAGCGTGTGCCACCTGTGCCAAGGGCCCAGCTGGGAATGGCTATCTGAAAGGCTTCCAATTTTTTCAGCAGATCACCGGGTTTTGTTATTTCCGAAGCAACAAAATCAAATTTGCGTTGATGTTCTTTTAAATGTCGATGATTGTATTCGTCAATTTTATGCTGTTCCATTTTTATCAGGCTAAATAAAAAACTTCTTTTAAGGGGATACTTACCGGTGAGTTATCGGTATTGGTTTCCATAATATCGCTCATAAACCGCCACCATTGCTGCACTACCGGGTTGGTGGGTAAATTATCCAATAACCCGGGATCATCAGCTTTTAACGTCGCAAAAAGGTAACCGGTTTCCTCATCAATAAATATCGAGTAATCGCTGATGCCGGCGGCTTTAAGTACTTCAACCAGGCCAGGCCAAATTTCATCATGCCGCGTTTTGTATTCCTCAGCAAAACCCGGAAACAGTTTCATTTTAAACGCTACCCTGTGCATATATTTAATAATAGTAAAGAATCAAGAGCCGAGAATCAAGATAAAGTTTCCGCCATCATTTGGTTTAATGAAAGCCGTCGGTTTATGGGAGCAATTTACTAATTATTATGATTGTCAAAATAGAAGCATGAAATTACTAATGACAAACGCATCTTAATATTTGCCATAAAATCCATTCAAGAAAATTCACTATTAGGTGGCTCCGATGGAGCCAAAGATTTTTGGTGTTATTTTTCTATAAACACGCGGCTCCGCTGGAGCCGACATATCGACTTTGTCAAGAAAAATCCAACCCCAGCGGGGTTGCGTGTTTATAGAATACCGGAAATAAGGGATCCGGCTCCATAGGAGCCACCTTGGCCGCATTAAATGATATAAATAATGCTTTAAACTACTTAGACGCGTTCGCCCTGTTAAATTGATAAGGACTTTTCAAAGGCGGGCATAGCGCAGACCAAAAAAAAATCCTTCCGGTTATGAAAGGATTTGCTATGATATTTTAGGTGGTTTTAGTTCTTGTTATTCTCAGCGCTTTCTTTTTCAAGCTCTTCTTTAAATGATTCGAGCATGCGGCCACCGCGGTAAAAATACCGGCTGTAATAAGCATCATCAAGACTGCTGATAGCTACGCCTTTCGATGAGGCATGCGCGAACCGGTTGTTGCCTAAATATATGCCCACATGCGATATGCGGCGGCTATGAATTTTGAAGAAAACCAGGTCGCCTTCTTTAAGCTCATCCCGCCGTACGGGGCTAACCATGCTGAATATATCACGCGAGCTGCGTTCAATATCCATGTTAAATACCTGGCTGTATAATTCTTTTGTGAATGCCGAGCAATCGATCCCGTTTTTTGAGCTTCCGCCAAAACGGTATGGCGTGCCAATCCAATCGTAAACAAAATGAAAAAGTTTCATATTTGAGGTTGCCGATAATGCAACACCCATAATTTGTGATAAATAATCTTTGGCTAAGCTTTCCTGGTCGTCCGAAGTTTTATCGTCCGTTTGGTTTGGACTGATTTTTGTTTGTGCCTGTACTACTAAAACACTGAAAAATAACGCAATAACGATAGTAATTTTCTTCATTTAATCTATAGTTTGTTGTAAAACCTCAACAACTTGTTTATTAAATTGGACACCCTTGCCTACTGTTGGCTACAAAACTATTCAATTTTTTTATATCTGCAAGCAGATAGCTACTTTTTTTTAACATTTATATGACAATGTTAACAATCTGATACTTTTAACGTATAGTTAATGTTTTTTGTTCGGGTAATTTCTATAAAAACCCCTGTTTGAGGAAAAAATGGGGGTAGATTCTACCCGTTTGGCACACCCCGCCATGGCCATAATAATGGCCGTAAAGGCAAATTGAAAATAAATCATAAAACTTTACAACAAATTCATCGCAGTTTCGATATTTTCACGGATATAATTAGATTTGCGCTTTACTCCGTAAATTGATCGTTTAATATAATACATGAGTTCAATCGAAATAAATAAAGACACCTACCTGATGTGGTACGAGTCGATGCTGTTAATGCGGAAGTTCGAAGAAAAAGCCGGACAGCTATACGGGCAGCAAAAAATTAGGGGCTTTTGCCACTTATATATAGGCCAGGAGGCTGTTTTAGCCGGCGCGATGTCCGTAATAAAGCCTGAGGACAGTATGATCACCGCTTATCGCGATCATGCGCACGCCATCGCCAAAGGGGTTACGTCGAACGCTATTATGGCCGAACTTTACGGCAAGGCTACGGGCTGCTCAAAAGGCAAAGGCGGCTCCATGCACATGTTTAGCAAGGAGCACCACTTTTATGGCGGGTTTGGTATTGTTGGCGGCCAGGTACCATTAGGGGCAGGAGTAGCTTTTTCCGAACAGTTTAACGGTACCCAGTTTGTGAACATTACTTATATGGGCGATGGCGCAGTTCGCCAGGGCTCGGTTACCGAAACCTTTAATATGGCAGCCCTTTGGAAACTGCCTGTAATTTTTATTTGCGAAAATAATGGTTACGCCATGGGCACTTCGGTTCAGCGTACCACGGCGGATACCGACATTTACAAAATAGGGCTCCCTTACGGGATACCTTCATCAGCCGTTGATGGGATGGACCCGGCTGCTGTACACAAAGCAATGGACGAAGCTGTTCAGCGCGCGCGCAATGGAGAAGGGCCAACTTTCCTTGAGATGCGCACCTACCGCTATAAAGGTCACTCGATGTCCGATCCTCAAAAATACCGCACGAAGGAAGAACTTGAAAGCTATAAGGCTAAAGACCCGATAGAGCTGACAAAACATATTATCGAATCGGAAGGTTATGCTGATGCGAAATGGTTTGAAGATATTGATGCGAAAGTGAAAGCGGAAGTTGATGAATCAGTAAAGTTCGCTGAAGAATCTCCGTGGCCTGAAGCTTCGGAATTATATACCGATGTGTATGTAGAAAAAGATTATCCTTTTATAAAGGACTAATCATTTATAGTTAACTTGAATATTAGATAACATTGATCATTTATATATGGCCGAAGTAATTAAAATGCCCAAAATGAGCGATACCATGACCGAAGGGGTATTGGCAAAATGGCATAAAAAAGTTGGTGACAAAGTAAAATCGGGCGATGTACTGGCTGAGGTGGAGACCGATAAAGCCACGATGGATCTTGAGTCGTACTCGGATGGCACATTGCTTTATATAGGTGCTGAAGAAGGGAAAGCTGTTCCGGTTGATTCCCTTATCGCCATTTTAGGCGCCGAAGGCGAAGATTACCATGCGGCCCTTGCGGCTGACACGGCTGAAGCACCAAAGGCAGGAGATAAAGTGGCAGAAGACAGTAGCAGCGCTGAAACCGGGGCCGCGCCTGCCGCTGAAACGCCAAAAGAGGATGCTGCTGCTGAAGTACCGGCTAAAGAAAAGCCGGCAGAAGAAGCGCCCAAAGAAAAAGCCGCTAAAGGTAACGTAGCTGAAGATAAAAAGCCACAGGCTGCGGTTGAAGCAAAGTCGAAGGTTGATAAAGCAAGCATACCCGCCACCGTGATCCGCATGCCGGCGCTAAGCGATACCATGACCGAAGGCGTGATCAATAAATGGAATTTTAAAGTTGGCGATACTGTAAAATCTGACGATTCGCTTGCCGATGTTGAAACCGATAAGGCCACTATGGAAGTGGTGGGCTATGAAGCAGGCACGTTACTATATATCGGCCCTAAAGAGGGTGAAGCCGCCAAAGTTAACGGCATTATTGCGATAGTTGGCAAAGCGGGTACTGATATTACACCGTTGTTGACGGATGATGAGCCCGAAACAGTAGCAGCTGAAAGTAGCAGTAAAGAACCTGAAGCAGTGGCAGTAGAAAGTAGCAGTAGCAGTGAAGAAGAAGAGGATGACGCTGCAAGTGCTCCTGTCAGTGAAGCGGATAGCCGTATAAAGGCATCGCCGCTTGCACGCAAAATAGCAAAAGAAAAAGGGATAAACCTTAGTGATATAAAAGGATCAGCCGAAGGCGGCCGTATTATTAAAAAGGATGTAGAGGAATATGTTCCGGCAGCTAAGCCAGTAGCAGCGGTAAGTAGCAGTGGCAGTAAAGATGCTGCACCTGCTTCTGCTCCGGCCAGTGCCACTTCGCCCGCACCTGCTGCACCAGCGCCTGCAATTACACTCCCGGCATATACAGGTGAAGAAAAATATACCGAGAAATCGGTTAGCCAGATGCGCAAAGCCATATCCAGGCGCTTATCCGAAAGTTTGTTTACCGCGCCGCATTTTTATGTGACCATGAGCATTGATATGGACGAGTCGATAAAGGCCCGTACCCGTATCAATGAGATCGCACCGGTAAAAATATCATTCAACGATTTTGTAGTAAAAGCATGTGCTGTTGCCATAAAACAACACCCTGCTATTAATTCATCGTTCCAGGGCGACACCATCCGGTTTAACGAACATGTGCATATTGGTGTTGCCGTAGCTGTTGACGAAGGTTTACTGGTACCGGTTGTGCGTTTTGCCGATGGTAAAACACTGAGCCGCATTTCCGCCGAAGTAAAAGACTTCGCCGGGCGTGCCAAAGCACGGAAATTACAGATTCCCGAAATGGAGGGCTCAACCTTTACCATATCAAACCTTGGTATGTTTGGGGTTGATGAGTTTACCGCTATAATTAACACACCAAATGCCTGTATACTTGCCGTTAGTGGCATTCAACAGGTTCCGGTTGTTAAAAACGGCGCCGTAGTACCCGGGAATATTATGAAAGTAACCCTTAGCTGCGACCACCGCGTGGTTGACGGTGCAACCGGGGCGGCGTTCCTGCAAACACTGAAATCATTGCTGGAAGAACCGGTGAGGCTTTTAATTTAATTTCGGATTTCGGAATTTCGATTTCGGATTTAAGATATAAGCGATGGGTTTTAGGACTCATCGCTTTTTTATTGGGGTCCAATCAATGCACTAAATACTACTTTTATCACATTTTTCAAGCGCCCGGCATTCTCTACATTGTCAACAAGTTTTTTTCTTGGGAGGAATAAAAAAAATATTTAAGTTCAATTTGATAAATAATATAATATTCAATACATATCTTTATATATCCCCTTAATTCATTTTGTGCCATTTGCAATAACAGCTATTTAGCTTAAAACAGCGTTGTTATCATGATTAAACTTAAACAAATGAGGTATAAACTATTATTAATTATGATAGTTACAACCGGGAGCAACTTTAGCGTACAAGCCCAGAACGATACTATACCGGATCATATGCTGGCCAACCAGCTGCAGGCCATCATCGTAAAAATTGGCTTACCTGTTGATTCAGCTTCTGTATATATAAAGGATTTCAAATTGGTGCCGGGAACAAAGCCATCCGAAACCGTATACAGCTCCCGGCTTGACAGCGCTGTGTATATCGTATTTAAAACGGATGAGAACAACCATATCCTGGTAATTCTTACCTCGATGCCGACCACATTTTTAAGCACGGTCAAAAAATTTATCGCTAACATGGGTATGGTCCCTTCCGGCACCGAGGCGCCGGCGGGTTATACTGCCTACGCAAACCCCAAATATGCCGCTTTCCTGAATCCTGAAATAAAAGCAGGCACTTTATCCCTGGTGCTGTTGCAGGGCGGGAAATGAGTCTGTACCGGGATTAAGCGGATTTTTCAGATTTTTCAGATGGTATTTTAAATAAACTAAATACTATTCATCCAAAGAATCTCTAAAGTCCCTTTAATCCAGCTCTCATTTGCCGCCCAAAAACACTATCTTCGGTGTTATGTTTGATGAATTCCGAAACCGGATGCCGACAGATGAACCAGATCTCAAAATAGGTCGATTCCTACTGTGGGTTTCAGGATACACTGCTATTAATCAAAAAAGCCAGGGTGATTTTGCTTACCTGAGAACGCCGACCCTTTTAGTAGCAGATAATATTATAGTCTTCTCAGAACTATCTGATACGCCAATATTTGGCTTTAAGAAGTTCCTGGAAGAGTTGTTGAGCATGTACGAAAATATCTCTGTTAAGCAAGTTATTGAATTTTCATCCGACAACAGTGAATTTAGCTTAAAGCTAACTAATGACTTAGGGCAAATAAGGATCGATATTAAATACTATTCCTGGTTGCATAATGGTGCCTTGGAATTTGAGGAGCATATCGACCAGAGTTACTTGCCGAAGATCATTAATGATTTGAAAATAATACTTACGAGGCATTATTAGCTTTTTGGCTCCTCGGCGGGAAAGCTTCGGCCATGAACAATCAACCATGAACTTTTCCCCAAATTCTCCTATCTTAGCCGCGAACCACATTTTCGCAAAATGAAAGTATTTTCCTGTTTATCTGCAGCTGTTTTACTTTGCAGCTTTGCCTGTGCACAACAAATGAATACACAAAAACTTACCTACCCGGCAACCAAAAAGGTTGATACCGTTAATACTTATTTCGGCACCGTGGTGCCTGACCCTTACCGCTGGCTGGAAGATGACCGCGCGGCCGATACGAAAGCCTGGGTACAGGCCGAAAACAAGGTAACACAGGCTTACCTTTCGCAGATCCCTTACCGGGATGCCATGCATAAACGCCTGGAGCAGTTGTGGAACTACGAAAAATACAGCGCCCCGTTTAAAGAAGGCAAATACACCTATTTTTATAAAAACGATGGCTTGCAAAGCCAGGCCGTTTTATGGCGGCAGATAGGAGAAGGCGCCCCGGAAGTTTTTTTGGACCCCAATAAGTTTTCCGCAGATGGTACTACTTCTTTACAAGGCATCAGTTTTACCAAAGACGGCAGCATGGCCGCTTACCAGCTATCCGAAGGCGGAAGCGACTGGCGCAAAGTGATCGTTATAAAAACAGCCGATAAAACTATGGTGGGCGATACGCTTACCGATATAAAATTCAGCGGTATTGCCTGGCGGGGAAATGATGGTTTCTATTACAGCAGCTATGATAAACCTAAAAGTGGGTCGCAGTTATCAGGCGTGACACAGTTTCATAAGCTATTTTATCATAGCTTGGGCACAGTGCAAAGCACCGATAAACTGTTATTCGGCGGCGAGGAAACCAAACGCAGGTATATCGGCGCTTATTTAACCGAAGATGAACGTTTCCTGGTAATCACCGCCGCCAATGAGACAACCGGCAATGAGCTTTATGTCCAGGATCTGAGCATACCCGGCACCCAGATTGTAAAAGTGGTGGATAATTTTGACAACGAACATAACGTGCTGGATAATGTGGGCAGCAAACTTTACATCTTGACCAACCTGTATTCGCCAAATTTTAAAATTGTAACGGTTGATGCCGCAAACCCGAAACCTACGAACTGGAAGGATTTTATACCAAGCACTACTAATGTATTAACCGCCACTACCGGCGGAGGTAAAATTTTTGCGGAATACCTAAAGGACGCCACCTCATTCGTACAGCAATATAATATGGATGGGAAACTGGAGCGCACCATAGCTTTGCCATCAGTTGGTACGGCAGGGGGCTTCGGTACCAAGAAGGAAGAAAAGGAAACCTATTACACATTTACCAATTACGTTTACCCGCCTACCATTTTTAAACTCGACATTGCCACCGGCGTTTCAACTGTTTATAAAAAAGCCGGCGTGCAATTTGATCCGTCTCAGTTTGAAAGCAAACAGGTTTTTTACGCCTCGAAGGACGGCACCAAAATACCGATGCTCATCACCTATAAGAAAGGGACTGTGCTAAACGGTAAAAACCCGACGCTACTATACGCCTACGGCGGTTTTAACATCAGCCTGACCCCTGCATTTAGCACCAGCAACATCATTTTACTGGAGCATGGCGGTATTTACGCCGTGCCAAACCTGCGCGGCGGTGGCGAGTATGGCGAAAAATGGCACAAAGCGGGCATAAAAATGAAAAAGCAAAATGTTTTTGATGATTTTATTGCTGCTGCCGAATACCTCATTAAACATAAATATACTTCCAAAGACTACCTCGCTATTTCGGGTGGATCAAACGGCGGCCTGCTCATCGGCGCGGTGATGACCCAGCGGCCCGACCTGTGCAAGGTGGCTTTCCCGGCAGTGGGCGTGATGGATATGCTGCGATATAACAAGTTTACAGCCGGAGCGGGATGGAGCTATGACTATGGGACGGCCGAAGATTCGGAAGAGATGTTTAAATACCTGTACAATTATTCCCCTTACCATGCGTTAAAACCCAATAATTACCCGGCAACTATGGTTACCACGGCTGACCATGACGACCGCGTGGTACCGGCACACTCCTTCAAGTTCGCCGCACGTTTACAGGAATACCAGCAAGGCCCGGCGCCGGTGATCATCCGCATCGAAACCAAAGCCGGCCACGGTGCAGGCCAAAGTACCGAGCAGGTAATCAGCGGGCAGGTGGATAAATGGGCATTTATGTTTTGGAATATGGGAATTCAGTGGTAAGCCATTGGAGATTAGAGATTAGTCCGAAAGTCAGTAAAGTCCGGAAGTCCGAAAGAAGCTGCAATTGACGTTTCGGCAAAAAGGAACTTAGACATATGGAGATTAGGAAAAGTGAAACCTTTATGCGAGTGAAAAAACTGATGTCCTTCCAGGCATTAAAGTATAATGTTTCCCGGTCAACCGATCTTGAGCCGGCCATTATAATTGAAAACATAATTTTAAAACTAAATGCTGAAAAATACCGGATTACAAGCATGACTAAAAACAGCGTAACATTTGATAATTGGACGCCGTTAAGCTGGTCAAGAATAAAGGGATTCAGAATAATGGATGGTGGGGAATTTGAAATCAATGCATCTGATAATGGAGTCGTTGTAAGTTTTAATTATCATTTAAACACCTTCCCATATTTATTCCTATTGATTGCTGTTATCATTACTTCAATTTTTGAACGTAACTATGACGGTTTGGGCTATTTACTTCTATTTTATATTATCGCAGGCTTTATTCAAAACTTCGTTACGAAATATGTCGGTAAAGAAATGTTAAGTACGATCGTTACATGAGTTTATCGATAATTAAGCTATTTAAAATAAACTTTTAAATAGAATTAGTATGATTCATTTAAAAAAACATACTTACAAAATCATCCTCATAACCCTTTTATTTGCGGTTAGCACTATCAATTCATCCGCCCAACCCAAACAAAACCTCAACATCGTATTCATCGGCAACAGCATCACTTACGGCGCAGGATTAGCTGATCCGGCAACGCAGTCTCCGGCGGTGGTTGCCTGTAATTATTTGCGGCAGCAAACCAATATCGGCACCGTTAATTTTTCGAACCAGGGCCACAGCGGGTTTACTACGGTTGATTTTTTACCAACATCAAAAGCGTTTACTAAAGTTGAAGAGGCGGCACATGCTTTTGCCAATAAACAGGCGCTGCTTATATTCTCCGTTAAATTGGGCACAAACGACAGTGCTATCCAGGGGCCAAATGGTTCGCCGGTTTCACCAGCGGATTACAAACAAAATCTAAAAGCTATTGCCGATAGTTTGCTGAAAGAATTTCCGGGTTGTATTATTATTTTTCAGCACCCCATCTGGTACAGCCCGAATACTTATAACGGTGCTAAATACCTAGCGGAAGGCTTGGCGAGGCTACAGAGTTATATCCCTCAAATTGACCGCTTGGTTGCTGATTACTCAGTTTCGCACCCAAAACAAGTATTTATTGGCGATAAGAAAGGGTTTGCCTATTTCAAGAAACATCATTTAGCCGACTTTCACCCTGAACAGGGCCACCAGGGCACATTTTATCTGCATCCGAATAAAGCGGGCGCTATCGCCCTCGGTACTTTTTGGGGCGAAGCCATAGATAATGTGGTAAAACGGTTGGGGAAATGAATTGGTTAAAAGTTGATTAGGTTAGATTAAGTTGATTTAGTTGGATTAGGTTAGTGTCAGTCTTGACAAATTCATATTTGTAAATTTTAACTATCTTATTTTCAGGTGTTAACTATATTTTTATTTCATATTCCTGCGAAATGAACGAGAACACTTCAACATTCAGCATTCAAAATTCATTATTCGATATTAAATCTTTTGAGTTAGCGACACTACTATAGGGAGGGGCCTGTTGATCCTCGTTCGTCTTAAACAAAACAGCCCCGATAAAATACCGGGGCCGTCTTTAGCTTAATAATTCTAAATTAG
This sequence comes from uncultured Mucilaginibacter sp., assembly GCA_903864275.1. Classification (GTDB taxonomy): domain Bacteria; phylum Bacteroidota; class Bacteroidia; order Sphingobacteriales; family Sphingobacteriaceae; genus Mucilaginibacter. The sequence goes on from CAIPFE010000060.1 coordinate 209,036, forward strand.
TGGCCACCGTCTCCGTGGCCCTTGTCACCATGGCCACCGCCACCATGACCTCTGTCGCCACCGCCATTTCCACGACCCCTATCGCCGCCTCCGTTGCCACGACCTCTGTCTCCGCCGCCATTTCCACGTCCTCTATCGCCACCTTGTCCACGGCCGTAATCGCCGCGGTCCCTGCCACCTTGGCCACGTCCATTGTCACGATGACCCTGGCCGCCTCTCCAATGGTTTTGGTAATGGGCATCACGACTATCGCGGATAAGCCCCTGGTCATGGCGGCCACGGAAACCCGCATACCTTGCCCTTATATCGTCATGGTGTTCCCAGGGATCACGCTGGTTTACTACTACTTTATAAGAGTGGTACCTGTCGAAATGGAACCTTGCCGGCAAAACACCGGCATGTATCCATACATTATTATCATTATAAACATATTGGTGCCGGGGGACGTCGTAATAAGCATCAATATCAGGCATGTAATAATATTGTGCATTATCGTAGCCGACTGGCCCCCAGTCCGGCTGACTGCCTATATTTATGCCAGCGCTGAAACTTACCTGCGCATGGGCAGCTTTGAATGACAAACAGCCGAATACTACGACTGCTGTAAATAGTAACTTTTTCATAGATTATTTATATTGTTTGATGGATAGACTATTATAAATGGTAATAGTTAGTTTTTTATTTTGCTCATTTTTTGGACGCGCGGTTTATTAGGGGCATAAAGTTTTCAAAACGGCCCGCAACGGGGCCGCTGAAAAATAAAACCGGAGGGGTTGAACTTCAGATCATGAGTGATTATTACGAATGTTTTTCGCTTTTTTCTTTCCAGTGGTTGCGGTAATGATAATCATGGGCATCGCGGATACTCCGCTGGTCGCTGCGGCCTTTGTATCCGGCATACCTTGTCTTAATGTATTCGTGATTCTCCCAGGGGTTGCGATGGTTCACTACAACTTTATAGCTTTTATACTTGTCGAAATCGCCATATCTTGGGGGTAAGCTCTGGCCATGTACCCAAACATTATTTTCATTATAAACATATTGATGGGCATTAACATCGTAATAAGCGTCAATATCGGGCATATAATAATACCGGGCATGGTGATAGCCAACAGGGCTCCAGTCTGGCTGGCTGCCTATGTTTATACCTATACCAAAGCCCATCTGGGCATCAGCAATTTTGAACGACAAACAGCCAAATACCAGGACTGCAATAAAAAATAATTTTTTCATGGGTAATTTCTTTGATAGATAGACAATTAATACCCGGAATAGTTTGTTTTATTATTTATAAGATGGGAACGCGAAGACATACGAAGAACGCGAACAGCCTTACGAAGTTCTTAAAACTTCGTAAGGCTCGGCGTAAGTCTCATGGTTATCTATTGATTATCGGTTGAATCGGTATCCTTATCGGTTTTTTTGCCGGCCATGGCAAGTACGGGTTTGCCAATTACTTTGTACGAGCCTTCGCCCTTTAATATCGAAGCCACCAGTTCTTTATCCTGCATTACTTTCACAGCCTGGGCAAGCTCCTTATCGTATTTAAAATTGGTTTCGTAACGGCCTTTCCCGAAATAGTAGCGCGAAGCGATCTCATTTTCGAGCACTTCCTTTATTTCGTCTTTATGCAATTGCAGATCGTTTTTTTTGCTGGCAGCCATTTTGGCTTTTAAAGCATCGTATTCGTTTTGTATCTCGATGAACTGTTTTTCTTTGGTCGACGCATTTTTTAAATCAGCCAGCAGCTTTTCTGATGTCGTATTATAACTATAATTTTTATCAGCCAGGTATTTAACAAAATCGGCATATTCGCCATCCGAAAGGCTGAAGGCCCGTAAATTATCCAGGGTTGGGTGCGTATTCCGGTATAAGGTAGCATAATCAAATATCAGCAGCTTGCCTACCAATGCCTCTGTAATATTGGCGAAATGATCCTGTTTTACAAAAATATCAGGGTAAATGCCGCTGCCATCATAAACAGAACGGCCATCTTTTGTTTTAAACTCGTGAATGAGTGAATCGGCAACCTTAACCACGCTGCCGTCATCCTTGCGGTGGGTGTAATCAATCTCCTGTATACAGCGTCCCGAGGGAACATAGTATTTGGCAATGGTAATTTTTACCAGGCTATTGTAAGGCAGGTTAAAGGTTTGTTGTACCAACCCTTTGCCATAACTGCGTTGGCCGATAATAATGGCGCGGTCAAGATCCTGCAGCGAGCCGGCCACAATTTCGGATGCAGAAGCTGAATGGCTGTTCACCAGGACCACCAAAGGTAAATTTGGTTCAAGCGGCTCGCTAACGGTGTTATATGTTGCGTTTTTCTCTTTTATTTTGCCTCTTTGCGATACTACCTCTACATCCTTCGGCACAAAAAGGTTCACAATTTTTACCGCCTCCTGCAGTATACCGCCGCCGTTTGAGCGGAGGTCGAGTATAATGCCGTTAGGATTGTTCTTTTTTATCGACACCAGGGCATTGGTAACCTCATCAGATGAATTTTCAAGAAATTTATCAAGCTTGATATAACCCATGTTGCCGTCAACCATCCCGTAATAGGATACATTTGGCTGTTTGATCTCATCGCGTACAAGCGTTTTTTCTACGGGCGGTGTGCCGTCGCGTTTAAGCAGTAACTTTATCGAAGCGCCTTTTGCGCCTTTTAGCAGCAGGCCTACCTGGTCGTTATCTTTGCCTGCCAGGTTGATGTCGTTTATTTTAACCAGTTCATCGCCGGGGCGTATATCCGCTTTTTGTGCCGGGAAACCGCCGAACACTTCCGAAACATACACCCTGCCATTGCGGGCAAATATACCCGCGCCTATGCCGCCATACTGTGTACTTACATAATGTAGCTTATACTCTTCAATTTCCGATTCGGGGACAAATTCCGTATAAGGGTCCAGGCCGTCCAGCATGGCATCCACACCGGTTTTTATCATTTTTGCAGAATTAATGTCGTCAACATAGTTAATGTTAACTTCTTTGTACACCGAAGCAAAGACATCCAGGTTTTTTGATATCTGGAACAGGTCGTCCTTAAAACTCCAGGTACAAAAAGCCAGCATTAATATGCCTGCAAAAAAAGCCTGCTTTTTATATTTCTTAAATAGCACTTTACCCTTATTCATCCTTAAACTTTATTTTAAACTATAAAAATACAAAAAACTGCTTTGATTTTTATAAGGCCAGCGAATTTATAGCCTGTTATTATCAATATTCACTAACGCTTTTTTCAGGGTAAATAGTACATAGTTCCTGTCGCGGTGAACAAGTTCCATTAAATTATTTATCAGGCTGTCTTCCTGGCCCTCGTTATATTGTAATTGCGCATCGGTAAGGTGGTTATATTTCCGTTGCAGTTTGATTTTCACGCGTTCCCACTCTTTATTGGTGATACTGATCTCAGCCATTGTTAAATTGTTTTCTACAAAAATATAAAAAATACCAGCGAGTTGGGTCTAAAATTGGCATGGCTTTTACATAGCTATTGTAATTTATTTATGAATTAACCGTTAGGTTAGACAAAAACTACAAAAACTATGAAGAAGTATCTTTTAATTACAGCACTGCTGATAACTGTATGTGTCAGCGCGCGAGCGCAATTTTCCCTTGGGATAAAAGGGGGCGTTAATTATTCAACGGTAAGCGCCGATAACCTGAATTCTTCGGGCGTTGCCGGCTATGAGGTAGGCGCATTTGCCCGTTTAGGAGGCGGCCTATATTTGCAACCAGAACTCTATTTAAGCAGTTCAGGCGGTAAGTTTAATTCAAGCGATAACACTTATAGCGGGAATGTCCATTTTACTAATCTAAATGTCCCCTTATTAGTAGGCTTAAAATTTGGGCCAAAAAATTTAAATTTCCGGGTAATGGGTGGGCCGATTTATACATCTGTTTTAAGTCAGAGTAATAATTTCAATCAAAATTTTAATGCTGCTTATAATGATTTCGGCAAGTACAAAAACAGTACTATTGGTTACCAGGCCGGTGCCGGGGTTGATATCGGCTCGATCACTGCCGACCTGCGTTATGAAGGCAACCTTACTGATATAAATTCTAATTTCGGCCAAAGGCAAAACCTATGGGCCCTGAGCATTGGGTTTAAAATACTTTAATTAGGTTGTAAAGGCTATAGAAGTTGTAAAGGTTGAAAAGGATGTCCCGGCGATTGCCGGGAATGTTGAAAGATGGCCTTTAACAGAAAGTCCGGCGGTTGCCGGGCTTTTTTTTGTCCTGATTTTTTAAATTTACCTGTGCAGGCAACCAATTCCGGGACGACTGCGTTTTCCAGTTATCACTCAAAAAATAAAATCATGAAAAAAACCACCTTTCACTTCATTGCTGTGCTTTTAATCGGAACCTTAACAGCAGCAGCGCAGGATTTTCACGTTCCGCAGCCCAGTACTAAACAAGTTATCACCCAGGACTTCGGTTTAGGAAATATTACCCTCACTTATTCAAGGCCAAATGTTAAAGGGCGAAAGATATTTGGCGAGGTTGAACCTTATAACCTGGTTTGGAGAACAGGCGCAAACAACGCCACCACCATCAAATTTACAGATGAGGTAACCATGGAAGGCAATAAAGTGCCAGCCGGTGAATATGCGCTCTTTAGCATTCCCGGTGAAAATGAATGGACCATTATTTTAAACAAAACCGCCAAGCAATGGGGCGCTTATTCGTACGACGAAAAAGCCGATCTGCTGCGGTTTAAAATAAAGCCACAGCACACCGACCAGCTTACAGAAACGTTGACTATGCAGTTTGCCGAAATGAACATTAATTCGGGCACATTACATATTACCTGGGAGCATACTGATCTGCCCATTCATTTTGTTACTGATGTTGATAAACAGGTAATGGATGGCATTGATAAAGCTATGCAGGGCGATAATAAGCCTTATTACTTTGCCGCCATTTATTACTACAATAATAACAAGGACATGAACAAGGCGCTGGAGTGGATGAATATTATGGATGCCAAAAACCCGAATTCTTTTAACTTTAAATATTGGAAAGCCCGTATTCAGCTTAAAATGGGTGATAAAAAAGGTGCGGTGGCAACAGCACGCCGGGGCGTCGACATCGCGACAAAAGAGAATAATGCGGAGTATATACGGCTAAATAATGATGTGATAGCGGAGGCTAATAAGGGGTAGATTAGTTCATAGTTGATGGTTCATAGTTCATGGTAGCTGCATTTGATCATAGTCCATGGTCGATTGTCCATGGTAAGGTGGTTGAGTTAAATGTTTTAATATCGAATGCTGAATGACGAACGCTGAATAACGAAGTAAGAAATTTCATCGTTCGAAATTCAAAATTCAGTGTTCGATATTAAGTTCTTCACTTTTACGTAGCTTAATAGCATTGATGAAAAAAACCTTTATATAAGCAAAGCCCCTGATGGGCAGGGGCCTTTGCTAACCAATTATAAACCTAAATTATGAGAAGAGCTGTAGGAGAAGGAGTCGAACCTTCACGAAGTGGTTATTCTCATTGCTGAGAGTTTCCCAAACTCTTCGCCACCGCGACAAGGAGGTGTGTCTGCCTAAAATTTCACCATCCTACATTGTTTAAGTCCTAAGTCTGTAGTCCTAAGTCTTAAGTAAAATCTGACTTCAGACTTCAGGCTTAAGACTACTGACTTAGAAAATGCTGTTGGGGAAGGAGTCGAACCTTCACAGAGTGGTTAGCCCGCTTCGGGTTTCCCAATTTCTCCGCCACCGCGACAAGGAGGTGTGTCTGCCTAAAATTTCACCACCCAACAATTTTTTTTATTTAAAAGAACGCTCAGCTATTGTCAATCGCTTGATACAAATCTAACAGACCAATCCATTCATTGCAAATATTTCAACAAAATATTTGTATTTTTATCAGATTTTAATTATTCTTGTATATAAATAAAATTATTCGAATTTATGTCCCACAGAAAAGCCCAAAATTTAGAAATTGATAATCTCGACATACAGATTTTATCGATATTAATGAAGAATGCGACCACTCCGTACACCGAGATTGCCAAAGAGTTGATCGTTTCCGGCGGAACTATCCATGTGAGAATGAAAAAGTTGGAAGAAATGGGCGTAATAAAAGGGGCCAGCCTGGAGGTAGATCCGCAGAAGTTAGGCTACGATATTACCGCTTTCCTGGGCATATTTCTCGAAAAGGGTTCGCAGTACAATGATGCTGTAAAACAGCTGAAAACGGTAAAAGAAATTGTTGAACTGCACTACACCACCGGCAGCTACAGTATTTTTGCCAAAATTGTATGCCACGATACCACCCATTTACGCGAAGTACTGAACGAACAGATACAAGGCGTAAAAGGCATCCAGCGTACCGAAACTTTTATTTCATTAGAAGAAAGCATCAGGAGGCAGATCACTTTGGAATAAAAATTTTTACTACACCCTCGTCATGCTGTCCGCCAAAGGTCGGATCAGCAACCCACATGTTAAGTATGGGCATGCTCGCTATCTGTCCCGTGGGTTACCTGCCGCTTAGCTGCCTGTTCTGTGGGATCCCGAAACAAGTTCGGGACGACGTCTTGTTTATGTGTAGCCCCTACCTGAATTTATCCTTCAGCGCCGCCAGTTTTATTTGCAGATCGCTTTCAGCAGGCGGCTCAGGTTTCTTATTAGCTACCGGTTTTTGAACTGGTCGCTGTACTTTCACAGGTTCCTTTCTTTCCCTTTCGGCAGGCTTTGGTTCGTTTTCCTTCATCGACAGGGCAATACGTTTACGATTAATATCCACATCTGTTACCGTTACTTCCACCTTTTGGGCAACTTTTAATATCTCGTTCGCATCCTTAATAAAGCGGTTGGTGATCTGGCTTAAATGTACCAGCCCATCCTGGTGAACGCCAATATCCACAAAGGCCCCGAAGTTGGTGATATTGGTTACTATGCCCGGCAGTTTCATGCCAATTTTAAGGTCGCCGATTGCATTTACGCCTTCTGTAAAACTGAATGCTTCAAATTGTTCGCGCGGGTCGCGGCCGGGTTTGGCCAGTTCGACCATTATATCGTTTAGCGTTGGCAGGCCTACAGTATCCGAAGTATACTTAAGCAGCGGGATACTTTTGCGCAGTTTGTCATCGCCCATCAGTTCTTTAACGGAACATTTAATGTCCTTGGCCATTTGCTCCACAAGCGCGTACCTTTCCGGGTGAACAGCACTGGTATCCAACGGATTTTCGGCATGGCGGATGCGCAGGAAACCGGCTGCCTGTTCAAAGGCCTTATCCCCAAGACGGGCCACTTTTTTCAATTGGTCGCGGCGTTTAAAAGCGCCATTTTGGTCGCGGTATTCCACAATATTTTGCGCCAGCTGCGGGCCCAGACCCGATACGTAGGCCAGTATTTGTTTCGAGGCAGTATTCAGCTCAACCCCCACTGCATTTACGCAACTCATTACGGTATCATCCAATGATGTTTGCAACTTGGTTTGGTCCACATCGTGCTGGTATTGCCCAACGCCGATTGATTTCGGGTCTATCTTCACCAGTTCGGCCAGCGGGTCCATCAGCCTGCGGCCTATGGAGACTGCACCGCGTACGGTAACATCTTTGTCCGGGAATTCTTCCCTTGCCACATCCGATGCCGAATAGATGGACGCCCCGCTTTCGTTTACCATCACAATAACTGCGTTCGGCAGGTTAAGGTTGCGGACAAATACTTCTGTTTCCCTCCCGGCAGTGCCGTTGCCAATGGCTATGGCTTCGATATTATATTTTTCGAAAAGGTATTTTGTAGTTTTCTCCGCTTCCTTTGCCTGGCCGGCGCCGGTATGCGGAAATATAGCGGTATACTCCAGCAGCTTGCCCTGCTCATCCAAACAAACCACTTTGCAGCCGGTGCGGAAACCGGGATCGATGGCCATGGTGCGTTTCTGGCCAAGCGGCGCGCCTAATAAAAGCTGGCGGGCATTTTCGGCGAACACCCGGATAGCTTCTTCATCCGCTTTCTTTTTGGTGAACAGGCGCACTTCAGTTTCCATCGAGGGTTTCAGCAATCGTTTATAGCCATCAGCAATGGCCTGTTTTACCTGGTCGGCGCTTGGATTGTTGCCGGTAATAAATGCCTTTTCGAGCAGGGCGATAGCTTCGTCTTCTTCCGGTTTCAGGTCAAGCCACAAAATTTCCTCCTTTTCGCCCCGGCGCATAGCAAGTATACGGTGGGATGGCACGGATTTAACAGGTTCCGTCCAATCGAAATAATCCTTATACTTTATGCCTTCCTGTTCCTTACCTTCAATAACCTTCGACTGAAAAACACCTTTTTCAATAAACAAGCTGCGCATTTGGGTACGTGCCCCGGCATTCTCGCTGATAAACTCCGCGATAATATCCCTTGCGCCGGCAAGCGCTTCTTCGAGGGACTTTACACCTTTTTCTTCGTCAATATATTTGGCGGCCTCAGCTTCAACATCTATCCTTTTTTGTTCCATCAGCAAATCGGCTAATGGCTGCAAACCTTTTTCGCGGGCGGTGGTAGCGCGTGTTTTTCGTTTTGGACGGTAGGGAAGGTAAATATCCTCCAGCAGCACCATGGTTTCGGCCTCATTCACCTGCTTTTCCAGTTCGGGACTAAGCTTGCCCATATCCGCAAGCGATTTCAGGATGGCCTCGCGGCGTTTGTCGAGGTCGCGTAGTTGTTGTATACGGTCGCGGATGGCGGCTACTTCTACTTCATCTAATGTTCCGGTAATTTCTTTACGGTAGCGGGAGATAAAAGGAACGGTGGCGCCTTCATCAAGCAATTCAGCCGTGGCGCTTACCTGTTTTTCGGCGATGGAAAGTTCAGATGCGATCTTTTTATAATGCGTATTCATATTCAAAAATGGACTGCGAAGTTGGGTAGATTTAGGGGGATAGTCAAGGGGAGATTATCAACAAATAGCCCGGGCGTCTGCCCGGCGAAGTGCCATTTGAAATGTGCTAATAATCCCGGCAACGGCATAGTAACAAATTGCCTGCAAAACAGTCTGATTATAAAGCAATAAGACCAATCGCAAAACAATGAAAACAACCTTTAAAACCAGGGCTGCCGCCATCATCCTGATCGCCGCAGGTTACGGATGGGCCGGAGGGCATTACATTCCGGCCGACTCCAATGTATTTGCTTATTTGTTCCAGTTTGTTGTTCTTGGGATATTGCTGTGGCTGGGCATAAAGTTTTTCTGTTTGACTGAAACTGAAAGACAAACACGCAATGGGACGGTAACCGGCCTCAGTATTTTTGCAGTGCTGTCATTCTTAATAAACGTTTTAAATATTGTACACGGTTTTTTTAATAGTGACCCCCGTTCTTTCGGTTCGCACAATACGCTTGCCGACCTGGTACCTATCTGTATTATAATTACCGGTACTGTTTTATGGATCGTTACTATTCTGCCATTTACGAAGGCAAATTCTGTCGCAAAAAGTTAGTCCGACCAGATACAGCAACAATATGATTCCTGATCCGGAACAGTAGGTTATCGCGAGGATATCTGCCAGAAAGCCAAAAATAAATTTCTATCCAAAAACAACGTCCCCCAAAGAAACAAATTAACTATCTCAACGTTTGTTCCACATAAGATTTAGTTTAGTTTTGGATAAAATTTTTTAAATGCAGCCCGGTAGCTCTCTCAAAAAACATATAAACCTTAAATATGTCCGTATTGCAGGTATTGTGCTTGCTTCAATAATTGTACTCCTTGTAATTGCAGGATACATTGCCTACACCAAACGCGAGGCGCTGCTGCAGCATGAGATCACCAAGGCAAAAGCAAAAGCAAAAAAGGATTATAACCTCGACCTCGAAATTGGTTCGGCGCATTTTACCGGGTTCAGTACGGTTGCTTTTTCAGATATTACCATTGTACCCACCCAGCGCGACAGCCTGTTAAGCATCAAACAATTTGATGTAAACTTTAAATTATTGCCGCTGGTATTTGGCGACGTCAAGCTTGCCGACGTGGTACTGCACGATGGCCACCTGAATTTAACCGATATCAACCACATTAAAAATTTCGATTTCCTGTTTAAAAAGAAAAAGGATACACTTGATAATTCCTCGAAAGTTGACCTTTCGGAACTATCGTACAACCTCATTAACGAGGTGCTGTATAAGATCCCGGATAATCTTAGCCTAAGTAACTTCTTGCTGACTTTTACTTCCGACAGCACAAATTTCAGTATGCTTACGCAAACTGCGATGATAAAAAACGGGCAGCTCAGCTCAACTATCGATATAAACAAGGGATCGGCAACCTGGCACGTGGCTGGCCGCATGCATCCGTCGGACAAGGACATTGACATTAAGCTTTATGCCGACGGCAAAAAAGTAGAGTTGCCTTATATTGAAAAACGCTATCACCTTAAAGTAAATTTTGATACGCTGAGCACCAGCCTGAGCAAGGTGGAGCACAGCGGCGGCGAAACCCGCATCTATGGCAACTGGGGTGTTAGAAATTTATTGATCAACCAGCCAGGTTTGTCGACCGGCGACATTTTGGTGCCCAACGCCGGTATCGATGCTAACGTATTTGTGGGAGAAAACTATGTTTCTATCGACAGTTCCTCACTCATCCGGCTCAAAAAAATTACCGCCCATCCTTATATTAAATACACGCTTAACCCGGTTAAAATTTATGAGCTCAAAGTAAACACCGGCTGGATGGACGCACAGGACGTTTTTGATTCGTTCCCTTCGGGTTTCTTCGATTCGCTTGACGGGATGCAAGTGGCAGGTAAACTTAACTACAAACTCAATGTGTTTTTGAATGCTTCAGATCCGGATAACGTTTTGTTTGATTCGCGGCTGGATAAGGATGATTTCCGCATTATAAGATACGGTAAAACCGACCTGGGCAAATTAAACGGCGTATTTACCTATACGCCATTCGAAAAAGGAACACCTATGCCCAGGCGCCTGATAGGCCCGCAAAACCCTTATTTCACCCCGCTTGAAGATATATCCCCCAATTTGCGCGACGCCGTGATGACCGCCGAGGACCCCTCATTTTATCGAAACCATGGCTTTGTGGAAGAATCTTTCCGTAAATCGCTGGCTACTGATTTTAAGGAAAAGAAGTTTAAACGCGGCGGCAGCACCATATCAATGCAATTGGTTAAAAATGCTTTTTTAAACAAAGATAAAACCCTGGCCCGCAAGATTGAAGAAATATTAATGGTGTGGATGATCGAGAACAACCAGGTGATGACAAAAGACCGCATGCTGGAAGTATATTTTAATATTATTGAGTGGGGCCGCAATGTATATGGCATTGGCGAGGCATCGCGGTATTATTTTGGTAAAACCCCGGCCGAGCTTACCATCGGCGAAAGTATTTACCTGGCCAGCATTGTACCGCACCCCAAAACTGGTATGTACAGTTTTATGCCCGATGGCACATTAAGGCCGGGCCTTGTGGGATATTTTAACCTGATTGGCAATTTGATGGCCGGCCATGGCAAGGCCCAGCGCGACAGCAGCGACTATGGCTTCTATACCGTGCGTTTGAAAGAAAGCCTGCGTAAAGAGATAGCCCCTGTTGATACCCAGGTAGCCGATAGCCTTATGAAACAAAGTGATAACGACGATGCCCTGCCGGTAGTGGTTGTTCCTGAAAAGAAGCCCAACTTATTGCAGCGCATATTTGGCAAAAAAGATACCACCGCTGCTGCAAAAAAAGAAGAGGTAAAAGAAGTAGATGCAAAAACAAAGCTGAAAGAAGCGATAGAGAAATTACGTGACGATGAAAAAAAGAAGGAACTTTTGATTGATACCGCCGGAAAAACCCGGAAAGAACTGCGCCAGGAAAGGCGTAAGTTAAGGAACGATGAAAAAGACCAGGAGAAGGCGCTGAAGGAAGCGAGCGGGCAATAGGCGGAAGTTTTCAGTCGGCAGTTTGCAGTGGCAGTTTACAGTGGGACCTTTCAATTGCAAACTGCCAACTTTCTTCACCAGTTGTTTGGTTTACAGGGCAAATGTCATAAAAGCAGGTCTATTTATGCTTTAAGATTAATTTTATTAACCGGTAAATAAAATGCAAGCAACATTAAAAGCTCAATAACGGCCGCTTAAATGCTATATTTTTAACATGTGGCATGCGCTTTGCGTTACATAACCTGTTAAAACAGAAGATAATGTGCAAGAAAATATTAATTGTAGAAGATAACGTGCTAATGACCGAAGTGATGACCTACATTTTAATTAATTGCGGTTATGATGTTATTTCACTAACAAATGGCGATGAGGTGTTTAACCGCATTAAATCGGGCAATCCCGACCTGGTTATACTGGATGCCATATTACCTGGCATGAACGGCAACGAGATTTGCCAGCTAATAAAGCTGAATAAAACAACAAAAGACCTTCCGGTTATCATGTGTTCGGGTGATGAAGATTCTATTGACGCATCGTTAAAACAAAATGGCGCGCCCGATGACGTATTGCACAAACCATTCGATATCAATGCCCTGATTGAAAAAGTTGAGTATCAGTTAGCAGCGTAATTTTTTTAAGTCTTAAGTCCAAAGTCTCAAGTAAAAGCGGGACTGCCTTCTGATTTCCATTTAATTTTCAAATAAAACATAGGCCGCAGTTGCCGGGATAGTAACCGCGCCATTATCAATTCTTTTTATCCCTTTCTCACTAATTGTATTTTCATCAACAACTAATGTCCAGTTCCCGGCAGGCATTTTCATGACTTTGCTGGTTGTATCGCCATTTAAAATAACTAAAACATTTTTCCAGGTGTCGCCGTTGGCATTATTGCTGACCTGGTAGGCTATCAAACCTGTTTCGCCGGTTTCCATAAATTTTAAATTTCGCCTGATCATTTTGGTTGACGGCATCCGGAATGCCGGGTGGTTTTTGCGTAGCGCGACCAGTCCCTTATAATATTCAAAAACAGCTTTGTATTTGGTTTTACGGCTCCAGTCGATCTGGTTAATGGAATCAGGCTTGTTATAAGAGTTGGCAATGCCCTGTTTTGTACGCAATAATTCAGCTCCCGAGTGCAAAAATGAAACCCCCTGCGAGGTGAGGACAATTGCATTTGCCAGTTTATCCATTTTTATGAGGTCAGCTTCAGAAGCTTTTGGGTTTGATATTTTAAGACGATCAAACAGCGTATTATCATCATGGCAGGAGACATAAGTTATGGTTTGAAAAGGTTCGGCTGCCCAGGGCGCTTTTGAATAATTGACCTGCTTATAGTTAACCTGCGCGTTTGGTGTTGAAGCTACGATGCCGGATCTCACGCTTTCCGTCGTGGCAGCGTTGCCGCTAACAAAGCCTTTTTCTTTCACATCGCTCCAGCCGCCCTTTATACCGTCGCGTATGTCATCGCTGAAAGCGGCAACCTCATGCACTTTTGCCATGTTTTTTTTCACTGCTCTTAAATCTTCGGGCAACGGGCTGTTACCTGCGGTCCAGCCTTCACCGTAAATAAATATGGTGGGGTCAATTTTATGCAGCGTATCGCTGATCATGTTCATGGTTTTAATATCATGTATGCCCATCAGATCAAACCTGAAACCGTCCAAATGGTACTCTTTGGCCCAGTAAACTACCGATTCCATCATAAATTTACGCGCCATTGGCCTTTCCGAGGCTACCTCGTTGCCGCAGCTTGTTCCGTTTGCATACGCGCCATCAGGGTTTTGGCGGTAAAAATAGCCCGGCGCAAACTGGCTGAAATTGGAGCCTTTAATATCGCTGGTATGGTTATAAACCACATCAAGTATTACCCGCAAACCATTTTTATGAAGGGTTTGTATCATTTTTTTAAACTCTTTTATCCGCACATTGCCATCATACGGATTCGTGGAATAACTCCCTTCGGGCACATTGTAATTCAGGGGATCATATCCCCAATTGTATTGGTTAGCATCCGGTTTTGTTTCATCAACCGAATTAAAATCAAAACAGGGCAGCAAGTGTACATGGGTTACGCCCAGCTGTTTGATGTGATCCAGCCCGGTGGGTTCGCCATCGGGGCTTTTGGTGCCGGTTTCTGTAAGGCCTAAAAATTTCCCCTTATGTGTTATGCCCGAATTTGGGCTGATGGAAATATCGCGGATATGCAGTTCGTAAATAATAATATCATTGAAATTTTTTAAGGCCGGTTTTTTATCATTCCGCCAGTTTGTTGGATTGGTTGATGCCAGGTCGGCCACCATGCCCCGTTTCCCGTTTATGCCGACTGCCTTTGCATAAATGTCCGGCGCTTCTGATAGCCATTTATCGTCCTGTTTTACCTGGAAAGTATAGTATTTGTTTTTGATGTCCTTATTAACCACTACAGCCCAAACACCTTTAACACCTTTTACCATGCTTATTGTACTAATGGCCAGACCGCCATCGCCGGCTTCATATAAGCGCAATGTTACTTCTGTTGCTTTTGGCGCCCAAACTTTAAAAGTCGTTTTCAGGGGAGAATATTTAACGCCCAGATCGTGGCCGGAATAAACAGGGTAATCATCAAACGGCCCGGCTTGCTGCACAGGCTTGAAAGAAGTAAGCATACAAATAAAAACGATGGTTAATATAAAATTGAAATATTTCATAATGATGGGATGGGCCGGCTATTATGAGCTATTGGTTTGAAGGGTAAATATAGAATAAATTGGATTTATTGATTACAAGCTTTAAATTTATATCATGGAAGAAATAGACAAAAACGACCCTAACCTTTGGAAGTGTTTAGGCTTGTTTTATTATAACCCCAAAGACCCTGAAGTACTTTGTAAGGCTAGTAATATAAAAGGGATTGTTACACTTAACTTTGGCCATAGGATTGCATATCTATATTTAGCTATTCTGGTAGCTCTTTTATTAGCAATTATATTAGTTGAGGCGGGGGTTTTTAATCTATGAGATAAATAAAAATCAGCTTCGCCATTTAAATGCTTTTTCATCAACAGCCCGCATGGTACAAAGTATGCCGTTTAAATGATCATATTCATGTTGTAACAGCTCTGAAAAGGCGTCCTCCATTTCCCAAACTTGTGGTTGCCAGTTTTCGTCGAGATATTTTACGGTCAGCGACCGGTGCCTTTTTACTTTTACAAGAAGATTAGGGAAACTCATGCAATCATCCCATAATTCGAACATGTCCCGGCTCAAATCGCTCAGTTCAGGGTTGATGAAAACAACAGGCCTATCTATGTTCATATAGATCAACCTCTTCATAATACCCAGCTGCGGTGCGGCAATGGCTCGGCCAAAATTATACTTCAGCCTGATCTCGTTCATCACATTATCCAAATCAGCAACCCAGCCTGCAACCAATGGCAATTCTGTTTTCAAAACAGGTTCACAGGTTTCGTACAACCGGGGGTCGCCTAATAGAAGGAGGTTGGCAAGGGTTTTCATATGCAGATAGAATCAGCAGGCAATATTAAAGAAATGTTCGTGAAATTGCCCGGCAGCTAAAATTTGGGCAAAAAAAACAGGGCCTCCTGCCAGAAAAACCCTGCCTGGTGGGAAAAATTATGTTTAACACAAATTAATAACCGTGCCCCGCTTACCTATTGTGTCCCCACCAAATATTTTACAAGAAATAGTGCTTTTTAAAGCGTTGGAACAAAAATAAGGCATTGTTTTGTACCCAGCTTATACAATACGATACAAGATTATACAAGTTGGTTCACGGAGGATTTCGATAGATTTAACCGGCGTAATTTCCTTTTTTGATAAAATAAAAAACACCGAATACTGAATTATCAACCCTAAAGTAATGTTTCAAAATGATAATTCAACATCCGGTGTTCGGCAAATGGCTAAAAAACTATCGTCGCTTTACGGGAATTATTTCATCCCCGCCTTAATTTTATTTATGGCATCAATATGCATTTGCACTGTAGGGCCAACTTTGGCTGCGAATGCTTTCAGATTATATATTGTTAAGTTTTTATAATCTTTTTAAGCATTTGATAGCAGAATTTAACCCAGGACTTTAGTTTTAAAAAACTACTTCATTGAGGCCCTGATCTCGCTGATAGCTTCCAAATGCTTTTGTACAACAGCAACCGTCCGGGATGCGAAGGCTTTTAAAGCAGCATCGGTGCCCTTTTGTGCTTCATCCTGGAATAATTTGAGGGCTTTGTTATGCCCATCTTCCATAGCATCAATATACGCTTTGTCAAAATCCTTAACTGATTTCTTTGCAAGGGCGTCGATCTTTTTTTGCTCGTCGGCCGAAACAGCTGCCGGCAATGTGATGTTTTTGGCTTTGGCAATGTCCGCTAATTCGGCGCCTGCATTTGAATGGTCCTTAACCATCATCGCACCAAAATCCCTCACCTTTTCATTCACGCTTTTTTGTTGTGCCAGTTTACCCAGGGCAACTTCGGCAAGGCCGCCGTTGGCGGCATCGGTCGCAAATTTAGCATCGTCATTGGTGACGGCTATCCCGCCGGTGACTGCGGCATTGCTGCTGGTATCTTTAGTTTTATTTAAACTGTCAGCATTAGCTTTGTCATCTTTTGGTGTGCCGCTGCAACCCTGCAATACATACACTGCAAGCGTGATCATGAACATTAAACTTAACTTTTTCATAGGTATATAATTTGGTTTGTTGTTTAACAAATTATATCCTGTTAAGTTTTGGTTTAATGTCTGGAAGTGAATTACATGTCAGCTTAACTCTTTCATCAGTTTATCAAAAGCCTCTTTTAGTTCAGCCAGTTCGGTTTCAAGCTTAGCAACCCTTGCTTCCATGCCGGGATGCCTTCCTTGTGAATCATCAGCAAAATCGTCATCGTTTATTTCGGGCGTACCGCATAATAAGTGTGCATACCTTACTTCTTTTTGTCCAGGCCGCCTTGGCAGCTGCACTAAAAAAGGCATTGCCGGCGAACTCAACCGCTCCAGTACCTCCTGCACTTCTTCTATCGACTCAAATTCATGCATACGGCCCGAATTGGTGTTTAACTCGCCGGGCGTTTGCGGGCCCCTTAACATCAAAAGGCAAATGATCGCCACTTCCGACGGTAATACCGGGAATACGATAGCAAAATTGTGCTTATACTTCACACTGCGTATCGACCCGCCCGTGGCTGTGGAGATCAGCCCTCTTTTTTTCAGTATGCTTAATGCCTGCGCTACAGTGTCTTCATCATATTGCACCACCGGTTTGCGTGATGTTTTCTGGTTGCAGGCCGCTGTAAGGCTGTTGATCGTCATGGGGTAATAATCGGGCGTGGTTTTGCTTTTTTCCATCAATGAGCCAAGCACACGCAGTTCTTCAGCGCTAAGTACTGGTAAAGTTATCGGTGAATCCATGGGGATAAAGGTACGTCATTTCGGATTTCGGATTTTCGATTTCGGATTTTTTTATTGGGGAAGTCGGATGTTTTTGATTTCCGTAGTCGGCCCGAGCGCTCCTGGTAATAAATTCCAAAATCCGAGATCCTCGCAAATTGTAAATCCGAAATCGAAAATCCGAAATCCGAAATAAAAAAACGTTTTCTTTGCAGGTATTATGTCTCTCTTCATCGCATCATTAAATTCAGGCAGTAACGGCAATTGCTACTATATCGGCAACGAGCACGAGGCGGTGTTGATTGATGCAGGCATTTCATGCCGCGAAACCGAGCGGCGGATGCTGCGGCTGGGCCTCAACATCCGTAAGGTAAAAGCCATTTTTGTAACACACGAACATTCCGACCATATCAACGGTATCCCGGTGCTTGCCAAAAAATACCAGTTGCCGGTTTATATCACCCCGCCTACTATGCTGCATGGCAGGCTCATCCTGGAGGAACACCTGGTGTTCCCCTTTGTGGCCTTTCAGACCTTCAGTATCGGCGAATTGCAGGTTACCGCTTTTCCAAAACTACACGACGCCAGCAACCCGCACAGTTTTATAATTACCTGCCGGGATATTAATGTAGGCGTGTTTACCGATATCGGTGCGGCCTGCGAGCATGTGATCCATCATTTCAGTCAATGCCACGCCGCATTTTTAGAAGCTAACTACGATGATGAAATGCTGGACAAAGGCGGCTACCCCTTTCATTTAAAGCGCAGGATCCGCGGCGGGCACGGCCACTTGTCAAATAAACAAGCCCTGGAACTCTTCATCACCCACCGGCCGCCATTTATGAGCCATCTGCTACTATCTCACCTCTCCAAAAACAATAACGACCCCATTTTAGTGCAGGAGTTATTTGATGCCTGCGCCGGGGATGTTAGTATCATTGTAGCATCAAGGTATAAGGAATCGGAGGTTTATTACATTAGTGGCGTGGTTAAGGAAGGGGAAAGCAAGCAAAAAAGGGTCGGGAAAGTGATAGTGGGGCAGGGGAGTTTGTTTTAGAGGGGTTAAACCAATTTTTAATAATTCCCACGCATAATTTATAGAAACACTTTTCATTTAATAACTCATAAACATTGTGGAAAGAAGAACGCTCCTGAAAAATCTTGGCGGCTTGTTGCTGGTGCCCTCGTTGCCATTCAATAGCTCTCGGGAAAGTAAAAAGCCTGTATTACGGGTTGCCCATTTAACAGATGTGCATTTAAAAGATAAATGGGATGCGCCGGCCCGTTTCGCAAAATGCCTGCACCATGTACAGCAACAGCCGGGCGTTAATATGATACTCAACGGCGGTGATATTGTGTTTGACATGAACAAGGAACACATGGATACCATTAACGCGCAGTGGAATTTGTGGCACAATACCATTAAATCGGACTGCAGCCTGCCTATACACTATATTTTAGGTAACCACGACATCTGGTGGAATGAGAACGATAAAGGCCAGGCCCTTTACGGCAAACAATATGCTATTGATCAATTGAAACTCGCATCGCCTTATTACAGCTTTACAAAAAATGGCTGGAAGTTTATCCTGCTCGACAGTGTGCACCTGGATATCGACGGCACCTGGTATATTGGTCAGTTGGGCGATGCGCAGTTCAAATGGCTGGAGGATGAGTTAAAATCTACCCCGGCCGATACGCCGGTTTGTGTAATGTCGCACATACCGCTGCTTACGGCAACATTGATGGTGGATGACCAAACCGCAGTCAATAGATGGGAAGTGCTGGGCGGTGATATGCATACTGATATTTCGAAGATCATAAGCCTGTTTTACCGGCACCCGAATGTTAAATTGTGTTTGAGCGGACATATCCACCTGCGCGACAAAGTGGTTTATAATAATGTGACTTATATCTGCAACGGCGCCGTCAGTGGGGCGTGGTGGGAGGGCAACAAACATGAAACTGCTCCCGGCTATGGCCTAATTGACCTTTATGGCGATGGCAGTTTTGATGAGCGGT
Organism: uncultured Mucilaginibacter sp.; assembly: GCA_903864275.1. Taxonomy (GTDB): domain Bacteria; phylum Bacteroidota; class Bacteroidia; order Sphingobacteriales; family Sphingobacteriaceae; genus Mucilaginibacter. Next base: position 228,328 of record CAIPFE010000060.1, read on the forward strand.
ATGTTAATTATTGAATTGGTTCGTGTTCTTTTCTTCGCTAATTCACACCCATCCTATTTCCAGCAAAATTGACCCGCAATAACCGCAGCGGCCGAATAACTGAGGCAGGCAGCGATCAGTTTGCCTGCAACAAACTTTTTATCATAGTTAATGTAAATAGCATTGCTGAGTTCCAGGATCAAACTAAAGCAGGCAAAACAGATCAATCCCAACTTTATGTGTGACCATTGGTTTTTCTCAAGCACATAGTTAACGCCGACCTTAAAATAAAAAAGTGTAAAAAGTGCGCCAAATAAAAACGACAATAAGGTGCTGTACACGTAACTCCGGCTGCTTTCGGGCCTCCAGGTATTGGGTGTAAGGGCCTGGGATTTATGGAACAAAAACCCGATAATAAACCATTCGATACAGGTATTTGCAAAGCCTATGCAAATAGCCGAAAGGGTAAAATGCGTTGCTGACATACTGTTTAAGTTTTTATAAAGATAGTATTTATTTAATCAACTCATTATCAGCACAAATTTTACGGCCATTTTATTTTACTTATACGCTGATAATCAGAACAAATTAACAGACTCCGTTGTTATTTTATGAATATTAGCTATTTTAGGGAATATTCTTTTTTAATTACCGTTTTACTAAAAAATAAAATCATGGGCTTATTAAAATACATCATAGTTGGGGCAGCCGTTGGTTACGGCATTAGTTATATTACCAAAAAAGGCCCTGATGGCCGGTCGATCCTTGACGATATTACCGATAAGGCCCCTGATTGGCTTGACCAGGCCAAAAAGTTTGCCGAAGAAACCGTTGAACAGGTTAAGGATTACAGGCAACAGGGGAGAAGTTATTGATTTCGGATTTGTTTTTTTGTAGAGACACAACACTTTGTGCCTCCTGCAGTACGGTCAAGACGCAAAGTATTGCGTCCCTGCATTTGTGTTAATTAACAACGAGGGTTTTCACCCTTCGCCTTTTACCTTTCACCTTTTCTTTCTCCTTTCCGCTCAAAAACGTACTTTTGCAAACTTTACAAAAATACTACGATGCTACGGACACACACTTGCGGCGAATTAAATATCAGCAATCTTGGCGAAACGGTTACTTTGTGCGGCTGGGTGCAAAAATCGCGCGACCTGGGCGGAACAACATTTATTGATGTACGCGACCGTTATGGTTTAACCCAACTGATATTTAACACCGATAGTGATGATGCTTTGCGCGAGACCAGTCGCGAACTTGGCCGTGAGTTTGTGATAAAAGTTACCGGGAAGGTACTGGAGCGTTACAGCAAGAACTCAAAAATGTCCACCGGTGATATTGAAATTGGCGTTACCGGCCTTGAAATACTGAATGCGGCTAAAATTCCTCCTTTTATGATCGAGGACGAAACCGACGGTGGCGAAGAACTGCGCGCCAAATACCGTTACCTCGACCTGCGCCGCACCCCGATCCGCAATAACCTGATGCTGCGCCACAAAATGGCCCAGGAAGTTCGTAAATATTTGGATGGCCGCGATTTTATCGAGGTAGAAACCCCGGTACTGATCAAATCAACCCCGGAAGGGGCACGCGATTTTGTGGTGCCAAGCCGCATGAACCCCGGGGAGTTTTATGCCTTGCCGCAATCGCCGCAAACTTTTAAACAATTGCTGATGGTAAGCGGTTTCGACCGTTATTTCCAGATCGTTAAATGTTTCAGGGATGAAGATCTGCGTGCCGACAGGCAGCCCGAGTTCACCCAGATCGACTGCGAAATGGCCTTCATCACCCAGGAAGATATTTTAAATATTTTTGAGGGCTTAACACATCATTTATTCAAAACCGTAAAAGGCATCGATATTGGCGCAGTGCCACGCATGCAATATGCCGATGCGATGCGTTTATATGGCTCTGATAAACCGGATATCCGTTTCGGGATGGAATTTGTGGAACTGAACGACATTGTTAAAGGCAATGGCTTCAGTATTTTCGATAGTGCCGAATTAGTAGTTGGAATCAATGCCAAAGGCTGCGCCCAATACACCCGCAAGCAAATTGATGAACTGACCGAATGGCTAAAACGCCCGCAAATTGGCGTTACCGGGATGATCTATTGCCGCTACAATACCGATGGCACACTAAAATCATCCGTAGATAAATTTTATACCGAAGACGACCTGACAAACTGGGCAGCAGCTTTTGAAGCAGAGCCCGGCGACATCATGTTCGTCTTGGCCGGCCAGGCTGATAAAGTACGCAAGCAGTTAAATGAGCTGCGCCTTGAAATGGGAACCCGCTTGGGCCTGCGTGATAAAAATACTTTCGCACCGTTGTGGGTGCTTGATTTTCCATTGCTGGAGTGGGACGAAGAAACCGGCCGTTACCACGCCATGCACCACCCGTTCACCTCGCCAAAACCTGAAGATATCGCCATGCTGGACACAGCTCCCGGCGAAGTACGGGCAAATGCCTATGACCTGGTGATCAACGGTACAGAAATTGGCGGCGGCTCCATCCGTATCCACGACCGTGCTTTGCAATCGTTGATGTTTAAACACCTTGGCTTTTCGCCCGAAGAAGCGCAAAAACAATTCGGCTTTTTAATGGATGCCTTTGAATACGGCGCGCCGCCGCATGGGGGCATTGCTTTCGGGTTCGACAGGTTGGTTTCTATTTTTGCAGGATTGGATTCGATCCGTGATGTGATCGCGTTCCCAAAAAATAATTCGGGAAGGGATGTGATGATAGATACACCGTCGACGATTGCAGAGGCGCAGATGAATGAGTTGAAGATAAGAACGGTTTTATAAGTAAGGTATCTATCCTTTTGAAATGGCAGCTGTAATTATCTTTGGAAAATCAAAAAAAGACATTCAGCTTCTGATAACTATTGCTGAAAAGATGGGGCTAAATACCAAAGTTCTTGCAAAACATGAATGTGAAGATTTCAGTTTGGCTAAAGCTATAACAGAAGGTGCAACCGGCGAGTTTATAGATACAGATGAATTCCTCAAATCATTGAAAGCTGTATAAATTAGGAGGCACCTACGGAGCCTGAATAAGTCGGTTACATTATTTCTATAAACACGTGACTCCGCTGGAGTCAAAACCGCCAATGTTATTAACTGCAAAAGTGCTCCGGAGGAGCATCGTGTTTATAGAACTATACAATAATTTTCAAGACTCCAGCGGAGTCTCCAATAACGAATGAAATTAGCGCATTAACATCTTCGATTTCAAGGACGATTTTAACGGGTTTGCCCAGCTGGCAAAAGAGATTGTCCCCTAAACTGATATTTTTTGTTTTATCTTAGAAAAAAAATCCCCGAGATGAAAAAACTATGCCTGCTTATCTTCTGCGCTTTCTCAATTCCTGCTTTCGCACAAACCAATAGCCTTAAAAGTGAGGTCATCCGTAAAGCTGATTCCCTGCAAAACCAAATTATAACCTGGCGCCGCGATTTTCATGAGCATCCTGAATTGGGCAACCACGAGGTCCGTACGTCCGGTATTATAGCCAAATACCTGCAATCGCTTGGGCTTGAGGTAAAAACTGGCATAGCAACTACAGGAGTTGTAGGTATATTAAAATGCGGCCATCCCGGTCCCGTGGTTGCCCTGCGGTCCGAAATGGACGCATTGCCGGTGACCGAACGTACGCCGGTGCCGTTTGCTTCAAAGGTTAAGTCGACATATATGGGGCAGCCGGTAGGGGTGATGCATGCCTGCGGGCACGATTCGCACATGGCGATGTTGATGGCGGTTGCCGAAATACTCACTTCGATGAAAAGTGAACTGCACGGCACCGTAAAATTTATTTTTCAGCCTGCCGAGGAAGGCCTGCCGCCGGGAGAGGTTGGCGGCGCCGAAGAAATGGTTAAAGAAGGGGTGCTTGAAAATCCAAAAGTAGATGTGATCTTCGGGCAGCACATTATCTCGTACATACCAACCGGCACCATTGCGTACCGGTCTGGCGGTACGATGGCCGGAGTAAATGGTTTCCATATTGTTATTAAAGGCAAATCGTCGCACGGCGCCATGCCCTGGATGGGTGTTGACCCGATAGTGATATCCGCACAGATCATCAATAACCTGCAAACCATCGTAAGCCGGGATATAAACATTACCGAAAACCCGGCGGTAGTAACCATCGGGGCAATAAGAGGTGGCAACCGCGGCAACATCATCCCCGATTCGGTGGAAATGGATGGCACCTTACGGTCGTTCACCGATGCGGATAAAAAAATGCTGTGGGATAAAGTGAATGAAATTGCCACAAAAACTGCCGAAATGCAGGGGGCAGCTGCAAAAGTAACCCTCGGAAACGATTACCCGGTAACCTATAACAACCCCGAACTGACCGCTAAAATGGCGCCTACCTTGCAGCAAACCGCAGGGGCCGCAAATGTAAGCATCAGCCCGCCTGTAACCGGCGCCGAGGACTTCAGCTTTTACCAGCAAAAAGTACCCGGCTTGTTTTTCTTTTTAGGCGGTATGCCCAAAGGCGGCGACCCAAAAACCACACCGGCAAATCACTCGCCCGATTTTTTTATTGATGAAAGCGGGTTTACACTAGGCGTAAAAGCTTTATGTAATTTAACGTTGGATTATATGGCGGCGAATAGTAAATAAATCTAGTCCGAAAGTCAGTAAAGTCCGGAAGTCCGAAAGAAGCTGCAAAAATCAGCCACAAGACATATACCCATTTTATTTAATATCTATTCCCCGCCATTTCACTAAATTTGCACCCTTATTGTTAATTCATTTTAAATGAAGCAAAAATTTTATGATACTGCTGTGAAGCAGGAACGTGCAGTGCTGGTTGGTGTGATAACCCAGGGGGAAACGGACGAGCAGGCGAAAGAATATTTAGAAGAACTGGAGTTTTTAGTAGCTACGGCAGGTGCGGAAACGGTAAAGAACTTTACCCAAAAACTACAGCGTCCGGACAGGGCTACGTTTGTCGGTTCGGGCAGGCTGGAAGATATAAAGGCCTTCGTAACAGCCGAAGAAATTGATATGGTTGTATTTGACGACGAGCTTACGCCATCGCAACTGCGCAACATTGAAAATGAATTGCAGGTAAAAATACTCGACCGCAACAACCTGATACTGGATATATTCGCCGGGCGGGCGCAAACCGCGCAGGCAAAATCGCAGGTGGAGTTGGCGCAATTGCAATACCTGCTACCCCGCCTTACCCGTTTATGGACCCACCTTGAACGGCAGAAGGGTGGTATAGGTATGCGCGGCCCGGGTGAATCACAAATTGAAACTGACCGCCGGTTGATATTGAATAAGATAGACCTGCTGAAAGAAAAGCTAAAGCACATTGACAGGCAAAACGAAACCCAGCGAAAAAACAGGCATCATCTGATCCGTGTGGCATTGGTGGGTTATACCAACGTGGGCAAATCAACCATCATGAATTTGGTCTCCAAATCGGAGGTATTTGCCGAGAATAAATTGTTTGCAACATTGGATACCACTGTTAGAAAAGTGGTAATTGAAAATGTGCCTTTTTTACTTTCAGACACGGTTGGTTTCATCCGCAAGCTGCCCCACCATTTGGTTGAGTGTTTCAAATCAACGCTGGATGAGGTGCGCGAGGCTGATATTTTAATACACGTAGTGGATATTTCGCATCCTAACTTTGAGGACCAGATAAGAACAGTAAATGAAACGTTGAAAGATATAGGGGCCATTGATAAAAAAGTAATTACAGTGTTTAATAAGATAGACGCTTTCCAGCCCACACAGCATCATATTGATCAACAGGCCGAAGCTTTAACTTTAGATGATTTCAGGCATAGCTGGATGGCCAAAAACAATAGCCCGGCTATTTTTATTTCCGCCACCAAAAAGGAAAATATTGAGGAATTCAGGGCGCTGTTGTACGAGGAAGTGAAGGCCCTGCATACAGAAAGGTATCCGTATGACCAGTTGTTATATTGATCCACGTAAAAATCAGATCGTTTACCAAATTGATTTTAGCGGTAAAATCTCAACATCTTTAATAATCACCCCTTTATCATTTTGAAACTGTAGATGATCATAGGGCTTATTCGGGAAAAATACGCCGGTCATTACACTAAGGCCCCTATCAGCAAATAATTCAACGGAAGAAGCATCAACGATCAATTCAATATCTGACGATGGCCCGGATGATATCCGTCGTGCAAAGAAAGTCCCGGCGAATTGTGTGTTAAAATCGGTTTTTCCTGGTTTGGTACGATCAATGTAATACCGGTTTTTGGATTTATCGTACCCGATAATCAATTTTTCGCCCGCTTCATTTGATAACGCGATGGAATAATCGTTGATATTATGAACCTTGAACTTTAAGATGTACTGAGCTGGGAGACTGCTGTACGCAGGTGTATTCACATTGCCCTTCGCTGCTACATTAAGCGGTTTCAATGTTATTTGTGCTAATTCCTTTACTGGCGCGGATGTGAGGAATATTGATCCGTCAATTTGTTTTAAAGCAAGCTCCCGGGGTACCGTCATTGCATTGCGCCATTTTTCAGTGGGTACCTGTGTGGCGTAGGTCCAGTTGCTCATCCAGCCCAAAAAAACCTTACGGTTACCGGTATTGGCCCATGTTACACCGGCATAATCATCGGGGCCATAATCGATCCATTTGGTATCGGTACTTGCAGTTGTAAATTTTTTACCGTCGAAATCACCTATAAAATATTGTGTGCCCGAACCGCCGTTAGGGCCGCCGGGGTTATTACTTACCAGCAACACCCAATGCGTTTTTCCATCAAGTTGTAAAGGGAACAGGTCGGGGCACTCCCAAACGCCACCGTGGCCGCCTTTATCCGCCCCAAATTCACTTTCCTTTGTCCAGTCTTTTAAATTGGGCGATGAATAAAATGTGATCCTGTCTTTTGTTGCCAGGGTCATTACCCATTTATTTCCGGGCGCATACCACATTACTTTGGGATCGCGAAAATCTTTTATGCCGGGATTTTTCAATACCGGGTTTCCGGGGTATTTTGTCCAGGTTTGGCCTTCATCGAGACTGTAGGCGATGCTTTGGGTTTGAAAATTGTCCTTACCTGCTTTTTCTCCTACCGGGTCATGCTGGCAAAAAATAGCTACCAAAGGAATTTTACCGTTTTTTCCGAAACCTGAGGTATTGTGTTCATCAACTACGGCGCTGCCCGAAAAAATGTAACCGATACTATCAGGATACAATGCAATGGGCATTTGTTTCCAGTGGATCATGTCAGCACTTTCCGCATGGCCCCAATGCATAGGGCCCCAAATTGTTGCGTTCGGATAGTATTGAAAAAACAAATGGTACACCCCTTTATAAAAAACCATCCCGTTAGGATCGTTCATCCATTTTTTAGCAGGAGAAAAATGAACTTGCGGGCGGTACTGTTCCTTGTATGCTCCAGCAGCCTTGTCCTGGCCTTTCAGATGCGCGGCAGAAAAAAGGCAGAAACTTATCAATAAACACTGCTTTATTTTCATCATTGTTTTTCTGACGTTTTAAATAGGATCGTTGGTTGGGTGAATTTAAAAATAATAATAACTAATTGACCAAATTTTATGGTGCAATTCATATTGTCGCCACTACCCTGGGTGTTTGCCTGGATTACGCAGCCCGCAGCATTTGGCTAAAGCCCTACTTTGATATCACTCTATCCGTCGGCTTTAGCCGACGGCAGTGAACGTAACGTGGCGTGCAAATTCATAGCTGTCCCTTTTAAGCGACGGTGGACAAACAAAACCCCCGGGGGCTTTAGCCAAAATTAGCCAGTTAGCGACAATTTGAATTGCAGCCAATTTTATTTGACCCTTTCTTTAATGGATGAGTAAAACAATGCGTTGAATCCAAAAAAAAATATTCAAATAAATTTGCGCAACCGAATGATTTCATATATGTTTGCAACCGATTGGTTGCAAAGTAAACGAATTTTTATATGAGACGGGACGTATTCCAGGCAATTGCAGACCCTACGCGGCGGGAGATCATCAATTTGATCGCTCATAAAACCTTGACGCCAAACGGGGTGGCCGACAGTTTTGACGTGAGCCGGCAGGCTATATCAAAACACATAAAAATACTTACCGAATGCGGCATCATTACAATTACCCGGCAAGGCACGCAACACTACTGTTTTATACAGCCGAAAAAGCTGGATGAAGTTGCCGACTGGTTGGCCGATTTCAGGAAAATATGGGACAACCGGTTCGACAAGCTGGACGACCTTTTAATAAAAATGCAGTCAAAAACCAACATAAAATCCAAATAGTTATGAAAAATCAAACAAAAATTGTTGCCGAAAAAGGCGTACAGGAACTTTTTATCACCCGGGAATTTGAGGCGCCAAGGGAACTGGTCTTCCAGGCATTCAATGAGCCGGAATTACTGGTACAATGGCTTGGCGTATGCGATATGACGATGCGCATTGATCATCTTGATAGCCGTACTGGCGGTTCATACCGCTTTGTAAATTGCACAGCGACCGGCCAGGAGTTTAGTTTTAACGGCGTAATACACGATGTTACCGCGCCGGAGCGGATTATCCGCACATTTGAATTTGAAGGGCTGCCTGAAAGGGGCCATGTTTCCTTAGAAACGGCTACTTTCGACGCGTTGCCAAATAACAGAACAAAGCTTACTATCCAAGCCGTATTTAAATCAGTAGCCGACCGCGACGGTATGGTGGCATCGGGCATGGAGAATGGCGTTGTTGATTCGCATGGGCAGTTGGATAAATTGTTTGAGAAGCTGCTAAAGTAAGGCGATCTTTAGGCTATCTTTAAATAATGGTAGCACATTTAGTTCGTCATAAGGGAAAAAGTGGTATTACCAAAATATGCATGGTGTTACCGTGTTACCTGTTAATGATGAGTGCCGTTGTAACCGCACAGCCTTTTGCCTCGTGGACAAAAAATGAGTTGAAACTAAACAACGGTTTGGTTGAAAGGACAATAAAATTGCCCTCCGACAAAGGGAATTTTGTTACCACCTTGTACCAGCCCACGCAAGGCGCTTTTAATTATTTTGAAGCAATAAATACCGATTTCCAATTTGAAATAAACAACAAAATATATTCGGGCAGGGGGAATTGGTCTTTAAAAAAAGTGCAAAAGTTTACTGATCTCAGGTCAGGCGACGGGGCCGCAGTTACCCTGCTGAGTGACGACAAAAAAGTTGAGCTAACTATACAATTTCTGCTTTATCCCGGGTCACCGGCTATCCGCAAAAACTTAATAATTAAAAACCTGGCGCAGGAAACCGTAAAATTAGAATCGGTCGATATTGAGAAATTTGAAGTAACGGATTATTCTGCGCCAACCTTCAGCTGGGTTTGCCACGATTATGGCCGTCGGCGTTCTATCGGCCCTTATGACGGAGATATGCAGGATGCGCTGATCACCGTTCACAACAGCGACTGGCAGCAAGGCGTTGTTATCGGCAACGAGGCTTCAGGCGTAATAAAACATACGTCGGTATTTTGGGAAGGGCGAAATATTTGCAGCGGCCTTACCCATAAAGATGCCCGCTTCCCGTTCAGAAAATACATTAAACCCGGCGAATCATTTACAACGCCTCAGGTGTTCACGATGGTGTACAACAACCACAAAGACCCTGATGAAATGCTTAATACAGCCGTGCCCGAATTTGTACGGAAATATTTAGGGTCGCGGCTGGAACAGCTTCAAACAAAACCAACTTTTGTATATAATACCTGGATACCGTTTACCAGTAATATCAACGAAAAACTAATAAAGGAGCTCGCAAAAGCGGCCGCGGATGCCGGCATGAAAGAGTTTATAATTGATGACGGCTGGCAGGAGAATTATGGCGACTGGGTGGTTGACAAAAAGAAATTTCCGAACGGACTGAAATCCGTTTTTGATTATATCAAATCGCTGGGCATGAAGCCGGGTTTATGGGTGAGCATTGGCAGTGCAGCGCCCGGGAGCAAGGTATTTAAGGAACACCCGGAATGGTTTGTGCGGAATAAAAACGGCCGGCTTGCTTCCCTTCACCTGGAAAATGATAAAGACCGGTACACCGCATGTTTTTCTACCGGCTGGTACGACTATATCAAAAAGATATTGCTAAAACTGTCTGTTGATTATGGCCTTGAATATATGAAGCTGGATTTCGCGGTGGTGACCAGCCCTTACCGGTACGATCATACAGCATCAGGCTGTTATGCGACAGATCATCCCGGTCATAAAGATCATAACGAATCACTATATACCAATTACGAGCAGGTATGGAAACTGTTTGATGAATTGCATGCGGCTAAGCCCAACCTTTTTATCGATTGCACTTTTGAGGCTACCGGCGGTTTGCAATTAATTGATTATGCCATGCTGAAACATGCGGAGGGCAACTGGCTGTCGAACTTTAACGGGCCGGGGGAAAAGGTCGACCTTCGGATCAGGAACATGGCCTGGTGGCGTTCGCCTGCAATTCCGGCTACTGCCTTAGTTATTGGTAACCCCGAAATGCAGGATACCTTGTGGGACTTGCATATCAAATCGTTAGCCGGTGCTTTGCCCATCATGCTGGGTGATCCAAGGAAGCTATCCCCGGCAGACCTGGTAAAATACAGGGGTTTTGCCGACTGGCTGCAATTGATGGAAAAGCGTTACCAGGTTATGAGCTACCGGCAGGATCTGCCCGGTTTCGGCGAACCGATGGAGGGAAAGTGGGACGGTTTTCAACGGATCAATACCGAAACCAGATCGGGAGGCATTATCGGCGTTTTCAGGCAAGGGGCCGTGGAGATAAAACGCCTGGTTACCGTTCATGATCTCGACCCCGGGAAAACCTACCAGGTTAAACAAATGGATGGAAAGCTAATGGCTGAGCAAACCGGGAAAGAATTATATGAAAAGGGCTTTGAAGTTGACCTGGATAACTTATATGACGGGGCGCTTTTCGAGGTGGCGTTGAAGTAAGTTGATATTTTGGGCAGATCATCTTTATTGAGCGTCGCGGAATAACAGTCCGTCCACATTCCACCTGTCCCATTGAGCAGGGACAAGCAAAATAGTGATAAATAAAATGGCCCGGGGTATCACGTGCTGCAGGTCCCAAATCGGCTCCATAAGGCCGTGCCCGAATGAAACCAGCAGCAGGTCGATGCCAAGCAGGTATAGTGCATATTTCCTGAAAAGGCCAATAATGAGTAAAAAACCGCAGATCAGTTCAACATACGATGTATAATAGGCTGTACCCCATATTAACCATTTGGGCAGGAAGGTTTTTTCGAAATCCTTAAAGAACATATTGTATACCTTAGGTACAGTGAAGAAAAATATTTTCCCATACCCCTGCATCATAAAAATTATCCCCAGCAATGCCCTCGTAAATAACATAGCAGCAGCCCTTGATGTTTTGTCGTTCATAATCCGGTAAGCGATTGAACTTTAAAAATAAGGAAATTTTGGAATTAATCCCAGCGCCGATCCGAATTTGAAACTGTTTGAAATACACCAAAAGTTAAGTTATTTTATCAAAAAGCAAATACCTTTCACTTTTTGGCAACTTTTTTGTGTATCACAGCGTATCTCCTGGTATCTATGTTAAACATTAAAAAATATTTTTATGAAAATTTCAGTGATCATTGCCCGTACCTTGCTTGGATTAATTTTCCTGGTATTCGGTATCAACTTTTTTCTTCATTTTATACCGATGTCGCCGGCGCCGGGCAAAGCCGGGGCTTTTGAGGGCGGCCTAATGGAATCGGGCTATTTTTTCCAATTTCTGAAGGTAATTGAAATTGCGGGGGGCTTGTTCTTAATCATCAACCGTTATACGGCATTTTTCCTTTTGTTATTGTTCCCTATAACACTAAACATATGTTTATTCCATGCTTTCCTTGCACCGGCAGGTTTGCCATTGGGGGGCCTGATGCTGGTACTTCATTTGTTCTTAGGTTGGGCCTATTTCAAGTTCTACAGCCCGATATTTACCAGCCAGCCGGCTGTGTAAATGTTGTAAAGAAGTTCTTACGGTTTAACGCCGGTTCAGGCAAGGGAGCCTGGACCGGCGTTTATATTCGTTTGCGTTTTCATTGCCTGGTCAACTGCCCGCGACCGGGTAAACATAATTTTGATGCGGGCATCCTATTCCTTAAAGAACTTTCTTAATTCATCGGCAACAATGCCTGGTTTGCCGCCATTCGACGCAGCTGTATGTCCCAGCCCTTTAAATTCAAACCGCTTTGCCTTGGGTAAGGCGGCATTCAACTCGTCCAGCGCCATCTTTAAAAATCGCTGGCTCGTTGATCCGCCCAGCAGCAATACTTCTGCTTTTAAACTTCTGCTTTTATCAATAATGTTTTTTGCATCCGATACGATAATACTATCATAGCGAAAAGTGGGTATTAAATCCTTTAAGGGTACATCATGCCCTTTAATGTTTTTTTGCTGGCCTTTAATGGCAGCGTTCAAAAAGGGGGCTGTTATAAAGGCCGGTATAATAGTAAGCATTGACGAATCCCCTGTTCCTTTAATAACGCTGACCAGCGCTTGCCCTAAATTTCCTTTTGAAAGCGCACCTTCATATGCCCGATGCATTTTTGTATGATCTACCCCACTAACAACTATTGGCGGTTCATAAAGTGCGATCTTTTTTATTCCCGGCTCAATTAGTGCCGTTTGCAGCGCAATTACAGCCCCGGAGCTTAGCCCGAAAATATTCCGCGCCCCTGTTTGCCGTACCAGGGCCTGCATATCTTCGGCATCTGCCGAAAGGGAATGGTTTGTGCCAAAAGCGCCGCTTAAACCGCGCCCGCGCCGGTCGGGGATGTAAACGGTAAACTCATTAGCCAGGGCTTTGCCCAGCGCCATAAAGCTTTGCGATGATTGCATGCCACCGTGTACAAGGATAAGACCGGCGCCGTTGCCCATTTGCCGGTAGCCAATTTTTGTCCCGTCTTTCGAGGTAACAAAACCTGTGCAGTATTCTTTTGGGGTATCCATTTTTTAAAGATAGTGAATGTCATAACACTATTATAATCCAAAAAGAGAACCTTTCGTATGCTGCTCACATACTGCCACTGCCACTATCAACTGCCACTAATTATTCCCCTTTACCCTGTTCTTTTCATCATCCGCCCCTGTTTGATGCTCCCGTGCTTTTATTTTATTGTTTCCAAAGTTGTAAGTAAGGGTTAACCGCGTGATCCGGCTTTCGCGCTTTTGGGTAATAAACAGGTCGGTGTTTTGGTATTGGCTGTTAACATCATTGCGCAGCGTGTTAAATATATCACTTACGGAGAGTTTCACATTTAATTTTTTATCAGCAAAAGAATGCCTCACACCGGCGTCGACAGAATACCGCGGTTTAACATCATAAAGGCCATAAGTAAGGTCGCTCTGGTAATTGCCTGTTAATTCGGCTTTGTAGCCTGTAAACGGCGTAAATGTTTCGGTTGCCCTTATATTATAAGCAAACTGGCCCCGGTCTAAATTACCGCCTTCAAGGCCGTTTGATTTAAAGCCGAGGTAAAAGGCTGTCGCGTTCACGTTGCCCTCCCACCATTTGGTAATAGTGTATGGCGCGTAAAGGTTTGCATTATAAGCGTTTTGTACCTGTAAATTGTCGTTCGTTATAAACGAAACTTTTGTAGCCGGGTCGGTGCCGGGCACTTCGGTTATTACATCGGTGGTTTTGCTGTAACCTAATGTTAAAGTGATGTTCTTATTATAGGTATAGTTAAACTCAAAATTATTGGTGTATTGCGGCCTTAAAAAGGGGTTGCCCTTTTGATAGGTATAAGGATCCAAATGAATAACAAAGGGGTTAAGGTTGTCATACTGCGGCCGGTCGATCCTGCGGCTGTACGAAAACGTCATCTCGTTTTTATCGTTAATGGTATGACTTAAAAACAAACTTGGAAACAGGTTGAGATAGTGCCTTGGTATAACAGACACCACGTTCGCCGAGTCGCCGTTGGCTACTGAACTGGTGTATTCGGCCCTTAAACCTGCCTGTATCGAATAGCCTTTAAAATCCTTATTCAAATTGATATAACCGGCATCTATCTTTTCATCATAAATAAAATGGTTGGTGCTAACAAAAGGATCAGCCGGGTCAGTTTTTTCCGTCAGGTTATTATCAGTTTTTACATCGCTGAACTTCAGGCCAGATTCCAGTTTTAATGATTTGGTAAGCGGTTTGGTATAATCAACCTTCCCGGTGCGGATATTGATGACCGATGGGGTCAGGTTACCTAAAAAGGCTTCGGGATGCTGGATGCTGCCGTTGGGCAGGTAATAATCGGTAACATATTGCGAAAGCGAGTTGTTTTTAAACTGGGAATAATCGAGGTCGGCGCTTAGTTCCTGGCCTGCAGTATCAATTTTGTAGGTATCATTCAGGTTAAAAGCGATGTTATGAAAGGTTTGATGAATGCCTGACACGGTGCGTAATGTTGAATCAACCTGGCTAAAGCTGGGGCCGATATAAGTACGGTCATCAATATCATCCTGTTCGCCGTTAAAGTAACCGCTTACCACAAAGCCTAATGTGTTTTTTGATGAAAGGTCGTAATCGGCGCCGAGGCGGTAACTGTTATTGTGGTCAGTTTCAATTAGCGGGCTTGTCTGCCTGAAATAAGTGGGCGGTCCGCCAACCGTAGTGTCGGGAATAATACGCATGATGCCTATATTTTGTATGCGTTTGTTATCGTTATGGCTAAAAGAGCCGAAGATATTCAGGTTACCCTCTTTATGGTTTAGGGTAAGGTTTTCGTTATCCTTGCCGTAAGCGCCGTACCCTGCCCCTGCGGTTATGCTGCCATTGGTGCCGGTTTGCCTGTTCTTTTTAAGTTTGATATTGATGATGCCCGAATTGCCGGCGGCATCATATTTTGCCGATGGGTTGGTGATGATCTCGATGGATTGGATGATGGTGCCGTCTGTCGAGCGGAGCAGTGTAGCCAGCTGGGCCGATGTAAGGTAGGTGAGCTTATCATTGATCATAACCGTAACCCCCTGTTTGCCTTTAAGGCTGATGTTGTCATCTTTGTCGACCGAAACACCGGGAGCCCTTTCCAATATGTCCATAGCTGAATTTCCCGCAGCAAGCACGCTGTTCTCAACATTCATAACAGTCCGGTCGATCTTATGCTCGATCAATGGTTTGGAGGATACAATATTAACAGTGTTTAAAGTTTGGGTCCCCGGCTGCATCTTTAACGCGGGGACATTCAAATTGGCAGTACTGTCTGGCACAGTTAGCTTTTTAGTGGCGGCCTTATACCCAACTACTGTGGCCTTAATAATATAGGTGCCTGAATTTATGTTATCAAATGTGTACGTACCTGTCTCGTTGCTCAAAGTGCCTTTAACAACTGACGAGTCCTGTGCTTTTAATAAACTTACCGTAGCAAAGTCCATCGGTTTGCCATTTTCATCAAGCAACGCCCCCGAAATTTTGGCTGCCGGTTTAGTGGTTTGGGCAAGTAACGCAGCTGTACTAATGGTTAGCAAAAAAAGTGTATATAATATAGGTGTGATAATTCGTTTCATTTTGCAGCTCAATTTTTTGGCAATAGCTCGCCCATTAAAGAATTTTGTTCTTTTTTTTTCGTGATCAGATGTTTTTGATTTCCCTTTGCGGGATGTTTGGCCCCGGCTTACCTGGCCTGCCCGGATTGTGTATTTATTTTATGTTGTTGTTTGGTTTTTATTTTTTTCAATTTTTATGTAAAATAACCGCCATCCGCCTGTTACCCGAAATTTTCTTGACCAGCAGGTTGTTTTTGATGACCAGCGAAACAGGGCAGTTTTTAAATGTCCTACTGATCAATGTACTATTCTTTAATATCCCGTTTATTTACAATTCTCAAAAAGCTTTATAATTCTATGTTTAAGATGTGAAAAGGCGGCCGAAGGTTACACGGTTTTTTTGCTTTTTCGGTAAATGACGGGCATTTGTCGGTGAATGCCGGAAAAAAACAGGCGGGGATGGGCGAAAGCAGGCAGTATGCGGTGGGCAGTAGCAGTTACAAAACCAGGCCGCTGAAAACCTGCTACTGCCTACTGCTACTGCCAACTGCCTACCGGGTACTATCTCGTTTAAGGGTATCCTTTTTAAGGCTATCTTTTTTTGCCGTAACAAGGGTATCAACTTTACACTGCGGGCCATTATCGGTCATAATAAATACTGACGATTTTGCTCTTTCTTGTTTGTTCAGCACTTTGCAGTCGTAAACATTAATATCGTGTAAAAAATTATCCAGTTTTTCATCAATAACAAGTGTTGAATTCAGAGGTACTTTTAAGGTTAGTTCCACTTCCTCGTCGTGCCATAAGGCGTGCGGCCTTTTGCGCAGGGTGTAATCAAATTTTAAAACGGTATCCTGCTGCGCAAATACATAGCTTGTATTGCGTGCGTTAAAAAGGGCGTCTTCATAGTTGCCGCCTTTGGCGCTGTACGACTCTTCCAATACCGGGTAGCTAACGTCACTTCTTTCAATTTTTATACTCACACTTTGCGGCTCACCGTGAAAACCATTATAGTCATCATCCGTTACCACCATATTACGGAAATGGTCTTTAATGTCAAGACGAATACTATCATCGTGCGAAAAATACTTTATATCATTCAGTTTCAGGTAATAGGTGTTGTTTTTTGTGGGCTTCAGATTTACCGTTTGGACAAAGGTGGCCTCTTCCCTGAAGTTTGATGATATTTTTACTGCATAATATATAAGCATAGCTACTGCGCATAACCAGATGACCAGTACCACCGAGCCGGTTGATTTGCCGATACTGCCTACATTGAAAATACCTTTAAGGGTAACCAGTATAATACTGAGCAAAGGAATAAAAACAGCGAGGAATGCACACAAATAAATATTATCAGCATGCTCATTGGAAATTATCCGGAAAGGGAAAAATACATGAGGGTCGCCGGCGCCGAAGCCAACAAAGGCAATAAGGGCCACCAGCAGTGCAACTGCACAGCCAAAACAAGCCAAAAGGATAAAAATGCCAATTATTTTAAAGAGTACTTTACCGGTGCCTGCTAAAAAAACGCCGAGGTGATGGAAAAAATCGCCGAAAAAATCGCGTGCCTTATAAACAAACGGCCTTGCTTCATGTCCAAAATTTGAAATGTTCTGGCGAACGGAGCTTAATTCGTCTTCAAAGTTCTTTTTAAAACCCTGCAGGTTTTGTTTTTCGCCTTTCATGGCCATCCTGTCGGCGCGGGTAACGGCTTTTGGCACAATTATCCACAGGATAAAATATAACAGGATGCCACTGCCGCCCAGTAGTACACAAAACACAAAGATCAACCTTACCCATACCGGGTCCATGTCGAAATAATTTGCGATACCCGCACAAACACCGGCTAACAAATGATCGTCCGGGTCGCGGAACAAACGGCGGCCTTCCCTATTACTATAGGTATAGGAAGTTTGATCAGTCTTGCCGTCGCTTTCCAAACTCTCAAAATCAGCTACCGATCCCATTTGTTCGATAACAGCGTTTACGTCCTGTTCAACAATAACCTGTTTGTTCTCGCGCAGCAGTATTTCCGAAAACATCTCGGCGATGCGGTTTTCTATATCTGTGGTTATTTCGTGGCTATCGGCCGAGTTCATAAAATGACGTTTTACATCCGTCATATATTTTTTTAATATTTCATAGGCATCTTCCTCTATATGGAAGACGATCCCGTTTATGTTTATGATAATTGTTTTATTCATGATGATTTTTATTTGTCGATTGGTTCATTAGTTCATTAGTTCATTGGTTCATTAGTCAGGGTGGCTTTCATGTTCTGCCTACTGCAAACTGCCCACTGACTACTGCTTTCTTTCCCCAATTGCCGTTTGCACAGCGAATAATAGTTCTTCCCAGGTCTTATCCAGTTGCTGGAGCACGCTTTTGCCCTCATCTGATAAGATATAATACTTTCTTGGCGGCCCCGAAGTTGACTCAACCCAGTTATAGGTGAGCAGGCCATTGTTTTTTAATCGTGTAAGCAAAGGGTACAAAGTGCCCTCAACTACAAGCAGTTGGGCTTTTTTAAGCTCGGCAATTATGTCCGAAGCATAGGTTTCGCCCTTAGCTATTATGGAAAGTATGCAATACTCCAGTATTCCTTTCCGCATTTGGGTTTGTGTATTTTCAACAATCATACAACAAAGATATATGTTTTAAATTGTATTATGCAATACATAGTACTAAAATAATTACTTTTATTATGAAAACTTAGGTTTTTTTAAAAAAAAGTGACGTTTTTAAAGAATTAACTTGACAATTTGATAACGTAACAGTACTTTTATAACTAATTAACTATTAACTGATCTTATTATTAACAAACATGAAAAAACTTCTACTAGTAAGTTTGTGTTTCCTGATGTTATGCATTACTCAGGTATTTGCACAAAGCCGTACAGTTACTGGTACGGTTACGTCTAAAGACGACGGCCTGCCCATCCCGGGAGTAACAGTAAAGGTAAAGGGTACCACTGTGGGTACCCAAACTAACACTGCGGGTAAATTCACTATCAATGTACCAGCAAGCGGTACAACTTTAGTGTTTAGCTTTATCGGCTACGAAACACAACAAGTACCCGTAACCGGCTCGGTGGTTAACGCCGTGCTGAACGTTGCCAGCAACCAGCTGGGCGAGGTTGTTGTAACCACTACATTAGGTGTTAAGCACCAGGCCAAGGAGCTTGGGTATGCGGCAACTAACATCACCGCCAAATCGCTTACCGAAGCGCACCCAACCAATTTTACAAACGGTTTAACTGCGAAGGCTCCTGGTTTGGTGGTAACTACAGTTGACAACGGTATCAATCCGGATACCCGTTTTATTTTGCGCGGTAACCGCCACATTAATGGTAATAACTTTGCACTGGTTGTATTGAACGGCGTACCGGTTTCACCAAATGAAGTGAACACCATTAACCCTGACGATATTGAAAGCGTAAACATTCTGAATGGTGCAGGTGCTGCGGCCCTCTACGGTTCTGAAGCTTCAAACGGCGCTTTGGTAATTACCACAAAACGCGGCAGCACAACAGGCGCACCGCAGGTGAGTTATACCAACACCTACCAGTTAGAGCAGATCTCTTATTTCCCCGACCTTCAAACCCAATTTGGTTCGTTCGGTGGTGAAGGATTTGTAATTGACCCGATAACAGGTTATGTGATTGCACCGGTGCCTTTTGAAAATCAATCATACGGCCCCCGTTATACCGGCGCCTTAACACAACTGGGTATCCCGCTGCCAGATGGCACACTGCAAAAGTATCCTTATTCAACGCCTAAAAAGGACCCGCGCCTGGCATTTTTCCAGACAGGGCACACCGAAGAAAACAACGTTTCGTATTCTTCAGGTGATGCTGCCAACGGTGTAAACATCTCCGCCAGCCGCCTTGACAGGACCGGTACTGTTCCGATGGATACTTATAACAGGACCGCCGCCCGTTTAACAGCCACAAAAACCACCGGTATATTAACTTTGGATGTTACCGCCGGTTTTACACAACAGATGACCAGCAAAACTACCGTTACCCTTCCGGGCGCTGCTGATGTTGGTTATTTACCATTTGATGACGGTGACTTATTAACCACCCTGTTAAATACACCATCATGGGTGCCGTTGGAAAATTTTAAAAATCCGAATGCACCGTTTGCTGATCAGAATACGTGGTTCAACTCTTACGGTATCAACCCTTACTGGATCATAAATAATTCAAGGACCAATATACGCTCTGATGTATTTAACGGCAGTTTAGCTGCTACATTAAGGCCTTTAAAATGGCTCGATGTGACTTACCGTTTGGCTGACAACAGCGGTACTGCGCAATTGCAGCAAACGCGCGCTGAAGTTGATTTCAGCCAGTATGCATTTAGTGACCCAACAGGCGGTTACGGAACCGGTGCTGCACTGAGCGGCGCTAATGTACCGGGAGCCGTTTGGAACACCACACAATTTGGTGACGGCAGTACTGGAACAGGTGCAGGCCCGCAGGGTTACTCACGTATTCAACAGGATGCGTTACTGACCTTCCACAAAACATTTTTTAATGATTTTAAAACCAGCCTGATATTGGGAAATACTATATGGCAGGAATATTACCAAAATATACAAAACAGCAGCACCAACCTTTTGGTGAACGGGTTTTATAACATTGGCAGTATTTTGGGGGTTCCGGCAACCAGCTATGAAACTGAAGAAATACGCCAGGTGGATTATTTTGGCGACCTGACCCTCGGGTACAAGGATTTCGCCTTTTTAGAAGGAACGTTACGTAATGACAACGACTCACGCCTTGCGTCTGCAAACAGGTCATTCTACTACCCTTCGTTAAAGGGATCACTGGTATTAACAGACCTGGTAGAAGCCTGGAAGAACAATAAAACCGTAACTTATGCTAAATTAAGGGGTTCATATAGCCAGGTGGGTGATGTGAATATATCTCCCTATAGCATAAATAACACGTTTACCCCCACAGGAGGTTTCCCTTACGGCAATACCGGTGGTTTAAGTTTAAATACAACACTTAACAACCCTAAGTTAAAACCCGAAATTACAACGGAGCTTGAGTTTGGTTTCGACCTTGGCTTTTTAAATAACCGTGTCAATGTAAACGCTACTTATTACGATAGCAAGACCAAAAATCAAACGCTTAACGTAACTACTTCGGCCTCTACCGGTTATTTAGGTACGTTCATCAACGTTGGTGAAGTTCAGAATACAGGTTATGAGTTTAAGCTTGATGTGCAGGCGCTTACCAAAGCGCAAAACGGTATTGGTTTGATCTTATCAGGTAACCTTGCCATTCAAAACTCAAAGGTAGTTTCATTGTTTAACGGTATCAAACAGATCAGCATCGGCGGATACAGCAACGCAGCGGTTGAAGCCGTTGTTGGGCAGCCTTTCCCTGAGTTGGTTGGCAGCGACTTAAAGAGGAGCCCTGCAGGGAATGTTATTGTTGACCCTAACACCGGTTACCCGTCACTTCAGAGCAGCCTGGTTAATTTAGGGCAGTTAACACCGAAATATCTTATAGGTTTAACACAAACCATAAGCTACAAATTTGTAACCCTTACCGCAGTTGAAGAATTTCGTACCGGGTACGTAGTTTATAACGGCGGCTTACCGGGTTCGTATGCATCAGGTACAGCAGCCCTTACCGCTTCGGCCGGGCGCCAGGTTTTTGTATTCCCGAATTCGGTGATCAATACCGGGACAGCTGCAGCCCCTGTTTATACTAAAAACACCAATGTAACCGTTCAGGAGGGCAATGTTAATTTCTGGGATAACGGGGCTTTCTATAATGCCGCAAGTACCTATACAACCAGCGGCGCTTTCTGGAAAGTAAGGGAAGCTGACTTAGCCTTTGACCTTACACAATGGGTAAAGCAATCTAAGTTTATTAAAAAGGCGTCATTCGCGTTAATAGGCCGAAATTTATTGATGTTCAGGCCAAAAACAAATACATGGACCGACCCCGAGTTTGCATATAGCTCCGGCAATAATGGTATTGGCGTAAACAATACAAACCAGAATCCGCCAACCCGTATTTACGGAGCAAGTTTAAACGTTACATTTTAATTGAAATATGATGAAAAAGTATATATCAACTATATTCATTCTTCTTACGATTGCGGGAAGCAGTTGTAAGAAAGGTTATCTCGACCTAACCAACAACCCCAATGTGCCGTCGGTCGCTTCGCCAAATTTGCTTTTGTCTGGCGCTTTGAAGAATACTGCTGACATTGTAAACGGCCCTGATTATGCGATGTACACCTGCTGGGTTGGGTACATGAGCTGGAGCACCGGTTTCCAGGCAAATCTTCAGTTAGAAGAATACCAGTTTACCACTTCTAATTACCAGGCTGTATGGTCAGATCATTATTTGAACCTGTCAAATTACAATGCGCTTTTAGGGTCAACCACCGAGCCGAATTACCAGGCTATTGCCGACATAATGATGGCTTATGAGTTTGAAGCACTGGTTGACAATTATAATAATGTACCTTATACCGGTGCGTTACAGGGTTCAAAAAATTTAAACCCTAAATATGATACCGGGCAGTCAATTTATCTTTCGTTGATGAAACAGCTGGATGCCGCAATTGGATTGATACAAAAGGCGCCTGCAGCCGCTGCTAACCCTGGTACTGCCGATATTATGTACGGTGGTAATATGGGCAACTGGCTGCTGTTTGCGAATACCCTGAAACTGAGGCTCGCACTTCGCGAATCCACCAGTTCTGCCACTGCCGGGGATTACGCCACTTTATCAGCTGCGGTTAAGGCTACAGCATCATTGGGGTATATTGATAATACCACACCTGCTTCGGTAAACCCGGGCTACGCAAACATAGATGCCAACGGCGGACAGCAAACCCCGCTTGAACGCAACTGGGGTGTAACACAAACCGGTGGCGCCGAAACTGATAAGTCAGAGTACCAGGCAAATGCGTATATGGCCAAATTCTTTGGAGACAATAATGACCCGCGCCTGGTTCAAGTTTATAGTGCAAGCCCAACCACTGATGCTGCTACCGCCACTGGTGTTCAGCCCGGGGGCTTAGTAACTGTGCAAAACGGTATCCCAATTGTTTCTACAGTTTTCGGATATAATTTGCCGCCATTCGGAACGATTGACGGTACACCCGGCGCTATCACCCCAAGTTTAGTTGGGCCTGGCGTATTACAGTCGCCAACACAGAATGCAGTTATCATGTCATCGGCCGAAGCATTGTTTTTACAGGCAGAAGGGGCAGCCAAGGGGCTTATCCCTGGCACCGCGGCCACTTTCTACAATGCGGGCATAGCCTCTTCATTTGAGGCCGATGCCGTTCCTGATGCTGACAACGCAGCCGCAGCTTATGCCGCACAGCCGGCAATAGCTTATCCGACCGGCGGCGCATTAGAAGCCCAGGTTAAAGCCATCATCACCCAAAAATGGGCTGCTTTGGCGATCTATGGCTCATTTGAAGCATTCAACGAAAATCGCAGGACAGGCTACCCCGCTGTTCCTACATCGATTTTCCCGTCAACTAACGCCCCTAACCAGGTTGCCCGTATTTTCTATCCTTTTTCAGAATATTCGACAAATGCGACCAACGTGGCTGCTCAAGGCAATATAGATAAGTTCAGTTCAAAAATTTTCTGGGCCAAATAATGACAATTTAAAATTTAAAGAGATGAAAAAACTAATATTATTAACGACCTTACTTGCAATTGGTCTCTCGTCATGTTTAAAAGATACGAGGTACCTGAATTTTGCAGGCGCAGGCAATATTGTAAATTTCCCGCTAAGCGGAATTCCCAACTTTGGTAATGACGCGGTAACTGCGGATACCGCGGTAATTAAATTTGGCGTGGATTATGCCACCGCTAACCCGAATACGGCCCTGACCGTTACGCTTGGGGTAGATACCACCCTGGTTGCAAAATTTAATACTGATAACCCGGGTATTGTTTACAACGTATTGCCTGCCAGCGCGTATGTATTTACCGCCACATCAGTAAATATACCGGCCGGTGCGCAATTTGCCTATTCAACAATAACTATTAACAAATATTTGTTGGACCCTGCAAAAAGCTATATGCTGCCTGTTGTGATAAAAAGCGCCGCCGGCGTTCCCATCAGTAAAAACTTTAGCACACATTATTACCACGTGATCGGTAATGATTTTGCGGGCGCTTACAGGTATAATTTTGAGCGTTTTAATGGTACGGATTCAACAGCGGCCCTAAACGGCTTGTCCTTTAATGGCGGTTCAGCAATCTTTGTGCCGGTATCACCAACCGAGGTTCAGGTTTATACAGCTTACGCTTCTCCTCCGCCATTATTGCGTTACGACATTACTTTCGTAAAAAATGCTGATGGCACGTATTCAAACTTCCAGTTAAGTTTTGTGGCAAGCGATGTGGCTGCTGCTCTCGCCGGAGGCATAACCATCGTATCGGGGCCGGTATTTTTAACCGTCACACCTAATGCTAATTCGCTCGCAGGGCCGTACACGTATGCCCAGGCATTGAAACTATTCCGTTTCAACTTTGTCAAGCATACGGGATCATACGGCTATATTGTGGACACGTATATAAAGTAATTGATTTAATAAAAAAGTATAAATACTTACAAGAGGTCCCGGTGTATTCCGGGGCCTCTTTTTTTGGGCTATCCGGGGCGATACGGCAGGGCCAGAATAAAAAAACACAAATTTGTTACAATAATCACCTGCTGTTTTAGTTATAAATTCATAATTTTCGGCTTTTTGCACAGCCACGTAATTGAGTAACAGGAAATAAAATTATATGAAAAAAACAATTGTATTAAGCTTTCTTTTTTTGATAAGCACCATAACTTTCGGGCAAACCATTGCAATAAGCGGTACAGTAACCGATGAACAGGGCAAACCAATACCTTTCGCGTTTATAAAAGATGCGGAACATAATTATGCTACATTTTCGGATCCGGACGGTGCGTTTACCCTTAACGCAAACCCTGCTTCGAGACTTATGGCCACCAGTAATAATTACCAGGAGTCGGTGGTTAAAATTGACAATCAGTCGAGTATTAAAATTGTAATGAAGCCAGGCGGGACGGCAAGCACGGCTAAAGTTGACAATTCAGGTGATGTTTTCAAGACCGCAGAAATTGGCGGCACTGACCGCTCGGCAAGGCCGCTTGCCAAGTTCGGGACGCAGGAGGAAGAACTGCACGGCAGCCCGTACTTTTTTAACGATTGGGTACATGGTTATGCTATCTCCAACTCCGATGTTATCCATCAGAATGATAGTTACCTGTTCAATTATGCAAAAATTGACGGCGAGTTACTGTTTACTACTGACGGCACAACGATGAGAATGGTAGATAAAAACCAGATAAAACAGTTTACATTATTTGATAATAAAGGCGTTCCGGTAACTTTTGAAAATGTTCCGGCAATTGATCCCAATCATTACCTCGAGGTATTGGCATCGGGCAGCAATTACAAAATATATAAAAACCTTGGTACAAAATTCGTGAAGAACGATTTTCAGACAAACGGCATCACCAGCAGCGGTAATAATTATGATTCATATGTTGATGAGGGCGTTTATTATGTTGTAAAACTGCCAGCGGGCCAGCCACAAAAAATTACGCTCAAAAGGAAGTCAATAAAAAATGCCTTTGCCGCCGATGCCGATAAAGCAAGTAAATATATGTCGGCCCATGATTCAGACGATGTTGATGATAATTTCCTGAAAGGGTTGGGCGAGTTTATGAATGATTGAGGGGAATTAGTCCGAAAGTCAGTAAAGTCCGAAAGTCCGACCGCGTGCCGCCTAAGCTTTAGCGGTGGCGCAAAGAAGCTGCAACTGACGTTTCGAAAAAAATAACAGAATAGTTGTTTAAGTTGATTGAGTGAGTGGTTGATGGAGTTAGGTTATTTCAGATATCAACCTAATCAACTCAATCAACTACTTCTTATCAACGCTAAAGCGGCCCGGGCCGACGAATATAAGGCCTGTGAATACGATCGCGTCTTCAATGGCGTGGGCGGCGCCATCTAAGCCCTGTCCCATACCGAAGATCATAGCAGCGGCAACAAGCAGGTTGATGAGCAGCAGCAGGCATACCGGGCGGAACGCAAGCCCGATGATCAGCAAAAACCCGCCAAAGGTTTCAACCACCGCACTTAACAGCCCCCAAAACACCGGCCAGAAATGAATGCCAATGTATTGCGTTGAAGCGCCCAATTCGCGCCACATTTTTACACCCCCGCCCAATTTGGGATAACCATGATAAATAAACATCAAACCCAAGCCAAGCCGGATGACTAATAGCCCGAAGTTTTTATAATTGCCTAAATTGCTGAAGAGGGCCATGGGTTTAAAGGTCGAATTAGTGAATTAGTGAATTCTTGAGTTGGGACTTTTGAACGATTTCTCCTCCTAAAAATCAGTAAAATCTGTTCAATCCCGGTTCTGACAAATTACGTGTTCGTTATTAACCGACAAATTTAGCGTTTTCCCCAATACCAGGCTGCAATTATCAGGAATATGGCCGGCAGGGAAATCAAAACATACAGGGTAGTCGTAATCTCTTACAACCTCCATAATAATTTCGGGCACGGTTTGGCCGAAGGGGATGTCGTTATCCTTCACATCGGTAAAGGCGCCTACGACAAGGCCGGCCAGGTGCGCTAATTTGCCGGCACGCTTCAGGTTTCGCATCATACGGTCAATTGCGTATAGGTACTCGCCAACGTCTTCGATAAACAATATTTTCCCATTATAATCAAGGTCGGAAACAGAGCCTGATACAGCTATAAGCAGGGATAAATTTCCGCCAACCAGTACCCCTGCGGCTTCGCCGCTGCGGTTTAGCGCATGCGAGGTAAATTGATAAGTAAGCGGCTCGCCGAACAAAGCCTTTCTTAACGTTTCTAACGAATGCGCCGATGCATCCGGGATATTTACCGGCATTTGCCCGTGAATAGTTTGCACCCTGTAGTTTGCAAATAAATGGGCGTGCAGTATCGTAATATCACTAAAGCCAACCAGCCATTTTGGCTTTTGGGCAAAGCTGCTAAAATCAACTTTGTCAATCATCCTTATGGTGCCATAGCCGCCTCTGGCCGCAATAATGGCTTTGATGCTGTCATCATCAATAAAGCGCTGCATGTCGCGGGCCCTGAGGTCATCATCGCCGGCAAACTGGTGATAACTGGCCTCAACAGTCTCACCCAAAACAACTTCCAGCCCCCATGATTGCAAAAGCTTTACGGCATCTGTCATCGGGGCGGGCAATTTTTTTGCCGGGCAGGTGATGGCGATTTTGTCTCCTTTTTTAAGGTGAGGGGGAAGTAGTCCGGAAGTCCGGAAGTCCGGAAGATTGGAAGTAGCTGCGGCGGGTTTATCCATTTATCAATATTAAAAAAACTTTTTGGGTTTCTGACTCTTGACAGTACAATTCATATTGTCGCCAAACGGCCAATTTTGGCTAAAGCCCCTGGCTCTTTGTTTACTAACCGTCCCTTAAAAGGGACGGCAATAAATTTAAACGCTATGTTAGATTCATTGCCGTCGGCTTTAGCCGACGGATAAAAGGTTGGCAAAGCAGGGCTTTAGCCAAATTCCAATCTAAGAGAACAAACAGTTTAGTAGCTACAATATGAATTGCATCTGACTTCTGACTTCCCCACTAAAAAAGTATCTTTGCCGGGAATACCGTACACACAATGTCAAAGCTAAATAAATTTAAACGTTTCACTGTAACCTCGGCTTTGCCCTATGCGAATGGGCCACTGCATATCGGGCATTTGGCCGGTGCGTATTTGCCGGCAGACATTTTTGTACGCTATTTGCGCCTGAAAAAAAAGGATGTGGTGTATATCTGCGGTTCCGACGAACATGGCGCTGCGATCACCATAAAAGCGAAAAAGGAAAATACCACCCCGCAGGAAATTATTGACAGGTACCACAAACAGATAAAAGACAGTTTTGTAGAATTCGGGATATCGTTTGATTTTTACCACCGTACTTCAGCACCCATACATCACGACCTTTCGCAGGAGTTTTTTTTAA
The DNA here is from genome assembly GCA_903864275.1 of uncultured Mucilaginibacter sp. Taxonomy (GTDB): domain Bacteria; phylum Bacteroidota; class Bacteroidia; order Sphingobacteriales; family Sphingobacteriaceae; genus Mucilaginibacter. Next base: position 255,866 of record CAIPFE010000060.1, read on the forward strand.
ACCTGTATGAGAAGGATGAATTTATAGAGAAGTTTTCGGAGCAGTATTTCGATGAAGATTACCAGCAGTTTTTAGCCGACCGGTACATTATCGGCACCTGTCCCAACTGTAATTACCCGAACGCCTACGGCGACCAGTGCGAAAATTGCGGCACTTCGTTAAACCCTACTGACCTGATCAACCCCATCTCGACCCTGAGCGGCAAACCGCCGGTATTAAAACCTACAAAACATTGGTATCTGCCATTGGATAAATACCAGCCCTGGCTGGAGAAATGGATAGATGCCAAAGAGGGCGAGTGGAAAGTAAATGTGTTCGGGCAATGTAAATCGTGGTTAAAATCGGGTTTGCAGCCCCGCTCGATGACCCGCGACCTGGATTGGGGCATTGATGTGCCATTGGAAGAGGCTAAAGGAAAAAAGCTGTATGTGTGGATGGATGCGCCCATAGGTTACATTTCTTCGACCAAACAATGGGCCATTGATAACGGAAAAGATTGGAAATTATACTGGAAAAAGCAGCCAAATGAAGCGGACGACGCCTGCCTGCTGCATTTTATAGGCAAGGATAATATTGTATTCCACTGCATTATTTTCCCGGCTATTTTGCATGCCCATGGGGGTTATATTTTGCCGCAAAACGTACCCGCAAACGAATTTTTAAACCTGGAGGGCGATAAACTTTCTACCTCGCGCAACCACGCAGTATGGCTGCACGAGTATCTGGAAGAATTCCCGGGCAAGCAGGATGAGCTGCGTTACGTTTTAACTTCGATACTGCCCGAAACCAGCGACAGCGAGTTCACCTGGAAAGATTACCAGGCCCGCGTAAACAACGAGCTGGTTGCCATTTTAGGCAATTACGTGAACCGGGTAATGATACTGATGCACAAATTTTACGATGGTAAGATTGAAAGCAATGCTGTTAAAATTGTGCTGACAGATAAGCACCTTGACGTAGAGCTTGGCCATTTTTACGACGAGCTCGAAACGAGCCTGGAGACCTACAAATTCAGGCAGGCCCTGCAAACCGTGATGGAAATTGCCCGCCTCGGTAACCGTTACCTTACCGAAAATGAGCCCTGGAAAACTATAAAAACCGATCCCGCAAGCGCTAAAACAACTTTGCACAACAGCTTAATTTTAATAGGCCACCTTGCTTCGTGCCTGCAGCCCTTTTTGCCTGCAACGGTAAAAAAGATAGTTGAAATGCTTAACCTGCCCTTTAGCGCCATTGCTTTCGACAAGGAAATGGCTTTTGCAAACGGGCATCAGCTAAATCCCTCTGCTTTATTGTTTGACAAAGTTGAGGATGAGGTTATCGACTTCCAGATTCAAAAATTATCGGATAAAAAAGCGGCATCAACGCCGCAAAAACAGGCGGAAATAGTACCTGCGAAAGAAAACATCAATTATGAAAGCTTTGCAGCGATGGACATCCGCACCGGCACCATTTTAACCGCCGAAAAGGTAGCCAAAACAAAAAAACTGCTGAAACTTACTATTGATACCGGCATAGATCAACGTACCATCGTATCCGGCATTGCCGAATATTTTGAACCCGAAGCCATCATTGGCCAAAAAGTGAGCGTATTGGTAAATCTTGAACCACGGGAAATAAAAGGCATCCTCTCGCAGGGCATGATCCTGATGGCCGAAAACTCCGATGGTAAGCTGGATTTTGTTTCCGCAGGGAATGATGATATGCATAATGGTTCGGTGGTGAGGTGATTTACGATTTACGATTTACGATTTACGATTTACGACTGAAATAGCGAATGGTAAATTGTTTTGACTAACTCCCATAAAATTCGCACATTTGCAAAAAATCCGAAATCGTAATTCGTAATTCCGAAATCGTCCTGGCCCCGTAGTTCAATGGATAGAATAGAAGTTTCCTAAACTTTAGATATGGGTTCGATTCCCGTCGGGGCTACAAACTTTGTAAAGGCAAAGACCAATCAAATTTAAAAAATCTCTCTTTATAGCAAATAAGGGGGGATTTTTATTTTATGTGACAAAACAAAACAAGCCTAAACACAAATAAAATGACAACAAATGTGACAACGAATTAGGATTTTTCTTATATTTGTTTTGTTCAATAAATTGCAAAACATCATGTCGGAAACCTTAAAAGGAGTTTTTGTTAATTACAATCTCCGCAACAAATTAAAATCTAATGTTGAAACACCGTTAAACTGTATTGTTCGGTGGGACAAGCAAAGACTTGTTTTCTCCAATGTAGAAAAGATCAAACCGAAATTTTTTGACGCGACAAAACAACGTGCGAAAAATAGTGGCGAATTTATCGGGTGGCCGGAATTTAACACCCGGTTGAATAACATCGAAAGTAAAATCAAGGACACATTCAGGACTTTTCAGAATGACAACAACCGCAACCCGGACGTTGCCGAATTGCGCGAAATGGTTAAAATCGTTTTGGGGAAGGCTGAACCAGCTAAAATTGAAATTCCTACCTTTTTTAAATTTTTGGCCGACTTTGTAAACTTTGCCGATCACCGGATAAGTACGCAAACCAAAAAACCCTTGACCTACGCCACTAAACGGCATTATCAGCAGGTGAAGGAAAATTTAGAGGGATTTAATAAAGTTTGGAAAGAAGCAAAGGCAATAAGGGAAAATATAAAACAAGACGACCTAAGAAACTTTGACTTTGCAGACATTGACCTGCAATTCTATTCGGACTATAAAAACTACTTAATTAACGTTAAGGAATACCAGGTTAACACTTGGGGCAAGCATATTAAAACCTTTAAATCAATTTTAAGTGATGCAGCAAGCAGGGGGTTAACCACAAACCAAATTCACAATCACAGGGATTTTATTGGTAGCGCCGAGCAGGTCGACAATATTTATTTGAACGAGGCCGAATTAAACAAGATTGCCAAATTAGACCTGACCAATAGTTTTAAATTAGACCGCGTGCGCGATCTTTTTCTAATAGGTTGTTACACGGGGCTAAGGTTTTCGGACTTTGTTAAAATACCCGCTTCGTGCATTGATATTGAAAACCGGCTAATAAGAATAACAACCCACAAAACCGCCAAACCCGTTGTTATCCCTATCCACAAAACAGTTTTAGGCATATTGGCTAAGTATAACGACAAAACAGAAAACAGTTTGCCCCCAGCCCTGTCAAATGCCAAGATGAACGAGTATTTAAAGGAAGTTGCCGAAATGGCCGAGTTGAACGACATAATCAGTAAAACCGAAACCAAAGGCGGGTTAACCGTTCACAAGCAATATAAACAGCATGAGCTGGTTTGTACCCATACTGCCCGGCGATCATTTGCAACCAATACCTACAAAATGGGTGTACCAATTTATGATATAATGGCTATTACAGGCCATACCCGAGAACAAACATTTAAAAATTACATAAAGATAACCGCCAGCGAAAGTGCTAATGTGATAGCCGGGTATTGGAATAGGCAGGAAATGGCAGCCGTATAATGGCCGTTTTTAAGCGGTTATATTATTTTACAAGCGTTCTAATTAGGGTCTAAAACAATGCCTTATATCGCGTTAAAATAGCCTTGAATCGAAAGGCTAACGGTGTTCAATAAATCGCAAATATGAATAAAAAAGAAATTGCGGACGTAGAGTTATATGCTCTGCAATTGCCGCATTACTCACCTTTGGCCTATATCCCTTTACATAATCAAATTGTACATTCCGGTGATAATTTGAATCTCGATTTAAGATGGAGTGTTGATAAATATAATTTGGATTTGGGATGGGTTTTAGATGAAATTCCTTTTGAGGTTGCCCAGAAGCTTTTAGATACGTTGATTTTAGAAACAACCCTAATCAGAGAATATAAAATATTCCGTGTCCTAAGAAGTCAATTATCTGATTTTGTGTTTCCAGAACAATTGGAACGATTTCAATATGCTATTGGCTATGAATTTGACTCTTGTTATAATAAGGAAAAATATTCCACGCTCGTTAATTCCTTTCAGGAAAGTTGTAACTATTTTTTAGACAAGCTTACAGACCACAAAAATAAAATTGTAAATAATGTTCAAAATACTACCCCGCTAACTGATTATAAACATGCGATAGAGCTTATGCTAAAAATGATGCAGCCTATTATTGCAACGCAAATGACCGCAGAATTTGAGCGCAGGGATATACCTGTTTTACACCCTATGGAGTTAGATAAGTATGGACACAAAATTGTATTGTTAAATGAGTTAGGAATAATCGACTATTTAGAAAAACAGTATTTTAACCCAGCTGAACAAACCCATAAGGGAAAAACATATTTAGCAAAGTTGATTAATGCAATTACAGGCATAAACGAAAACACTGTTAGGAATGGGCTAACGAAATACAAAACAGGCACCGATAGCGACCCATACAAAAATACCGCGATAACTACAGTGAATGAGGTGTTCAAAACTGCAAAAATTAATAAAACCTTGCCACAAATCGGACCAAAAACTAAACCTAACTAAGAACAATAAAATTCAATAGTTTTTGGGGAGAATAGCGTTTTTCTCTCGTTTTTAGTTTTGCGAAATTTGCCTTAGCCTCTTAAAAATCAGGCTATTGTGAATTATGATTATGACTTATTTAGATGAAATTGAATTTAAGAAAATTCTTTCAGATACGGTAAAAAACGCCGTACAGGACCAAAATGCAAAAGCTACTGTTCCGATCCCCCCAGAACAAAAACAATTCCTTTCAAGACAGGAAACCGCCAAAATTTTAGGTATTAGCCTCGTTACGTTAGACAATTACGTAAAGGCCGGTTACATTAACGCATTTCGCTTGGGCTACAAAGTGAGATTTAAGTATGAAAATGTGCGGGACGCGTTAACCAAAATTAATGTAGGGAGGTAACAATATGCAAACGTTCAATAAATTGCCAAACTACACCCGGTTACAATATTCTTTAAACAGCATAAACGGCTGGTATTATCAAACCGAAAACAGCAACCCCGGATTTAATCATTTACCCGCTGAATTAAAAACCGCGCCAGCTATGCAGCCCTTTTTAAGACAGCAGGGAGCAAAAGAAATTATTAAAGGGAGGCAAAAGGAGCACAAACAATTTTTTACCGGGCTGCGATCAACAGAATTTGAAAATCTGTTTACTGGAGACAATAGAACAGACCGCCCCAGCCTTATTTTGTTTGATTTCAGCGAGGATAAAACCTGTTTAAGGGTTATTTATATCAACGGCTGCAAAGTATTCCCTAAGCGTTTAAAAACGCTGATAGCTGATTTTAAGAGACTATTGGATGAATGACCTTAACACAAAAAAAGGGTACGGTATTTCGAACCGTACCCCTATTTGTTCAATAAATGCAAACCGATGTTTGACGGTATAAAGTTAGCAATAAATGATAACGTAACAACCGAACACCTGAATAAATATTTAGACTATTTTGTTGCTCATAAAGAAAGTGGTGAGGTAATTAATGCAAATGATAAATCTATAAAACCACGTTTTAAGTACAAATATGCAGAGCGGCAAAGTTTTAAATTTAAGCAGTTTGAAAGTGGCCGTCTTGATGCAAGCGGGAGTTTGCACTATTATTTTAACAATGGCCTGAACAATTACACTCAATTTACTTTAAAAGATGTTGCCGAGGCAATAACAAAGTTTGCAAATGAATTTATAATAAACCCAAATACAACCGTTGTACACAACTTGGAATTTGGAGTAAACTTATTAGTGCCATTCAACCCCGATTATTTTATTGACAGCCTAATAGCCCATAAGACCAATCTTTTTAATACTATGCTTGCTCCGTTTTACGGAAAAACTTCTGAACATGAAAACGCGCAATATTGGATAAAATGTTACAATAAAGGCCAGCAGTTCGGTTTAAAAAATATTTTACGCTTTGAGTTAAGATTTACTAAAATGGAAAAAATTGGCAAAAAAGTTTATTTAGCCGATTTGCTGAATCCTGCAATAATCGAAAAATGTAAAATGCTTTTGTTGGAATGTTTTACTGAACTAATAATTAAAGAACCTGTAACGGGTTTAAGTGATAAGGAACAAATATTTTATCAAAAGTATATTAATCCGAATTATCACAATGATGCGACTAAAGACAAAAATAAACGCTGCCGGGAGAAAAAAGATTATAAGGGGTTATTAAATAATCATAGTACCGACCGCTTAAAGGAAAAAACCTTTAAAATTTTAGTGGAAACCTTAAATAATATTACATCTGAATATCCTAATAGGTGCAACCTTTTGACCGACATTGCAGGGCCATCTTTACAACCATTAAATAGCATTGAAAAAACGAGTTTGCAACCTTTTGACTGTTTACCTAAACGGTCAAAAAGTTGCACTGATTTAACGATCTTAAATAGGGCGCAAAAGTGTATAAGCTGCGGCAGGGACATAACAAATCAAAAGGCTGGGAGTAAATACTGTTCCGAGAAATTACACGGCAAAGAGGCTAAAAAATGCCGGAATAAAAACAGCAACGCCGCGAACAATTTTAAACGTAAATTAGCCCATATAAATGCTAACGGTACATTGTTTGATATTATGCCATTTTTTAAAAATAATTGGTCCTAAAATGGCAATTTGAACGTTTATGTTTATGCGACATTAATAGATAATTACGAAGATTTACGAGGATATGGGGCGATTATTTGAAAAGGGGAACCCAGGGAAACCAAAAGGTGCGGTAACTAAAAGTACTAAGTTGGTAAAAGAAGTTTTTGCTGATGCGTTTACCGAATTGCAAAAAGATAAAACAGTTAACCTTATAACTTGGGGCAAAGAAAACCCCACAGAATTTTACAAGATTGTTAGCAGGCTAATACCTATGCAAGTTGATAACATTGGAAACACTACCATTAGCATAAAAATAGAGTAAAATCTTACGTGCTCCGCCCGAAATATTTAAAAAAAAAGTTAGGTAACTCTAAATCAATTGGGCAAACTAAAAACTTAAAAATACTGCTACAATAACCCAAAGCAGGATTAAGCCTATAGCATACTTGTCGTTTGTTTTCACGCTTGTAAAATTAGTGTATATTTATTCAATTAAAAAGCGGGATTGCAGTCCCGCTAATTGGTAATTATAAAAAATAAAAATATGGCAAAAGGTACGAAAACAACAATAGGCTCAAAAAAACCGCCCGTTAAAAGGTAATGAAAAAGTAAGTTATCAGACAGCCTAAACCCAAAAACATACCTATCATGCTTGTCATGTTAAGTATGCCCGTTGCCTTATTATAAAAATCTGAATTAACTTCATGAGTTTTTGCTTGTATTTCGTTTTCTTCCAACTTTTCGTCAGCCCATTTAATTTCCTGTTCATTGACGCGCTCACCAGTGCATTGACTTATGAAATTAACCACTAACGTAATTACAAAAATAACCCCGCAAATTTTTAACAGTAAGCTATTACAAAGTGTATGTTCGATGGAATATTTTAATGATTCAAGTACTACATAAATACCAGCCCCACTAATAGAAACTATTAATAGATCAATTCTTTGTACAGAATATGCCCATTGTTTAAAGCTATTTTTTCTATGCTCTTTATAATAATCCTTGTCCATTATTCAAATATACCTTTAATGTGACATTTAACTCAAAAGTACGCACAATTGTCATTCGTTTCTATCAAATTAAATTTAGTGTATATTTATGGCTTAAACCTGTAAAAAAACTTAAATCAATGGGATATAAATTCTTAGACTACAAAGATGCGAAGGCGTTTTTAGACAAATACGACTGGTTAAAGCATTTGGGGGTATATAAAAATGCTGCCGATGCTTACGACATACTTTTCAAAGTAATTGCTCCTATGTCAACTAAACAAATATGGGATATTAAAAGAGCTATGGATTTAAACGGAGGAAATAATGAAAAGGCATTGATAGATTTAGGATTAATCGCCGAAAATATAAGAGTTGTAATAATTGCGGATGATAAAAAGGGCAATTATGTGATTGAGGATATGTATGATTACTTAGCAATCACCTCTCAACTTAGGTAGATTGATACATATAGAAAATTTGCCTTTATACCATACTGTATCAATACTATCTTCTTTCAATTGATAGTTTTCAATTAGTTTATCGAATAGCATTTTTATTTCCTCTATATCGCTTGTGAATTTGTTCCAATTAGCTATAACCACGTTTTTTTCGATCTCTACTTCCATCGTACAAAGCTATAACATTTTGTTATCAAAAATGTAAAAATCTAATAATCAAATGTTATAGCTGTTTTAAATTCTTTGGATTATAAACCACCAAAAACAGAGTAAATAATATTTTATGGCCTGGAAAACAGGGTTTAATTCAATTGATAAATTCTTTTAATATTAAATTCCCGGTTTTCAAATGAGATTTAAGAAATTAATTTGATGATTTGTATGCTGTTAACTATTTTCTTTAATTTAGAGCTTTTATAGCGAACTCGTTTAGCTACCGAACCGACCAAATTTATTTGCTAAACACACGAGTGCAAGTGTCGCCTATGCTATAGCGTGGGTAACTTCATCAGTGTGTGCGCTCTTGGTCGGGCGTGGTAGCTTTGAGGCCCCACGCTTGCTTAATTAACCACTCTGATAGGGGCTAAGGGTCTTTATTTCTTAACTTAAAATTTATGAAAAAAACCTTGTCATTGCTGTTAATCACAGTATTTTTTATCACGTCTTGCGGTAAAAAAAACACACCTAATCCTACCCCAGTTACTCCAACTACACCGACTGTTAATGTTAGCACCTTTGCAGGCAGCGGAATTGCAGGTTCTGCCAATGGTGCTGGCACGGCGGCGTCATTTCAGCAACCTGTCGATATCGGAATAGATGTAAATGGCAACTTTTATGTTGTGGATGTAGCGAGTAGTGGTCCAAATGTAGGTAACAACTTGATACGTAAGATAACGCCAGCCGGTGTAGTAACAACATTTTTTGGCATTGGCTATAACCCAAGTAACGGCCTCGCACCGTATTTTTTCCCGGAAGGCGTTGCAACTGATGGATCAGGTAATGTTTATGTAACCGATTTGGCTGCCTTAGGTAATAGTGCGGGTGGTAATGTTATACTGAAAATAAGTCCATCAGGCGTTGCCACCACGGTGGCTGGCGGTGTTCAAGGATTTGTTAACGGGACGGGCACCGCTGCTTCGTTTGCTTCTCCGCTCGGCATAGTGGTTGATGCTTCAGGCAATGTTTATGTAGCCGATGATAACAATAATGCTATACGCGAAATAACGCCAGCCAGTGTAGTAACGACATTAGCAGGTAACGGAGTAGCAGGTGAATCCAACGGGACCGGCACGGCCGCCTCATTTAATGGGCCCCAGTATTTGGCCATTGATGCCTCAGGTAACTTATATGTTGCAGATACAGGTAACAACCTAATTCGCAAAATAACTTCAGCCGGGGTAGTAACCACCGTCGCTGGTAATGGCCAAGCTGGCGCAACAAACGGTACCGGTACGGCAGCGTCTTTTAACAGACCAACAGGCATTGCAATTGATGCTTCCGGTAACTTATATGTTACAGATACAGGAAATAACCTAATTCGCAAAATTACGCCAGCAGGGGTTGTAACGACCATCGCTGGCAATGGCTCACAAGGGTCAACAAACGGTAGTGGTACATTAGCCTCGTTTAATGCCCCATTCGGTATAACAATAGATGCAGCAGGTAATTTATACGTAGCGGATTATGGTAATAATTTGATACGCAAAATAAGTTTCTAAAGGCTGATTTGAAGTTTTGAAAGTTGTTTGAACAGTGTGAGGATTTTTACTTATTTGTTATCAGTGGGCAAGCCGTATACGAGCAGACCTTCTATCAGGTATGCTTAACATAATGGCATTATGGGACTGCCAGCACATTAAAAATAAAACAATCCGCTGGCAGTACGATAATAAGCTATTATGTTAAAGTGTACGGCTGCATGAGGGTGGGAACGGGCTATTTTTAGGCCAACGGCAAAGTAAACGACAACCTATGTGACAACGCGCATCCTAAAAACGGCCTTATGGCTTGTTTAAACGCACTTTTTACTATTCCCGTCGGGGCTACTTTCAAAGCAGAAAGCCTTCAGCGAAAAGTTGAAGGCTTTTTTGTTTTTACTGTAGACGGAGACTATGAGCATAATCGCACGAAGTTCGTAAACTTCGAACAGCCGGGGCGACCCACAAAAAACGGACGGACAAAAACGATTATCTTAAAATGTTCCCGATATTTGATCTGCGTGAATCTCTATACACCCCATATTAACTTTTATGATGTGACCGTCCTGGGAATCCTGGTTACCGGGCTGAATTTTGCTTTGTTGTTAGGGGCTACCAAAAAGATAACCCGCCCGGCAAACAGGTTTCTTGCCCTGGCTCTTGCGGTGATGGTTTTGTGGATGATCCGTACTTCAGGCATCGATACACAGTTGCCGCTGCAGTTTTCATTGGCGCTTGGCCCTCTTATATATTTTTATGTACTGAAATTAACCCGGCCAGAATACCAGTTCAGCCGGAAAGACTTGCTGCATTTCGTCCCGGCATTATTGGAGCCGTTCATATTACCCAACCCTGTATTACCGTTCCTTACTTTTATTTCGGTTATTGCCTACCTGTATTTCTCGCACCAACTCATCGAACGTTTTTATCATCGCCAAAAATTTACCGGCGGCGACCGTTACCGGTTTGAGTTGCGGTGGCTGCATCATTTGCTGGCTGGTTTCGGACTATTGTGGCTGCTTTGGGTACCGCTTACCGCTGCAGTTTATTTTTATCATTCAGGCGCGCAGACTTATTATCTTTTTTATCTCGGTGTGGGTGGAATGCTGATCTGGATAGGTGCTGCAGCTCATGCAAGGCCTGATAGTGGCGCGCTTAGCTTTGCCAAAACGTTTTTAAAGCCATTGCTCCCAGCCGGATTGAGGCAAAAAGGAACCTGGCTCAAAAAGGCCGTTCATCAAAACCGGTATTATGAGGACCCGGAATTAACCCTAAGTTCGTTGGGCGAAAAACTGGGTCTGCATACCCATGAGTTGTCGCGGATACTTAATACCGTCCTCAAAAAAAGCTTTAACGATTTCATTAATGAATACCGCGTTATGGATGTGATCCGCAAAATGCAGGATCCGGCTTATGCCAACATCACCCTGCTGGGCATAGCCTACGACTCAGGCTTCAATTCCCAAAGCACCTTCCATCGCATATTTAAGGAATTAACGGGCAAAACTCCTGCGGAATATAAAAAAGAGCTCCCAACTTATAATTTGAGAGCTGGTTCACAGCCGGCTGCGGTAATTTCGATCCATGAAACCACACCAGATTGGTCTATCGAAAAATTAAACCGAAACTTCATGTTTAGAAATTATCTCAAGATCGCCTTCCGCAGCCTCAAAAAAAGCAAGAGCTTTACCGCCCTCAACATCCTCGGCCTCGCTGCCGGCCTCGGTGTCTGTCTGCTGATCGTCCTTTACGTCACCGATGAGCTCAGTTACGACCGCTACAACGTCAACGCCGACCGCATCTATCGGATCGATGAGGATATCTACTTAAATAACACCCAATACGACGCTGTCACCACCTCCAAATTTTTCGGCCCCACACTCGTTGCTTCCTATCCGAAGATCGAGCAGATGGTCAGGTTCCGCAACCCGGGCGACCAGTTGGTGAGAAAGGGCAACAACCATATCCTCGACCACCACTTCACCTTCGCCGACTCGACGATCTTCAAGGTCTTCACCCTTCCAATGATAGCCGGCGACCCCAATACCGCCCTCAACAACCCTCATTCTATCGTGATCGATGAAAGTGCCGCCCGCCGCTATTTCAACAGTACCGATGTTGTCGGCCGCACGCTGGAGATTGATGTTAACAATACACCCCTAAAGATCACCGGGGTCATCCGGGACATGCCGGAACAGTCTCAATTCCATTTCAGCTTCATTCGTCCCATCCGCGAAGCCTATAACTTTAATGACCCCGCCGACAACGACTGGGTAAGTAATGCTTATTATACTTATATCCTTGTCCAAGCCGGCACCACGCGGGCCGAGGTCCAGAAGGATGTAGATGAAGTCGTCAACCTCCGTATCAGCCCGGTCCTCCAACAAGAGTTCCACACTTCGCGCTCCGACCTCGAGAAAACGGGTAATCATTTCCGGTGCCGCATCTTCCCCCTCACCGACGTACACCTCAATTCCAATAAGTCCGGTGAGCTCGAAGCCAACAGCAATATCCAGTTCGTATACATATTTTCCGTTATCGCCGTGCTCATCCTGCTGATCGCCTGCGTCAATTTCATGAACCTCAGCACCGCCCGCAGTGCCAACCGCGCCAGGGAAGTGGGCATCCGCAAGGTCGCCGGCTCCACAAAAGGACAACTCATCCTCCAATTCCTCACCGAGTCCATCCTGCTCAGCCTCTTTTCCCTCGTTCTCGCCCTTGGCATCGCTGTCCTGCTGCTGCCGATGTTCAATCAGCTCGCCGGCAAATCGCTCCATGCCGACATGCTCTTCACCGGCCGGTTCCTGCCCGTCCTAATTCTCCTGGTGCTGCTGGTCGGCTGTCTGGCAGGCAGCTACCCCGCCTTCTACCTTTCCTCCTTTCAGCCGGTTCAGGTATTGAAAGGAAAGATGTCCACGGGCTTCAAGAGCAGTTGGCTGCGTAACAGCCTGGTGGTCTTTCAATTTTTTATTTCTATTGGCCTCATCGTCAGCACCCTCGTCATATATCGCCAGCTGCAATATATTCGGAATAAGGAAGTCGGCTTCAATCGGGAACACGTGCTCGTCCTCCATGATACCTGGTCGCTAGGCCGGGATGGCACGACCCTTCTTCGCAAAGATCTGCTCACCCTGGCCGGGGTCACCGACGCAACCGTCACCCCCGACCTCCCCACCGTCGATGGCCAGTATTGGCAGGAAGGCTGGTTCCTTGATGCCTCGCTCGACGCCAGGAAGTCGATTCTCATGACCACACTACGGGTCGACGACCATTATGTTCCTACCCTCGGCATGCAGATCGTCAAAGGCCGCAACTTCGACCTCGCGCAATTTCCTACCGACTCCACCGCCATTATCCTCAATGAAGCCACCGTAGCAATGCTCGGCGTGAAGGACCCGCTCAATCTGATCTTCTACAATCATGATGATCACTACAAGCTTCTCACCTTTCACGTCGTCGGCGTCGTAAAGGATTTCAACTACAACTCCATGCATGACAAGATACACCCCCTTCTCATGGTGTTCAACACGTTTAACTGGAGCAATATGGCTGTCCGCTTCCACACGAATGATGTCTCCGGTCTCATCCGGCAGGTAGGAATTAAGCTCCATGCCGCCAAGCAGGGATTGCCCTTCAGCTACACCTTTATGGATACCGACTTTGATAAATTGTACCACGCCGAGCAGCAGACCGGCCGGATATTCATCACCTTCGCGGTCTTCGCCATCCTTATTGCCTGCCTCGGCTTGTTCGGGCTGGTTACCTACGCTGCCGAACAACGCACCAAGGAGATCGGGATCCGCAAAGTACTCGGCGCCTCCGTCAGCAATATCGTCGGCCTCATCAGTAAGGACTTCACGGTGCTTGTCGCGATTGCTGCGCTCATCGCCTTCCCGGCGGCGTGGTGGGCCATGTACAAATGGCTCGATACGTTTGCCTATCGTACGGAGATCAGTTGGTGGATCTTCCTGCTGGCAGGCGCTGCCGCCTTCGCCATTGCCGTCCTGACGGTCAGTATTCAGACCATGCGTGCGGCCCTCGCTAACCCGGTAAAATCCCTCCGAAGCGAATGATCGTGGGCCGGCGTGCCGCATAAGCCTTAGTGGTGACGCAAAGACGCTGCAACTAATGTTTCGACAAAAAATAACTTATTTATATGGACGAGAAAAATGTATCATTTGCTAGCTATATTCGTTTACTAAATTAAAATTATGAAATACCTCTTCTTTGTCATGTTGTTCCCGCTGGCGGTGCAGGCCCAAAATGTCACCAATCAAAGGGTATATGACACCATACCCTTTATCCCCGAACATACCCCGCAGCGTTTGGCGCAATTCGCAAAAGAGCCGGTAGTGACGGGCAGGATCATTTTCCTGGGCAACAGCATTACCGAAATGGGCAACTGGAAAAAGGCAACCGGCGACACCACCGTAGTGAACCGGGGCATAGGCGGCGACATTACTTACGGAGTTTTAAAACGCCTTAAGGATGTTACCGACCGCCAGCCGTCGAAGGTTTTCCTGCTGATTGGTATTAACGACATCGGCAAGGATATCCCCGATGCAGTGATCGCCGATAATGATCTCAAAATCGTTAAGGAAATTCATGCCAAATGCCCGCAAACCCAAATTTATGTGGAAAGCGTGCTGCCAGTTAATTCAACCATAAACAACTTCCCGCAGCATTATGATAAGGAAGAACATGTAGTGGCCCTTAATAAGTTGCTGCAGGCCAATGCAGCAGCCGGCAACTACACTTATGTAGACATCTTTCACCTGTTTGCCGATGCCGATGGCCGGCTGAACAGTGAATACACTTACGAAGGGCTGCACCTTAAACCACCTGCTTATGAGATCTGGGTGGCATACCTCAGGAAGATGGGATATTTGTGATATTGCCAATAGAGTTAGTAGCTATCCTCTGGTTAGCGGACCCAGGTTCGACTCCCGTAGCTATCGGGGCTCGCCCCGCTACCTTTCAAAGAAGAAAGCCTTTAGCGAAACGCTGAAGTCTTTTTTTGGTTTGGAGAATATGAACGATTATCTCAAAAATTTAGTTGCCGGTAATTTTTCCTCAACTTAACGTTACACCCAATTCCAGCGCCTTTTTATATTTTTTCTTGTTGAAGGTATAAAGAAAAGGCGCCCTGTGCGGGCCTATGTTTCGTTTCTCGTTAAGTTTGGTGATCAATCCAAGAAATGCCATCTTCTTTGGGAAGTTTCTTATGTCCAGTTTTTTATCAAGAATGGTTTCATACACGGCGTGTATTTCTGTAAGCGTAAACTTCCCGGGCAACAGATTTTGGGCGATCGGCTGATAATATAATTGCGAGCGCAAAGTTTGCAACGCATCTTTCACCATTTGGTTATGATCAAACAATAATGAAGGGATTTTATCAATGTCGTACCATTCACATGAACGGTCCATGAATCCCGGCTGTGGTTTCGACAGTGAAAAATCTGTTATCGCGTAATAGCCGATGGAGATCGTCTGATCTATCAACCAGCTTGATTTTAGTTTTTTCAATAGGGGGATCTGCGCCAGCCTGTCCAAATCAATTTCATTGAATTTTACACGGTCAGGGCCGCCAAATGTTTTGTACTGCTGCAGATATAAACCCTTTATAGACGTTCTTTCCTCAACAATCCTGCTGGCGGCTTCATCCATAGTGTCAGTTCGTTTAATATACCCACCAGGCAGGGAAAGCCCATTAAGACTTTCAATCTGCGAAAGTAAAATTTTTAGCCGGTGATCATGATAGCCGAATATGACACAGTCTATGCACACATGCGGAATATAGGTTTTATATCCGTTTTCAATAAAATCTTCAAACTCTTTAAATACATTCATAAGGTTGCAAAAGTAATTTAAATTTTCTATTTGGTAAATTTCGTCAAATAGAAAATTTTTATTTATATTCGCTAAATGTTAAAATTTACCAAATAGAAATTTCTTTTAAATATCATAAACACAAATCGTACCAGTATGAGCAAATCTATTCAATTACCGGCTTCTTTGCTTTTTTTTAAGCCAGCCAGCATAATGTTTTTCTGTTTGTTTTTCTCGGCCCCCGTATTCGCGCAAAGTAAACACGACACGACGAGCTATATCCAGACGCTTGATATCAAAACAGGAAAAATTGATACAGTATTAGTTGCCAAAGGTGATTTCGAAGCACCCAACTGGCATCCTAACAATTACCTCGTTGTCAACTTTAGAGGCAAAATTTATAAACTGGACCTGGCTACCAAAGCGTTAACCGAAATTAACACCGGGTCAATTAATCAAATCATGGACGACCACGGGCTTTCAGCGGATGGAAAATGGATAGCAATAACCAGTTTCGATACGGGCAACTCTTCACAAAAAGTTTATAAATTTTCTATTTCTATCGTACCTGCTGCCGGCGGGCAACCGAAGAAAATAACAACCTCACAGGATCTTTCTTTTTGGCATGGATGGAGCCCTGATGGCAAGACAATAGCATATTGTGGAGGGGATTTTAAAAACCTGGATGTTTACACAATACCGGTGGAAGGCGGCACTCCGAAAAGACTGACTGAAACCCCGGGGTTAGACGACGGGCCCGATTACTCTCCTGATGGCAAGTACATCTATTTCCACTCATACCGTACCGGCCACATGCAAGTTTGGCGGATGCACCCCGATGGCTCGCAACCGGAGCAGATGACCTCTGATGAAAATGCCAACTGGTTTCCACACCCGTCACCAAATAATAAATGGATTGCTTACATAGCCTATACTACCGACCAAAAACAACTTCACCCGTTTGGTAAGGATGTCAAACTCCGTTTGATGGATCCCAAAACAAAAACTGTTAAAGATATAACGCCAGTGTTTTATGGCGGGGCGGGCACCATAAATACGCCGTCGTGGAGCCCTAACAGTAAAAAGATTGCTTTTGTAAGTTATTCGGTAAATTAAAAACCCTCAACAGAATTGATATGAACAGAAAAACGTTTTTACAACAAACCGGCATGCTTGCCGCCGCAGGAATACTCTACCCGGCGTTTAGCCGCGCAACCGGTTTTATTATGCCCAAAAACAGCGATGCTATAGGCCTGCAGTTGTACACTGTTGGCGCCTTGATGGAGGCCGACACTAAAGGCACACTGCAAAAGCTGGCGGCAATTGGTTATAAGAATTTGGAAAGTGCCGGCGGCTCAAAAGGGCTTTACTATGGCTACAAACCCAGGGAATTTGCCAGTATGGTAAAAGACATGGGGATGACCTGGCGCAGCGAACATGTGGGGGGAGTGCCCTTTACGGTATCCACATTGATGAAACTTGCCACTAACGCGAAAGACTCCGCCCAAATAAAGCAATATGCACCCATGATTGAGCACATGCCCAAATCGGCTAACCTGCAGGACAATGCACAGCAATTAGCCGACGAAGCAGCGGAGGGTGGTTTGGAATACCTTGTGTGCGCAGCAATACCAACAAAAACAATGGACGATGTTAAAACTGCGGTGGATGTGTTTGGCAAAGCCGGGGAAGCATGTAAGAAAGCCGGGGTGCAGTTTGCGTTTCACAACCACAGCTTTGAGTTTGTGCCGATAAACGGGGTATTGCCTTATGATTACATAATGGCCAATACCGACAAAGATTTAGTAAAGAGCGAACTTGACCTTGGCTGGGCAACTGTTGCCGGGCAGAATCCTTTGGAGATATTTAAGAAATACCATGGCCGTATACCGCTTTGGCATGTGAAGGATATGGACAAAACCACAAAAGAGCCCACAGAAATCGGCAGCGGCTATATTGATTTTAAACCAATTTTTGATGCCAGACACACCTCGGGCATGAAATACTTTTTTATTGAGCAGGACGGGCCGCCAAAGCCAATAGAAAATGTTACCAATGACTACAACAATTTGAAAAAAGTGCTGGCGTAGCGACAATTTATTAACAAACGGGTAACCGCGCCTAACAGGCATTACAGATTTTTGCCAAGGGACGATGTAGTTCGGGTGGGTCCCATCCTCGATAAGCTACAAAGTGCGGTTATGCAACATGAAAACATGTTCAAATACTAATTTGAGAAACTCAAACAAATAAATTCAAAAAATGAAAAAAGTAACACTGGTTAATTTAATGGTTGTGATCCTGATTGTGATCGCGACAAACGTAAATGCGCAAACGCAAACAAATTATTTTATTGGCAAATGGGATGTCCTGCTGAAAGGCCTGCCAGATGGGGATACACATATGAAGTTTAATATTGCCGACTCGGCAGGGCACATGAAAGGTGCACTGTTAGATACCACCGATGCGCATAAGGACATACCGCTGACCAAAATTGAACAGGATGGCGACAAGGTCACCCTGTATTTTAGTACACAGGGTTATGATGTGAGTCTGCTTTTGGCAAAGAAAGATGACGACCATGCAACAGGCAGCCTGATGGGAATGTTTGATGCTAATGCCGTCCGTTTGAAAGAAAAATAGTAAACGACAAATCAGCGCATTATCGTAACGCTCCTTATCAAATGTATACAGGTTTTTGGTGACCAGGAGGTATCGCAGCAAAGTTTAATAACTATTTTATACCCACTGTCCTTTCCTTTGATACATCCGTAGCTTTGACGGCGCTTGCCTTATTACCGAAACTGCGCCGAACGTAAGTTAGCACATCAGCAATTTGCCGGTCATTCAAATTGTCATGGGGAGCCATGGTGTTTGAATAAGTTTTCCCGTTTATTTCCACATCTTCCTTAAATCCATGTAATACTATCTTAATTAAAGCTGCTTTATTCCCCAATACATAGGTGGTGTTAATTAAAGGCGGGTTCATGTTTGGTACACCCCCGCCATCTGCCATATGGCAGGCCAGGCAAACATTGGTATATACAATTTGCCCGCGTGCCATAGAAGTTCCCGCCGTCGTTTTGTGTGCAGCTCGTTTTTTGGTCTTCGCATCTAAAGCGTTAAATAACAATATAAATGATGCGAGCAACAGACCGGTTATTTTAATGTTCATTATTATTTTTTATAGGTGATCTTATAAATTGTTCCTTTGTTATCATCGGTTACATATAAAGAACCGTCAGGGTCTTGTGCGAGCCCGCATGGGCGATGAACAGCATGTCCGGATGCTTTTTGCTGTTCTGTTCCGGCAAAGCCATCGGCAAAAACTTCCCATTTACCTTCTGGTTTACCATCTTTAAAAGGTTGAAATACGACGCAATAACCAGCCTGCGGTTCGGGCGCCCTGTTCCACGAGCCGTGGAAAGCGATGAACGCGCCATTTTTATATTTTTCGGGGAATTGGCTGCCGGTATAAAATAATAAGCCATCCGGCGCGTAATGGCCCGGGTAGGCCGCCACCGGGTTAATGTATTTACTGTCAGCCGGTTTTTTGCCGTCGCCGCCGTATTCAGGACCGAGCATGTTTTTATGTTGTATCCAGTCGTAATAAACGTATGGCCAGCCGGCGTTATCACCGTTTTTCAGGGCGAACATGCATTCCGCAGGTAATTCGGCCGATTGATGTACGGTATATAGTTTCGGAAAAAGATCATGCAGCTCGTCGCGGCCATGCTGCATTACAAAAAGCTGGTTGTCCTGCTGGTTCCATGCCAATCCAACCACATTCCTTAAACCGGTCGCATACCGGGTGCCGTCAGCATAATGCTGCTCTGGTTTATCAGCTTTAAACTGCCAGATACCGCCTGCCGAGTCCAAAATAGGGCAGCCTGTTTTATTGGGATCAAATTCGCTGCAAATATTTGAATAGGCTCCAATGTTTACATACAGGTTCCCGTCGTTATCCAAAACGATAGCTTTTGGCGCATGTGTTCTTCTGTCCAATAAACCCGTAACAATTCTCTCCGGCTTATCCTGGTTGATGACCTGGTTTTGGTCGTCCAGCTTATACCGGTAAACTTCCCTGCTGTTGGAGGCATACAAATAGCCATTTTTAATGGCAATGCCCGTCCCGCCAAAATTGGCAAAGCTCGATTTTAAAGTCGCTTTATCTCCATCAACGTGGAACACCAATATACCTTTGCCATTTTTTGTCCCGGCAAGATGTACGTAAATATCACCCTGCGGGGTTGCAACAAGGTGCCTGGCACTGCCCAAATTATCAGCAATAACGGCCGCCTGAAATCCCTCGGGAAGGGTAAGGCCCGCGCTGGCTGTTTCATAAGCTTTAACTGGTTTATCATTCTTTGCAAATTTGAATGATAAAAGCCCCGCTGTCGCAATCATAGACAGGCAAAAGGCAAAAAATACTTTTTTGTTCATTATTGAAATGATATGGTTAAATAATAATTGCAATTAAACGGCCAGTTCCAATTGCTCAAGGTGATCTGTGATTATCGCGATTTCCTCTTTACTTAAACTGCTATCAATGGCTTTGGCATTTTCAATGGCTTGCTCAGCATTCCGTGCGCCTACCAGGGTGATGGTAATGCCTGGTTGTTGTAAAGTCCACAGGATAACCAGTTGTCCCAGCGTTAAGTGTTTTTCGGCAGCGAGTGGTTTTAGCGAGTCAAGGAACTCATCTGTTCTTTTCAGATTTTCTTCTTTAAAAAATGAAACTTCCTTACGGTGATCACCGGGTGCAAAGGCATGCCCGGGCCGTATTTTGCCCGTTAAAAGCCCCCTTTCCAGTGGGCTGTAAGCTAAAATGGATTTATTGTTTTCCAGGCAGTAGGGAATTAGTTCGGATTCTATGCCCCGGTTGACCATACTGTAGGGCACCTGGTCGGAAGCAAGGGTGATATATTTTTCAGCTTCGGCCAGTTGTGCTGCATCATAATTGCAAACGCCTGCATACCTAATTTTGCCCTGGTCTTTCAGGCGTGAAACAGCTTCCATGCTTTCTGCTATCGGGGTGGTAGACTCGGGCCAGTGTATCTGGTACAGGTCAATGTAGTCGGTTCCCAGGCGCCTTAAACTGTCTTCACATTCTTTAATGATGCTTTCTTTCCCTGCATACTTATAAATGTCAATATTTTCGCCGCTATTTTTTTTACTGCTAAATGCAAAGTCGCCTTTTTTCAGGTCCCAGCGCATGCCGTATTTGGTCAGTATCTGAACGCGGTCGCGTGGTATTCCCTTGATCGCTTCACCCACAATTTCCTCGCTGGTACCCTGTCCATAAATAGGGGCAGTGTCAATAGAAGTTACACCCAGGGCATATGAAACCCTGATAGCGTTAATAGCATCTTTGCGCTCGGTACCGCCCCACATCCAGCCGCCGGCGGCCCATGCCCCAAAAGTGACTTCGGAAAGTAATAGATCTGTATTTTCTAATTTTCGGTATTTCATGATTTGTTTAATTTTCGTTACATTCTTTGTTTATTGTACATCAATCATCAACTTTGTTAAGTTATGTTCCTTGAATAAAGCATTTACGGCCACAAAGGAACAAACTATGATCGGGGCGGCCAATAGCTTAACCCTTAATTAGTAACTCATTAACAAGTTAGTATGTCAGAAAGAAAACTAAGTTCCACGAATTTTTATAACCAATCATTCCTGGAAGAAAAATGCGCCCTTAACGAGCTTCTCTATTTGTTGAGTAAACGATGGATGACCGAAGTTCTTTTCAGCATTGAGGAAGGTAATTCACGTTTTAACAGCTTGAGGGAAGATCTGGAACACATCAGCGATCATATCCTGGCCGACCGGCTTAGGACCCTCGAGCAACATGAGCTGGTCCATAAAAGCTGTATACCGGGTAACCCCCCCAGGACGGAATACACCTTAACAAATAAAGGCGAAGAATTAAGCGAAATTTTAGGCGGATTATGTGATTTTGCAGAAAGCAAAATGCAGTTTGATCGCGCAATGGCGGTGTGACTTTTATTATTATACACAGGCTCAAAGTTCCGTGCATGCAGCTAACTGATTTATTAGTGGCCCCACTTTTATTTTTTAAGCAGCATTAGCCTAATTTTGTGGTGAACAATAAATAAAATAGTGCCATGAAGTTATACCGCCCATCCGGATTTATTTGCCTTTGTATTTCGATCATTTTAATCTCTACTATAAAAACTAAGGCCAATGCGCCAGCAAGGGATTATTACCAGCTTAAAATCTACCATTATAAAACCCAGGGCCAGGAAGACAGGCTCGACCAATATTTACAACAAGCCTACGTACCGGCTATTCACCGTGCCGGTATTAAATATGTTGGTGTATTTAAGCCGGTTACACAACAGGATAGCGACCGGAAAATATATGTTTTTACCCCTTTTTCCTCATTAGACAAGTTAGCAGGAGTTGAGCAACTGCTGCAGGCTGATGCAAAATATTTGGCTGATGGCAAAGATTACATCGATGCCGATTACAAAAATGCCCCTTATAACCGTATAGAATCCATTATACTGGAGGCCTTCCCGGGGATGCCGTCTACGGCAGTTCCAAACCTCACGGCAGCCAAAGCAGATAGGGTTTATGAATTGCGCAGTTACGAAAGCGCCACGGAAAAATATAACGTCAATAAAGTACGAATGTTTAATGTGGGCGATGAGATCGGGCTTTTTAAAAGATTGAACTTTAATGCTGTTTTTTACTCGGAAGTTATATCCGGCAGCCGCATGCCCAACCTGATGTACATGACCACCTTTAACAGCAAAGCCGACAGAGATAAACATTGGGACGCATTCGGAAGCGACCCGCAGTGGAAAAGCCTCATTGCTAAAGACGAGTATAAAAACAACGTTATACACGCAGATATGATATTTCTTCACCCAACTGAGTATTCGGATTTCTAAAGGACGGGAAATATCTTGTTGAAATGGGATTATTGATTAGTTGCTGTATTCGTTTGCCCTTAGCTCTTTACGATAGAAAGTTGGCCTGGTTTGGTTCCGGTTTTTAAAATAATTGGATAAGTGGCTTTCATCAGTAAAGCCAAACTCATCAGCTATCTGTTTCATGCTCAACTGGCCTGCAGTTAATCTTTTTTCTATCAAAGCAGTCCGGTAATCATTAATATATTCTCTATAGCTCACACCAAAGTTTCTTTTAAAATAAGCGCTGAAATAATTGGAGGCAATATTAAAATGCCCGGCAATATATTTCACGTGTACCTTTTCGGGTTGGTAAATATGCTCATGGACAAAAGAAATTAAAGATTCCGTATCGGGCCGGCCATTGTCAATACGCAGCGCCAGTTTGGCCATAGCTTCTTTAATCAACGCAAAAATTGATAGTATCTGGTAATATACTAATGGTGATGTGGCCACATCCTTGCGGCAATTGTAAGCAACTATGTTTTCTATTGTTTTGCGAAGAATGGTTTTACATGGCTCATCCAGGGCCAGCCTCACTTCTTTCAGCTGTTTATTGCGCATAATGGTTTCAGGTTGTGTCCTTAAAAACAAATGAGGAGCCAAATGTTTCCTGCTGCCGAAATAACTGTCCGTGAACTTAATGATAACAAAACGTGTACATGTCCAAATCTTAAAATAATGTTCGTCATCCGGTGATATAACAAAGAGGTCACCGCTCCTATAAGGCAAATAGTTGTTGTTAAGCTGATGCATCCCTGCGCCTTTAACAATATAAACAAGTTCATAATAAGTCTGCCCATGTGCAGGCAGGTGAAACTCCATCTCTTCAAACTCATTTATCACCAGAGGGTCAAATTGGGTCTTTTTCATATCTCAAATTTACAAGTATATGTTGTAAATATACAAATGAACACCTCCGGTTTTACGTCACCTTTGCGTAATGAAATCGACGGGAACATCAAGTATTCAGATTGTTACAGCATTATTGATCTTTTCAGCGTCAATGCCCGGATCATCAAAAGCACAGAGTGTGCTTACCCTGCCGGAAGCTGTGCAAACAGCCGTACAGAATTATGGAACCATTAAGGCAAAACTTAATTATGCCAAGGCATCGGCTACGGAAGTTACTGAAACAAAGCGCGAATACCTGCCCAACCTCAATTTTGGCGCAGAACAGGTGTTTGGTACGGCTAACGAAAATTATGGCCCCATGTATCCTCTACAAGGGGCGGTATCTTCTGCAGGGCCGGTAACAGCTAATCAGAACCCGAACGCGGCTTTTGGATCACTTTACCTTAGTAATATTAATTGGGATTTTTTTGCCTTTGGCCGGGCTATTGAAAAAGTAAAAACAGCAGAGGCTACTGCGTCACGTGATACAAAGGACTGGCAACAGGAAATATTTCAGCAACAGGTAAAAGTAACTGCAACTTATCTCAACCTGCTGGCTGCACAGCGGCTTATAGAATCGTGGCGAAAAAACTTTTATCGTACAGACACATTGAGAGACGTAGTAGTAACAAGGGCTAAGCATGGTTTGAACCCGGGGGTTGATTCGGCACAGGCGAATGCAGAGGTAGCCAACGCAAAGATATCGCTTATCAATGCCATTGATTTTGAGCAGGAACAAAGTAACTTACTGGCACAGCTAATGGGGGTTCCGTCTCAGAGCTTTACGCTGGATACCGTTTTTGTTTCGAAAGTTCCGGCTGAATTGTCAGACACTTCCATATTCCAATTGGAAAATCACCCGGTACTGCAGTGGTATAAAAGTCGTATTACACTAAGCACTGAGCTGGAAAAATACGAACGAACATATAGTTACCCTACATTCTCCCTGTTTGGTGTTGCGCAAACCCGCGGTTCGGGTTTTGGGAGCGGTTATGCCCAAAATCCTCATGATTATTCAACCGGGTATTGGAATGGCGCCGAGCCAACCACCGGTAATTACCTTGCCGGCATTAGCGTAACATGGAATTTCACGCAAACTTTACGTGTTTCACAGCAAACAAAAGCACAGAAATTCGTCACCGAGGGCTTGCAGGATGAATATTCGCTGGCTGATCAGCAGCTTACGGCACAATGGGAGCTTTCCAAAACAAAGATCACAAATGCGCTCGACAATTATTTCCTTGCGCCGGTACAGGTTAAGGCAGCCGCCCAGGCTTATTTGCAAAAAGTGACTTTATACAAGCATGGGCTAACAAACCTGGTTGATGTTACACAGGCTGCATATGTGCTGACAATGATGAATACCTTGTCGACACATTTGCAGGTGCTTTGTTAATGCCCATGGCAGGTATTGAAGCTGCATTTGAGAAAAGAAAGTGGAACCTACGAGATGCGTCGCCTATCCAATATTTTACTATTTCATCAATATTTGGAACCGGCTACACTACACTCGTTACTCATTGCAGGGTAAATGGACTGATTAACGAATTGAAATCCGCAGCGTTGCTTAAGTATTCGCCTGCAAAAATCTTGCAGCATCTTATTGGCCCGACAGACTACAAGCCTTATTTCAAAATTATTGACGAAAATGCCGAGGTTTCCGTTGTTGATATTGAGACGGGTAGTTACATTTTTTTACCTGAACACACTATGATTGAAGGCGACCATTTACACAAACTAAAAAAAGTTGAAGTTGGTGAAGCTTTCGTAGCAGAAAAACCAGGCATTATACGAGCGGTAGCCAGCTCTAAAGGTTATTTTATAAGGATTCAAAATGCTGGCTATAATGGCTTGGCCGAATACCGTCATTTAGAAGATTAGTATAAACAAATCATGAGTAATACTCCCATAGTAATAGAAGATAATAATTTATCTAATGCCTGGCATCAGATATTAAAGTTGCTGGTTAAAAGCAGAAATGGCGAAATAAGCCCATTAGTTTTAACTTTGACAGGGTTTGATGAAGTGGACGATATTAAAGGTATACTTGGGTCAAACCTTAAAGAAAAAAACGGAAGTCCGGATCGTAAAAAAAGGATGCCTGATATTCAAACTGTGGCGGAAACAATTTTCCCACAATCGTTATACGAGTATGCGGGCTATGATAGAGCTAAACTATACTCAATATATAAAAAAAATCTCCCAAGAATCAAAAAGCTTGACACGTCGAATAGGAACGGAACTTATTTTTCACGCTTAATCGCTTTTGGTGAAGGAGATAGGGCGAAAAATCAATTAGAAATAATAATTTCAGCTTTAAACGAAGAAAAATCACCCCGCAGATCAAAGTTGCAGGCAGCAATTTTTGACCCTTTTATTGATCATACCAATAGTGCCATGCAGGGTTTTCCCTGTCTTCAGCATGTGACTTTTTTTAAAACCAAGGATGGCGGCTTGATATTGAATAGCTTTTACGCTATACAATTTTTTTATAAACGGTCCTACGGGAACTGGTTAGGGTTGATCAATCTCGGAAAATTTGTGGCAAAAGAATCCGGCTTAAGGTTTGAACGGTTTAATTGCTTCATAGGAGCCGAGGCATTGGAGAGTCAAAATATTAGTAAAACAGACGCAAAAAAATTGTTGGAAAAGATAGATGCAGAAATTTCAGTATAAATCTAACTTTGCCGACTTCAAAAATCACAAAGTTATCAGGAGAAAATTATTTTGAGAAATAAGGAATCTAATATTATTAAATCGAACCTAGTTATTCATATTCCGCTATCGCCAGCTAAAACAACAGAAGTTTACGATAGCTATTGGAAGTTTGCGGCGTTAAGGCAGGATGTTTTTTTTAATCGTGTGGAAAGACACCCATATCCATGGTCAACAGACTCTATTCTAAATAAATATAAATTCACAAACGCATATCGTGCTGCTGATCGGGTAAGCCAGTATTTGATAAAAAATGTAATTTATAACAAAGACCTGCCCGATTCACCGAAAGAGATTTTATTTAGAATTTTGCTTTTTAAACTATTCAATAAAATAGAGACATGGGAATTGCTTGCAAAAAACTTTGGGCCTTTAATCTATAAGGATTATAGTTTTCAACATTTTGACAGGGTATTACATCAAGTGATCAGCAGTGGCCGCAGGATATATTCTGCCGCGTATATAATGCCATCAGGGAGATCCTACTTTGGGTTTGAGAGAAAGCACAGCAACCATCTGAAACTTATTGAATTAATATTAGATAGGGAAACGGATGAAAGATTGACGGAAGCGAAAACTATGCAACGGGCATTTGAGATTTTAAAAGAATTTCCTGGTTTTGGTGATTTCTTAGCATATCAGCTACTCATTGATATAAACTATTCACCCCTTCTTGATTTTTCAGAATCGGAGTTTGTTGTTCCTGGCCCCGGTGCAAAAGGTGGTATTAGTAAATGTTTTGAACATACGGGAGGGCTTAATAACGTAGAAATCATCAAATTGGTGACGGATCGGCAAGAAAAGGAATTTGAGCGGCTTGGACTTTCTTTCAAAAGTCTATGGGGACGCCCTTTGCAACTTATAGATTGCCAAAATCTGTTTTGTGAGGTCGACAAATATGCCAGAGTCAAACATCCGGACATAAAAGGCAATAGTGATAGGGTTAAGATAAAACAAATGTTTAAACCCAATAACTCAAGTATTGAATTTTGGTTTCCCCCTAAATGGAATATTAATGACAAGATAACTCAGTTTCAAGATGTTGAAAACTTGGAAGCTATAAACAACAACAAAAAAACTTAAATGCTTAATTTTGATTAGGCTTAATATGTACTAAACATAGTAATTAGAACAATAATTTATAACTTGATAAATGTCATTCATAGGAAACGACAATCTTAAGGCTTTATTAGAAGATCATGACCCAAAGGTAATTGCTCCTTTTGATCCTAAACGAATTAAAAATGGAGCCTATGAATTATCACTGGGCGGGGAGGTGTTTCTTACTGATTCACAAAAGAGATCAGTAAAACATTTATTGAATAATGAAATGATAGAAATTAGGCCTGGTCAATTTGCACTATTATTAACTAAAGAATATGTAAAAATCCCTAATGATAAGATTGCTTTTATCTCGATAAAGGCAGGTATTAAGTTTGAAGGATTAATAAATGTATCTGGATTTCATGTTGACCCGGGATTTGAGGGAAACTTATTATTTTCTGTGTATAATGCAGGTCCTTCAAATATTAGACTTAGCAATGGAACCGCCTATTTTCCGATATGGTTTGCTGAGATAGACCAAAAGCACCAAGACTATAAAGGGGCACATGAAAAACAAAAGAGAATTCCTGACGACCCAGTCAAAGCATTAAGTCAGGGAGAATTGGCGTCACCAAATGTGTTAAGCAAGAGAATTGAGGACAATAGGAACCTCATAGTCAGAATTGAATGGATTGGCGGATTGATTTTTGCTGCAATGGTTGGATTGCTTGTCAAGATGTCGACGGATTCCAGTAAACTAAAAGATGCCGTTGATTATGGTTACAGAAAAAAAGCGACAGAAATGATTGCTGATTCGGCTTTGAAGAATATGAAAGATAGTGTCACAATGCTGAATAAGAAGGTTGATAGTCTAACGTTTTTAATGAAGAGCAAAAAATGAGAATACAAAACAATAAAAATAAGGCCACAGATTCTGTTTTTGATTCAAGCTTTAAGGAATCGGAACAGCTGCCCAAAAAGTTTACCATAAATTTTGACTCTTTTTTAGTTGATGAAAGATGGAAAACCAAAGTTACCTTGGATGGCTTTCAATTAGGTGATATCATAAACGATAATTCTAAGACAAGCGACTATTATCGTTTTCATGACATTTTCCATTTCTCATTTGCTGCGATCTTGGGTTGGTCTCCTTGTACCAGAGCAATGATGAAAAGAAAGAGGAAAAGTGATTATTGGATAGATGAAGTTGAAGATGGAGCGCGCGCAACTATTACAGAAGAAGCTCTTTCAATGATAATATTTAACGAAGCTAAACGGAAAAATTATTTTGACGGAGTCAATAGTGTATCGAAAACCACGTTACGAATCATTAAAGAAATGACCGAGGATTTCGAAGTCAATATAAGAACAGCGAAAGAATGGGAAAAGGCCATATTAAAGGCTTACGAGGTCTTTCGCTTACTAATGGCCAATGGCGGCGGTAAGGTTGAATTCGATGCTTTCAATAGTGCCATTTCATATACAATGCGATCCAGCAACCGTACGAATGCTTATTCAAAACTAGCATGATCGCCGGAATCGGTTGTGATATGGTAGATCATATAATGACCTGCAAACTGAAATGGTCGTCAAATCTGCGCGTTCAAAAACGAATATTCTCATCTAAAGAGTTAGAACTTTTTCACGGCGAAAATATCGATAGGTTTCTTTCCGGACGTTTTGCAGCAAAGGAGGCGCTTTTGAAATGCCTTGGCACTGGAATGCGTGATGGTATTGCACTCACTGACATCCAAGTTTTGCAAACAAATGCAGGGAAGCCTTATATTGAAATTGAAGGGGAGGTAAAAATTATTGCCGAACAGATGGGTATTATTTATTGGCATGTTAGTATAACTCATACTGACAATTGCTCTATGGCTTTTGTTGTTGCTGAGACTTAACGAACAGCCAATTTACCGACTAATACCCATTGTCAAATCACGGATTTTTTTTGCAATATCCCAGGGAAGACGCAGGGTCCCCCTGCGAGCGACCCCGCTGAGGCGGGATTATTTTTTTACTTTTGTTGATGTTTAATTAACCGGTGATCCCGAAATACAGGGCTTTTCTCCTGGAGCCTTCCCGCCCTTGTTGGTGTTTTCACCAACAAGACCAACGTGTAAGGTATTTTAATAAAACCCCGGATTAATTCTGTAATTCCGGGCTATGCGCTGAATTACGCCAAATCCAAATGGATCGGGCCACCACGGTTTGTTGGCGAAAATACCAACAAAGGCGAAACGCAGACGCTTAACCGGGCGGGAGGCAATAACTCAGATGCAATACTGTGGGTTGCCTTCAAGGATTTCCTGTTCAAGCTTAGGTGGCTCGCCTACATTCCACAAATTTGTGCGATGCACAACACGGTACACCAAAGGACCACCATCCGGACGCTCGCTGCGTTCCAATGGACGGGGGATGCATACAAACTCCGCCGAAAGTTGCGTTGCTGTGGCAGTCATCGTTACATAACCATGGCCACCGAAATCGAGCAATGACAAATGCGGCGCCACGTCCGGGTTGCGTACGGCACGGGCTTGCGCCATATCTCCGGTCTCTTTTAACTTTAGCGTGGAAAGCACCCCATGCAAAGCGGTAACGTTCATAGAAGGGATCACGGTGCCATCCGGCCGATCGATCAGGTGCAGTACGCGTTTCGGATGGTCTTTTGCCATGGTTACTTCCAATACCTCGAAGAGCGTTTGCTGCGATATGGAACCGGTAATAAATTCCACGCCCAATGGTTCGTATTTCTTCGGCGGCAGCGCCTTAGACGCTAAACCGGCATGAAACGCATGACGATCGCCCCCAACAACACAAAAACCCGTGATTTTATGGTCGTGTATGAAATCAAATATGAAGTCTTTATCACGAAGGAACCGGTTGTCTATTACTGCATATCCTACATCTTTAGGCCACTTACTGCCTAATTCGCCGGGTAAATTTTGATAATCGCTACGTACTTCCATGGTGCCAAAACCGTGTCCCCATATTTTCCACCGCGCATTAGAAGCGCCGAGCTGTTCTAAGAACCAGTTTCTCTGCCCGCTGCCCAGGTAAGTTTGGGCATGAACATTTTTTGTAGGATTCGGAATAGCTTTGCCATTGAATTGTATAGTTTCCGGTGGTTTATCTCCATTGTAATGACGACCATAATTCATGATTTCAAAAGGTATCTGCGCGTCAACCCTTGGGTATTCCGGCACATTAAAATCATCAGTCGACATATCAGGAGAACGGAATGACCAATTATCGGTCAGCAGTAAGTCTACATTCCTGCCCCA
>CAIPFE010000061.1 GCA_903864275.1 uncultured Mucilaginibacter sp.
AGGTGTTAACAGCGAAGCAGTAACCAGCGTAACATTAACCCCAGACGCAGCAGGCTTGTCGGCTACTACCGCAGCAGGTTCAGCTTATGTGGTAACGCCATCCCTGGCAACAGGTACAGGCGGCTTCCTTGAAAGCAACTACCAGGTAAACTATGTAGCGTTCAACGGCACAGTAGGGAAAGCAAACCTTGCCATAATAGCCAACAGCGTAAACAAAACCTATGGCGCTACCTTAACAGGCGGGTCATCAACAGCCTTCACAGCACCAGCTTTGAAAAACGGTGAAACCATCAGCAGCGTAACCATAGCTTACGGAACAGGTGCAGCAGCAACCGATGCAGTGGGCAACTATCCCGGCTCGGTAACAGTAACACCAGGTTCAGCTACAGGCGGCACCTTTACAGCAAGCAATTATAACATCAGCTATACAGCAGGTGCGATCATTGTAGGCGCCTCGTCTGATGGCACGCTAAGCAGTCTTAGCACCAACAGCGGTACATTGTCACCGTCTTTCGCAAGCGGTGTAACAAGCTATACCACATCGGTGAGCAATACAACAACAACTATAACTGTAACACCGACCACTAGTAACATAGGTGCTACTATAAAAGTAAATGGCACCACCGTTGCTTCGGGATCGGCGTCATCACCGATTAATTTACCTGCGGGCACTACTACTAATATTAATGTCGTAGTAACGCCCCAGGATAACTCAGCTCCTGTTACCTATACTATAGGGGTAGCAAGGCCGACAACGAGCAATGCGCTGTTGAGCACCATTGTCCTGACCCCGGCTTCGGCACTGACCAATACCGGTACTGTTGGCACAACAACCAGCTATACCACAACTGTACCCAATGCTACGGCATCGGTAACTGTTACGCCAACAACGCAGGATCCTGCCGCGACCGTAAAAGTGAACGGTGTAACTGTAGCCTCAGGAACAGCATCAGGGTCAATTACATTACCTGTTGGCACAACTACCGTCACTACCGTGGTAACGGCACAGGACTTGGTAACCACCCATACCTATACTATAGCAGTAACCCGTGCGCCATCAAGCAATGCCACATTGAGCGGTATAGCGCTTACCCCTGCCTCAACATTGGTTAACGTAGGTACAGTCGGCAGCACAACAACATATACTTCTACGGCCAGCAACGCTACCACATCGGTAACAGTAACACCAACAACACAGGATGCAACTGCAACTGTGAAAGTGAATGGAGTAACAGTGAATTCAGGAACAGCGTCCGGAAGCATAGCTTTGGGAACGGAAGGTACTAGCATAACCATAACAACCGTAGTAACAGCTCAGGATGGTTCAACAACCCATACTTACTCGATAATTGTGACCCGTGCGCCATCAAGCAATGCTACTTTAAGCGTTATAAAACTGACGCCTGCTACAGCACTTACTAATACCGGCACAGTTGGTACAACAACATCTTACACTACAACAGCGGCCAATGCTACCACATCGGTAACAATTACACCGACAGTGGCGGATGCTAATGCAACAGTAAAAGTGAATGGTACAACTGTAGCTTCGGGAGTAGCTTCAGGAAGCTTAGCCTTAGGAACAGAGGGCAGCACAACAACTATAACGATAATAGTAACAGCACAGGATGGAACGACCACCCATACCTATTCCATAGCTGTAACACGTGCGCCTTCGACTGACGCAACCCTGACCAACCTTGTTCCAAGTACTGGTTCACTTGCGCCAGCCTTTGCTTCGGCTACAAAAGTCTATACAGAAAGCGTAGCTAACGCAACTGCAAGCATCAGCCTGACACCAACCACTCACGATGCTAATGCAACGGTAACGGTAAGTGCCAACGGTGTGACTAACACAGTCGTGTCCGGCAGTGCTTCCCCTGCTATTTTCTTAACGGAAGGGGTAAATACATTAATTACCACAACTGTGCTTGCGCAGGATGGAACAACAACAGCTTCGTACACGTTAACAGTAAGCCGTGCAGCATCATCTGATGCAACGCTGAGCAGTTTAGTTCCGAGCAGCGGTTCATTGAGCCCATCCTTTGCGTCGGGTACAATAAGCTACACAGAAAGTGTACCTAACGCCATATCGGCCATAACCGTTACGCCAACAACCACTGATCTGAACGCAAAAGTGACAGTGAACGGAGTAGCCGTAACATCGAGTACAGCATCAGGGTCAATTGCTTTGGCAGAGGGCGCCACTACTACCATCACCACGGTAGTAACTGCGCAGGACGGATCAACAACCAAAACTTATACGTTGATGGTTAGCCGTGCTGTATCAGCAGATGCCACCTTGAGCAATCTTGTTCCAAGCAGTGGCTCGATTAGCCCAACCTTTGCGTCTGGCACAATAAACTACACAGAAAGTGTTGCGAATGCGACAGCGAGCATATCGGTTACCCCAACTGCCCATGATGCTAACGCAACAATAAAAGTGAACGGCGTAGTTGTGGCTTCAGGAGCAGCATCGGCAAGTATTCCGGTGGCTGTTGGTGTAGGCGCTACTACCATCACTACGGTAGTTACTGCCCAGGATGGATCAACAACCAAGACTTATTTAATAACAGTAACCCGTGCGCCATCAAGCATTGCAACGTTGAGTACAATAAAACTTGCGCCTAACGTAACACTAACTACTGTCGGCACAGTTGGCACTACAACATCATATACAGCAACAGAGAGCAACGCTACCACATCGGTAACAGTTACGCCAACAACAACTGATCCAACTGCAACAGTAAAAGTGAACGGCGTAGCGGTAATTTCAGGAGCTGCATCAGGAAGCATCGCATTAGGAGCTGAAGGAAGCACTACTACTATCAATACCGTAGTGACAGCCCAGGATGGGTCAACAACAATGACCTATTCGATAGCTGTAACCCGTGCGCCTTCATCGGATGCCACTTTGAGCAATCTTGTTCCAAACAGCGGTAGCTTATCGCCATCGTTTGTAGCAGCAACAAAAACGTATGCGGTGAGCGTACCTAATGCAACAGCAACTATCACTGTAACACCGACTGCTCATGATGCAAATACCCATTCGATAACAGTAACTGCAAATTCTATAACAAACACAGTAGCATCCGGAGCTGCTTCGCCAGCCATTGGATTGGCAGAGGGTGTTGCTAATGTAATTACTGTAACAGTAACTGCGCAGGATGGGACGACAACAGCTACCTATACTGTAACGGTTAACCGTGCGGCATCGTCGGACGCTACCTTGACCAGTTTGGTTCCAAGCAGCGGTTCGATTACCCCAGCCTTTGCGTCGGGTACAATAAGCTACACAGAAAGTGTACCTAACGCGACAGCAAGCATAGCGGTTACCCCAACAATCCATGATCCTAACGCTAAAGTAACCGTGAACGGATCAGCAGTTGTATCGGGCACAGCATCTGCAAGCATTGCATTAGCGGAAGGTGCAATCACTACTATTACTACAGTAGTAACTGCCCAGGATGGGTCAACAACCAAGACTTATTCGATAGCTGTTACCAGGGCTAAATCAACCAATGCGTTGTTAAGCAGTATAACGCTGACACCTGCTACCGCATTAACTAACACCGGTACAATTGGCACCACAACCACTTACACAGCTTCAGTTAGCAATGCTACTGCATCGGTAACTGTTACGCCAACAGCGCAGAATGTTAACGCGACAATAAAAGTAAACGGCACAGCAGTAACATCGGGAACAGCATCGGGAAGTATTGCCTTATCAGTTGGTGCAAATACAATCACCACTGTGGTAACGGCGCAGGACGGGACAACAACCCGAACTTATTCGATAACTGTCACCCGTGCGCCTTCAACCAATGCCTTGCTGAGCACTATAAAGCTGACACCTGCGTCAACGCTGACTAATACCGGGACAGTTGGCACCACCACTAACTACACCACACCGGTGCTCAACGCGAACACATCGGTAACGGTTACGCCAACAGCACAGGATCCAACTGCAACCATAAAAGTGAATGGTGCAACAGTTGCGTCAGGCGCCGCATCAGCATCGATTCATTTAAATGTAGGTGCAAATACCATCACTACGGTAGTAACCGCACAGGACGGGGTAACCACACATACCTATATCATAACAGCTACCAGGGCGAGTGGTCCGGTGTTAAGCCTTTACCAGCAAGCACCACAGGCGGTAAGCGTAACCCAGCCAAGTGAAACTGTAGCGATTGAAAATGATGGTGTTATGGTACACCAGGGCGTTTCGCCAAACGGTGACGGAATTAACGACATCCTTACAATCGATGGTATATCCGCTTACCCTGAAAACAGGTTTACGATTATCGACCGTAACGGCTCGTTAGTTTACGAAGTAAGAGGGTATGATAATAGTTCGAAAATGTTCGACGGGCACTCTAACATAAATGGTAGATTGCAACAGCCAGGCACATATTTTTACTCGCTTGACTATGTTGTCAACGGACAAACTAAACATAAAACTGGATTTATCATACTTAAATACTAAATTTGGACAAACAAGTCCCGTATAAAGTGTGATGGATATATTGAATAGAGAAAAGAAGATACTGATCATTTTATTAAGCCTGTCCCTTTTAGTGATAACAGGTACAAGGGTTGCTGCTCAGCAGCAACCCTTTAATTATACCCAGTATATGGATAATCTGACCCCCTTTAACCCGGCGTATTCAATGCTGGATAAGGCGGCTTCGGTTAATACATTAGCGAGTAAGCAACTGGTAGGGATCAACGGAGGGCCCACTACTTTCCTGCTTAACGGAGACCTGCCTATCGAATCTATTAACAGTTCAGCAGGGTTGATCCTGCTTAGCGATCAGTTAGCCATAGAACAGGAAACCGAGGTAAATGCCTACTTTGCTAAAGCGATACAATTAGGGGAAAATGCCTATTTAGCAGTGTCATTGAATGCGGGATTGAGGAACTATACGGCCAACTACTCTTCAGTAGATTCCAACGATCCAGAATTCAGGAATGACGTGAGGGGGACAAAACCAAATGTCGGCTTCGGCGTGATGTACTATAGCGACTGGTATTACCTCGGGTTATCGGTACCCGAACTAACTGTTACCAGTTTAGGAACGGCATCCTTGCAGAATAACAGCAATTTCACAAACCATTATTACTTCACCGGGGGCCTGATAACAAATTTAACTGAGGATATAAAGTTTAAACCTGCAACTTTGGTGTTCTATACTACCGGGTTGCCCGTCCTTGCAAATTTGTCGGGTACATTTTACCTGAAAGATATAGTGGGCCTCGGCGTAAACTATAGCACCGACAAAGAACTGGCAGGGATATTAACCATAAACTTCAGCGGCTATCATATAGGCTATAGTTACAAGTTTGGGATTGGCTCAACGAACCTGGGCGGTGTTAATGACGCAACGCACGAGGTTACCCTTAGCTACCGCTTCGGTAAAGGCGGTGCAATACCTAAGGTATTATAATAATTACTCACTTCTAAAAATTACTTATAGAAATTGGGCGCTCTTAGCCTGTAAAATGATCCTCTGCGGTCCAATCCGTCTCCTAAAATCAATTGAGAATTCCTGGAATTAAAAGCTGGCATGAGCAAGATTTTGGCCTTTTTGGGAATTTTTCGCCTTCGTTGTCACTTTGGCAGTAATTTGGCAGTCTTTTTCCACGTTATTTTTCAGTAAAAAATTGGGTTTGTCATGCTGTATGACAAATTGACAATTTTTTATTTTAATTGATAAGGCTGATAAGATTGGGTAATTAGCGAAGGATTTTTTTGGAAAAAGCGAAATTTTAGGGAGATTTTAAAACGGAAAAAGAAGAGCCCCTGCAACATTTTCATTTTTTTCGATTTGGATATTTAAATCATCGTTAATTGTACTTTTCCGACTTATTTATCTAAAATTTCCCCTAAAACAGAAATTATTGCCGGATATAGGCGCTTTTTTTTAGAATAAATTAAAAATCGAAGGAAATATTTAGAAATAACGACCATTTTTCCATAAAAAGTAACTTTTATAAAATTTCATTTTTTTGCTTTTTTTTAACAAAAAAAGGATTTACAGGAAAAAGCTGTTGTGGCATGTTTTTAGCGCAAGTCTATACAGAAGAATACGAACGTTCTTTTCATACTAACCCGAATCGAGAGATGAAGGTTCAACAAAGGGAAGCCGGGTGTTCATCAAAATTTTTCAAATAATTCAATAATTAATTTAAAAACAAAAGTCATGTTAATCGTATTAGAAGTTGCCGCTTTAATTGCAATTGTTATATTACCAATATTGTTTGCCCCTAAAAGAAGGGAAGCATAATTCAGGGTACTATATTTAGTTTAGTAAAACAATGAAGGGATGCCTAAGGGGTGCCCCTTTTTTTTGTTTTATAAATTGACCGTGACCTGTAACAGCAGCTTCGTATAAAATCCGTCAGCCATAGGAAATTGTTGCTTATCCCCGGGCAATCCTATATCGCGCTTGTGCGTTTTGCCCCCTCCAAAACATTAATATTCTGTCGTAAAAAGGCTTAAGCTCCGCCCCGGTAGGTGAATTTAACAAATTTTAACATTTATCTTTAACATTTGCCTTCCAAAAAAATGATGAACTGTTTAAGTTTGCCTACCAAAAATTAATAGTATTTAATGGAAGAAATTAATAGCAATACCGGGCATCTTTCGTTAGGTGCCGAAACCGGAAGTTCATCGTATTCAACAGATATAAGGGCGCTGAACGAAATGATCCAAAAGGAGAGCGCGTTTATTGATCTCCTGAAAATGGAGATGGATAAGGTTATAGTGGGCCAGAAATATATGGTCGAGAGACTATTAATAGGGTTGTTGGCAGATGGCCATATCCTGCTGGAAGGTGTGCCCGGGCTGGCAAAAACGCTGGCCATTAATACGCTGTCAAAGGCAATCCGTGCAGATTTTAGCCGCATCCAGTTCACGCCTGACTTGTTGCCCGCCGACCTTATAGGAACAATGATCTATAACCAGAAAAAGGAAGAGTTTATCGTAAGGAAAGGCCCTATATTTTCAAACTTTATACTGGCTGATGAAATCAATAGGGCGCCGGCAAAGGTGCAAAGCGCTTTGCTCGAAGCCATGCAGGAAAGGCAGGTTACCATTGGCGACACCACTTTTGCCTTGCCCAATCCGTTCCTGGTGCTGGCTACACAAAACCCGATAGAGCAGGAGGGCACCTATCCACTGCCGGAAGCACAGGTAGACCGCTTTATGATGAAGGTAGTTATTGGTTATCCTAATAAAGAGGATGAAAAAAAAATAATCAGGGCAAACGTGGCGCCACAGGGAATGTTAAAACCAAACCCGGTTGTGCACCCCGATGACATTATCAAAGCAAGGAAGGTGGTAAGGGAAGTTTATATGGATGAAAAAATCGAGCAATACATTATTGATATAGTTTTTGCAACCCGTTATCCCGACCAGTATAAATTATCTAACTATAAAAACCTCATCAGTTTTGGAGCTTCGCCCAGGGCAAGCATTAACCTGGCTTTAGCTTCGAAGGCGTATGCTTTTATAAAACGGCGGGGTTACGTGATCCCCGAAGATGTAAGGGCTATTTGTCATGATGTTTTAAGACATCGTATAGGGTTGACCTACGAGGCGGAAGCTGAGAACATGACTACCGAAGACATTGTTACCGGGATACTAAACGCGGTTGAAGTACCTTAGAAAGAATCAAGAGGCAAGAATCAAGAACCAAGACAAACGCATCAATTGGCTTAAGTGGTTTAGTCTTTATTCGTCGTTCTTATGTCTTGATTCTCATCAAATAAGCTATGGCAAGAGACACCAAAGAACTATTAAAAAAAGTAAGGAAAATAGAAATAAAAACCCGGGGATTGAGCAATCACCTGTTTTCGGGTGAATACCACTCTGCTTTCAAAGGCCGAGGCATGGCCTTTAGCGAGGTGCGCGAATACCAGGTAGGCGACGAGATCAGGACGATCGACTGGAATGTTACGGCCCGCTTTAATCATCCATACGTTAAGGTTTTTGATGAAGAAAGAGAACTGACCGTAATGCTTTTGATGGATGTGAGCGGTTCTGAAAACTTTGGCACCATTAATCAGCAAAAACAGGACCTGGCGACCGAGATATGCGCGGTAATCGCTTTTTCGGCAATACAGAATAATGATAAGGTGGGCGTGATATTTTTCAGCGATAAGATCGAAAAGTTTATCCCTCCAAAAAAAGGAAGGAGCCATATTTTAATGATCATAAGGGAACTGATAGATTTTAAACCCGAGAATAAAGGAACCGACGTTGGCGAAGCATTGAAGTATTTTACCAGCGCCATAAAGAAGAGGTGCACGGCCTTTATTATTTCGGACTTTATGAGCCCCAAATTTGAGACAGAACTTAAAATCGCCAACAAAAAGCATGATATTATTGCATTAAGGCTGTTTGACAAACATGAAGAGGAGTTTCCGGACCTGGGGCTGATCCCTGTAAAGGATGAAGAATCGGGCGAGGTGTTATGGGTTAACACCGGTGACAAAAATGTGCGCAACGCCTTTAAAGTTGATGCTTTGCAAAGAAATGCACAATTGAAGGACGTTTTTAGTAAGTCGGGTGTGGATGCTGCCGATATTGGTACACATGAATCGTATGTAAAACCATTAATGACATTATTTAAAAAACGGGAAAGCAGGCGTTGATAAAATGAAGAAACAGTTTTTTAATTACATACTTATTTCACTGCTATTTTTGACGGCCTTTTGTTTAACGGCAGCCGCTCAGAATGTACAAGTTGAAGCTAAAATAGATCAAACTACCATCAGGATAGGCGACCAAACCAAACTGCACATGGTTGTTCACCAGACTGCCGGGGCGCATGTTGATTTTCCGAAGCTGGCCGATACCCTTACGGGAAAGATACAAATAGTTGGTACAGGTAAACCGGATACGACGGCCGATAAGAATGATCCCAAAAGCATTACCATTGATCAAAGCTATACGATAACCGGTTTTGACGCGGGGACATATACCATTCCGCCGTTTACATTTGGCACAGGCGGCGGCGCTTTAAAAACCAGTGAATTGACTTTACAGGTTGCGACGGTAAAGGTTGATACAACAAAAGGTATTTATGATATTAAACAACCTTTGGCAGTATCCTACACTTTTTTCGACTGGCTTAAGGATAACTGGTATTTGGTGGCCCTGCCGCTGCTGGCTATTTTGTTTATTAACTGGCTGATTTATTATTTAAAGAAGCGACCTAAAAAAGAGCCCGTTATTGAAATAGTGCGACAACCAGTGCTTCCCCCTAATCAGATCGCTTTAAGCAAGCTGAAAGAGCTCCGTGATAAAAAGCTTTGGCAGCAGGGTGAAGTTAAACAATACCATAGCGAATTAACCGATATCATCCGTGAGTACATGGAAAAGAGGTACGGTATAAAAGCTCATGAAAAAACGACCGATGAGATATTCGCCGGTTTGAAATACCTGGATATTAACGAGGAAAACAAAAGCTTGCTGTGGCAGATGCTGAAGCTTGCGGACCTGGTGAAATTTGCAAAAGAAAAACCGTTGCCACCAGACAATGAGCAAAGCATAGATAACGCGATCAACTTCGTTTTGAGAACGCAGCGGGTTGAAATGCCGGTAAATGCGGAAGGAGGCACCAGTCATGTTTAGCGGAATTGAATTTGCCCACCCCGGTTTTTTCTGGCTGCTGATCATTGTTCCATTAATGGTTGCCTATTATATATGGCGGGAGCAAAAGCTACAGGGCAGTTTCAGCATATCAGCAATAAAAGGTTTTTCGCTTCCTGTAAAGAGCGTGGTTCCGAAGCTTCGCCATTTGGGGATTGTTTTGCGGTCATTGGCTGTCGCTTTTCTGATCATCGCGCTTGCAAGGCCGCAGTCCTCATTAAGCTGGCAAAATACCAGTACCGAGGGGATTGACATCATGATCGCCTCGGATATTTCGGGCAGTATGCTTGCCGAGGATTTTCAGCCTAACCGACTGGAGGCGGGAAAGAATATCGCAATAGACTTTATAAAAAACCGCCCCGACGACCGTATCGGGCTGGTAATCTTCAGCGGTGAAAGCTTTACCCAATGCCCTTTAACCATTGACCATGACGTATTGGTTAACCTGTATGCGGATGTTAAGTACGGAATGATAGAAGATGGTACGGCCATTGGTATGGGATTGGCAACCGCCGTAAACAGGCTTAAAGACAGTGAAGCAAAAAGCAAAGTAATTATATTGCTGACCGACGGCTCAAATAATATGGGTTCGATACCGCCTGTTACGGCAGCCGAAATTGCCAAGCAATTCGGGATCAGGGTGTACACAGTCGGCATAGGTACACACGGATTTGCGCCGTACCCGGTACAAACGGCGTTTGGTATCCAGTACCAACGTATGCCGGTTGATGTTGACGAGGGTACCCTTACTAAAATTGCGGATATTACCGGGGGAAAATATTTCCGCGCTACTGATAACGAAACTTTAAAACATATTTACGACCAGATTGATAAATTGGAAAAAGCAAAAATTGATGTAACGCAGTATCATAAAAAAACCGAAATGTTTTTGCCCTTTGCGCTCATCGCGTTATTCTTTTTATTGGCTGAGTTCATTGTAAAAAACACTTTGCTTAGGGGGGCTTTAACTTAATGCTACGTTTTGCACATATAGAATTTTTGTGGGGATTGGCAGCAATACCCGTGTTCATCCTGCTTTTTACAAGGATAAGCCGGTGGAAAAAAAAGGCTATCAGCGGATTGGGCGACAAAAATGTTGTGACCATGATGATCCCCCAGGTTTC
This sequence comes from uncultured Mucilaginibacter sp., assembly GCA_903864275.1. Taxonomy (GTDB): domain Bacteria; phylum Bacteroidota; class Bacteroidia; order Sphingobacteriales; family Sphingobacteriaceae; genus Mucilaginibacter. The sequence goes on from CAIPFE010000061.1 coordinate 10,786, forward strand.
ATTTTCACGGCCATGGCTCAAGTTTATTTTATTTACGGTGGCTTATGCATTTTTGATCATCGGCATAGCAGATCCGCAGATCGGCTCAAAAATGGAGGAAGAAAAACGGAAGGGCGCTGACCTCATGATATTACTCGATGTTTCGAATAGCATGCTTTCGCAGGATATGGCGCCAAACCGTTTGGAAAACGCCAAACAGGCCATTGCACAATTGATCGATAACATGCATAATGACCGCATAGGCATCATCGTTTTCGCGGGCGAGGCGTATGTACAATTGCCGGTAACGACCGATTATTCTGCAGCCAAATTATTTTTGAATACCATTAGCACAGGCATGGTGCCCACGCAAGGAACAGCTATCGGCTCGGCTATTGACCTGGGGATGAAATCTTTTGATTTTAAAGACGGCACCGGAAAGGCAATGATCATCATAACTGATGGCGAAAACCACGAGGATGACGCGGTTGCAGCGGCTAAGAACGCGGCTGAAAAAGATGTTATGGTAAATGTAATCGGCATGGGTTCGGCAAACGGCGCCCCGGTGCCTTTATACCAGGATGGCAGGCAGGTTGGTTTTCATACGGACAGCGCAGGGCACGCCGTGGTAAGCAAGCTGAACGAAGATATGTGCAAAGAAATCACGGCGGCAGGGCAGGGGGCTTACGTTAGGGCTACCAATGCCAACAGCGGCTTGAATATAGTGATGGACCAGATAGGTAAAGTGCAGCGGAAGACTTACGACAGTAAAACCTTTAAAGATTTTGAAGACCGGTTCCAGTTTTTCCTGGGTTTTGCGTTTTTATTGTTAATTGTTGAATTCTTTATCTCGAACCGTAAAAGTTTAAGATTAAGCGGTTTGAAACTATTTGAAGTGAAAAACACATGAAACAGTTTGTTATAATCATATTATTTTTACTGCAAGGTTCGCTGCTAATGGCGCAGCAGGAGAAACGCTATATTAAAAAAGGCAACGACTTGTACAGCCAGCAAAAATATAAGGAGGCTGAAACTAATTATCGTAAATCAGTTGAAAAAAGTCCCGATGCTCAAAAGGGCAAGAATTTGGAGGGTAACTTCAATTTGGGTGATGCACTGTACAAGCAAAAGAAATTTGCCGATGCTGGTACACAATTTAACCAGCTCGCAGGGGCCTCAACCAATAAAGCTTTGACAGCAGCTGCCTGGCATAATTTGGGCAATTCATTCCTGGAAAATAAAAAGCTGGAAGAAAGTATCGATGCCTATAAAAAAGCGCTGATCAATAATCCCAAAGATGATGAAACGCGTTATAATTTAGCTTATGCGCAGGATAAGCTGAAAAAACAACAAGAGCAAAACAAGCAGAACAAAGACAACAAAAACCAGGATAAAAAGAATCAAGATAGCAAGAATCAAGACGACAAGAATAAAGATAACAAGGATAAAGACAACAAGAACCAGGACAATAAGGATAAGGATAAGCAGAACCAGGATAAAAAAGACCAGCAGCAAAAGCAGCCTGATAAAATATCAAAAGAGGATGCCGAACGAATGCTCGACGCACTTAATAATGATGAAAAACAAACCCAGGATAAGCTAAAGAACAAGAAATTAAAAGGCGCTAAATTGAATATCACGAAGGATTGGTAGGGGTTAAGTTAGTAGTTGACTAAGTTGATTGAGTTGATTAGGTTAATGCAGTTTTAACTCAATCAACCACTCACTTAATCAACTCAATCAACTAAAAAATAAATGAACCGTAAATACTACATATTAACGCTATTGCTATTTTGCAGCCGGCTGCTTTTTGCGCAGGATGTAAAATTTACCGCGTCGGTAAGTAAAACGGAGGTAGGTACGGGTGAGCAATTTCAAATTGATTTTTCTGTAAACGGCAATGCCGACGGGTTTACACCACCCAGTTTCAACGGGTTCCAGGTTTTATCCGGCCCGAATGAGTCAACCAGCATGACGTCCATTAACGGGAGCACTACGGTAAGCACCTCAGTTAGCTACATCCTGATGGCGGTAAAGGAGGGTGAGTTTACTATTGGGCCTGCAACTGCAGTAGTAAACCATCACAGGTTAACTACTAATCCTATAAAAATAAAAGTGGTAAAAGGGCGGCCGGTTCCGCAGAACAGCCAGGCCCAAAGCGGCCCGGATAATAGCATTAGCGAAGGGAATACTGCTGATCTGTCTAAATCATTATTCATGCGTGCTGTGGTTGATAAGGCCAGTGTTTACCAGGGCGAGCAAATTACCCTGAATTATAGATTGTACACCCGTGTTGATATTGAACAGAGCCAGGTTGATAAACTACCTGATCTGAATGGTTTTTGGAACGAGGATATTAAGAATTTGCAGCAGCAGGTGCAATGGCACGTCGAAACCTACAAAGGGATGCGGTATAATGTTGCCGATATAAAACAAACCATTTTATTTCCCCAACATGCAGGCAACCTTACAATCGACCCATTAGGAATGACCTTCCTGGCAAAAGTGCCTGCACCTTCGCATGACATCATGGATCAGTTTTTTGGTTCGTTTAAGGAGGTAAAGCTTAAAATTAAAAGCCCGCCGGTGGTCATCCATGTAAAGCCCTTGCCTGATGCAGGCAAGCCGGATAGTTTTACAGGCGCGGTTGGTAATTTTAAAATTGAAGCATCGGTTGATAAAACAGAGCTTAAAGCTAACGATGCCTTAAATTATAAGGTGAAAGTTACGGGCTCAGGCAATATCAAACTATTAAAAACGCTGAACGTAAATTTCCCTGCTGATTTTGAAAAATACGATCCCAAAATAACAGATACCATTACAGATAGTGAAAGCGGTGCATCAGGGAGCAGGTTTTATAACTACCTGCTGATCCCAAGGCACCAGGGCAATTTTACGATTGATCCGCTAAAATTTTCTTATTTTAACCCTGCCACCAACAGGTACGTGAGCCTCACTACAAAGGCATTTAATATAAAGGTTGACAGGGGTAAAAACGAGAGCAATGTTACCGCCTTTTCTGCAGCGGATAAACAGGATATTAAATTGCTCGATAAGGATATCAGGTACATTAAAATCACCGATAACGGACTTGTCAAAATTGGGGACATGTTTTTTGGTTCGTTTGGCTATTATTTGCTGCTTTTGATCGGACCGGTTTTATGTTACGGGGCATATACTTACCGCAACTGGATTATTAAAAATAACAGCGATATTGTTAAAGTAAAAAGCCGCAGGGCGGGTAAAATAGCAGCTAAACATATGGCCAATGCGCAAAAACAGCTGGCGGCTAATAACACAAAGGAATTTTATGAAGATGTATTTAAAGGTTTATACGGGTATTTAAGCGATAAGCTCAATATCCCGTATGCGAATTTAGACAGGGAAACCATTGCTTCGGCTTTGAAGAAGCGGCCGGTGAGTGAACAATTGGTCGGCCGGCTGTTGGATACGCTTGATCTGTGCGAAATGGCCCGTTTCGCGCCGGTAACCCATATTTCAAAACAGGAAGTATTTGAAAAGGCAAAAGGGATTATAAGTGATATTGAAAATGAAATTTAACAGGCTGATACATATTGTGGTCCTGTTTACAGGGCTTGTTTTACCAATGTTATCCTTTGGTAATGATGACGTACAAGCGCTATTTGCAAAAGGCAATAGCTATTATGCGAAAGCGCAATATAAAGAAGCTTTAAATACTTACCAGCAAATTCTGGATGATGGCTACCAGTCGGCGGCAATTTATTTTAACATGGGTAATGCCAGCTATAAAACGGATGATATTCCCTCAGCATTACTTTATTACGAAAAAGCCCATAAACTGGCTCCCGGTGACGAGGATATTAACGTTAACATCCGTTTTGCCAATTTAAAAACCACCGATAAAATTGACGAAGCGCCGGAGTTTTTCCTCGCTAATTGGTGGAAGGCGTTTATTTTGGACTTTTCGGTGAGTACATTATCAACGCTCAGTATATTGTTTGTTTTACTGGCATCTGGTGTTTTGGTTATTTACTTTTTCACCAATTCGGTCACCATAAAAAAATCTTCTTTTTATACCTCGTTGATGTTATTCTTCCTCGGCGTTTTAACAATTTTTGTTGCCGGTATGCAGATCAGTTATTTTAACGGGCACCGCCAGGCTATTATCTTCAGCAGTTCAGTGGTAGTAAAAAGTGGCCCGGTTGAAAAATCGGGCGGCATTTTTGTATTGCACGATGGTACCAAAGTAAATATCCTGGATAACAGCAATGGCTGGCTGAAGATAAGGCTTGGTAATGGTAACGAGGGGTGGATAAAGTCGACAGATGTGAAGGAAATATAATTTCTCTAAAAATGGCTTTCGGGATTCACCACAATAATCAAGGCAAACGCATCTTAACAAACAAACGGTTCGAAATTAGGGCATTGTAGGTGGCTCCTATGGAGCCTAAAGGAGTACTGTGTAATGTTCTATAAACAGGCGGCTCCTCTGGAGCCAATTATCGAATTTGCAAAATTCAACCCCGGCGGGGTTGCGTGTTTATAGAATGTAGGAATTAGGGGATACGGCTCCATTGGAGCCACCTTAGTCAACTGAACGGGCAGCACCCCTGCTGAAAACTATTTAGATACGGTTGCCTGCCACAACAATGTCATAGTTTTCAATCTCAGGGTATTTTACCGTATATCGCCTGATAAATGGATATTTACAAAACTTGTTTCGGTAACAAAAACAGTTTTTAATCATCTATATCAATAAAGTGTAAAGTGGAAGCCATTCTCAATATTTCAAATCTGAGCAAAACTTACCAGAGCGCCGGGCGAACATTAACGGTGCTCGACAATATTAATTTCTCAGTCGCCGCCGGTTCAACCAATGCAATTGTTGGTCCTTCCGGCAGCGGGAAAACTACGCTGCTGGGTTTGTGCGCCGGGCTCGATAGTTCAACTACAGGAATTGTTGAGCTGAACAATATTAACCTCGGCAAATTATCAGAAGACCAGCGGGCCCAGGTACGCAACCAGTACATAGGGTTTATTTTTCAAAATTTCCAGTTACTGCCAACCTTAACGGCGCTTGAAAATGTGATGGTGCCGCTTGAGTTGCGCGGAGAAAAAAACATCAAGGCAAGATCGCTGGAATTATTAGATAAAGTGGGCCTTTCCGACCGTGGTCATCATTACCCTGCTCAATTGTCGGGCGGTGAGCAGCAAAGGGTTTCACTGGCGAGGGCTTTCTCAAATTCCCCTCGCATTTTATTTGCAGACGAACCTACCGGGAACCTTGATGCTGAAACCAGCGAAAAAGTGGTAAAACTAATTTTCGACCTGAATAAAGAAGCAGGCACCACGCTTGTTTTGGTTACGCATGACCTCGAACTCGCGGCAAAAACACAACGCATCCTCCGCATAAAAGGCGGTAAGCTAATAGCTGATGACAAAACGGACAATGGATAACGGGGCGATGGATACTAAAAGAAAAATAAATATCCCCTGGCTTTTTGAAATGGCCTGGCGCGATAGCCGCAGGAACCGTTCGCGGCTGTTCCTGTTCATATCTGCTATCGTATTTGGTATAGCGGCATTGGTGGCAATTTACTCCTTCAGGTATAATTTAGAGAATGATATCAATGCACAGGCAGCCACGTTAATTGGCGCCGACCTCGCGGTTTCAGGTAACCAACAGCCGGGCCCTGCAATAAAACCTTTGCTGGATTCGCTGGGCGACAAAAGATCGGAAGAGCGCACTTTTGTTTCCATGATCTATTTTCCAAAAAGTAATGGGACAAGGTTGGTACAGGTAAAGGCTTTACAGGGCGGCTTTCCATATTACGGCAGCCTGGAGACCACGCCTGTTGAAGCCGGCCAATCATTTAGAACAGGAAGGAACGCATTAGTTGATAAAACACTAATGCTGCAGTTTAACGCCCATGTAAATGACTCGATAAAAGTTGGGAATGTTACTTTTTTAATAGCGGGCATCTTAAACAAGGCGCCGGGGCAAACAGGCGTGTCGTCGGGCATTGCGCCCGTCGTTTATATCCCCTTGCAATATTTGGAGCAAACAGGCCTCTCAAAAAAAGGCAGCCGCATCGGTTATAGCTTCTACTATAAATATGATAAACAGGTTAATATAGACAAGCTTGTTAAAAATATCGATCCAAGGCTGGACAAGGCCGATATGAATTACGAAACAATTGAAACCCGCAAAGAAAACACCGGCCGCTCCTTTGCTGATCTTACCCGTTTTTTATCATTGGTTGGTTTCATTGCATTGTTATTGGGGTGTGTTGGTGTGGCCAGCGCTATTCATATATATATCCGCGAAAAAATTGCTTCCATTGCAATCATGCGGTGCCTGGGCGTAAAAGCCTCCGAAGCATTTTTGATCTATCTTATCCAGATCGTTGGCATCGGCCTGGTGGGTTCTGTGGCTGGGGCATTATTGGGTTCATTTGTACAGCATTTACTGCCCCTTGTATTTAAAGATTTTTTGCCTTTAACTATATCTACGGATACCTCGTGGATAGCCATCGGGCAGGGGGTTATTTTGGGTGTTATCATTTCCATCCTTTTCGCATTGCTGCCGCTGATCTCCATCCGCAATATTTCACCGCTAAATACCCTGCGTATCTCTTACGAGGAAATAAACCTTGTCCGCGACCCGTTCAGATGGCTGGTTTATGCGCTGATCCTCCTTTTCATTATCACATTTACATTTTTTCAACTGGGTAACTGGCTGGCAAGCATATTTTTCACCATTGCGATATTGATCGCCTTCCTGATACTGGCCTTTACCGCCTGGCTGTTAATGAAGGTAATGCGGGTAATTATACAAAGCTCATGGAGCTATTTATTGCGGCAGGGTTTCGCTAATTTATACCGGCCAAACAATCAAACTATTATTTTGATCACATCGATCGGGTTAAGTACCGCGTTTATTTGCACGCTGTTTTTTATCCAGGGCATCCTCATCAACCAGTTAAATTTATCGTCCAGCAGCAGCCAGTCGAATATGATATTGTTTGACATACAAACCAGCCAGGAAAAAGCAGTCGCCGCCTTAACGCGACAATACAAATTGCCCGTTTTGCAGCAAGTGCCGATAGTGACGCTGCGGCTGGAGAAGATCAATGGAAAAACAGCGGCCGATTTTAAAAAAGATACCACCTTGAAATTTTCAAGGCACGTTTTCTCCAACGAATACCGGGTTACTTATCGCGATACCCTGTCGGCCACCGAAAAAGTAATAAACGGCGAATGGGTTGGCAAAGCCGAACCGGGCAAAGAAATACCGGTATCGATAGAAGATGGTTTTTCAAAGCGCAACCATATTAACATTGGCGATCATTTGGTTTTCAATGTGCAGGGATTGAGTATGCCTGCCATTGTGAGCAGCGTAAGGCAGGTAAACTGGAACAAAATACAAACCAATTTCCAGGTTGTTTTTCCGAAGGGTGTATTAGAGGATGCGCCGCAATTCCATGTGCTGCTTACGCATGTGCCATCGGCAAAAGCATCTTCCGGCTATCAGCAGGCAGTGGTACGGCAGTTTCCTAATATTTCGATCATCGACCTCGGCCAGGTTTTAAATGTTATCGACGATCTTTTGGATAAGATAAGTTACATCATACGTTTCATGAGCGCTTTTAGCATTATTACGGGTGTGGTAGTTTTGATCGCTTCGGTAAGGATCAGCAAATACCAGCGCATACAGGAAAGCGTTTTGCTGCGCACCCTGGGTGCAAGCCGTAAACAAATTTTTGCGATAACCGCTTTAGAATATTTATTTTTAGGGGCGTTATCAGCCTTAACCGGAATAGTTATTGCGGTAAGCGGTACATGGCTGCTGACAAAATTCAGTTTTGAGATACCGTTCGCAATTAATTTGTTACCGGCAATTGCGCTGTTTTTTATTATAGCGTTATTAACAGTGATTATTGGCCTGTTGAATAGTCGCGGCGTGTTAAATAAGCCGCCACTGGAGATCTTGAGAACAAACGCGGTGTAGGGGCGCAATGCTTGCGTCCGGGAACGTTTTAGGTCACGCAATACAAGTTACATTTGCAAGCAGGAGACACAAAATATTGTGTCTCTACAAAAGAAAAAAAATGCATAAGCTAAGGATTATTTGTATCGTATTTGCGGTGCTTGTTTTTGCAGCATGCGGGCAGAAAAAACCGGCGCCCGAAGAAGCCGCCGTATCAACTGGCAAGCCGGATAGCTCATCAACCAAAACTGTACTTTTCTTTGGCGACAGCCTTACTGCCGGTTATGGCCTCGACGATCCTTCGGAAGCTTTCCCCGGGGTCGTACAGAATAAAATTGATGCAGCACATTTGCATTATAAGGTGGTTAATGCCGGCTTAAGCGGCGAAACGTCAGCGGGCGGAAAAGGCCGTATCGGCTGGATACTAAAGCAAAAAGTGGCTATTTTTGTACTGGAGCTTGGCGCGAATGACGGGCTGCGCGGTATACCGGTGACACAAACCAGGCAAAACCTGCAGGCCATTGTCGATTCGGTAAAAGCAAAATATCCCAAAGCAAAATTATTAATGCTTGGCATGCAGGTGCCACCAAATATGGGCGCTGCCTATGCCAGTAGTTTTAAGGCTACATTTCCTGAGCTTGCCGCAAAAAACAATATGGCGCTGGTTCCTTTCCTGTTAAAGGGCGTTGGCGGCGTACCCTCATTAAACCAAAAAGACGGCATCCATCCAACTGCCGAGGGAGCCAAAATTGTCGGGGATAATGTTTGGCAGGTGCTGCAGGGTGTTTTGTTGACGAATTAGATTTTGGCGGAGTAGATTTGTCAACTTTTTAAAAGTTGACAAATCTTTACGGGCTGATGATTACCTTCGCAAAAAAATCATAAACATGCCCACAACAAAACTTACAATAAACAGCAACGGTTCGGTAAAAGTAGAAGGCGACTTTGAAATAGTAGATGTACAAGGTAACGCGTACGGGTTACAGGGACGTACCATTGTTTCTATTTGCCGCTGCGGCATGTCGGCCAATAAGCCTTTTTGCGATGGCTCGCATAAAGGGCATTTTGAACACGATGCACAGGCATTTGATCTGCCGCCGCGTAAAGTTTAGGTTTAACCCATCGAAACCATCGCTTTAATAACCCCTGTTTCTGGCTTAAGCCAGCTTTCAAAATCCCTTTTTACTTCGTCAAAATTTACACGATGCGTGATATAGGTTTTGGGATCGACCAATCCGTTTTTCATGCAGGCAATCACATGCTCAAAATCCTGCCGGGTAGCATTCCTGCTGCTCATTAAAGTGGCTTCGCGTTTATGGAATTCGGGGTGGCTGAAACTGATCTCGCCTTTTTGTAACCCTATCAGCACAAACCTGCCGCCATGGGCCAGGTATTGAAAAGCGTTATTAATGGCTTTCTGATTCCCGGTAGCATCAATAACTACTGTTGGCATATCACCGTTGGTTATTGCCTTCAGTTGCTCATAAACATCTGGTTCCAAAGCGTTTATAGTATGTGCTACTTTTAATTTCTGCTTACAAAATTGCATGCGCGCTTCGTTCACATCCATCACAATTACTGCTGCACCCTCGATCTTTGCAAATTCAATGGTGCCTAACCCTATCGGGCCAGCACCGATCACCAACACAAACTCGCCCTTTTTAATTGCGGCGCGGGCAACCCCGTGCGCACCAATCGCCAAAGGTTCTATCAATGCCAACTCATCATAGCTTAACCCTTCTCCATGAACCAATGAATATGACGGCACAGATAAGTATTCGGCCATGCCGCCATCAATATGTACCCCGCAAACCTTAAGGCTTACACAACAATTTGGTTTACCAGAACGGCATGCTACGCATGTGCCGCAATTGAAATATGGAATAAAAGTAACCTGCTCGCCCTTAGTGAAGCCAGGTGCATCGTCAAATTCTATAAGTTCACCCGCAAGTTCGTGTCCTAATATCCGTGGATATTGAAAATAAGGCTGTGTGCCTTCAAAAGCATGCAGGTCGGTACCGCAAATGCCTATACGTTTTATTTTTATGACGGCATGCCCCTTTGTTAAAACAGGTTTTCCGGCCGTTTTATATTCGAGGGTTCCGGGTTGGGTACAAATTAGAGTTTTCATTTTACAGAGCTACCTTTTTCATTTTCGGTGAAATCACATGCATAATTATCCACGCCAGTAAATAGGCAAAGCCGCAGATGGTAAAAATAATATTATAGCCTACAAGGATATGTCCGGCTTGTTTATTGGTTTCCAATATATAACCAATTAAGCCCGGAAAAAAAATGCCCCCGACAGAGCCCGCCATACCTCCGATGCCCACAATTGAGCTGACTGCCCTTTTTGGGAACATATCCGACGCCGTGGTGAAAATTGTAGCACTCCATGCCTGGTGGGCCGCCGCTGCCAAGCCAATTAGCCCGACTGCCTGCCATACATTGGTTGCAAAACGGGCAGTAATAATTGGTATGACACAAATTGCGAAGATGAACATAGCAGTTTTGCGGGCCTTAAATATGGGCCAGCCTTTTTTTATCAGCCACGAGGATAGATAGCCGCCACCAATGCTTCCGATTGTGGTAGCGGTGTAAACAATCACTAATGGTAAACTTGGCTTTTTAAGGTCGAGATTGAAAGTGCTTGAAAAGTAGGAGGGCAGCCAGAATAAAAAGAAATACCAGATAGGGTCGGTTAAAAATTTCCCAACAACAAATGTCCAGGTTTGCGGGATGCCCAATAGTTTCACCCACCTGATCTTTTGTTCAGGTTCGGCGTCAACAGTTACTTCTTCTGCATCGCTGTGAATAAACTCAAATTCGGCCTTTGTCACTTTTTTATGTTTTGATGGGATCTCGTAAAATATCCGCCAAAAGATCAGCCATACAAAGCCGATAGCGCCGGTGAGCAAAAATGCCATTTGCCAGCCATAAACGCCCAATAACCACGGTACAATAACGGGTGCTACAACCGCGCCAATATTGGCGCCCGAATTAAATATACCTGTGGCAAACGCCCGTTCCCTTTTCGGGAACCACTCGGCAACGGCCTTAATAGCTGCAGGAAAATTACCCGACTCGCCCAAACCCAGGGCAACCCGCACTACACCGAAACCAAGAGTGCTTCTTACAATCGCGTGCAGCATGGCGGCTACGCTCCAAACGATCAACGAAATGGTATAGCCTAATTTTGTGCCTATTTTATCGATAAAATTGCCAAATATTAATAAACCGACGGCATAGGCAGCGGTGAATGCGGTTACAATGTGGCCATAATCAATTTCGGTCCAATGGAATTGAGCTGCAAGGGTGGGCTTTAACAAACCGATGATCTGCCGGTCGAGATAATTAATGGTAGTTGCAAAAAACAGGAGGGCAACCACTACCCACCGGTAGTTCCCAACCTTTATTTTATCCATATCATAGGTTTTATTATTGGCTTACATGGCCGCTTTTATCAATTCAAGCGCTTTAACCGTATCCGTGTGTAATTGCTCATAAAGACGATCGTTTAAAACATCCTTGCTGATCAGTTTGCTGCCCATACCCACCGCACTTACCCCGGCATGGAACCATGCCGTGATATTTTTGGGCGTTAGGTCAACGCCGCCGGTTGGCATAAAAAGTATACCGGGGAATATTTCCCGTACCGAGCTGATAAACGCCGGACCAAGCACATTTGCCGGAAATATTTTTACCAGTTCGGCCCCGTTTTTTTGCGCGGCATATATTTCCGTGGGTGTCATACAGCCCGGTATCCACAATAATTTATGTTTATGCGCTACTTTTGCTACTTCGGCGTTAATGGTGGGTGCGACAATAAAATCAGCGCCGGCGTCCACAAATGCTTCAGCTTCAGATATGTTTTTTATAGTGCCTATACCGAGGTAAAGGTCTGGCATCTCTTTATCAACCGCCTTTCGTAACACTTTAAAGTTATCGAATGCTGGCTTGGCCCTGTTGGTATATTCCATCACCGTGATACCTGCATTGTAGAGTGTACGGATTATTTGCAAGCTCACTTCCACATCCTCGTAAAAAAACAAAGGCAGCATACCCTGTGTTAATATGCTGTTTAATACCGCTTTTTTAATCTTCATTTCATTGCTTTTTTAATTTCCGCTACTGTTCTGGTGGTAGCATCGCCTTTTATAAATAATTTTTCAAATGCCGCTGCCGTGGCAAATTCAAGTATCTCGTCCACTTCGTGCTGGTTATAAAAACCGTAAATAAGGCCGGCCATAAAACAATCGCCGCTGCCTACCTTATCGACCACGTGACCTGTTTCGTATTCGCCGGAACTATATAATTGGTTATCAATATACAAAGTTGTATAATATTTTATATCATTGGTAGCATCAAAGCGAAAAGTATTTGCAACGGCATTACATTTCGGAAATTGCTCCATAATTTTCCGAGAAGTTTTTAATGCTTCCTTTAAATAAATACTTTTCTGCCCTGATTCATGAATATTTGGTATCACATTGATACCAAGCATCATTTCTGCCGCCCAAATATTCCCCATTACCAAGTCACAATATTTAACAAGGCCAGGCATCACCTCCAATGGTGTTTTACCATATTGCCACAATTTCGAACGGTAGTTCATATCGACCGAAATGGTTATGTTTCTTTTTGAGGCTGCTTCCAAAGCCTCTTCGCACAGATCGGCAACGTTTTGGTTAAGCGCCGGGCATATCGCGCTGAAATGGAACCAGCTTACCCCTTCAAGCACCTTATCCCAGTCGATCATCCCCGGTTTAAGTTCAGCAAATGCTGAATTGGCCCGGTCATACACTAAGGCATTATGTTTAATATCGTTATGCTCGGTTAAATAATAAAGGCCTACCCTGTTGCCGCCATAATGAATTGCAGAAGTATCAATGCCCTTGCTTTGTAATGATTTGACGATTTGAACGGTCAGATCATTATCCGGCAGCGCCGTAAAATATTTCGCAGGCAAACCCCATAGCGCCAATGAGTTCGACACATTCAGTTCAGCGCCTACCACGTAAACCGGGAATTGGTGGCTGTTAAGCCATTCGCCGGTTGTATCGGGACAAAAACGGAGCAGTAATTCGCCAAAAGAAAGTATTTTACCGGTATGCTGCCCGCTATCTAAAAGTCCGCTCATTTTGTTTTATCGAAATCGAAATAATGTTTTGCGTTGTAGTAGCAAATATCCTGTACCACCTTGCCTGTCCATTCCATATCGGCAGGCAACTCCCCGCTTTCAATATCGTTACCAAACAGGTTGCATAATATCCGCCTGAAATATTCGTGCCTCGGGTAGGAGAGGAAGCTGCGCGAATCCGTCAGCATGCCTACCATCCGGCTCAAAAGCCCCATGTTCGATAGCGTGTTTAATTGTTTGGTCATGCCATCCTTCTGATCAAGAAACCACCAGGCGGAACCGAATTGTATTTTTCCTGCGATCGAACCATCGTTAAAATTACCCGCCATGCTGGCTATAAGCTCATTGTCTGCCGGGTTAAGGTTATAAAAGATAGTTTTAGTTAGTTTACCCTCCGCTGCTAACCTGTTCAGAAATTTGGATAAGGGCCTGGCCTGCGAAAAATCGCCAATGGAATCATAGCCTGTATTTGGTCCGGCCCCTTTCAATGCCCGGGTATTATTATCGCGCAAAGCACCAAGATGGTATTGCTGCACCCAGCCTTTTTCATGGTCCCAAACCGAAAAATGATACAGCATTGCCGATTTGAATTTAATTACATCATCGTGGGATAAAACCTTTTCAGATCTTAACTTAAGAAAAATGGTCCTGATCTCCTGTTCGGTATAGCTTGCTGAATATAGCTGCTCTAAACCATGATCAGATAAACTGCAGCCATTTGCTGCAAAATAATTATGGCGCTGTTTTAAAGCCTCCAGGTAGGTATCCAGGTCGCAAATATCCGATCCGAGTATGGTTTCGAGCTGATTAATATAGCTGTTCAATGCCTGGATATCATCGGCTTGCATGGCTTTATCCGGCCGGAATGCAGGTAATACCTTTACACTATAGGCATCATTTTTTATTTTTTTGTGGTGGGATAAATTATCCAGCGGGTCATCGGTAGTGCAAAGCACTTCCACATTCCGGTTTTTAATAAGGTTCCTTACACTAAATTCAGGCGAATGCAGTTTTTCGTTACACTCGTCATAAATTTTCCTTGCTGTTGATGGCGATAACAGCTCGTGAATACCGAAATAACGCTGCAGTTCCAGGTGTGTCCAATGATACAATGGGTTACGCAGGGTATAAGGCACAGTTGCCGCCCAGGCTTCGAATTTCTGCCAGTCGCTTTTGTTGCCTGTTATATAAGCTTCATTAATTCCGTTTGCCCGCATAGCCCGCCACTTATAATGATCGCCAAAAAGCCAGAGCCGGGTAAGATTTTCAAAATTAATATCGCCGGCTATTTCATCGGGCGGCAGGTGGCAGTGATAATCAATAATGGGGAGCCCGGCGGCATATTCGTGGTATAAACGCTGCGCAGGTTTTGTTTCCAGTAAAAAATCTTCGTTTAAAAAGCTTTTCATCTTAAATATTGGCCTGCGGGAAAGAGGTTTAAAACCGGTAAATGCGATTTTTGTATTTCAGGGGCAATATACTTTTTATGTAATAAATTATTTCAAAAGTATTGGTTAATTTACAATTAACCAGTTTTATAAATTTATTCAACCGCTATTTTAACACTTTATAACAGCAAGATTGTTTTAGAATTAATTGATGACAAAGCACCATGGAAAAACATATTGTTAAAGTATTAAAAACCGAATTTGTGACGCATAATGTAAGGCGTTTTACAATAGAAAAGCCAGCAGGGTATAAATTCATATCCGGGCAGGCTACTGATGTCTCCATCAATAAACCCGGCCTTGAAGACGAGCTGCGGCCATTTACATTTACCTGCCTCAACAGCGATGACCACCTGGAGTTTACTATCAAAATCTACAGAGATCACGATGGGGTTACCGCAAAGCTGGAGAATATTAATGTCGGCGATGAGTTGATACTTCATGAAGTTTTTGGGGCGATTAATTACCAGGGGCCGGGGCTTTTTATTGCAGGCGGCGCCGGTTTAACGCCATTTATATCCATCTTCCGTCAGCTTAAGGCGGACGACAAATTACCGGGTAATACCTTATTATTTGCCAACCGTACCGAAGATGATATTATAATTAAAGACGAACTCGATGCAATGCTCGGCGTAAACCATATTGATATTTTGTCAGATCCTAAAACACCGGGACAAACAGGAAAACACATCGATAAACCGTTGCTAAAACAATACCTCCCGCCAAAAACCGGCTACTGTTACATTTGCGGCCCTGATGAGTTTGTAGCGGCAATGAAAAATGATTTGACTGAGCTTGGTGTAGCGGAGGACCATATCGTTATAGAACAGTAAAGCGTAATGATGATAAATAAAAACAAAGTTGTAAAGGGAGCATTATTATCTTTTCATAATAAGTTTTTTGGATAAAGCCAGTAGTATTTTAGCGAACGCGTATTAAGTCAGTAATTATTTCATATTCGCCTTTTTTTAAAGGAAAATTAGTTCCTATGTATCCAGCTCCTACGTGCAGATGCTCTAACCCAGGTATTGTTTTTAGATCTTTACCTGTTGCTAGATGCTTTCTTAATAAAGGATTTTTGAAAAGATTATGGGTAATTTCTACTTTCACTTTAAGGCGCGTTTTGTCTTCATCTTTAAATTTGCGCCCCAATGGATTTTCTTCATTCCATCTCGGGTTATCTCCTGAAATACCCAAGACGCCCGGGTTGCTGACAATATTAATCAACGCATAGCAACCAGCTTGATTTCCTGTAAGCCAAACTATTCCTTTATCTCCTTCTTTTATTTCATTTATAAAACGTTTAACCCCCCAATTGTCAAATATAAAAGGCAAGTTAAATTTGTACATGTCTTTTCTTCCTTGAAATATCCAATAGTTCATGTTACAGGTTTTATTTTTATAAGTAAAATTAGTAAAAAGGGTCGCATTTTGGTGAGCTTACAATAACGCGCTGCTATTCTTATCCAAAAATAAAACAGCGTTGTTATGCTTCCGTAAGATAGTTGATGGATGTTTTTCAATGATTTCAGCGTTAACTGTATTATACACAGCGTCGGCTTTTTTCTTCCCCGGCACAATACAGTAAATATATTTACCGGCCATAAGTGCCGGGATAGTTAGCGTTATGGCATAGGCAGGTACCTCAATTAGGTTTGCGAAACAACCATCATTTACCTGCTGCTGCCTGCAAGGTGCATCAAGCTTTACCATTTTTACAATTAATGGGTCATTAAAATCGGCAACCGGCGGATCGTTAAACGCAACATGCCCGTTTTCACCAATGCCCATGCACACAATATCCGGCGGGTATTGTGCCAATAATCCGGCATACCGACTGCATTCGGTACCAATATCGGCAGCATTGCCGTTGATGTAGTTTACGGTATGAAAGTGCACCTTGTCAAATAGATTTTCCTTAAGGTAAGATGCAAACTTACGTGGATCGTCTTCGGGCAACTCAATGTATTCATCCATGTGAAAGGCATTTACGCGCCGCCAGTCTATTATTGTTTTTTCAGTTAAAGCGGCTAAAAATTCATTTTGCGATGGGGCAGAGGCGAAGATGATATTTACAAACTCCTGTTGCCTGTGCAGCTTGTTTATGGTTGTGCAAACCATGTCCGCAGCATCTTCGCCCATAAGCACCCTGTTTGCATAAATATTGACAGCCAAATCACCGGCATGCCGTGTAGACATATAACGCATCCTATGCATGCTAATGGATCAGCCTTTCGTTCATAACCAAATTTTTATTGTAAACTACCTTGCCTTTGATGATGCTCATCTCAATATTTATATCCTTGTCAAAAATAACAATATCCGCATCCTTCCCTGTTACAAGCGAGCCCTTTTTATTATCAATTTTCATGATAACGGCAGGTGTATTCGCAGCCATCTGCACCGCTTCCAATAGCGGGATATCTGCCATAGTCATCATGGTACGCACTAACCGGTTTGTTGTTGCAACGCTGCCAGCGAAAGCACTGCGGTCGGGCAGCTTGGCAACGTTATCTTCAACGATCACTTTTATGCCGTTTTTTAGACTGCCCAAAATGCTTTCGCCCGGCGGCATGGCGGCGGCGCGCATAGCATCGGTTATTAATGCGATCTTTTGAGGGCCTTTTATTTTGTAGACTAATTTCAATAACGGAGCAGGCAAATGTATGCCATCTGCAATGATCTCCACATCCATATCATCGATTAGGTAAGCGCTTTCTATTACTCCCGCATAACGGAACGCATTACGCCGCGTTACACCCGACATGCCCGAATAAAGGTGTGTCGCCAGTGTATAACCATTTTCAAAAGCTTCCACTACTTCTTCGTAAATAGCATCGGTATGGGCAATGGCGGCCAGGATCCCTTTGGATGTTACATATTTGCCAAACTCAATGGCGCCCTTTAATTCGGGGGCGGCACTCCAACGTTTAATGGCTGTTGTGCCCGATAATATTTCCTTATATTCCTTGGGATCCGGGTCGCGGATATAGCGCGGGTCCTGCGCGCCACATTGGTTCACGGCAAAATACGGCCCCTCCAAATGCATGCTTATAAATTCAGAACCGTTCGCATTTTGCCTGTCCGCTATTTCATATATCCTCAGCGTTTCCAGCAGGTCTTCTTTGCTGCTTGTCAAAGTGGTCGGCAGCATTGCGGTAGTGCCATATTGCGCATGTGTATTGGCGATTGCCAGAAATGCCTCCACGGTATTATCCATGAAATCGTGCCCGCCGCCGCCGTGTACGTGGATGTCGATAAAGCCGGGAGAAATATATTTGCCGCCCGCGTCTATTTCCGCAATTCCAGGCGTGTCAATATTGCCCTCGCTTATCGCCGTTATCTTGCCATCAGCAATCAGCACGGTGCCATGACTGATAATGCGCGACGGCGTAATAATTTGCCCGTTATATATTTTTAGCTGATGCTCCACTGTTTGCCTTTTATGCTTTGTTATTTAGTTCGCGATAATCGTTCGTACAAAAGCTTTACCCGCATATTCCTAAGATCGTTCTCCTGTTTTAGTTCCGAAGGGTTGAGGTAGTTTTTGTTCAGTTCATTAAAGTGCATATCGAGTACCGTTTCATTCATCATCATATTTTTCAGCTCCTGTAAAATGCCCGGTACCTGGTCGGGAGTAAATGATGGTGCATTAAGCCGTTCCAGGATTTCATGGAATTGAACATAATGCAGCCTGATGCCCTCCATCAACCTGTAATGCTCAAACTCTTCTTTATTATCTTTGGGGTGAAGGTCGTAAAGTGTTTCGGCAGCTGTTCTGGTACTATCCAGCAATTGTTTTACCGTAAGCGGCATTGGCGATCTAACTTTTCCATGCACTATTTCATATGGCGCAGTTTTTAAACTTTTCCAAAATTTTGCCGATTCCTCCGCGTCAAAACCATATTGGTCTTTACAATATTTCGTAATAAATGCATCGATATCCAGCGGGGTTGTTGATTTTATGCTTTCGGCATAAGCAGCTATGAGGATATTAAACCCGCTGATAGGGTATACATGCCTGATGGCATATTCCTCTGTCATCTCTTCTTCCGATTCAAAAACCGGGGAGTACTGGCCGGAGGTCGACCAGGAGGTCATCACAATTCCCTTATAACCCAACTTTGCCGATGCGGGAACAAAATCACGGATATTTTTAAAATGCTTTGCCCATTCTGTCAAAAAATAATTGTCTGGCGAGGAGCGCAAAGCAGGAGCGCCCCATATCTCATAGCCGCTTTCCAGCAGTTTTTGATGGGCGCCAAACCGGTTCATTTCCCAGCCATAGTTCCAGTCGACAAATACGGTGCCTTTCGGCAGCAATTTTATAGCATCGGGATATTTCAAAACAATATCGGCCCAAAGCACCGGCGTTTTTCCAAGCTTGATAACAATATCGCACAACATTTTTATATAGTCGATATAGAGCTTTGATTTGCCTTCCTTAGCCACCATTAACTTACATCTTTCGTCATGACCCAGCAAGTAAGTTTCATCGCCGCCGATATGGATATATTTTGAGGTATGGGTAGCGGCCAACTCCGTGTAGAGGTCGGTAAATAAAGCTTTATCCTGTTCTGTTTGCAGCGGGCAAACCTGCGAAAAATCTTTTTGGTCTTCCCGAAGGTCTTTATACCTGTCGTTCCTCAAAATATATTCCACATGCCCAAAGCTTTGCTGTAAAGGGATCACATCAATACCCAGGTCAGTGCAATATTTTATAAATGAAATAATTTCGCTTTTGGTGTAAGCATACCTGTTGGGGATGAGCGGGTGTTTTTCGAAGGGATATGTGCCTTCCCACTCCATGATGAGTGTATTTATACCATCCTTGCTCAATTTCAAGGCAAAGGCTTTCAACGCGTCCATCGTCATTACCTGTATCCGCAGGTCAAGGTGAAAACCTGTTACAATAAATGGCGATTGTTGTTTTATGGTGCCCTGGCCCCGCGCACTGTAAACCGTTACCAGCAATGCCAGTAATACTATTTTAAACTTTGTCATGAACAGGCAAATTGGATTATTATGGATATTTCTGACCCAACATATCCATTGTTCGAAAATAGAAAAAAAACATGGAAAGTTGATGGAGGGGGTGCATTTCAATTGTTCTGCCCCGTTGGGGACAAAAGGTCTGCAGAAAGAAATTATTGCCCGACGAGGTTTATTGACAGCTCAACTAAACCTGTTTACCAGCGTTATCAAATCTGCCACATCGAATGGTTTTTTAAGAAAAGCGTCCGCTCCGCTGCCATTGGCAATCTCCTCCAGTTTATTGTCTGCCGATATGAGCGCGACCGGGAAATGAACGGTTGCAGGATTGTTTTTAAGCATCAGGCAAAAATCCTTCCCTGACCCCTGGTGAAGCCGGTTATCCATCATTATCAGAAAAGGCTGATGCAAATGGATATGGGTCAACGGTTCATCATTGTTTGCTGCTATCACCTCATAACCTTCCTCGGTGAGAATATAGGTCATGATGTCAAGCGTATCCTTATCATCTTCAATTACGATTATTTTTTTTGACATAGCAATTAGGTGCTATGAAGGTAGCAAATAAAATTTTAATTAGTTAGATAATTTTTTTACAACTAATAAAAATTATGATGATCGTGACTGCAATAAATTCAGGCTGCCCTTAAACTAAAAAAGAGCCTGTGAGGACTCTTTTCTTTTCATAGGTAGACGTGGATGATATGATGGTCAGGCCGCTTTTTTAATGAGGGCCTGTTTATTTTCCTGTATCATTTTAAAACGTTCAATGTCTTGCTGCAATGATGCTTTTAATTCAAGGTCTATTGCCTTTAATATTACTGTGGTGCTGGTTGAACTTTTCATAAGTTTAGTTTTAATGTTTGTATTTTCAGCTATGCCAACATTGTGCCATTATTTCGTCGGACAGATAAAAATCATCGGTTCTATAAAAAATCATCTAAAACTTCCCATCGAACTATAATAAAAGCGGACAGACTGTATATTCAGGCATATAATTTTGTTCAGAAAAATGTGCAACCCTTAAAATAACTGTATAAATTGCAGTTTTTTGGCTTCATGCGTAAACCGGCTGATGCCTGTCTCAACAACTAAACCGATGAAGGTAAAACTAATCGCACTGTTATTATTTACAACTCATGTCGCTATAGCCCAGGATAGCCTTTTTGCCCGCAAAATGGTAGACACTTTGGCCTCACCGTACTTTTGGGGACGAGGCTATACTAAAAATGGCATGGCAAAGGCCGCAGTCTTTCTAACAAGTCAGTTGCGTAGCTACGGCGTAAGCCCTATGGACGGCAAAAACTTTATGCAGGAATTTAGTTACCGGGTTAATACCTTTCCAGGTAAAATGGAAGTTACCATCAATGGCGTTGTGTTGATGCCGGGCAGGGATTTTATCGTCAGCCCTGATAGCCGCGGTGTTAAAGGTGAAGGGAAACTGGTGCAAAGTGATAGCATAAGATTTGTAGACCAGGCAAACCGCATCGTTGTAGTGCTTGAAGATAAATTAACCTGGTCGGCCGAACAAAAGGTATTGGACTATACGGTGATAGAGCTGGATAAACAGCTCCAGAAAACTTTGCCCGCAACGATCAATGTAAACATCGAAAACAAAATGAACGATGATTTTAAAACGGGCAATATTTGTGGTATAGTAAAAGGGACATCCAAACCTGATTCAGTCATCGTTTATACCGCGCATTACGATCATTTGGGCGGCATGGGCAGCGATACCTATTTCCCCGGCGCCAATGATAATGCCAGCGGGGTAACGCAGGTATTATCATTGGCTAAATATTATGCCGCACACCAGCAGGCCTACACCATGGCATTTATCCTGTTCGCGGGCGAAGAGGCCGGCTTGCTTGGCTCAAAATATTTTAGCGAAAATCCGCTTATCCCTTTGAAAAATATCCGGTTTTTAGTGAACCTCGACCTGGAAGGGACAGGGATTGACGGTATTACCGTGGTCAATGCCACCATTTATCCTAATGAGTTTACTATGCTTAAACAGATCAATGAAAAAAATAAATTGCTGGTAAAAGTAAATTCAAGGGGCAAAGCCGCAAACAGCGACCATTATTTTTTTACTGAGAAGGGTGTGCCCTCCTTTTTTATGTACACACTGGGCGGAATAAAAGCCTATCATGATATTTATGACATCAGCGCAACCCTACCCTTAACAGAATACCGCAACTTATTTAATTTATTGCTTAAGTTTAACGACGGGCTGATGAATGTTGCCGACAACCAATAAAGATGGAGGTTTGGCCGTTGTGTTCAATTTTTAAGCTCTGCATAACTTATCAAATAATGCAGCATGCTGTGGGTACAAGGCATTCATCTCCTGTTTTTGGGCCATTTCAAATTCGCCAAACTCAAATCCGGGCGCAACTGCACAACTAACCAGGGTAAACCCATCGGTTGAGGGTACTTCCACAGCAAACCACAAGCCCGCTTTAACAGCTAACGACAAGCTGCCAGAATGGGTATCCGATAGTTCAAACCCGGTGTGTATACCGTTTTCATTAATGACGTGAATAAGCAGCGGCGATCCTTTGTGAAAATACCATAACTCGTCCGAAGCGATGCGGTGAAAACCCGAGAAATCGGTTCCTTCCAGCAGGTAGTAAATGGAAGTGAGCGCCTGTCGTACCTTACGGGCGCCCACCCTCATTACCTGCTGCTGCGAACGAAAAATTTCTTTATAATAGCCCCCTTCGGGATGTCGCCGAAGGTTTAAGTTATCGATCCAGTGGGCAGCAGTTTCGGTGTGCATAAAATTGTTCTATTTGTTTGAACCAGGTTTACAAAATTCTAAATTTCCTGCTTAAATGGCCGCAACTATCTGAAAAATCTATAAAATCCCCTGAATCCGGGTTCAGACAAAAATTTGAGACTAAAACAACATTTCACCCGGAGGCGTTACCCCTTTTAAGCGCAGGTATATAGTAGTTTGACCCCGGTGATGGGTTTGATGTTCAAATGCCTTGCCAAACGCGTTAGCTTTTGATATACTATGCCCTTCCAAAGATACAGTTTCATCCATTTGAGCAGTTGTAATGGCCTGCAGCGAACTGATCACAAAATCATAGCTATCCAATACCGCTTTTGTAACTGCTTCCTTGGTTGGAGCAACCGTTTTTTCGGCCGATGTTTGGCCCATGGGGCTTGGTTTGCCGTTGGCAGTAGCGATGAAGAAATAATTGCCGTCTGCTAAATGGAGCATTTGTTGCGCAAAGGAGCGTATCTCGGGTGTTGGTTTAAAGCCATAACCATCCGCCGGCATGGCATCAAGGTAGGCTTTGGTATAATTTTTTGCGCGCTGCCATTCAGCCACCATTTGTGATTGGGTAAATTGCGCGAATACTGAACTGCTGACGAAAGTTAATGCCAGGATAGTAAATAATAGTGATAAACGTTTCATAATTTTAGGTTATTAAGTGGTTAAGATAATCTTCTTTGCTTGTGATGCGGGATAGCAAATATCAAAAATATTTTTCAAAATATTTAAAGTAAAAAAGATACCTTACGGACCTGCAGACCTCAAACTGCCGCCGCAACCGTCCTCTTTGCTTTCTTTTCCGCAAAATGCAATACGATCAAAAACAGCAAACCTAAAGCAAAAAAGCAATCCAGTGCCAGCGCTGAGTCGCGCATTTCGTGGGTAAATGCCTCTACCTGGGCGAAACAAAACAAGCCTACCACTATAGCGGTTTTTTCGGTCACATCATAAAAGCTAAAAAATGAAGCTGTATCGGGAATACCTTCGGGCAGGTATTTTGAGTAGGTAGAACGCGACAGAGACTGTACCCCGCCCATCACCAAACCAACCCCAAATGCTGCAAAATAAAACTGGGTTTCGTTAGCGATAAAGAAAACCAGGCAGCATAAAATTGTCCAGATGGTTACCAGCACGATCAGTGTGCGCACGTTGCCATACCTGGCCGATGATTTGGAAGTAATATACGCGCCAATTATAGCTACCACTTGTATAATAAGAATAATGCCGATCAGGTGTTCTTCAGGTATGTGCAGCTCTTTTGCGGCAAAATTGGCGGCTACCAGCATAATGGTTTGCACCCCAACTGAGTAAAAAAAGAATGCCGATAGAAAGCGCTTTAGCAAGGGCATTGTCTTTATCTTGCCGAAAACCTTAGCCAGCTCCTTAAACCCGCCGGTAAGTACGTTATACTTATGCGAACCGGCGTTAGGCTCGCCTTTTGGCAGCATAACAAAAGGTATAATGGAAAATCCTATCCACCACGCAAATACAATTAGAAATGAAATACGGGCGCCAAAATCTTCTGTAATACCAAAAAAATTCTTTTCCAGTATAACCACTAAACATATTACTTGCACTACAATACTTCCTAAAAAACCGTAAATAAAACCTTTTGCACTAACAGCATCCTGCTGATCGAGTGTGGCAATTTGAGGGAGGTAGGAGTTGTAAAAAACAAAGCCGCCGCAATAACCTACTGATGCCAAACCATAAAAAATTAAAGGAAGCTCCAGGCTGCTATCTGATTTAAAAAAAAATAAGCCCGCACACGCTAAACTTCCCATCCATGTAAAAAACTGCAGGTATCGCTTCTTATTCCCGCGATAATCGGCTATTGAGGTTAAAATAGGCAGCATTACTACTATAAGCAAATATGAAAGGCCCAGTATATTGATTTGTAATACAGTATTGACGTATTTGTGACCAAAAAAAGTAACCATATTGCCATTTTTTGGATTTGCAGTTACCCCAACATAATAAGCCGGGAATATGGTTGAGGTAATTACCATATTATACGATTGGTTGGCCCAATCGAACATGCTCCATGCCCAAATGGTTTTCTTATTGTTTTTTGCTTCCATAAAGGCCCTAAAAATATATAAATTTTAGAGCTTTCGAAAACTTTGTCAAAATCATGAGCACGGCCTTGAAGTGCCTTAAAAAATAAAAGCTATTCCACCGTTGATGCCTTAAGCACACTAATGTCTTTACCACTTAACAGTTGCTGGTAATTGATCAGCTGAAAATTTTTACCGACCATGCTTCTGAACTCCGGTGACAGCAGCATATTAAGCTCGGTTTGCCGGTGAATGCTGGTTAATGGCTTGCCATCACTATCGTTCATCATCTTGCTGTTCATATCAAACAGGGCGTCCATCTCGGGGCTGGGCGTAGCGGTGTGGATCACCACAAGGTTTGGCCGGTTGGGATTCAAGTGATTGGTTACATAGTCTAAAAAAGCAACTTTTTTGGTGGCGACAGGTTCGCCCCACATTTCCTTGTAGGTCTCGCCAAAATAGGTTACGCTGCTTAAAGTTGATATAGCCAATTTATATTTATGCGCCAGTTTTTCTGTTAATGCCCGCAACTCGGGTGTCGAAAGCGCTATGCCCATGTGCGGGTCGATATAGGTAATTTTTAACCCGGATCCCAAAGCCCTTTCAATTTGTGCAGACAATTCTTTTTCGACTTCATCAAGCTTATACCCGCTTTTACCAAAGGCCCTGGTCGACTGTGGAAAATAACCGACCGTATCTACAAGACTTGGTACCGCAGTGCGGCCGGTTACCGGCCCCCAGCGGTAGTTTTTCCATTCGGATGTGAGCGTTAAATGTACGCCAACGCTCACATTGGGATGTTTCTTTAAAATCTCCACAGCCTCCTGGTACCAGGGGCAGGCAAACTGAACCGAAGCCGAAAAAGGCATCCCGGTTTCGGCCATTTTTTCGACAGCCATATTTACGGAATGGTTCATACCTATATCATCAAGACGCAGTAATAATTGGGGCAGTCCGCTGTTTGTATTTTGTGCCGAAACAGTTCCGGTCAGGCTAAATACGCCCAGCATAAAAACAAAAAGCATAAAGGTCTTTTCCATAAAGATGAGATTAAAGGACGCGGCAATTTACAATTAATATGGTTTTATGCAATTAGCGGTTGGCGTCGTCGTCATTAATCAACTACCAACTTTTAAAGCCTCTGTTTAAGATTTTCCTTTACCCCGCCTTCCCATTCATCCTTCAAAATGCTTAGAACAATAGAATCCCTGCGCCCGCCATCCTGTAACGGCATATTGCTGCGCAAAACACCTTCGGGCACACAGCCGATGCTTTTCATCGCGGCTATACTTTTTTCGTTCCTGGCATCGGCCCTGAATTCAACACGTAAAGCATCTAAACTTTCAAATGCAAATTGGAGGAGTAAAAACTTGCAGTGCTTATTTAACCCCGTTCCCCTGAATTTTTCGCCATACCAGGTATAACCTAACTGAACGGTTTGCAGTGCAGGCTGAATGTCATAAAAACGGGTGCTCCCGGCATATTCCGCTGTTTGTTTATCATACACAATAAAAGGATATTCTTTGCCTACAGCAGCGCCATCGAGCGCATCTTTTATATACTGACGCATGCCATCCTCACCTTTTGCACTTAAGTAGGAGTATTTCCATGTATCAGGTTCATTCAAGGCAAAAGGCAAAAGAAATTCCAGGTCCGTTTCTTTCAGGGGCCTTAATAGCACGCGCTCATCTTCAAGTATATATTTGGCTTTGGGATTAAAATTGAGGATCATTATGCAATATTTAATAATGGATTATCTTAGTAAGATCAAATCAACTTACGGTAAACGACAAATCCGGACTGTTCGGCAACTTTATCATAAAGCTGCATAGCAGTTTGGTTTGTTTCGTGGGTAAGCCAATAGAGGCGGGCGGCCCCAGCAAGTTTAGCCTGTTGATAAACGCCGTTAATCAGCGCTCTGCCAACTCCTTTGCCCCGCGATGCCTCTGTGGTAAACAGGTCCTGCAAATAGCAAACCGGGCCAATCGCAGTGGTGCTGCGGTGGTAGAGATAATGTGTAAGGCCAAGCAGTTTTCCGTCGCTTTCAGCAACGAGGCCGTATAGAGGTTCATTTGGATCAAAAAAGCGGTCCCAGGTCGTCTGCGTAATTTCGGGCGCCAGCGCGGTTGGGCCCGAGCGCCCATAAAATGTGTTATAGCCAGCCCATAAGGGTAACCATTGATCGTAATCGTCAGCTTTGACGGGGCGGATAGTGAGATTCAGTGACATTAATTATTAAATGTATTATGCAAACGTAAACGATAAATCCTTGGAATTTACATATTCAAAAAATCAAATTTGAACAATTTTGCTTCATATTCCTTCATCAACCTATCCCCAATTTCAATTGTACCGGCAATCATTTCATCCAGGTGCTTCAGGCGTGTCCTGTGATTGGTAATGGCAACGCGTATAGCATACCTGCCATTCAACAGGGTGCTCGAAGACGCGGCTACACCCAATTCATGCATCCGCATTAATAATTCTTTGTTCAGTATGTTTAGCTGGTCATCATCCAAACTGCCGGGGTTATACCGGTAACATACAATATTCATGGTAACTGCTGCCATAAGCTCCAATGACTGATGCTGCTGTACCTGCTCCCCAAGATAAAACGCCTGGTTGATATTTTGCGCAATCATCGCTGAATATTTATCCAGTCCGTGTTCTTTTAGCGACATCCACACTTTCAGCGCTTTAAACCCTCTCGAAAGTTCCATGCCATAGTTTGATATTGTTTCCGGGCCGGCTGCCAGTCCCCTGTCGTGGGCGGTAAGGTAGTTAACAGCATTGGCAAACGCCGCCCGGTGGGCCGCCGCATTTTTAAACAATACGCAGCCAACCTCATATTGCATATACATCCACTTATGCAAGTCAAATGCAACACTGTCTGCTTCTTCAATCGCTTTTAGCCTGTCACTGTAGGCAGGTACAAGTTTTGCCAGCGCGCCAAAAGCGCCATCAATATGGAGCCATATTTTTTCGGCTCTTGCTATTTGCAACAGCTCATCCAGCGGATCAATAGCGCCGGTGTTTACCGTACCGGCATTGCCGACGATGCAAAACGGGATAAAGCCATTTGCCTTGTCTTCTTTTATTTTACTTTTCAGCTCGTCGATATCAATTTCGAACTTATCAGTTACCGGTATTTTTCTTAATTGCTGGTTACCTATCCCTATAACCTCAGCCGCTTTGCCAATGCAATTATGCGTCTCCGCGCTGCAGTAGGCTGTTAATTTACCGGCGGCTACGTAAACGCCTGCATTTTTTGAATTGGTGATTACTGTGTTCCGGGCTACGATAAGGCCTGTTATATTGGCGACTGACCCCCCGCTAACCAATAGTCCGCTGCCATCTTTCGGGTAGTTTATCAACTCCTTGCACCAGTTAATTACCTGTTTGTCAATATATAAAGCGCTTTGGTCGCCGATAGTGGCATTGTTATTCATAACGCCGGCCAGCAGATCGGCCAATGCGCCCATTGGCGTACCTGTTCCCTGTACCCACGAGAAATGTTTTGGATGGATATTTCCACCGGGGTAGGGCAAAATATTTTGTTTAAACTCCCGGTATACTTCAAAAATGTCTGAAGGCTGATGCGGTATGCATTTTTTAAATTCCTCCTTTACCTGCTGCGGGATAGGCGTCCATGGCTTGCGGTCGCCGACATTTTTCAAATAATCAACCATATCATCAATTATCTGATAGCCCAGGGTTTTAATATCGTTCCAATCATCCGGGTCTAAGCTGATTTCCGGTTTTACAGTTAACTCATCCATAAAAAAATCATTTGTACAAAAGTGAATTTTAATTTATCAATAAAACAGGTTCAGTTTTTTTATTTTTGCGCATAACAGATGAGAAAAAATCTATTTTTACTTCCTGGATTTGATATGGCTAAGTTCCGTCAATCTTTGCAAGCTACAACCCGGTTCTTGCTATAATGAGTGTGCCCCGGCAAGTGAACAGGCAGTTTAATAAATTATTTGATAGGTTGTTATTATAATGGACGATTTAAAATTTATTGAGGTAAGCGATAATAATAAAAATATAGCGAGGAAGTTATTGACCGGATACGGCCACTATTTATTTGATGAGCTTAAACTTATGGCCGGCAATGATTCATTTTTTATAGAGCTTAAAAAATTTCCAGACGTTAAATACAAGTCGCCAAATGGCGCTTTTTTTATTATTTATTTCGGTGAAAGTCCTATTGGCTGTGTGGGGCTAAAAAGGTTTGACAGCCGTTCTTGCGAATTAAAACGAATGTACATTAAAGAAGAGTTCAGGGGAAGAGGATTTGCAAAAACGGTTATAAATTTTATAGCGGATGCAGCAACGCGGCTGGGCTACGAACAAATTTTGCTGGATACCAATGTTGAAATGCCCGCAGCCGTAAGCGCGTACCTTAAAGCAGGCTTTATTGAGATCCCGGCTTACTGTGAAAATGAAAATCCGAGCCCCGTTTTTTTAAGCTTGTTGCTTAATTCATCAAAAAACAGTCAACCATTTTAAGCGGTTTCCGTTAAATACCATATCATGATTTACTCTTCGCTTACCGAACGCTTAAAAAACCAGCATAAAACTATTGCTTCTATCATCATAAAGCTGAATAATAGCCAACTGCAATATCATCCATCACCAGCGAAATGGAATATTCATGAAAATATCGCTCACATGGCTAAATACCAGCCTGTTTTTATCGACAGGATAAGAAAGATTTTAACCAACGAGGAACCGGCATTTGAGGTATATAAAGCGGAGGAGGATGATGAATTTGAGATATATTGTGCCTTCACCACTTACGAGCTGTTAAAAAAAATATCGTCGGACAGGGAAGTTATTTTTCATTTAATAACCCATTTACCGGTCGATAAACTTGACCGTATCGGCACCCACCCTAAATACGGGAAGCTAACCATTTCAGAGTGGACCGAATTTTTTCTTTTGCACGAAGCACATCACCTGCTCACTATTTTTCAGCTGGCACATAGGGTGAGGGGTTAGTTGATTAGTTTGATGGAATAATAAAACTTGCTAACCTACTTGCGTAATTTGGCTAAAGCCCGTTTGTCTTTAATTTTTTTATCCTTTGGCTGAAGCCAACGGCAATGAATGCAACAAGAATAGATCATTTCATTGCCGTCCGCTTTAGCGGGCGGTCTTCGTATAAAGAAGTAGGGGCTTTAGCCAAAAATACAGCGCATATGCACCATAAGTATAATTACGTTGATTTTTGTTTGTAATCTGCGAAATCAGTGCAATCCAAAACATCTGCGATAAAATGTTTCCCTTCTTCAATCGTCTGCCAAATTAAGGTAAGTCATTGTTATAACGATTTTTCTTGATCTTTCTGATAAAAAAAAAATTATTGTCGCAATCATGCAAATCCATTAATATCTGCGATTATTTTTGCCGTTAACTAAGTTTAACAGATCACGGAATGAAGCCAAACGACGATAAACCAAAGCAACCCAGCGTTTTCAGCCTGTTAAAGCCATATTCGGGGTTGGTTTTCTTTTTAATATTGTTTGCCGTTTTCAGCAACAGTGTTACTTTGTGGCTGCCTAAGATTATCCAACATGGCATTGATGACTATATCCATAGCATGTTTACCCATACGCATTTTAACGTAAACCCTACGTTAATAAAATTCTCATTAGCGGTTTTGTTTATTTTCGTGTTCGCCTACCTGCAAACCATCATTCAAACTTATACTTCCGAAAAAGTGGCCCGCGACCTCCGCACCAGGCTTTCGGATAAAATTTCGAGGCAAAGCAATGCATTTATTGAAGAAGTA
The DNA here is from genome assembly GCA_903864275.1 of uncultured Mucilaginibacter sp. Taxonomy (GTDB): domain Bacteria; phylum Bacteroidota; class Bacteroidia; order Sphingobacteriales; family Sphingobacteriaceae; genus Mucilaginibacter. The sequence continues at coordinate 40,962 of CAIPFE010000061.1, forward strand.
AACCCGTCCAAATTGCTTACAAACCTTACGGCTGATGTGGATTCGATAAAGCTTTTCGTATCCCAGGCGCTGGTTTCTATCATATCGTCGGCATTTATTATAGTAGGCGCAAGCATCATGCTGCTAACTATAAACTGGAAACTGGCCCTTTGCATCATTGCCATTATCCCGATAATAGGCGGCACATTTTTTTATGTATTGAAAAAGGTGCGTGCATTATTCATGAAAAGCCGCGGGGTCATTGATTGGCTTAACAAGGTAATTAACGAAAGTATTTTAGGTTCGGCGCTGATACGGGTTATCAACTCCCAGCAATTGGAGTTTGATAAATTTTTAAAGGCGAATTCCGAGGCCAGGGATATTGGCCTCTCCATTCTGCGGCTTTTTGCTGGCCTGATACCGGTTATTACGTTTACCGCTAACATGGCTACCCTGAGCATTTTGGCATTAGGCGGGCATTTTGTAATAGACAATACCATGAGCCTGGGTGAGTTTGCCGCATTTAACAGCTACCTGTCGCAACTTATTTTTCCCATCCTTGTGATCGGCTTTATGAGCAATATTATTGCTGCGGCAAGCGCTTCGTTCCAGCGGATCAATACCGTGTTAACTGCAACCGATACCTCAGAAAAAGGAAGCATTACCGAGATCCTGAAAGGCGATATTGAGATGAAAAACGTTTCTGTAATTTATGGACAGAAACCTGCGCTTAAAAATGTATCATTCAATGTAAAAGCCGGTTCAAAAATAGCGGTTATAGGCCCCACTGCTGCCGGAAAATCGCAGCTGCTTTTCCTGCTTACTGCTTTGATAAAACCTACTGAGGGTGAGATCTTATTTGACGGCAGGGGCATTGATAGCTATAACAGCGAATCGTTCCACAGCCAGGTGGGTTTCGTTTTCCAGGATAGTATTATTTTTAACATGAGCATCCGCGAGAATATCGCCTTTAGTGATATTGTCACGGACGAATCATTGGAGAAAGCCATCAACACCGCTGAGTTAAGGGATTTTATTGATGCTTTGCCGGATAAATTGAGCACCATAGTGTCCGAACGCGGTTCAAGCCTTTCGGGCGGTCAAAAACAGCGTATTATGCTGGCGAGGGCATTGGCCATCAATCCGAAGGTTTTATTGCTGGATGATTTTACCGCCAGGGTTGATACCGGTACCGAGAATAAAATATTAGCCAATGTGCAAAAAAATTATCCGGGCTTAACCCTGATCTCGGTAACCCAAAAAATTGCATCCGTTGAGCATTACGACCAGATTATTTTAATGATGCAGGGTGAAATTATCGCCACCGGAAAGCATGATGAGCTGATGCACAGCAGCCCCGAGTATGTACAGATATTTGATTCGCAACAAAGTACCAGCAATTATGAAGTACAATCTAAATGATCTCCAGGCGAACGCCCCAAAAACGTCCACGTGGTCATCGCTCGGTAAGTTGCTGAAGCTGATTGAACACGAGCGAAAAAACTTGTTGCTGGCTTTGACGGCTATCCTCGCCAATTCTACCCTGAATCTGCTTGGACCGCTTATCATCGGCAACACGATAGACCATTACATTTTCGTGCCGCATAAAGACTATCATAGTGTACTGGTAAACTGCGCCATATTGCTCGGGATGTACCTGGTGGCCTTATTTGCAAGCTATTTCCAAACTATTTTAATGGGCGGGGTGGGGCAGCGGATGCTCTTTACGTTACGAAATGCTATTTTTAACAAACTGCAATTGCTGCCCGTTGCCTTTTTTAACCAGAACAAAGCAGGCGACCTGATATCGCGCATCAATAACGATACTGATAAACTGAATACGTTTTTTTCGCAATCGTTAATGCAATTCATAGGCAGTATTGCTACCATGACCGGGGCAGGCATATTGCTGTTGTCCGTAAACATCAAGCTTGGTTCGGCAACGCTTATCCCGGCGGTTGTCATTTTGTTATTTACCGCTGTAACATCTGCCTGGGTAAAAAGAAAAAATGCGGCAAACCTTAAAAGCGTTGGCGGTATGAGCGCCGAAATACAGGAAAGCCTGAATAATTTTAAGGTGATCATTGCCTTTAACCGCCGCGACTATTTCCGCAAACGCTTTGATGAAGCCAATACAAACAACTACAACACAGCCATTGGCGCCGGCATAGCCAACACTACTTATGTGCCAGTTTATGCCTTGCTTTCCAGTTTTGCCCAGCTTATTGTGCTGGCATTTGGTATTTACCTGATCTCTAAAGGAGAAATAGGCATAGGGGTGGTAGCAGTTACCTATTTATCTTATGCCAACCTGTTTTATAACCCGTTAAGGCAACTGGCGGCGCTTTGGGCAAGCTTCCAGACCGCTATGGCGGGATGGGACAGGATCTCGCATATATTAACACTCGAAACAGATATTGTTACTATTGATACGAGTGTCGCAGATCTGTCAGCTTCCCTTTTGGAGTTCAGGAACGTACATTTTAGCTATGATGAAAGCCGGGAAATACTGCACAACATCAATTTCAAGCTGGAACGCGGCAAAACTTATGCACTGGTTGGGCCAACCGGCGGCGGAAAAACAACAACGGCCTCATTAATAGCACGTTTATATGATGCGAGTAAAGGAACAGTTTTACTTGACAGCAAAGACATCAGAACTTATCAACCCGCAGATCGCACCGAAAAGATTGGCTTTATTTTGCAGGAACCATTTTTATTTACAGGAACCGTTAGGGAAAATATCCTGTATGGAAATGAAAAATACGTAAGCTATACCAACGAACAGTTGGAACAGGTAATACTGGAAGCCAATTTGGGTAGTCTATTGGCCATATTTGAACAGGGGCTGGATACAAAAGTACTTTCGAGCGGCGACAGCATCAGCCTGGGGCAAAAACAACTGATCGCCTTCATGCGCGCAGTATTGCGTAACCCCGACCTGCTTATTTTAGACGAAGCGACAGCCAATATCGATACCATTACAGAAAAACTGCTCAGCGATATTTTAAATAAGTTGCCGGCAACCACCACCCGTGTAATTATCGCCCACCGCTTAAATACTATCGAAAACGCCGATGAAATATTTTTCGTAAACTCCGGAGAAGTGATCCTTGCTGGCTCTTTTGACCATGCGATGGATATGCTGCTGCACGGGAAGAGGGTAAGTTGATTGGTGAGTAGTTGATTAGGTTGGATTAAGTTGATTAGGTTATAGCGGCTATTATCTTGTTAACCTAATCAACCACTAACTCAATCAACTATCTGCGATTTTTTCTCTACACTTGTAAATAAACTACAAACCTGACTATGCTAAAATATACAGGTCAAAAACGAATTTTAGTTGCTACTGATTGCATTATTTTCGGGTTTGACGGATGGAATTTAAAGTTGCTGCTGGTGCATCGCAATATTGAGCCTGAAATGAATAAATGGAGCCTGATGGGCGGCTTTATACAGCCCTCTGAGAGTCCAGGCGACGCCGCCAATCGCGTATTGGAACTCAGGACAGGGCTGAAAAATGTATATATGGAGCAATTCCAGGTGTTTGGAAAACCAGATCGTGACCCTGTTGAACGAACCCTATCCATCGCTTATTTCGCACTTATAGACATCCACCAATATGAACAGCAGATCAACGATGAATACCATGCCGAATGGTTTTTATTGAGCGAAGTGCCCGAGCTAATATTTGACCACAACGAAATGGTTAAACTGGCGCAAAGGCAGTTGCGTTATAAAGCCGCATTGCACCCTATATTATTCCAATTATTGCCCGAAAAATTTACCATCCCGCAACTACAGGCCCTTTATGAAGGTGTTTACAATACCACCTTTGACGACCGTAATTTCAGCCGCAAATTACTGTCTACAGGCTTGCTGGTTAAACTGCACGAAAAAGATAAATTTTCATCAAAAAAAGGCGCATTTTACTATAAGCTTGATCAGTCGAATTATGCCGAGAATTTCACGAGATTTTTAAACCTGGTGCCAAACCCGGATAAGTTTTTTTAGATAACCTTGCGGCTGATTTTTTCCACAAGGAACACAAAGAATTTCACTAAGGGCACAAAGGTTTTATGCTGAAAAATATAATTTGCCTGCGGAATTTTAATTCCGCATTTTTGATATGACCTCATTTTCGCAAATCTCTGTGAATATCTATATGAAAAAGTGTAGCCTGCTAAGCTTAAGTTTGGCATTTTGTTGCCTCAGTTTTTTAAGTGCTCAGCCAACCATTAAACAAACCATCAATTCAAACTGGGAATTCTTTAAAGGTGATATTCCCGGTTTTCCTGGTAAAAATGTGGCTGCTGTAAAATGGGAGAAAATATCATTGCCTCACAGCTGGAATACAACCGATGTAAACCAGGATACCGGTTATTACAGGGGCATTGGCTGGTATAAAAAAACAGTTTATGTGCCTGCTTCCTGGCAAGGTAAAAGCATTTACCTGTATTTTGAAGGCGCCAACCAGGTTGCCGAAGTATACATTAATGGTAAAATAGCGGGAAGGCATATCGGCGGTTACACTGCCTTTAGCTTCCCTGTCAGCAAATCGCTTAATTATAGTAAGGATTCATTAACTGCCAATGAGATTTTGGTTAAGCTGGATAACAGCAATAACGAAAACATACCGCCATTAACAGCAGATTTTACGTTTTTTGGCGGCATTTACCGGGACGTTTACCTCGTTAGCGCAAGCTCCGTCCATTTTAATATGGACAGCAGCGCCGCAGGCGGGGTAAGGATTAAAACACCGCAGGTGAGCGATGCTGACGCAAGCGTTACGGTCGACGGCGCAATTACCAATAGCACCGATCGCAAAGAAAAAGTGCAAATCGTTTCATCGATCTTTACTGCCGATGGAAAATTGGTTAAAGAAGTAAGATCGAGCTTAAGTTTACCTGCAAACGCTACAACTGAATTTTCAGAATCAATAAATTCTATTTTAAACCTGCATCTATGGTCGCCGGATGATCCGTATTTATACCATGTAGTGAGTTGCATTTATGATAAAGATGGCAATTTGCTCGACCGGCAAACCAATCCATTGGGTTTACGCTGGTTCAAATTTGACGCCGCGACCGGATTTTATTTAAACGGAAAACCAATAAAGTTAATAGGGGCAAACCGTCACCAGGATTATAAAGGGATGGCCAACGCCCTGCCCGATGCCATGCATGAAGGCGATATAGCACTTTTAAAGGCAATGGGCGCAAACTTTGTACGTATTTCCCATTATCCGCAGGACCCGGCGGTGTTAGAAGCCTGCGATCGCTTGGGTATCCTCGCCTCAGAAGAAATTCCTATTGTAAACCGAATAACGCAATCGGTCGAGTTTACTGACAATTGCAAGCGCATGCAGCTGGAGATGATCAGGCAAAATTTTAATCATCCCTGCGTGATAATATGGGCTTATATGAACGAGGTGCTGCTGGTTCCGCGCTTTCAGCGGGATTCGCCAGAACAGCAAAAATATTTTGGCGATGTAGCTAAACTGGCCAAAACACTGGATAGCCTTACGCGTAAGGAAGACCTTTCGCGGTATACGATGATCTCATGTCATGGTGATTTTGACCGATATAATAAAGCCGGCATTACCCAGATCCCGCAAATTATTGGCTGGAATTTATACTATGGCTGGTATGCGCCAGCTTTTGAAGGGTTTGGGCAATTTTTAGACAGGCACCACCGCGAACTGCCGGATAAACCGTTAATAGTTACCGAATACGGCGCCGATGGCGATACCAGGCTGCACAGCTTTGAGCCCGAACGGTTTGATAAAACCATCGAATATCAAACGCTCTATCACAAAAACTATTTAAAAGCTATAATGGATAGGCCGTTCGTGGGCGGGGGCGCCATGTGGTGCCTCGTTGATTTTAATTCATACGCCCGTATTGATGCGGCCCCGCACACAAATACCAAAGGCGTCGCGACCGACCAGCGGGTGCCGAAAGATGTATACTATTATTACCAGGCTAACCTGTTAAAACAGCCTTTTATAAAAATCGGGTCGCGCAACTGGACGATAAGGGGAGGAGTGGCCGATGAAAGCCGGACCTGTGCACAACCGGTAGAAATATACAGCAATTTGCCGGAAGTAAGTTTATGGCTTAACGGTAAACTGCTAAGCACCCAAGCGGTGAAAGATAAAGTTGCGTTGTTTAATGTGCCTTTTATCAATGGGTTAAATAATTTAAAAGCGTCATCGATAAAAGATGGGGTTAGTTACGAAGATTTTGCCGGGATACACTTTCAAATGCAGCCGGTTTTACTGAAGGATACCCTCCTCCCATTTACCGAGCTCGACATAAGTTTGGGTGATACCCGTTTTTACGCCGATGACAAATTACAACAGGTTTGGCTCCCCGAAAAGCCATATTCACCCGGCAGTTGGGGATATATTGGTGGCCACGTTTTTAATATGAAGGGCAATAACCTTCAAAAAGCAGGTACAAATAGAAATATATTGGGTACAGATTACGACCCGGTATATGCCACGCAACGCGTAGGGATAGATGATTTTAAACTGGATGTACCTGATGGCAAATACCAGGTCACCCTGCTTTTTGCTGAATTACTCTCGAGCAAAGAACGGGAAGACCTGGTTTATAACCTGAATAATAATGCCCAAAAGGAAGAGGCTGCGAACCGCAGCTTTGATGTTTTTATTAATGGCGAAAAAGTATTGGAGGGGTTAGGCGATGACAACTATTTAGAACCTGAACGTGCGTTTTCGGTGAGGTATGCTATCGATGTTATTAACGGAAAGGGCATTGACGTCAGCTTTAAAGTTTTAAAGGGTGCAAGCATCCTGAACGGGATACAGGTTAAAAGAATATTTTAAAAAGCCTTTCAATTATTCTACTATTTTAAATTTCAGGCAAATATTAACGTATGGTTTATAACAGGATGCCTTTTGCCTGTGTTTTTCATCTAAATAATACTTTCAATCAAACCTTTATGTATTTTTAAAGTCATAGTACTGACTAAACTTACGCAGTTCGGCTATGCCGGTTGATATACTATTGATGAGAGTGAAAATTTTTGCGCGGATTATAATCACAGTAGTCGTTATATGCTGTTGTGCCGTTACGGCCCGATCACAAAATACAACCAATAGTGGAACGGAATTCTGGACCGCATATATGGACCATATTAACGGCGCGAGCACCGACGGCAACGGTGATGACGGGGGCAGCCTGATGAGTTTGTACATTACTTCGGGTGTTAACACTTCGGGTACAATAACCATAGCCGATGGCAGTTTCGGCGCTATACCATTTACCGTTACAGCAAACCAGGTAACTATAGTAACTATCCCGCCAGCGGCATTTTTAGGCGCTGCCGGCACGGCTAATAAAGGGATACATGTTGTGTCGCTAAAGGCCGTGGCCATTTATGCGCATATTTATGCCAAATCAGTTTCGGGAGCTACGCTACTGCTGCCTGTGAGTACATTGGGGCAGGACTACTTTTCTATTAATTATACCCAAGCATCAAATGCCAATAACTCGTATTCGGCCTTTATAGTGATAGCTACCGAGGACAATACTACGGTTAAGATAACGCCAACGGCGGCGTTGATTGACGGCCATGCGAGCGGCACAACTTTTACGGTAAGCCTTAACAAAGGTGAATTGTACCAGGGTCTGTCGGCTGGCGACTTAACGGGAACGGTCATTAATTCTGTAAGTTCAACAACGGGCGGGTGTACTAAGATTGCTGTTTTTTCGGGCAGTTCAAAAATAGAGGTCGGTTGCAATCCTGATAAGGTAACTTCAGATAATCTTTTTCAACAGGTTTATCCAACAGCTACCTGGGGGAAAAGCTATATTACCATTCCGCTTTCTACCAGGAATTATGACGTTTTCAGGATCGTATTAAGTAACCCTGCCACAACTACCGATCCTAATGTAAAATTAAACGGCACGCTGGTGCCGCTCAGCTCGTTTACAGGTGGTTATTACGAATTTTCATCAAAAAGTACCAATACCATTACAGCCGACCAACCTATCCAGGTGGTGCAATATGCAGTAACCCAGGGCGATAATATAAGTTGCGGCAATTTCAACGGCGATGTGGGCGACCCCGAGATGATATTTTTAAACCCGATTGAACAAACGTTGAACCGGGTGACATTATATTCAACAGGAAACTACCTGATATTAAAAAGTTTTATCAATGTTTTGATAAAAACTGCTTCAGTTTCAACTTTTACCCTTGATGGCGCCCCTTACACCAGCTTTTCGCCCGTAGCCGGTAATCCACTGTATTCTTATGCGCAAATAGCGGTTCAGTCGGGGCCTCAGAATGTTCAGGTGTCAACGGGTAGCCAGGGTACGCATACCATAAGTGCAGGCGATGGCTTTAATGCCATAGCTTACGGTTTTGGCCAAAAAGAATCCTATGGTTATGCAGCAGGCACTAACCTGCAGGACCTTAACGAAAATATTACGCTGGCCGACCCCACCAATAGCGCCGTTACGCAAACAAACGGCTGCGCCGGTGTAAGCTATAAGCTGGAACTTACCCTGCCTTACCTTACGTCGAATATTGTGTGGAACCTTGGCGGCGGCATTACTTATACCGACAGCAATCCTGTCCCGGTCGCTACCATAGTAAAAGGGACCCAGACGCTGTACCTGTACCAGTATAATAAACCGGTGGTTTATAATACTCCCGGCGATTTGACAGTGATTGCCACTGTGTTCAATCCTACCGTGGGCGCGTGCGGAAACAATGATATTGTAGAATTTGACTTTACCATTTCGGCGCCGCCAACCGCTGATTTTAGTGCGACCGACCTTTGCCCGGGCGTGTCTGCATCATTCACGGATAAAACAAACCTCAATGGCGGCTTCATAAAAACCTGGCTTTGGGATTTTGGCGATAACACTACTTCCGCATTGCAAAATCCCCAGCATTTGTATGCTGCGCCCGGGAATTATAATGTGACGTTAACAGTTACCAACACAAGTGGCTGCAGTTCGGCTATAATGATGCCGGTTCAGATCAACCAAAAACCTATTGCTGCTTTCTTACCTTCGACGCCCGATTGTGCAAATCAAAGCATTACTTTTACTGATCAGTCCACCTCGGTTGACGGAAATATTGTTCAGTGGTTATGGGATTTTGGAGATGGGGCGACCCAAACCGTTACCAGTAATCAACCGCTTAGCCACATTTATGCAAACACTGGTGCCTATACGGTAAAGTTAACGGTAGTCAGCAGTTTTGGCTGTTCAAGCGACCTAATGTCACAACTAGTAACAATTCATCCTGTACCTGCAGTTGATTTTAGTTTGCCCGCGATATGCCTCAACGACGTTTATGCACAATTTAATGATAAAAGCACGATTGCGGACGGCTCGGAAGCTACTTTCACCTACTTGTGGAACTTTGGCGACCCCAACGCAGACCCTGCGAACCCAAATACTTCGACAGATCAAAATCCCAAACATAAATATTCGCAGGCGAGCAATTATACCGTTACCCTTACCGTAACTTCCGAAGCGGGCTGCGCTTATTCAAAAACCCAGACATTTACCGTAAATGGCGACATCCCTGTAGCCACTTTCGTAATAGAGAACAAGGCCAATTTATGCAGCAGCGACCAGGTTGTATTTGATGATCAGTCGACCGTAAATTTTGGCAGCATCACAAAAATCGTCTGGTATTTTGATTACACCAATAACCCGACTGATGCAACGGTGTTTTTACCGGGCAGCTTCCCGGCAGACCGTAAATACCTTCACGATTACGGTTTGTTTAATTCGCCGCTTACAAAATCATATACCATAAGGATGGATGTATATTCGGGGATAACATGCGTTAATACTACCGAGCAAAGCATCACTATCAATGCAAATCCCATAGTTACGCTGTCATCGATAAGCCCGATATGTCAGCTTACGCAGCCGGCACAGATCATTGAAAACAGGAATGGATTTAACGGCACCGGTGTATTCTCCGGCAAGGGGGTGTCACCCACCGGTTTGTTCGATCCTTCGGTATCCGGCAACGGTAACTTTACAATAAATTATACCTTTACCGCACAAAACGGGTGCAGCTATTCAACAACTGAACAGGTTGTGGTCAGCCCGTCCCCGACAGTTGCAACCGGCCCTGACCTATACGAACTCCAGGGTGGCCAGCTCACTATCCCCGCCGCCGCAACCGGCGACAACCTGACTTATCAATGGACACCCTCCACCGGTTTAGATCATGATAACATTTTAACCCCGGTAGCTACCCCGGCCGTAACTACAACCTATAAACTGGTTGCAACCAATCCTGAAGGATGCACGGCCGCCGCAGAGATCACCGTAAATGTTTTACCGGCCCCCGTTATACCCAACGCATTTACACCAAACGGCGATGGAATAAACGATACCTGGGACATTAAATACCTGAATACCTACCCGGGCTGTACAGTTGAAGTATTTAACAGGTGGGGCCAGAAACTTTATTCCTCAAATGGTTACCCCGTTCCCTGGGATGGCAGCTACAAAGGTGCGGCACTGCCCGTTGGCACTTACTATTACATTATCGACCCAAAAAATGGTCGAAGTACCATATCAGGGTATGTGGCGATTATTAAGTAGGTTTTAGAGGTTAGAGATTGGAAATCAGAGGTTAGTTGTTGTAAATTTCGTAATTTCACAAATCCGAAAAAGCGGGCTCCCATAGATATTTTTTTGAAACGTTGCAATCTTTAAGTATTTGCAATCGTTTTTCATAGCGCACAGGCCAAGCCGATGAAAAGATTTTTATTTGTCATAAGTATTATAACATCTATTTTCTCTTTGTCCCCCAAAGTACAGGCACAATACAATCAAACCGTTACTGGCGGCAGCGCCACTACAGCCGTTAATTTTCCGGGCACGGGGTGTACTTATAATTGGGTTAATGATATGCCTGGTATAGGCTTGGCTGCAAGGGGCACGGGCAATATCGCATCATTTACAGCCGTAAATACCGGCAGCACTTCAATTACAGCTACTATCACAGCTACGCCTGTTCCATCTAATTTTGCATATTTTGCTGATTATCCCACCAGCTCGGTTGCTGTGCTTAATACAACAACCGGCCAGGTGGCAGCCTCGATCACGGTTGGCAATGCGCCGGCGGGCGTTTCGGTGAGCCCGGATGGAAGTCATGTCTATGTTGCAAATCAAGCGGATGGGACTGTTTCGGTGATCGATGCTGCCACAAATACCGTTGCGGCCCTGGTAACTGTTGGCATTAGCCCTTTAGGCATCTGCGTAAGCCCTGACGGCAAATGGGTTTATGTTGGAAATGAAAACCCCGGTTCAATTTCCGTCATCAACGCTTCGACCAACACAGTGGCGACGACTTTTCCGGTAAGCGGTGTATATGGCCTGGCAGTAAGCCCGGATGGCAACATTTTATATGTAACAATGGCGGGTGGTCAGGTCATTGTGATTAATGCGATTAGTTATACGGTATTGAGTACAATACCTATCGGCGCCTTTCCGGGTCAAATTGTGATTAGCCCTGATGGGAAAACTGCTTATGTACCCTGCGTCTTAAATACCAACCCTTTATCCAGCTCCGTTTATGTGGTCAACTTAACCACTAATGTGGTTTCAGCGATCATACCTGTAGGTTCCTTTGCTGTAGGAATTGCCATAAGCCCCGATGGCAGCCGGCTTTACGTAACAAACAGGGTAGATAATACCGTTTCAGTAATAAATACTGCAAATAACTTATTGGTTGCTAATATTCTAATTGGGCCGGTAATATCGATCGGTATTTCAGTTAGCGCAGATGGCAAGAAAATATATGTGGGCAATGACAGTTCGAACGCTGCGGTAGTGATTGATGCATCAACCTTGGCAATATCAGCTACGATAGGAGGGGTAGGCACAATCCCGGATCCTATCGGTAATTTCGTCTCTGCCGGCTTTGGTTGCACCGGTACACCAATCACCTTCACCATTACCGTAAACCCGGCAGTTTCCGGTATCACCGCAGGCGCTGCCACAGGCAACATTTCCGCCTGCGCGGGCACAGCTTCAGCAAGCCCGGATATCCAGCAATTCACGGTTTCCGGCATTGATTTAACCGCTGACATTGTAGCTACAGCACCAAACAACTTTGATATATCACTCTCGGCGGCAAGCGGGTTCGGGAACAGTGTAACGCTTCCGTTATCTGGTGGCGCCGTAAATAGTACGATAATTTACGTTCGGTCAGCGGCTTCGGCTTCGGCCGTACCTATTTCCGGAAATGTTGTTCTGACGTCAGGGCTGGTAACTGTTAAAGTACCTGTAACAGGTATAGTAAACGCGTTGCCAACGGTAAACGCGGTGCCTGGCCAAACGAGGGCAAACGGGGCTGCCACATCAGCTATTAATTTTTCTGGCACGGGCGATACCTTTAATTGGGTTAACGATACACCCGGTATAGGGTTGCCAGCAAGCGGTGCCGGAAATATCCCCTCATTTACGGCAATAAATGCTGGCAGCAGCCCCGTGAAAGCCTATGTTACGGTTACCCCAATAAGCCTGGGTACCGGCTGCAGCGGCGTCCCTGTTTTGTTTACTATTACAGTAACCCCAACGTTGCTATCAGTAATAACCGCGGCAGGCAGCCCGACACCCTTAAACACCATCTATGGCACGCCTTCAGCATCAACCACTTTTACAGTTTCAGGATCAGGTATGACGGCAGGTATTTTAATTACCCCGCCCGCAGGGTTTGAGGTAAGTACTGATGGTATTAATTTTAGCGGCACTGTTACTGTGGGCGGGACAGGTACCATTGCGGCCACCACCATTTATATCAGGTTAACATCATCCGCACCGGTTAACCCTTATTCCGGAAATATTGTTTTGAGTAGTACTGGCGCTGCCGATGTTAATGTAGCCATGCCGGTGAGTACCGTAACTCCGGCGCCTTTAACTATTACAGCAAATAATGAAAGCAAAGTTTACGGGGAAGCCAACCCGGTTTTAACAGTAACTTACAGCGGCTTTGTAAATAACGACGGCGTTGCCCAGTTAACTACTCCGCCAGCAATAAGCACTGCAGCCGTCACCACATCGCCGGCCGGCCAATATCCTGTTACCGCCTCAGGGGCGACAGATCCAAACTATACGATCACTTATCTACCGGGTGTATTGACCATTAACCCGCAGCCCCAGGCAATCAAAGTGCCCAATACTTTTACCCCGAATGGTGACGGGGTTAATGATACCTGGAATATCAAATACCTCGATCTTTATCCAAATTGTACCGTTATGATATTCAACAGATGGGGACAAAATGTATATTCGTCAATCGGTTATGGCATCCCATGGGATGGTACCTATCATGGCTCAGCGTTGCCTACGGCAACCTATTATTATATTATAAACTTAAAAAATGGCCTTAAAGCTTTATCAGGACCGGTAACTATTATCAGGTAGGGATTAGAGGTTAGCGATTGGAGAGCAGTGATCAGTTAAAATACGGAAGGCGGAATTCCGATAACGGATTGTTAAATTTAGACCTTTTTTTTGGACTTTGGGACTGATTCAAATAATAAAATAGTGGAACTGTTACCATTTGAATTTATTTACGTAAGGAACATAAACCCCGGAACGTGAAAAGATATTTACTTATCACAAGCATTATACTATTTCTTTGCTGTTTTTTACCCGCAGCAAAAGTCCGGGCGCAAGTTATAACGAAAAGTGCGGCGACCGGCAACATCTTCGCCTGCGCCGGAACTGCGTCAGCAAGCCCATACATCCAGCAATTTACTGTTTCAGGCACAGGCCTTACCGCCAATATAACCATTGCGGTCACTTCCGGCTTTGAAGTGTCATTAACTGCGGGCAGCGGCTATAGCACCGGCGTATCAATTACGGAGGTGGCGGGCATAGTAAACAAAACCATAGTTTACGTGCGGTCGGCGGCGACCGCCCCGGCAGGCCCCATAACCGGTAAGGTAACGTTAACTTCAACCGGCGCAGCTGCCCAACAGGTCGCGGTGATAGGTTTTGTAAACGCAGCGCCCACCGTAGATAAGGTAAACGGCCAGGTTGTCAATAATGGCGCGGCAACGACCGCTGTGAATTTTACCGGTACCGGGAACACCTTTGATTGGGTTAATAATACGTCCTCCATAGGCCTGGCGGCAAGCGGTACAGGGGCTATCGCATCATTTAAAGCGGTAAATACTGGCACCAGCAAGGTTACGGCTACGATTACGGTTACGCCGTCGTCCAATGGGTTGGCGTACATAGCAAATGCCGGTTCAGATAGTGTTTCGGTAATTGAAACTAAAACCAATAGAGTGGTGACCACCATAGCGGTGGGTACCCAACCCAATGGTATAGCGGCAAGCCCCGATGGCAGCAGAGTATATGTCGGGAACGGGACTTCTTCCACCGTTTCGGTCATTAACACTACAACAAATACGGTGGTGGCCGTTATACCCGTTGGTACGGTGCCCCTTGGCATATTGGTAAGTCCAGATGGCAGCAAAGTTTATGTAGTTAATAATAGCTCGTCAAGCATTTCGGTGATCAGTACGGCGACTAACACTGTTTCAGCACTGATCACATTGGAGGCCAATTCAAGCCCGGAGTATATAGCAGGAAATACGGATGGGAGTTTGTTATATGTAACAAACTTTGAGACAAATAGTGTATCTGTGATCAGTACCGCCTCCAATTCAGTAGTTTCGAAAATCGGTGTCGGGTCAAGCCCTTTTAGCATATCGGCAAGCCCTGATGGCAGCAAGCTTTATGTATCAAATTTTAGCTCAAATAATGTTTCGGTAATCAGCACTTCAACAAATACTGTCGTTGCTTTGATCAACGTCGGCATCGGAATAGCACCATATGGCATCACTGTAAGCCCTGATGGAAGCCTTGCTTATGTTGCCAACTCGGGCAGCGGCACCGTATCGGTGATCAATACCGCAACTAATACCGTTATAGATATTATTACTGTTGGTACATTTCCTTATGGCATATCGGTAAGCCCCGATGGCGCACAGGTATATGTGTCAAATTATTCTTCAAACAATGTTTCAGTAATTAATACCGCCGCCAATACAGTAACGGCAACGGTTAAAGTTGAATCAAGGCCTGTATCCGTAGGTAATTTTATAATACCGGGCACCGGCTGCTCAGGTGTTCCTGCTACTTTTGCAATTGAAGTGGACCCCACGCCCGTTATCACTGCGGGTTCAGTTACGGGCAGTATTTCTGCGTGTTCGGGTAGTGCCTCAATCAGCCCCGGTATACAGCAATTTACTGTTTCGGGGATTAATTTAACAGGTAATATTACCGCAACTGCTCCGCCAGGCGGCCAATTTGAGGTATCACTTGCAGCTGGCAGCGGTTACGGCAGTGTAGTGTTATTGGTGCCATCAGCCGGCGTTGTCAGTAATACTGTAGTGTATGTCCGCTCGTCATATTCAGCTGCGCCGGGCAACATATCAGGCAGTATTACCCTCAGTTCGCCCGGCGCAACGAACCAAAACGCAGCAGTGACAGGTGTTATTACCGCGTCTACGACCCCGTTGGTAAGCATTACAGCATCGGCAAATGATATTTGTGACGGTGCGCCGGTTACCTTCACAGCTTTACCGGTTAACGGTGGTACAACGCCTGTTTATGAATGGTTGCTCAATGGCATTAACGCAGGAACAAACAGTGCAACATTTATGAGCAGCACGCTTACAAACGGAGATATAGTAAGCTGTATAATGACCTCCAATATTGCGTGCAGCACCCCCTCTAACGCGACAAGCAATAGTATTACCATGAATGTTATAGCCCCGGTTGCACCTTCAGTAAGTATAGCCACCCCGACAAACATTATTTGCGCCGGGTCACCGGTTACATTTACCGCCACACCAATAAATGGCGGTGCCGCACCAGTTTATCAGTGGATGGTGAATGGTAATAACTCCGGTACAACTACATCAACATTCACCGGCAGTGCATTTGCCGATGGTGATATCGTAAGTTGTTCAATCACAAGTAACGCCCTCTGTGCTACGCCGGCTAGCGCAACAAGTAATAGCATAAGTTTAAAAGTTAATTTACTGCCCGTGGTAAATTCAGGTGGCAACAAAACAATTACGGCAGGAAACAGCATACCCTTAAATGCTACAGCAACAGGGAATATTGCCGATATTACCTGGTCACCTGCAACCGGGTTAAATAACATTAAAATTTTGGGGCCGGTTGCCAGTCCAACCGTTACAACAACCTATACGTTAACCGTGCAAACGACAGATGGCTGTGTAGGTACTGCTGACGTAACCATATCGGTACTGCTGCCAAATGTTAGTGTGCCTAATACTTTTACACCTAACGGAGACGGCATAAACGATACCTGGGAAATTAAAAACCTCGATTATTACCTGAATTGTACCGTCGCGATATTTAACAGATGGGGACAAAAAGTATATTCGTCAATCGGTTATGGGATCCCGTGGGACGGTACCTATCATGGCGCAGCGTTGCCTGCTGCAACTTATTATTATGTTATTAATCTAAAAAATGGACTTAAAGCTTTATCGGGTTATGTAGTAATTATCAGGTGAGTAGTCAGATTGTGTGTCGAAGTGTCGAATTATACTTTTACATTTATTCCCGGCGTTATGAAGGTAAACCCAGCTCAAATGATTGTGTACCTAAGGTTTTTACACCCAACAGCAACGGGGTAAATGATGTTTGGGAGGTTAAAAACCTCAATTTGTACCCAATTTGTAAAGTTCACGTATACAAGCGATGGAGAGAAGATGTATATTCGTCAATTGGTTATGGGATCCCGTGGGAAAGCACCTACAGAGGGGCTGTGTTGCCGTCAGGCACCTATTATATGATTGACCTAAAAAATGGTTTTTAAGATTTATCAGGCTTTGTAGCTATTATCAGATAAACGATGAAAAGAATTTTACTTGTCTTGGTTGTTTTTGTCGCAGGAATCCGCTTGACCATCGCACAGCAAAAACCGCAGTACACGCAATATGTTTTCAATAATCTTTTGTTAAACCCGGCAGTAACCGGCATTGAAAATTATACCGACGTTAAAGCAGGTTACCGCAGCCAATGGACGGGCCTGCAGGGGGCGCCCATAACAACCTATTTAACAGTAGACGCCCCGATTGGGAATGCTTTTCTGCAGGGCGACGCAACCGCTTTCCCTGCTGAGGGTGGCGAAAATCCTTCAAGCAGGCTATACACACAGAATTATATGGCCGCCGAACCCCACCACGGCATTGGTTTTATGGTCATAGGCGACCAAACCGGCCCCATTACACAAACTAATATTGACGTAACTTACGCTTATCACCTTGGCTTAACCGACCGTCTAAATTTAGCCGTTGGCGTTGCGGCAGGGGTTAATCATATCAACCTTAATACCAACGAGCTAACGCTTGAGACACCGTTCGATCCTGCTATCGCCAATGGAAATAACAGCCAGTGGAAACCAGATTTAAGCACCGGAGTTTGGTTATACTCTTCAAACTATTTCTTCGGCGCATCGGTGCAACAGCTTTTGCCCGAAAATCTTTACTTCAGCACTAATAATGCCTATAATCAGAGTAAAACCGTGCCACAATACTTTGTAACCGGCGGTGTTAAGCTCTTTTTAACCGAGGATATTACCCTTCTGCCGTCATTTTTGATAAAAGAAATACAGCCAACTCCATTAACTTATGATATTGATGCAAAGGTCTCATTCAGGGATAAGTTTTGGTTAGGGGGCTCCTACCGGCATAATGACTCTTTTGGGGTGTTGGCAGGCCTGAATATCAGCTCATTTATAAATATCGGCTACTCATATGATATTACAACCTCAGCCTTAAATACGGTAAGTAACGGCACCCATGAGGTCGTGATCAGCTTATTGCTCAATAACAGGTATAAGGTGACTTGTCCGCAGCATTCCTTCTAGTTCATGGTTCATAGTTCATGGTTCATGGTTCATGGTTCATCGCCGAAAGGAGTTCGTGGGGCATAGTTGATAGTCAATAGCCGAAAGAAGTCAGTCCATCGTTCAACGCAAAACTACAATTGCGGCTACTATGAACCTCTAACTACAATTCCTTCCTAAGCCTCGCAACAGGGATATTCATTTGCTCCCGGTACTTTGCAACAGTACGGCGGGCAATGTTATAGCCGGCGTCCTTCAAAATCTCGGTTAATTTTTCGTCAGCAAGGGGATGCTGCTTATCTTCCGCACCGATGTGTTCCTCCAGTATTTTTTTAACCTCTTTGTTTGATACTTCTTCCCCGCTTTCAGTTTGGATAGCTTCGGAGAAAAATGATTTTAACAAAAATGTGCCAAACTCGGTTTGTACATATTTTGAATTTGCTACCCTTGATACGGTTGAAATATCCATATTGATCCTGTCGGCTATGTCTTTAAGGATCATTGGTTTCAGGTTCTTGTCGTTGCCGGTTAAAAAAAACTCGTATTGGTATTGCATAATGGCATTCATGGTTTTCAAAAGCGTCTGTTGCCGCTGTTTTATAGCGTCAATAAACCATTTTGCCGAATCGAGCTTTTGTTTCACAAATTGCACGGCCTCTTTCAACTTTTTATCCCTTTGCGATGCTTTTTCGTAATGCTCAAACATCTCCTGGTACGAGCGGCTTACCCTGAGCTCAGGCGCATTTTTTGAGTTTAAGGTGAGGATGAGGAAGCCATCATTGTTAATGATATGAAAATCGGGGATCACCTGCATTTGCTTGGTGTTCACTTCGTTGGAATCGCCGGGTTTGGGGTTAAGTTTTAATATCTCATTTACAACGCCCCGCAACTCGTCCGACTGCATGTTTAACTGTTTTTCAAGCTTATCATAGTGTTTACGTGTAAACTCGTCAAGGTAATGCTCCACAACCATTATCGCCTTTTTGATGATGGGGTCACCGGCGTCTTTTTTCCGGAGTTGTATTAAAAGGCACTCCTGCAAACTGCGTGCGCCGACCCCGGCAGGGTCAAAACCCTGGATGACCTTTAGCATATCTTCCACCTCTTCGTCTTCTGCGTTGATATTTTGCGAAAAAGCAAGGTCATCGGTGAGCGAAGTTATTGGCCTGCGCAGGTAGCCGTCATCGTCAAGGCTCCCGATAATTTGCTTGCCAATCCTGAAATCCTTATCCGATAGCGGAAGCAGGTCGAGCTGCTGCTGCAGGCTTTCAAAAAATGAGCTTTGTACGGCAATGGGTATTTCCTTACGGTCATCCTCTTCATCGCCGTTCTGATCGTACCGCGATCCGTAATCATTTACATTATCTTCCTGCAGGTAATCTTCAATATTAAATTCATCTGCTTCGCCCTTTTCTTCATCGCTGTTAAAGTTATCGTCTTCAGGGTCCCGATCAGGGTATTGCTCTTCAGGCTCATTTAAATTGGTAAGGCTCAGATCTTCGAGGGCAGGGTTTTCTTCCAGTTCTTCTTTGATCCGCGTATCCAATGAAACGGTAGGCACCTGCAGCAATTTTATAAATTGAATCTGCTGCGGGGAGAGTTTTTGTAAAAGTTTCTGTTGAAGATTTTGTTTAAGCATGATCAATTGATGCCAAAAATACATCAATTACCTTTAACATAAAAATATGCCGGGATAATGTGTTTATGACCTTAGACGTAAATGGGAATATTTTGTTTGTTCAATTCAATTATTTATTAACTTTCGCAAACTTAAATTGAATTATCATGTCTTTAGGAAAAGAATTTAAAGAATTTGCCATGCGCGGAAGTGTCGTTGACCTTGCCGTGGGCGTTGTTATTGGAGCTGCTTTTGGTAGTATCGTTACATCTTTGGTAAAAGACGTTATTATGCCACCTATCGGTATTTTATTGGGGAAAGTCGATTTTGCAGATAAAAAGTATGTTATCATACAAGCCGATCCATTGAATAAAGTAACTGAAGTGGCAGTACGTTATGGCAATTTTATTACGGTAATATTTCAATTTGTAATTGTTGCTTTTTGTATTTTTTTAGTTGTTAAGGCAATTAACTCGATGAAAAAGAAGGAAGAAGCCGCTCCCGCTCCCGATCCGGAACCAACAAAAGAAGAAATTTTGCTTACCGAGATAAGGGATTTGCTGGCAAAAGGGCAAAAATGATTACCGGCCGCTCGCTACCGGTATAGCCTTTTTAAGACTTAGAACCCTTCCTTTTGTTGAAGCAATGACTTTCTGGCCTTTTTGGCTAGCGATGATAGCATACGGCCACCATTTTTGGGTTGCCTTGGAAATATCATAGTCTAAATAGTAACGGTCTTTTCCCTTAAGCTGGCCAGCATCGAGCGTAGTATACGTTTCCCCTTGTGAATATGGGTCGTATATTTCAAAATAAAAACTGTATTGTAATTGCTTATAACCCTTTACCAATAAAAAATGCCCCCACCCTGCGGTGTTTGCCAGGTAGAATTTATTTATGTGCAGGTTGGCATCCGTACTTTGGGGAACATAATACATATCCAGGCAAAGGATAACTACCTCATTGTTATCAATACTTGTTTTAACCAGGCTGTCAATATTGCTAAGTGAATCGGTTATGCTGTTGATGCCGTTATCATGTAAGTATCCCTGCACATCGCTGGTTGTCCACCAGCCGCCCTGTGGTTCGCGCTGGCTCCTTGCATATACAGGTGTTTCCGCAAATGCCGGATCAGCCCATTTTATTGCCATGGTACTTACCGTGGGCCCGCAGTTAATTGCCTGATAAACGCTGCCATCGAACTGGTCGAAATAAAAATTATAATCGTTATTTAAACTTTTTGCGGCAACTACGTTGCCCGATAATCCAAAATACTGCAATTCTGTTTGAACGGTTACCTGGAATGTTGTAGAACGCTTTTTGTCGGCTGATGTAATGGTGAAATTTACCGGTTTGCTAAAATCATAAACAAAAGAGTTGCTTACCGCAGTATTATTAACAGTTGCCGCTACCTGGGCCGCTAAAGTAAAATTAGCAGTGAGATTTTGCTCATTTACCGAATCGGGTATGGTGACCACTATTGTATTACGTGTTGTATCAATAGCAGATGCTATTAGTTGGCCGTTAATGGAGAAATTTACCAGTCCACTCTCTAAACTCTGCACCACTTGTGTTTGCGCCGGCCGCGCTTCTTTTTTGCAGGATGATGCCTGTAATAAACCTATTAATACGATGAGCAAACAAAATTTATTTTTCATTTCCGGGAACTGTTTAAGTTTTGTTTAGTGATGATCAATCTTTTGAGATCGGGTTTGCATTTCGCCAGTAGTCGGATAAGTGGGTAAGTTGTACCATTAGAAAATGAAATATTTTTAAATGGAAGACTATTGTTTGCGGAGGAATACACCATTAAAACGTTTTCGGCACTTTCGGATCGGTTACAATTATGTAGTCGTTATTTTTGCTGAAGTTATTCCAATCGGGGCTGTCAAAATTTTTATCATCATATGTCGCGATATTAAGGATACGGATTTTTGAGGCATACTTTTTTAATTGCGCTGCAGCACCAAGTTTTTCTTCGCTGTGAAAGCTGCCGTTCAGCTGGAGTATTTTATAATCATGGTGGGCTTTAGCATACTTCGCAATCGACCAGCCCATGGTTGCATCCCATAAGTTTTGTGCCTGGTACATTTGCATACCGCCCATTGCGCTATGGCCGCCCATAATCTGTAAAAACTTTTCGTAATAAGCCCCGGTTGCCGTGTCAACGGGTAGGGGAGGCAGATATGATTTGCCTGTTTTATTTAATTGTTCCAAACCGGTTAAACCCAACCGGTTTGCCATATTTACGTACCGGGCCGGTGCGTTTGCAGCAATCAGGGAGATTTGGTTTGTTTTTGCCAATTCAATTAAGGGGCGGTAGTCTTTATAGTTTTTCCAGGCGCGGGCCTCGGTTATAAAATTCTTTTCGCGGATAAACCCATTTAGATATTCGTCCAAAATATTCTGGCAATCAGTTTCAAACATTTCCATAGATAAAGCAATTTTGCCCGGATATTTAGCGGCAAGCTTTTTAAATACCATAAATTCTAAATAGTGGCCGGTTGAATCGTTGTGATTTTCACCAAAAAACAAAACGTCGGCATTAGCCATGTCATTCACGATGTCATCAATAGCTACCACTTTTTGTTTTGAGGTGCTGTATATTTTATAGTGGCTGGATAAAGAATCCTGCGAGAGCGCGAAGACTGGGAGGACGAGAAGGGCGAGTATCAGGGATTTCATTTTCGTTGTAGAGGTTATAATAGTTGTACTGGTTGTAAATGTTAATAATAAGCTAATATACTTAAACTGATAATCCATTTACAAATTACCCAACCTTTACAACCCTTAAAACCTTTACAACCCTTACAACAGTAAGTTCAATTAAGAAATGCAACAAAAGCTAAATAAATGATACCAGATAGCATACACTATCCGGCATCATTTAAGGAAAAATTAGACTTTTGATTTGCAATGAAAAAATCACATTTAACCTTAGACCAAAGGTATA
>CAIPFE010000062.1 GCA_903864275.1 uncultured Mucilaginibacter sp.
ATAAAGAAGTCAGTTATCAATAACCACTTTTAATAACTAACTTTGAAAA
Organism: uncultured Mucilaginibacter sp.; assembly: GCA_903864275.1. Classification (GTDB taxonomy): domain Bacteria; phylum Bacteroidota; class Bacteroidia; order Sphingobacteriales; family Sphingobacteriaceae; genus Mucilaginibacter. Next base: position 50 of record CAIPFE010000062.1, read on the forward strand.
CGCTTTTACAGCTCTCGCTGCTATCGTTCGCCAGCTAATTGCCTGGTCACTTTGCCACGGAATCAGGTGGTCAACATCCCCGGAATATCAAAGTACGCCGCGCTTTCAGCCTTCGCGCTGCATTCTCGCCCAGGGAGACGAAAATATTACAGGTCATCGGATTTATATCCTATTCTTTTCCTGGTCTTCGGTTGGGTCTTTTTGTCTATCAATTCATCAAGGTAACTAAGCACCACTTCCATGTTTTTATCATGACTATCCAGTTTAGCTTTTATTTTTTCTACTTCAAGCCAAAGTTCTGTTTGGTCGGCGAGGGTTTCCCTCAGTTTAACGAAGATATCAATGATCCTGATACTTACGTCAATGGCATCTTTACTTTTTAAGATGTTTGCCAACATCAGCACGCCATGCTCAGTAAAAACAAACGGGAGATATTTTGAGTGCTCTCCCGTCTTTAAGGTAGCAAATTGCGGCCTTAAATTGATTTAATCGCCGCCTATTTCCATTGGTTCGCAAACCGTATTAAATACCAGCGGACAAATCCTGGCGATAGCCTTGTTAAAAAGTAAAGCAGCTTAGCATCCGGACCAACTAATACACGCATTTTTTTACGTCGTATGCCTGCGATGATGGTTTCAGCCGCTTTTTCCGGCGTCGTGATAAATAAGGTCTCAGCCTGTTTTATGGCATTTTCATCGTCCGCATAACGTGCACTCCGGGCGATATTTGTTTTGATGCCACCGGGATGCACAGCCGTAACGGTAACGCCTGTTTTAAGCACCCGCTCTTCAAGCGCTAATGACTCTGTGAACCCCCTGATGCCAAATTTTGTGGTACAATAGGCCGCCTGGTATGGAAATCCGAGGATACCAAAAACACTGGATACATTTACAATACCCGATTCCGTTTGTTTCCGCAAATGAGGCAAAAAAGCCAGGCTGCCGTACATCATTCCCCAAAGATTGACCCCCATGATCCATTCATAATCTTCGATGCTAACTTCAGCAGCGGTCAGTTTGAAAATGGCCACACCTGCGTTATTGATCACCAGGTCCACACGCCCGTAATGGGTAATTACTTTGTTGGCAAATTCGTAAAAGGCCTCCTTATCAGCCACATCAAATGCCCGGTAAAATGCGTTGCCGGGCCCGTCCAGCAGGTCAACGGTTTCAAGTAAAGCCGCTTCATTATTATCGTTGATGGCTAATTTTGCACCGAGCTTTTTAAATGCAAGCGCTAACGCACGCCCGATACCCGAGCCGGCGCCTGTAATAACCACTACTTTGTTTTCAAAATTTTTCATGTTTTTATAGCAACTATTTAGGGTGCAGCTGTTTTAAAAAAGCGTTAATCGGCCCATAAACAGCCTCCGGATGGGTGTACAATGTAAAATGATCACCTGTAACTTCATAAAAAGGTTCCCGCGGAGGCCGTACCACCAGGTCGGCCCGGGTGTGGATCCTTAGATCAGGCTGTACAGCCTGTCGTTCGGGTACTGGTGTAAGAATAAGGCGGAGCTGATTGATGATATTCTCTTTGTTGCCGGCGATCATACGATCAATTATTTCCTCATACACCTGTTTTGAAGGTTTTCCTTTGTAGCCCATTGCAGTGAAAATGCGTTTCGTAAAACTATTGAAAAACAAACCATTCCTGATCAACCAGAAGATGATCTTTACATTTTTGAGCGGCTTAAACGGTCGGTCGGGGTCTGTCCACGAAGCGATCTGGACAATCGGGCTGCCCGTAAAATGCTTAATATGCCAGGCGATCCACCCACCCATTGAATGACCGATAATAACATCCTGCTGCGTTATATTATATTTCTCAACCAGGCTTTGCGCGAAAACCAAAACATTCATACCCGGCAGCGGCGTATCGCCCAATAATTCCCAAACGTTCAGAAAAACATGCTCACCCGGTATAAAAGGAGCAATTTTGCTGAAGATGGCTTCATTTTCGCCGAAGCCGTGGATAAATATTACCCGCATGTATTGGTTATTTATAAGTTAAGATGCCATCGTCAAGCTTGCTTTTCTCAAACATTTTCTTGTCGTAAAAATAGTTTTGTTCAATCTTCCAGGGCTTTTTATTGCCCATTTTTGGCAGTTTATGAATGACCCGCATTACATAGCCGGGGTTAAAATCAAGGAAGGGTTTTAGTACCAGGTCCGGGTCATTTTGGACAGGTACGCATTGCTTATACCCATGCTTTGACATATAATTTATGATGCGGCAGGTATACCGGCTCGCCAGTTCGCATTTCAATGTCCACGAGGCATTGGTATAGCCAAAGGCGTAGGTCATATTCGGGATGCCGTCAAACATCAGGCTTTTGTAGGTAACTTTTTGTGAAAAGTTTACCTTTTTACCATCCACCTCAAAGCCGACATTATTAAAAAGCTCGGCGTTTAACCCGGTTGCTGTTACGATGATATCCGCCGCTATAAACTCCCCCGAAGCCAATTGAATGCCGTTTGCTGTAAACTTTTCAATTTGGTCCGTTACCACGGAGGCTTTTTTATTTTTTATGGCATCAAACAGGTCGCCATTGGGGACTACACATAAACGCTGGTCCCAGGGATTGTAAACCGGCGCGAAATGTTTGTCAATATCAAAACCCTCGCCCATGCGGCCTTCCATTTTTTTGCGCAGCGCTTTTTTCATCGCCCCGGGAAACGACCTCGAAAAGGCATATGAAAACCGCTGAAAAAGTATATTCCGGAAACGGTTTATTTTATATGCCATTTTTTTGGGTAACTTATTATTGAGCCAAACGGCCGTCTTGTCTACAACAGGTAAGGCTACCACATAGGTAGGGCTGCGCTGCAGCATGGTTACATGTTCCGCCTTTTCGGCCAAAACCGGGATTATGGTCATTGCGGTTGCGCCGCTGCCGATCACCACAATTTTCTTCCCGGTGTAATCTAACCCTTCATCCCACTTTTGCGGATGTAAAATCGGGCCTTTAAAATCATTATATCCTGCAAAAACAGGCGTATAGCCACTTTCATAGCTATAATAACCCATACAAAGCGACAGGAAAGAGCAGGTGTAAAGCCGGGGATCAACCGAGCCGGGCGTCACTACCGTAAGCGACCAGTTGGCTGTTGCCGACGACCATGAAGCATTGAGCAATTTATGTTCAAACCGGATATGCTGATCAATGCCTTCCTCCCTGACGGTTTCTTCTAAATATGCGATGATATCTTCACGGGGCGCAATAGCTTTATGGTTTGTCCACGGTTTAAAGGCAAAACCGAAAGTATACATGTCGGAATCTGACCGTATGCCCGGATAGCGAAACAGGTCCCAGGTACCCCCGATATTTTTGCGCCCTTCCAATATCGTATAGGTCTTATCCGGGCAATCGGTTTGCATATAATGAGCAGCGCTGATACCCGATATGCCGGCGCCAATAATAATGGTATCGAAGTAAGTGGGTTCCATTTTTAAATTGTTTTAATCCGGGCAGGTTCTGCCGCGGGGATCGTCCCATTGCTTAATCAACCATCACCCCGCCTTCAATTCCTTTGCAACTTCCCTATCCGTTAACACCGTTATTTTCATCCAAACTTCCTTATCGGGATTGCCGTCTTTATTAACTTTTACGGCGCAGACTTTGTCAATAAAATCCATCCCTTTAACAATTTCGCCAAACACGGTATAATTCTGGTCTAAAAACGGTGTGCCGCCTATGGTGCGGTAGGTTTCGCGCTGGGCTTCGGTGAAATGCAGGCCCTGTTTTTTTTCAATGGTGTCCAGCTGCGCGTTGGTATACTTTTTACCGTCGACAAAGTAGATTTGGGTAGTGAATGATGCTTTGGCTTTATTATCATCGCGGCCCATGGCCAGCACGCCGCGTTTATGGAACAAAGCCGTATTAAATTCGGGCTGTATCCATTTTTGTTCGGGCTTTAATATTTTTCCTTTGTCGTAAAGGGAATCCTGGTCGCCGCCCTGGATCACGAAACCTTTCAGTATCCTGTTAAAGGTAGTGGCGTCGAAATAATGGGCCTTTACCAGCTTTATAAAGTTATCGCGGTGTACCGGGGTTTCATTGTAAAGCTTAACGATACACCAGGCCTGCGCCGTTTCAATTTTTACATACTGATTTTTTTGCTGTGCCATGGCCGGTACCAGCAAACAGCATAACAGGCCGGCAAAAAGAAGCTTTAAAATTCTTGTCATGGTTTAAAGGTAGGAATAAGGTTTGGTATGCGAATGTTTTTGCTGCCTGAGATTTTGTGCCATTATTGCTTTTAATTTGTAAAATGTTATTAACTTTATATTATGACGTTGATAGAGCTAAAAAAATCAATTCACCTGAAGGTTGATAACCTGGATGACCAGGATTATTTAGATATGTTAAATACGATGCTTTATAATAAAGATGAGGTATTTATTATTCCCGAAAATATGAAAGAAGGAATAAAGCAGGGTGCTGAAGATATCAGGAACGGCGATGTTTATACGATGGAGGATTTTGAAAGGAAATACGAGAAGTGGCTAAAAGAATAGTCTTTTCTAAAAAAGCGTTCAGCGATATAGACCGGATTGTTGAATTTAATAATCGCCGGAACCGATCTGATACTTACTCCAGAAAGTTTCTGATCAATTTAAATAAAAGATTAAAGTTGTTGCAAAAGCACCCTTTAACTGGTATCGCAACAAATGAAGAAAATGTACTGCTGTTAATCTGGGATCAATTCTATGTATTTTATAGTCTATCTATCATCAAAAGGAGGGTGTGATCCGGTGATAATATGAAACACTTAAAAACCCAAAAAGACATGGACCAGGCGCTGGCTTTAAAAGCGATTGCCAAAGCGTGGAAAATAAGTGTCGAAACCAGTCGCTATGATCCCGCTTTTGTGGCTATGGTAAAAAGGCCGAAAAAAGAGGCAACTATAGAGATGTTGATCCGAATGGTCAGATCATCATTTCGGCTAAAATTGACAAAGCGCTGGACCAATTAGCCAACGGCCAATTTCTGACATCTGAGCAACTGGATGAAGAAATGGAAAAATGGTAGAAAAGACATTTTAGCTTTCTGCTTTGTGCATTCAGCTTTTAGCTTTTACTTATACTTCTTATCCAGCCAGGCCACAATTTCTTCCCAGCTTTCGAGCGGTATTTTAGCATGGGTGGCGTTTTTCATCACGAAAAATTCCTTTTTGTTGCCCGGGATTAAGTTGTAAAAATCCTTGACTTTACCGATCTCAAATAATTCATCTTTATCGCCAACGCCTACCAGTACCGGGATATTTAAATTGGGCGGCAGCCGAAGTTTTTTTACATCCATCATGGTAAGGAACCGTAGTGAATACCTGAAATTGAACAAAGTATCTTTGGAAACATTCATGCCCTCCCGGTAATATTCAACCGCCGGGTACGAAGGGCGGAATATGGAACTTGCCAAAATCCTAAGCTGCTGAAAAAACGGTACCGGTTTATTTAGCCCTTTGCGGCCCTCGTAAGCACCCGAAAGCAATATTAAGCCCGAAATCTGATCCGGCACAGCATCAGCCGCGCACATGGCAAAAGCTACCCCCAGGCTATGGCCCAAAACAACCACTCTTTTAAATCCAAGCCCCTTAATATATTTCACCGACCCGGCCAAGTCAGCTATCCATCGGTCTTTCCCCGGGCTATCGCCACGGGTGCCGTCCGATAAGCCATGCCCGCGGTAATCCAGACCAAACACCGTGTATCCGCCTTTTGAAATGGGTATACCGGCCATACTATATGGCCCGCTATAGGCCGTAAAGCCAGAAAAAATCAAAACGGCGATGTCCTTTTTGGCAGGGCTAATAGTATCGGGGTTCCACCTCCGCAGAAAAAGCGTTACCCCGTCAGAGGTGGTAAACACTTCGTGCGGGCCTTTATAGTTCTGCCGCAAAACAGCAGCCTCCTCAGGCGTTATCCCCTTGTTTTTTATCCTCGACGGGGCAGGCAGATAGGCTAATATCAATCCAAAAATGACAATGGCCAAAACCAATGAAACTATGATGTAGACAACTCTTTTAAATATTTTCATACCAGTGATTTTAAATTGCTTACAGTCGCCTCACCTAAACGGCGAAGCCATCTCCTTTGGAGAGGGTTGGGTGAGGCCCTTAAACCACAGCCCCCCCATCCACACTGATAACCGCCCCGTTCACAAAAGCAGCCTCGTCTGATGCTAAAAACAAGTAAACATTCGCAACCTCTTCGGCAGTGCCCAGGCGGTTAGCCGGCACCTTTTCTTTCATAGCCTTCATTATATTTTCAGGAATTGACCCGATCATCTCAGTCGCGATGAAGCCCGGGGCAACGGCATTTACGGTAATTCCCTTACGCCCCAATTCCCTGGACCATACTTTGGTCATGCCGATGATACCCGCTTTTGAAGCAACATAATTTGTTTGCCCGAAATTGCCATACAACGCTACCACCGATGAAGCCTGTACAATACGCCCGTAACCACGTTCGATCATGAAAGGTGCAACCGCTTTTGTGCAATTAAAAACTCCTTTAAGATTTACATCCAGCACGGTATCAAATTGTTGTTCCGTCATTTTTAAAAGGGTGGCATCGCGAAGGATACCGGCATTGTTGATCAGGACATCTATTTTGCCAAAATCCTGCATTACAGCGGCAACAGCCTCCTGAACCATGGAAGCATCGGCCGTATTTACCTTATAAAAAATAGCTTTGACGCCAATTGCAATCAGGAGTTTTATTACTTCCGCACCTTTTTCTTCCTGCACGTCCCAGACTGCTATATTTGCACCTTCCTGCGCAAACCTGATAGCAGTTGCTTTACCTATACCATTTGCGCCGCCTGTAATAATGGCGACTTTATCTTTTAACCTGCCCATGTTGTTTATAATTGAATTGAAATATAAAGCAATTAACTACTATTTCACTTGTCAGGCGAAATTATTTAATAACGCGCAAAAAAATTGCCCATTTTTCATAAAAATCAGCTACGCCTGTTTACAAAAACATACACTTTAAACCGGTTTATAATTGCGCCTAACGCTTTACTATTATGGCACAATATTTATCCTTATCAAAGCACAACACTAAAAACCGGATTATGAAAAACACAGCAACCAAAACAGCCGTCATGGTAAAAGCAATTGACCTGGAACTAAAGGCAATTTTAGAAGCCGACATTAAGAACTTTAATACTGCCAAATATATCAAAAACAAAAATGCAGCATTCCTGCAGCTGATAGCTGCTTAAGAAAGTGTGTGGCTATTGTGCACCAGTGCCGCAACAAATTTTTCCACCAATCAACGCCGGGGAAATTATGATCTTCAAACGGCGCATAAATATTTTTTATCGGCAGGCATCCTGACCACATCAATCGTGCGCGTAAAACCCACGTTGTCATAACTAAAATCCTTCCACCTAATTAAGGTGAATAATAACAATGCGCTTTCCATTGATAATTATTTGCCTCCCTTCGGTTTTAACCAGGTATCGCAGCATACACAACTTTATTTCACGATTGTCGCAACGTCATTTGTCATCCCCGGCTAATATTTACAATATTATGGAACATTCGTTCCATAAATAATTTATGTTTGCGGAACGATTATTCCAAATATAAAAAATAATCGTTCACAATATGAAAAAGTTAGCAAACAAAGTAGCAGTAATAACAGGGGCGTCAAAAGGGATTGGCGCAGGCATAGCCAAAAGCCTGGCAGCCGAAGGTGCTTCGGTAGTAGTAAATTATTCCTCGGCCAAAGCAGGAGCCGACAAGGTAGTTGCCGAGATCGTCAGCAACGGCGGTAAAGCAATTGCCGTGCAAGGCAACGTTTCAAAATCAGCCGATGTAACCCGTTTATTTGCCGAAACCAGCAAAGCCTTTGGCGCGGTCGATATCCTGGTGAATAATGCAGGCGTTTATAAGTTTGGCGCTATAGAACAGATCAATGAACAAGATTTTCACAACCAATTTGATACCAACGTACTGGGACTGTTGCTTGCAACGCAAGGCGCGTTAAAAAGCTTTAACGAAAATGGCGGCAGTATCATTAATATCGGTTCTGTGGTGAGCAGCATCGCTCCCGTAGGCAGCTCGATCTATACCGCAACCAAAGGCGCAGTCGATGCCATTACCCATGTATTGTCCAAGGAGCTTGGCGCGAGGAAGATCAGGGTAAACTCCATCAACCCGGGTATGGTTGAAACCGAAGGCACACATACAGCCGGGTTTATTGGCAGCGAGTTCCACGCAGAAACAGTGCGCACCGCTCCCCTCGGCCGCATCGGCCAGCCTGAAGATATCGCGCTCGTAGCGGTATTCCTGGCGTCTGAAGAATCACGCTGGTTAACGGGCGAGACCTTATTGGCCGGTGGCGGGGTAAGGTAATTGTGAATTTAGAAACAAGGATCAAGAGTCAAGACAAAAAAAACTGAATAATTCTTGTCTTGACTCTTGGTTCTGACAATCTTGGTTCTATCTTAAAATTGAATAGCTTTGCTTAATTTTAAGCAAGGCTATTCCCCGTTATGGCAAGAACGAAAGATTTTGATGAAAATGAAGTGCTGGGCAAGGCTATAGACGTTTTTTGGCACAAGGGGTATAATGGCACCTCTATGCAAGACCTGGTGGACGGGCTTGGCATCAGCCGCTCGAGCCTGTATGATACCTATGGCGACAAACATACCCTGTTTATAAAAGCATTGGAAAGCTATCAAAATGAAGGCTCCGGGAAAGTTGGTACTATCATCAACAGTACCGGCCCGGCGAAAGAGATCATAAAAAAATTGCTGGAGTATATAACAGGCGAACTACTGGGCGACCAGGCGCATAAAGGTTGCTTTATGGTGAATGCCGAAGTTGAAGTTGCCCCGCACGATCCGGAAGTGAGTCAGCTCGTCTGCGCGAATGACCAGCAGGTGGAAGATGCCTTTTACCAGGTCATTAAAAAAGGACAAGACAACGGGGAGATCAGCAACCGCCAGGATGCCAGGGCGCTGGCCCGTTTTACCTTTAACACGGTAAAAGGCATACGGGTAACTGCGAAGTCAACAACCGATAAAGCCGTGTTTGACGATATTATCAGGCTGACAATGGTTACGTTCGACTAAACCCGCTGTACCGGCGTATTACCTGATTGCCAACTGCCGGTTATTCAGTCCGAAAACATAGCCGCCCGATTCCAAATCTATACGCTATCCACAAAAGCTGCAGCTACCCAATTACCTGGTTTATAAAATTTATTTTATCTTTAGCATTCCATCAACAACCACCCTTATTAGCTTTACTGAAATGGACCCTTATCAAATTTAAAATATGGCAGACGTTCGGCATAAGCGCTGGGTGAAGGGTGCGCACTTTATCATCACTTTCAGTTTCCTTGCACTCACGATCAGCGGCTTTGTGATCCTGATGGCCCATCCCCGCCTCTACTGGGGCAAAGCCGGCAACGATCTTACACCCGCGCTGTTCGAATTGCCTGTTAGCCGTAACTACCACCATGGCGGCTGGGACAAAAGCGTACCATTTTACCATACCGCCGGTTCGGCGGTAAGCGCTGCCCGTACCTATGATATTTTTAACGAGAACGGCTGGGGGCGCAGTATGCACTTCCTCGCAGGTTGGTTCCTGGTAATCACTGGCCTGGTATATTTGCTGGCCGGAATTTTCGGCGGCCATTTTCGTAATAACCTGGTGCCGGGGGGCAAGGAGTTCAGGCTAAAATTGCTTTGGCTCGATTTTCTAAGCCATTTTCACAAACAGGTTCCAACAGCAGGCAAGAGCCCGCGGTACGGCCTTTTGCAAAAATGCACTTACCTGGCAGTTATATTCTTCCTGCTGCCGTTGGTCGTATTAACAGGTATGACCATGTCACCTGCTATTACAGCTTCCTATCCGTTCCTGCTCAAAATGTTTTTCGGGGAAGAATCCGCGAGGACCATCCATTTTTTCGCTGCAGTCGCACTGCTGCTCTTTTTGGTGGTGCATGTCGTGATGGTGATCAGGTCGGGCTTTAAACAAAACATACTGGCAATAACTTTTGGAAAATGAACATGAAACAAAAACACGTAATCACCCGGCGCAGGGCAATTATCACGGGCCTTACCTCCCTGGGCGGACTGTTGCTGAGCGGCTGTTTCAAAAAACCTTTGCCGCCAACCTATGGCAACATCCTGCGCATGGGCGATAACCTCACGTATCTTGCCCAGCGCAGCCTGCTTTCGCAGCGGGCATTGGCTATGGAGTATGAAAAAAGCGATATAACCTCATTTCCGGCCACCGGGAATACCAATCCTGCAGACCCTAAAACCCCCGCCTCGTATAGTAAGGAATACCAGCAACTGCAACAGAACAATTTTAAGGACTGGGCCCTTTCAGTGGAAGGAAACGTAGCAAAGCCCGGTAAATATTCGTTGGATGACCTTAAAAAGCTGGCGCAGCGCACCCAAATCACCCGGCATACCTGCGAGGAAGGCTGGTCGGCCATTGCCGAATGGACCGGTGTTCCCCTTGGCCTGCTACTTCAAAGCGCCGGTATTTTACCCAATGCCCGTTTTGTTAGTTTTTATGGGTACGACAACTATGCCGAGAGTATCGATATGCTGGATGCCTTGCACCCCCAAACGATCTTAGCTTATAACATGAACGGCGAGAACCTGCCTGTACAACACGGAGCGCCCGTACGCCTCAGGGTTGAGGCCCAAATCGGCTATAAAAGTGTTAAATATGTCCACCGTATTGTAGTAACGGACAAATTTATTGATGCTGCCGGCGATGGCCCGGCAGGGTGGTCGTGGTATGTGGGGATTTGAGGAGTTTCTCGCTTCGGTTTTCAGATCTTTCAGCGGAGATACCCACTCAACCGGCAGGACAACCTGCACCTAACACTTCACCGTCTTCTTTTTCGAAACCGGACCCCGCGCTTTTGCTTTCGCGATATATTCGGCAGCTAAGGGTGTTTTGCAGGCAGTTCCGTTCTTATCCACAGTTACTGGTCCTATTTTATTGGCGGTGGCTACTGCTTCATCTGCTAAAGGGCCAACGTACGTTCCTACTGAAATAATAAAGCCATTCATCGTGCTCCGAACGCGGTTAGGTGACGAATGGATAGTTTGTTCGACCCTTTTTAATAAGGCCCTGAGCGCTTCAATATCCAGCTCATTGTCGGGTTTCAAGGCTACCACATCACTTAAAGTCGACCAGCCCGTGGCAGCTACATGTTCGCGGCTGTCATTTATCCATTCCAGCGCAAGTTCAAAGCCGTATTTGCCTTCTGCTGCTACCCATGGAACAGTGTATTCGCTGATGTTATTTGAAACAGCTTCGTCGGCCCAGGTTTGCAGGTCAGCTTTCGTCATGTTCGCATCGTCAGCTATGAGTCCGGCCAGGTACATGGCATCGGCGTTGCCGGTAGCAAACAGGCCCTTTGCCAGCCCGTAATCCTTTTTGACCTTTTTCTGGATGGTTTTTAAGTGTTCAACCTTAACACCGAAAAATGGTTCTTTAACACCATGTTTCAGCAATATCTTTTTTATGCTTTCACTGCCCATTCCCTGCAGTTCGGCCATAATTTCGGCGACTTCCATTTGTATGAAAATTAGACACTAAAATAATGATTTTTTTTATTGCTTATTTGAGTTTTTGACCGGGGAAATCGCTTTTAAAACTTAGGCGGTATTTCTCATAGCCGACAGGTTTAAAACCCGTTGCTATACAGTAATCGTACTTTGCAGACCTATATTTGTCCCAATTTGTTTATCATTTAACGATATTTCTACCATTGCTGCCGTTTTTTTCCATAGCGATGGGTTTCAAACCCATCGCTATCCGGCAATTATCTTTTCTATTTTTAAAAGCGATTTCCCTGAGTTTTTGACGAAACGAGGTCCCAATTGTCTAAAGATCCGGCCCCAAAGACACCTTTATAATTTGCCCTTCCTGCGTAATCAGGCTTACCTGCCTGCCGCCTACAAATTGTGTCCCGGCCGCATTGAATGAACCGAAGCCGCACCATACTGCCCGCCCTGCATATTGCGGGCTGCTTTTATCATTAAAATAAGTAAGTCTCTTTTTGTTGCTGCCATCTTTATTCATTATCCACCAATCGGTCCCTTTCCCCGTACCTGTATTGGTCATCCAAACTATTTTATTTCCGTCCGGTGTATAAAAGGCATGCTCATTATAATCCCTTTCTGTTAACTGATGTACGTTGGCGCCGCTCGTATCCATCGTATAAATATGTTCGTCCCACGTCGACTTTTGATGCATATTGCTGCAAAAAATAATTTGCTTGTCGTCCGGCGAATAACCGTAACATTCGTAAAAAGCACTTCCCGCTGGTTCCATTGCCTTTATGTTGCTTATTTCAGGCTTGCCTTCTTTATTGAAAGCAAAGTCCGCTATATTTATTGTCCAGAAGCCAAAGAGCCTGCCATGCGCAAACAGGTTTGGCCGTTCTTTCCGGTTCGTCCAGATAATATGCTTGCCATCGTGCGAAAAGTGGGGCATTATCACGCCGTGATCCTTGTCATTGGGTATGTTAACCAGCTTATATGCTTTTGTACAGTTGGTATTGATAAGCCATATATCCGTAAAGCCACCGAACCCAGGAAGGGCAGAGAAGGAACCCCCTTCATGTATGGCTTTCTCAACAGTAATTAATAACCATTTGCCGGATGGGTGCCAGTCGGGCGCTGCAATGTGTTTATTTGGCAGCAGCGGGCTATTGCAGGTGATACAGGTATCGTTTGATCCGTCGGGACCAGCAAGATGAACATCGTAATAACCATCGCTTCCCTTTGCCGAATACGCTATCCGGTTGCTGCCCGACTTGTCCCATGCTACGTCTAAACCGTGCCCGCGGAATATGGATGCGGATACTTGCCGGGCAATTGCCTGGTTTGAAGCCAACTGTAAATAAAGGATGCCGGTAAAAACAAGAAACGTCTTTTTCATAGCGTTTTGACAACAATTATTCGGAGCAGGCAAATTTGTAAGCCTCAATTTCCCGGTGTGGCAGTAAAGCTAAAGATATTCGGTTTTAGTACAAAAAAGCATTTTCAGCCCGGTTCATTCTGCATTTTCCCAAAGAATTTAAGTCACTGTTTACAATTGGTTTTGTAATGTCGTGCTGTTTACTATTTTTACAGCGCCATTTATATTTTAAACCTGGTAAAAAATACGTGTTTGATTTATGATAGTTATTAAAAACTATACGGAATTTGAAGCCTACCTGGGCAAGGAACTTGGTATATCCGGCTGGCATACGGTTACCCAGCAGCAGATAGATCAGTTTGCTGATGCTACTATCGACCATCAATGGATACATACCGATCCCGAAAGGGCTGAAAGAGAAAGCCCGTTTAAGGCGACCATCGCCCACGGTTATTTAACTGTGTCAATGCTGCCATATTTCTGGCACCAGATCGCTGATGTACAAAACCTGAAAATGCAAATCAATTATGGTATCGACAATATAAAATTTGCCCAGGCGGTTGTTGTTGACAGTCATGTTCGGCTTAAAGCAAAACTGGTTGCAATTGTGAATTTAAGGGGCATTACCAAAGCTACCATAGGTGTTGAAATGGAAATTGAGGGCCAGACAAAACCGGCCTACACCGGCGACGTCGTTTTTCTGTATCATTTTATCGATTAGCGGCCAGCTGATTTGATGGCGTGCGCGTTGTTCTGGCGCAACTTTTCCTTTACCCGATAGTTAACGATTACAGATATAACTAACATTATAAACAGACGTTTATATCGATTAGCCTATAACCTTTTAATTCCTTTCTGCGTATTAACATCTGCAGAAGCTATAAGAATTTTAAAAAGGTCCTTATTTCTTCGGCATAATTGTACAATCAACTTAACGCTTTACTCATGAAAAAGAACTTACTTGTCATTTTGGCTGTCCTGACATTTGGGTATATGGGCTGCGCAGACAACGCCTACAAACCAACCCCTCCCGCTCAGCCCGATAGTTACCTGCCCGAAACCTACCTTTCAACATGGAGATACCGGGATTCAATTTATCACGACAACGCAGATTCTACGGCCCCAAACGGTATTAAAATTGATACCGTGTCCTTTACCATAAACGGCAATACAACGGATGTTAACGGCCTGATATGCTATAACGCAGTAGTAGCGTCGGTAAAAAACGGCCCGGGCACCGTGTACTTTCATGCTCAAAAACACATTTTGGGTTTACTTGAATCGACCCCGCCCTTTGGAATGACCAATTTCGACTTCCTGGTGGACACAGGCAAAGTTGGTTACACCTGGATAAGCACTCCAAGCGAAAACAAGCTTTTTAATGGTTCCCCGGTAAAAAGCATCAATACAATTAAAGAAAAAGACATTACCAAAGTTGTTGGTGGCATTACTTTTACGCAGGTAGTTCATACTACCGCAAACTTTCAAATTAGTATCAACGGGGCCCCGTATCACAATATAGCTTATTATGATATCTACCTGGCAAAAAACATCGGGCTGATAGAAAAGGATTCCTATGTGTATGGTAATTTAAATGAAACGGAGACCATTATTGATTACGTGATAAAATGACTTAGTTGATCCCGATAGCTATCGGGAGGCTGGATTAAGTTGATAAGGTGAATGCTCACGTTAATACCATAAAGCCGCCATAACCCAAATCTTTACAATAGCACTACAAGCTCTTCCTTACTTTTGTGTTTTTAAAATATGGACACAAATAAGATCCGCCTTAGTGTGCTTGACCAGTCGCCGGTACGTAAAGGCGTTACAGCTGAGCAGGCTGTAAAGGAAACGATAGAACTTGCAAAATACACAGATCAATTGGGCTATACCCGCTTTTGGGTATCGGAACACCATAACACCGGCAGCCTGGCTGGCTCCACGCCCGAGGTGCTGATGGCACACCTGGCCGGGCAAACTAAAAATATACGCATAGGCTCGGGCGGGGTGATGATGCCAAACCACAGCGCATTAAAAGTTGCTGAAAATTTCAGGATGCTGGAAGCTTTATTCCCCGGGCGGATCGATCTTGGTATGGGCCGCGCACCGGGCACCGACAGGGCAACCGCCGCCATGTTAAACCCATCGAACCAGTTCAGGGAGCAGGATTTTATTGAACAATTGTACGATCTTAATAATTATTTTCATGACAGGGCCGAGCCCGGCACGCCCCAGGCTAAAATAAGGGCTATTCCGCAAGTGAAAACAGTCCCGGCCATGTGGCTGCTGAGTTCGAGTGGTGAGAGCGGTTTATTTGCCGCCCATTTTGGTATGGGGCTGTCGTTTGCGCATTTTATAAATCCCATAGGCGGCCCGCAGGCAGTAGCTGCTTACCGCCAACGTTTCCAGCCCTCTGAAGATATGCCACAGCCGCAGGCCAACATGGCCATATTTGTCTTTTGCTCAGAAGATGAAGAGAAGATCAGGAAACACCAGGCTTTGATGGACTACCGCTTTACCCAGTTTGAAAAAGGCGCCGGCATTACCCCAATTGGTTATGAGGACATTAAGGATGTTGTTTACTCACCATGGGAACAGGAACGCATATTATATAACCGAAAAAGAGTAGTAACCGGTAATCCGGAAGAAATGAAAGTTAAACTAACACAGCTTGCAAATGATTATGATGTGGATGAGTTAATTGCGGTTACCATAACGGAGGAATTTGAAGACAGGCTGCAGTCGTATGAATTATTAGCAAAAACATTTGAGCTGAAACAGCCCGGAAGTTAAGTTAAACGGGGTAACAGTAAGTTCAATTAAGAAATGCAACAAAAGCTAAATAAATGATACCAGATAGCATACACTATCCGGCATCATTTAAGGAAAAATTAGACTTTTGATTTGCAATGAAAAAATCACATTTAACCTTAGACCAAAGGTATA
>CAIPFE010000063.1 GCA_903864275.1 uncultured Mucilaginibacter sp.
AAATATAATGAACAGGAAATCAAAGACATACAACACAAAATCAATAGTAGACCAAGAAAAAAACTGCTATACAACAATCCCAAACATGTTTTTTACACTAACTTAGACAATATTGTTGCATTGGTGAGTTGAATCTACCGTACTTTTAGCCTCATAGATTTTTTTGTTTAGTGAAACATTTATGTTAACCGACAGGTAAATTACAATTATTTTTTAATATTTTAACACTAAATCAATAAAATGCCATTTTTTGTATGATTTTTTTAAATAAGACTGCCATTTATAACTTTTTTAGCAAAAAAACTGTACTAATCATCCTGGATAATTAGCTTATTATTTAATTTTTTATCATTAGAAAATACTTTTAATGTCTCTTCGCAAAAAAAATCACCTATTGGTAAATTTTTAATGTTTTTTAGTTGAAAATTCAGGACATCTTCTAAAAAATTTCAACAATCCAAGGCCGGGTATATATTTAAGGTCGTTGCCCTTGGTTTCCATTGGTTAAAGTGTTGCGCTTAGTCAGGCTGATTAATAAAAAATATCCAATTTTACTTTTACATTGCTTCAAACCGTAAATACACGTGTCCAGCCCAATTATTAATTTTGCTAAAACCCGAATAGCACCAACCCCCAGCGGTTTTTTGCACCTGGGCAATGTGCTGTCGTTTGCCATTACGGCCGCCCTTGCAGAAAAAACAGGTGCTAAAATATTGCTTCGCATCGATGACCTCGACCGTGCAAGAACGAATAAGCTTTATGTGCACGATATCTTTGACACGCTTAATTTTCTGGAAATTCCCTGGGATGAAGGGCCGCGCAGTGTGAAAGACTTTGAAGATGGTTATTCACAAATACACCGGATGGCAATTTACCACAGCGCATTACAGCTACTGGCCGGTGAAGGAAAAGTTTTTGCCTGCACCTGTTCACGCCGTCAGTTAGCTAATGATGAACCTTGTACCTGCTTTAAACGGCAAATTCCTTTAACCAGAGAAAATGCAAGCTGGCGGCTAATCACCGCCAATAGGCCAGTGCCGGCAGTGAAAAGCTTCGATGGAAATGTGATACACGCCGCTTTGCCCACAGAAATGCATGATTTTATTGTGAAAAAGAAAGACGGTTTCCCGGCCTACCAGCTTACGTCTTTGATTGATGACCTTTTTTATGGCGTAGATCTGGTAGTAAGAGGTGAGGATCTATGGGCTTCCACGCTGGCACAGCATCAGCTGGCCTCAGCGCTTGGTGAAGATAATTTCGGGGATGTAACATTTTATCATCATCCGCTGCTGATGGAAACGCCAGGCAAAAAGCTTTCTAAATCGGCAGGGGCAACCTCAATAAAATATCTCCGCGAAAGCGGGGAAAAGGCCGCGGCTGTTTACCAGCTTATTGCATCGATGCTTGGTATTAAGGAAACCGTTGTCAACTGGCGGAAGCTTGGAGAAATTGCAGTTAACCGCATTCCCGGTCAGCAAAATGTCCATTAAAGCTAACCCGCTAATTGTTTAAGCGCATTGATACCTGGCATAAAAAAATAGGCTCCCCCTTTGGTCGTTACAAACTCCGGCAGGTCATGAATGCGTGCCCTGGCCGGGCAGGCTTGTATGCTGAACACATTGCCGTCATTTCGCTGCCCGATCAATGGGTCTGTCTCGTTATTGAGCGCCCCAAAGGCCGGGTTATTTGCCCAGTTCTGCTGTATAAATTCAAATTGCCTTTCGATATTGCTGTTCAGGCAAATAAAATGCAGCCCGCGTTCTTTTTTATCGTCCACGTGCACGTCCGCTATTTTATGGCCATAGGAGCGCCCCCGCCTGATAATGCGGTGCCGGTTGACTGTCTTCAAAGAAACGGCTGGGTTATCAAACAACGAATCGCGCGGATTAGTACGGCGGACATGAGCGCCTATTGGGCAGCCAAAACCATCCGGGTCTTTACCCGCGTAACTGAAATTGTTATGCTGGTCTACACCGTCCGGGGCCGCGGGGTCAGCGTGCGGATTGAGCGTGAGTGGCGCGCCGCTTGACCATCGCCCCACTATTTTTGCGCCGAGTTTTTCCTGGTCCGCAAGCAAGCTGATCCCGGAAGCATCGCGTGTTGTCTCCTGAAGATAGTTCCAAAACCGGCTCACATCCTGTTCCAACTGGCGGAATACGAGGTAAGTGCCGTTACGGCCGAAATCAGGCATTTTCGGCGTTGCCGGCAGCGGGTCGATTGTTTGCATTTCGTTCTCATAGCCCAGGATAAATTCGCCGGCTTTAATTACAGTTGCATGCCCCGTACGGCCAAGCTGCCTTGTTTCCCGCCCGGTACCCTCAATTACCGGTTGCCCTATCCCATCTAAAAAACCAAAGTGCTCTTTTGAATTAACGTCCCGCCCGGCTGACAGTAGTTTGATCAGCTCAAGGCCGCCACTTGTACGGACACCTGTTTGCAGTATCTCCGATTGCCTTGCCAGTTCTTCCTCATCTTTAGCAAATAATAAAAGCAATATATCTACCTGTTTGCCCGAATTACCCCATGACCAATTAGCGGGGGCGCTTTTGCCCGAATCGCCCAATAGTTGCTGCCGCACGGGGGTACACATACCGTCCTGGAAGGGCACCGAAAAAGACTGCAGATCATCTGCAGTAAAACCCAGCGCCGTAAAAGCGGATGCAGTGAAGGCGATATTAAGCGAAAAATCGATCTTCCTGTCCTTTCCCGTGGTGATACTGCCGGCAATAGGAGCCAGCCAGCGGCGGCACGATGCCGCATCAGTGATCTTCAATAACAGGTAATTAGCACAAGGCTGTTTGCCGGCATAAGAGCTTAATACAAATCCCTGGATGTCTGAATCTTCAAGCGTTGCCATATTAAAAAAGTTTAAGCCAATTTTTTGTATCGGTTTCTGAAATATCGGTCAAAATATCTTCCCTGATAGCACTATCCTTGTCGATGTTCTGCATCGTCAATGCAGGATAAGCGCTGTACCAAACAAGCGACGGCACCTGCATGCTCCGTGCAAACGCTTTAAAACGCGGCTCGTCGCGTGCCCCGTCAAGAACCAGGAAACGGGTTTCAGGAAATCCCGCCGTATTGGTCCATATCCCTGTGAGGCCCAAACTGGCCTTGTCAATAAAATCGTCGAGGTAGCTGGTCCAGCTCCCGTCAAAATTACTGAGGAAGAGGAGCTGCTTATCGTTGATAACCGACCAATGCGCAAAGTGAATACTTGGGATCCCACTCAGTGTTCCCTTATTGGAAACACGCGCGGCTAGGTTTACTATAAAAAGCATTGACTTTAGTGTATTTAAGCGGAACTTGCCTGGTTTTATTGCAGTTATACTCGCCAGGTGGTTTTGGGCGATCTGGTTCTCGGTGCTCATCAACTCGTTGACAAGGGCGAGCGATGCAGGCTGTGTTTGGGGTTTGTCGGTTTTTTCCTTCCTGCGCAAAATTGCGAGCAAAATCAATGTTACCGGGAAGAGCCCCACGGCGAGGATCAACACCAGTAAGCCCGTGATCACCAGCCAAACCCATGACATAACCTTTTCAGATAAGGTTTGGTGAGGGGGGAGTTGGCTTGATAAAGCAGGATCGACGTCCGCCTTAACAAAGCCCTGCATCTTTTTCCGGAGTTGAACGGCAGAAAAATCTGTGGGTTTGGCTTTTGTAAATAGCTGGTCTAAATAAGATTGCAATGTGTCCCTTAGTTTGCTGTTGTCGCCAACGTTCTTTGCCGACCGGCCAACATTTCCTACAAAGTAAGCATTTGGCATTACGACATTTGCCCCCAAAAAGTCCTTTAATTTTTGCGCCTCATAAACCGCCGGCTGATAAGCTAAACAGCACTGATAAATTTGATGGACCCCGTGTCCGCCAACGCTCAGCAGTTCATCAAGGTAACTGTAAATATCGCCATCAAAATTGTTCTCGAATATAAGCAGGGCCGGCTTTCCTTCGCGATCAGCGATCACGAAGCTGGCAAAATGCAAAAGGCTAAGCGCGCCAAAGGGGATGTAAGCGTTATTATAAAGGTCGGACCTGACTACCGCCAGGATTCTTTCTAACTGCGTCCTTTTTCCGGAATCAATTTCTGTAATAATGGTCAGTACTGTCTGCCTCATATCTTTAGAAATTTATAGTTAAAAATAGTATTTCGCTTGCCAAAAGAGTTTTAAGTGGTAGATAAAGTAAGGTTTATAATTCTTTTCGAATTCAATAAGATTAAGTACCTGAAAGGTAAGGAGCTTATTTGATATTACAAAGGGTGTTTTAACGGTTTTTTTAAACTATCCAAACAGTGCAGGCTAACATTTATTTGCCCAGCATAAAATAAGGCAGTCTGTCAAGTGGCACTTCAATAGTATAGGTTTTTCCGCCCGCATACGTTTTCCCATCATCACTGGTCCATTTCCCCTTTGGTAGTACAATGCTCCTGCTTATTGATTCGTTATCAACCGGGGCAACCAATATATTTTCGCCCAGCATAAACTCATTATTAACAGTCTCAAATCCCTGGTTTGGGAAATAATATTCCAGCGAGCTGATGATAGGATCGCCGGTTTTGGCCGATCGCCGGGCCAGCTCAAGTATTCGTGGTGTAAATTTTTCGCGGATTGCCACTGCTCTTTTCACAGCGGCCAAGTGCGCAGCATCCAATATCCTCCAGGGCGCTACCGAAAATTGCATCATCGGCATTAGCGCATGAATTTGCGCAGACCGCACCACGATATCCTGGTTAAATGTTTTTGGATCCTGGAAGCTCACCCAGTTACCGCCGCCCACCATATCCGGGCACGAAAACGTGTAGCCGGCCAAACCTTCGGTGATCATTTGAGGCATCAGCTGCTGTAATTGCAGCCAGGTATGGTCTTTATCGTGCAGCCGCTGCCCAAGCGGCTGACCTGCCATTTTCCAGCAGGCACGGTATTCGTTTAGCGGGAACCTTAATCCAAATTGCGCATACAGCTCACATAACTGGTTTGGCGTTGCCGGTTTCATGGAAACGGCGTCGGCAGGGTACAGGTTCATGTCGCCGGCATCAAATTTAAATCCGTCAATATCATAATCTTTTACAATGCGGTCCAGTTCGGCATTGAACCACTTTACAGCCGCCGGGTTGGTAAAATCCAACGAAGCTGAATAACCGTTCCACCATTTGATGATGGCCGGGTCAGTCGTCTTTTCCCAGGTTGGCTTATTGGCGGTTTGCTGCATGAGCAGCGCTTTGTCTTTCATTAAACTTTGTACGGTCATCGCCTGGTCGGCGCTTACAAAGGGGCATATCCAAACCATTACTTTGAACCCCATTTTGTGCAATTCACTGATCATTGATTTGGGATCGGGAAAACGCCCCGGGTGAAAACGCCACACGCCATAGTCTTCCTGCCAGGTATCGTCGATCATAATTACACCGGGCGGGAGACCATTGTCCACTATGCCGTGCGCATATTTCAGCACATCGGCCTGGTTTTGGTGGTAAGTCAATTCAATCCAGGTGTTGTACTGCGGTTTCGAGAACAACAGCTCGCCCGGCATTTTCCCGGAAGCCGGAAAAAAATGCGCCGAAACATATTTGCGGGCGTCTGCCAGGCTGTTACCGACGTGGCCATATTTGATCGCACCTTTTGCATTGGTTATGATTATTTTATCCTGCCGAATTTCAAAAGCATAAGGTTCTTCGCTCCACACCCACAAACCTTTATTGCCTAATAATAATGGCTGCAGCTGGTTTTCCCGGTTGTTTGCATACAGGTCATATTTATAGCCTGGTTGATACGGCATCTTCTCCCCATCCTTGATAACGCCCGACCATATCTTTTCACCAGGTAACAAGTCGATGCTTAACTTTTCCTGGCTGAACGATTTTAAGGAGAACAGCATTAATAATATTATGATTGGAAGTTTCATTTCAGGATTGGCCAATAAAAAACTGGGTGACTATTTTTAGTTTTCTGTGGTTATCCAAAACTATGTTTTCTGTTTTGGCTGTGCAATTATTTAGGAAATTAACTGCTTTTGGTTATGACCCCTTGCAAATCCTCTTATTACTAATGATAATGGATAAGTGTTTAGGGTTTTTACTACCTTAGCTAAGCACCCAAATTAAAAAGCTATTCCGTCAATGAGCGCCTCCTTAATTCTTTGTATTATCCTGGCCTATTTCGCCCTTTTGATGCTGATCGCCAGGTTAACATCGAGGCACAATAAGGATAACAGCTTTTTTGATGGAGATAGATCATCGCCCTGGTTTTTGGTGGCCTTTGGGATGATCGGGTCAGGTATCTCGGCGGTTTCGCTCGTTTCCATCCCCGGCAACGTGGGCAATAACAACCTTTATTATTTTCAATTTATCCTCGGCACCATTGTCGGTTATTTATTTATCGCCTTTGTATTAACACCTATATATTATAAGCTAAAACTGGTATCTATATATACCTATCTCAACATCCGCTTCGGTAACATTACCTACAAAACCGGGTCCTTATTCTTTTTAGTGTCCCAAAGTTTCGGTGCAGCGCTCAGGTTGCTTTTGTCCATTAAAATTTTGCAGTATGCTTTTTTTGATAGTTTGCACATCCCTTATTTTTTGACCATCGTTATTGTATTGGTGCTTATCTGGCTTTACACTAATAAATCGGGTATAAAAACCATTGTGTGGACTGATGCCCTACAGTCGCTGTTTCTGATCACGGTAATGATCGTCTCCATTGTTACCATTAAAAATTCATTGGGCTTATCAGTTCCCGGAATGATCAATGCCATAGCTCATCACCCTTATGCGAAGCTGTTCGACTGGGACTTTCATTCAGGCTCTAACTTTTTCAAACAGTTTATTTCGGGTTTATTAATTACCGTCGCGCTGGTAGGCCTCGACCAAAGTATGATGCAAAAAACGCTAACAATTGCCAATATTAAAGGCGCGAAAAAGAACGTGCTGGCCTTTAGTTTTTTTATTGCAGGCGCGCAAACGCTATTCTTAGGCTTAGGGATATTGCTTTATATTTTTGTGGAAAGGCACGGCATAAAACTCCAAATTGAAAATGGCCAGGTCGTGAATACCGACGGCCTGTACCCGTTTCTTACCCTTCACTATTGGGGCAAAATAGGGGCTATCGCTTTTTTCATAGGCGTTGTTGCCTCTACTTTTGCAAGTATCGATGCATGTATCGCAGCCCTCACTACTGCTTTTAGCTATGACTTTATGGATATTGAAAACCAGCCGCATGAGGATAAGCGCAAAATAAAGAACCGGGTATTGCTGGGTGTTAACATCGTAATGTTTTTTATTGTGATGGCGTTTTGGAGCAGCCAGGGGGCTATCATCAATACCATTTTCAAAATAGCCGGCTATACTTACGGGCCAATTTTGGGCTTATATTTAACAGGCTTATTTTCCGGGATCCAATTGAAAGAAAAATGGGTGCCACTGGCTTGTGTTGGCGCGGCGCTTGCTACGTGGCTGTTGAACATGCTGTTTATTAAGGTGTATAATTTTGATTTTGGATTTATGAATATCCTGGTAAATGCGTTACTTACTGTCTTATTTTTGGTAATGATAAAAAGGAAGAATTATGCCACCTGATAAGAAACCTGTTATAGAACTTACAACCAACCCGGATGATTTTTCTTTCTGTGCAGCAATAATGTCGCGAACTGATCCATGGATAAAGCTGGGCATGGATACTACACAGTGTTTAAAATCTTTCGAAGGGACCTTCCGGGAAGTGTACCTGTTGAAAAACGAAAGCGAAATATTGGGCTTTGTCATCATGCAGCCAAAAGGGACTTTCAAGGGGTATATCCAAACCGTTGCCGTTCATGAGAACTATAGGGGAGAAGGGTACGGGACCCTGTTACTGCAATTTTGCGAAAAACATATTTTGCGATATTCCCCTAATATTTTTATTTGCGTCAGCTCGTTTAATCAAAAGGCGCTGCAACTTTATATTAAATTTGGATTTGAGTTGGTTGGCGAATTAAAAGATTTTATAAAAAAGGGGTTTACTGAATTATTGTTGCGAAAGACTGTGGGTCCTGTTTTTGGTTACAAGGATGCGCCCACCAAATCATAATGCTATAAAAACATCAAACTATGCCAAACCGCAGGATAAAATGCTATTATAAATATTATCTATTAATCTTATGGTTTCTATTGAGTTTATCTATAACAACCGCACAAGAAAAAAATGTTGGTGAAGCGAAGGCGATGCTTATTCATAGAATTGATAGTATTCTGAACAGCCAGGTGAACGATAATAAGATCCCTGGTGCCGTTATCGAGATAAAAAAAAATGGCGAAGTAATTTATAAACAAGCTTATGGCTACGCGCAAAAATTCAATTACGCCCATGAGCCATTGGCCGTGCCGGAGAAGATGACAACCGATCACATGTTCGACCTTGCTTCGCTCACAAAAGTGGTTGGTACAACAACATCCGTCATGTTACTGGTCGACCGGGGCCTTGTTAACATCAACGACCCGGTGAGTAAATATGTTAAGGCATTTGGATCGCCGGATAAAGCAGCAATCACTATCCGCCACCTTTTAACGCATACCGCCGGGCTATACGAATGGTACCCGATGTATTACCGCGCCTCCAATAAAAAAGAGACATTTAAACTGATAGGCGAATTGCCGTTGGCCTTTCCTGTTGGTGCAGAGCGCAAGTACAGCGACCTGGGTTTTACTATCCTTGGCGAAATTGTGGAAGTAGTTTCGGGGCAATCGCTTGATCAGTTCGAGGAGCAAAATATTTTTATTCCATTAGGGATGAAAAATACTATGTACAACCCGCTTAAAAAAAGCAATGATTTCAAAATTGCGGCAACTTCCTTCGGCAACCCCTATGAATATAGAATGGTGCACGACCCGGCGCTTGGATTTCAATTTAAAGAAATTAAGCCCGGCCAATGGAACGGCTGGCGGCACTATATATTAAGGGGCGAAGTAAACGATGGCAACGCCTGGTACGCCGAAGGCGGAGTGGCCGGCGCGGCCGGTATATTTTCCACCGTCGACGACCTGCAAAAGCTGGTGGACATGCTGATGAACAAAGGAAAAGTTGGCGACAGGCAATTCATTTCCGAAAACACCATAAATGCCTTTTTAACAAAAGACAAATTTAGTAATGGCCTGGGCTGGATGATGGACCCTGCAAACTCCTTCATGAAAGACGCCCCCGAAGGCACCTTTGCCCATACCGGTTTTACCGGCACAAGTATTACTGTTGTTCCTTCACAAAAGCTTTCCATTATATTACTTATCAACAGGCAGCAAATGGGGCTCACCGGCGGGAAGGATTATTATAATGTGAATGCGATCAGGGGGCAGGTGTTTAAGGCGGTGGAGGGGTGGGGGAAATAACGGCCAGATCATTAAATATGGACTGGTAAAGACCTTGCATCAATTTTTTATTCTAATATTTACAACTCAACCTAAAAGCCGGCAATGGAACAAGCTTCGACCCTGTTATTTTCGAAACACTGGGATGTTTACCAGGAAATTATAGCAAACAACTATATGCTGCACCGGGAAATAGCAGATTATTTTGAGCGCTCGTTTGCGCATATCGAAGAAAAGAAGGGCATCAGGGTTTTGGACCTGGGGTGCGGGGACGCCGGACAAATTGCAGGAACATTAAAATTCAAACAGGTTGACCATTATACTGGATACGATTTGTCGCAGCCTGCGTTAGACCTGGCCAGGGCCAACCTGCAGGATCTGCCGGCAATAAAAGAATTCGTGTGCGGGCAAATGGAAGTACTGATAAAACAGGAGCAAGAGCACTTTCAGCTTGTTTACAGCAGCTACGCTATTCATCATTTGCAGGACAGCGAAAAAAAACAACTGCTGACCGACGCCTGCCGGCGGTTAGCAAAAGGTGGCATTATTATTATCATCGATGTATTCCGAAAACAGGGGCAAAGCCGGGACGAATATTTAGATTCCTATATTAGCTGGATGGGCGAAAGCTGGACCGCAATTGACCTGCCTGGTAAGGAGCTGGTTTGGGAACATGTAAGGCAATTTGATTTTCCAACAACCATTGAAAATATAATAGAGTGGTCGGCGGAGCTTGGCTTAACTGTTATAAAACATTTCAGCCCGGATGGACGTCATCATATGCTGACGCTGAAAAGGACCAGGTATGCAGAATGACGATATCGAAAGCCTGGTAAGGGTCTCATCTGCGAGAATATACAAAGATAAATTTAATTCAATTTATCTACATTTGATATATGCTATCGCCAAAACGATCTTAAATCCAAAAAACCCGCACCAATGAAACGCATGCTTTTTACACTTATCTCAAATGCCTTAATAGTTTGCTCCATATCAGCCAGCCCCATACACATTAAACATAGTCTCGAAAACAAGCCCCTCCCCCGCATCGCTATCGCGGGCCTGGGAATTGAATCCAGCACCTTTTCTCCTGCACTAACGGAAGAGGCTGCCTTTCATGCAAGTTACGGCACGGATGTTTTTTCTGTTTATCCGTTTATGTCTGCGGATTCGCCGCTTCGCAAAAGGGCAGAATGGTTCCCTACGCTGGTTGGCCACGCGTTGCCGGGCGGGACCGTTACAAGGGAGGCCTATGAGTCGCTGGTCGGGAAAACGCTGGAGGCACTTAAGAAAAATTTGCCTTATGACGGGCTTTATTTTGATATTCATGGCGCGATGAGTGTTGTGGGCCTTGATGACCCGGAGGGCGACTTTATTGTCAGGATAAGGAAAGTGGTTGGGGACAAAACTATTATTTCCACATCGATGGACCTGCACGGAAATGTTTCATGGCGTTTAGCACAGAATACCGATCTGATCACATGTTACCGTTTGGCGCCCCATGAGGATGCCATGCAGACAAAGGAGCGTGCCGTTGCGAATCTTATCGACAGAATTGAAAATGGGAAAGGCAAGCCCGCTTACAAAGCTTATATCTCCATACCGGTATTGCTGCCGGGAGAAAAAACAAGTACCAGGATAGAACCGGCAAAAAGTGTGTACGCAGCAGTTGCACCGGCCGCCTCGCAGCCGGGCATTATTGATGCCGCAATATGGGTGGGCTATGCCTGGGCCGATGAACTGCGGAACCATGCTGTAGTTATGGTTACCGGCGATGACAAAGAAAAAGTAACGCATACCGCTGAGCGCCTGGCGCGCAATTTCTGGAATGCCCGGGAAGGTTATGCATTTGTGGCGCCAACCGGCACACTAAAGGAAGCGCTCGACAAGGCGCTTGCAAGCAGTAAACATCCCTTTTATATCAGTGATTCAGGGGATAACCCAACTGCCGGGGGAGCTGGTGATGTAACCTGGACGTTGAAAGAAATACTTGCCCGTCCTGAGTTAAAAACGGACAACGGCCCATCGCTAATTTACGCTTCTATTCCCGGGCCTGAACTGGTAAAAAATGCGATTGCGGCAGGCGTTGGAAAACATACAGAAGGCTATGCAGGTGCGAAAGTTGATGCACGGTTTGCCCCGCCCTTACTAATCTCGGGAACGGTTGAGTCAATAGTTTATGGCGATAAGGATGCTGAGGTTGAGGTGTCGATGCGGGTGGGAAGCGTGCACATTATCGTTACGCAAAAACGGAAGCCTTATCACCATGAGGCCGATTTTACCCGGCTGGGCCTCAATCCCCGAAAAGCGGATATCGTGGTTGTAAAAATCGGTTACCTGGAGCCTGAACTTTACGCGATGCGCGCCGACTGGATTTTGGCGCTTACGCCGGGCGGAGTGGATCAGAATTTAGAGCGGCTCCCTTATCATAGAATTGAACGCCCTATGTTCCCCTTCGACAAAAATATGAGGGAGCCTGACCTGTCGGCAAAGTTAGTGCCATCATCCGGCAAGTAATAAGTTGTTAGTATGGTTCCCTGGCTTTATTGGTTAAAGCCTGCTACCTGACTAATGCTACCCATCCGGAAAGTACCTGTCCCTTAAAATTCGTGTTGACTATATAATAATATACGCCGGCGGGCAGGGCCTTGCCACCATATGTACCATCCCATTCTTTGGGGTATCCTAACGAATGGAATACTTTTTGCCCCCAGCGATTAAAAATATCAACTGTAGCATCAGTGTAAATAGCTATTCCCTTTATATCCCACAAATCGTTCGTGCCATCCCCGGTGGGCGTAAACGTGTTATTAATAATTATAGGTGGCGATACGATTATATGAGCCGTGTCCTGCGCCACGCACCCCCTTACATCAGTTACCGTTAAGGTATAAGTGCGGGTTACGTTACCGGTTATCGTGGGGTTTTTAAGCGTGTCGTTATTGATGTCTATATTCGGCGACCATAAATAGTGTACATTATTTTCGCTGACGACAGGCTTCAGGGTAATAGTGCTGCCCTGTAAAACATCTCTTGTGCCGCCTGCATTTACGGTCGGCGGCGGAATGAACTTTACAGTCATGTCATCTGTTGGAAAGTTGCACACCCCGCCGCCAATTAAATGCAGCGTTAAAGTAACAGCTCCACTGGCTGCATCGGCGGCGCTTGGATTATAATTGGCATCTAATTGAGTATCCGTCGGGCTAAAAGTACCGGTTCCTGATGTGGTCCATTGCACGCTCCCGTTTACAAGGAGCGAGCCATTCATTTTTACGTTGGCAACCTGTGAACATACCGCCTGGTCGGGCCCGGCATTTACGGCCGGTGACGCACTGAATTTTATGGTCATCTTCGATGTTGCGATGGTGCAATTGTCATTACTTGTTGAGCTTAAAGTAAGGATAACCGAACCTGCGGTTTCATCCGCCAGGGAGGGGATATATTGCGCGTTTAATGTATTACTTGATGGCGTAAATGTTCCAGTCCCGGCGGTTGTCCAGATACCAGTTGAAGTGCCTCCGCCTATAGTTCCCGCAAGACTAATTGCCGGGTCGGCAATGCAAACGGTCTGGTCTGGGCCCGCGTTTGCCACAGGTGGTGCATCAACAACCACTGCGGTAGTAGCGGAAGCACTGCTGCATCCGTTGACTGTAACAACTAAAGTATAGGTCCCGGCATTCGCCGCTGAAACATTGCTGATATTAGGATTTTGTAATGCAGAGGTGAATCCGTTAGGGCCGGTCCATGTATACGTTGCGTTTAAAACGGGCGCCGTTTGCAGATTTATAGTGGTGCCTGCACAAACAGGGGTGTTACTGTTTGCAACCGGAATGGCCAATGGGGGATTTAACCTTACAACATAGCGGAACGGGATACCCGGGCATCCATTTGTAATCGGCGTTATTTGATAAATAACTCCAACAGGGACTGCGCCGGTATTAACTAAAGTTTCGGTAATTGTTCCTGATGTTTGGCCGGTCACAGCGGGATTACTGACGTTGGCAACCGCGGCCCGGCTCCAACTATAAGTCACGTTTGCTACATTTGATGTGATCACATAATCCTGGGCCACCCCTGAGCAAGTTATGTCCGCTGGATTGCTGGTTATTTTTGCTGTAGGATTTACTGTAACTACCAAATTGAACTGTCCCCCGGGGCAAGTGCTTGTACTAGAACTGATAATGTAGGTGACATTAATGGGGGCATTGGTTGTGTTGAACAGAACTTCCATTATGGTAGCGGCGGTCTGGCCTGATATTGACGCGTTGCTGATGCCGGGTACAGCCGTGCGGCTCCATGAAAAGGCGGTTCCTGGCGTATTGAAGGTAATAGTATAGTTAACTTTAGTCATGTTACACACGGTGACTTTGGCAGGGCCTATGACGTCAGGTGTAGGGAAAACCGTAACCACGTAATTGAAAGGCGCCCCCGGGCAAGCCCCGGCTGTTGGTATAATAATGTAAGTTACCTTGATTGAATTTCCGGTAGTATTTATCAGAGTTTCATTGATGGTTGCGGAGGCCTGGTTTGCTACTGCCGGATTACTGATGCCGGCTATCTGTGCACGGGCCCATGTAAACGTTGTATTAGCAATATCAGCAGTAATTGAGTAGTTTAATGCATTGCCACTGCAGGTACTGCCCTTAGGTAAACTTGTTATGCTGGGAATGGGTGCAACAGTTACAATTACCGCGGCACGAGCGCTGGTACATCCATTTAATACAGCCTGAACATAATAAGTAGTATTTGCGGATAATAACGGCGTTGTAAAGGTGTTACTTGCAGATAAAAGATTCCCACCCGCCGCTGAGTCATACCACTCATATGTGCCTGTGGAGCCCGATGCAGTAATTGTTGCAGTGCTGCCGGAACAAATTTGTATTCCAGGTGCTGTTGGTTGGACCGGAGGCACGGTAATTGTTACAATGACCGCAGTACGATTGCTCGTGAAGCCGCCGATAGTGGTTTGTACATAATAAGTAGTATTAGCAACAAGTGCTGGTGTTGTAAAATTTGGTCCCGTTGCCAGGAGGTTCCCCCCTGCGGCGGCGTCATACCACCGGTAAGTGCCGCCAGGAGCAGTCGCCGATAAAATTGCACTACTTCCCGGACATACTGAAACTCCGGCAGCTACAGGATTGCCGATGAATGTGACCGTCATATTATCAGATTGGGGGCCGCAGGGAGCCAGAGATCCGTTCGACTTTAAAGTAAGCGTAGCAGCGGTTTCGCCCGGGCCCGGTGTGTAAACAGCGCTCGGAAGATTAGGATTAGAAAAAGTACCCGTCCCTCCAGACCATGTTCCGCTTACAGCACCGCCGCCGACACTTCCTGCCAGTTGAACGGGGCTGCCAGAAGATACCGTTTGGTCAGGGCCGGCATTTACAATAGCCGCCTGGTTAATAGTAACAGTAGCTGTTGCATTACCTCCAGCGCAAGCCCCGCCTGGGGTAATAGTATTAGTAATTGTATATGTGCCGAAATTGCTCTTGCTCAAATCTATCTCCCCGGTGGTCGTGTTTACAAAAACCAGGCCAGCCGGGGTCGCGCTGTAATTGCCCGATGATCCCCCACCAGCGAAAGCAGGGAAGGGATTAGAGCCGCCCTGGCAAAATGGGCCGTTATATGAAAAAACGGGGTTGATAGTGGTAACAATTGCGATTTGGGCGCTGGTAGTGTTGGGGCATGGCGCGTTGGTTGCAAAAGAAACGGTATAAATACCGGGTGTACTTGCGCCGATGTTAATTTGGCCTGTAGCGGTGTTTATGAAAACCAGCCCGGCCGGCGTTGCACTGAAGGTTCCGCCTGCCGGGTTAGTTATTACCGGGGTAGGATTGGCGCTTGAGGCACAGAACGTTCCCGAAAGATACTGGAATTGAGGATTTGCGAGAGCATTTATCGTTGCAGTAACAGGCACACGGGCACTGGTGCAGGTTGCTGATACGCTCTGTACATAATAAGTGGTGGTTACAGTAAGAGCAGGAGTATTGTAGGTATTTCCTGTAGCCAGCAAATTTCCGCCGACTGGAGCGCCGTACCATTGAATAGTGCCGACTGCTGCTGTGGCAGTTAAACTTGCAGAAGTACCGGTACAAGTGGATGTCCCAATTGCTGTTGGTGTTGATGGTATCGCGTTTATTGTGACTATTACTGGTACACGTGTACTGCTGCACCCATTAACCGTTGATTCAACATAATACGTTGTAGTAACTGCTAACGGAGGGGTAACATACACCTGCGCCGACGATAATAACGCGCCGCCGGCTGCATTGGCATACCATCCGTAGCCGCCGGCTGAACCTGTGGCTGAAAGTATGGCCGGGCTGCCCGAACAAACAGATGTGTTTGAAGCAGTCGGGGGCGGGGTAGCCGGAAGCATGGATACAGTTACTGCTGTTCTTGAGCTAGTGCACCCTGCTATTGTTGTTTGTACATAATAAGTAGTAGCAGTGTTTAAAGCCGGTGTTGTATAACTGGCGCCTGTAGCTAATAAGTTGCCCCCGACTGCGGCATTATACCATGTGTAAGTCCCCCCGGGGGCAGTTGCGGTTAATGTTGCAGCAGATCCCATACATATAAGAGAACCTGACGCTGACGGGGCAGCCAATTGCGGAGTCACAGTAACAATCACGGGTGCGCGGGCACTTACACAACCACCATTATTGGTTTGTACGTAGTAAGTAGTAGAATTGGTTAAGGCCGGCGTATTATAAGTAAGGCCGGTTGCCAGCAAGTTACCACCGGCTGCTGCATCAAACCATTGATAGGTCCCTGATGGTGGAGCCGCTTTTGCAAGTGCTGCGCTTGTTCCGTAACAGATCGTAACACCCTGCGCAGGCGGGGCTGCCGGAAGCGGATTTACTGTTACCGTTACTTTGGTACGGGCGCTTTCACAACCGTTTAGCGAGGTTTCAACATAATAAGTAGTATTCGTCGTTAAAGGCGGTGTTGTAAAATCGGGGCTTGAAATCAAAGCTATTCCGCCCGTAGGAGCAGTAAACCAGCTAAACACCCCATTCGGTGCCGTTGCATGCAGATTTGCTGATGAACCAGAGCAAACCGACACATTTGGTGCAGTAGGAACCTGGGGAGCAGCGGTGACAAAGGCAATTGCCGGCGTTGCAGCGCTGACGCAGCCGTTTAGGGCGACTACGACATAATAGGTTGTTGTTGTATTTAATACAGGGGTTGTGAAATCCTGACTTGTGCCGACTACTTTTCCGCCTACAGGCGCATCGTACCAGGTATAGCCAGTGCCGGCGCTTACTGACAATGTAGCCACGTTGCCGCTGCATATCGAAGCATTAGTAACAGTCGGTTTACCTATTAATGATACTGTAACCGCGGTTCTCGCGCTCGTGCATCCATTTAACGTCGTCTCGACATAAAAAACTGTATTGGCTGATATAGGCGGCGTAGTATAGGAGGCACCAGTTGCCAAAAAATTGCCACCTACGAGTGCATCATACCATTGATAAGTGCCGCCCGGTGCAGTAGCTTGAAGCGTTGCCCGGCTATTCGGACATACGACCACGCCCCCCGCGGTAGGAGCAACAGGGGTAACCGAAACAACAACAGTTATACTTTTCTTTACTGGCAGGCAACCGGGGGTTTTATCACTTACTGTAACTGTGTAGGTGCCCGCCTTATTTACATTAACTGATGGTGTAGTTTCCCCTGTGCTCCATATATATGTAAATGGAGCCGTACCCCCTGATGTTGCGGCCATGAGAACTACTGTACTGCCAGAACAAATAGCGGGCGCCGACTGGGAAATAGTCACGCCTAAAGTACAAGGCTGGCTAAACGCCTTGAATGACAATAATAAAAACAAGCATATGAGTAAACGGTCTTTCATAAATCCTGACAGATACTTTATACTCTTAATATTTTTCAATAGTCGATCAGATTTTTAATGATCCTAAATGATTGATCATCAGCTATGCTGGCCAATGTTAAATAAATGTTCAACATGGTAATGAAACAATAATAAGGTACTAATTGAACGTATAAACCCATAAGATTGTTACACAAAATATACGCAATACGTTAATTTTTTAATTATGGAAAGAAATAATCATTTATTTGAGTGATCTTTATTCTAAGAAATTCTGCAGGTGAGTGTTTTTTTTGCTTTTTTTACAGAATTTGATTAATTTGGCGACCGGGAATCCAAGGTATCAACTTCACCCCATGGAGATATGGAGCCCCGGAAATGATCGATCAAAAAGCATCCTGATAAAGAAGATTCATGCTTTGCATGCGGCAACATTGAGTACTGGAATAATAATTTGACTAAAGTTTCGGGGATAGTTACTTTGGGCCTAAGAAATCACAACTAATCAAAGGGCCTATTAATACTGTGTGCCCGGATAATAGCCGGCCTAAAAAAGGGTCGCAGTCAAACGTATAAACGAATGAATTATTGCAGAAAACAGCGGCATCCTGCGATTTTTTTAATTAATTACAGTAATAATCATTTATTTCAATTATCTTTATTCTGTAGAAATTCTGTAGCCGGCTATTTTTTTTTGCTTTCTTACATAATTTAACTATATTTAAAGGCTGCGGATATACGGTATCAACTCACCTAATTGAGACTTGGAATCCCGGGATGATTAATTAAAAAACATTAAAATAAATTCGCTGCAAAGATTTTATTTTCAAAAGATGAGAAATAATAATTGTATTTTGCAACGTAATTCGCGAACAATCACAATTTAATTAAAAACAAAATAAACCTTAAAGCGGTAATGCATCGTATAAAATTTAAATACCTCACACTTTTCTTGTTGGTTATCTCATTCAAAATGGCTTCGGCACAGCGGGATACAACACTTTCGGCTGATGATCTATTCAAACAGGCCCGCACAGCTGCATTTGATCAGAAAAATTATCCTTTGGCTATCAGTTTAAGTAAGAAAGCCCTTGTTAGAAACCCTGATTATACCGAGATCAGCGTTTTTATTGGGCGGGTTTATACATGGAGTGACAAGCAGGATAGCGCACGAACTGTTTTTAATGATGTTCTGGCGAAGCATCCCGATAATGAAGATGCTTCATTGGCTTATGGCAGCCTTGAGTTTTGGGGTAATAACTATCCAAGAGCCTTACAACTTGTTAACACCGGTTTAAAATACCATGGCGGGTCCAACGATCTTTTATTGTTAAAGGCGCAGATATTAACTGATATGAAGCAATACAAAGCAGCGGATTCTTCACTTAATGTGCTGATAAAACAAGATCCAAAAAATGCCGGTGCCCGCTCTCTTTCCGATAGGGTAAAAGACGAAGCTTCGGTAAATAAAATTAGTTTAAGCTACGATTACATTTGGTTCGACAACCGTTTTCCGAACCCCTGGCAGATTGCTGAAATTGACTATACCAGGACAACTCCCGCTGTGACATTAGTCGGGTCTCTAACATATGCTAACCGGTTTCAGTCAAATGGCTTACAATATGGCATCGATGCGTATCCTCATATTTCGAAAATGTTTTATGCTTATGTAAGTGCAGCTTATTCAGACAATACAACAGTGTTTCCGAAATACAGAATCGGATTTTCATTATTCGCCAACTTACCTAAAAGTTTCGAAGCCGAGCTTGGGTTCAGGGACATATATTTTAGCGGGGCAAACTGGATATATACTGCATCTATAGCTAAATATTACAAAAATTGGTGGTTTAATTTACGCACGTATTTAGGCCCTGATTTTGGCACAATTTCGCAATCTTATACCTTAACGGCGAGATATTATACCGGGGGAACCGACGATTACTTTATGGCTGCAATTGGCACTGGTGTGTCGCCTGACGATCCGCGTAATATTGTTCTGCTCAATAATGGGGTCAACTACAAATTGACGTCGACTAATTTTTTGCTTGAATACAGGAAAACTATTAAACTTAATATTTTTTATATCAGTTTCGGCCTGGATAACCAGGAGTACAGATTTCAAACCCGTGGTAATCAATTTGATTTTGGTATTGGCTATCAAAGAAGATTTTAATAAAGATGTTAAAAAGAAGAATTTTGTTTGCAATACTTATTGCAATATTGCTCATCCCGCTGTGGATGTGGCTGGCATGGTTACTTACACCAAAGAAAAAATTTGTTTTTGCCATTGTTGACAAAACTGTTTTAACCCGAAAAGGGCAGGAGCACACATCGCTTACCTGGATGCTTAATAATAACAGCCTTACCAAAACACCTACGCAAAGGTACAAGGTCGGCCATGATTATTTTGGTTTCTTCCCCGGTGATAAGAAGCAATATAAAATCAGGGGCCTTGAAAGATTTTCGTCTGCACAGCTAAACCAGTTAAGTGTCGACGCTGATGCTGCCTATTTTACCGACACTTATGGTATTTATAGGAATGAATGGTACGGCAGAAGCGATATTAACGCACGTTCACCAATTATTTACGGTGGCTTAAGCAGCCAGGATGTTGAGTTTTTGAAGGATATGAAAGCAAGGCATAAACTGATTCTTGCTGAATTTAATACGCTCAACACGCCAACTGTCCCAGGCAACCGGTATACTTTCGAGAATCTTTTCGGCTTGCACTGGACCGGGTGGATGGCAAGATATTTTGTTAGTTTTGATACTGCCACAAATAAAGACCTACCCAGGTGGCTTGTGCGCGACTATATGAATGAGCACCACCAAAGGTGGCCATTTCATAATACGCCCGGCGTTGCTTATGTTAGTGACGGCGACCAGGTTGTTGTGCTGATAGATAGTGTAGACTTAACGGACCCGATGCCCCATATACTTACTGCCGGTTATGCACAGCAACACCTTGCATTGCCTCCGGATATCAAATATTCTTATTGGATTGATGTGATCACACCCGATCTTTCGATAAACCACGTTCTTGCCAGATTTGATGTTAAGGTTAATAAGAAAGGCGCGGAACAGCTAAGGCAGTGGGGTTTACCCAGTACTTTTCCTGCAGTTCTAATGCATCGGGACACAGACTACAGCTTTTACTATTTCTCCGGTGACTTTTGTGATAACCCTGTCGGAATGGGATCATCTTATTTTAAAGGTATCCAGGCTTTCAAATGGTTGTATTATAATTCTGAAGATCTCACAGAGCGTGGAGGATTTTTCTGGAATTTTTATCGCCCAATGATGCAGCACATCCTTGATGACAACATGGATTTGGCTTCCAAAAAATAGATTGCTGATGGTAAAGCGGTAAAATGGGTTGCCGGGAACAAGACAAAATTTACTTGTTAGAGTCGTGCGAAAATAGGCGTTGCAGCAAGCAAGCGTCGGCATAATTTACTAACAACGCTAAGAAGCAATGGCTGGGAGTTCATCTTCCGGCCTTTTTATTGGCCCTGGGGTTGGTAATTCAGTCCGTTGGTATTGATAAAAGTTACCAGGGATGCTATGTTGTATTAATATAGATCAAATTACGTATAATAAGTGGCCTAAAAACTATCAACACCGGCTAGCAGGCAGCACTAAAACAATAAGGAATTTTGCGATGCCCGCTGAGTAGCCAACGATATCGTCCAATGCTTGGCCCGGACTGTGTTTAAATGAGTCTTAAACCTTAGGAGAAAGCCATAAATATATGTTCTTGACCTAGTCCTAACGAAAACAGGCCAGTTGAAAGTAGTTCCAACTGGCCTGACATAATTTATTGGGGAGTTCAATTTTGGATGGTATCCGGTTGATTAAGCCCCGCTACATTATTTGTACTATAAATAAGCTGAAGCAAGTGACTGGAATTTCATGCCTCGTTTTATTTTTATTTCTCTTTATCGTTTACCCGGGCTGAAATGCTGAAATATTGTATCCGGTACGATATGGTTTCCTCTTACTATTGCTGAGTTTCTTTGCATAAACTGGTTAAAGGCGCCTTTAACCTGGTTAAGTTTCACATCATCTTGTATCAAATCTTCACCGAACTCGCTGTTAATTTTAAACAGGTTTTGTTCATTTAAATGATAATCGCCCATTATAAAATCTAGAATTTCAGTTTTGTCCTGCATGAGCGGATAATTATGCAGATTGCGATAGTTATGGTTGGTATCTAATCCCTGGCCCACCCAGCTAACCAGCGAAGGGCCTTTTATTTTATAATTATTGTGCAGATAGGCAAGCAGGCTCGGGGTTATATCAAAATGTGTTGACACCGAGGATATCGTCAGGGATTGTTTTAACATTGGTGAATAGATGATCAGTGGCACGTGGTAACGGTCGAGTTTATCACTCATTGGTATCTCGGGCATGCGATGGTCGCCGGTGATCAGGAAAATGGTATTCTTGAAATCACTTCTTTTCCTATAGCTACTAAAAAACCCCTGTAACGCATCGTCAAGATACATAATGCTGGCATATTGAAGTTTATATGCACGGTGCTCATCTTTTTGAGTTTCGTTAAAATTCAGCTGTGTAAGACGCTGCTCAAATTTCTTCAAATACTTATCCTGCTCGTTGATCACGAAAGGGCTGTGGGTAGATACGGTTAAAACCACACTCAATTGCGGAACAGTATTGTTCTCATTACGTGTGGCAAGGAAGTGTTTAAATAAGCTTTTATCATCATATCCCCACGTAAAGCCGTTCGGCGCAGGCATTTTGGCGTAGCCTGGTCCCGAAAAGGTCCGTTCATCGTACAACTCATCAATATGGTTTTTGTGAAGAAAGATATCCATATTGTCGAAATGAGAATCGCCTCCATAGTAAAAAGAGGTATGATAACCATTATATTTCAGCAGGCTTAATAGTGAAAGGTGTTCAGGCATGCTATTCCCCAAATCAAGGAAACCATTTTTTGCAAATGGTAATGACCCTAAAATAGATGGAAGCGCAGCAAATGTGCGGCCACCCTCGCTTAAAAAATTCTTCCAGTAAAGACTCCTGCCTGATAGGGAATCAATAAACGGTGTGAAATTTCCTAAGTAGGCGCCGTCATTTGTAAATGCCCGGCCTAAGCCCTCAACTACTACAATGACAATGTTGGGAGGCGTTGCGTTACCTTTAAAGAATGGCGTCAACACATCTGTTTCGGTGTCGGTATGTAAGAAGGGATAATTTAGTGGGTCGACATATTTAAAAGCTATTGTTTTACCTGGAGCCGTATTACTGTAATCAACTATATAATTATCGGCATAAATATCAAGTTCATTTGGCTTTGGATGATTGCGTAAGTAGGCAGATCCTTCAAAATAATCAGTTTTATTGAGGACAAGGTTATCTGAAAATTCAGATTTCAAATCAATCGAGTTTGTCATTGCTGTACCACCAGCCAGAATTACAAACAATGATATTATAGGCAAAAGAACCGCTACATACCTGTTAACATTGAACTTTCGGGGCAATATCCATAGCGCGGCGGCAGTAACAGAAAGTAATAATAGTAAAGAAAGAATATTTAAAAAATTAATGACGCCTGCTGCGCCCACGGTTTGCTTGATTTCGGTTGATGAATAACCGTACAGATCGCCACCTAATGGAACAAGAGCAGTTGCGAAATATACTGTCAGGCAAAATTGGATCAAAACCATGATCATTATAAAAACGCCGTAAAGTCTTTCGCTGAATTTCCGCGAGATCAGGAACAGGATAACAAAAATGATATATAGAACAAGTAATGCTTTAAGCCAAAATAACAAATCATTTAACCATGACCAAAACAAAACAATAACAAAACCGCTGGTAAGATGATGATGAATCCCGTTATAAATTACTTCAAACAGGCTAACCAAAAGGATAATTAACAGCCATATAATTGAGAGTTTAGCAAATTCGACGCTTGCTTCTGCGAATCTTGAGCCGGAATACTGTTTTGGTGAAGTACTATCTTCCATATTACGATTTGGTTTTGTGACGATGTGTAAAGCCTTGCCTGGTCATGTTGCCCCAGTTGTGCCTTTTCATTAAAAAGTCGAAGTTGCCTTTAATTGCCGAAAAAACGACAAAGGGATGAAACACAAAAGGCTCTGCTACAGCAACTAAAGCAAGCCGCAATAAATCTCTTTTTTGCTTGTACTGATTGTAAGTTAAGACCTCCATCAATATGGCAAAGAGGGAGTATAAAACACCAATGCTAAAAATACTTATCATTATAAAGAATACAGACCAGCTGATCATTCCAACAACACAAAACACAATAAACATAAAGTATCCTATAGTTTCAATAATGGGTCCTCCAAATTCAAAAAACGCCCAGTATGGGTAGCTAACCAAGCCCAAAATATGATATTTGGGATTGAAAAACATTTTTTTATGATTTTGAAGTGTTTCAATTGTCCCCCTGGTCCAACGGTTACGCTGGATACCTAAAGTTTTATAAGTTGCCGGTGCTTCGGTCCAGCACAGCGGATCGGGAATAAAACTAACCTTATATGGTTCCTTTTGTTCCTCCATGTAACGGCGCATCCTAACGAGTAACTCCATGTCTTCACCTACCGTTTTATTGTTATACCCGCCGCATTTAATAACAATTTCTTTGTCAAAAGATCCAAATGCACCCGAGATAAGTAGCAACCCGTTAAGCCTTGTCCATGCCATGCGGCTAAGTAGAAAAGACCGTATATATTCAAGCGTTTGTATGCGGGGTAAAAATTGTTCAGGCAAATAAATTTTAACAAGGCGCCCGCCTTCAACTTCGCAACCGTTGGCTATGCGCAGAACTCCGCCAGCCGCAATTACCCGTTTGTCTGTTTGCTCCAAAAATGGTTTGGCAAGTTTTAATATGGCATCCTGCTCCAAAACGCAATCAACGTCAATGATTACAAGATAATCATGATGCGAAATGTTTATGCCTACATTTAGTGCATCCGCTTTGCCCCCCTTTACTTTATCAACAACTATAAGTTTCCGGTAAACCAGGTTACGGCTTTTATAAACGGCAATTACAGGTTGTGTAGGCAGCTGCTCGTTTATAAAATAATCTGTTTTATAAAGGTCGTAGGCTTTAATAAGTTTCTCGAGAGAATCGTCGGTACTTCCATCATTAATTACGATAACCTCAATATGCATATAGTTTAAAGAGAGGAGGGAACGAACATTTTCAATAATTGTTAACCCTTCATTATGTGCCGGTGCCAATACGGTTATACTTGGCGCATCGATTGCTGACGCCAGCATGCGGTAATCGGTAAAGCTGTTTCTACGAATATAATTGCGGGTTTCGCCTACGGAAAATATCCCGATAAAAACATAAAAACTCATCAATGAAAATGCATATAGCATCATCAGATATGTAAAACCATCAAAAACAAATGCCTGCCAATTCATGCTGCTAATTCTCCCTTCACTTGAATAATTATATCATTTAATTTATTGTCGTAACTTCCGTAATCGTTTAGCGATGCCAAACCCTTTTTACCGCTACGGGCCAAAGCGCGCGCTGCAAAAAGTTTCATTTCATAGTTGTCGTTATGCAAAAGCGTTAAAAGGAACGGATTGTCGTTTTCTGACCCGATATTTTGTAGCGCTTTAATGATTGCCAACTGGTGTTTCAAGCCTTCGCGCCAAAACCGCGATATAAGGTGTATAGATGTTTCGTCTGTATAGATCTCGGAAAAGCAATTAATGGCCTGTAATCTAACCTCCGGATCGGGATGATCAAGGCATTGTAAAACAGCATCGTGCAACTCAAACCGGTGATAGTTACGTATCAGCTTTAAGGCAAATATTACCACGCTGATATTTGATGATTTAAGCCAGCTATCTATGCTAA
Source organism: uncultured Mucilaginibacter sp. (assembly GCA_903864275.1). Lineage (GTDB taxonomy): Bacteria > Bacteroidota > Bacteroidia > Sphingobacteriales > Sphingobacteriaceae > Mucilaginibacter. Next base: position 25,042 of record CAIPFE010000063.1, read on the forward strand.
CATGTACGGGGGGTAAGTTCGAAAGTTTTTGCAATAATTTTATTTGCTGCCATTCTGATATTGAATACGTGATATCGTCTAAAAAAAGCAGGCCTTCGAAACCATTAAACTGAACCAAAGCTACCTGAGCTTCCATACGGATCAACTCATTCTTATCATTCGCAAATGGATATAACTCAAATTCATACTCCTTTAATTCCATTAAGTATAATTCCTGGATCGCCTTTGCCTTAATATGCCAGTACCTGCTTTTTAAATTCTTTAAAGCGTACTGCTCAAGATTTAATTGCTGATAAAGATGTTTTAAATTCTCCGCTGAAGTACCGGTAATGTTTTTCTTTGCTACTACAAGTTCATCTGTTAGCCGGTTCCTGAAATATTTATTGTCAATTAGTTTTTTTACTCTTTTTGTAACCGGTATTAAGGTTTCAGGAAGCATTATCCCGTCATAAAATACGGCTTTATGGATCAGCAGATCAGAGATCAGTTTGTAATTAACCTGATTCTTCTCACGCTTACTTCTGAAGTACATATAAATAAGCATGAAAATGAGAAGGCAGACGATTAAATTGGTGAAAACCAATATTACTACGCCAATGGTGCGCAAACTGATAAAAAATGCGAGCGGCGAAAAAAGTTTTAAAAGTAACATATCAAATCGTCAATAAAGTTTAAGCCCGTTGTTAATTGTTATAAGATTATGGCTTTATCAAACCGTTTTACCCTTACCGATAGTTCATTGGGACTAAATGGCTTAGTAATATAATCATCAGCACCAAGTTGAAATGCTTCCAAAACCACGCTTTCCTGACCCATTCCAGAAATAATGATCACCGGCATTGTATTTGGATAGCTTTTTTTAACCGCTCCAATGATTTCCAGGCCCGACAAATATGGCATCATAATATCGGTTATTACGAGGTCGGGTATAAGTTCATTTATTTTTGCTAAAGCCTCCCTTCCGTCATGCGTTACAATAACTTCATGACCATCTTTCCTAAGTCGGAATTCAAGCATCTTAAGCATCAATTCATCATCTTCTGCAACCAAAATTTTCATAATTAATTTTAATTAATAGTAAATATCAAGCAAATGTTATATATAATTTGGGGGTAAGGATAAGGGAGCTTTTTTTTAAACAATTTGATTTAGGCTCACTATTACAATTATACATAAAAAATCATTGTGAAGATAATAAATTTATTTTTATTATTTATATAAATGAGATTTAAAGAAAAAAATTTTCAAAATCTAATTATTCATGTATGTGAGGCATTGAGAAATTGTTTTTTGACCCTGATAAATTTCGTTTTTTGAGCCCGAAATCAGGCAGTAATTGGTAGGTAAAATCCATGATGGCTGATTTTTATGCGCGAAGATCGCCATTTTTTACGGCGACCTTCAAAATGCCGACTGAAATTCTGCGATCAAATTTTTTTAAAAACACGACAAAATAATAAGTAAAGCAACACGTTACTTAACTGACGTGTGTTAACTTTTACTTAAGCGATTAAAATATGCCTGTTGCAACAGGTAAATTTTATTGCCGGGGTTGGATTGCGCAAATTCGCGGGTGCGAAATTTTTAATTGTGGCCTTTTTCAAAAGGTAATCTGTAGTTGCGGGTGGCCTGTAGTTTAGTGATATTGAGCAGGATTTTATAAGTATTTTATTATTGCTGCTTAACGCCATATTATTTCTTATTTGTATTGTTTAACCAGCATTTGTTATAAATAAACAGGATAAATAGCATTTCGCTATTTATCCTGTTATGCAGATAGATACAGGGCCTTTTTAATAATAAATTATTGTCAGCCTGATTATCCCGGTTTTAAAGCGTAACAAAACTAAAACGGAGCTAAATTTAGCTATTTCAGTATTACTTTTTACCGCCGCCAAAAAATGCCCCAACGCTGATGGCAAAATAATTGGTGCCGCTTCCTACTATATCATAATCGGCAGCCAGCCTGAAATGGCCAACTTCAAAGCCAATCCGCGGAAATGCACCAAATTTGGCCCCCCCTGACACAAGTGCCGTACCATTGCCTGAATCTGACGATACCGATGCCTGGTCAAAAATGCCCAGCCCGGCCCCGATAAAAGGCCTGAAAGTGTTATCGGACAGATAGTAATCAACCGAAGGGCAATACGAACTTAATATAGCGCCTTTGGTTGAACCATCACTTTGTTTAAAAATCAACGCAGCGCCTTCCAGTCTAAGGCCTATAGCAACATCCTCAGACAACCTGTAATGTGGTTCGATGGAAAAAGCGGCGCCTGCCTCAGCTGTGCCCGAGGAGGGGCCGGCATAACCCAGGCCAATATCAACTTTAAATGCATGGTAATTTGTTGATTGAGCTTTAGCCAAAAAGGCAAAGCCAATCAGTGCAGAAAACAACAATAGTTTTTTCATGATTTGGTTTTTTAAGGATTAATAATAAGGTTTTATTGCGTTTTTATAATTTATCAATCTAAAATAGAAAACTTATTTTCTAAAAATAGAGGATAACACAATTCTTTTTTTAACATTATACAACCGGCAATAAATAATTGATGACCGTGTGCAAATACTTGACGTAATGAAATTGTCACCTCAAATAATGATTGTAAATTGGCGCGCCAATAAACTTAACCCCTGATGAGTACAGCACAATGGCTGATCAAGTATAAATTTCACCATATCCTGATGTGGACAATGGTGATGTCATTCTCTTTTCTTACGTACTACAATCCCGCCATAAGTACATTTTCTCAGGTTGTCAATGTTTTAACGGTTAGCGCGCTCCAAACCTTCCCATTTTACCTTTCGGCTTACGTGCTGGTACCGCGCCTGCTTTATAAACGAAGGTTTGTAGCCTTTGTGGTGTCGTTCTTTTTTTTGGTCATCGGTATGGGCCTGATCACTTTATTTATTACGAGGATAGTTGATCATATTACCCTGCACGAAAAAAACATCATTCCCGAATGGAAATCACTTGGCCCTTATATAAACTTATTTATATGGGACAGCATACTTTCGGCTTTTGGCGCAAGCTCACTGAAGATACTTTTGGACCGGTTCCGCATGGAAAAAAGATTAGTTGAGGTGGAAAAGGAGAAGATAAATACAGAGCTCTCTTTCCTCCGTTCGCAAATTAATCCTCACTTCCTGTTTAATGTAATGAACACCATTTATTTCCAGATAGACAAAACTAATACCAATGCAAGGCTTTCGGTCGAGAAATTATCGGACATGTTGCGATACCAGTTGTACGACTGCACGACGGACAGAATTGAAATACAAAAGGAGCTGCATTATATAAAGAACTATGTAGCTATTCAAACATTGCGCATGGAAAAGGATTCAGATATCAGGTTGTTTATTGACCTTGAAATGGAAAACTTTTTGATTGCACCTTTATTAATACTGCCAATTGTCGAAAATGCCTTTAAACATGTTTCGAACTTTAAAGAACCTGGCAAAAACAAAATATACCTGACTGTTAAAAAGCAGGATAAAAACACCATGCTGATGGAGGCATCAAATACCTACGACCAATCGCATGTTCAAAAACACTTATATCAAACAGGGGGTTTGGGTATCCAGAATTTAAAAAGAAGATTGGAATTGCTGTATCCCAACAGGTATGAATTAAATATTAATAAGGTAGATAATATATTTCAAACTACCCTTAAACTGCAATACAATGATTAATTGTTTAGTTGTAGATGATGAGCCAATAGCCCGGCAAGGCATACTGGAATACATTGAACAGGTTGAATTTTTAAATCCGGCAGCTGTCTGTAAAAATGCGATCGAAGCAAGTTCTGCGCTCGAAAATCAAAAGATAGATCTTGTTTTTTTGGATATTCAAATGCCTAAAATATCGGGGATTGATTTTTTAAAGAATTTGCAGGATCCTCCGCCTGTGATTTTTACAACCGCCTTTCCCGAATACGCCATTGAGGGCTACGAATTAAACATTCTCGACTATTTATTAAAGCCGATAAGTTTTGAGCGGTTTTTTAAAGCGGTGATCAAGGCCCAGGCTTATTTAAATTCAAAATCAAAACAGGGAGTTATAGCAACTGAACCTTATTTCTTTATCAAATCGAACCTGAAAATTGAAAAGATATTTATTGACGATATTTTATATATAGAGGCTTTATCAAATTATATAATTTTACACACTAAAAATAAAAAACATGTGGTTTATATGAGTTTTAAAGGGATTGAAAGCCAGTTGCCAAAGCATCTCTTTCTTAAAATACATAAATCATTTATTGTTGCTGTAAGCGCCATTCAAACTATCGACAATAACGAATTAATATTAGCCGATCATATTTTGCCGATTAGCAAAAGTTACCGGCAGTCGCTCATGGACAGGGTCGAAAAAAACTTATATAAAAGAGTTTGAGCAGGCGTAGTTTTAATTGACTACTAAGGAAAACCACTTTTAAATAATCATCGTATTTTTATTCATAAAAATTAAAATTTTATGGATACAATAAAACATCCCGTTTTTATTACAGGCGGGACCGGTTATATAGGTAGCCGGCTCATAAAAATACTGTTGGATAGCGGATTTAAAGTGAGCGCACTAGTTCGTCCGCAATCTGTGAAAAAATTGCAGGCAGGTTGTGTGCCTGTTATTGCTAACCCGTTCGATTCGTCAACTTATGCCAGCTCGATCAGCGAAGGCAGCACATTTGTTCATTTATTGGGCGTGAGCCACCCCGGCCCAAAGAAAAAGTCATTGTTTTATTCAGTTGACCTTGCGTCCGTAAAGGCATCAGTTGAAGCAGCCAGGAAAGCCGGAGTAAAACATTTTGTGTATATGAGTGTGGCCCAGTACCCTACAAAAATTATGGCCGATTACCAGGAAGTAAGGCGGCAGGGCGAAACTGAAATAATTGAATCGGGAATGGTATCAACATTTATCCGCCCCTGGTATGTTGTGGGGCCGGGACATTATTGGCCGCTATTATTTAACCCGGTTTTTAAATTACTTGAGATCATACCTTCAACTGCCGCAAAGGCCAGGTCATTGGCTTTGGTATCGTTAAAACAAATGCTGTTAACCTTTAAAAATGTTATTTCGAATGAGCCATCTGCCCGGCATAATATTATCGAGATAAGGGACATTAAAAATATGAATCGTTAATTGAAATTATCATCGTACTTTTGTTACCGGAATGAATGACACCAGGAATCGATATAATCAAAACCTATTTTCAAAGTGGCTGCTGATAGCCGTTTTGTTTTTGAGTTTTTTTACCCCTGGCGTACCCACCGGTAAAAGTTCAATAAAGCCCGGGGCTCAGCATACCACTTTATTGGCTGATAACCCAATTCGCTTTGCAAAAAGCATCACCTTTAATAGCGCCTTACGGCGAATATATACCCGAGGTTCAGCGAGCTCTTTTTTGGTTGCACCACCGGTCAATTTAATTCTTCTGCACACCAGGCAAATACATACGCGTTTAGAAATTCGCTCCTGTGCCAGGTTGACCGGTACAATAAACGGTTTTTTTTACCGCGCCAAAGCTATTTCCCCAAATTCCGGTGACGATCCTTTTCCGGCTTTAGGATAAATATCCTTCATTTTTTAACCACTGATGTGGTGACCTCAATTTAACGGCACAAATACCGCTTACAACGGTTTTGCTGCTTCATTTTTCTTCAAAAGATCAAGACATAATGAAATATCTCAAAAGGATATTACGGGTATGCACGTTAATTCTTTTCCTGGTGCTGGCGATAGCCGGCATGAGTATATCAGGAGTAGCTGTGGCATTAAATAAAGACAGGAAATTATTTGTTGACGAGGAATCAAAAATAGAAATGGTTGAAGAAAACCAGGAGGAGATTTCTGAAAGGGAAAAACTGGAGTGAAGGCCACGGATTTACATGAAGTGCTCTGGTGAAACATTTGGACACCACTTTTGCAACTTATTAGTTGGCAACTGGGTTCGATAACCATAAACGGCAACGCTTAAATAATCAATGTAATCAACTATAATTTATATCTTTCGTTGTATTTTTGCAGGCATAATGGGCAACGATTATTATATTTTAGAGGACGGGGAGCAAACAGGTCCGTATACATTTGAAGAATTAACAGACCTGGCCCCCGACATCCATACCCGCGTAATGTCGCCGAACGCAGATGCATGGCAGGATGCCTGCGACCTGCCTGAGCTTTATCCTTATTTCGAAGCACAGGGCATCTATTTGCCCACGGGCGATAACCTGGCGTCCTTTGGATGGCGGCTGCTGGCCTATATTATTGATTATGTGATCTATTCGATCTTGATGCAGTATACACTGGTGATCTTAGCATCAATGGGAATTGCGTTTAAATTAGGATCAATAAACGACCTGTTCAAAATGCCGGTAATGCAGGTGCTGCAGCTACAGCTCATTTATAGCTTTGTGATTATTGTTTATAATTCGACATGCGAAGCATCGGCCATGAAGGGCAGTGTTGGTAAAAGGATATTCAAGCTGGTTGTTGTTGATGTTGACGGGCAAAGCTTAAGCTACATAAATGCGCTTTTGCGAAGTATCGGTAAAGCGTTATCGATATTTTTTGTTTATACTGGCTTTATAAGCATCTTGTTTACTGAACACCGCCAGGCTTTCCATGATTACCTTGCAAAAACATACGTTGTAAAACGGGACTAAATCTTTTGGTTCATGGTTAATAGTTCATGGTTCATGGCAGCTACGGTTAATTCATAATTCGAAACAAAGCATTGAATGAAATTATCCTTCTATGAACTATGAACTATTAACCATGAACTAAAAAAGCCTGTCCTTCATCACCAGGGTACCTGCGATCATATCATGCAGGCATTGCTGCTGTTTGTTAAAAAAGCTGAGGAGATAACCTGTAAATAAGGTAAGCACTGAAAATAGTTTGGCAAAATTGCGGCCGGCGGACCGGGCAAAGCTTACCCGGTTGCCCTCCATGTCGCAGACTTTTATCCTGAGTATCTGCTTGCCAAAGGTGGCCTGTTTGGCGGAGCATTCCATGAAGATATGATAGATTAGTTTAACGACCGGAATAATTAACAGGAGGCTTAACGCTATTAACACACGCAGATCTTTGTCCCCAATAAATAAAATGAGAAATAATGCAGGAAGAACGCAAAAGCCCGACACCACAAGCCAGTCCAGCGCTGAGGCCAGCAGGCGCTGGTCAAAATGGCCGAAATACTGCGGGATAAGCGCTTGTTTGCTGAAACCCAAAAGTTCACGCAACTCGGCAATTTCGTGGGCCTCTTTGTAATCATCCATTGCCGGGGTTTTTACAAAATCTCCCGGCCTTATATTCAGGCTTTTTAACTGCGCTAAACTAAACGGCCCTTCGGGCCTGCCATTTATTACCAGGAGATAGGGTTGAGACATCTTTCTATTTAGTTAGAAGTAGCAGTTTCAAGGAGTAGCAGTTATTAGTGGCAGTAGCAGTATTAAGGAACGTTATAACTGCCACTCAAAAAACTGCTACTGCTACTTTTCTAATACCGGTTTACCTTAAAATCCGACAATCCGCCGCTAATATGGATATGCATTTTGTTTTTGGCGGCATCAAAGCCGGGCGTTTCATAATTATTATCGCTGGTTTTGTTGAACCCATCAAATTTGTTATCTGACAAACCCGAATCGGTTTCGATACTACAGGCGGCGTTTTGAGGGATACTGATGTCCACGCCTGAAACGCCGGTCGAGATATCAACATCGGTCATTGTTAATGGCATGCCTAACTTTACTTTGAAAGATGCTGCGCCGCCATGTAATTTGAGTTCTTTGACCTTAAATTTCGACAGGTCGAAATCAAGGCTGGTTGCACCAGTTTCAACATCTATTTCCCATTGGGGATTTGGGTTTAAGCGGAAATCAGCCCTGTTTTTGTCCGAGTCCCAATTAAAACCATGATGATTCTTCATTTTAAAATCCAAAACATAAACTGAATCATCCATACTGTGCGATAAATTGTACCTGCCGTTTTTACCGTCTCTTGTGCTGGCACTGAATAATTGGTTTGTGGTATCGGATAAATTATAAGTGGTGCCGCCGCCACTGATGTTAAGCCGGGCAGTTTTTATATCGGCTTTATAAGGCTCGTTAAAAGTGCCGTTCCCTGCCATCTTAATATCAGTTTTATTATCATCATCATTGTCGTTATCGTCACTGGTATTGTTGTTGTCATCGTCGTCCTTATCGTCATTACTCCAGTTGATATGATTCCCTGGCCAAAAATTATAGCGGTCGCCAAAATTGCCAAAAAACAGCAAGCCCAACCCAACCACCACCACGGCAATCTTAATTACGGTTGCCCAGGGCGATTTGTTGTGCGCAAACACCAGGTTTACACCGCCAATAACTAAAAATATTGGCCATAAACGAAATACGTTCCACCAGTGGAAATGAAGATATCCGTAGTTAGCAAGCAGGATTGCCGCGCCTATAAGCACCAGGACCAGGCCCGGGATTAGTTTATCGTTTTTCATGACTTTATTTTTTATGCAAACCCAATAACAACGGGGTTCACTATTTTACAGTTTAAGTATTATTCTACTATTGGAGTATTGTCTGTGGCCGGCGGGGTATCTTCAGTAGTTTCTTCTTTCTTTTCAGTGGTTTGCCAGTCCTGCTTGTCCCATGGTTGTCTTTTTTGACCGCTGACAATAAACGCGCCGCCAATAATAACCAATACCAAAGGCCATAACCTGTCGAAATCAAAATCAGGGATCAGATCATAATTATCTACCAGGATAAATGCGCCAATAATGATCAGCACCGTACCCACAATTATACCGGCATTTGACCTTGGCTTCGGCGGGATATTTCCCGGCACCGTAAAAGGGCTGGATGAATATGGGCTGCTCCCAAAGGAACTGCCCGGAGGGGGAGGAGGGGGCGTATTAAACTGCCCGGCTGGCGGGGGCGGAGGAACAGTATAATCAACCGTAGGGTTGTTAAAATTATTATAGATATACCCCTTTTTCGGCAATACTATCCATAAAATAATGTAGGGTATAAAGCCAACACCCATAATAAAGAATGTAAATGCAAATAGCAGGCGGACCACCGTTACATCCATTTCAAAATATTCGGCGAGGCCTGAACAAACACCACCTAACACCTTGTGGTATTCATCACGATATAGTTTTTTGTTCATTTTATTATTGTTTTTTGTTCTTGTTTTAGATTTGACCGTATGCCGGTTTAATTATTATTTCGTCGACGTTTGCACCGGCACTCATCCTGTAAATATTTATAACTGCGGATGCAATGTCTTCGGGCAAAACCATTTTATCTTTATCTACGTCCATTCCCTTCCACGAATCTGTTAATGTTGAGCCGGGTATAATGGCGGTTACCTTTACCCCGTAAGGCTGCATTTCAAGCCTCATTACCTTACTAAGACCAAGCAGCGCATATTTTGTTACACTGTAGCTACCAGCCTCAGCTATAGGGTTTAACGATGCCACGGAGCAGATTGTAAAAATATGTCCTTCGCGTTTTGCGATCATTTTTTTACCGAAATAGCGGTACAGGTGATAAGAGGGGGCCAGGTTAGTATTCACCTGTTTTTCAAAAGCTTCAACACCCTCATCCAATATGCTGACCTGGTCGTACATGCCAACGCTATTTACAATAATGCTGATAAAGCCGAGGGCCTTTTCAGCTGCAGCTGAAAACTCAAGTACCTGCTGTTTTATACTGCAGTCGGTAACCGAAGTAAATACCTGGATGGCCGGGTTAATTACCGATAACTCCTTTTTAAATGCTGCAAGATCGTCACCGTTCCTTGCACAAATAGCCAGGTTTACACCTATTTTTGCAAAGGCTATAGCAATGGTTCGGCCCATTCCTCTGGTTGCTGCGGTGATGATGGCGTTTTTCATTTTTTCTGTAAAGTTTTAAAGTTGGGATCTGACATTTTTAAATTCACACTGCAACTCTAAAATTATCTCTATGTTCTTATAAAACAAATCTAATTTTATTTCAGCAGGTGCGATTGAAGCTTTTGGCGAAGGATGCTAAATTTTCGGTAAACCGCGTGAAAGTAACGGTAAATGAAATGCCGCCGCTTTGGATTTGTAGAAAAATGATTTTATCAGGAGTTTACGGCGACGCCATCGTATTTAAACTGGAAGGCAGTAAGAGCGCCCTCAAAAACGCGCCTACTGCCTGGTTATGGAGTAACTGGTTCTGAAACGTTGCCCCCGCGCCCTTTAGTATCAAACGCCCGGAACTTTATGGCGTTTCCGGCCTTTGTAACAGCATCGTTATAGAGTGTACTATTTGCCTCCGGCTCGGTGCCGTCCGTCGTATATCGGATAGTTAATCCCGGGAACTGGATGTTTGCCAAATACTTGCCGCCCTGTAAGGTAACACCTGGCTTAGGCACGCGGTAGTTATAACCGCCATCGTAATAACTTAAACGGGGCAGCTCTCTCTTACCCAAAACATTTACAAAGGTTACCCATGCAGCGTGGTAAAGCGAATCGCTTTTTGCAGGGTTGGTTTCTGTTGCCCAGTTGGGGTCTTTGCTCCAGGCGCGCTCGGCAAAGCCTAATAGGCGGGGCAGCATCATATATTCCAAACGTTCAGGGCTTTTTATATTCTCGCCCCAAACTGCGCTTTGCAAGCCTAAAATATTGGTTTTACCATAATCGGTAAGGCGTTGTTTGCCTATAAAAATGCTTCGGTCAATGGGCTGGTCGTTTCTGTCGACCTTTGAATTTTTAAAATAGTCGTACGGGATGAAAGAAAAAGGCTTGTCAATATCCACAAAAGCGCCCCAATAGTATCCGGGCTCATCAAACGATTTATAATTCGCCATGTCAAAATACAGATGGCTAACGCAGGTGAGCACCACTTTATACCCCGCGTTGGCCAGTTTATAAGCAAGGTCTTCGTTGCCGCCGCCTAACGAATTATTCCAAACTTCGGCCTGTAAATGTTCGGGCATAAAATCGGGGTTGGGTACATAAACCGGGCTGCCATCAAGCGCGGTTTTACGGAGGGCCATTTCTTCCCATCCCGAAAGGTAAAGCCCTTTAGCTTTTACCAGCTGGTTAACCCTGCCGTAAAAATAGTACCATAGGTCGGCGGTGTGTTGTATTTCAGGGTGACTTTGTTTCAATGCCAGGTAGGCCGGGGATTGTTCCCATACGCCCCTGGGTACTTCATCCCCGCCGAAATTGATGGTTTTTAACGGCGCACCCGCTTCTTTATACATGGCAACAATTTCATTGATAACGGTTTCGATAAAATTGTAGGTTGATGGCAGGGAAACGTCGATAATATTATCCGACCAGTATTGATTTGAGCTATAGCCCGATTTGTCATTCGGATCGTAAAGCAGGTAACGTTCTGCCTCCGTTTTTTTACCTTCAGCCTTTAAGCGGTCATAGCGTGCATTCATGGCTTTAATAGCAGCACGGGCGTGACCCGGCGACTCAATTTCGGGCACTACCATAATATGCAGCTTATCGGCATATTTTAATATTTCGATAAAATCAGCCCTGGTGTAATAACCGGTGCCTGTTTTATTATCAACTTCGCCGCCCGAACCATGCGAGGGTGGTAAATTATATTTGGTGTCCAGCGTATGCCCACGTTTTGCGCCAACTTCGGTTAATTCAGGCAATGAAGGGATTTCGAGCCGCCAGCCTTCATCTTCAGTCAAATGCAGGTGGAAAACGTTGAGCTTATAAAGCGCCATCACATCCAGCACCTTAAATACCTCGCTTTTTGGCTCAAAATTACGACCAACATCAAGCATAAAAGCGCGGTAAGGAAAACGGGGCTCGTCTTTGACGTCAACACAAGGAATTTGAATTTCTTTTTGAGGCTGCACCCATGCAGACGGCGGGATCAGTGTTTTTAGCGACTGGATGCCATAAAATGCACCCGCAGAAGTGGACGCCAGGATAGTGATGCCGGCGGTGTCAACATGAAGGCTGTAGCCTTCCGGGGCGAGTCCGCCATCATACAAAATGTTTATCCATTTGATCATATTTGATTTCGGGTCGGGCTTGAATTTCTCACCCATCAATGATTCCAAATTTCCTTTTAGCAAGTTCGTTTCTTTTTCAAACCTTTCGTTCGGGCCGGCAGTTATTGTAATGCCTTTATTAAGGTTAAAAACCCCCGGTGTTTCTTTATACCTAACCGGTGTTGGAAAAACTTTTGTCAACTGCTGCTCCGGAATGTCGTTGATAATTTTATTCTGATCGTAAATAATTGCAGGTGTAATCAGCCCTGCATAGGCTGGCTTAAATGGCTTTATGGTAAGCACACCGGTATTGTAGCCTTTATCCGGTTTTGCATCCCAAACTACGTAAAAACCATCGGGGCCATCGGTAATGTTTACTACATTGTCCTCGCCAACAAATTGTATTGTTACCGATTCGCCGGGCTTTATTTCGGCGAACGTACCGGTGGGGGTTAAACTGAACAAATCGCCGTTTATAAAATCAATTTTAGCGTTCCCTGTGACAGTCTCGGGGCGAAGCATGTCGGCGTCATTAAAATAAATTTTCCAGCCGGAAGCAGGGAAGGTGTTTTTACCATTATTGGTGATGGTAATGGCGTTTAATGATGGCCCCCTATGCAGGTAATCATTTTGCAGCGCTTCCCAGGATATACTCAGATCACGGGCATTGAATTGGGGTTCTGCTTTGGGCATTGCAGCCGCTTTACCAAAAGCAGCTGCGATCAGAATAACAAAAAGGCGATATCGCATTGGGCAATAATTAAGGAATATGATTGATCCAGTAAATATAGATTATTTATGCACATTCAAAATGCTCTTATCTCTTATGGCCAGGCAAATGCAATTGTTAATCGGCAAGTTGTATCCAAACGGGGCCATGATCGCTTGACTTTTCCCATCCGCGTACATTTCTGTCTACACCGGCGGCAACCAGGCGGCTTTCAAGGCCGGGGCTCAGCAAAAAATGATCAATGCGTAAACCGGCGTTCCTGCCATAGGCATCCCTGAAATAATCCCAAAAGGTGTAAATTATCTCAGTTGGATAAAGTTTTCTTATCGCATCGGTCCAACCCTGGGCAACAAGTGTTTTAAACGCGGCGCGGGTTTCGGGTCTGAAAAGCGCATCGTTCACCCAACGCTCCGGTTTATAAGCATCGATCTCGGTAGGCATCACGTTATAGTCGCCCGTTAATACTACCGGCGTACCGGACGCAAGCAGTTCGGCGGCATGAATGGTGAGCCGCTCGAACCAGCGTAGCTTATAGTCGAATTTCGGCCCGGGAGCCGGATTGCCATTCGGCAGGTAAAGGCAGCCAACTGTAATTCCGTTAATTATGGCCTCGATGTAGCGGCTGTGCTCATCATCGGGGTCACCCGGCAGTACGCGCCTAACCTCTTTAATTTCTCCGAGGCGCGACAGGATGGCAACACCATTCCAACTTTTTTGTCCGTGCCATATCGCACTGTAGCCGGCATCATTTATGGCTTTTTCAGGAAAATTCTCCTGTGGGGCTTTCAGTTCCTGAAGGCAAACCACATCCGGCGCTGTTTCATTAAGCCAACGCAGTAATACCGGCAATCGCCCGTTTACGCCATTAACATTATAGGTTGCTATTTTCATAAGTTTAATTATTGGTTGAGGGCACAATTATAACAATTGGCCGCGATTATGCTGATGCTAAGCTAAAAATAAGCCATGTACTTTTGCCGGACAATCTTATTATAGTACAATTTTTATTATTCATTTAAAAATTCTTCAACCAGGGCTGCGGTGATCTCATATAATTTGCCCGCCGATCCCACCTCGCCTATAATTGAGCCGTGACCGCCAGGCAGGATGGCCAGCCGCGCGCCCGGTATCATACGCGACATTTCTACCGCATGTTCAGGTATCATCACATCATGGTCGGCCGCTATAATTAAGGCCGGGGCTTTTATCGACCGCAAATCATTATCGTTCCAGTCTTTAAAGTTTTGCATGCGGGCTACATCCTTTTCAAACATTACCTGTAAGCCATTTTTATCCGGGTTCACGTTTAAATAGGCTGTTCGCAGCGCCTCGGGCATATCATTTAATGTAGCTTTGGGAAATCCTTCAAAAAATCCCGGGATAAATCCGTCCCTTTTATAAGCGCCAGAAATAACAACTATTTTGTTAACTATACCGGGATGCCTTATGGCAATCTGCATAGCAGTGCTGCCGCCATTGCTGAACCCTAAAATATTTGCTTTAGCAATATTGAGATGTTTAAGCAGCGCTGCTACGTCATCGGCATCCTGCTCAAACGACTCCGGCGCGTCCCGGTCGCTGGTGCGGCCATGGGCCTGCAGTTCAACGGCGATAATTTGCCAGTGCTCCGCGAGTATTGGCAGCATATTACCGAAAGTACTTTCGATGGTTGAGCCGCCGCCGTGTATCAGTACTAAAGGCATAGCGCCGCCGCCATATATTTCGTAATACATATTAATGCCGTTTACCGGGGCGTAGCCTGTTGTTTTTGCTTTTTCCATAGGTAAAAATTAATGTTTGTTTTTAACTGGTATACAAACATACAAAACAAACAATTTGCGGAAAGCTGCAAAAGAGATAAATTGGTTCAATGGGGAGGGGTTCATAGTTCATAGAAAGCAGTCCATAGACCATAGTGAAGCGCAATACGAGTGCTTACAAAATAAACTATGGACCATGGACCATGGTCACCGCAGCTACCATGAACTATGATCCATGAACCATGAACAAACAAAACTTAATTGACTTATTATCAACAAATTTCCAACCCGCGCTAAACCCTCCCCGTTAATCGTTGTCTATTAGTGATATGATCATCCGCATGAAAAAATTAACCTTGCTGCTATTATTATTTTCCCTGGGCAAGGCGTACGCGCAGCAGCCCGGTTATGCTACCAGGCGCCCTGCCAGCCCGGGCAACAGCCGCGTTAGCAACTATGATAAAGCCGCCGGCGACAATAACGATTACACGCAGATCCGCGTAGCGGACAGCACCCAGGAGATACGGGCCGATATGCTGCCTTATAAAAGAGACCCGAAAATCAGGAACGACCGTTACTATTACTGGTATTCTAATAACGTGATCCACTCTACACAGGGTGGCTATAACGGGCAACTGCTAAACGGGCATTACGTGGCTTTATATCCGGACAAGAACCTGAAAGAAGAAGGCGATTTTAAAACAGGCCTGAAAGATGGCGAATGGAAAACCTGGAACCACAAAGGCGACCTCACCAATGTTACCAACTGGAACGAAGGCGTGGTAGTGCCCGACAGTCAGCAACCTTTCTGGAAAAAAATACCATTTGTAAATAAGAAGGGCGATCAGCAGCAACCTGCGGCAGCCAATCCAGCGGGCGGGAATTAGTTGTAAGGGTACAGGCGTTCATGTTCACTTCGCCATAATACAAGCGATTTGGATTTCGTTAACGACTGGAAACCAGTTAGTTGATTTTTGCTAATATCAAAAATGTGCAAAAACGAACATTTCGCGAAAATCTCATTTCGGCGACAAAAAAGAATCTCCTTTTGCCTTTTGCCTTTCTCCTTTTGCCTTTCACCTTTTTCGGCCTAATCTCTAACCTCTAATCACTAATCTCTACCCCCGATACACAAAGGCGTTCAAAATAGCGTTCACTTCGCAATAGCACAAGCAATTTGAAATATATGAACGCTTGAAAATCAATAAATTGTATTTTTGTAGATTTCAAAAATTGGCAAAAAATGCAAAAAGGCGAGAAAACAGGCTGAATACACTAAGGGCTAAAAATCAACCATTATCCACTGCCACTACATGCTGCCACTGCCACTCATTCACAAGCGTTCACTTCGCAACAGCACACGCAATTTTAAATTCTTTAATATCTGAAAATCAGTATGTTAATTTTTGACAGATCAAATAATTGCAAAATGAATGCTTTATGGAAACTGGTAGCCGGCAAAGCACAAACAAACACATGAGGCGCCGGACAACGCACGAGGTGCTCACTTCTTTTGTCCGGCCCGGATACCGGCGAGGGAGGCGGGAATTAGTGTAGGGGCGTTGGCAGAATTTTGCAAATATTTGAAACGATCTCATCGGAGCGTCGCTTTGACGCTTTTGGCCGGGCGGCAGAATCGCACGTGAAGGAGCTGGAAGTACTAACTACTTTATAACCTGCTCATCATGTCACTGTCGATGTTTTTAAATAATTACTTAATAATTCAACAAGATCTTCAGTCTCCGTATCATAGTACTTGTTATCCAAATCATCTAATGGAATAACTAAATCATCAGATACAAATAATTCGTCAATTTTTCTCTCTAATAAATTTTTTCTGAAGCTTTTATAATTATAATTTTTAACATTTACAATCTTATATGCGGCACTAAGCACTTCTGCCTTCTTTATTGCTTTAATTTCTATAAGTGCATCAATGGTTTCTTTTGCAAATTGCCCATATCCATTTACAAAATATTGATGCAACCCGCCATTAAATACCTGATTGTGAAAGACTACTATCAAATAAGTTATTTTAAGTTTTAAAGGCAAACTCGTTATATAGTCATACCAATGCCCATCTCTACTATAAAACCATTCTTTGTTTAAGCCTTTAACAGCTTCTTCATATTCTCTTTCGATTATTTCTATATTATCCATAACTATTTAGCAAAATATTTAGGGTACACGGTTTTATTCCCTCTTTTTAGGCGTCTAACGCGTATGGCCAAAAGCGCAAATGCGACGTGCCCAGCTCACAGCTAACAAACTATGCAGCTCATTGTACCATTGGACGAACCAAAATTATATCAATTAAACCCTTCCCACAAACCCAGCGTGATTTTTGGGTAATGAAATATATCTGACTGCTACCAGCCAAAAACCTTTTTGTAATTTTTCGCTTATGATGGCGCGCTTTTTTATTTTATTATGGTGCAAAAAGCTATAATGGATGCGGCGCATTGTTTAACGGGATGATTTTAAGAGTGGGGATAAATTATTTGCTCCCAATAAGGAATGATCTTAATGCTTTATTGAATTCCCCTCCGTTCTCGCAGTTGGTAAAAAATACGTAGCCAAACTTTTGTTTCCTATAAAATATAAAGCCGGAAGTGAAGTCGCCATTGCTGCCATTGTGGGCATACCTTATTCCATATTTTGTCGGCTCCATATAAAAGCCAAGCCCGAAAGCATCATGGCTGCCAACCGTATCATTAGGAATACTGATCTGTTCCTTCAGCATCTCGTCAATAGAGGCCCCTTTCAGCCCTTTACTGTTCATCACGGCAATCAAAAATCTGGCGTAGTCAACGGCTTCGGTATGAAGGCTGCTGGCTGCACGGAAAATAACCGGATGCCAGCGGGAGCCCGGATGGCCCCCGTAATAGCCCGTGGCTTTGTGTTGCTCAAGGAAGTCATTCCACGTAAAATAAAAATGCTGCAAGCCCAAAGGAATGCTTACCTGTTGCGCATACAATTGTCCCAGGTTTTTCAGGCTGACATGCATAGTATGGGCGACCACGTTGGCCAGGTATTCATAACCTTCGCCCGAATAGGAATATTTTGTGCCCGGTGTGAACTGAATATATAATTGTGCGCCTTTCATATCGCTTCGCCAGTTGGGAAAGCCTGTGGTATGATCAAGGCACATCCTGGCGGTGATGAGTTTGTAACGGTCATCATAATCAATTTCAGGGTTGGGCAGGTACTCGTATAAGGGTTTATCGAGGTCGATCCTACCTTCTTCAGCCAATTTCATCACCAGGAACGCAAAAGTAGTTTTGGACAGGGATGCGGCTTCAAACACCGTACTGTCATCTACCTTCTTATTCGAATCGATATTCGCCAAACCTAATGCACGGTGGTAAACAATCTTTCCATCATTAATAACTGCGATTGACAGGCCCGGGAGCTTAAGCGAATCCATTTTAGTCTTTATAAACCGATCCAATTTTTCAGCGGGAATGGTTTCCCCGTCAATCGCTCTGACCTGTCCGAAAGAAGAGCGGATACCGGACAAAACGATGATTAAAATGAGCATTATTCGCCTTGCAGTTGTTGCTTTCATAACGATAAAAAGTGGTTTATTAAATAGACGCATGTCTAATCGAAGTGTGACACTCCCACAAACCCAGCTCGATTTTGGGTGATGAAATATATGATCAAGCTAACTTGCAGGTCAATAGTCGCAAGTGATAGGTATATTTGTTAGGTAAACCAGCGCTATATGTATCCAGTCCAGCTCCTGTTCAGGCTTGCAAAAACAATTTGTGTTGCGGCAATTGGCTTAATGGCCCTACTGATCGTTATCGGCAACACAACAGACTATTTCACCAATTATCATTTTGTTGAACACGTATTGAAAATGGATACGACCTTCCCTGACAGCAATATTCGTTACAGAAGTATCAGCAGTGCGTTTGTTTATCATGCCGGGTATATTTTGATCATTGCGATGGAAGCCCTGATGGCATTTTGCTGCATAAAAGGGAGCTGGCTGCTTTTCAAAAATCTAAAACGCGATGCTGCCTCGTTTCATGCGTCAAAAAACTGGGCGGTAGCGGGGATAATCATCGGGATAGTAATTTGGTTTTTAGGGTTTGAAGTAGTGGGCGGCGAATGGTTTGCCATGTGGCAAAGCCATATTTGGAACGGGCTGGGCGCCGCGGAAAGGGTGGTCAGTTTCCTGGTATTGGTGCTCATCCTGCTGCATTTAAAAGAGGAAGATGCAGGAATATCTTAAAAGAATTGGCGAGGTGATTGAATCCGGGGTCGGGGACGTGCTGGGTGTTCAATTTAAATTGTGACGGAAACCGTTCAAAACCCTCTTTCAGTTGCGGCAATCCACCTGTCCAAATCCGCAACTTCTTTGCTATGCTCATTTGCCCATCGGGTGTACTCGTCTTTATTTGCCCCTGCACCAATAAGTCGCGAAAACGCCTCCATATTTTGCGATTGTGCCAGCTTGTAAAAGTAGGCAGCATAATATTTTCTGAAAAAGTCATCACCTGTTTGTTTTTCGGCTAAAGGGCCCAGTGCATTAAGTATGGCAGTAAGTTGCGCGGTTAAAAGATCTGCCGGCGTGGCATATTTCTTTTTGCCTGCATCGGCTACCGCCCGGGTAATGGCCAGGTTAAGGGCGACCGTATTGGCGTCAGTCGCCTGTGGCGAAGTTTCGCCGGGCGCAGGTTTAAGTATGCCGCCCTGTAAAATATGCTGCATATTTCCAAAAGCCTCGACACTGCGGGCAGTTTGTGGTTCTAATAAAATAAAGCTGCAAAATCCCAGGAAAGCTGCCGCCCTTTTGTTTTGATGAAAGGTAACCAGGGCGTACATGCGCTGGCTGTTGGCATGTTTGGGGTCGAGCTTTATCGCCTCTATCGCATATTTTTCAGCCTCAGCATATTTTCTATCACGAAAGTAAACCAATCCTAAATTGTAATAGGCATGCTGGTATTTCGCATCAGCTTTGATAGCTGCATTATAAGCGTCAATCGCCTTTGCAGATTCATGGTCCTTATCATAAATATTCCCCAAAAGGTCATCAGCCTCGGCAATTAAATTTGTTTTCGACCTGATCACTTTTTCCAGGTTGGGGATACCGTCTTTCCCCTTTCCCGAAGCAAGCAGCGAATAAGCGATCCCATAATTGGCGTACACATTATTAGAATCAATTTTTAATGCCGCGTTATACTTTTCAATGGCTTCGGCATATTTTCCGTCCTTGTTAAATTGTACGGCCTGTTGAATAAGCGAATGGGCGTCATCTGCGGGCTGGGCGAATGCAATGCGCCAGCCGGCAATAATTAAAAGGCATAAAAGGCGTTTAATAGAAAATTTCATGCTGGTAATTTAAACAGTGGAAATTAACTAAAAGAAAAAATATTTGAAATAATACTTTATAACTATCGTATAATTTCTGATTTTCGCAATTGATAAATTACGATTAAATTATTTATGAGATTTGTGTATAAAACGCTTTTAACATCCGCCGCTTTCCTCATTTTTTTAACATCGTGCTCTTCCAAACAGCACAAACCAACCGACCCTCCCAGTGTAGTAATTAAACCGCTTGATACCAAAGCTTTATTAGCTTACGACCCAAAGAACGCTGATAAAAGGATCGACAGTTTTATATTGCAGCTGCATAAAACCCGCAGCTTTAACGGCAATGTGCTTGTTGCCAGGCATGGTAAAATTATTTACGAAAGGGCGATTGGCTGGGCAGATTACCTGCACCGCGACAGTTTAAAAATAGGTTCGCAATTTGAATTGGCCTCGCTTACAAAAACGATGACCTCGACGGCGGTATTGCAGCTGATAGAACGCGGAAAGCTAAAGCTGGATGATAATGTAAAAAAGTTTTTTCCTGATTTTCCTTATGATGGCGTTACCATCCGCCTGTTGCTTACCCACCGGTCAGGCATGATGAATTATGTGTACTTTACCGATGACCTTTACCGCGCACAGCACCTTGATGAACGGAAAGGGATCACCAATGCCGAAGAGATGGCCTTAATAGCCAAATATAAGCCCACCCGTTTTAATAAGCCGGATGCAAGGTTTTTATACAACAATTCCAATTTCATGGTGCTGGGTTCTATCATTGAAAAAGTGACGGGTCAATCCTATGCCGATTATATGAAACAAAATGTATTTAAACCGGCAGGTATGGAACACACCGCGGTTTATTCGAAGGCGGTTTACGCCAAAATACCGGTGGATGTCGTTGGGCACGACAGGGGGCAATGGCGTTATTCGGTTGCCCAAAATTTTCTCGATGGCCCGGTGGGCGACAAAGGGATTTACAGCACAATCGGCGATCTGTACCTGTTCGACAGGGCTTTGCGGGGGGGGCTTTTATTGAAACAGTCTTCGATGGACTCGGCCTATGTGCCGCGTAACCCCATCATACACGGGCATTTTAGCTACGGCTACGGCTGGCGTATTTTCGAAGCGCCGGGGCAGCAGGTAATTTATCATACCGGCTGGTGGCACGGTTTCAGGCATATTTATTTGCGGGATATAAAAGATGATATCACGATAGTGATGTTAAGCAATTTATCCAACGGCAGCCTTTTAAAACTTGATGACCTGTTTAAACTTGCCGGCATGCCCGTTGTGCGTAAAAGCGCCTATAAAGGTAATGGCGATACGAGTGAGGATTGAGCCCCCCAGCCCCCTAAAGGGGGAGAATTTAAACGATTTGATAAGGAAATTAACTATATAAATTTTATTCCCCCTTTAGGGGGTTAGGGGGCAATGATGTTCGATAAATTAATGCAGGCCCAGCAGATGGCGGGCGAGGTAAAAAAGAGGCTTGACCGGATAACCGTTACCGGCACAGCGGAAAGCGGCAAAATTACAGTGACGGCTAACGGCAATAAAATCATCCGGTCGATAGCTATTGACGAAAGTTTTTTCAAGGAAGCCGACAAAGAACAGTTAGAAGAACTTTTGGTTATAGCCATAAATAAGGCAATAGCGCAGGCGGATAATGTGAGCCAAAGCGAAATGGCGGCTGTGACCAAGGAAATGCTTGGGGGCCTGGGCGGTTTATTTTAAGGTTTTACATTCCCGTGAAGGAATCCAGATAAAGTTTTTTGAATATTTGGGAGCTTCTATAGTTTTCGATCCCGTAAACCAACGAAATATTTAACCTATGAAAACAACTTTTTACGGACAAGCCTCGTTCGCCATCGAAGCAGGTGGAAAAAGCCTGCTATTTGACCCCTTTATTTCTTATAACCCTATGGCAAAGGATATAGATATTAACACTTTAAAACCTGATTATATCCTCGTTTCCCATGGCCATGGCGACCATGTGGCCGATCTGCTGCAGATTCAAAAAAATAGCGCCGCCGTGGTGATCTGTATTGCTGAAATAGCCGGATGGCTTGAATCAAAGGGCGTAAAAAATGCGCATGGCATGAACATTGGCGGCGGCTTTAATTTTGATTTTGGCAGGGTAAAAATGGTTAACGCCGTACATTCAAGTACATTGCCCGATGGTGCTCCGGGCGGCAATCCCGCCGGGTTCCTGATCCATTCAGAAGGTAAAACTATCTATTTTGCGGGGGATACGGCCCTTACGTATGATATGAAATTACTCGAAGATGAAAATCTCGACTGGGCCTTTTTGCCTATAGGCGATAATTATACCATGGGTGCTGACGATGCCATAAAGGCAGCCGGTTTTATTAATTGTAACAATATCATCGGCATGCATTATGATACTTTCCCGGTAATAAAAATCAACAAGGATGAGGTTGCTGAAAAATTTGTGAAGGCAGGGGTTAACCTGAAATTACTTCGAATAGGCGAAAGTTTGACCTTATAAAAAGCCTGCAAAAAAAATCCCCCCGTAACACGGGGGGATTTTATCGTTACCATCATTTTTGAACATGCACAGTGTCCTTTTTCCGTGTCGTATCCTTTTTGGCAGGTTTTGCCTTTTTCTTCTTTGTGGTGTCAGTTTGCATAGAAGCTTTAACTGTGCTCGGCGTACCATATGCGTAAACGCTTCCGAAAGAGATCGCTGCTAAAGCAATCATACAAAATAATTTTTTCATAGTTTAAAAATTTTGATTTTAAAATGGTGAAATTAATCGGTAGATTATATGCATAACCTGTATATATAAACGACTAAACCAATAATTTATTTTATTTCTCAATAGTTAAAATACAAAAGATTTGATCGATAGAAAACCCGACCAGGAAGGATATAGATTTAATTGTAAAAAAAACATCCGCTTTGGCGGATGTCTTTCATTGTTAATTTTAGTTTATGATCTTATCGTGATACCGGTATTTATTAAATTATCGTCCCGTTAGGTATAACCGCCCGCTTTTTGATGATCACGATCCCGTCCTGAACGGTATAGCTGCCATAATCCCCGTTTTCCAGTTTTTCACCACAATTTATTTGAACATCATCGCCTATATAGGTGTTTTTATCGATTATGGCATTAATAATATGGCATCGGTCGCCAATGCCCATTATCGGCGATTTGCTTAAATGCGATTCGGCAATTTGTTCCAGGGTTTGATAATTATCACTCCCCATTACATAGCAGTTTTCAATGATAGTACCAAAGCCAATGCGCGTACGTATACCAATGATGGAGTGGGTGATCTGGCTGGCATTGATAATACAGCCATCAGAAATTATCGCTTTTTCAAGATGCGTACCCGAAATTTTCGACGGGGGCAGCATGCGCGCCCTGGTATAAATCTGGTTTTTATCAAAAAGATTAAATTGGGGGATATCATCTGTTAAACCCAGGTTAGCTTCAAAAAATGATGGAATGGTTCCGATGTCGGTCCAGTAGCCTTCGTATTGGTAGCTTATAACCCTGTGCTCATTTATGGAGTCCGGGATTATTTCCTTGCCAAAGTCGGTACATTCATTCCCCTGCAAAAGCTCGTATAAAAGCTTGCGGTTAAAAAGATAAATCCCCATCGAAGCAAGGTAAACCCGGCCCTCAGCTTCCATTTGCGGGCTAACATCCGATACCCATTTTTCAAACCCGCTTTTTGGTTTTTCAACAAATGCCGTAATAAAGTTGTTGGCATCGGTTTTAAGTATCCCAAAGCCGGGTACATCATTAACATGTACGGGTATGGTGGCTATTGATATTTCGGCATTATTGTTAATATGCTGATCAATCATCGGCTCAAAATCCATCTGGTACAACTGGTCGCCTGACAGGATAAGTACATAATCGAATTCGTGAACGGCCAGGTGGTGCAAGCTTTGCCGTACAGCATCTGCAGTTCCCTGGTACCATGCCACACTCGAGGGGGTTTGTTCGGCCGCCAGTATATCAACAAAAGCTTCGCTGAAACTGCTGAAGTGATAGGTGTTTTTGATATGCTTGTTTAACGACGCCGAATTAAACTGCGTAAGCACATATATCCGGTGGATACCCGAATGCAGGCAGTTTGAAATGGGAATATCAACAAGGCGATATTTTCCCGCGATAGGTACTGCCGGTTTTGAACGGGTTGCAGTTAATGGTGACAACCGGCTTCCCTGGCCGCCGCCAAGTACAATGCAAATTACTTTTGAGGTCATAGTGTTGGATTTAAGCTTTTGTACAGATCAATATATTCTTTTGCCGACCGATCCCATGAAAAATCGAGCGCCATCATTAATTTACATAAAAATTGCGTGTGCTTTGTGTTACCATACAAGGATAAAGCACGTGTAACCGCATGGCAAATATCTTCAACGCTGGCATGGTTATACCTTATGCCATAGCCGCCTTCATCGCCAAAATCAATTACAGTATCTATCAGGCCTCCGGTGCTCCTAACCATTGGCAATGTTCCGTAACGCATGGCGTATAATTGGTTAAGCCCGCAAGGCTCGACCCGCGAAGGCATTAACAGAAAATCAGAACCGGCATAGATCAGGTGCGCCAACGCTTCATCATACCCGATAAAAACATTGCATTGCTCGGGGTAAAAGGCTTTAAGCTCCAGCAATTCCGTTTCTGTGTCCTTTTCGCCGGCCCCTAGTACTAAAAAATTAAACCCGCCGGGATGTTCGTTAAAACTTTCCTCCATTGCTGCCGGCAAAAGGTCGGCCCCTTTTTCACCAACCAAACGGCCTATGAAGGAGATCAAAGGTTTATCAGGAGATAAATCAAACCGGCTGCATAGCGCCTCCTTATTTGCCTGTTTGCCTTTTGTTATTTGTTTTATCGAAAACTTGTTGGGTATCATTGGGTCCTTGTTTGGATCCCACACGTCTGTATCGATGCCGTTAATAATGCCCTGTCCTTTTGCTCCCTCAAGATAAAACAAATATTCAAGACCGTTTGAGCTTATGGAGAGTTCCCTCAAATAGGTAGGCGATACTGTGGTGTAACGCCAGCAACATTTCACCGCTGAAGCCAGCGGGTTTATAGCGCCGCCCCAATCAAGCAGCCCCGTTTTTGAAAGATCGATCTCGGGGAGGTAGAACAGCTTATCCCAGCCAAAAGAGCCGTGGTACTGGCCGTTATGTATGGTAAGTACGGTGGGCGTATTGGCCAGCCTTGTGTACAGTTTTGAATGCTGCAATAAAAATGGCACCAGGCCCGAATGATGGTCGTGACAGTGAATAATGTCCGGCGATTGCTGCGAGTAGCTTATCCAGTCTAAAAAAGCGATCTGGAAAGCGATGAATTGTTCAGTTTCGTCTGGATACTGGTAAACCTCCACGCGGTCGATTAAGCCGGGAATTTTAACCAGGTAAAGTTCAAAGCCCAGTTTATCGGTTTTTTCTTTCAGGATCTCAAAATAAAGGCGGCGTGTGCCAAGCAATGTTGAGGCCTGGAAAACAGTATCAAATTCGTTTTCCTGTGTAAACTTGCGGTCGTAGAAGGGCATTACCACGGCTGCCTGCAAACCGGCCAGGTTTTGATATTTGGGCAGCGCGCCAACAACATCAGCCAGCCCGCCAACTTTGGCAATGGGATAACATTCGGCGCTCAGGTGAAATATTCTCATGGACAGTAGATAATTGGCTCAATTTAAGCAAAGAATTACTTAATTAAACAAGGCTCCGGCAATATTATTTCTAAAAAAATAATTTTTATTAAATGTTCAGCAGGCAACGTGCTTCGTTTACAGATTGTGATTTTATGGATACATTTTTTGAAAAATTCTCAGCAAATGGCATTTTTTAGTAATGATTTTTAAGAAAATGTTAATGGGATATTAAGGTTTTATTAGATTTTCGGTAATGTAATAATATGTTATATAGGTTTTATTTGACTAATTGATGAACAGAACAGCATAGGTGTGAGAGAGCCAAAATGCATCTACTACTAAGCGTGACCTTTTTAATTATTTAATCGTCATTATAAATAAGGCATACATCGCCATCCTCTATTATGAAGTTATTTTATGTTTTTATCGCGGTTTTATTTGTTAGTACATCGCAGGCGCAGATCTATCAGCTTTCAGGATTAGTAAAGGATTCCAAAACTAATGAAGTATTAAACGGCGCCAGCATCACAATTTATACATTTGGAAATGTTTCTGGCAGTATCAGTAACAGGGAAGGAAAATTCTCCGTTAGTAGCCAGGTTAAGCCGGATTCATTGCGGTTTTCGATGATTGGTTACCGAAGCAAATTGTTTGTTATGGCTGAGATTCCCCACGAAGATTTTATTACTGTAAGCCTGGAAGCCGCGCAAATAAGCCTAAATGAAGTTGTGGTGCGCTCGGTAAACGTTATGAATATAGTCCGGCGGGCGGTGCAAAAAATGCCGTCATTTATTCCATCAAAAAATTATGAAAGTAAAGCATTCTATAGAGAAATGATCCGTGATAGCTCGCAATACTATTCGGTGGCGGAAGCAATTTTTGATGCACAATTCAATACACAACAAAAATCGTTCAAACTCAAAATGGAAAAGGGCAGGAGCAAAGAAGATGTGGCCTATACCAGGCTATTTGAAGATTTTCATCCCGGCGGCGGCCCTCAGGATGCGGTGAGCCAAAGCCTTGTTATAAAGCAGCCGGATTTTCTAACCGAAAGCAATCTAAAAAATTATACCTACAAATTGGATTCGACCATATTGAGGGATGATCGCCCCATTTATGTGATCAGCTTTGATCAGCAACAAAACGTAAAAGAAGCATTGGAGAAAGGAAGAATTTATATTGATGGGGACGATTATTCAGTTTGGAAATTTGAAGCTGAAAATAGTCCCGGGGGAACACCCTACATAAAAAGCCTGAAGGGTACCGATAAAATTTTTGCCCGGATCCTCGGCATCGACCTTACCATTAAAGGGTGGGCCAGGACGGCTGCCTATACAAAAATTGGTGATAAGCTTTTCCTGAACTACGCAAAGATGGCTTATGCTATTGACTATAAACAACAAAAAAAGGCGATCAACCTTAGTTTAATGATCAGCAGTGAATTAGTGGTTACCGATTTTCAGCGCCCGGTAGTTCACGAAATAACCAAAGATGAGGAGTGGAAAAGGAAAAACTTAGCGGTTAACTTACCTGCCGATTTCGACCGGGATTTTTGGGGAGCAAATACCATTTTGAACCCAACGGCCGAGGTTAAAGAGATCATCAGTTCAATTTCGCAAAAAAATAAGGAAGTTGCAGGCGCTGCGCTTCCCGGTGATTGGCAATACCTTAACAAACAGTTTTTTACAAGCTATAAAAATGGCGACAGCATTATGCTTGTGCCGTTTGTAAAATGCAGCTGGCGCGACAGTGAAACGGGCGGTATGATATACAAAACAATGAAAGGGGATTTTACTATTGAAGCGAAGGTGTCATTAAAAAAAAGGGGCAATACATCGCAGGAGCCAGATAAAGGTTTTCAGCAAAGCGGGATAATAGTCCGGCAGGCTGGTGGAAAAGATGAGAATCACATTATTTTCTCAATGGGCACAGGCGGCAGCGACAAGCCGAAATATTTTTTAGAAAGCACTACCGGCGGAAAAACCAAAGAGACTGTAAACAAAACAAACAGCCTTACCGGATGGCTGCGCATAGTGAAGATGGGCAATATGATCAGCATATACAGCAGGCCCGATGAAACTGCCAGCTGGGCAAAGGTGGATGAATATAAATTTGACTGGGCGGCCGCTGATTTGCAGGTTGGCTTTTCTGTTATGGCCAGGTTTGCCGGCAACGGTCCAATGCAGCGGCCGGATATGAAGGCTGTTTTTTCGAATGTTAAAATTGTTGGGTTGTGAACTCAATCAACCTAATCTAACCCAATCAACTTAATCCAATACAATCAACCATTCACCACCCGCTCAATGCGCTTCCAGCCAATTCAACCCGCTCCCAATCTCCACCATAATGGGCACGGTAGTTTTTATGGCGTTTTTCATGCCATCCATTATTATGGGCTTTACAATTTCCACTTCGTGGTGCGGTACATCAAAAACTAACTCATCATGCACCTGCATGGTCATGCGGGCATCCAGGTTGCGGGCCTTAAACTCGCGGTGGATGTTGATCATGGCAATTTTTATCATATCCGCTGCCGAGCCTTGTATCGGGGCGTTAATGGCATTTCGCTCGGCAAAGCCGCGTACGGTGGCATTGGCCGAGTTTATGTCGCGCAAATACCTGCGCCTGCCCATCAGGGTGCATACATAGCCATTTTCGCGGGCAAAGTTCATCGTGTCGCTCATGTATTGTTTAATGCCAGGGTATTGCGCAAAATAGTTGTCGATAATATCGGCAGCTTCCTTTCGGGGAATACCCAAACTTTGCGATAACCCAAAGGCCGACTGCCCGTATATGATCCCAAAATTTACCGCTTTGGCATTGCGGCGCTGGTCGCTGGTGACTTCACTTAATGCTACACCGTAAACATTAGCTGCAGTTGCGGTATGGATGTCGAGATTTTTAACAAAGGCTTCCGTCATATTGGGATCCTTGCTGATCTCGGCTATGATGCGTAATTCTATCTGCGAATAATCCGCAGATACAATGGTGTGGCCGCTGTCGCGCGGGATAAAAGCCTTCCTCACTTCACGCCCGCGCTCGGTGCGGATGGGGATATTTTGCAGGTTGGGGTTATTGGAGCTTAAGCGCCCGGTGGCTGCTACGGCCTGGTTATAGCTGGTGTGCACCCTGCCAGTTTTTTTGTTTACCATTAACGGTAAAGCATCCACATAAGTTGATTTTAACTTTTGCAGCTGCCGGAAATCCAATATATCTCTCACAATATCACTTTTAGCAGCCAGCGACAGCAAAACATCCTCGCCGGTTTGGTACTGGCCAGTTTTGGTTTTTTTCGCTTTGGGATCGAGCAACAGCTTCTCAAATAAAACTTCTCCTAATTGTTTGGGCGAAGCAATATTGAACCGTACGCCTGCTTTTTCAAATATCACTTTTTCCAGCCTGGCGATATCGATTTCCAGCTCTTTTGAAAATTCTTTCAGGGTTTGGTGGTCAATCAGCACACCTTCGTATTCCATATCGGCAAGCACATAGATCAACGGGTTTTCAATTTCGTGGATCAGTTTTTCGCTTTCCACTTCTTTTAGCTTTGACTCAAATATGGTTTTTAATTGCAGGGTGATGTCGGCATCTTCGGCGGCATATTCCTTTATTTTTTCAATTTCCACGTCGCGCATGCTGCCCTGGCCTTTACCTTTGGCGCCGATAAGTTCAGTAATAGATACTGGTTTATAGCCTAAGTAATTTTCCGAAAGCACATCCATGCCATGGCGCGTATCAGGGTCGATCACATAATGCGCCATCATGGTATCAAACAGGTCGCCTTTAACTTCAACGCCATACCATTTCAGCATCAATATATCAAACTTCAAATTCTGGCCGATCTTGGTGATCGCCGCATTTTCAAGTACCGGTTTAAATTCATCCACAATTCCCTGCACAACTTTTTGGTCTTCCGGAACGGGGACGTACCAGGCCTCGCCAGGTTTTACTGCAAATGACAAACCTACCAGCTCGCAAAAGTTGGCATCGGTGCCCGTTGTTTCAGTGTCAAAACAAAAGCTTTTTTGTTTAGCGAGTATGTCGATCAATTCCTTTCTCTTCTCAGCCGTGTCGGCCAGATGATAGGTGTGCTCAACGGTGTTTATGTTTTTGGAAACCACCGTAAACTCAGGCTCGGCTATATCTTCCACATCCAGCGTCATGGTGGTGCGACCGGTGGTTACCGGCTCGCCAAAAAGATCGGTTTGTATGCCGACAGATTTTATTTCGGTGATGCTGAAATCATCTCCAAAAACACGCTTGCCCAGGGTACGGAATTCCAACTCTGCAAATAATGGCTCCAGCAGGTCTTTGCTTGGGGCGCATATTTCGAGGCCTGCTTCGTCCAGTTCAACCGGAACATTTAAAAGGATTGTCGCCAGCTTTTTCGACATCATGCCCTGTTCGGCAAACTCCTCCACATTTTCGCGTTGTTTGCCTTTTAACTCGTGACTGTGTGCTATAATTTCTTCAACGGAACCATATTGTTTGATCAATAATTTAGCGGTCTTTTCGCCGATACCAGGTATCCCGGGGATACCATCCACCGCATCGCCCCAAAGGCCTAAAATATCAATCACCTGTTCAACCCGTTCTATCTCCCACTTTTCCAGGATTTCCTTAACACCCAGTATCTCCATTTCATTCCCCATACGCGCGGGCTTATAAATAAAGATATTATCCGAAACTAATTGGCCGAAATCCTTATCGGGCGTCATGCAATAAACCTTGTAGCCTTTTAACTCGGCTTTTTTTGCCAGCGTGCCGATGATATCGTCGGCCTCGTAACCATCGGAGGTAATCACCGGGATATTAAAGCCAAGAATAACTTTAAATATATAAGGCAAGGCCGCCGACAGGTCTTCGGGCATGGTTTCGCGATGGGCCTTGTAACCGGCAAAATCTGTATGGCGCTCGGTTGGGGCCTCGGTATCAAATACCACGGCCATGTGGGTAGGTTTTTCTTTCCTCAATACCTCCAGCAGGGTATTGGTAAAACCCATAACCGCCGATGTATTTAAACCGCCCGACGTGAAACGCGGGGTTTTACTCAAAGCAAAATGCGCCCGGTAAATAAGGGCCATGCCATCCAGGAGAAATAGTTTCTTCATATTATTTTTTTGGATTACACCGATTAGTAAATGATTCCACCGATGAACTGATGTCATTTAAAAATAGTGTGTTTCAAAAATACAATTTATGTTGGTTACTGAACTAATCGGTGGCCCCGTTTTTTTAAATCAGCAAAGCCACGAATAAAAACCGGTGAAATCACAGATTACTAATCGGTGAAATCCTATTTAAAAGAGCAATCAGGCAAATGATCATTTACCATCCCGGTGGCCTGCATGTGCGCATAACAAATAGTGGTGCCAAAAAATTTAAAGCCGCGTTTTTTCATATCCTTGCTGATGGCATCGGATATGGGGGTGCTTGCTGGCAAAGTGCCATCGTAGTTGTTTATGGGTTTTCCGTCGGGCATAAAACTGTATAGATATTTATCAAACGAGCCAAACTCTTTTTGCACGTCGATAAACAGCCTGGCATTACTGATCGCCGCATGAATCTTTAACCGGTTGCGGATAATGCCTGCATCATTTAACAAGCGCTCTACATCACTGTCATCAAAAGCCGCCACTTTTTCCACATCAAAATCAGCGAAAGCTTTGCGATAATTTTCGCGGCGGCGCAATATGGTGATCCAGCTTAAA
Organism: uncultured Mucilaginibacter sp.; assembly: GCA_903864275.1. Lineage (GTDB taxonomy): Bacteria > Bacteroidota > Bacteroidia > Sphingobacteriales > Sphingobacteriaceae > Mucilaginibacter. The sequence continues at coordinate 56,218 of CAIPFE010000063.1, forward strand.
CCGGCCTGAGCAGATTCAAGCACCAGGAATTCGAATAGTATTTTATCGTCGTGCGTTACTTTGCCCCATTCGTTATCATGGTAATCTAAGTAAAGGGGGTCTTTGCCGGGCCAGGTGCAGCGTTTTATTTCCGGAGGTTGCATTGGTGAGTTTGCAGTTTGCATGATGTTAAGTTATGAGTGTGCAATTTATAATAAATCCGATCCCGATAGTTATCGGCACGAACATCCGAAATTCGAAATAAAAAACCTCCGAATTCCGAAATAAAAAAATAATTTTACTTTCTTAATTTAAAACCTATGGACAGTTTATCCCCCAATATTTTTGTTGAAAATATGAATGAAACCATTGATTTTTATAGGTCGATTGGGTTTCAGTTAGAAATGACGGTGCCCGAAACCGGCAATGATTTTATATGGGCCATGGCGATGAACGGCGAGGTCACTTTTATGTTCCAGACCTTTGCAAGTTTGGGCGAAGAGCTGCCTGATATCAGCCGGAAAAGTGGCGGCTCGCTGTTGTTTTATATCAAATTAAAAAAGATCAGGGAGTTTTTTGAGCTGATAAAAGATAAAGTAACCGTACTTAAACCGCTCGAAACTACTTTCTACGGCGCGACCGAGTTCTCCATCCTCGACAATAATAACTATGTATTAACCTTTGCCGAAGATGAATAATGATTGAATTTATCCGCGCCGACCATATTCATATTTGCGTACCCATTGAAAGATTAGAGGAGGCAAAGGAATTTTATACGAATGTAATCGGACTGCATGAAATTGAAAGGCCAAACCACCTTTTTTCAAATGCAGGTTACTGGTTCGATATAGGTAATATCCAATTCCATATTGGTGTTGAGCCCACGCTTCCACGGTCTATCAGGCACACGGCCTTTGAGGTTGCCGATATTGCGGCGGCGAGGGCATTGCTGCTAAAAAATAATGTGGAGATTTTGGAGGAGCCGGTTTTGCCCGGACGTACAAGATTTGCCTTTATCGACCCGTTTGGAAACAGGATGGAATTGCTGCAGATCACGGATATATAAATTACGGTTGCTTTTTAATTAAAAACTGTAATTTAGGGACGCAATATCTGGGTTATCTCCAGGATACCATTAAAACAAACCGTCTATGAAATTCATTTCCCCCAAAATTCACGGATTTATTGACCTGCTGTTGGTTGTATTTTTATTAGCATCGCCATGGTATTTTGGCTTTACAGGTGCGATAGCCATTTTTACATACGTTCTTGCCGGAGTACATTTGCTGCTTACCCTGGTGACGGATTATTCAGTTGGCCTTTTCAAAGTTCTTCCCGGTGCTGTTCATGGCGCAATTGAATTTATTGTTGGCGTAACCCTGGTCATATTGGCCTATACGGCTTTCAGTGATAATATCAACGGGAAATTATACTATGTTGTTTTCGGGACGGCGGTGCTGCTAACCTGGCTGCTAACTGATTACACCGGTATCCACACGGAAGCAAACAATTAAGACATTCTATGTTATAACGCCAGCTCGACCGAGGGATCCCAAAACAGGCTTTTAAAATCCTGCACCTGGTCATCAACAACTTCTACGCCCTCGCTTTTTAATAATTCCTCCATTAAATTGCCGCCGAAGTGAAATTTTGCGGTCAGTAAGCCCTGCCTGTTAACTACCCGGTGCGCCGGGACAGGCGGCAAAGCTTTTCCGCAGGCCTGCATGGCGTAACCCACCATCCGCGATGATCCCTTTGTGCCCAAAAAAGCTGCAATTGCGCCATACGACGTCACCCTTCCAACGGGTATCAGCCGGGCAACTTCATAAACCCGTTCAAAAAAATTATCATCCATGGTTCAGTCAAATGAAAACTTAAGGTAGTTAATGTTCTTATTTTCTTTCAGGTATTTTTTTTCGTAATAGGTTTTTATCGAAAGCGCCTCGTTGGCATATTCCGAATGGTACAGGTCTTCTGTTTTTATATGCAGGTTCATGCCCGTTTCGCCAATTTTATCAGCGGTATAGGCATGCAGGCTATCATTATCGGTTTTTAAATTGATAAAGCCGCCCGGTTTTAAGATCAGTTTATATTTGTCCAAAAAACGAGGCGACGTCAGCCTTTTCTTTTCACGGCTGATCTGCGGCTGGGGATCAGGAAAGGTTATCCATATCTCGTCCACTTCGCCGGGCGCGAAATAATCAGCTATCGCTTCAATTTGTATGCGCAAAAAGCCGGCGTTGTTTACCCCGTCCTCCAGCGCGGTTTTGGCGCCGCGCCATATCCGGTTGCCCTTATAGTCAATGCCGATAAAGTTTTTATCCGGAAATAGCCTGGCCAAATTAACAGTGTATTCACCTTTGCCGCAGGCCAACTCAAGCACAACAGGGTTGTTGTTTTTAAAAAAACCGGTATTCCATTTGCCTTTAAACGGTTTCCCGGCATCCAGTTGTATAACATTGCTGAAAGTGTTTACTTCGGCAAAACGTTTTAGTTTATCTTTCCCCACCTAAAATAGTTAAAGCGCAAAAATAGGTTTTTTAGCCAATCTGCGAAGGGTAGCCCTCGCGGCGCAAATGATCGCCAGGGGAAGCCATTTAGTGGCAATTATTCTTGTTATTTGGTTTCTACAAACAGGTAGCCCGGCAACTGGCGGGGCATATTGCAATAGTGCCCAATTCTTATATCGAATTCACATCTGATTCTAAACGAATTTCCTCATAAAAAAACCGGCGCCCTCAAGTTGAGGGGCCGGTTAGCGTTGATTGATGTGTGAGTATTTTTAAACTAAATTTCCTTTAATATAGCCTATGCTTTTGGTTATGCTGTCGAAAGGGCTGCCGGGGCAAATATCCTGCTCAACAAAAAAGTATTTTAACCCGGCCTTGCCGGCATTTTTAAATATTTTCTTGAAATCAATAACGCCGTTGCCTACTTCGGTAAACATTTGTTTAGGCGTATTATCCATATCCTTTAAGTGCCATAGCGGGAAGCGGCCCGGGTGCTCATTTATTAAAGCAATCGGATCCTGTTTGGCTTTGGTTACCCAATACATATCCATTTCCATTTTTACGAGGTCTTTATCGGTATTGGCAAGCAACGTTTCGTAAGGATATTTTCCGTCTTCCTGTATAAACTCAAAATCGTGGTTATGGTAACAGAGCTGAATGCCGGCTTTTTTGCAAACTTCGCCGGCCTTGTTCAAATCGCCGCCTATTTTTTTATAATGATCCAGCGTTCCGCGCTCGGCAGGGGAAAGCCAGGCGCAAATCATATATTTAACACCCAATGCGGAAGCATCATCAACGGCCTTGCTCCAGTCATTTAATATAGTGCCTTTCATTTCAGCGCCATCTTCGCCCAAACGGTAATGGCTGCTTGGCATTATAAGGCCATTATCCTTTAGCACTTTGGAGAATGCCGCCCCATCCATGCCATAAAACTTTTCCGACCCGGTGTAGGTAGCGCCTTCAACAGAGTTATATCCGATAGCTGCTACTTTGGCCAGCGTACCGGCAGGGTCTTTGCCCATTGCGTCGCGCACGGTGTATAATTGCAGCCCAATGTATTTTTTGTCGTAAGCAAATAAACGGGGGGCCACCAACAACCCGGCAGAAAGCACAGCCGAAGTCTTGAGGAATGAACGTCTGGTAGTCATAGATTTTAAGATTGGTTGAGGTAAATATAGTGTATAATCGACACCAAACAAATAGTAACCTTAATTTTACAATCTAAATCTGTGAACAAGCCGAAGGCGTTAAAATCGTAGAAGTAATACGCGAAACAAGTTTTGCGTCCGAGTAATCAGGGATGGCGCTTATCTTTTTCCATTCGGGGTCGCTGCCAAAAGCCTTCCAATGATTGTCGTGGGCGTCCGTATCATCAAAGGTGATCATATAAATAAGGTTTGGGCGCAGTTCCCCGATAAGGGTTTCGCCAAAAAATACCGGTTTAAAGCCGAGGCGTTTAAAAATATCTATTTCGCCCGCATCATTAAACATTTCCAACTTCTTTTTCCCGGCGCTTTCGCTGGCGTGTTCGTACCGGCGTAATTCAAATATGCGTGGCTTTTGTTGGGGCGCCTGCAGTTTGGGCGAGTGGGCAAAAGCCTTTAGTAACGAGCTTTCTATGCGCTCGTAAGCAGGGGCGGTTGCAGGGGCATTTAAGTATGGTTGACCTGCTTCGAGGTAAACTTTATCATTGGTGAGTTTATCCTGTACGTTCAAAAAATCATCCCATGAATTATAAGGGATCAGAACATATAGTTTTGTCTGGCCGGTTGGTTTGAGCCCGGTAAAAACACCGATATTTTTGCTGCCCAGGCGGTTTAAAGCAGGGATCGCCGCGTCTTTAAAATAACTTTCAACCAGATTTTGCTGCTGTCCATTTTTCAAAGAATAAACCCGCAGCTCATAAAATTCCTGTCCGCTTTTTGCGAAAGTTTCAGATGCCATACTTATTTGCGGGATCAAAGCCCCTGCTGCGCTTGTCAATATTGATGCTTTTACAAATGAACGTCTTTTCATGCTTGGGTTGGTGGTTAGCGGTTAGTGATCAGTGATTAGAGGTCAGAGATCAGCAAAAAAAACAGAAGGTATAAAAATCTCTAACCCCTGATCGCTCAAATCTACTCTTCAATCCTTCTTTTTACAAACAAACAACATTCTTTTATATAAACTTGCATTTCAAAACGTTGATTATCATACTTGTTTTGAAGCCTATAACATGAAAGAGCAATTTTACCTGCAGATTTTTGATAAGCACCAGCACGTGGAGGCTGTGCCTTCTAACAAAGAGATCACCGCCTGGGCATTGCAGGTGATCAGGCTGTTGTATCCTGAACAGTCGAAACAGGTTTATAATGACGTCCATCAATTGAAGCTCGAATTTGGCAGGCTTGAAAACGAGCTGGCCCTTATAATGAATTCCACCAGGGCCTGCCAGGATTGTGATAACGAGTTGCTAGCCAAAACCTTTTTTGAACAGCTCCCTGACCTATATTTATTATTAAATACCGACATACAGGCCATATTTAACGGTGACCCGGCGGCTTGCAGCGAGTTTGAGGTCATCCGCACTTATCCGGGTTTTTTCGCCATTTCGTTTTATCGCCTTGCGCATAGTTTGTATAAATTTGACGTTCCGCTTTTACCGCGCATCCTAACCGAATACGCCCACTCGAAAACGGGTATCGATATTCACCCTGCCGCCGAAATTGACGAATATTTTTACATAGACCATGGTACAGGCATTGTTATCGGCGAAAGTTGTAAAATAGGCAAAAATGTAAAACTGTACCAGGGGGTAACGCTGGGTGCATTAAGTGTGACAAAAAGCCTGGCTTTTTCAAAACGCCACCCTACGGTTGAGGATAATGTGGTTATTTATTCGGGCGCCACTATCTTAGGCGGCGAAACTATTATCGGGCACGATAGCGTTATCGGTGGCAATGTGTGGCTGACCAGGAGCGTTCCCCCGAATTCAACGGTCTATCATAAACCCGATATCACGGTATTTAACAAAGCTAAAGTTTAATTATTATGGCAGGTATTATTGATCTGATAGGCAATACGCCTATGGCCGAGATAAAAAAGCTTAACCCAAACCCCAATGTGCGCATATTTGCGAAACTTGAGGGCAATAATCCCGGCGGGAGCGTGAAGGACCGTGCAGCCCTGAATATGATAAGAAGCGCCCTTGAACGGGGAGATATTAAAGCCGGCACAAAACTGGTTGAAGCTACGAGTGGCAACACGGGCATTGCGCTGGCAATGATCGCTTGCTTATATGATTTGGAAATCGAGCTGGTGCTGCCTTCCAACTCCACACGCGAGCGTACGCTTACTATGGAGGCATTTGGGGCAAAAGTTACCTTGCTGGAAGGCATTGAGCTTTGTCGTGATTATGCCGAAGAAAAGGGTGCCACCGGCGAATACTTTTTACTGAACCAGTTTGCCAACCCTGATAATTACCTTGCCCATTATAAAACAACCGGCCCTGAAATATGGCGCGACACGGAAGGGCAGATCACTCATTTTGTAAGTTCAATGGGCACCACGGGAACAATTATGGGTTGTTCGAGATTTTTTAAAGAGAAGAACCCAGATATTCAAATAATAGGGTGCCAGCCGACCGAAGGATCATCCATCCCCGGCATACGCCGGTGGCCGATTGAGTACCTGCCTAAAATATTTGAACCGGAAAGGGTTGACAGAATCATTGATGTGTCCGAAGCCGAAGCAACCGCCATGACACGTAAACTCGCAAAAGTTGAAGGTATTTTTGCCGGCATGAGCAGCGGCGGGGCCTTAGCCGGCGCCCTGAAACTGGCGCAGGAACTAACCGAAGGCACCATTGTATTCGTATGCTGCGACCGTGGCGACAGGTATTTGAGCAGCGAGCTGTTTGGGTAGTCTGAACCGGATTTTTCACTTGGTTATTTGTTTTTAGTCGGCGTTCAAGAAGGCTTTGCCGTCGGGTAGATTTTACGGATTAATCAGATAAGTATAGCCGTCGAGCATCCTAAAAATCAGTAAGATTTGCTAAATCCAGTTCAGACAATAGCCCGGCTTTGTTAATAACTCAGTTAATGTTAACAAATTATCAAATACATAATGAGGTTACCAAAAGCTTAACATTCCCTTCATCATTAGGTCTAACTGCGATCCTACTTTTGAGTATTAAAAACAAATAACTCAAAATGAAAAAAAAGATCGTTACCACCGCGCTTTTGTTATTTTGCTTTTTTGCAGGCTTTGCCACCATTGAAAATTTAAACGGGAGATGGACCGGCGTGCTGAAAACCGACCAGGGCGATGAATACCCGTTGGTTTATAATTTTAAGATTGACGGCGGCCAGTTAACTGGTACCGCAAAAACACCAAAAGGGGACATGCCCATTAACGACGGGGAAATAACCGGCAACACTTTTTCCTTTAATGTTATTGTTAACAAGATGGAAATTGACCACACCGGTAAATTTTACGGCGATTCGGTCGGAGTTGATATCAGCCTGGGGGATGCCAGGTCGCATGCTACGCTGAAAAGGGCGCAGTAAACCGGTTATTTCGCTTTATTAAATAGATTAAATACATTTCAGGACCCAAAAGAAATGTACCTTGAAACATACACGGCCAGAATTCTGTGAGTCCAAATATTTTCTGTGCGCTAATTGTAACATTCCCAGACTTTTTTGCATCTTAGACGAAAAAATCCTTCATCATGAAAAGAAAAATCCTGACAACCATCCTGGTGGTGTGCTGCATTGCAGCAGGCATGGCGGCTGTAATTGTCGACATGAGCGGCAAATGGGCGGCAACATTTAATGCGCCCGACGGTAACCAGTACCCGCTTACCTATTCATTTAATATCAGCGGCGATAAATTAACCGGCACCCTGGAGACCTCGGGAATGAGTATTCCTATCGATAGTGGCAAGGTAAGCGGCGACAATGTGAGTTTCAGCGTTACGGTAGAGAGCACTACCTATTCACATACCGGCAAATACTATTCGGCCGCCGATTCTATTGGCATGGATGTTAGCTTTGCAGGAAATAAAGGACATATTACGCTGACAAGGCCTAAATAAATTTCTTATTTCTTCATTTTTTCAATAATATCATGGGTTGATCTGTAACAGAAAACAAGAAAACATATCTTAATAAAAACTTAAATCATGAAAAGAAAAATTTTTACAACTACAGTACTTGTATGCTGCATTATGGTGTGCTTTGCGATAGCAGCTGATTTAGCCGGTAAATGGACAGGTACGCTTAAAACGCCTGACGGCAATGAGATTCCGCTCAATTATGTTTTAAAAACCGACAGTGGTAAATTAACCGGCACCGCGGCAACCCCCGAAGGCGAAATTCCGATAACTGACGGAAAAATGATAGACGCTACCGATTTTTCGTTCAATGTTTCGGTTAATGGGGCGGATTATAAACATACGGGCAAATTCTATCCTGCCGCTGATTCGATTGGCCTTGATATAGATGCGAACGGAATGAAGTTTCATACAACACTAAAACGCGACAGCAAATAAGTACTTGCTTCCGTCTTACAGATATATTATTGAATAGCCCTGCCTTTTGGCGGGGTTTTTTATTTGCCTTCTAAAATATTTATCATTACCACCCTATTTGAATGCAAAGCATTTTATCTTTGCACCAAATATGCTACGCCGTTTTACCGCTTATATACTTATTGCCGCGCTGGTTTCTGCCAACTTTTCGCGCCTGTTCGTTTATGCAGGCTTTGAGATGAACAGGAATTACATTGCTGTGCATCTTTGCGAAAACGTCTCTAAACCGTGGCTCCATTGCGATGGCAAATGCTATTTCATTAAAAAAGTAAAGCAAACCGAAGAAAAAGAGAAAAATGAAGAGCGCCAGTCTCAAAAAAATCTTTTCCAGGAAGCATTCTTCAGCAAAAAGTCCGATGTGCGGTTTTATTCGCAGGTATTGCAGGTAATACGGGTGCCTAATCACCTTGTTAAACTGCCTATTGTTGACCTCCCTATTTTTCAGCCCCCGCAGTTAGGCTAAATTTCTCCTTTTTTGCCCTTGTAAATTTGTAAACAGCCGGTTTAGTTTCGGTTTAACTGCATTTTTACTTGAGCAAGTAAGCGCTTATTTAACGCATCTACGTTAGCACAAAGAGCATAGCATCCGGACGCGGTTAGGCCATCATTCATCATCAAGACCCGTTTCATTTTACCTGGTTTCATGAAAATCAAATTAAGCTTTATTAAGCTCCTTTATATTTTATTATTAATATCGGCCGGTACCACGGTATTTTGTAACCCAACGACCGGTACCGCAAGAATAACCGGCAGGGTAACAGACAAGGCTACCGGTTTGCCCATAGCTGGTGTAACGGTTGCTATCCCCGATCTGAAAATCGGGACCAGTACCGACGCAAATGGCATTTATTATTTAAAACAACTACCGGCGGGCGAATATTTGATCCAGGTGACTGCTGTAGGTTATGCCAGCGTTACCAAAATAGTTGACCTGGGCAATACATTGTCAGTTGATTTTAAACTATCGGCTTCAAATTATGAGCTGTCCGACGTGGTGGTTACGGCCCTCGGCAATACCACCACTAAGCAGCGGGCAACTATACCTATTACGGTAGTTACACATAGCATGATGCTGCAGGGTGTTTCGAACACAGCCATTGATGAGATAGCCGCGCAGCCCGGCATTAGTGAAACAACCGAAGGGGCGGGCACAACCAAACCGCAAATTAACGGGCTGGGGTTCGACCGTGTGTTAACCCTGATGGACGGCGTACCTCAAGTGGATTTCCAGTGGGGAGATGACCACGGCATACTGATCGATCCTTACGCCGTATATGATGCCGAGATCATCCGCGGGCCCGCATCTTTACAATACGGCGCGAGCGCCGCGGCGGGAGTGATCAGTTTTAAATCGGAGCCCCTGCCTGAAAACGGGGCGGTGCCGGGCAGCGTACTTACAGAATACCATACCAATAATGGATACCTGGGCACCTCGCTGCATATAGCAGGCAATCATAATGGTTTTGTTTGGGGTCTTACGGCGAGCGGTGAAGAGGCGCATAGTTACTCCGACCCCAAAGACGGTTACGTTTGGGGAACAGCCTGGAACCAAACTAACGCCAGGTTAACGCTTGGCCTCAACAGGTCATGGGGATATTCCCGCTTTACTTTAAGTGCCTTACACAGGCGGATAGAAGTGCCCGATGGCAACCGCGACAGCACAGGGCGGTTTGAATTTGATTCGCCGCAAAACGGACGGATGTACCCTACACGGCCTGATTTTTTATCGTACGCCGCTAACATCGCAGGTGATAAAATTTTGGATGAATACCAGGCCTGGTGGCAAAACAGCATTAGTGCAGGTAAAGGAAGGATCGGGCTGGACATTGGTTTTACCCAAAGCGTTCATCATGACATTGATACGGGAATCGTTGGCTCTGGTAATTTCCTGGTAAATGATATCCCCTACTCATTCAAATACCGGGTAGCGGGCGATAGTTCAGGGCTGAAACTTACTGCGGGCATTAACGGTATCTATGAATTTCAACATAACGGCGCCGCGCCACCGGCTCCGTACGTTGCCGATTATGAAATACCCAATTACACCAATTTTGAAGCGGGTGCTTATGCCATCCTGGAAAAGAACTTTAAAAATTTAACCATTAGCGGCGGCCTGCGTTTTGTGCATACCGATTTTGTTGGTGACCCCATGTCGTTGAACAATGCCGGTAACATTGTCCCGCCCGGAACGCCGGGCTCGACGGTTCAGTTCACCGGGTTTAATAATACTTATACCGGGCCATCGGGGAGCATCGGTGCATCCTACCAGCTCCCCGATAATAATTACGTAAAGCTTAATATTTCAAAAAGTTACCGTGCCCCGGCCATCAACGAGTTAACCAGTAACGGCCTTAATATCGGCTCCAATGCCGTGCAGCTGGGCAATATAAACCTCAAAGCCGAGCAGGGTTACCAGGTGGATTTTACATACGGCTATAATGGCAGGGATGTGAGCCTGGAGGCGGACGGGTTTTACAACCACATCAACAACTTTATATTTGCCGACCGTACCGATTCCGTTTCGCAGGGGTACCCCGTGTATCAATATGTATCTTCAAATACAGCCATCATAACCGGTGTTTCAGGATATTTAAATATCCATCCCGCCGACGCCAAATGGCTGGAAATAAATAACGGGGTCACTTATATTTATTCCGATCTCCCAAATTCGTTAGATTCAACCAATCATATACCCTGGATCCCGGCCCCTCGTGTAACTTCCGAAGTTAAGCTCAGGCTAAGCGATGGACATAACTCATTGCTTAGAGGAACGTATTTTAAATTTGGCCTGCAGCATGACTGGGCGCAGAACAATATTTACAACGCGCTTTACACCGAAGTGCCATCTGCTGCCTATACGCTATTTAATGCCGGCGCAGGGACCAATTTTGTTAATCCTAAAACGGGGCTGGTGGTATGTTCGTTATATATAAATTGTACCAACCTGACCAACGTTGCCTACGCCGACCATTTAAACCTTGCGCAGTATTTCCTGGCCTACAACGGGCAGCAGGCTACGGTAACCCGGCAAAGCCAGGGCGTTTACAATATGGGCAGGAACATAAGCTTTAAACTGATTATTCCTTTTGGAACTACCGGGCATTAACCTAATGCTGCAAATTAAGTGGATAAATTTATATTCAACGGGAACAGGTTTTATAAGTAAACAATAAGCCTCTTTTTTGCGTTTAAATATGAATTGGTAATAATAAATATACCCACGTCATGAAATATTTAAAAACGCTTTTTTTATCAGGTATCCTGTTGCTTTTATTTATGCAGACCAAAGCACAGCAGGTTATTACGCTCAGCAAAGGGATAGATCATGTAAAAGAATGTTCTTTGGCGGTTAAAGACGCAATAGCTGCCGGCGATGGCGCCACTGCCCAAAATAAGGCTAAAGATTTGCTAAAGGCTTTGGATGAGGTTCCGGTAAAATTCATGACCCCCGCACAGGCAAGCGTCTGGGCAAGGAATGCCAATCAATTGCAATCAGAAAGCAAACACATCAGCGAAGTATCAAACGTGGCCGATCAAAAGCAACATTTTACAACATTTGCGGCAAATCTACAGACGGCTGTTGATGGGCTGAGGATGAAATAAGGGAAGAACTAAAAAATCAACGCAATCCTTTAATCAGCAAAAATCAACGGTCAATCCTCCTTCCAAAACAAGGTATTCGGGTGAAAATGTTTCCACGAATGCCAGTACTCCTGGTAAGCTTGTATTTTGTTTAGCTGGCATCCTTTCAACGTCCCGGCCGTGCTTAGCCCGTCCCAATCCCACACAGAGGCGGTTTCCTGGTCGGTGATCATACCGGCGGTATCCAGTTTAAAATGCAGTTCCTTTCCGTTTACAACGGTGTTAAATACGTGGAAGGTCAGGCTGTCTTTTTCTATCGCCACCAGCAGCGGTGTTTTATTTACCTGGTCGTTTAATAGCCGTTTTTTCGACAAGCGCCGCCAATCGTAAGCTTTTGGCTGACCGTTAACGATAACACCCACCATCCAGCTCCGCCTGATCAGCGAATCCTTATTTTTTAACGTGCTGTCTTTATCAATTGATTGCACGCGGTCATAATTCTTAAGGTCAGTATAGTCGTTTAAATAATGCTGGTCAGGTTGTAATATCAGCGAACCGGGATGCCTGCTTAACCATGCAGCTAAAGTTGATTGTTCATAAGGCAATTCGGTTAGGTGTTGTCCTTTTAATTGCCCTACCGCAGCGTGCCCTGTTGCCTGGTACCACCAAGTATTTGTGCCCTCATCCTCAATGATAGCGTTATAATGCCTTGCGCCAACCAGCCTGAAGTTTTGCCTGGTCCCGTTTATTATGGGACTGTACACTCTCGCCGTACGGCACATAGTGCAGTAGGTAACCAGCACCGGCAAATTGCCCACATTGTCCTGCACCTTATGGTGATAGCCTAAATAAACAACCGGGTATGCCTTTGCCACGCCATTATTCACCACGCCGATAATCACAAAACTTTCGGGCACTTTATTGGCCATGGCATTGGCAAATTTTACGGTTTGCGGCTCCTCGAACATCGTTTCGGCTTTATACATATAGTCAGTAATAATAAAACTGCCCAGGCATAAAGCCAGCACCACGCCTTTTGTAATTTTGCCGCGCGTTGTGTTTTTCGAATAGTAAGTGAACAGGTACCACACGATGAGCAGCCCGCCTACGATGCGCAGTGGCCATACAATTTTTTCAAGATAGTAGGATGCCGTTATGGCGTTCAGGTCCTGGCTGCCGGGGAAAGGCATCAGCAGGTACGCATGGATAAGGCCGGGAATCACGAGCAAAATAATCCCTGTCCAAAAAAGTGACGATTTGGTTTTCTTTTTCATTATTTAGTTTCGTTCAGGCTTGCATACCTGTTTGGTGAAGGCATATAGCCGCTGTTTTTTAAAATATTTGCCAGCCTGTCGTAAAAAGCTGGTTCGGTGGGTGTAACACTCGCCAGTCCGTCTACATATTTATTGTACAGGCAAAAAAGGGCAGCGATCAACACGGTATCATGAATCTCCAGGTCGGTCGCCCCGGCTTGTTTGGCTTTCTCTACGAGTTCGGCTGTGACTGCACGGGCATCGGACTGCACTTTGCGGGCAATCTCCAGCAGTTGTTTCATTTTTTCGCTAACCGGGGCATTCTCAGGATCGTATTTTACTTTGTGGGCCGTTTCGCGTTCGCCCAAAAGCACATCCGCAGCAGCGGTATGGGCAGCTGTGCAAAATTTACACTCGTTACCGTGCGAGGTAACCGTTGCGATCAGTTCCCGTTCACCTTCGGTTAAAGTCGATTCCCCGCGCAGTAATACCTGTGTAAGCTGCCTTATAGGTAGGGCAGTATCCTGGCGGTAATTAAGCAGCCCGGTAATACCGGGAAGGTTCTCGTCTAAAGGAATATGGGGCATTTGGTTGTAATTGGTTATTATGGTTGTAATAGTTGTAAATGTTAAAATGGCAGTAATTCTTCTGAATACACCCATGGTCTAACTTAATCAACTAAATTACAACAGCTAAATTTATCAAAATTTAGAAAGGAATGAAATATTTATTATTTCATAAAGGGGGAATCTTCGTGATTTTAGCTTATTTCAGGCTGACAGCATACAAATCGCCGTCGGCGCTGCCGAAATACACCACACCTTTATCGATAACGGGCGAAGAGACTATTGGCCCAAGTGTGTACAACTCGTTCATTATAATTACTGACGAACTATAAAGCTCATTGTTTTTCCCTTTTGAAAGGGAGTTATAGTCAAGCGTATCTTTATTCAATAATTTGCTGGCGTATGAATCCCTGCCTTTTGTAGTAAACTGGCCTGTTTGTTTGCCTGATATAAGGTTTATCGCGAAAAGCTTTCCTGTAAAATCGCCAAAGAAAGCGGTGTTTCCGGCTATAGCAGGCGACGAATAAATATACCCGTTGGCTTTGAATTTGAATTTTTGTTTCCCTGTTTTTGCATCAAATGCCAGAAAGAGAAAAGTGTCGGATGTCCCTGTGCATACAATGTCATCCTTTATTGCCGCAGTGGCCAATATCCAGGAGCCATTCGCGCTGTACTTCCAGGCCAGTTTCCCCGTGGCGGCGTTAAGTGCATAAAAATAGCCGTCCCTGGCGCCAAAATAAACCAGCCCGTTGGCACATACCGCCGAGGCCTGGATGCCTTCCATTAAATGAACCACCGGCTGATCGCCCGTTTTAAATTTCCAAACAAGTTTGCCCGTACCGGCGTCAACCGCGTACATGTAAGTATCCCAGCTGCCAAAATATAGTTTACCGTTATACAAAGCTGGACTGGTATGGATCAACCCTTTTGTTTTAAATACCCATTTGAGCTTGCCGCTCCCTGCATCTAAAGCATATAAATTCCCATCGCCGCTGCCAAAATATAGGTTGTGGTTATTATCATCCAATACCGGCGATGAAAGAAAAAAATCATAAAGATCAACCATATACTGGTCATGGGGTTTCATGGTCCATAAACCTTTGGCGCCCACTTTCTTTTCGCCGCCGGTTTTAAATTTCCAAATAAGTGCTCCCGTTTTGCTGTTAAGGGCATAGCAATAACCATCGAAACTGCCGAAATATACCATGGCATTAAATACCGCAGGCGAAGAATTAACGGCCCCGCCCGTGATAAATATCCAAAGCTGTTTGCCGGTTTTTACATCAATAGCATAAACGTCATGGTCTTCGCTGCCAAAATAAGCTACTCCCCTGCTTATTGCCGGGGATGAAAATATTTTGCCTTTCGCTTTGAATTTCCACCTTAAGCCGCCAAACGAAGTATAGTTTTTTCCAGTATAAAAGCCCGTATGTGTTGTGTTTGCATGAAATACTGGTGATAAAGCACTTGCGCCGGTTTGGCCAAAAGCAATATTGAGCCAAAGGGAAATAATGATAAGCAGGTATTTCGACATAAATTTTTAGGAAATGAAAATCGGGGTTAATGCATCTCAAAAATAGTAAACTGAAACTCCATTGTTTGTTCAAAACTGGTTCAACTTTGTTCAAAAACGAACTCGCATGATTTTATTACCTAATTTTACATAGTGCTATGGAATTAAGCGTAATAAAAACCGGTTTAGAAGAGATACAGGCTTTGCGTGTATTATTCCTGGCTGAAAACAATTTTCAATTTATTTATAACAAATGCCATGAAAATGGCTGGGCGGATACCTGGCTTTTCTTGCTGGATGGAGAAAAAATTGGCTATGGCGCCGTATGGGGAGCTGAAAGAAGGGACGACAGGGATGCCATTTTTGAGTTTTATTTAGTAGGACCCAATAGAAAACTGGCAACCATGGTTTTTGAGAAATTCTGCTCCGCCTCCGGCGCCACGCTTATTGAATGCCAGAGTAATGATATGCTGCTATGCTCCATGCTGTATGAATTTGCACAAAACATTAATGCCGAGGCGATACTTTTTGAAGACCATTTTCAAACGGAGCTTGCTATTCCGGACGTAATTTTCTCCCGGGAACCGGAAAAAGGCACAGGTGGCAACGATGTGGGCGGCTATTTTTTACAGCAAAACGGTGAAGTAGTTGCCACGGGTGGATTTATGCTCAACTATAATAAACCCTACGCGGATATTTACATGGAAGTCAAAGAACCTTTCCGCCAAAAGGGATTGGGAAGCTTAATTATCCAGGAACTAAAAAAGGAAATTTACCTGCTGGGAATGGTTCCCGCAGCCCGGTGCAATATCAGCAACAAGGCGTCAAAAGCAACTTTACTGAAGGCAGGGTTTAAAGTTTGCGGGGCTATTTTAAAAGGGGATATCAAAGGAAAATAAAATTGAAAAACCGCGATTAAAAATATTGGACCTTCTTTTTTGATTTTATTTTTTCAGAACTTTATCAGGATAAATCTGAATTATCGCAAAATTTTATGACAAATCCTGCTTCAAATCATGGCATTGACGCAGCAACAACGCTGGCGAAAAGGATCCGTTCTATCGACCTGCTGCGCGGCGCGGTTATGGTGCTGATGGCCATTGACCATGTGCGTGTATATTCAGGCATGCCTGCGGGCGGCCCCACGGCTGGTATTTTCTTTACGCGTTGGGTTACCCATTTTTGTGTGCCTGCGTTTGTTTTCTTCGCAGGGACCAGCGCCTTTTTGTACGGAAATAGAATCAACGACAAAGGCAAGTTGGTGCGCTACCTGGTTACCCGTGGCCTTTTGTTAGTAGTGATCGAGCTTACCTTCCTTCGCTTTTGCTGGACGTTTAATTTTAATTATGACCAATTTACCCTGGCAGGAGTTATCTGGATGCTGGGCTGGTGCATGGTGTTGCTGGCAGCTTTCGTCCGGCTTCCTGCCCGCGCCATAGCCATTACGGGGCTTTGCATTATGTTTTTGCAGCAGGCCTTTCAATTTCTGCCGCATATCTTGCCGGTTGGCTGGCGAAGTTCTTTCGGTATGTTATGGGAGTTCATTTATCCATCGGGTTTCGATGGGCCGCCGCATATATTCATCCTCTATGTGCTTGTGCCATGGATCGGTGTGATGATGGCAGGCTACGGATTTGGCAAAATATTAACCGGTGATCCCATTTACCGGCGTAAGTTTTGCCTTTGGGTGGGATGGTCGGCCACTGCTGTTTTCCTTATCGCGGGCAGCCTCGTTATTCTTTTGGGCCCTCCTGCAAAGAATAACATGCCTTTTATTTTCCGCCTGCTTGCACAACAAAAATACCCTGCGTCGCAGCTTTACCTGCTCATGACGCTTGGCCCGCTCATCGCGCTCATACCTTTTGCCGAACGTGTACAAGGCTGGTTTGCCGACGTACTGACCACCTTTGGCCGTGTACCACTTTTTTATTACCTGCTGCACATCCCGCTCATTCATGTGGCTGCACTTTTAGTAAATCTTATAAGGGAAGGCAGCGCAAATCAGAACTTGTACAGCACCGCGCCATTCACCGAGATCGACGAAGTACACCGCTGGGGATTACCGCTACTCTACCTGGTATTTGCAATAGTTGAAGTTCTGCTATATTTTGTTTGCCGCCGGTATGCGAAATATAAGCTTGAACATCCCGAAAAAAAGTGGCTGAAGTATATTTAAACTGCGATCGGGGCGTTATTCCGATGAATTGGGTGGCCGTGAAAATATTATCATAATGTAACATCCAGCCCGCTTAACTTGTCAAATAAATTAATATTTTAGCCATAAATCAATTTCAATATGCAAATACAAAAAAACATTTTGTGTGCTTTAGCTGCGTTTGCCTTTACAGGTTTAACCGCGAAGGCGCAAAAAGTAGAATTTATTGAATACGACCTTCCTAATGGATTGCACGTTATTCTGCACGATGACCACCACGCGCCTGTTGTAGCTGTGTCGGTGATGTACCACGTGGGCTCAAAAAACGAAGAACCGGGCCGTACCGGCTTTGCGCACTTTTTTGAACACCTGTTATTTGAGGGCAGTGACAATATAAAGCGCGGGCAGTTTTTTAAAATCGTATCGGGCAATGGCGGTCAGAACAACGCAAACACCACCCAGGACCGAACTTTTTATTACGAGGTTTTTCCGTCGAATCAGCTGGAAACCGGTTTATGGCTTGAAAGCGAGCGCATGATGCACCCGGTGATTAACGATATCGGCGTAAAAACCCAGGATGAGGTGGTGAAAGAAGAGAAACGCCAGAGCTTTGATAACCGCCCGTATGGCAACGTGATAAATGACATAGCCGCGGCGCTGTTTACAAACCACCCTTATCACAACGGGGTAATCGGCGAAATGAAGGACATTGACGCAGCAAAACTTGATGAATTTAAAGCATTTTTTAAACAGTATTACGCGCCCAACAATGCCGTATTAACTATTGCGGGTGATATCGACGTAGCAAAAACAAAGCCATTGATAGATGCTTATTTTGGCCCCGTACCCCGCGGTGCGGCTATAGTTTACCATAAAGTTGAAGAAGCGCCGATCACCAAACAGGTTATTGATACTGCTTATGATGCCAACGTACAGATACCGGCCATATTAGCAGCCTATCGCGTGCCCGGCAGGGATACAAGGGATTCGAAAGTGATGGAGATGATCTCGACGATGCTATCAGGCGGTGCCAGCGCCAGGATGAACAAAAAAATGGTGGACGATAAAAAAGAAGCCCTGCAGGTTTTTGCCTTTAACTATGCACTCGAAGATTATGGCATGTATATTATCGGGGCTTTGCCAAGCGGAGGGGCGGCGCCTGCAACTTTGTTAAGCGATATGGATGAAGAAATTGTAAAACTGCAGACCGATCTGATAACAACCGATGATTTTCAGAAACTGCAAAACCAGTTTGAGGACAATTTTGTAAATGCCAATACACGCATGCTCGGCATCGCCGAAAACCTGTCAAACGGTTATACTTTTTATCATAAAGATACCAATCATATTAATGAGGAGCTTACTGAAATAAGGTCGATAACAAGAGAGGAAATAAGGGACGCTGCAAAGAAGTATTTAAATACCAACCAGCGACTTGTGTTGTATTATCTTCCTAAAGCCAAAGCCCAATAATTAATCTATAGCACGAAAAAGATGATGAAGAAATTTATAATGATAGCAGCCCTGGCACTATTGGTGCAATATACACAGGCGCAGATAACCATCGACCGCAGTAAACAGCCAACACCGGGCCCGGCCCCTGTTTTGAGTATTAAAGACCCGGTAATGTATAAATTGCCAAATGGCATCACCGTTTTGGTGGTTGAGGATCACAGGCTGCCAAAAGTTACGGCAAATTTTGTGATCGATGCCGGCCCGATTACCGAGGGCAGCAAAGCGGGTGTACAATCCCTGATGGGCAATATGCTGAGTGAAGGCACCAAGACTTTACCCAAAGCGGCCTTTGACGAAGCAGTTGATAAAATTGGCGCCACTGTAAACCTTACTTCTACCGGCGGCTTTACATCGGCGCTAACACGATATTTTAAAAACGCTTTCACTTTAATGGGCCAGGCGCTAAAAGAGCCTGCATTCACACAGGAATCGTTTGATAAGTTAAAAACACAGGAACTTACGGGCTTAAAGGCGCAGGAAAAGAGCGCAAAGGCAATAGCTCAACGCGTGGATAATGCGCTGGCTTATGGCAAAACACATCCTAACGGTGAGTTTGAAACCGAAGAAACAGTGCAGAATTTGACTTTGCAGGATATTAAAGATTTTTACAGCAAATATATTACGCCATCCAGGTCGTACCTGACTATTATCGGCGACATTACTCCGGCTGACGCAAAACTTTTGGCAACCGAAGTATTCGACTCGTGGAAGGGAGCCATGTTAACATTGCCAAAGCTGCCGGAAGTAGCCAATCCTGCCAAAACAGAAATCGACGTGGTTGATGTGCCGAATGCTGTACAGTCAGAGATCAGCGTGATCAACCTTGTCAGTCTTAGAAAAAGTGATCCCGATTATTTTCCCGCCCTGCTTGCCAATTACATTTTAGGCGGCGGCCCCGAAAGTTATTTGTTTATGGACCTGCGCGAGAAACATGGCTTTACTTATGGCGCTTATTCCAGTATAAGCGCAAACAGGTTTCAAAGTACTTTTGACGCTTCGGCCTCCGTACGCACACCAAAAACGGACAGCGCGGTAGCTGAATTTTTAGGCCAGATAAAACGGATACGGACAGAAAAAGTATCGGACGAGGAATTAAGAACTGCGAAAGCATTGTATAATGGCTCATTCGCACTTGGTTTGGAAGATCCGGCCCGAACCGCGACATTCGCCAGCACTATACTTATAGATAACCTCCCAGCCGATTTTTATAAAACCTACCTTCAAAAAGTAAACGCGGTAACTGCGGATGATGTGATGCGTGTTGCCCAAAAATATATGGATTACGATGGCGCCCGCGTGGTAATAGTTGGTAATGCGTCAAAATTCGTAGACGGGCTGAAGGAGGCGGGGTATCCTGTTAAAATGTATGATAAGTTTGCAAACCCTGTAGTTGAAGGCGCAAATGCTGCCGCCACGCCGGATGTGAAAGCAAGCGACGTAATTAAAAATTATATTGATGCTATCGGGGGCGCTGCGGAACTTAACAAAGTAACTTCAATTGATGCCACCATGACCATGGCCGTGCAGGGAATGACGATGAATCTGAATGAGAAAAAAATGGTGCCTAATAAAGACGTTGAGACCATCACTATGAATAACAATATAGTGATGAAATCGGTATTTGATGGCAACACAGGTTATCAGCAGCAAATGGGCAATAAAAAAGATTTGACTGCCGAGGAGATAGCGCAAAAAAAGGTTTTTACCAGCTTGACCCAGCAACTTGATTATTTGAACAACCCGGCATTTAAATTAACCGTTAAAGGCATACAAAAAGTAAACGGCGCTAATGCCTACCAGGTTGATGTTACCGACCCCACTGGCAAAACGTCAACCGATTATTACGATGTGCAAAGCAAACTGCTTGTAAAAAACGAAAGTACTACAGTAAGCGACGGTAATTCAATAATGCAGACCTTCGAGCTTAGCGATTACCGCAAGGTGGGTAATATAATGTTCCCATACAAGTCAACAATAACACAATCTGCAGGCGGCAAGGACCAAACCTTTTTATTGAATGTAACCGATGTGAAATTAAATACCGGCGTAACCGCGGATGATTTTAAATAGGCTGCGGCATTGATGCTATTTGAAAAAGAGCTTGCTTTTGGCAGGCTCTTTTTTTATCGCATTGGTCAACTTGCCAACAAAAAGGTAAAATGGTATCTTTAATAAAATGAAATACCCCCTAGCTTTCAAATCCATTACGACAAAAACTGAATTTTATTCAGAAGTAGTTGAAATGAATAAAAAAGCGTCCGATTATCTTTCAAGTTTTGATTGGTGCAGGCAGATCAAAACAAGTTCGATTTATTTAAATCTTGGTTCAACGCTGTGTGTTTTTCTTTTCGAAATTAAAAATAGCGCCAGTAACGATGATAACTTTTTGTGGGTAGTGGTAGGTGATATTCCCTCATTGTATTTAGATACACATGGGCCTAAAACTACAGCAGAAGTTTTAGAGGATTATACTAATTTGGCAGATAACTGGGTCGTCCATATTAAGGAAAGAAAATCAGTTAAAGATTGCTATCCATTTATGACCGAACCGACAATTGAAATGGCTGATATGTTAGAAAAAAGGAGCCTTTTTATAAAAAATACGCTAATTAACAATATTGAAAATATATCCTTAAAATTATAGTCATGTTTGAGGCAATTAAGACAGAACATCAATATAAGCATTATCCACTAAGAGACTAATTTTTATCTGTACCTGAATGGAAATCGATAACAAAAAAATATTTCTGGGGATGGCTGTGTTTGCTTTCTTTTTGATCAGTATCATCATATCACAATCCTTTAATGCGCAAAGAAAAGCTGATGAGCAAAAGATACGCAAGGCCGAAATTGGCAAGCTGCAATTTAAAGGAAAGGTGATCAGCTCAAAAATTTACAGGTATTATGGCAAAAATTATTACCTGGTATGCGTAAAGCTCGATTCGGCAAACGTGAAAAACTTATACGTTTTTAATAACCTCGACTGCATCAAAATTAAAAACGGCATGGCAACTTTTGCCGCCGGCTATTTAAACCACGTTTTAGGCACAGTTGATTCGGTTGCTGTAAATATCAACAACAGCGGCAAGGTGATATTCCATTACAAAAACTACGCACGGGATGAACATCCTTTAGGGTTTGATCCGATGGGCTTAAAGGAAAGCGATTTGAATGCCTGTAATTAACCCAAGCGCAACTTCACGGCTTCTTCCCATTCTCAACACTTTTTATCTCTTCCTTGCGATCTTTCCTGAAATCGAAATTTTTAAAATCATTGGTTTGGGGTAGGTCGATGGTATAGCTGGTAAGGGCATCCACTTCAATGGTAATATTATCTGCAGTAAGGTCTATCATGTGACCGCCTTTGTCTTTGCTATCCGATAAAAAATGAAAATGGTACCCGCTGATCATGGATCCTTCGGTAAAAGCGGGCAGCCTGTAGCCTACCAGGTCGCCGTTGATGGTGCGGAACTCAAAAAAATGCTGCTTATCGAGCATGGCGGCCAATGGCAAGTATGGTTTTTGGTGCACCGGCGGGAAAGCCCTCGTTTTTACATAACTGAAGCTGCCAACGATATGAATAGCATACATCCCGTTTTGGTTGGTGAGTACACTATCGAGGTAATGGAAAAGCGCTGCTTTATTTAGCTGTTTCCAGGGCTTGAACACTTTATTGGCATGAAAAAAGCATACTGCAGCATACGGCGTTTTGCCGGTATCGCCCATCAAAGTGGTTTTGCCGGTAAACTGTGTCTGGTAAAATTTACCATGGAGCATGGTCAACTCGCCATCAAGTTTGGCCGGTGCGCCGAGGCCAAAATCGCCGTGCTGTTTTAGTTTGTTATAGGGGTAATAAGCATCGTATAAACCGCCTATAAGACCGGCAGCGTACCCGGCACTGAATAAGTTGCCATAATCCGGCTTTGCTTTCTGCTGGGCAGTGGCTGCAAAATTCAAATAGAACGTTAATATAATGATGATGCAGAAATACTTAGTTATCATTTTCATTTTAAAGCTGTTTAACCCGGTTGTTGTTTTATCGATTTTGAAAAAATAAAAATGCCGGCCATAATAACAATACCCCATAAAAGCTTTATGCCCTTTGTGAAATCCTTTGCGTTCTTTGTGGTAAAAACCAAACCACTAAGGCCACGAAAATCTTACGATGAACACTAAGAAGACCCACCAACCTGCCATTATTTTACTTTGCCCTTACGGGGATGTTAAAGTAGTGAATTAACTTTGTATCTTAAACAGGATAGTTATGAAAGTTGAAATATGGTCGGATGTGATGTGCCCTTTTTGTTATATCGGCAAGCGCAGGTTCGAGGATGCTTTGGCGCATTTTGAGCACAAAGACGAGGTAGAAATTGAGTGGAAAAGCTTCCAGCTTAACCCCAACATGGAAACAAATCCCAACATAAACATCGACCAATACCTGGCCGATGTAAAAGGTTTTACCATTGACCATGCGCGACAATTAAATGCCCACGTGACCCAAATGGCTGCCGAAGCCGGTCTAACCTACAACTTCGACAAGGCAATTGTTGCCAACAGCTTTAATGCACACCGGTACAGCCACTTCGCCAAAAAGCATGGCCTGGGTATTGAAGCCGAAGAGCAATTATTTAAGGCCTGCTTTACCGATGGAAAAAACATCGACGACCTGGATACCCTTGTTGAATTAGGCGCTGCCTTAGGCCTTGATGCCAGCGAAGTTAAACAGGTGCTTGAGAGTGGCGCTTACGCAGATGAGGTAAAACGTGATATTGCGCAAGCCCAATACCTCGGCATACAGGGCGTGCCATTTTTCGTGCTGAACAATAAATACGCTGTATCAGGCGCACAGGCAGTACCCGTATTTGAGCAAACTTTGCAAAAAGCTTTTGACGATTGGCAAAAAGAAAACCTCAAACCAAAATTCGAGATTATTGAAGGCGAAAGCTGCGGGCCGGATGGGGATTGCTGATGGGTTTTCGTAACAGAAATTCACTCATTACTTTTCCCGAGCCGCTCCCCTTATTTCCTTGCGCTGCGACAGGTCATCGTCAGGCACTATTACTGCCACCCATGGCGTGTCCGGCGAACTGATACGTGCCGTCCACTCAAAACTTGAAGCTTTGCCTTGTTTAAGTTTAATTGTTTTCGAATCGTCAGCAATCGTCAAATTATCCGTGCGGATATGGAATTGGTGCTGCCCGCTACCCTGCACCATCAATTTAATGATAACATCTCCGTTTGCTAACGCTTGTTTTGATACTTCATAGCTTAAAAAAAAACGGGGGCGGCATTCTAAATGATAAGAAGCACCGGGCAGAAAAGTTTGCGGTTGTTCGGCGCCGTTGTTGATCACCACATATTTCCCTTCCGGTACATTTGTTTTAAAAACTCCCGTCGATTTGTTAGGAGATACTGTGATCAATTGTTTCGTGTTAACTTCCCTTAGTATCACCGGACCGTTTGCTTTTCCTTCAACCATTGCGGGGCCTTCAATATCTTTTAACAACCAAATCCAGTTGGTTACCGGGTGGCCCCATATTTCCTTATAGGTCCACATACTTTGTACCGGCCAGTAAGGCGCGTCATTTTCATCTTTGGTTTCAATGCCCACTGGCAGGGCGCCGACGATGTCACCCGAAGAAGGCGTATATAGCGGTGTAAAATCATAACCTTCGCCATACATGGTGCTTTCCGAAAACGGGTTCCGGCCAATGACCCACTCCAGTTGGCGCGTGGCCAATTGTGCCGAAGCAAGGTCGCCGCGCAAATTTGCAGCGCTTGCCATGGCCTGTGCCTGCGGTAAAATAGTACCTGAATTACCCCGGTAATCCATCCAAACCGGGAAGATACGGAGGTAATGGCCCTTGCCCAGGGGCACGCCCTTAAGCACCTGTTTACGGAACGATTCCTGCCTGCTTTCAGGCACATGCATATATTCTGTATCTGCATAAACGGATGCCGCCATCATGTTATACGGTGCAGAATATTTCGATATGGTTTTAAGATACTCCGAATAAAGCGTAACCGCCGAATACCAATGCATCCAATCGGGGTTATCGGGGAACGCGTCACAAAGCGCAGTAAGCGCCATCGTTGGGGCTTGTTCCCTGCCGCGGTGGCAATAATGCAGTATCCTGTCTTTAGCAGTCGAGGTATAAAAGAAACCGGTCAGCGGCGTATCCCAGTCAGGGCGTTTACGTTGCTGGGCATCAGTGATCACCGGCGCTAAACTCGTTGCAAAACCGGCATATTTTTTATCGCCCGTAGCTTTCCACAGCGCGACTGATGAAAGGATAGCCTGCGAGGGCAATTCATCTTCCACATTATTTGAATCGAAATTACCACGCCACAGATCCTTCGACGGCTTAACCGAAGACATCCCGTCAGCGGCAAACTGCCAGTCGGCTTTCGCTGTTTTTAGCGCTTTTTCGGCATAGGCCGGATCGGTGGTTTTAAATGCGCGGTAACCGATAGCCTCAACTGTAGCCGCCTCAAAATTGGCCATCGGGCTGTTTTGCGCTGTGGCAACCACATCGTCATCATTGCCGATAATATTGTCCGTTCTTCGGCTGTTGATCGAGCCGACATCCCGGTAGCCATCGCCAAACCTTGTCTTCAATACCCAGTCGAGCCCCCATTTTGCTTCCTCCAGCACGCGGCTATACAATGCCGGGTTATCATTCCGGGTGCGGAGCTTTTCGGCCATAGTCAACAAAGCATAGGTAATTTCTTCGGTGCCCTCAAAATTCTGCGAAAGGTCGCCGGCATCGTGCCAGCCGCCATTAATTACCATGCGTTTATCCCCGTGTACACAGGTCCAGTCCTGGTGCTCATTGCCATGTACCCCTGGTATTTCTTTCCCGCAGCGTTCGGCATACAAAAAATTTAGTGCCTTCCATACGGTTCGCTGATAAACATCTGCGCCAATACTGAAAGGCTTTGTGCCTACGTTTCCTGCCTGCAATACGTAAGTTCCGGGCTTTCTGATTTCCGAAAAATCCATCACCTGGAAATTGCCGGTATATGAAGTAACGTTTTTTATCGGTTTGGTCAGCACCGTTTTTCCGGTGACTTTATCAATAAGCCTGAATACTTTTGCATCGATATCGCTGGCGATGGCGCTTTTTTGAGCCCCGGTTTGGTATCCCGTATGGGGATACGAAATGCGGCCTTTCCATACATCCCAGCCCTCAACTTTATCGGGATCCACTTTTTCAAGTTCCATCTGATCAAAATAAAAACGGATATGGTCAGCTTCTCCCGGGTAGCTGCCGGATAAACCGTACGACATCTCGAAGGCGGTTATCTTGTCCCTGGCCACATTGCTTATTTCCCAAACAACATGGTTCCACTCATGGTTTTTAAGCACCAGCGAAGTTTCGCCCTCCTGGCCAAAAATTGCAGGCAGTTTCACAGCGCCATCGTTGTATAGCTGGCAATCAAGCGCAGTAGTATAAAAACCGGGCAGATCAGGGTATATCCAAATAGAAATACGGTTATATGCCGTCCAGTCTTCCCCGTTAAACACGCGCCTTACGCCCGACCGGCCCCAGCCGCGCCCGTTTTTTGGAGCCGGGCCGGCAAGCCTTGAGGGTGTAGTCATCAGCATGGACGTATTGCCTTCATGAACAAATTGCTTCGAAAGCTCAATAGTTGCCACTGAGCTGCTTGAATCTTTGGTTTTGATAACTTTCCGCGCATCAACTATAGCGGTTCCCGAAGTGGTGAACGAACGCCAGCTATCGAGGTTCTCCATGTTGTCCAGTGTACGTTTACCGAGAACTTTTTTATTAAGCCAGCGGTACGCTGCCGAATCCCTAAAGTTTGCCTCCATTGGCTTCCTGATAAAGAGAAAGCCGGATAACAATATAACTGCCGGGGCCAGGTAAAAATATCTCATCTTGAATAAATGGCTGATATGGGAATTATGACGTCAAGATACAAGAGTTAGGATAAAATTAAGGCAGGCGGCTTTTAATTTTTTTGTCGTGACAGACAAACTCAACGCTACTGCCTGCTCAAATCCGTTTCTGGCGTTAGAATTAAGCGCAAAGGCCATAGAGGTGGGGTGTCCCATTAAAATGTGCTCAGGATTTTTTTACTTGCCAGGCCAATTCAGCTTGTCATAATAGGCAATATTATAAGTCTTTGCCAGGTATTCTTCCAAAAACCGGGCCTTGGCCAGAAGTAGATCAGAACGATAACCGGTTGCCATTCGGTCACTTATTTCAGCCAGGTCCGTAATTAGCGAGATAAGCTTATTAAGATCAGGAATGCTTATTTTTTTCTTTAATAGCTTCTCAAGCAATTCTTCATTGATTGAATTTGCAATATCATCCAAATTTATACCCAGGGCAGATATTAATAGATCATTAATTTCAGAAACTTGTATGTCAGTAGCAGCACCTTCTTTTAATAACAATATTTTGGAAAATAGTTTCCTGAAAAGAACGTTGAGGCCCTCAATCTGGCGCATTAAATAGTCAGTGTTTTCCATATATACCCGGGTTGCTCAATCTATTCTAATCAAGCTATAAGAGTACACCAATCCCTTGCTTTGTAAGATACCAAATTTAACAGAATCTTCCAGTAGTTTAGTTTTAAATATTGACGCACTATTCCTTTTTATAGTAAGTTGCCTGGCCATCTGCTACGTAAATCCCCTGCTGTTCAAAGGCTACTATTTCAATTGTTGTGGTGTTTAATTTAAATAGTTTGATATGTAAAATGGGATCATTGGCACCATCGTCAAAGGCGCCGGTTTGCAAGGAATAGGTAAACGGGTATGTACCGGTTGGATCACTTTCGGTACCCCCAGTTGCCGATGTAAAATTTAACGTATCAGACGTGGCCCAACTGGGTTGATAATTTTGAATGTCATTTGGGTTGACCGTATAATTTGCCGTTCCGGGGTTGTAAAAATCTGTGTCACCGGTTGCCGTCTCGTGCCTTATTTGATAGATACCGTCGGCTGTCAGACTATTATTATATGAGGTGTCGATGATTTTAAATGAAACATATTTGCCAGTGAGCGCTGCAACAGGGATAACAGTTGTTGGCGATGATTTTTTACATCCGGCCAGTATTAGCGCAATAAAAATAAAGTAAACAATAGTTTTCATGTGAATAAGATTTGATTGACCAAATATAACTATCGAAGATAAAAAATTTTTACATGAAAAACCGAACCGAAACTACATATATCTTGCTTTTATCTCCCTGCCTGTTTTATAAACAATTTCGGTCCTGGCACGAGGATCTGAACAAAGGGGAAAATTGCCTGGCTTATTTAGGCCCCCGGTTTAGGCCCTTAGTTTTTTCTTTGTAATTGCAGTGCCCGTTTCATATCTTTAATGCACCCTAATTCACTAAATTTATGTCATGTAAAGGATATATCCATGACCACCAGGCAGCAGGCATGCCGCCATTTTTTATAGCACATTTACCTGCCTTTCCCCACAGGCTAACAAATCACGGCACAGCTTCGTAAAACGGGCTGGTAACTAACTTTTCAAACGAAGCTTAATGATGACAGCATGTTAAATCCGGATGATTGCAAAGCATCTTTCCATGTTCGATTTCTGCAGCTTATTATGGATGTTGCTATAGTAGACATATTGCTGTATTTAACATTTCATTTCTTTCCTTCCCATTTAAGTAAAAATTACGCCGAAATTTTATTCCTTTCACTCACGCTATATTTTATTTTCGTCGAAATGGTTCTTAGCAGGACCATAGGGATGATGGTGATGAATATTGAAATTATTTATGTGCCTACTGAAGAACGGATAAATTTAAAGCATGCTTTGATACGCACACTCGGCAGGCTAATTTGTACCGGTACAATGGGGATAGGCTACCTGCTGGAGTTACACGACTATATAAGTCATACTATGGTAGTGAGAAAAAATAATTCAAACTCCGATATTCCCGATTGGATGGTTTCTTTAATAAAGTACTGCCGCACGTTGAAGCAGGCATGGTCGAACAGGAAAAAAGCAGGCCAACGCTCAAATGGGAGGTTGCGTATTTCCACGCACGATAAATTATTAAATATCGCCGACATTCAAACCAAAGGCGTACCGGCTGTGCAACAGCCTGGCGTAAAAAGGAAAAAGGCAACCGTACAAGGTCGCCTTTGACGATTAGTCTTAAGTCCTAAGTAAAAGGATGGACCAAATTCGACTTCTGACTTTAGACTAAATTACGGAGGTATCCCCCCTGATAATTCCGATCAGGAGTGCAATAACTGCAATAACAAGTAAAACATGAATTAATCCGCCTGCTGAGTAAGCAAACACGCCTATCGCCCATCCTATTACAAGGATTACAGCGACGATGTAAAGTAGTGATCTCATAATGTTGTTTTTTTATTTAGATGTACCTGGGTAACTAAATAATCGTGCCAACTTTTACGTCAATAAATTAAACTGATAAATGAAACTTCTGTGTTTACAAAAGTCTACATTTTTATCCCAATATGCCAACCAGAGCCTGTTACGCTGTGTGCGCGCACAACTTAAACCAAAAATGCAGCCGGTAGCCGCTTAAATAAAAATGTATTTTATTAAGGCGAATGCCCTATAAAAGCGCAGAATATTTGTTGCGATTGTCGGATCGGGCTGGCGAAAAGAAACGATGAAATTAATTTATTGTTAAGTTTGCTTTTTTTAAAAACCTATTTCAATAAAATATGTTTTTATTGTCCATTGGGTCGCTAACACAAACATTTGTTTGATCTTTTAATACAAATGGATATGAAAAAATTATTATTTAGCACTTTTGTTATTTTTGGATCTGCGCAGTTATTTATACAAAGCGTAACCCTGTTTATCGCAGGCGAATATCGGCAGCCACACTTATCACAACCAGCCTCAAACATCAAAAACGATCTTCCTGTTAAATTAAAGAAACCAACAGGAACTATGGGCAACATCATGAAATTTGAAACCGGCACAAAAAGCAGGGCCATTGCCAATGATATCAGTTTTACGGTTTTACCATATAATATCGCAAAAATTAGTGGCCTTCAACTATTTTACGATCCTTATATGGGTCTGAATAGTTTCGGTTCATTCAGTACTTATAACTGGAGATGGCGATTGATTGAATGAGTTAAAAGTCTTAAGACTTTCACATCCTATAAACTCTCCTCATGGCTAAATTTTCACACCGCTAAAAATTATAAAGCCCTTCATGTCAAACATTTTGCGCTTAAATTCTATTTAATGTGATGACCCATTTAATAGTTACCATTATTAGCTGGTATCATCACTAAGTTATGCCAATAAAATCCAAATACTTAATTCCTCTCATTTTGCTGCTTGCCGTCGTTAACACCCTTTACGCGCAGGACAGTACGCTTGTGGGCACTTCCATAAAATGGGACCTGGTAAAATGTATCGATTATGCCAAAAAAAACAATATCCAGATCAATACGCTGCGCCTGGCCCAATTAACCAGTCAGCAGCAGTATTTACTAGCAAGGGCTGCCCGTTTGCCGAATCTTTTAGGTTCGGCGTCGCAAAATTTCGAACATTCCAACAAAAATTCCGTCAGCAGGATTGATAGCAATGGGAACGTGATAGGGGGTGGCGGGTCGTCATTTACCGCTTCGGGTAATTATAGCGTGAATGCATCTGTCACCTTATATAACGGCAATTTAATTAACAATACCATCCTGCAAACCAACCTGTCAGTGCAATCAGCAAACCTCAGCATTATCCAACAGGAAAATGATGTGTCGCTGCAGATCACGCAGGCTTACCTTACAATTTTATTGGATAAGGAAGAAATAATTTATGATACCGACCTGGTAAACACATCGCAGGCCCAGGTAAAACTTGGGCAGCAAAAGTACGATGTTGGCGCCGTAGCCCGGTATGCCCTTATCCAGTTGCAGGCAGAGCATTCAACGGATCAATACACACTGGTCACGGCTAAAAATAACGAAAGAGGCGATCTGCTCACTTTAAAACAGCTTTTACTTTTGCCGACCGATGTTAAATTCGACATCGTAAAGCCGGACACTATTGTACCAATCGATAGCGTAAGTGCCTTTCGGGATGTTGAACAAAGTGCTTTAAAAAACTTTCCCGATGTAAAAATTGGCGAGCTGGGCGTAAAAAACGCCCAATATGGCGTAGATATAGCGAGGGCAGGTTATAAGCCGACGTTAACGGCAGGTGCGTCCCTCAATACGGGTTATGTAAGCGGGCAGGGCAGTATATTTCCAGGGCAGATCAATAACAATTTTAATCAGCAGATCGGTGTTAACCTCTCCGTCCCCATTTTTACAAAAAGGGCCGTCAAAACCCAGGTGGAAGAAGCAAAAATAGCCGTTGACCAGGCAAAGCTTAACCTGAAAAATGCCTCAGTAACGCTATCGCAAACAGTAGAAAGGGCTTACCTGAATGTTGAAAATGCAAAAAGCCAGTATGCAGCCGCCGTCGAAGAATATAATTTTAACAAGGAAGGGTACCGCATCGCTAGCGAACAACTGAAAGTTGGGGCGATCAACACCGTGGATTTTTTATTGCAAAAAAACTTGTTTGTACAGGCCCAGCAGGCTTTCATACAAGCAAAGTATAACGAGCTGCTGACCCTGAAAATATACGACTTTTACCGGGGCATCCCCATTAAATTATAAATAGCGCTATCATGAAACCTATAGTAAAAAAGATATTAATCATTGCGGCGATACTGGTAGCCATTTTGCTCATTTGGTTTTTGTTCTTTCATAAAAAAACAGTGCCCGTTGCTGTTTTGGCCGAGAAACCAACAACCGGCTATATAGCGCAAAGCGTAACCGCTACCGGTAAAATAGAACCGGTTGATACGGTGACCGTAGGTACACAGATCTCAGGGATACTGCAATATTTGTATGTTGATTTTAATTCGAAAGTAAAAAAGGGGCAGCTTTTGGCCCAGCTTGATAAATCATTGCTGCAGGCCACGCTCGACCAGGTAAAAGGCACGTTAGCCAACGCCCAAAGCCAGTTGGTATTTGCGAAAAATAATTTTAACAGGCAAAGTATTCTCTTTAAAACGGATGCCATTAGTAAAGCCGACTACGATACCGCGCTCAATACCCTTGATGAAGCAAAAGCAAGCGTTGCCAGCGCGCAGGCGCAGGTACGGTCGGCACAGAAAAATCTGTCGTACGCCAATATCTATTCGCCGATCGATGGCGTGGTATTGAACCGCAATATCAGCATCGGTCAAACTGTGGCTGCCAGCTTTAGTACACCTACACTTTTTATTATAGCCAGGGATATTACGAAAATGGAGGTGGAAGCCAATGTGGATGAGGCTGATATTGGCGATGTGAAGGCAGGGAACCGCGCTTCGTTTACCGTAGATGCATTTATAACCGACCAGTTTGCCGGTACTGTTACCGAGGTGCGCCTGCACCCTTCAACGTCAGCAAATGTGGTTACCTATACCACCATTATCAACGCGCCAAATGACGATATGAAACTGAAGCCCGGTATGACAGCTAACATCATTATTTACACCAAAGAAGTGAATAATGCCATGCTGATCCCGGCCAAGGCACTAGCCTTTACACCAGATTCTTCCCTGATGAAAAATTACCAGATCGTAGGCAAGGTAAGCCACAAAAGGATGCATAAAGGGGCGGCGGCCGGTGGCAATCCGTCAGCCAACCTGGTATCGCACTCAGCCAAAAGCCGCACCGATACGTCCGGGGTAAATAAGCAGAAGGCATTAATCTGGTTACTGCAGGGCAATAAGTTGGTGCAAAAGCGGATAGAAATAGGGTTAAACGATAACACACATGTCGAAGTATTGTCGGGTTTAACAGCCAATGATATGGTAGTAATTGGCGTTAGTGGCGGAGCCGGGGTCATAGGGGCTGCTGCGTCATCTCCGGGTGGCAGTCCATTTTTACCAAAACGTCCGGCAGGAGGCGGCAGGGGCGGCCGATGAGCAAAAAGATATTAGAAATAAAGGAGCTTAAACGCGATTTTATAATGGGCAGCGAAACGGTCCACGCGCTCAGGGGCATATCATTTGATGTGGAGGCAGGTGAATTTGTGACCATAATGGGCAGCAGCGGTTCGGGCAAAACAACGTTGTTAAATATTTTGGGATGCCTTGACAAACCCAGCATCGGGAATTACTTTTTGGATGGCGTAGACGTTAAAAGCTTATCGCGCGATGAACTTGCGCAACTGCGTAACCATAAAATAGGCTTTGTTTTCCAGGCCTATAACTTGCTGCCGCGTACAACCGCGCTCGAAAATGTTGAACTGCCATTATTGTACAACAAGGATGTAAGCGCGGCTGAACGGCGCGAAAGGGCGATACATGCACTGGAGTCAGTTAAACTTGGCGACAGGCACGATCACACACCCAGCCAATTATCCGGCGGGCAGCAACAGCGCGTTGCCATTGCCCGTGCGCTGGTGAACGAGCCCGTCATGATATTGGCTGATGAGGCTACCGGTAATCTCGACAGCCGCACCTCGTATGAGATTATGGCGCTGATGCAGGATTTGAATCAGAACCAAGGTAAAACAATAGTATTTGTAACACACGAGCCTGATATTGCTTCCTTCAGCAGCCGAACAATACAATTACGTGACGGGCGGATACAAAAAGATACAAAAGTTGAGCCCAAACGCTCGGCAAAAGAAGTATTGGAAAATTTGCCCGTAACGGAGGACTATTAGTGAGTTGTGAATAGTGAGTGGTGAGTTATTTAGCCCAAAATTGTTCTTACCCTCTTTACCGCTTGCGGAAGAGAGGGTGAACGAGCGAAGCGATGTTCGGGTGAGTAAACTATCGAAGCAGAATCAACGCAAATGGGTGGCCGCGAGTTAACTCACCCCATCTGCGCTTCGCTGGATGACCCTCTCTCCGGCAGGCCGGAAAGAGGGTGAAAAAAGATTATCTAAAAAGAAATGAGTTTAATTAATCTGATACGCATAGCGCTTAAAGCACTGCAACGCAATAAACTAAGGGCGTTTTTAACCATGCTTGGTATTATTATCGGCGTGGGTTCAGTTATTGCTATGGTGGCCATTGGCCAGGGTTCGAAGCAAAGCATCCACGATTCTTTATCGAACATGGGTACAAATATGATCACTGTTCAGCCGGCAAGTAACCTTAACGGCGGAGTGAGAATTGCCGGTACAAGTTTCCAGACGCTTACCGTCAAAGACATTGTCGCCTTAAAAGCAAACGCACAGTACATTACAGAAATATCCCCCGCGGTAAGCTCAAAAGGCCAGGCTATTAACGGCGCTTTAAACTGGCCAACCACAATGACGGGCGTGAGCCCCGAGTACCTCGACATTCGTAAATTATCGCTTAAAGATGGAATAGCCTTTACGCCAACAGACGTTTTAACATCTGCTAAAGTATGTCTGATAGGGCAAACAGTTATTGATAACATATTCCCCAACGGCGAAAACCCCATAGGGAAGATTATCCGTTTCGGCCACATACCTTTCCAGGTCATCGGGGTATTAAGCCCGAAAGGTTTTAACTCTTTCGGGCAGGACCAGGACGATATTTTGATAGCGCCTTATACCACTGTACAAAAAAGAATACTGGCTACCATTTATTATTCAAATATTTACGCGTCAGCCGCCAACGAAGGGGTTACCGACGACGCAGTAACTGAAATAACCAGCATATTAAGAGGGTCGCACCGTTTGACCGCTGCCGAGGATAACGATTTTACGGTCCGTACACAGCAGGAGCTCATCGCCACCCTAAGCTCAACCAGCGGACTGTTAACTGTTTTATTAACAGTAGTTGCCGGGATTTCCCTCGTAATAGGCGGCATCGGCATCATGAACATTATGTATGTTTCCGTAACCGAGCGTACAAAAGAAATTGGCCTCCGCATGTCCATAGGCGCGCGGGGCAAAGATATTTTAATGCAGTTTTTGATGGAGGCTGTGATGATCAGTATTACCGGCGGCATTATCGGCGTAGTCGTAGGCTTCCTGTCAACCCAGGTAGTTACGCTCACACTTGGTTGGCCAACTATTATATCCGAGTCCTCAGTAGTTCTATCGTTTGTTGTTTGCGCGGTAACAGGTATATTCTTTGGCTATTATCCCGCGCAAAAAGCCTCAAGGCTTGATCCGATCGAGGCGCTGAGGTATGAATGATGTTTCATTTCGGATTTCGGATTTTCGATTTCGGAATTAAAGTTTCACCAAATCCGAATTCGAAAATCCCAAATCCAACATCCAACTAAGCCGGCAACCCTATCGAATTGGCGGTATTTACTTCGTAATAAGTTTCTTTGCTGGTATTGCCCACCTTACTTCGCAAATAACTGTCAAGGGCATCAATGCTTTCAGCCTCCCAAAGGCATGTAGCTTCGGTCATATCGGCATTGGGCAAGGCTTGTAAAACTCTTTTTACTTTACCTTCGGGCAGATTAGGCAGGCTTTCCTGTGCCGATTTCCAGAAGCTTTCAGGATTGTTGATCTTATGATTTACTGAGATGATCATGATATGATAATTTAATGGTTAAAATTTAATCGGGTGATATGATTGATTCGATGTTCAGGGTAGTTACTTCGGCCATCGGATTTTTTTGATAGTTGCTGCTGGTTAACACGTACATCAAAACATCGGCTATAACTTTCAGCACCAGGAAAACGGTAAGGTTGGTTATATGCACAAACGCCGGGATCAAAATGCATAAGTGCATGGGTATAATACGCAGGTAAGGTGTAAAAAACATTTTGCCTATGTCGGCTGGTTTGTTCTTGTTTTGTATTTTGTGCTGTATAAAACTAACCACCTGGAATACTACAAAAACCAGGATGTAATATTTAAAAAAGACCCAGTCGAAAAGTTTCAACGTGGTCATAGTAAGGAGAAAAATGAAATAGACAAAATGAAAGAAACCAAAATGGAAAAGGAAAACCCATGCTGTGGCGTTTCTAATATCTTTTTGTTTATCCGTTGAATTTTCCGATCCTAAGCTTGGCTGTAGCTGTGTAGACAGATCCACGTACTTTGTGGTGAGAATATCAAAAAAATTAAAAAAACCATATATTATACTTTGCGACCAATAAAGCCATATGAGCGTAGTGAAGATATCAGGGTTCTGCTCGTATTTATATACCAGGTAAACATTCGCTATCAGCAAAATCCAGAAGGAAGGATCGGTCAATGCTTTTTTGAATTTCACGTGCTGCTGATGTTCATTTGATATTTAATTGGGGTTATCAAAAATATCAAGATCGTTATTCTTATGTATACCGCTTTTGGGGTATTTTAAAGCCTGGCTCCAGGCTAACACGGCTGATCTGGCGCTGTATTATTGCCTTAAATCAAATGATTATCAAACACATATTTAAGCAGGCCAACCATATTTTTATGGTTGGTTTTCCGGAGCATATTTTTACGATGGGTTTCAACCGTGCGTTCGCTGATAAATAAGGTATCAGCAATTTTTGAATTACTGTATTCCAAAGCTATCAGTTTCAGGATTTGCAATTCGCGGCTTGTAAGCGCGGGCGCGGGTATCTCATATTGTTTGCTTTTTTCTGATCGTGTAAAGGCGGCAATTTTAGCGGATACCTCGGCAGGAAAATAAGTATTACCCTTTTCAACCTCCAGTATCGCTTCGAGCAGCTTCGCGTTGCTAATATTCTTAAATAAATAAGCAGATGCACCGGCTTTGATCAGCTGCATGATGTGTACGATATCGTCAAACATTGATAGCACTATCACTTTAACCGCCGGAAATTCTTTTTTTATCTTTAAGGTAAGCTCAAGCCCGTTTAGTCCGGGCATATTTATGTCAACTATTGCAATATCTGGCATTGTATCATTAATGCCTTCAAACAGGTCGGCGCCATTATTATAAATACCGGTTATATCAATTGCCTCTTGTTTTTCGAAAAGCGACTTGAGGCCATCAAGCAATATTTGATGGTCATCAGCTAAAACTATTTTTATTTTATCCATTCAGCTTGTAACCGGTAAGGGTAATTCAATTGTATAGGTAACGCCTTTTAAGGGCATGGTATCAATTTGCAGGCTTCCGCCGATATAGGCTACCCGCGATTGTATGTTTTTTAACCCCAATCCTTTGCCTGTCTTCAGAAGTTTTTCTTTATCAAAACCTACACCGTCGTCATATATCATTAATGTAAGATGGGTATTGTGGTTCACCAGTTCAATATGAACTGAAGTAGCCCGCGAGTGCCTGAATACATTGGTTATTATTTCCTGCATACTGCGGTATAGCATCAGGGTTGTTGTTTTATCCAGTTCAAGGCCATCTGCATTTATCCAGTCGATAGTAATAGCAATCGATCCATCATTATTCATCCGGCCAATAAACTCTTCAATGGCTTGCTTAAGGTTTTTGTTGAGTATGGATGGTGGCACCATGCTATGTGAAATACCCCTCAATTCTGTTATTGAATCATCGAGCATTTTTAGGGCCTCTTCATCTGCCCCGTTTATGTTTTTTAATTCCACTTGCCGGCGGGCCGCGCTCAGCATTTGTCCCACACCATCATGAAGTTCCATGGCCAGGCGCCGCCGTTCATTTTCTTCAGCCTCTAAAATGCCCTGCGCACGTAGCCGCTGCTCGCTTAACATTGCTTCGTTAAACCGCGCCTGCTGTTTAAGCTTATTCTTGTTATACAATAAATAAAATAAAATAGCCAGCAGCACTGTTATGGTTAGCAGCGCGTAAATGCCGATCCGGTTGCGGCTCAGCTTTATCAGCTGGGCATTGTTTTCAGTTTTCAGCGACTTGTTTTCCTGCTCTTTTTTAGCGGTCTCATAACGCGTTTGCAATTCCTGCAGGGCCCTGGTGTTTTTTGCTTCCTCAAATTTTTGGTTTAGTTCAACATATTTCGTTTGTGCCTGGTACGCTTCTTTGTACTTCCCTTGCTGCTGATAGGTTTGCGTAAGCATGCCATAACTGTAAATCTCAAGATCGGGATAGTTTAAAGCGTGCGCTTTTGCAATGGCATCGATAAAATAGGGGGTGGCCTCGCCAGGTTTTTTTTCTTTCAGGTAAACCTCACCAATATTATTTACAGCTACGGCTTCGCCCGTTTTGTCGCCCATGCCCTGGCGCAGTTGTCTGCTTTCATTCATTGCCTGTAAAGCCTTCACATATAAGCCCTTCTCTGATAACGCCGACGATAAATAATCGAGGCTATAGGCCATACCTATTTTATCTTTTAACTTTTTGTACAATGAATAGCTCGACCGGAAGGATGTAATTGCGCTATCGGTTTTCCCTTCGTCCATAAACATTACCCCGCGGTTATTTACTGATGTAGCCAGTTGCGAAATATTCTTTGTAGCTATCGAATAGCTTATTGCTTTTTTACTTACAGTATCTGCATCGTTAAATGCTTTATTTTTTACATAGAAAACGCACATCTCACCGTATAATTCTGCCAGGCCCGGCTTGTCATCAATGCTGTTGTATATTTTTTCGGCCTCGAAATACCAGCGCAATGCGTCCTTATAGTTCCCTGCCAGGTAATTTCCGGCGCCAAGCATCAGGGCGCTTTCACCGGCAAATGCGGGTTGTTTATTTGTATTGGCTTGTTTGTATGCAGCAGCAGCAAAATAAATAACCTTTGCGTAATTAGTACTCTTATAAAATCGTGCGGAATCAATTAATTGCCTTATGGTTTGCGCATGCGCGGCAATGCAGTTTATTAAAACCAACAAAACAAAAATGCCTGCGTGTTTCATATAAACAACCAGGTTTATGAATTTACAAAATAAGAATAGAAATATACCGAGTTTTTTATATTAAATATTCATAATTAAAAAATACCTGAAAAATGGTATTTTAATATTATTGGTTCCGCGTAGCTTTAAACAGCTTTCGTCCTTATAGTTGCCACGAAAAATTGAGCAGCATAACAAGCTCCAAACGCGCCTAAAGGTTTCATTAAACGTGCAGGTTTGATAAACGGAGAAACCCCTCTTGAATGCTTTTACAAATGAAATACTGAGATATCAAAGAATATGCCGCAGGCTTGTTACTATGTTAAATGCTGAACCCCGGGTGATCTCTAATGAAATCTTAAATAACAAAAAAACGAACCGATCATATAAAATTGAGCTAATGAAAAAATCAAATATGCTAATTGCGGCGCTATGCCTGTTGCTATTGCCGTTTTGCTGTAGTGCCCAAACTTCAGATTCACCCGCAGACCAGGCCGAGTTTTCCCTGAACATAGCCAGGAACATGTTAAAAGCGGCTGGCGGCCTTGCTAATGATTTCGTAAATTTTAAAGGCGATTTTTTACAAAAAGACAATAGCGGCAATTCGTATTATGCGGCAAAAGATATTGAAATAGGCACCAGCTCACAATACGTAATATTGAGGTCAAATGGCGCGTATACGTACGCCGCCATATTCGAACCTAAAGATGACAACGATAAAACCCCCGTGCTGGCATTTACTGCGTTTACCGGCGGCATAATGACCATCCGGCAAAACACGGATATCAGCGTGGTGAACGATCCGGTGGGAACACAGGGGAGTACGCTTAAATACTATTTGATGGCCAAGGATATGAAAATAGCCTCCTTTACATTTGATACCACCACAAAATCAGGAACACTTTTGGTGGCTATACAATAGGAGGGAAGCTGCGCACCCGAACCCACTTTAGTTGAATTTTACCTTCACAGCCATTCAGCAGCAAACCTGTTAAATTCCTGGCGCAAATCCTTTATCATTTTTTCCTCGGTGAGGTATTGTTCATGCAATTTCTCGTGCTCAGCGGCTACATTTTCATCCACAAAGACTTTCGTTTTAAGCAATTCATTGCCCATTTTTTTGACGTTTTCATGGATATAATGCCTTAATTCATCAATAAAATTGCGATGGATAATAATTTCGTTTTGAAAATAATCGATTCTTTCTGATGCTTCCCGACCTGTATTACCTGATGCGACTTCATCAAGCCGCTCCTGCATAAAATTAAGTTCCAGCCCATAAAAATCCAAACCTCTAAACCATTCGGTATGAAGGTTCCCTACATGTTCTATATTTATCTGCTTCATCATGATACAATAGTATCCAATAAAAATTCCTTGTTTATTGACTTCAGGCCCCACAAATTGTGATGCTTATCATATAAGCAGGCCTTGAATTGATTTTTTACTCAACTTTTCCTCGCGGAAACCATCAAATGCGGACTAAGGGATAAAAGTTCCGTATTTTCCTCCGTCGACCTTAGCAATGCCATCATAGCCTCCTTTTTACGAGGATCCGAACGGCTTTCAAAATATTTGCTGTCGAGCCACACCATGCCTTCTACGGCAAATAGCTTGAGATTATTAAACCCTGCTTCATTTACTTCATCTATCAACTCCTGTGGTTTATGAAAAAAAGCTTCGGGCAATATGCCCGGCCAGTTTGCGGGTGGGTTATGTATGCCGGTTTTAAGTTCACTTTGGCACATGGCATAGAATTGAGCATCATGGATCATCCCGTTTAATAAACCGGTAATGGTGGAAACGGTATGGTTGATAGCAAAAGCAAGTAAAATGCCATTTGCTTTTAATATCCGATTTGCTTCCTGCAGGGCCTGCATCCTTTCGGCTCTCAGCTGAAGGTGATATAAGGGTCCATGTAAAATGACCAAATCGGCCGTGCCGTCGGGAAGATCAAGGTTTCTCGCCTCGCCCAATATCGCTTTAAATGGCTTTTTTAACTTCGCCGCCCTTTTTTGTGCCTGCTGTATGTGCTTGCCAACCGGGTCGACCAGATGAACTGCATGCCCCATTTCCGCAAGCCATTCCGCATAAACGCCGGGGCCACCCCCCACATCAATAATAACAGCACCTCCGGCTGGTAAAAAACGGCCGATCAATTCCTTATTCCGCTCAAATTCTAGTGGCCCCAGGCCAAATGTGAGCCGCTTATCTTCCGCCGCGCCCGAGTAAAACCGGTCTATTTCAGTGCTGATCAGGTTATTTGTCATCACAGGCAAATTTAGAAGAAATGAGAACCCGGGGGCGATTTATTTTTAGTCCTTAAAATAGCTTATAAGTTAAATTTTTTATTGCTTAATAAGAAAATAAATTTTCAAAGCGTAACTAACAGGTTAATTTTTACGTATACACCCGCATTAACAATCAATGTACGCTTTACAATTTAAAAAGATTAAAAACCTATGAGATCAGGAAACCCCTTCGGGATTGAGGATGATGGAAAAACAGCAGGAATGCTTAGTTACTTTTTTGTTTTAGGCTGGTCGATGGCATTTTTTACATTTCATAAAAATGATAAAACAAGCCTTAGCAGTTATCACTTAAGGCAAACATTGCTTTTATATATTTCTTACGTGGCTGTAAGGTTTGCATTGCATTTATTTTTGGCTCCTATTTGGCCTGCAGCAAGCGTATTTACATTATTTGACTTTACGATGCTTATAAACGCCACATTTCTTGTGCTGTGGCTAATTGGCTTAGCCGGCGCTATCAATGGCGAGAAAAAACCGATACCATTTTTTGGAAAACAAGCCCAGCTTGTTTTTTCAAGACTCTAAAAAGGCAGGCGCTTTCGTTAGCCGGCTTTCAAGGTTAAAATTTATTAGCAAATAAAACAGGGTGGCGATAATTGATATGATTAATATGTCAATTATCACCACCCTTCTTGTGCGGCCATGTTTAAATCATGGAAAAGAGTTGTAACACTTCTATTCCAAATATAATCTGTTAACCCGTATCCTGTCAGGACGCCTTGTCGTCTTTTTTGACTTCAGGTTTAGCTGAAACTTTTTTGACCGGCTTTGCCTTTGATTGTACTGGCGCTGGTTTAGGTTGAACCGCTGCCGGTGCAGTCTTTTTAGGAGCCGTTTTAGTCGGGGCCGGAGCTGATTTAGCCGGAGCTGCTGATTTAACCGGCGCGGCAGCCTTTACGCTTTTTTCTTTTAGCGCGGGTGTCACGGGCTTTTTAACATCTTCGGCCTTTTTAGAAACCTTTGCATCTTTTGTCCCACTAACAGTGTCCGAACTTACAGGCTCGGCCTGCTTTAATTCTTTCGAAATTATTTTCGCCAGTTTTTTCGATCCTTTGGTTATTTCTTTGATCAACTTTTCAGATCCTGATCCCAGCCGGCTTGTTATTTTTTTCAATTCATCAATTAATTCCTGCTGAATTGCTTTCCGCGACGCTTTAACCGACGATTCTTGTGTCTTCTTATTCATAAATTTATTGTGTGGTGCAAAAGTATGTGATATAATAATAAAATTAATATTATCATTATGTTAACACAACAGGGTTTGTTAACATTTGTTTCCCGGCAATTGTTTTCGGGCGACAATGGTCAATTACAAAAATCTTTAGCTGTCAAATTTAGATTTAATTTGGCTAATAAAAATTTTCAGCTGAAAATGAGTAAGTTATTAATTATTTTTTTAATTTTAATAGCACAATCAAACCTTAAATTTTATGGACCCACTTAACCCTTTCGCAAACGAACAGCAGGGAAAAACTGCCGGCATCATCAGTTATTTCACTATTTTCGGGTGGCTTATTGCTTATTTTGGATTTCATCAAAACAACAAGACAAGTTTAGGCAGTTACCAGCTAAGGCAAACCCTGCTGCTTCACCTTGTTTCGATGGTGCTGCGATTTGGAGTGGCTGTGGTTTTAGGCTTGATTTGGCTTTCAACCGGATTTTTCTCGCTGTATTCATTCATGCGGCTTTTTTACCTTGCCCTGTTAATAATCTGGATAATCGGCTTAATTGGCGCTATTAATGGTGAAAAAAAGCCAATACCATTCATTGGTGACGCCGCCCAAAGTATGTTCCCCACCATTTAGAAAGTAGTGCCACTTTCAAAGCAGCAAAGCATCTACGTAATGCGCATGAACTATCCCCTCGCAGGGAGACCACGAAAAAATAGTGAACCTGCCATCCTGCGATGATACAAGGGCAATGGCGTCGCGCTGGTCAAACACAAACTGTGCCGCCGAAAGGTGCCTGGTGCCCCCATTTTGCGCCGGATGAATGGTGATTGCTGTGTTGCCTATTACGGGCTCGGTTACCATCATTTGTTCAACAGGTATGCCGTTTGAGGATAAGCCGATTTTCGCACCAAAGGCCATCACTTCCAGCTTGTCGGTTATGATGGTTGCGCCATCAACAGCGGTTAATCCTGCGATGCTTTCTACCGTGCGGTTAACTTCATCCTGCCAAAGGGTGATGTTGCGCTCAATAATTTCCAGCTCCATTAATATTTTCAGCTCATCAAATGCGGGTGTAACCGGGTAGGTCATGGGATGTATGATAGAATCACGCCATTGGTCGCTGCCGGAAGGGACCACCAGTAACGAACCCCCATGGCCGTGGGCGCGCATAGAAGCGGCTAACTGAACGAACACATTAACCGAATCGTTCCAGCCGGTTGGTGAATTATAATCAAGCAACGAGCTGAGCATGGCCGGGCAATCCGGCAGGCTTTTGCTGTGCTCATCAATAATTTTTATTTCGTCGCCTTTTAACACGGCAACATTAATGAACTTGCCAAACCCCTTTATCCGGCGGTGCTTTACTACCAGCAAACCGGGTTCAATTACCTCGAGTACAAAACAGCAATCAGCAATGGCGCGTGTTGTACCCCAAACATAAAGTTCGCCATCTTCGTCCCAAACCCCAAGGTGGATGCCCGAGCGTTCAACGGCGGGCGCCAGTTTTGTAAGCACATAAGGCGTCAGCAATATCCATTCTTCAAAAACCAATGGCTGACCGGCCAGCAATGGCGGCAAATAGGCCAGCGAAATCTTTGGCGAACGGCCCTCTTCCCTGCGCAAACTGGCCCAAAAGGTAACATCAATGATAGCCTCGATCACTTTTAACGAAGGTTCAGGCGCAAGGTCGGTTTCGCCTTGCCGCACGGCGGTTGCCAGAAGCTTCGTAAAATGACTTCCGATAGCCGGTGCTGCAGTGCTGGCCGCCTGGTAAGTTGATCTGTAGGTCATGTATGCTGAACGTGTTTATTGCGGTGCTAAAATAGTGTTATTTGATTTTGCAGGGGCAAAATAGTATAAGTATTACAAAGAGATTGGATAATTGCCATACCCCCTCTGTCTCCTTCGTCGACATCTTCCCCTAAGCTTAGGGGGAGAAACGTAATTTACAACCCAAATTTTTGTGAGAACCTTCTCCTCCCCTAAATTTAGGGGAGGCCGGGAGGGGTAAAAAACCTGCCATACCCCCTCTGTCTCCTTCGTCGACATCTCCCCCTAAGCTTAGGGGGGGAAAGATTAAGTTACGACCTCAATTTTTGTGAGAACCTTCTCCTCCCCCAAATTTAGGGAAGGCCGGGAGGGGTAAAATGCCACTGGCCTAATCAACTACTCACCTGATTAACCTAATCCAACCACTCACTCAACCAACTTAATCAACCAACCTTAATAGTTTAAAAACAAACCCTCGTCGATATTTGTTATACCTCCGTCTATTTCTTTTGATATGCAAAAAATAATATTTACAATTGTGTACTAATGACACAATGAAGTTATGCCATTGTAAATAAACCAACTACCTGTACTATTTCAATTTTAAACCTATAAATCCGCCGATAAATTTATGTCCTTTATGAGAAAAATAATGTTAGCGCTGTGTATGGTGTTTGTTTTTAGTTTCGCTAAATCACAAAACCTCACGCCGCAACAATTTTTCCCGGGGCTTTTCGAAGCGGTACAACTGTCTGACATTTTTAGTGATAACAAAACTTTTGTGGATGCATTACCAAAAAGCGACCCGGCAGTTATCATGAAATATTACAATCAGCATAAAAGTGAAGCAAATTTTGACCTGAAGCGGTTTGTGGCTGATAACTTCGCCATGCCGGTAACGGAGGGCGGCGAGTTTAAAACTGACATATCCAAGGGCGTCCGCAAACATATCGACACCTTATGGACGGTACTTTCACGCAAACACAATTCGGCGTCAAAGTATTCTTCGTTGATCAGCTTACCAAATGATTTTATAATACCGGGAGGCCGTTTCAGGGAGACTTATTACTGGGATACCTATTTTACGATGCTTGGGCTGCAGGAAAGTCACAAAACAAAGATCATGGAAAACCTGATCAACAATTTTGCCTATTTGATAAATAAGTTTGGATTTATCCCAACCGGCACCCGTACTTACTATTTAACCCGTTCGCAGGCGCCATTTTTTTCGATGATGCTTGATCTGCTTGCGAAAGACGAAGGGAACAAAGTGTTTATTAAATACCAGCCGGAACTCCTGAA
Source organism: uncultured Mucilaginibacter sp. (assembly GCA_903864275.1). Classification (GTDB taxonomy): domain Bacteria; phylum Bacteroidota; class Bacteroidia; order Sphingobacteriales; family Sphingobacteriaceae; genus Mucilaginibacter. Next base: position 101,126 of record CAIPFE010000063.1, read on the forward strand.
GGAATACGCTTTCTGGATGAAGGGGGCTGAAAAATTAAAGACTGGAGTGGCTTACCGGAACGTAGTTAGCTTGTCCGGCGGAGAAATACTAAACCGTAACTGGGACGACTCGGACAAGCCCCGGCAGGAAGCTTTTAGAAACGACCTTGATTCAGCCAAAAAGTCGAAACAAAAACCACAGGATTTTTACCGTAACGTCCGTGCGGCCGGGGAGTCGGGCTGGGATTTCGGGTCGCGCTGGTTTGATGAAAGCGATAAATTCGGGAGTATACAAACTACTTCCTTTATACCGGTCGACCTTAACTGCCTGCTTTATCATTTAGAGCTCTCCATAGCAAAATCATATCAACTCCATGGCAATAGCGATAGAAATAACTATTTTTTGGCAAAAGCATTAGCGCGTAAAAAAGCAATACTAAAATATTGTTGGAGCGAAAAAGACAGCTGGTTTATGGACTACAACTGGAGGCTTAAACGCACTTCGCAGCAGCAAACCATTGCCGGGGTTTTTCCGCTTGATTTTAACATCGCCAGTGTGAAACAAGCCGACCAAATGGCTTACGTATTGAAAACAAAATTTCTGAAACCGCGTGGCGTGGCCACTTCTTTCAAGCGAACGGGCCAGCAATGGGATAGCCCCAATGGATGGGCGCCAATGCAGTTTATGGCTATTAATGGCCTTGAAAAATATCATCATAACGATTTGGCCAAAGAAATTGCCCTTAGGTGGATTAAGACAAACGTTACGGTATTTGAAGAAACGGGAAAACTTACTGAAAAATATAATGTTAGTGATAATAACATAAAAGCGGGCGGTGGCGAATATCCCCAGCAGGACGGCTACGGCTGGACAAACGGCGTGCTGTTATACCTGCTTGATCGTTATCACATGGATTAAGTTCTGTAATCAGCAGAAATCAGGATGAACGATCATCAAAAAAACTGCAGACTCCATTAAAAACTAATAACGAACGACTAAATAAAAACCAAATTAATGAAATGAAAGCAAATCAAAAACTGACCGTTGTAACTGTGTTACTTGTGCTGGCAGGCATCTTTTTTTCAGGTGTCCATGCGCAAGGAACAAAGCCGGTCCCCAAATTGGCAAAAAACAATTTGAAGCAGGTAGTAGGAGCTATGACCCTGGAAGAAAAAGCAAAGCTGGTAGTAGGCATGGGTTTCAAAATGCCGGGAATGCCAGCTCCAAAAAAGGGCGAAAAACCTAAACCCGTGGATATTGGTGGTTTTAAATTGCCCCCGTCAGACCCTGAAGCTTATGAGGTGCCTGAAAAAGTCCCAGGTGCGGCAGGCAGAACACATGCTATTCCCCGCCTTGGTATCCCATCTATTACCGTTTCGGATGGTCCGGCAGGGTTAAGAATTGAGCCAAAAAGGCCGAATGACACTAAGACCTATTATGCTACAGCTTTCCCGGTCGCTACTTTGCTGGCATCATCATGGGATACTGCCCTGGTAAAAAAAGTAGGTGTGGCCTTTGGCAATGAGGTGCGCGAATATGGTGTGGATATAATTTTGGGCCCGGCCCTTAATATTCACCGCAACCCGCTTGGCGGCAGGAATTTTGAATATTATTCGGAAGACCCGCTTATTGCCGGAAGTATGACCGCCGCTATTGTAAAAGGCATCCAGTCTAATGGTATCGGCACTTCAATTAAACATTACGCCGCAAATAATCAGGAAACAAACAGGAACAGCGTCAATACTATCGTTAGTGAACGGGCAATGCGGGAAATTTATCTTAAAGGATTTTCCATTGCTGTAAAAGCCTCACAACCGTGGACAGTGATGTCATCCTATAATAAAGTGAACGGCACTTATACTTCTGAGCGTCGCGACCTGCAAACTGACATTTTAAAAAGAGAATGGGGTTTTAAAGGGTTGGTTATGACCGATTGGTTTGGCGGCCATGATGCCGTTGCCCAGATGAACGCCGGTAACGACCTGCTAATGCCCGGGAATCCCGATCAGTCAGAAGCTATTGTAGCTGCAGTTAAGGACGGGACATTGAGCATGCAGCAACTGGATGCCAACGTAGAAAGAATTTTGAAGATCATTGTTAAATCGCCAACCTTTACTCATTATAAATACTCAGATAAACCCGACCTGAAGGGTCACGCAAAAGTTTCGCGCATGGCAGCAGCACAGGGAATGGTATTGCTTAAAAACGAAAGCCAGACGCTGCCCTTGCAAGTTGGCAAAAGGATCGCTGTATTTGGCAATACTTCCTATAATATTATAGCAGGCGGTACCGGCAGCGGTGATGTAAACAAAGCTTACACGATATCGCTTGTACAGGGATTAAATAATGCCGGGTATAAAGTACAGGAAGCTTTAAGCAAAAGCTATACAGATTATCTGGCTGATGCAAAAGCAAAACAACCAAAACAAAGAAATTTCTTTACTCCGCCACCAGTGATTCCAGAAATGGATGCCGGAAGCGTGGTGGCACGGGAAGCAGATGGCGCAGATGCCGCTATTATTACCATCGGTAGAAATGCTGGTGAAGGTGCTGACCGTAAACTGGAAGGCGATTATTACCTGTCGAACGATGAAAAAGGCCTTATAAATGGTGTTGCGACCGCGTTCCATGCCAAAGGCAAAAAAGTAGTAGTTGTTTTAAATATAGGCGGTGTTATTGAAGTTGCCAGCTGGCGCGATAGCGTTGACGGCATTTTACTGGCATGGCAGCCAGGCCTTGAAGCTGGCAACGCCATCACCGATGTGTTAAGTGGCAATGTAGATCCATCAGGTAAACTGGCTACTACTTTCCCGGTTGATTACCCGGATGTGCCTTCGGCAAAAAATTTCCCCGGCAAGGAATTACCAATGCCAGCCGGGCAAACTGCCAGCCCGATGATGGGTAAACCATCTGAAGTGGTTTACCAGGAAGGTATTTATGTTGGCTACCGTTATTACGACTCCTTTAAAATTAAACCCGCTTATGAGTTTGGTTACGGGCTATCATACACCAAATTTAAAGTCAGTGATGTAAAAGTAAGTTCACCTGATTTTAAAGGCAGTGTTACCGTTAAAGCTACCGTTAAAAACACAGGGTCACTATCCGGTAAAGAAGTTGTGCAACTTTATTTGAGCGCACCAAATTCAACTATTGATAAGCCCGAGCAAGAGTTAAAAGGATTTTCCAAGACCGGCTTATTGGCCCCCGGCCAATCGCAATTCATTATATTTACCTTGCATGCAAGCGACCTGGCTTCGTTCAATACCGACAAGTCGGAGTGGATTGCCGATGCAGGTGAATACAAAGTAAACGTCGGGACGTCATCAAGGCAGATCGCAAAAACAGTCTCATTTAAACTGGCTGCTGATATAGTTACCGAAAAAACACATAACTCGCTTACGCCGCAAGTGGCTATTGATGAGTTAAAAAATAAATGAGAACCTAATTTTAACTGTTAACTGACCCGGCCCCGTGATGTAATGTTGCGGGGCTTTTTTGTGATTTTTGTTGGGAATGTTTAGCTTTCCGCCCTGCGCCTTCTGCTTTTAGCTTCCATAAAAACGCATTCCCTAAATTCCGTACATTAGTGGCTGAACAATTAAAAATCAAATTATGGAATGGTATAATTATTTAGCCTGTTTTTTTGCCGGGGCGTTCCTCGCCAATTTTGTACCCCATTTTATCCATGGTGTATCCGGCAATAAGTTTCCATCGCCTTTTTCAAAACCGCCGGGCATTGGCCTGTCATCGGCGCCAATTAATGTAATATGGGGTCTGGTTAACCTAATTGTTGGATTCCTGTTGTTTAATGCAGGTAACATCAGTACAATACAACCCCTAACCTGGATATTGTTTTTTGCAGGCGCAGCAGTAATGAGTATTATGCTCAGCGTTAATTTTCAGAAAAAGGATAAGGAATAATTATTTAGGGGGTAAGCCGTCATCGATCCATCCTAAAAATCCCTAAAATGCGCTCCATCCCGGTTCAGACATCCTCCATCCCATACTGCTTCAGCACCTCGGCGGGTACGCCGGTCCATTTATTGGGGGCATTGCCAACATATCCCAGGTCTTCAATGCCCATTTTTGAGGTAAAGAAACCTGTGGCCGTAAGATCGCGCATACGGTTAAAAAAGGCTACGCCCTGCTGCATTTCGGGTTTTGCTTTTTTGGGATAAGCAATTTCATCAATCAGTGCCAGTTGCTGGGTCGGGCTGATGTCCACAAAGGTTTTATCGTAACGGTTCAGGCATTGCAGGTCAAGCCAGCGAAGTCCGCCACGCAGGGGCACCTGGTTGTGTGGCTTATCCTTTGCAGTAAACTCAATAAAATCAGGCACTTTGGCGTCCGAGGCGCTGCCCGAACGCGCATCTTTCGGAATAATAATATCCGCCAGTAACGTGATCGTGGCCATCTCGTGATCGTTGAAAAACTTTTCGTCATTCAGCTTTTTGTCGCGTTCAATTTCGTTGGGTTGCCTGCTCGCGTCATCCGCGTTGGGGCTTTCGCTGGTATCTTCTGCTAATTTTTTATCGCCTGGCTTGCAGGCTTCCAACAGCATAGTTGCTGAAATGGTGCCAAAGCCTATTGCTTTTAATGAGTCGCGTCTGTTCATTTGTCGTTGATCAAATAACGTTTAAACATTCAGTTTTTTTCTTTGGGCTAGTATATATTCGGCTGTACGCATGGAAAGGGCAAGGATGGTCCATGTAGCGTTTTTATCGCCTTGCTGAACAAATGGGGAGGCATCAACTACAAACAAATTTTTGCAGTCATGCGCCTGGCACCATTTACTCAATGCCGATTTCTTTGGGTCATCGCCCATCCGTACTGTTCCCACCTCGTGTATGATACGGCCCGGGGCCTCCAAACCGTAATTGGTTTCAGGGCCTTCGGCCGGGCCGTAGATCGCGCCCATTTCATGCATGATGGACTGGAAAGTCTCCTGCATGTGTTTGGCCTGGTTTATCTCGTCATTACTCCATTTATAGTGGAAACGCAATACCGGGATGCCGAATTTATCGACCACATCAGGGTCAATCTCGCAATAATTATCGGCCCTTGCTATTGCCATACCACGACCGGCCATGCCAAAGTCGGTGCCATAAAAACGCCTGAAATCATCTTTTAGCCCGGCGCCATAACCGCCCGCCTCTTTTGGTTTGCCGTCGCGGCCCGGAACCGAGCCATTTGTATCCTGCATTCCAAAACCAAAACCATACTCGGGCATCCCGAGGCCTCCTCCAAATTCAATATGATATCCCCTCGGAAAATCCAGCTTCCTGTTGTCTTTAAGCCAGGGCGCGTAAATATGGATACTGCCAGTGCCGTCCTCGTTATAACGTTTACGGTCCATCAACTGCGGCAGCCAACCACCGGCGCTTGAGCCGGTTGAATCATGCAGGTATTTGCCCACTACGCCGCTGCTATTGGCCAGGCCTCCCGGATGATTTGCCGATTTTGAATTAAGCAGCAGCCTTGCCGTCTCCCCGGCGCTTGCACCAAGGATAACCGTCCCGGCTTTTACCTGGTATTCCTGCATGTCATCCTTGTTAATGTACGATACGCCGGTAGCCAAACCGTTGGCATCGGTAAGCACTTCGCGCACCATCGCGTTGGTAATTACTTTCAGGTTACCGGTTTTCATGGCCGGAATAACAAGGCAAGAAGAGGAAGAAAAATCGCCGTAGATCTTGCAACTGCGCCCGCATTGGCCGCAAAAGAAACATGCGCCGCGGTCTTTATTGCCCGGCAAGGCTTCGGTTAGTACCGAGCCACGACCCGCAATAACTTTCACACCCGCTTTAGCGGCGCCTTTTTTTATAAACAACTCGTTTAGACGGGGTTTTGGCGGCGGAAGAAATATGCCATCGGGTTCGTTGGGTAAATTCTCAACCGTGCCGTAAACGCCTATCAAGCGGTCCACCTTATCGTAAAAAGGTTTTACATCGTCATAAGTTATTGGCCAGTCGTCGGTTATGCCGTCGATATGATGGCCCCTGAAATCATCGGGCCCCATGCGCAGGGATATCCGGCCCCAATGGTTGGTGCGCCCGCCCAGCATCCGCGACCGGAACCAGTAAAATTCGGTTTTGTCTTTGGTAGTATAAGGCTCGCCTTCCAGGTCCCATCCGCCGAAAGCGCCGTCAAAATCGCCAAAGTTCCGGGTGTTGGTGCTTGAACCCCGGCGAGGCGACTCGTACGACCATTTTAGCTGTGACGAGTTTTTTGCCGGATCGAAAAACGGCCCGGCCTCTAACATTAATACTTTTAAACCGGCATTGGCCAAAACGTAGCCTGCCATGCCGCCGCCCGCACCCGATCCGACAACGATTGCATCGTAAACGGTTGGAGATTTTTTAATTTGTAAATCGCTCATGTTTAAGTCGAAAGTCTGAAGTCGAAAGTCTGAAGTCAGATAATCCTTTTTACTTAGGACTTTCGACTTCAGACTTTCGGGTTGATTAAAGTTCTTTTATTTTTATATCACGGAAAGCTACTACTGCGCCATGGTCCTGGAGTGCAATGTGGCCTTTAGGATAGGCGGCGAAACCTTTCCATGTTTTGAATTTACTTTTATCCAGCATTTCCTTCCAATCGGCGCTGCCTATCTGGGTTTCAATTACCTTTTCGCCATTAAGCCAAAAGGTAAGATGACCGTTTAATTTGCGTATGGTTACTTTGTTCCACTCGCCGGCAGGTTTTGCTTGATGCGCGGGCGCCCGCATATCGTATAAGGCGCCGGCACGGTGGGTAGGCTGTGTCCTGTCTTCGGCTTTTGCATCATCCAATACCTGCATTTCGATACCGGTAAGATAAGTTTGATCAAATGATGGATCTTCATGCACCCCGAAAATGATACCGCTGTTACCGCCTTCGGCTATTTTCCACTCTAACGACAATTCATAATTTTCATATTCCTTATTGGTAATAAGGTCGCCCTGCCCGGGTGCTTTGGGGTCAAGTTGTAAAGCGCCGTTAACAACGCTCCATGCGCCGGGACCTGTTTTTAAATAGCTGTGCCAGCCACTGGTAGTTTTACCATCAAAAAGGCTGGTTTGCGCCATCACTGTACAATTTACAGCAGTAAAAGCGAGAATACTTAGCAGGAGTTTTTTCATTTCAGTAATTTGTTTTTAAGTGGTAATGAAGCTACCATGTGCGATTTATGTTTTTTGATGCACTTGGTGATTTCATTTTAATAATTTTTTCAAGGATGTAAGCAGCAATTGCCACGGATAATATAATGGTTAGTAAAAATAGTATTATTTTCTGTTTGATTAAAAACTGCGCTCAATATATTAAAACTGTTACGTTATTAGCCTCTTGCCATTAAAATAAAAAAGGGGCAACGCGCCTGCATCTCCCCTTTTATGTCTTAATCTTTATAATTTTTTTATCGAACATCATACATGATGATATTTTTTTAGCCCCCTATCGGTAATTAGTAAGTAGTGGTCCTTTAAACATTTTGCACAGAAATATCGCCTTACCGGGAGAAAAAATAACACGTTGCGCCCAAACCAATTTCTTCGCTTTTCATAATGAAAAAGAGAAGAGCATTTACCGCATTTAAGATATTTTTTGGTCAAGGTTAAAATAGTTAGTGTGCGAAAGTAGGAGATATTTAGAGAAAACCAAATAAACAATCGAAACTGTTACAAAACCAGCTGAAATTATCATTTTGTTTTTGTTCAAAAGCCGGTAAAACCCTTCCAAAATACAGTTAAACAAGGTTGTTTTATAACTCCCGGCCATTGGATCGCCTTAAAACATTGATTTAAATTTTCCTTCTATTTTTAAAACAATTTGTGAAAATTTCTATTATATTTGGTAAGCCAATTCACCATTTGATTCCCTAACCGTTATGAATAAAGTTTCCAACATCCTTGCCCGTAAGGGGAGCAGCGTAGTCGCCATTGATGGCAGTACTACTGTTTTAGACGCCTTAAAGCTGATGTCCGACAAAAACATAGGCTCAGTGGTGATTACCGAAGACGACCAGTATGCTGGTTTGCTTACTGAGCGCGATTACGCCCGTAAAGTGATACTGCAGGGCAAATCGTCACTCGAAACCCAGGTAAGGGAGATCATGAGTACCCATTTTCCGCGGATGATCCCCGAAAACTCGGTAGAGACCTGCATGCATGTAATGAGTGAAAACAATCTGCGCTATCTCCCGGTATTTAATAAAGACGATCAAATGTGCGGCATCATTTCTATCAGTGACGTGGTTACTGAAACCATACTGTCGCACGAAGAAACCATCGAGCAGCTGAAGAGTTATATACAATCTTGATACCGGATTTTCGATTTCGGAATGTTTTGAATGCGGAAGTCGGAATGCTGAATGAGGAATGAAGTGGATTTCGGATTTGATATTAAACCATTTAAACGGCAATTGTATTTTTATGTATGATCATTTCATTATGATCGAAATTCCTTGAACCTGTTCGCCGAAGCCGACCATCTATGCGTGTTCGCTTTTCTCTTTTCTAAACTAAACAATCGCATCCCTCCAAAATCTCCATAATAGAAACCGCAAACAAATTCATCTGTTGAACTGTAGTATTTGTCTACCCGGTTGCCGCTAAAGCAGACGAATCGATGGCATGCCGGATGATTATCGTTAAAAAAGGCAAGAAAAAACCCCCTGTCTTCGCGGCGCCAGGTAAATAAAAGGTCCGTATTGTAAAAATGGGTATATCGAACAAATCGAAACGTATATAAACGAAGTCTATGGCGCCTTTATATTTCACTTTGAGCAACCATTTAAAGCTGATGGTGATACCGGATACAGAGGCGCACCTAGACGGGCATGCCATTATTACCCATACCTATAGCGTTTTCCTGGATAATGGCGGCGGTAATCCGTTGTTTGCACGCAGCAAGGAAAGTACACTGCACCTGGAAACTATTAAAGACCCGAATTACTATGGTTTCATCACTTTTGAAATACCGGGCTGGTTATTTGTTTACACGTCCGACGGACAAAAGGAATTGGGTGCTGACGAAGCTACTGAATTGATTGACCATCTGAGCAATATAAGGGATAACCCCACGCTTTGGAATAACTTGAATGCCGATGGGTGAATTATTGTTAAGTTATTAGTCCGGAGTCGGAAGTCCGAAGTCGAATTTCGTTTCCTTCTTAATTAGAACTTTCGGCTTAAGACTAAGCGCTCAGTTCATCATGGCCAACAGGCCGCATACTTGTTCTTCCTGTAGTGTAGCATTCAGCAGTTCAGCTGTCTCAGAATAACCTAGTAGCTGTGCAACTGTCTGCATGGTCTCGTAATTGGCAATTTTGTAATGTTCCGCCTCTTGCACAGCAGATAATAATGCTATATCGCGTCCGGTACCTTCTTCCATCTCGTCCATTAATGTCTCCGCCTCCTTTATTATTCGGTCCATTGGTCCGCATTTAGTCGCCTTTGTTGCTTCACCCATATATAAAAAAGCCAGCCGAAGGCGATCAGCGTGGTTTTCGGTTTGTTCCAAATAAGGCAGAATTGCATTTTTCAGATCGTCAGAAGCAGCGCCGGGAGCCATGTTCGACAAGCTGGTGGCAAGCCTCAATTCAGACCAGTACATATTTTTTAAGCCGCCAATGAATAGGCCGTTCAACGTTTCTCCGGCCTGTCCTGTACTTCCCTGGTTTGTTAAAATTGCCATTGTAATATTTTTTTATTGAATAATTTACCTGCCACATCTAATTCAAAAATCAATCCAACTTGCTTTAAACGTATAAATTTCTCATAGAACTATAAGCAAGTGCATCGAATAGGATAAAATGTTGTATCAAATTTTGGTCATGAGAAGTCGATTTATATGGGTTGCCGCCGTCTGATTTGATGACTGTTTTTACGGGACGCTTTTATAATTAGTTACGGCGCTGTGTTGAAAATCAACCACCAACTATATTAATTGGGCGTAGTTTCTGATAGTTCCCCCCCTGATATTGACAACATTCTGCATAACACAACAATTTTTCCTACCTTGCATCTTTCACTATAAAAGAATTTGACTTTCCAGGATTTTAACTTCAACGGGCATTTATTAGAAGGCATCTTAAGCATGGGGTACACCATCCCAACCCCGATACAGGAGATGGCCATCCCGATCATATTAAAGGGGCAGGATATTATCGCCTGCGCCCAAACCGGGACCGGGAAAACTGGGGCTTACCTGTTGCCGGTATTGGACCATATCAGCAAAACCAATAAGCACCAGATCAGTACGCTGGTCCTTGCGCCAACGCGCGAGCTGGCCCAGCAGATTGACCAGCAGGTGGAGGGCCTGGCGTATTTTACGGGCATCAGTTCCATTGCTGTATTTGGCGGCGGCGACGGCATTGCTTATGAACAGCAGCGCCGGGGTATCCAAAATAACGTAAACATTATTATTGCGACACCGGGCAGGCTTATAGCGCATCTTACTTCGGGCGTATTAAAACTTAACCATTTAACGCATTTGGTTTTGGATGAGGCCGACCGCATGCTCGACATGGGTTTTCAGGACGATATCATGAAAATTATCAGCTACCTGCCAAAACAAAGGCAAACGCTATTGTTTTCGGCAACCATGCCGGGTAGGATCCGTTCGCTCGCCAAGTCAGTTTTAAATAACCCGGCCTCTGTGAACATTGCCGTATCGCAGCCTGCAGTGGGTATCGATCAGCAGATCTACCGCGTGCACGACCAGCAGAAAACGCCCCTGCTGCAGATGCTGTTGAAAAATGGCTCGTACGCCAGCATCCTTATCTTTTGCTCGAGAAAAGAAATCGTAAAATCATTGGCGCGGGAATTAAAAGCCGCCCGCATGCAGGTTAGCGCGTTCCACTCCGACCTGGAGCAACGCGAACGTGAAGAGATATTGCTCGCCTTTAAAAACAAACAATTACCGGTGATCATCGGCACCGATGCCCTTTCGCGCGGCATTGATGTGGAAGGGATTGACCTTGTAGTAAATTATGATGTGCCCGGCGATCCCGAAGACTATATCCACCGCATCGGCCGCACCGCCCGCGCAGAAACTACCGGCACTGCCATTACCTTTGTAAATCATCGTGATGAGCGGAAATTAAAAAGCATTGAGCAGTTAATTGATAAACCAATCCGGCTGATCGATGTACCTGATGAACTGGCAGGCATACAACAGGTTAAGCACGAACACACTGCCAATAAAAGGCCGCAAAGACGGCAGTGGGGAAATAAAAGTCGTAAGTAGGTCTGAACCGGGATTTTTCACATGTTAATTGTTTTTTATAGTAGTTCAAGAGGGCGTTGCCGTTTGGCAGATTTTAGTGATTTTGGGATTTCATTAAAAAAGGCCTTACTATACTAACTGCTCCCTTGATGTAAATATAATTGGTTCGCCTAATTCTGCTTCTAATTTAGCCAGCGTTTTGAGGGTTAAATTATGACTGCCTTTAAGCCATTTATTGATTTCCGACGGCTTTTTGTTCATTTTTTCAGCCAGGTCTTTTTGGGTATAGCCTTTAGCTTTCAAAATTTGGTTGATCCTTAAAACAATGTCCGTGTATTGGCGCACGAAAATGCGCACCTCATCGGGAGTTTCATTTTGGATTCTTTGGGCTACTTTGCTTCTCATTGTAGTAATATATTTCTTGTTGAGGGATTTAGAAAAAACAAATTTAATTTGAGTATCGATAGGTTAGTTTTTAAATCCGCAATGGGAACATTGATACCAAGTATTGAGGGGAAACATAAGTATCCAGGGAATTAATATTGAAATCAATACTAAAAACCCTTTAAAAATTCTTTTTCCTGCAGTTTCATTTTTCCAGTAATGATCAAACTTTTCATAATTGCCTTTTGGCAAAACATAATTTAAATAATTTATTACTCCAATTGGTAAGATACAGATAGCAACAATTACGGGGCCAATTAATTTCGAGCTATGTAGTTGCTGTGAAGTAAAAAAGAACTTTTCAAAGAAAATAGCGGTTTCAACTAGAAGAATTCCTTCTGTCATTGTTATTATAGTTGTACCATAAACTCCCTGACCTTTATCGTATTTATAATAAAGTTTACATATTCTATAATAGACATAATCGAAATAAAAATTCATAAATTAAAGCTATGACTTTATGATGAAATTAGAGAGGCTAATATGTTTTTAATTCCATCACGGCATTTTCCCAAACGGGCGATATTTAGAAATTATTATGCCAACAAAATCATTGGCACAATAACTTACCAATAAATTTATTGGCAAAAAACAAAAGACAGTTTCTTCCACTATCCTACCCAGTCAAACCAAAAGACCACCACAAACACGCTAAAATATTGCTATAACCTGCTAAAAATCATTCATTATAAACACTAAATCTGTGTACTTTTGAAATGCTGTAAGTTTGTAATTGATAAGCTTATCACCGATCATAACGTTAACTATTAATTAGTAGATATGATGAAGAAACTTTGTTTGCTATTGATCGCCAGCGCGGGCCTTTCGGCATCGGCGCAAAAACAGGATTACCCCATAAAACCGGTACCTTTTACAAGCGTAAAGCTAAGCGACCAGTTTTGGAGCTCAAGAATAGAAACCAACCGGACAGCCACCATCCCCGCTTCATTTGCACGCTGCGAAAGTACCGGGCGGGTAAAAAACTTTGTGATGGCTGCGGAGCATAAAGGCAAGTTTTGCACCACTTATCCTTTTGATGATACCGATATTTATAAAACCATTGAAGGCGCGTCCTATTCATTAGCCGTTCATCCTGACCCAAAGCTTTCGGCTTATATTGATTCCCTGATCGATATTATCGGCAAAGCGCAGGAGCCCGACGGGTATTTATACACCGCCCGAAGTATTGATCCTTTGCACCCGCATTCATGGGCCGGGAATGAACGTTGGGTTAATGAGCAAAAAAGCAGTCATGAGTTATACAACTGCGGGCACATGTACGAGGCTGCCGCCGCGCACTTCATGGCAACCGGGAAACGCAATTTTTTAAATATCGCTACCAGGAACGCTGACCTTTTGGTGCGCACTTTTGGGCCCGATAAAAAACATGTAGCGCCCGGCCATGAAATTGTGGAAATGGGTTTGGTAAGGTTATACCGTATTACCGGCAAAAAGGATTACCTGGAACTGGCAAAATTCTTTATCGATCAGCGCGGCATAAAAGAATACAACAAAAAGAGCCAGAACGTATACGAAAACGGCACCTATTTCCAGGATAATAAACCCGTTATCGACCAGGACGAAGCCGAAGGCCACGCGGTTCGGGCAATGTACCTGTATTCGGGCATGGCGGATGTGGCTGCCTTAACCGGCGACAGCGCCTACATAAAAGCCATCGATAAGATATGGGATAACATGGTGGGCAAAAAAATGTATGTGCAGGGCAGCATTGGCGCGGTCGGAGACGGCGAGCGGTTTGGCGATAATTACGAGTTGCCAAATGCGACCGCCTACAATGAAACCTGCGCGGCTATTGGCAGCGTGTTCTGGAACCAGCGGATGTTCCTGCTGCACGGCGACTCGAAATATATTGATGTGATGGAAAAAACGCTGTATAATGGTTTAATATCCGGTGTCGGTTTGGATGGGAAATCGTTTTTTTATACAAACGCCATGCAGGTAACCAATAGTTTCACCGGCCCTGATCTGGAAAGGGAACGCTCAGGCTGGTTTGAATGTTCATGCTGCCCGACAAACGTGGTGCGTTTGATACCGTCGATACCGGGTTATATTTACGCGCAGAACGGCAATGATGTTTATGTAAACCTTTTCATTAGCGGGACTGGTAATTTAACGGTAAACAATAACGCTTTAAAGATAACGCAACAAAATAACTACCCCTGGGAAGGCGCTTTGGCTTTCACGATTGACCCGGCATCGGCAATGGAGATGAACCTTAAAATACGCATCCCCGGATGGGCGCAAGACCAGGCCATCCCATCCAATCTTTATTCGTACGAAAAATCATCGGCGCAAAAAATTGAGATAAAAGTGAACGGCAAGCCGGTTGACTACCAAATGATAAAAGGCTATGCCGTCATCAGCAAAAAATGGAAAAAAAATGATAAAGTGGAAATGACGCTGCCGATGGATGTGCAAAGGGTGGTTGCCAATACCCTTGTACCTGACGATAATGGCAAAGTGGCCTTACAGCGCGGCCCCATTATGTATTGTGCCGAGTGGAAAGATAATGATGGCAAAACAAGCAATATAATTGTTACCAAAACGGCTACTTTTACGCCAGCTTATGAAGCATCTTTGCTAAACGGCATAATGGTTTTAAAAGCGGATGTTAAGACGGTTAATGTTGATGAAGCGGCACAAACGGTCACCACAGGAAATAAAACCATGACGGCCATACCCTACTATTCATGGGCCAACCGGGGCAAGGGCGAGATGACGGTTTGGTTTCCCGAACAGGTAAAGGATGTGGCGTTGCTGACCAAATAAACCCATTATTTAAATGAGAAAAATATTTATGCTGATCTGCCTGGCGACAGTCCTTTTTTTGAAGGCTAAGGCGCAGGAAATTCCCATCGAAAAAGGATGGAAATTTACCACGGGCGATTCATCCCAATGGTCATCTCCAAGTTATGATGACAAAAGCTGGAAGCCTATCAGCATATCGCACAGCTGGGAATCACAGGGTTATCCGAACTATGATGGCTTCGGCTGGTACAGGCTGCATGTAGTGATCCCATCATCCATAAAGGAAAAATCGTACCTGAAAGACAGTATCCGCCTTGATCTGGGGATTATTGATGATAACGACGAGGTGTATTTGAATGGAAAACTGATAGCTGAATATGGCGGCAAAGGCGGAAATATTAAAACTTCGCAATACGGCCCGCGCAGCTATGTGATTGCTGCTAATAATCCCGCCATTTTGTGGGACAAAGAGAACGTACTCGCCATACGCATATTTGATACCGGCGGCGATGGCGGCATTTATGGCGATTACCAAAAGATCAGCATGGCCGACCTGATGGATAATGTTACAATTAATACCGAAGCCGATTTTGGCTATGATGACAATGATAACCTGGTTAAATCCATTAAACTGGCATCAAACAGTAAATACCCGTACAAAGGAAAATTAGCTTTTAAGGTTATCGATCCTGAAAATGATGCCGTGGTTTACGAAAAGTTAAACGATGCCGATTTCACTGCAGGCAAGCCATTCACATATGCTTTTAATTTAGCGAAGCTTGATAAGAAGTCGTACCGGCTCAGTTATACATTTACGGACGAGAAATCGGGCAAAGCCAAAAGTAAAACGGAGGGTACGCCGTATGTGCTTACCCCATACCCGACTGCAAAACCAAGGATAAACGGTGCCGATGTTTTTGGTGCACACCCCGGCAACCCATTTTTATACATGGTACCCGCCACCGGCAAAAAGCCATTGATTTACGAAGCAGAGGGTTTGCCGGCCGGGTTGAAACTGGATGCAAATACTGGTATCATTACCGGCGTGGTTAACCAGAAAGGCGATTACCCGGTCACCTTTACCGTCCACAACCGGCTGGGCAGCAAAACCAAAAAGTTCACCATAAAAATTGGCGACCTGATCGGGTTAACCCCGGCATTGGGCTGGAACAGCTGGAACGCCTGGGGATTAACTGTGAACGATAGTAAAGTACGCGTATCGGCCAAAACAATGACCGATAGGTTAGCGGCGCATGGCTGGAGCTATATCAATATTGATGACGGCTGGGAAGCGCCACAACGCGTGACAAGCGGTGAAATCGTACCAAACCAAAAGTTCCCGGATATGAAGGGGCTTACAGATTATGTACATAGCCTCGGTTTGCGCATGGGGATTTATTCGTCCCCCGGCCCGCGTACATGCGGCGGTTATCTGGGAACCTGGCAGCACGAAGACCAGGATGCCAAAACCTACGGCGATTGGGGCATTGATTATTTAAAATACGATTGGTGCTCGTACTCGGAAGTTACGGACAAAACCCCAACGCTTGCGGACTATAAAACACCTTACCAGGTAATGCGGGCATCGCTGAATAAGATCCCGCGCGATATAATGTTCAGTTTTTGCCAATACGGCATGGGCGACGTTTGGAAATGGGGTGCGGAAGTTGGTGGCAACAGCTGGCGCAGTACAGGGGATATTGAAGATACCTGGAAAAGCATGTCGACGATCGGGTTTAACCAGGTAGCTGACGGCCCTTATGCCCAGCCCGGTCATTTTAACGACCCGGATATGCTGGTAGTTGGCAAAGTTGGCTGGGGCGACAGCCAGCATAACAGCCGCCTTTCACCCGATGAGCAGTACACCCATATCAGTTTGTGGAGTCTTTTATCTGCGCCCTTGTTGATCGGATGTGATTTGGGAAAGCTCGACAGGTTTACACTTGGCCTGCTCACTAATGACGAAGTAATTGCCATTGACCAGGATGCTTTAGGGAAAGAAGCTCGGCAGGCCATAAAAACCGGCGGCTACCAGGTTTGGATAAAGGATTTGGAAGACGGCAATAAAGCGGTGGGGATATTTAATACATCTGATAAGTATCAAACTATTACCTTAAATCTCAAGGATAATGAACTGAGCGGCTATGCCAAAATACGCGACGTATGGCAGCAAAAATATTTAATCATCAGCGGCGCTAATTACACAACAAAAGTAGCGCCGCACGGTGTGGTGATGGTGAAGATGAGCAAGTAGGGGATAGCTAACGTATGGTGGGCGATCTACTCACCCCAGCATCGCTTCGCTTGCTGACCCTCTCTTCGGCAAGCCGGAAAGAGGGTAAAGAAAATGAAGAAAAAAGCGTTTCCCCAAACCCTCTTTACCGCTTGCGGTAGAGAGGGTGATCGAGCGAAGCGTAGATCGGGTGAGTAAACTATGAGAGCGATATTAGGCTAAATTGAAAACATTTAACAAAACAGAATGAATAATATGAGTATTATATGGAAAGGGGTTTTCCCGGCAGTAACCACAAAATTCAACGACGATGACGAGATGGATTTTGAAGCGTTCGACAAAAATATCGAAGCGCAAATTGAAGCCGGGGTTAAAGGCATTATCATCGGTGGGTCGTTGGGTGAGGCCAGTGTGCTGTCCGATCATGAAAAAATAGAATTATTAAAACAAACCGTTAAAACGGTAAACAAACGGGCTTATGTTATTTTAAACATTGCGGAGCAAACTACCAAAGCCGCATTGCAATGTGCCGAAAATGCATTAAAATATGGCGCGGATGGCTTGATGATGCTGCCGCCAATGCGTTATAAAGCGGACGATAACGAAACCGTGCAATATTTTGCAACGGCTGCAAAAAGCACGAAGCTGCCGATCATGATCTATAATAATCCTTATGATTATAAGATAGAGGTTACCCTGGATATGTTTGAAGAACTGGCTAAATACGATAATATACAGGCCGTAAAGGAATCGACCCGCGATGTCAGTAATGTTACCCGGATGATCAACCGCTTTGGCGACAGGTTTAAAATTTTATGTGGTGTGGACACTTTGGCGCTTGAGAGTTTGTTTATGGGGGCCGATGGCTGGGTAGCAGGTTTGGTTGATGCTTTTCCACGGGAAACAGTTGCTATCTTTAACCTCGCCAAACAAGGCCGCCACCAGGAAGCGTTGGCCATTTACCGCTGGTTTTTACCTGTGCTGGAACTGGATATTCATCCAAAACTTGTACAATATATAAAACTGGCAGAAACAGCCACAGGTTTAGGCACCGAAAATGTCCGCGCACCGCGTTTGGCCATTGAAGGCCATGAGCGCAAAAAGGTTTTAGGGATCATCCACAAAGCGATCGAAAACCGGCCGGAATTGCCTGTCGGCAGCTGGGGTGTTGAGGTTGAGGTGGATGTTAGAGGGGTGAGTTAAAGGAATCATCACACCGTGCCTTCCCGCCTTTGTTGGTGTTATCACCAACAAACCGGAATGTCAAACGCTTAAGGGCAATTTATAATCTACAAAACTATGGATACAAGAAATTTAATAGGCAACAATTATTTACCCGAAGCCGGTAAGAAGTTTAAAGCGGTCGATCCTGCTTTAGGAACAGATCTTCCCGGCGAATTTTATGCAGCAAGCATTTCCGAAGCAGATGCCGCAGTAAATCTTGCGTATAAAGCGTTTGCGGAGTATCGTCAAACAGATAAAAATAAACGGGCTGCTTTTTTACGAAGTATCGCCGATGAAATGAAAGTGCTGACTGATGCCATTATTGAACGCGCCATGGGCGAGAGCGGCCTGCCTGCACAGCGTTTGCAAGGCGAGCTGAACCGTACTACCAACCAGTTGTACATGTTTGCTGATCTGCTGGAAGAAGGCTCGTGGGTTGAGGCGATAATTGATACCGCCATCCCCGACCGCAAACCATTGCCACGGATCGATATACGCAAAATGATGGTACCTGTTGGTCCGGCAGTAGTGTTTGGCGCAAGCAATTTCCCGCTGGCTTATTCCGTTGCCGGCGGCGACACGGCTGCGGCATTGGCATCTGGCTGCCCGGTTGTGGTAAAGGCCCACCCGGCGCACCCGGGTACGAGCGCATTGGTAGCAGAAGCCATCAAAAAAGCAGCTGAACAGCACAATATGCCCGAAGGCGTTTTTTCTATTTTATACGATGACGGTTTTGCCATCGGCGAGGCATTGGTCAAGCATCCTAAAACCAAAATAGTAACCTTTACCGGTTCGCTTAGAGGCGGAATGGCCCTGATGAAAATGGCCAGGGAGCGTGATGAGCCGATCCCGGTTTTTGCCGAGATGGGCAGCATAAACCCGGTGATATTATTACCGCAAGCTTTGGAAAACCGTGCTGAAGAACTGGCAAAAATATATGGCTCTATTACAACGAACGCCGGGCAGTTTTGTACCAAACCCGGCTTATTGATCGCTGTTAATTCCGAGGGACTGGAAAAGTTTAAAAAATCGCTTGCTGAAGGTATAGCTACTGTCAATTCGGCTACCATGCTTACATCGGGGATATGTTCAAACTATAATAAGTTATCAAAAGAAAGGCTGGCTGAGGACGCGGTTTCTGTTATAGCGCAATCGGACAAATTAGATAAAGAGAAAATAAACCAGGGGCTGGCCATCGTTACCGAAATTACCGCTTCGGCATTCCTGGCTGATGAAAAATATAAAGAGGAAGTTTTCGGGCCATATTCCATGCTGGTTGTAGCTGATGATATTGCCCAGCTTGAACAGGTGCTCAACTCGCTGCATGGCCAGTTAACAGCTTCGGTAATGGCCGAGCCAGGGGAACTGTCGAAATATAAATCTATAACTGATAAGCTTGCGGATATGGCAGGAAGGGTAATACTCAACGGCCCGCCAACCGGGGTTGAAGTGGGTAACGCTATTAACCATGGCGGCCCGTTCCCGGCAACATCCGACAGCCGTTTTACTTCGGTGGGGACATCTTCCATCAAGCGCTTTGTGCGGCCGGTGTGCTGGCAAAACTGGAGCGAGGAATTGTTGCCGGATGAACTAAAAACGAATAACCCGTTAAAAATTTGGCGGTTGTTCAATAACGAATGGAAGAAATAGTAAATGACAAAAACCTTCTTTTGTATAGATGCACATACCTGCGGTAACCCCGTAAGGCTGGTAGCCGGCGGCGGGCCAAATCTTGTGGGCAATAATATGAGCGAAAAACGCCAGCATTTTTTAAAAGAGTACGACTGGATACGCAAGGGGCTGATGTTTGAGCCGCGGGGGCACGATATGATGTCGGGCAGTATACTTTACCCGCCCCATGACCCTGCCAATGACGTAGCCGTTTTGTTTATCGAGACCAGCGGTTGTTTGCCGATGTGCGGACACGGTACCATAGGCACCATCACTATTGCCATTGAAGAGGGTTTGATCATTCCCAAAACACCGGGAATTGTAAGGATGGAAGCGCCTGCAGGGCTGGTTTTGATCGCATACAAGCAGGAAGGCGGCAAAGTTAAATCAGTAAAATTAACTAATGTTGCATCCTTTCTTGCCGCCGAAAACCTGGAAGTCGAATGCCCGGATTTAGGCGCCCTAACCGTCGATGTGAGCTACGGCGGTAATTTTTATGCCATCGTTGATCCGCAGCCAAATTTTAAAGGACTGGAAAATTATACCGCTGACCAGCTGGTATCGTGGAGCCGTGTTTTAAGGCAAAGGATAAACGACAAATACACTTTTATCCATCCCGAAAACCCAACCATTAATGGCTGCTCGCATATCCTCTGGACAGGCAAGACCATATCGCCCGAAGCAACAGCCCGTAACGCCGTTTTTTATGGCGATAAAGCTATTGACCGTTCCCCCTGCGGAACAGGTACATCCGCCCGCATGGCGCAATGGCATGCCAAAGGCAAGTTAAAAAAGGGCGATAAGTTTGTCCACGAAAGTATTATCGGCAGTCAGTTTATCGGCAAGGTGGAGGATGAAGTAAAGGTTGCCGGTAAAACTGCCATTATACCAAGCATCGAAGGCTGGGCGAAGGTGTACGGCTATAATACTATAAAAATCGATGACGATGACCCGTATGCGTATGGGTTCCAGGTGATATAAGCCCCACCCAACCCTCCCCTAAAGGGAGAGGGCTTTAAAAAGGATAAAGTTAGGTATTAACAATAATTAAAAGTCTCCCCTTTAGGGGAGATTTAGAGGGGCACATGAGCAAAGCAATAATCATAGGCGGTGGTGTAATAGGTTTGTTTTCTGCCTATTACCTGCATAAATCAGGCTGGGAAGTTGATGTTTTAGAACAGGGCGACCTGTCTGATAATTGCTCATTTGGCAATGCCGGGATGATCACGCCAAGCCATTTTGTGCCATTGGCCTCGCCGGGAATTGTGGAGCAAGGTATCCGGTGGATGTTTAATAGTAAAAGTCCGTTTTATGTAAAGCCTTCACTCAATCCTGATCTGATCAGGTGGGGCTTAAAATTTGTAAGAAGCGCGACAAAAAAACATGCGGAATATTCGGCTGGCGGATTGAGGGATATTTCACTGTTAAGTAAGGATTTATACCACGAGTTTGAAAAAGATGCCGGATTTGATTTTGGTTTGACGGATAACGGCATCCTGATGCTTTTTAAATCGCCGAAGGTTGAAGAAGAGGAGTTGCATCTGATTGAAAAAGCGGTAAACCTGGGCCTGGATGCCCAATATCTTACCCGGGATGAATGCCAAAAACTACAGCCTGATATTGAACTTGATATTTTGGGTGCAGTTCATTACCGTTGCGATGCACACATGTACCCCAACAGGTTAATGAAAGGCCTTGTAAAATATCTTGAAGCCGAAGGGGTAAATATCCATCGCAATACTGAGGTTGTCAGGATAAATCATGATGCAAATAAAATAACCTCGGTAAGCACTAAAGATAAAGAATTCACGGGCGACGCCTATCTTATTTCAGGCGGCTCATGGTCGCCGGGGATCGCTAAGCTTGTGGGTTTAAATTTGCCCTTAATGCCGGGCAAGGGTTATTCGTTTATGACACATAACCCGGTTAAGAAAATGACGATACCGTTTATTCTCTGCGAGGCAAGAGTAGCCGTAACCCCCATGAACGGCAGCATCCGTTTTGGCGGCACCATGGAGATCGGTAAAATAAACAAGCAGATCAATATCAACCGTGTAAAAGGTATTGTTGAATCCGTGCCAAAATATCTACCTGATTTTAAACTCGCGGTGCCCGAAGAAAAAGATATTTGGTTTGGTTTCCGGCCTTGCTCACCCGATGGGTTGCCTTATATTGGTATGTCGGGCAAATATAAAAACCTGGCGATTGCGACAGGGCATGCAATGATCGGCTTGGCATTGGGGCCAGCCACAGGCAAATTGATCGCCGAAGCATTTAACGGGGAGAAAGCGAGTATGGATATTGGGTTATTTTCACCGGCGCGTTTTCAGTAGGTTGGATTCTCAGTTCTAAGTTTCTACCGGTAATTTTGGTTATTGAATGAGTTTTTCATACAGACCATAATTCTCATCATCAAAACAAACAAAAATCACTTTTTCAATTTCATCCGTTTGAGCTAAAAAATCAACGACAGTTTCAATGGCTATTTGTGCCGCATCTTTTTTTGGGAAATGATAAATGCCCGTGCTGATGTTGGGAAATGCAATGGTTTTGCAATGATTATTAATGGCAAGCCGCAATGAGTTTTTATAACAATTGGCCAGTTTGTTTTCTTCATCATATTTGCTGCCGTTCCAAACGGGGCCAACGGTATGGATCACAAATTTTGCCGGTAAATTGCCGCCTGTAGTAATTACTGCTTCACCGGTTTTACACCCACCCTGTTTGGCTACTATTTTCCGGCATGCTTCTAAAATTGCCGGACCGCCAGCGCAATGTATAGCGCCATCAACCCCGCCCCCGCCCATCAGCGACGAGTTTGCTGCGTTCACAATAGCATCAGTCTTTATTTTTGTGATGTCGCCTTTTAGCAGTTCAATTTTGTCTTTTGAGGTCATGCAGCGTTTTTTACAACTATGATCACAATTAAATGTACCTTGAAATTAAAAGATATATATGCTTTTTTAACGCAATAGTCATTTTACGTACTATTTCGTATAATATTGGGCAACTGCATTCGCTGTACCTCTCATAATAATATTATTGTTTTTTGCTACAATATATGGAGGAGTATCCTCAGCTTTAAACACGAAAATTTCCTTAAAAGGGTCGCCAAGGCCGGCAGAAGAATAGAAGCCATGTGCATCCTGGCAATAAAAATTACCATCACTCTGGACGCTCATGTTTCCAAAGCCCTGGAAAGAAGAACCGATCATCTGATTATAAGTCGTACCCTCGTCCTTTGAAATATATATACCTCCCTCGAAGCCGACCAGGCTTTTATAAAACCAATTGTTATTATCAATATAAAAGGCGCCATCCGATTCACCCGGCTTTACCGGATTCCAGGTTTTGCCCATATCAGCAGATTTAAATATTGTTTGAGATTGCGTCTCTTCTACATACAAATTACCGGCCCGGTCTTCAGCCGCGCTCGTTAATTGGGAAACTCCGCTGGCGGGATTTGGTGAAGTAAATGCAGTGAGAGGCACTGTCGTCCATGTTTTGCCTCTATCATTCGAAATACTCAACGGTACATTTCCCGAGGTTACCAATAATTTACCGCTAGGGGTACAGATGGCTGTTGAAATAAGCCGGGGATCAAATGGTGTTATAGCCAAAGTTGACCAGGTTTGTCCGACATCCTTTGAATATAATGCAGCTTCGCCCAAGGTAAAAACAAAAAGTTCATCCTGCGGGGTTGACATTACATATCCAATCATATGCGTATTTCCCAAGGTTTTAAGAGCATTCCAGGTGACTCCATTATCATCAGAATACCTTAGGTAATATTTACCCGCCCAATAGGTTAAAAATAATCGCCCGGTGCTTAATTTGGCAAACGATATTATTGGTTGGGCATCCTGGAATGTGCAAGCTGAAAAATGCCATCCGGGCCCTGTTGCCAAAGCGGTTGCAACGGCAGTAACCGAATCGACCTTTTGATTTTGGGAGTTTAAAGCGTAAATTTTTAAAGTTTGTTGCCCAATCTGGCTTGAAAGATACCAGGTATAACCAGTTGTACCACCATATTGTGTAACCGCAGAAACTGTATCATCGCACCCTGAACCCTGGAATTGAACGGAATACCCCGCTAATGGCAAACCATTCTGTGTAACTTTAATAGTAATTGTCTTTTTTAAGGGCCTCCCTATAGTATCTCTTTGGTTGTTTCCGCTATCTAATGTAATGGTAACTTTTCCTAAGTCGATATTTTGCGGCCCGGGCAATTTGCTTTTCGAACAGCTGAAATACAGGATACAAATTGTTGACAGCAAGATTACGAGCCTTTTGTTCATAAGGTTTAAATTTCTTCAAAGTTAAAAAATGTAAATCACATTAAATCACCAGCCTTAATTTTCTTTGGTAACAAAACAAAACCCGCTAACCATTTAAAAATGGATAACGGGTTTTTTATCTTGCGGATTCCGACAAATCCCTTAATCCCGGTCCTATTTACCGCCGCTTACCTGCATCGGGTTTACCCCAGCTGATTGCCCACGGGCGGCGCCTGCGGCAACCTTTTGCTTAAATACCTGGAACTTTGATGGCTCGGGCAATTTGCCCCAATGGTTATTGCTTTCATCAATATCGCAGGTTTCCCGGTAAGGGTCTACCAGTATCGAGGAAACTTCCTTATCCTGCACATAGAATTTTGATACATGTTTTTCGTTCAGCCGCCAAATTTGTGCCGGTATCCGGTCGATCATTTTTGTGCCGTCGGCATAGGTGAATTGTACGATGATCGGCATAACCAAACCGCCTTTGTTGCTGAAGTTCAGTTCGTAAAAAAACTTATTGGCATATTTTGTCTTATCCTCATCGGTAAATGGTTCGGGGGCACGGTCGGCCATGGTTTTGGCTTTTGTCATGTCCCTGAATTTGGAGCTGTCGACAGATGCAAGCCCCCTGTCATACTTCCAGTAAAAATCCCGTACCGTGGTGTCGCGGTCCACATAGAATTGTATTTTTTTATCCTCGCGGTTCCTAATCTTCGAAATGTCCTCATAACTGTTCACCACCGGCGCAGCCACTTTATTGTTGTTTCCTGGACCCGGCGCCTGGCCAAAAGTCGCCGGGAGATGTCCCTCCAGGTCTGCCCTGGCGACCTTTACCGAATCAAGGGAAATATCGCAGGGGTCAATGCCATAGAACCAGCCTCTCCAGAACCAATCCAGGTTTTCGCCGCTGGCGTCTCCCATCGTCCTGAAAAAATCTGCCGGTGTTGGATGTTTAAATTCCCAGCGCCTGGCATATTCTTTAAAGGCAAAATCAAACAGCTGGCGGCCCATAATAGTTTCACGTAAAATATTAAGCGCAGTTGCCGGTTTGGTATAAGCGTTCGGGCCAAACCTTACAATGTCCTCGGAATTGGTCATAATAGGCTCCAGCTCATTTTTTGGCAGCTTCATATAGTCTATCTGGGTATAGGCTGCGCCCTTTTTACTTGGGAACTTGTTGTCCCAAAGCTCTTCGGTCAGGTACTCCACAAATGAGTTCAACCCTTCATCCATCCACGTCCACTGGCGCTCATCACTGTTTACGATCATTGGGAAAAAGTTATGCCCAACTTCATGGATGATTACACCGATCATACCATTCTTGGTACTTTCGCTATAGGTGCCGTCGGGCTGTGTACGTCCGTTGTTAAAGCAGATCATCGGGTATTCCATCCCGCTCGAGGCCTCAACGCTTTGGGCAACCGGGTACGGATACGGGAAGGTAAAGCTCGAATAAGTTTTCACGGTATGTGCTACAAGCCTTGTAGAATATTTGCTGTACAGGCCATAAGCTTCTTTACCATAATAGCTCATGCACAATACATTTTTGCCCTCAACATTCTGCCCCATGCCATCCCATATAAATTTGCGGGATGATGTCCATGCAAAATCGCGGACATTACTGGCCTGGAAAACCCAGGTCTTTTTAGCGGTGCTTGGGTTTGTTTCCCTTTTTTTGGCTTCATCCAAGGTCACAATCTCAACCGGCACAGTGGATGTTTTTGCCTGGTTGTACCGTGCCAATTGGCCTGGAGTTAAAACCGCCGCGTAATTGATACACTCGCCTGTGCCGCCAACCACGTGATCGGCCGGAACAGTCATTTGGACTTTAAAATTTCCGAAGGTCAAAGCAAACTCGCCCCTGCCGGTAAACTGGTGGTTTTGCCAGCCCTGGAAATCGCTGTAAACGCACAGGCGGGGATACCATTGGGTCATAGTAAACAAATAGTTGCCATCGCCGGGAAAAAACTCGTAACCACCGCGACCGCCCATGCTCATCCGGTCGCTTATTTTATAGCTCCATTTTACTTTAAATACAAACTGCTGCCCCGGTTTTAGCGCTGCCGGCAAATCGATCCGCATCATGGTTTTATTGACGGTATAAGGCAATGCTTTGCCCAATGCGTCCGTGATGCTTGCTATCTTATCGCCGTAGCCATTATCTTCTGTTTTGATTTCGGCCCTTTCAAGTGCCGCTGTACCTGCCACTTTCGGCATCACGGTAGTGCTTTGGTAATTGGCATTGTCAATATTGCTATGCTGGTTTTCATCCAGCTGCAGCCAGATATAATCGAGCGGGTCTGGCGAGTTATTGTAGTAGGTAATGGTTTCGGCTCCGGTAAGTTTCAGATCCTTTTCATCAAGGTTACATTTTATGTCGTAATCTGCACGTTGTTGCCAGTATTTTGCACCCGGGGCGCCGCTTGCGGTACGCTGTTCATTGGGGGTTGGTAAAATGGTTCCAAGCTGCTCAAACTTGTTACCGTGATTACTGCCGGGATTATTCTGAATATCCTGCGCAAGTCCCGCGCTGACAAACGCGCAGGCAGAAAATAATATTGTAAATATTTTTTTCATTGTATTGTTATTTAAGATCAGTTTTCTTTTTGTAATGCGGAAGTTAGTAAGGTCCGAAAGATGCGCCGCTGTGCCCCGATAGCCGGCTACCAGATAACACAATGACTAATGACCAATGACCAACGACATTCAAACTTACAAAAAATAATATTTGCCATTGAACACATCATTCAAATGTTACAATTGCCAATATTTTAAGATCAGGATTTAAATTTAAGACAGTTGCCGGCCTTGTTGATGTTTTTAAAAAACTCGGGGCCCTTGTCATTGGTAAAACAAACCGCCAGGATGGTCCCGGTATGGTTTTTTTGAAGAGTGATCAGCAGGGCGTATTTATAGCTCTTGGTTTCAGGCAGGTCGAGCAGGGTTAGCAGGTACGATTTTCCGGCGTCGGCATTATAACGGGCAAGTACATCGTGTGGTATGATTGTCACAAAATACTTCTGGTCGCCAGTAAATGCGGTGGCATAAGTTTTAGCGAGGTCGTTATATGCCGAATCAGGATTAGCTTGTTGCGTATTCGGGGCATTTTGGGCCCGCTCATAACTGGCCCAGTCTGCCTTTTCGGATTTTATCCGGAACCATATCTCAAAAGCTTTACCGGGCAATTCCAAAGCATAATCAAAAGAAAAGTCTTCATCTTTGGGCGCTTTTATTTCTCTAAACCCATTTGGATAAATAAATTTAACATTAGCTTGTGCAGCTAAACGAAAAAACTCTTTCTGTTGACTACTTTGCGGGTGCTTTGCGGGTGCAGGGGTGGGATGTTTTATTTGCGCAATTACCGGTGCAATAAAAAGCATAACCATTGCCGTAATTAATATTTGCTTAAATTGCTTCAAAAAAGAGTCCATTATATTGCGCAAACAATAGTCATTAATCAACATTAACCAGGGATAACTTTAACAAAATTAAAATATTAATTTAAATAATTAACACTAAGATTAATAAATGAGTATTCAACCAAAGCTTAACCGCTTCGACCTTACAATGATCGTTATCAGCCTCGTAATTGGCATGGGGATATTTGCAACGCCCAGTGATGTTGCTATAAAAGCAGGCAATGCATGGATATTTTTTGGCGCCTGGATATTTGGCGGCCTGGTGAGTTTATGCGGGGCCTTGACTTTTGCCGAGATCGGCGCCAGGTTCCCGGCAACGGGTGGTTTTTATAAAGTTTTCTCTTATTGTTATCACCCTGCAATCGCCTTTATGATCAACTGGGTATTAGTGATCAGTAATGCGGCGTCAGTAGCAGCTGTTGCCCTTATAGGGTCTGATTATATCAAGCCTTTTTTATTGCCGGCAAGCTTGCAAAACGACACCGGCACCAAGATCATCACTATTACTTCGGTAGCGATATTATATGTCATTAACTTTTTGGGTATTAAAATGAGCGCACGTGCGCAAAGCGTATTGATCATCTTTAAGATGAGCATGATCATATTGATCTGCACCGCGGTATTTAAGAGCGATTTTGTTCCGGAGCACACCACCGCTGTACCTTATTCGGGCAACATGATCACCGCTTTTGGATTGAGCCTCGTTGCCGTATTTTTTACTTATGGCGGCTACCAGCAAACTATTAATTTTGGCGGCGATATCATCAATGCCAAAACCAATATACCCAAAGCCGTTACTTTTGGCATCATCACGGTCATCATCCTTTATTTATCGATCAATTATGCCTATTTCCACATCCTGGGGATTGGCGGTTTACAAAAAACGCCGGCATTGGCTGCTAAAATGATCGGTGTAATATTTGGGAAGACCGGCTACAAAATAACTTCCATCATGATATTTTTATCAGTATTGGCCTATGTCAACGTGAACGTTTTAGCCAATCCGCGTGTATATTATGCTATGGCCGAGGACGGCATTTTGCCGCCAATATTTAAAAAGGTGAATCCAAAAACACAGGTACAGGAGTTCGGAATGAGTTTTTTTATTGCCGCGATTATTTTGGTATTATTTTTTGTGGCCAAGTTTAGCGAGATGCTAAAGTATGTGATGTTTTTTGATACGATAGGGTTATCGATGGCTGCAGTAGCCATCTTCCTGCTGCGAAAGAAAACCAAAGCGCTTGACTCGACCGGCATTTATATCATTAAATGGTTCCCGTTGGTTCCTTTGATATTTATAATTTCATACTGGTTTGTAACCATCAATATTTTCATCACCTTCAGGGAAAACCCTTACGCCGCGCTGATATGCCTCGCGGCTTATTTGCTCGGGCTGATCATCTATTACGCAAGCACTTATAAACAAAAACCCCAAATACCCTAACATGGAACTGTCGTACATATTGAACGAATTAGGCGAGGAACGTGAAAACTATTTTAACGCCGTTTCGCCCCCTATTATACAAACCAGCAATTTTACTTTTAAGACTGTGGCTGATTTCAGGCAGGCCCTGGGCAATGAGCACGATGCGATGCTGTATTCGCGCGGGCATAACCCAACTATTAATATCCTGCGAAAGAAATTGGCGGCATTGGATGGCGCGGAAGACGCCCTTGTTTTTAGCAGCGGGATAGCGGCCATCAGCGTTCCAATTTTATCCTTGCTTAAGCAGGGCGACCATGCCGTTGTTGTGGAAAACCCCTATAGCTGGACCATAAAGCTGTTCAATAATTTTCTGCCAAAATTTGGCATCAGCGCAACTTTTGTGGATGGCGCTGAAGTTGAAAATATTGAAAATGCCATCCAACCTAATACAAAACTCATCTACCTCGAAAGCCCCAATACTTTCAGTTACGAATTGCAGGATTTGCAGGCAGTAGCCCTAATAGCAAAATCCAAAGGCATATTAACTATGATCGATAACAGCTATTGTGGCCCGCTTTACCAGCAGCCAATTAGCCTCGGTGTAGATCTTGTGGCGCAATCGGCAACCAAATATCTTGGCGGCCACTCGGATGTCGTAGCCGGGGTATTAACAGGCAGCAATGAGATCATTGCGCAAATATTCAATAATGAATTTATGAATATCGGGCCCTCGCTTTCTCCGCATTCGGCCTGGCTGCTGATCAGGGGCCTGCGCACTTTGCCTTTGCGCATGCAGCGAAGTTTTGAAACCGCCAAAACAATTACCGCCTGGCTGCAGCAGCACCCGGCGGTTGACCAAGTGTTATGGCCATTCAGCCCGGGTTTTAAACGGGCTGAACTGGCACAAAAACAAATGAAGGGCTGCGGCAGTATGTTCAGTTTTACACTGAAAGATTCATCGATACAAAAAATAGAGACCTTTTGCGATAAGTTGCAGCATATATTAATGGCTGTATCATGGGGCGGGCACGAGAGTTTGGTCATCCCCTCAATAGCAGGGATCGCAAAGGAAGATTATGATGCCGGTAATAGCCGCCACCAGTTGATCAGGATGTATGCGGGGTTGGAAGATGCGGATTATTTGATCAGGGATTTGGAGCAGGCGTTGGCGTAGTTAGTTGATTGGTTGATTGAGTTGGATTAGGTTGATTTGGTTATAAACGAATTAACCCAATCAATTAGGACAAACTCACTAAAATTATTCGTGAATTTCCGACGATCAATGCTCTATTTTAATCCGTTGGAGGCGGCTCCTGCGGAGCCCTGAAAGTTTCTTTGTATATCTATAAACACGATGCTCCTCTGGAGCGTTTTTGCCGGCCATAATATTGTTGCTTAGACTCCAGCGGAGTCACGTGTTTATAGCAGCGGTTTAATCAATCCAACTGGCTCCGAAGGTGCCTCCTAATTGGGCCTCGACAATTTTAATGCGTTTGCCCTCTCTAATCAACCACTCACCCAATCAACTTAATCAACTTTTCTTACTTTAGCACTTTCAAACATTCCGCTCATTTTTATATGAATAAAATAGCTGCCGCCACATATTTACAAAGAAGCATTTTCATCTTATTCATTTTCATATTATCATTTGCCGGCAAATGTAACCGTGGTGAAAGGGCAATTTTGGAGGAGCGGGCCAGGAAGGAAGCGGTGGCCATACGGACAAAAAACCTGATAAAAACCATCCAGGGGATCGGCTATACCGAGGTTAGCCGTAAGTTTGATAACGGCCTTTCATTTAGTCCGGTAGGTTACCAGTTGGTACCGGAGTGGCGGATATCTTTCCCAACGGTCGATTCGGTAAATATCTACAGTCCTCAAAAGAAACGCTTTCTTAATGCCCCTGTGGTGTTCGACCACGACTCCATTTTTAACGTAGCCTGGGCATGGCTCAGGTTAAAGCAGTTAAGTAAGGACAGCCTGAAATTTGTGGTACTGCATGTGCACGACAAAGTGATCCAGGATGAGAAGACACATGTTTTTATGACTTTTTATTCCAATAATTATATAAAAAATGTATTGCATGCGGATACCACGGATATCTGGAAACCAAGCCGCAAAGACACCATGTTTATTAAAGCCAAAACCTTAAAGGCAAATACAATTTTAGACAGCGCCTTTGCCGGTACTGAACCTCCAACGCTTTTGTCAAAAAGTAAATTTGTCACCGTTAAAAAAGAGGTGCCTGATGCGGTTGACGGCGGCAAGTCATACGATGCCTATCTTTCGCCAACTTACCATATTGTGATCCGCAAAGCATACGATGATTTTGCTTATACGTACACGGCATTTGTTGATGAAAAAGGCACCATTATTTTTCGCAAGTCCGGACAAGCGAGTTTTCCCGAGTTCGCGAAATCGACGGCAGCAACGATGAAAGCGATTACCGATGGATACCTTAAACTATATCTTAATACAACGCCTGGCAAAACTTTGGGCATTCCGCATACCTGCCTTATTTTTTTGAATGTGGAAGGGTATAAAAAGTAAGTGCGCGCCTTGTGCTGTAAAGTCATAAGTGAAAAATACTTTAAAATAACTTTGGCCACTTTTTTCTAACATACCATCCAACCCAAAAAAACGCCCCGCCCTGCCAAGGAATAAAACAAGCGCAATAAAAAATACGGCTGCGTCTTCGCTGTCAGGCGACCAGAACCAGCGGCCCTTCGCAAGCATATAATTCATAAACGACATGATGGCAATCAACGCCGAGAGACGAGTAAAGGCCCCCAATAGCAATCCGAATCCTGCTATTACTTCGCGGGTCGTCACCAGGTAGCTTGTTAACCCCGCAATTGGAATAATAACCAATTGAAGAAATCTCGCATAAAAGCCGGATGGCCGTCCGGCCTTTATTTCAAAATTTATAAAGTCCAGCATTTCAGCCGGAAAAGGAGTGGCTGCCAAAAGCTTGCCGGTTACAGTAAACAACAGTATTATTCCAAGATATATGCGCAGTATAGTTAACAGGTATCCTGGCGCTTGTAGCATATCGCCTGCGGGAGACGATTTGAGTTTCATATTTCCTATTTTTCAAGCTCCCAAAGTACATTCACAATAACCCATCGCCCGTGCCATCTATGTAACTGGAGATAATCGACCCAGTCCGAAGCGATAATTTTGGCTGTTGCGGCGTCGCGGAAAATATCAGTTACAAATACATCCTGGCGGCGCTTATCCGCAGGGATAGCCGGATGGTTCCGGGTTGCCTGCACCAGCATCAGGGCACTATTGTGGCTGACCTGCTCAATTCCAGCTGCGTTTTTCGAAATTATTGTTTTCGAGAGTTCGGGATGCAGGGCGCCCTGCATCCGGTTAGTATCGTTGGTATAATAACCATCGATATAGTCATGGGCTGTCTTAATAATTGCCAATGAATCCTGGGCGCGGTTCTGGGCCTTTAATACCCCGGCAAATAAAATGCTGACAGTACAGATAAGAAATGTTTTTTTCATGTTTGATCTGATAAATTAATTTTTGTGAAATGTTTTTCGTGAATACACCTTACAATATTAATTGTTAACCAGGCGCCTGTCGACCGGAAAGAAGATTCCGAACCTTAAAACAGCATATTAAACAATTTATCGGCTTTTTGACGCTGTTTTCAAAGTCCCCTTATGGCGAGAAGAATATTGGTAAGTTCATTTAATTTCACTACAAAAGGTAAATGGCTTGTTTGCATGGTAAATTTCTTTTTAACAGTTCCATTTGCATTGACCATACTTTGCTGAAAGGGGTAGGAGATAGATCTGTCCTGTGTGGTGAAAATGTAATATTTCACTACCTGTCCGAACTTTTCAGGGCTTAAAGATACTTTATCATTAAACGGTCCCAAAGGTTCAGCTTTCAGGTATGAGGGCAGGGTTTTCTTTATGGCAGGGCCGCAGTCATCACAAATAATACTTGCGATAGCATCAGGTTTCATCCTGGCCGTTGAATAATCTTTGGCATATTCAAAATTCCTGCCCACCAGGGATGCAGTATCCCTACTTGACAAGCTCCGCAATGATTCGCCATTTTGCGGCAAATAAGCAGCCACATAAACCAGGCATTTAATTTTGTCGGGCATTTGTTCAGCAACAGCCGAAATTATCATCCCCGCCATGCTGTGTCCAACTAATATCACCTTTCCCGGCTGCGCGTTTATGGAATCAGCAACGACTTTAACATACATTTGAAGATTAAGGATGTGCGGATCAGTTGTATCAGCGCCATGCCCCGGCAAATTTATGGTTACAACCTTGTTGCCCTTAGCCGCGATTAAAGGTTTCACTTTGTCCCATACATGGACATCCGCAAAAGCGCCGTGTACCAGTACATATGTATTTTGTGCCAGGGCTGCACTTGCCGTTAACAACAGAAAAATAAAAATTGATATTCTCATCCGGAAATTTATTTAAGGCAAATTTAATACCCTGCCAGGCATCAGTCGACCGGAAAGAAGATTTCGAACTTAAAAAGCAGGATATTGAGCGGCTTCGGATCTATGATATACGCCTGCGATATTCAGATGGGGTGCTATTTGTGAATTTTTTGAAGGCAGTATTAAATGTTGATTTAGAATTGAATCCCACCTGGTAGGCAATTTCAAGGATATTTGGTTGCCGTTTATTATCCTTTTTCATCAGGTTTTGAGCTTCTTCTATCCGGTATTTATTGATAAAATCGTTAAAATTATTACCCGCACTTTCATTGATGAGTTGGGACAATTGCTTGCCCGAAATATTGAGCGGCCTGGCCAACTTATCCAGGTTTAGCAGAGGATCAAGATATAGCTTTTGCTGACTGAGTAATCCAAGCAGATCATCGAAGTGCTTGTTTTTCAAATCTCCGGGCAACGAGGATGATTGATATTTAAAATAATTGACCAACTGATCGGGGTTAGTCAAACCATAAATAACAAGCATATTGATCATGATGAATGAAAAAATGAAAAACATCCCTGTTAAAAATATACAGATGTCGACATAGCCTAAAACATTCCAGATAATGAATATCAGTAGCTTAAAGGCAAAAATAAAGAATATGCCGCCGAAGAGATATCCAAACCATTTTGATTTGGTGGCCGATCCGTTGGTAAAGGCGCCTTTTTTTTCGATAAATATGCGTTGCAAATAAAATATGCTTTGGATAAAAAGGGCCGCAATTAAAAAAACACCAAAAGGGCGAAATACGAAATAGTGGTTAAGCTGAAACACAATTACGTAAAACATAAACGAAAATATCACTGCAAACGGGACCACATGAATAAATGAGCGCTTGGTAAGCCTGAAATGCTGATCGATCAATGAGCGGTAGTAGAAATATAGCAATGGCGGCGCTAAAAACACGCTTAAATTTGCCAGGTGCGCATAATAAATGTGGCGCCAGTTCGAGAAGAACAATAACAGGAACGTCCCGGTTAAAAATATAGCAAAGTCAATTAACAGTAACGCCAGAATAACACGACTTTTTGCAATGCCTTTCTTTTGAAAAATAAGATAAAATGCGATCAGCAATGCCTGGAAGACCGCAATGATATATAAAATGCCCAGAACCGGTAAAATTTCTTGTATTGGCAAGGTATTGCTATTTAATTGTTAAATATTTTATACTGAAAATGCAATGCTAATGATATCAGATGACCCGAAATTAGCGAATAAATTGGAAAAAATAAAACAGATCTGTGGGGTTGAAATTACAATCGCAGCAACGCTTTGAAGGTCTGATTTTCGGCTTGTAAGAAATGTCGTTGTGAAAAGTAATAAATAAAAGAGTAATTTAGATTTCTTTAGTTTTGACGATAGACACCGGATGAGTTTCAAAATTTCGATCCCGACACCATGCCAACAGACAAAAAACCAACCGAAACGATAAAAAAGGAACTGTCCTACATCGAAAAAGTATGGCATACCGTGGCAATAGCGGCATTGTTGGTGGTTTTTATTTTGGTTGCGCGGGTTGCGTTTAACGTATTGCTAATGGCGCTGGCTGGTTCGCTTATGGCCGTTTATTTTCACGGCCTTGGCGATCTGATCGAAAGTAAAACCAGGCTGAGCCGGAAGTTTGCCATGATCGTCTCCGTAGCGGGGACTATTGTGGTAATGGGCGTATTGCTTTGGTTTATAGGCTCAAAAGTACAATCACAAATTGCCCAGTTAAGCAATTCTCTTCCGCATACAATTAATTCGGCCAAAGCGAAGCTCGCCGAAACTCCCCTGGGGCAAAAAGTGCTTGACTATTCTGCAGGGGATAATTCGAAGCAATTGCTTGATACGGTACAAACTTTTTTCAGCACCAGTTTTGGCGTACTTGGCGACATTTATATTATCATGTTCCTGGGCATATTTTTTACAGCAAGCCCGTCACTTTATAAAGATGGCATCGTCGCGCTCGTGCCGGGAAATAAAAAGGCCCTGGCCGTGTGTATTATGGACCGTATCAGCCTGTCGCTCAAAGGCTGGCTCAAAGGGATGTTATTGTCCATGGTGCTCATCACCATTTTAATCACGCTTGGCTTAACTATAATTGGGGTCCCTGCTGCCCTTGTTTTGGGGCTGATCACCGGGATCACAGAGATCATTCCCAATATTGGGCCATTGATCGCGATGATCCCCGGCGTTTTATTGGGGCTGACCATGGGTACCGGAACAGCCATTATAGTGGCGCTGGTTTACATCGTATCGCAAACAATAGTAGCCAATATAGTAACGCCCTTAATTCAAAAAAAGATGATCAACCTGCCGCCGGCCTTAACACTGATGAGCCAGTTAATTATGGGCACGTTGTCGGGGGCGTTAGGCATCATCCTGGCTGTGCCGATGTTGGCGATACTTATTATTTTGGTTGATGAATTGTATGTGAAAAAGATCGATCATGTAAACACGGATTAGCAGGTAAAAAACCGTAAAACGCTAAACCTCGTATTTTTTCTAAAATGTTAAAATATGGCCATAAATATTTACGATAGCTGCGTTAACCCGGTCACCGGCGAAACTTTTAAGGGGATATCATTAAGCCCGGAAGCCTATACCATGCAATGGATAGTAAAACCAAAAGGATATGTCGCGTTTGAGCATATCCATCTGCAGCAGGATGAAGTGTTTCATGTTCAAAAGGGCGAATTAAAAGTACTGATCAATGGCGAAGAACAAATTGCAGGGGCTTCCGAAACGATAACAGTTCCAAAAGGTGTTCGTCATATCGCTTTGAATAACAGTGATGAGGTTTTGGAGACATTGGTTGAATACAGGCCCGCGCTCGATCATGCTAAGTTTGCGCAATGTTTCAACGGGCTGGTGAATGACGGCTTTTTAGATAAAAAAGGCGCGATAAGTATCCCGATGATGGGTTATTTCCTGCGTAAAATGAAATGCAAGGCGCTGGCCCGGCCTACTAATATTCCTGCTCCCGCGTTTAAAATGGCCCTTAATGTATTTTATTTAATAGGCACAATTAAAGGCTGGAATAAGCTTTATGAAAAGTATACCCTATAACCACGCCTCAAAAAAAAGCAGCTAAAATTATATTGCTCAAATAATACCTTTGTGCACTTTGTGAAATTCTTTGTGACCTCTGTGGTAAAATTTAATCAGGTTTGCCCCCTGGCATAAAATCACCTCTGTAAAGGCATTTCCTCCCCTTTAAATTATCCGCTCCTATTATTAAATTTGGGCATAAAAATAAAAATATGGAAAACAATGCCGGTAATGATCGCCTGGAAATTATCGAAACCAAAAAAATACTGGACGTAAAGCGCGCGAGTATTGAAGATTCAAGATTTGAGGTATTCTGTATGGATAGGTCCCATTTCAGGGACGTGAGCGCTAAAAATATAAAGATAAGCGATGCGAATTTGAGCGATCTCGAAATTGAAGGCGCGCAGCTTGGCGGGGCCTATATACACAATATCGGCATGCCGCCGGAAGGGCATCCTATGTATAACGCTGCAGCCAAACAAAGGCCATTAAAATTTGAAAATTGCGATCTGACCAATAGTACTATAACCGATTGCAACCTTAGCGATGTAGCTATTGACGACTGCAATTTAAAGGGGATGAAGATTAATGGGATTTTGGTTGAAGATTTGTTGAGACAATATAAAAGTTAACTGGTCACCTAAAAACCAACATTAAAACGATTGCCAGCAATGCCGGGAATGCCTGGATAAAAAATATCCTTTTACTTACCGTTGCCGCACCATAGATCCCTGCCACTGCCACGCAGGTTAAAAAGAAGAGGCTTACATTACGCTGCCATTCGGGATTAGTGATCAACAGGCCCCACACCAAAC
Organism: uncultured Mucilaginibacter sp.; assembly: GCA_903864275.1. GTDB lineage: Bacteria > Bacteroidota > Bacteroidia > Sphingobacteriales > Sphingobacteriaceae > Mucilaginibacter. The sequence continues at coordinate 138,112 of CAIPFE010000063.1, forward strand.
CGGCTGCAAGGAAACCATTGTACAATCCCTGGTTGCCCGCCATTACTTTGGTAACAGCAAACTGCGACGCCGGGATCGTTTTAAAAACTTTCGGCCCTTTGGTTGTCCATACAAACATTTCAAGCCATAAAAAATAAAAGTGCAAAACAGCCACCAGGCCGGTCAGGATCTTAATAAGGAGTTCCATGGTTTTTGATTAAGATTTAAAATTAGGGATTTTAACGATTTATTATTGAAAACACAATAAGTTTCTCCCTGAAATATAGTCCGTTAACGTACGTTGATCGTTTCGAAACCGAACAGCATCAACAACCCCGTTTTTGCTAAAAACCTGGTAATTAATAATTTGTTAAATTGGCATATTTTTATCGGGATTAAATTACTTATTTACGTTCTGTATAGTTCATTTCCAGATGTTAAAAATATCAAACCAGGTGGTTTTAACTTTTAATCCATACGAAATATGTTCAAAAATTATTTCAAAACAGCTTACAGGGAACTCCTGAAAAACAAAACCACTTCTTTTATCAGCATTACCGGCCTGGCCATAGGCATGGCCTGCTGCATGCTTATCCTCATCCATATAAATGATGAATTAACCTACAATAAGTTCAATACCCGGCTTGGCAATATTTACCGGATCAACTGGGCCGCCAGGGATAACAGAGGATCAACCATGTTTTCACAAACCCCGGTGCCTTTTTCAAAGGATCTGCCCCTGAAAATACCCGGTATTGAAAAGGTAGCGAAGCTTTACCCGCGCGCCGGGGAAATGGAATCGGGCAAAAATGAAAAAGCTTCCGCGATAGGGGTAAGGAGGTTCCAGGAGCAAAACCTTTTCTTTACCGACCAGGATATTTTTAATATATTCTCCATCCCTTTTATTGCGGGCGACAAAACGACAGCGCTTTCTGCGCCGAATATGGTCGTCATTACTGATGAAATGGCCGCGAAATATTTTGGGTCGGAAAACCCGGTGGGCAAATCGCTTTTTTATGATAATAAAGTATTGCTGCAGGTTACCGGCGTGGTAAAAAAGATGCCCGCCAACTCGGACATAAAATTCGATTTCTTGGCTTCCTTTGAAACCGTGTACCAGGTGGAAGCCCCGCAATTTGCTGATTTTATAAAAAACGACTGGACCATTAACCCCTGCGACACATGGATATTATTAAAGCCCGGTACGCAGCCGCAAAAAATACAGGCGGCTTTGAACCAGCACTTGCTAAAGGATGGTACTGACCGCAACCGGCAAATGAATTCGGTAGCGTTGCAGCCTTTAAATGATATTCATTTATATGCTTCAACCGTTGTTGGTAATGCGAGCGCCAGTGATATCACCTATATCTACGTATTCGCGGGGATTGCCTTTCTGATCTTACTGATAGCTAACGTAAACTTTATCAATCTTTCAGTTGCGCGCTCCATTAACCGCATTAAGGAAATCGGCGTACGCAAGGTGCTGGGCGCCGATAAAAAGCAATTGATCGTACAGTTTTTGAGCGATACGTTACTTGTCAGCTTTGTCGCCTTTTTGCTGGCGCTTATTTTAACTGCCGCTGCCTTGCCCGTGCTAAATGGCCTTACCAATAAACAGCTTACAACTTCATCGTGGGTAACTATAAATAATATACTTTTTTTTGCTTTCACATTTTTTACAATAGGGATATTGGCCGGGCTTTACCCCGCTTTTTTTATCACACGTTTTAAAATGACGCTGGCGCTAAAGGGCAAAACAGGCGATCAAAGCAAAAAAAATACCATCCAGAAAGTATTGCTGGTAACCCAATTTGCGGTATCTATTGTCCTTATTATTGGCGCGATGGTTATTTTTCAGCAAATGGAATACATCAGGAATAAGCCTTTAGGGTTTCAAAAGCAGCAGATGCTGGTGGTGCCAATTTTTGGGACGGGCGCTTTCAGTTTCGGCATAAAAGTAGACTCGGGCATACGCCACCGTATGAATACCTTTGCCAATGAACTGACTGCCTATAACAAGATAAAGGCGGTTACAGCATCCTCGGAAATGCCGGGCCAGGGCTTTTTGCTGGGCTTGGTGGTCCCGCAAGGGTATTCAGAAAAGGACAATATTTTTGCTCCCTGGCTGTCGGTCGACTACAATTTCATCCCAACTATGAAGATGCATTTAGTAGCAGGCCGTAATTTTTCGAAAGACGCGGGTGATTTTATAAACGCGTTTATTATTAACGAATCGGCAGTGCGTGCTTACGGCTGGAAAACCCCGGAGAATGCCATCGGCAAAACTTTTATAAGGGGCAAGGAATCCGACGGCAAAAAAGGCCATATTATAGGCGTGGTAAAGGATTTTGATTTCAATTCCCTGAGTAACCCGATGGAGCCATTGGTGATGGATGTAAATGCACCCCGGTTCACCGAGTTTGCCATCAGCATAGCGCCCGACCATGTGAACGGAACCATACAGCGTATTAAACAGGAATGGGACAAGATTTTCCCCGAACGTGTTTTTGAATACAGCTTTTTGGATAAGGATATTGACAACCAATACAAGGATAAAGAGAACTTTAGCAGGATGATCGGGTATTTTGCTTTTGCGGCCATCCTGCTTTCCTGCTCGGGTTTGTTTAGCCTGGCGTTTTTCCTTGCCTTAAAACGTACCCGCGAGATCGGCATCCGCAAAGTGCTTGGCGCGGATATTTCAACTATTATGATATTGCTGTCAATGGACTTTATTAAAATGGTGCTGGTATCAGCGCTCATCGCCTCACCTATAGCCTGGTGGCTGATGCACAACTGGCTGCAGGGTTTTGCTTACCGCATAGCCATCGACTGGTGGATATTTGTAGTAGCTGCTTTATTAGCTGTTTTAATTGCCTTTATCACCATAAGTTTTCAATCAGTAAAAGCAGCGATGGTTAACCCGGTTAAGAGTTTGCGTTCTGAGTAGTGATTAGAGGTTGGAGATTTGTTGGGAGTGATCAGAGATTGGTTGATATTTTTAACACGGAGAAACAGAGAAGGCACAAAGTGCACAGAATTAATAAGGCTTTGCGCGCTCAGCGCCTCCTTTGTATCTCTGTGTTAAAATTTTTGAATATAAAGGAGGAGGTTGGAGGTTACGAGGTTGCTTATTTCATGGATTGCCAATTGTCCCGACAAAAAGCATGGTCACAATAAATACGAGTACCATTAAACCCCATGTTTTTAAGGAAGCAGGTTTTAATCCTATAAAAATTAAGATGGGCAAAGCTAAAAACCCGACAACGCCTTTCAAATATTGATGATTTATACAAGCGCCGACACCGCCGATCAGCAAAAAAACACAAATAAGTATGCCGGCGATTCTGAATGCAAAGAGGTTGAGTTTATCAGTGTTCATTGAGGTTTCAATAAAAATAATTGCATTAGTTGCAGGCTAATTTACTTATAATCAAACCTACTTAACCAAAATTTTACTCGAAAATATAGTTATGGTGCCGCCGCCTGCCCACGGGCGGCTGACAGTGATCTTTAAAACCGTTTTACCTTTTTTTATTGCGGTAAACTGCCAGAGATCGTGACCGGGACTACCCATGCGATTTTTATCGTCCGGCGGCCTTTGCGTGTGTTTTTCCAACCGTAAAACTGTAGTGTCATATTTTACGCTATCGAACCTGAACCCGCCGTCAACCTTATCGGGTAACGTTAAAGTAATAGGCCGGCCTTTTGAAACAGTTATTTTTTTACCGGAATTGTTTTCGGTAAGGTTTATTGCTTGGACGGTAAAATAATGGGTTGTTTTTTGGCAATAGGAAATTGCCGGGAATATGATCAGGGTGATTATGAGGAGGGATTTGAGGGTGGGTTTCACGATGTTAATTATTATGTCGGGTTCTATCCGAAGTCATGCTGAAACAAAGAATTTATTTTAAAAACTTATCGAGAAAAGCATATGCTTCTTCCCTCATCTCCGGTGTAAAAAGATGCTTGCCAGGCCTGATTTTTAATTTAAGCGCGCCTTTTTTGAAAGCAGGTTTAGCATAATTATATATCTCTAAAGCGCCTTTGCTCCACTTATCATCGTCAGTAGCTGAAATAAACAAAGAGGATGGCTCAATCAGTTTTACAATATCTTCTATATCCCCATGCTGCATAATAGCCGGTACACAAAATTCCATTTGTATGCCGGCTTCCCGTGTTAGCGAATTTTTATAATTCACACAGCCGCAATTGGAAACGGAAACCTTGATCCTTTTGTCGAAAGCCGGAGCCCAAATGGCCATTCGTCCACCATAAGAGTGACCTATAAAGCCGATTCTATCCTTATCAATTTCCGGTCGTGTTTCCAAATAATTTATGCCAACCGATACATCGTGAAGTACTTTAGCCAGCAAAGTCTTACCATTTACCAAACGTGTAGCCAATTCGAAATACTCGGCCGCGCCCGAACCCTTACTCCAATTCCTATCCTCAAAGGCAATTGCATCTGGTGCAAAAGTTATATATCCCCGTTCCGCAAGTTCTGCAGCATATGCCTGGTCCGGATCGCCCGATAGTCCGACTACTTCGCTTTTACCCAGGTCAAAGTTTTGGTCATGCTGATGGTGACAAAAGACAGCCGGAGTTTTACCTGTTATATTTTTAGGGATAAGGATATAAGCAATGATCCGGTCATCCTGCTCTACGTTATATGCTATTTTTTCGCGTGTGTACGCACCACAATCAACAGATTCTAATACCACCGCCTCAAGAGCCACTTTTTTGGGGAAGGGGCCTATTAATTCAAGTAGCTTTTGTTTTTTCATAAGATTTATTCCTGGGTAATATCAACAAGTACTGATGTTCCAGGGTCTCTCGAAGAAAGCCCTGCGTCGTGTTTATTTGTACTAATATACGTAGGACAGCCGATTACGAAATGAAATAAATTTCAACAGGTACCCGTACAAACATCAAAATAGCCCATGTATTAATTGAATCATGCTTTTAACTGACCAAAATCAGAAGATAATAATCCAACAAAAAATGAAATATAATAAGCGATTTAATGTTGTGATATTTTTGATAATGATACCCGAGTAAAATCCCTACGCCCAAGGTATCAATAACATAATACATCGTTTGGTACCCCAAATGGCTCAAGGAAAAAAAGAGGGCTGAAATAACTATTGGATACCATTTATTTAAAAAAAACAATTGAAGCCGCGGGATCAAATAGACTCTGAAAATTAGTTCTTCGCAAAAAGCAGCCGTTACAACTCCAAGGTATTTTGATGGTTTGCTTAATTTGTTTATCAATTGAAGTTTATGGTGGTAATTGGAGAGATCAGAATGGACAAATGGAATGTTTATTATTGCCCCCATGATGCTATCTAACCCCAGCAGAACGATTACTGACAAAATGTAAAATAGTGCTGTATAGCGCTCTTCCTCCCAAAGAAAAAAACGTTGATTTTCAATTTTAACGGCACATAAATAGATCAGGCCAAGGAAAAGCCAGATCATGAGTCTAAAAATCAAATCACTTGTGCCAAGCGGTACCGGGCCGCCGAAAACTAAAGGTAAAAGACGAGAATGAAAAAATATATAAACAACTAACAGCGTGCATAATCCAATTCCAAACATTACGCGTTTTTTGTCAGGCTGGTTTAAGGAATGGATCATTGGGTGGTTTTAAGTGGGAATTCGTTGTTTAATTGTTTGTGTCAGGTATCCCCTTCAAAACACCTGCTCCACTCTTTTATCCGGGCAATTCACTTTCTCGCTTTTCCTTGTGCCGTTTACTATAATATGCACAATATTTATCTGGTCGTCAAAAAGATTGTACACCAGGCTTACATCCACATCTACTTTTTTAACGGCGGGTATTTTATCCGATTCAAGGTAAACATCCACCGCCTCGCGGTTGATCTCGAAGCCCAGGTAGTTTAGTTTGGCGGGAGCGTTATCCGTTTTTATATTCAAATTAGCGGCGACGTACTGTTTGATCAGCGCATCCATAGCGGCATGCATTTCGGGTTTGTTAAGGTCGGTTTTGGCGTGGTATTGTTTGGCAAGTGCTGCCTCAAAATCGTCCGTAAAAATGGTGCAGATCACTTCCAGCTTGTTGTCCTTGCTGTTGTACTCAATATTGCTGGTGCTTACATGGATTGGGTGAAATTTTGCGCGGCTTAATAAACCTTCCGTCATGCCGAACTTGTTTCGGCACCCCACAGACAGGTAACCGACGGACGGGCGGGCTGTATGGCGCTCACTTGGCAAGTGAGGTGCTGAAACAAGTTCAGCATGACATAGCAAAAGCAGGTAACAATATAATAACGGTTGATAAATAATTGCCCGCATAGCGTATTTCGGTTTTTATTATAGAAAAACGCCCTAAATTAGCGCTTTCAACCGTTAGTTTTATAATGTCCGACTTTGCTTTTTATTTTAAGATGGGTTGGGAGCATATCATCAGCAAAGATGCCTTAGACCATCAGCTGTTTATCCTCGCCCTGGCATGCGTTTATACAATCGGCGACATTAAAAAAGTACTGATATTAGTTACCGCGTTTACCATAGGGCATTCGTTAACCCTGGCCTTAAGTGTGTACGATATTATCCGTTTCAGCAGCAGGTGGGTTGAGTTTTTAATACCCTGCACCATATTCATCACAGCGCTGAACAATATCTTTCAAATTGATTCGGAGGGCAAAAGTGCCAGGATAAATTATTATCTTGCCCTGTGTTTCGGCTTGATACATGGCATGGGCTTTGCCAACGCCATCCGTATTATGCTGGCCACAGACCAAACCATCGGCTGGGGCCTGTTTGGTTTTAACGTAGGTTTGGAGGTGGGACAAATATTTTGTGTGGCGATAATTTTAGTTATCGGCATATTGTTCTTAAACGGCTTTAAAGTAAAAAGAAGGGACTGGATATTTTTCCTGTCCGCTGGTGTATTTGCGGTTTCGCTGATAATGGCTTTGGAACGGATGCCGTGGTGATTTCGGATTTCGGAATTTCGATTTCGGATTTAGAATTTTTCCAACCCTCTTTCCGCAAAGCGAAGAGAGGGTCCCACAGCGAAGCGCAAGCGGGGTGAGTAAACTACGGAAGCGACATTAACGCCCTACCCAATGAACTAATGAACTAATGAACCAATGGACTAACCAAAAAATATGGCAGTAGATTATAGTGATGATAGTATCCGTTCGCTGGATTGGAAAGAGCATATCCGCCTGCGGCCGGGAATGTACATAGGCAAGCTGGGTGACGGTTCGGCTTATGACGATGGTGTATATGTTTTGCTGAAAGAGATCATTGACAACTCCATCGATGAGTTTGTGATGGGCGCCGGTAAAACCATTGAAGTAAGCATGAGCGACCATAAAGTATCCGTGCGCGATTACGGGCGCGGCATACCATTGGGTAAGGTGATAGACTGTGTATCAAAAATAAATACCGGCGGTAAGTACGACAGCAAAGCCTTTCAAAAATCGGTTGGGTTGAACGGGGTGGGAACGAAAGCGGTGAACGCGCTTTCGAACTCGTTTATCGTACAATCGTATCGCGATGGCCGCACCAAAGTAGCTGAATTTGAGAAGGGCGAACTAATAAAAGAAGATCCCGAAAAGGATACTACCCAGCGTAACGGTACGGCTATTAATTTTATTCCTGACGATACCATTTTTAGGCATTACCGCTTTATCCCTGAGTTTGTGGAGAGCATGATCTGGAACTACGTGTTCCTTAACTCTGGGCTCACGCTGAACTTTAACGGGCAGAAGTTTTTTTCGGAGCGGGGACTTTACGACCTCCTTAACCGAAATTCGGATACCGAAACCATGCGCTACCCTATCATCCATTTAAAGGGCGAGGATATAGAAGTTGCCCTGACCCATGGCCAGCAATACGGCGAGGAATATTATTCGTTTGTAAACGGTCAGCACACCACGCAGGGGGGCACGCACCAGGCGGCATTCCGCGAGGCGGTGGTGAAGACTATCCGCGAGTTTTATAAAAAGGAGTTTGACGCGTCTGATGTCCGTGCTTCTATTGTGGCGGCTATTGCGATTAAAGTGCAGGAGCCGGTATTTGAATCGCAAACTAAAACAAAGCTGGGCTCGCAAAATATTGCGCAGGACGGGCCTTCGGTAAAGACTTTTATCAATGATTTTGTAAAGAAGGAATTAGACAACTACCTGCATAAAAACAAGGCCGTTGCAGATGCTCTTGAAAAACGCATCTTGCAGTCTGAGCGTGAGCGTAAGGATATTGCCGGCATTAAAAAACTGGCCAATGAACGCGCCAAAAAAGCTTCGCTGCATAACCGGAAACTACGCGACTGCAAAGTGCATTTTGATGAAACCCACGAACGCCACCTGGATACCACCCTGTTTATTACCGAAGGTGATTCGGCCAGCGGGTCGATCACCAAATCGCGGGATGTGATGACACAGGCGGTTTTCAGTTTGAAAGGAAAGCCCCTTAACTGCTTCGGGCTGACTAAAAAAGTGGTTTATGAAAACGAGGAGTTTAACCTGTTACAGCATGCGCTGAACATTGAAGACGGACTGGACGATCTTAGATATAATAACATAGTAATAGCCACTGATGCAGATGTGGATGGCATGCATATACGGCTTTTACTGATGACTTTCTTCCTGCAGTTTTTCCCCGACCTGGTGAAGGCTGGTCATGTTTTTATTTTGCAAACACCCTTATTCCGTGTCCGTAATAAAAAGGAAACTATTTACTGTTACAGTGATGAGGAACGGCGCAATGCCATTGGCAAATTAGGCACAAAACCCGAGATCACCCGGTTTAAAGGTTTGGGCGAAATATCACCGGATGAGTTTGGTTTATTTATAGGCAAAGATATCCGCCTCGATCCTGTTATCCTGAAAGACGCCAACATCAAAGCCCTGCTTGAATATTTTATGGGTAAAAATACGCCGGCCCGGCAGCTGCACATCGTTAATAATTTAAGGGTTGAGAAGGACGATGAAAGCATTAACCCGCTGGTGGCGGAAGATGCGGAGGGGTTGAGTTTGCCGGTAGCGGTGTAGGTTGGTTATGTGCATGTGCGACGAGCTACACCCGTCGTTGACATATTTCGCCCTTTCAGGGCTGTAGGTCTTTTTCAAGCCCTGAAAGGGCGTTATATGCCAGCACAGGGCGAAGACCTGTGATATTTAGACAAAAAATTCCTACCTTGTATCCCCAATTATATCGAGGGAATACAAATGACCAACCACGAAATAAAAGTAAACTTTAAAGAATACCAGTCTCTAAATGACTTAAGTAAACCCGACCATGATCTGTGCCTGGAAGCAGTAAAAGCAATGGAAACTTCACATTCCCCCTATTCAAAATTCAGGGTAGGAGCGGCATTGCGCTTACAAAGCGGGAAGATCATCCATGGCAGCAACCAGGAAAATGTGGCCTACCCATCAGGCCTTTGCGCCGAGCGGGTGGCGCTGTTCCAATGGGGCGCCAATTATCCAAACGACCCGATTGAGGCCATGGCAGTAACCGCCCATACAGATGAGTTTGAAATTTTACAGCCTGTTACTTCCTGCGGCGCATGCCTGCAGGTATTGGCCGAATATGAAAAAAAACAAAATAAACCCATTGAAATTATTTTGTTTTGCAATAAAGGCCCTGTTTGGGTAATGAACGGCGTTGAAAGCTTTTTGCCATTTTTATTTTTTGAAAACAGGCTTCTAAATGAGGTGAAAGGCGAAAGGTAAAAGGCGAAAGGTGAAAGGTGAAAGGTGAAAGGTGAAAGGTGAAAGAAATTGGGGTGTAAGTTCTTAAATTATCAATTATGAAAACAAAATTATTCTTGCTCTTTTTAGGTATTGCTTTCAGTACGCGGTTGTTTGCGCAGCAGGGTTTCCCGTTTGATAACGAGATCAGGGAGTTTAAGCACCAGGACAGTATTAAGTTCCCGCCGAAAAATGGCATTTTGTTTATTGGCAGCTCCTCTATTCGTAAATGGACAGACCTGGAGCAGCGTTTTGCCCGAAAACCCATCATCAGGCGCGGGGTTGGCGGCTGCGAGCTTTGGCAGATCGTTGGTTATTATACGCCTTATATTTTATTCCCCTATCATCCGCGCAAAATTTTTATTTACGCCGGTGAAAACGATGTCGCCGCAGGCAAGAGCGGGGCATTTGTTTTTGAAGAGTTCCAGAAATTGTTGTCGATGATCGATAAGCAGTTACCCGGTGCTAAAGTTTATTTTATGTCGATAAAGCTAAGCCCCAGCCGGGCCAAATATTTTCCTGAGACAGCTATAGCAAACAAACTGATCAAAAACTATATTGCTGGCAAGCCAAACTGCACTTTTATTGATGTTGGTTCAGTAATATTGAAAGATCATTCGGCAGTACCCGATTCGTCGCTATTTCTTTCGGATTACCTGCACCTTAATAACAAAGGGTACGATAAGTGGCAGAAGGTTTTGGAGCCTTATGTGAATTAGGTTAAAAGCTAAAAGGACAAAGCGGAAAGCTTAAAGCTGAAGCGCATTTTTTTGCTTTCTTCTTTAAGCTTTCTGCTTTCACCTCCTCTTCTCAGGAAAACACACTATAAACATTAGTGATCTTCCATCCATTACCGGTGTTGGCAATAGTTACATAGTTGCTGCGCACAAAGCCTTCGTACTTCATGTCCACTTTTACAACGGCAATATTGGCATTGCTTTCAACTACCGAAGTGCTGGTAGTGCAGGTTTGCTCAGTATTTTTGTTTGCTTGTAAAAAATCGAGCATTTGTTTTTTGCTGAAGCTAAGCACAGTTTTTCCGCGCAGCATGCTAAATTGGGCCGATTGATCTAATACGTCATTCAGGCCTTGTAACTTGCCGCGTGTCATTGCGTCAACGTAGGTGTTAATGGCATGGTTTTCAGTTAGTGTTCCGTCGTTGGCATTGTTCGCCTTTACGGCGGTGCCAACTGCAAGCAGGGCCAGGCCAAGCAGGATTGATTTTAAGGTTTTCATAATATTAAAATTTAAATTGTTGTGTTTCGTTTTGTGGCTATATGACAACACTCCTATTTGATTAGTTACACCACAAAAACCCATTTGGCGTTATTTAACAAACATTTAACAGTTCTGTTGTTTAGCCCCTAAGTCTGAAGCACTGAAGACGCGGGTGCGGTAACATGAATTAACATTATCTTTATTTTTAACTTAAGACTTCCGACTTTTGGCTAACGACTTTACTAAACAGCATGATCGAGTTCAATACTATTATTTTACAATTTGCGGAACAGGGCGAAAAAACCGGGTGGAGCTATATCGAGATCCCGCCCGACCTGGCGCAGCAATTAAAGCCAGATAATAAAAAATCATTCAGGGTACGGGGCATGCTGGATGGGCTTGCGGTAAAAGGAATGGCCTTAATGCCTATGGGCGATGGCAATTTTATTATGGCATTGAAAGCCGAGGTGCGAAAAGGTATTCATAAAAATGCCGGGGCGATGCTGCAGGTAAGAATTGAAGAAGATACAGAATATAAAGTGGAGGTTCCGGATGACCTTCAGGAATGCTTTGACTTTGAGCCGGAGGCGCTTGATTTTTTCAACAGCCTGCCAAAATCGCACCGTGATTATTTTATAAAATGGATAGATGGCGCGAAAACGAATGAAACCCGGGCCAAACGCATCATAAATACACTTAACACTATGCTAAGAAAATGGAACTACGGGCAGATGTTAAGGGCCATGAAAAAGGAATGATCATTTTACTAAATACGTATCCATTAAGAGACTGTATAACTTTTTTGTGCCTCCGAAAATCCCAGACCATCCCCGGTTATTTCCGTCGGCAAAATAGGCATCCTGGAGTTCACCGTTCAAACCATAATATTCAATCTTTACCCAATTATTAATAAAATCGCGACCTTGTTTGCCGTAAGAAATTGAGGATAATTGATTTATGATTAAATTAGTATCGTTACCTCTAAAGATTATTCCCTTAGTATTTACCGTTAGCACTCCAATATCTTTCATTGCCATTACTTGAAAATCTTTCCATGTATTTGCTGAAGGGAGATACCAGACATTTTCCAAAATAAATTCAGTAGACATAATTGTGTTTAGGCTTTATCAAAATATTAACGATGTTTTAATTTTTCTTCCATGTGAGCCATAACATATTCATGGGAATGCACACGTCCTGCTTCCCCGTCTGCCAGGCCGGCTTTTATGCCTTCAATTGCCGCTTCAGGGAGATCGCCCCAATCGTCATCGTCACTATCGTCCGCAAGTTCAAACTTTATGCCCATACGGGAAAATACGGCTTGTATTTCCGGCAAATCCCGTTCTTTGTCTATTTGTGCTGTTAGCGTTGTCATATTATCAAAATTACTAACATATCAGCTATGTTCATAATTTCCGTTAACAAATTTCGTGCTATCCCTTATATTTACCAATCCATATTTTTAACCGGGAATGAGTGAAGATATAAGCAATAACGATATACCTGTAAATAACGACGATAATAAACTGCATAATGTAATTTCCCTTGATGGGCTGTACGAAAACTGGTTTCTGGATTATGCTTCTTATGTGATCCTTGACCGTGCCGTTCCGCATATAAACGATGGCTTAAAACCTGTACAGCGCCGCATCCTGCACTCGCTGAAAGAGATGGACGACGGGCGTTTTAACAAAGCCGCCAACGTTATCGGCAATACCATGAAGTACCACCCGCATGGCGATGCTTCTATCGGTGACGCCATGGTTCAGATAGGCCAAAAAAACCTCCTGATCGATTGCCAGGGAAACTGGGGCGACCCCGTTACGGGCGACTCCGCAGCGGCGCCGCGTTATATCGAGGCCCGCTTATCGAAATTCGCGCTCGAAGTTGTTTTCAACCCGGATACTACCGAATGGCAAGCCAGCTATGATGGCCGTAACCGCGAGCCGATCACGCTCCCGGTTAAGTTTCCGCTGTTGCTTGCACAGGGTGCCGAGGGTATCGCTGTTGGGCTTGCTACCAAAATATTACCCCACAATTTTATTGAACTGATAGATGCATCCATCGAAATACTGAAAGGCAACCTGCCAAACCTTATGCCCGATTTCCCTACGGGTGGTATGGCGGACGCTTCGGCTTATAACGACGGGCAGCGCGGGGGCAGAGTACGGGTGCGCGCGAAAATTGAAGAGCGGGATAAAAAAACATTGGCCATTACCGAGATACCATTCAGCACAACCACCGGCGGGCTGATGGAAAGCATAGTGGCGGCTAATGAAAAAGGCAAGATCAAGATCAAAAAGATTGAAGATAATACGGCCGGCAGTGTGGAGATAATGGTCCACCTGGCGCCCGGAATCTCGCCCGATGTAACCATTGATGCCCTTTATGCCTTTACCGATTGCGAGGTTTCCATATCGCCAAATACCTGCGTGATACAGGATGATAAGCCACGTTTCATGAGCGTAAATGATATGCTTACCGAGAGTACGCATAACACGCGCAGGCTGCTTAAAATGGAGTTGGAGATCAGGCTGAAAGAGCTGATGGAAAAGATATTTTTCAGCTCGCTGCTTAAAATATTTATCCAGGAAGGGATGTATAAGCACCCGGACTACGAAGGTTCAAGTAATTTTGAGATGGTGCTGGAGGTTTTGAACCGTTTGTTCGAACCATTCTTCCCACAATTTTACCGTGCCATTGTACCCGAAGATTACAAAAAGCTGATCGATAAACCCATGAGCAGTATCACCCGTTTTGACGTGAAAAAAACGGATGAGCAGATAAAGGGCCTGCAAGAGGAGATAAAAGAAGTAAAACACCACCTTAAACATTTAACCGATTATACCATAGCCTGGTTCCAGAAGTTGAAGGATAAGTACGGCAAGGGCCGCGAACGCAAAACCGAGCTGCGTACCTTCGACAGGGTGGAAGCGGCACAGGTGGCGCTGGCCAATGTGAAATTATATGTGAACAGAGTTGATGGCTTTATAGGGACAGGACTGAAGAAAGATGAATTTGTTTGCGATTGTTCGGACATTGACGAGATCATTGTTTTCAGGGAGGATGGCCGCTGCATTGTCACCAAAGTGCAGGACAAAGTTTTTGTAGGCAAGGAAATAATACACGCGGCTGTGTTTAAGAAAAACGATGACCGGACGGTATATAACATGATCTACAAAGACGGGCAAAGCGGCGTCAGTTTCATCAAGCGTTTTTCGGTAGTGGGTGTTACCCGCGATAAAGAATATGATCTTACCAAAGGCACTAAGGGCAGCAGGGTATTATACTTTACAGCGAACCCCAACGGGGAGGCCGAAATAGTGAATGTGCAGTTAAAACCCCATAGCAAACTAAAAAAAATGCAGTTCGACGAAGATTTCGCGGCCCTGGCTATTAAAGGGCGAAACTCCATGGGCAATATCATCACCAAATACCCGGTTAAAAAGATCGTATTAAAAAGCAAGGGAGTTTCGACACTTTCAGGCAGGAAGATATGGTATGATGATATTTTAAAACGCCTGAATGCCGATGGGCGCGGTAAATATTTAGGAGAATTTGATGGGGACGACAAGGTGTTAACCGTTTTAAGTACCGGCATCTATGAATTGACCAGCTTCGACCTGAACAATCATTTTGATGATAAGATGATCGTGATTGAGAAGTATAACCCATCAAAAGTTTATTCGGTGGTGCACATCGACGGTAAGTCAAAAAATTACATGGTAAAACGGTTCATTTTTGAAAATACAGCCATTGGGAAACAGACCAGTATTATTAGTGATGAAACCGGCTCAAAGCTTGTCCTGATTTCTGGGGCTGCCCAACCAGTAGTAAAAGTTGAACAATTGAAAGGCAAAGAACAAACCCCTGAAACAATTGAAACAGACCTTTCAACGCTGATCGACGTTAAGGGGATGAAAGCAATGGGTAACCGGCTCTCCCAGCAAGCGGTAAAGAAAGTTGAATTAACAGCTGAAATTCAAGTCGAGGAAGAAAGTGTGATCGAAGACGAACCGGAACAGGATGAACCAAATTTGGAATCACGCGACGCAGAAGAAGCAAAAGAGACGCCTGTTGAGCAAGCTAAAATAGAGGACGCAGCGGTCCCATCGGAGAAATCGGCCGTTGAATCAGTGAAGCCACGCGAAAATTCGGGCCAATCTCCCGCGAAACCGGTGGAATCGCCTCCAAAATCAGAGGAATCGTCCCCAAAATCGTTGGAATCACAAAATAAACCAGTGCAATCACCGGCTAAAAAAATAGACTTTGAAATTACCAATCCCGATGATATAGAAATGGATGACAAAGGGCAGTTGGGGTTGTTTTAACATTTGTTTGTACCGGCTACAACGATTCACTCCATGGGACTTCGTGCACTTGACCTGTTATTAACCCTGCTCCATTTCGCCATTATTGGCTTTAACCTGTTTGGCTGGATATGGAAACCTGCGCGCAAAGCCCATCTTATTTGTATTGCAATCACTGCGGGCTGCTGGTTCATCCTGGGTATTTGGTTTGGGATCGGCTATTGCCCCATAACCGACTGGCAATGGCATGTCAAAGAAAAACTTGGTGAAATTAACCTGCCCGGTTCTTTTATCAAGTATTACGCCGATAAGATCAGTGGGCAGGATGTTAACTATTCTTTTATAGACGCGATGACTGCCGGGTGCTTTTTCCTTGCCGCCCTGCTATCGGTTTATGTCAATTTTATTAAGAAAAGAACGCAAAGCCCCCAATAAAAAACCAAGGCCGATCCTATTTGTTAACCTCCTGATTGCTTATTTTAGCGTACTGTCTTAATCGTTGTATATGAAGGAATTTCCTGCCACAATGCGGGCCATGGTTTTTGAAAAACAAGGAGAGCCGCTGCATCTAAAAAGTGTTCCTGTCCCAAAACCAAGTGCCGGCCAGGTTTTGGTGAAAATAATAGCCTGCGGCGTTTGTCGCACCGACTTGCACATTTTAGAGGGCGAGCTTGACAAACCCAAACTTCCGCTTATTCCCGGTCACGAGATCGTAGGTACCGTTGTGGAAACCGGGAAAAATGTAACGGGGATAAAAGCCGGCGACCTGGTTGGCATACCCTGGGTAGGTTATACTTGCGGGCATTGCAAATATTGCAAAAGCGGTAGGGAGAATCTATGCGAGAACGGTGAGTTTACGGGATATACTATTAATGGTGGTTACGCAGAGTACACCGTTGCGGATAGCAGGTTTTGTTTCCATCTTCCGCACGATCATTCCGGGCCTGATGCGGCGCCATTACTTTGCGCGGGGCTGATCGGGTACCGTTCGTACAGCATGGCCGAACCGGCCGCTGTAAACATTGGCTTGTACGGGTTTGGGGCGGCGGCGAGTATACTGATACAGGTAGCAATTCACCAGGGTAAAAAAGTATTTGCCTTTACCCGGCCGGGGGATACGGCCTCACAGCAATTTGCCCTTAGCCTGGGCGCTTTTTGGGCCGGTGACACCAGCCTGGCGCCGCCCGAAAAGCTGGATGCCGCAATCCTGTTTGCCCCGGCCGGTGACCTCGTACCAAAAGCGCTTGAACTTATGGATAAAGGCGGTTCGGTTATTTGTGGCGGCATACACATGAGCGATATTCCTTCATTTAAATACGACCTTTTGTGGGGAGAGCGCACTATCAGGTCGGTCGCCAACCTCACCAGGGCCGACGGGCATGCGTTTTTTGAGTTATTGAAAAACATACCCGTAAAAACAAAGACTGAATTTTTTAAACTGGAAGATGCCAACGTGGCTTTAAGCAGGCTGAGAAAAGGCGAAATACAGGGGGCGGCGGTGCTGGTGCCTTAGTAGGAGTTGAGTCCGGATGTCGTACAAAACAGGCGGTAACACTCAAATAACGGCGGGTAAAAAATATCATTATATATAAAATATATTGCCTAACGGGTTATTTTTATATTTTTGATGGGTAAAATCAGCTTTTGTAAAGATGTTTTCCTACGGCAGCTATTATTATATCATCGTCGGCTTGCAGATATTTTGTGCCGTGCACAGCTATCGCCGGGGTACGCTGAGCAGGTGGATATTTCTGATTGCGTTTTTGCCGGTCATCGGGAGTATAATTTACCTTTATAGTGAAGTGCTTTCAAACCGGAACAATTTCAGGAGCACCATCAAACCAACCATTAATGTGGGCGCTGTACTAAACCCCGGCGCAAATATTAAGAAACTGGAAGAAGACCTGCGCTTTAGCGACACCTTCGCTAATAAAGTTAAACTTGCCGATGCCTATCTTGCGACAGGCCTTACCGATAAGGCCGTTGATCTTTACGAATCCAGCCTGACCGGTGCTTTTGCTGAGAACGAACATGTAATGATGCAACTTATTGCCGGTTATTTTGAGCAGGGGCGGTATGAAGAAGTAATTCCATTAGCTAAAAAACTGTACCATTTGCCGCAATTTCCAAGGTCAAAGGCACATATATTATATGCCATGTCGCTTGAGAACATTGGGAATATCGAACAGGCCGAAAGTGAATTCAAGGCGATGAAAGGCCGTTACTCGTATTTTGAGCAACGGTACCAATATGGGCTTTTCCTGATGCGGGCGGAACGATACGAAGATGCAGAGAAGATTTTTACCGACATGGTAGATGAAGAGCCGCAACTGGGCAATATGGAAAAAAGGAACAACCGTCAATGGTTTACCAAAGCAAAAGAGGAATTGCGGAAAATATCGTCTTTACGAAATTCAGCTTAAACTTTGCCAAGGTAAACTTCCGTTTGATAATGAAAACTCACCTTTCCAAATTGATTGTACTTCGCAAAAATATCCTTTAATAATTGCCTGAATTTTTCGCCGTCATCAGTGCCCTCCGCCGGAACATAGGAAGATGAAAACGCCCGCCCTAAAAGGCCATCCTCATTAAATACCTGCACATTAGGAAATTTTACTGTTTTATATTTACCGTCCTTAAAAAATGCTTTAAAATCGATGTCGCTGATGTTGCGGTGGTTAACCTTGTTATAGTCGACGGAATCCTGTTCTAATATATTTTCATAAGCTGTCGCAAAATCATCAGCATCGGCCAGACGGTTGTTCCAGATGAGCGCGGCATAGCCATCATCCTTTAATATTCTTTCAAACTCGGCCCGCGTTTTTTGGTTATTGAACCAATGGAAAGCCTGCGCGCAAACTATCAGGTCGACGCTGCTGGAGGGCAGGGTAGTGGCTTCAGCACTGCCGGCTGTCGGAATAAAATCCTGATTGTAGCCGAGATATTGCCGGGCTGCCTCCTGCATATCAACATTTGGTTCAACTGCGTAAACTTTATAGCCTTTGTCAAGCAGCAGCTTTGTAAAAATGCCCGTGCCTGAGCCAATGTCAGCAATCACAGATTGGCCGGATAAATCACATTCATTTTGCAGGAAGGTAATGGCTTCATCAGGATAACCGGGCCGGTATTTTACATAATTATAAACCCTGTCCGAAAACCTTTTAGTAGGATCAGAAATCATAACAAAGACGAAATAGATTTTATTTATAGAAACATTAAATATTATAGGTTAACTTTATACTGTATGTTTATGAACAATTCCAACTCAATTAACCTAATCAACCAATTCAACCGCCCAATCAAACACTAATAAAAAACGCCGCTTCAAAAACGTGCCCGGGTTCTAATTTTTGGATGTCTTCTTTTTTGCTGATATCGACTTGTTTGCCAACAGTATCGGCGCACCCCAGCCAGGGTTCGATGCAAACAAAATTGCCACCGCCTTTGGCCCAGATCCCCAGGTAGTTGAAATGCGGAAATTCAACAGAAACCGACTGATCATGCTTATCACTTTTTATACATATTTCCCGCGACTTTAGATTTTTAAAAACAAGGGCGTCATTATCAAACAAATGCTTTGTTAAATACAATTTATTTCTGGGCGCGGGTATGGAATGCGTTTCTCCGCCAAAAAAACCTTCGGGCGTTATACTGTGGGTTTCCAGCTTTTCGGGTATCTCAAATTCAATATAATAATCTTCATATTTTTCGCCGGCATTAAAAGGGACATTAAAAGCCGGGTGTCCTCCTACCGAAAAATAGATCGTTTTTTTATCGTGGCTGATCATTTTATACGTCACCCGAAGCGCATTTTCGATCAATGTATATAAAACCTGGAAATCAAATTTATAAGGGTAAATATGCATTGTCTTTTCCGAGTTTGGCAGCGAGTAAACGGCGTGAACTTCATCACTCTCCAATAATATAAATTCCGACTGCCGCGCAAAACCATGCCTGGTCATTGGATAGGCTTTTCCATCAACCAGCAGTTCGTCATTAATTAACGCTCCAACCACCGGGAACAGGTTTGGCGCATGATAGGGCCAAATTTTCGGGTCGGCTTGCCAAAGGTGCTCGGTTTGTGTCATTTTGTTGTAAACAGAGGTTAGCTGCGCCCCCTTGGCGCCGATCTGTACTTTTATAAACTCATTTTCTATTACGGCCATAGGTACAAATGTATTGGTGATAAAACTTTCGAAATTAGGAATTTGTTTTTGATATTGATCCCTCTTTCGGCTCCTTTGTTGGGCGCTTGGGGTCTAATCAACATCCTTCTTTTTCTTTTCCAAAATCACAAATGCGCTCCTTTTTGGTGCCGGCATTACCGAATTTTCGCCTTTTACATATTTCCATATCACTTCGTTTAAGTCAAGGTCTGGCACTTTGTCTTCTTGTGCCAGGTTGAACGATTGTGAGCGTTTGCTGCTTTCATTTACCGCGACATTAAGCTGCTCGAGGTTAACCTGTGCAGGTTTTGCTTTATATGGCGAAAAATCGGGTTTGGCGGTAAAGCAGGCATAAAGAGGAACAGCGGCCGCATCGTACTGGCTCATGGGTGGCAGGCCCAATATCAGCTCGATTGTGCGCAATACCCCAGAAGTGGAATACATGCCGTGAACCACTGATTTGCGTTTCACATAGGGCCCCGCAATAAACACGGGTGAACGGTGGGCGTCGACATGATCAGGGCCGTTTTGGGCGTCATCTTCTAAAATAAATACAACGGACTGTTTCCAGATGGCGCTTTTTGAAAGATGCTCAACAAAGCGCCCGATGGCGAGGTCGTTGTCGCCTACCGCCGCAGTTGGCGATATGGCCCCCTTTTTTTGCCCGCTGGTATGATCGTTAGATATCCTCACAGAATTAAAATGCGGTACCGCATTTTTCTTAAGCAGCGAATCAAAGTCGTGTTCCCATACGGCTTCACGTTTTAGATCTTTTATCGAAAGGTCGAAACCCGGCGATTTTGCGCAATAATGTCCTTGTAATACTTTGATATTGGGTTTATAATCATCGGCAAACTCTCCGTAGGTCCGGTAACTAACGCCCGCCCTTTTGCAGTAATCCCAGATATAGCCATCGCGCGGATCACCGATTTTGCGGAGGCCTTCAGAGTCGTAATTTCCGCCGCGGTCGCCATAGCTGGTGGGCCAGGTTTTTTCGATAAAGTCGGTAGAATAGGCCGCCGTGCTCCAGTTATGGCCATCGGCGCTCACCTCGGCATCCACATAAAAATTATCCAGCAAAACAAACTCATTGGCCAGGGCATGGTGGTTTGGCGTAACATGGTTGCCGAAAATACATAACGAGGCATCGCCGTTTCCTTGCTTCACATCACCCATCACCTGGTCGTAGGTGCGGTTTTCTTTGATGATATAAAAAACATATTTTATGGGCGAAATTTCGCCACGCTTGCGCGGGATAGGGTTGCCCGCTGCCCCGGCGGCAAGATCGGTTGTTTTGGTATTGAACGGTGTGTTGGCATAAACCTGGCCTGTATATACTTTGAGCTGATTAGTCCTCGGGGCATTAATAAACGAAAGCGTGCCGGTAAACAAGCCGCCTATATACTGTTCTTTCACATTGACGGCGCCCTTTTTATAAGCGCTGTTGTCCGCCTTTTTTATAGGCTGCGGGCCGTGCGGATTTGCCATTGAAGTAAAACCTTTGCCATTTGAAACTATTATTTTATTGCCCAGCGTTTTTACATTGGTAGGATACCAACCAACAGGGATAAACCCGAGGCTATGGCTGTTACCGGTCTTGCTTACGTCAAATACCGCGAGGCAATTATTGTCAGCATTGGCTATGTACAGCGTTTTTTCATTGGCCGACAGCGCCAGGCCATTACTGGTTGAGCCGGTTAAATTTGTTGGATAAAGCGTAGCCGAAATTACCTCGATAGTTTTACGGGTGGCAGTGTTAATAACCGAAACAGAGTTATCATTGGCATTGGCGACAAATAGCAGCGTGCCTTTTTTATTTAACAGCAATTCGTTGGGGTGGCTTCCGGCCTGTATACTGCTGACCGCCCCTGATAGCACATTGTAAACGGCCACTTGTCGGCCGCCCCATATAGAAATATACAGCGTTTTCCCATCGGGCGACAGGATGCAGCTA
This sequence comes from uncultured Mucilaginibacter sp., assembly GCA_903864275.1. Taxonomy (GTDB): domain Bacteria; phylum Bacteroidota; class Bacteroidia; order Sphingobacteriales; family Sphingobacteriaceae; genus Mucilaginibacter. Next base: position 159,467 of record CAIPFE010000063.1, read on the forward strand.
TACGCTTCGGCGGCAAGCTTAACCCGTTTTATAACTTTACGCCTCGCCAGGTCAATTACATATAAGGCGCTGTCTTCCTTGGTAACGGTGTATAAATGGGTACCGCTCCGGTTTACAGCAATACCCGTTGGGCAGATCTTGTTTTTTGGCCAGGGAGCGCCCAACTTAATTGTATCCGGTTTGCCCATCTTGTTTGCACGGATAGCGAAACCGAGTATGCAGTTGTCGTTGCCGCCTGAAGCATACAGCTTTTTTTCATCGCTGCTAAAGGCAAGGCCATACCATGCTTTCCCCACAACCTGCTGGTCCAGTTGTTTTTCGGTTTTCGGGTCGAATAGTTGGATCGATTGTATACTTTGGCCATTATTAGTAACCGCCATTAACCTGCCTGAAGGGGAGATCTGCATATTTAAAGGCAAGTCGCCCAAAGGCAATGGCCGCCCCGCCGGACTTAGCTTCCAGCCGTTGGGTAAGAGCACCTGGCCGGTTTGTTTTATTTTGCCGGGGGTTTGGGCGTTGGAATGCGTTGCAAAGGTAACAGTGGCAGTAAGTAATAGCAGTAGCAGTGATCGTTGCAGTTTTGATTTCATGGCTGGGATATTGGATAATCAAAAGTAAGGAATGGTTTTGAGGATGGGGAGGGTTAATGAAAACTTAATGTGGACCGTTGACGTTAACGATTTTGGGGCGACAAAAGACTATATATCAAATCTTATTCCGAACTTTAAAATATTCCTGGCACCATGTCCAATTCAACTAAACCCATTTGTTATTGAAGTATAATTAAAATATTCGATAACCCGCCGGCTTCCGGGCAGGCACTAAAACTAAAAACGATGAAAGAATTTATGCTAATTTTCAGGCACGAGGACGGCGCCAAAGTAGCCTCGCCTGAGCAGATCCAAATGTGGATGAAACAAACTATGGACTGGATAGGCGGCATTGCGGCCCAAAACAAATTTGTATCAGGCACCGGTCTGCCTTTCGACGAAAGCCGGGTGGTGCATCACAACAAATCGGTCACCAACGGCCCCTTTGGCGAAATTAAAGAGACCATTGGCGGGTATATTGTTGTTAGAGCAGAGTCGGCGGATGAAGCTGCTGAATTTGCAAAGGGCAGCCCGGTATTACAGGGCGAAGGAAATACCGTAGAGGTAAGGAGAATTGTTAAGGGGGAAAGCAGCAAGTAGCCATTAAATGTAAAAAACTTCCCCAACCCTCTTTCCGGCCTGCCGGAGAGAGGGTGATCCATCCGCCGGTAGGCGGAGCAGATCGGGTGAGTAGATTATCGAAGCGGCATTGGCGCAAATGTATTGCCGTTATGCATGGCGACTCGTTAACTCACCCCGGCATCGCTTCGCTTGCCGACCCTCTCTTTGCTGCGCGAAAAGAGGGAGGGTAAAAAAAGGTATTTTTAATTTATGGAACAACAGGAATTAATACCGCACTTATTCAGGACAGAGTTCAGGAAAATAACCGCTGTGCTCTGCAAAGCTTTCGGTATTGATAATATGGAAGTCGCGGAGGACCTGGCCGGTGAAACTTTTTTATCGGCACTGGAAAACTGGCCCTACAAAGGTGTTCCCAAAAATCCAACCGCCTGGCTTTATATGGTCGCGAAAAATAAGGCCAAAAATTATATGGCCCGCGATCACGTTTTTTCTGATAAAATTGCCGGACAGGTAATTGCCTCTGCCCCCGAAAGTGCGGAAATTGAAATTGACCTGTCTGACAAAAACATTACCGACAGCCAGTTGCAGATGTTATTTGCTGTTTGTCACCCTTCCATTTCGACCGAAGCCCAGGTGGGCCTGGCACTTCGTATCCTTTGCGGTTTTGGTATCGACGAAATAGCCAACGCTTTATTATCGAATAAAGAGACTATCAACAAAAGGCTGTTCAGGGCCAAAGAAAAATTACGGATCGAAAAAGTAAAAATTGAATTCCCTGGCGAGGCGGAGATCGGCAAACGGTTAGATACTGTGCTTACAACTTTGTATTTGCTTTTCAGTGAAGGCTATTATTCGGAAAGCCAGGATGCTGTATTGCGAGAGGACCTTTGCCTGGAGGCGATGCGCTTAACTTATTTGTTGATTGAAAACGAACAAACGAATCAGCCAAATGTGAACGCCTTATTTGCTTTGATGTGTTTCCATACCTCTCGTTTCGAAGCCCGGAAAACCGAGAATGGCGAAATAGTTTTATACCACGACCAGGATGAATCGCTCTGGAATTATGAACTGATCGCAAAAGGCGCGTACTTTCTTCACCGGGCATCACAGGAGAATGAAATTTCAAAATATCACCTCGAAGCCACCATCGCTTACTGGAACACGCAGAAGGCCGATACCAAAGAGAAGTGGGAGAATATTTTACACTTCTATAACCTGCTTTTACAACTGGAATATTCGCCCATAGCCGCGCTTAACCGCACCTATGCGCTGTCAAAAGTTCATGGCAAGCAAGAAGCAATTGTACAGGCAGAAAAATTGCAGCTTACAACTAACCACTTTTACTATACCCTGCTCGGAGAACTTTACACCGGGGTTGACGATGAAAAAGCCCTTCAAAATTTTCAAAAAGCGTTTGAGCTTGCAAAAACTGCCGCTGATAAACAAACTATTCAAAAGAAAATCAAATGTTTTTAGATATTATTAGATTTGACAACTTTTAAAAAGTTGTCAAATCTCTTCACTCAAATGAATAACAGGCACCAATGGCGGCATAATGTTTCCCTGAAACTACAGGAGATCGAGACCGTTGTTTATTTGGAATTTGTACGTAAAACAATCCAGCATCTGCCCGGTGTTATTGAAAGACCGAGCTACAGTACTCCGGGTTTCTTTGCAGGCAAAAAACTGTTTGCACGTTTGAAAGAAGACGGCGAAACGCTTGTGGTGCAAACTTATGAAAGGGAGAAATGGATGGAGGCCGATCCGCTTACCTTTTTTATCACCGACCATTACCTCAATTATGATTATATGCTGGTAGCGCTTAAAACCGTTTCGCCAGACGACCTGGCAAAACTATTGGTAATTGCCTGGTGTAACCGCGCCACAAACAAACTTATAAAGGAGTACGAGGACCAGGGCTACACTAAACCATTTTAAAAATGATCACCTCTGCCGATAATGCCGAACATTATACCTGGGGCGCCCAATGTGACGGCTGGCCCTTATTACGGACAGATAGTTTGAGTGTAATACAGGAACGAATGCCCCCCGGAACGAGCGAACAATTGCACTTTCACGAGCGGGCACAGCAAGTGTTTTACATTCTATCGGGCACGGCAACGTTTGAAATTGAGGGAGAAATAAAAACCGTTAATCCGAGTCAATCAATTCACATCCTTCCTAATATTAGACATCGTATACTTAATAATGGCGATACGGATCTGCACTTTTTGGTGATATCGGAGCCTAAGACGCTCGGGGATCGGGTGAATTTGGGGTAGTCGGTTCATACCCCCCCTCCGTTTCCTTCGTAACGGCCGTCATACCCCCTGTGTCTCCTTTGTCGACATCTCCCCCTAGCTTAGGGGGAGAAAGATCAAGTTACAAACGCGCCATACCCCCTCTGTCTCCTTTGTCGACATCTCCCCCTAAGCTTAGGGGGAGAAACACACGGCATACCCCATATTTTTGTATGAACCTTCTCCTCCCCTAAATTTAGGGGAGGCCGGGCGGGGTAAAAACGCGCCATACCCCCTCTGTCTCCTACGTCGACATCTCCCCCTAAGCTCAGGGGGAGAAGCATCTGGTACAACCTGAATTTTGCGGGAACCTTCTCCTCCCCTATTTTTAGGGGAGGCCGGGAGGGGTAAAAACGTCGACATCTCCCCCTAAGCTTAGGGGGAGAAGCATCTGGTACAACCTGAATTTTGCGGGAACCTTCTCCTCCCCTATTTTTAGGGGAGGCCGGGAGGGGTACGCAGGATAAACAGCCGACCAGTATAAAAAACAAACTATATATTAGTACTATGAATATAGTAACCGAATTCTGCCGCCAGCTCCGCAACAATCCGACCCCGGCAGAAAAGGTATTATGGGAGCGGTTAAGAAAACGCAGCGTGAACGGCGAGAAATTTCTGAGACAATTCCCAATATTTATCATCCAGGGATTGGGTAGAAAAACGTTCTACATAGCGGATTTTTACTGTGCCAGGCACAAATTGGTTATTGAGGTAGATGGCCCCATCCATTTATTAAAAAAGGAATATGACGATAACAGGGATATAGTGATGAAAGAATGGGGCTTTTCAATTATAAGGTTTACCAATGAGGAGGTCTTTGACGGGTTAGACAGTGTGGTCGATAAAATTGATAATTACATTTTGACAAATAACATCGACGAAGTTTTTTAGCTTTGGATAAATTATGAGCACCCCCTTCAACCGCCCCATCCGTGTATTAGTTGCCAAAGTGGGCCTCGACGGGCACGACCGCGGCGCACGCATCATCGCCACATCCCTCCGCGATGCGGGTATGGAAGTGATTTATACAGGCTTGCGGCAAACGCCTGAGATGGTTGTAAATACAGCCTTGCAGGAGGATGTGGATGCTATTGGTATTTCGATACTGTCAGGTGCGCACATGACGGTTTTCCCAAAGATCATCAATCTTATAAAAGAAAAAGGCATGGATGATGTGCTGGTTACCGGCGGGGGCATTATTCCCCAGGATGATATGGATGCTTTAAAGAAGATAGGCGTGGGCGAACTTTTCCCTCCGGGAACAAATACCAAAGATATTGTAAAGTATATAACGGATTGGGTGCAACTGCACCGTAATTTTTAAAACGGATCATCATGTCATTTCAAAACTTATTGATCGAACATAAGGAACGCATACAATATATTATAGTGAACCGCGAGAGCAAGCTGAATGCGCTGAACAAAGCAACGATTGCCGAGCTGCATACTGCTTTCTACGATGCTTTCCAAAATCATGGGGTTGGCGGAATAATTTTAACTGGCGCAGGCCAAAAGGCATTTGTAGCAGGCGCGGATATTTCGGAGTTTTCAGATATTAGCGTGGATGATGGCGATAATATAGCCCGCAATGGGCAAACATTGGTTTTTGACCTGATAGAGAATGGAAATAAACCCGTGATAGCTGCAATAAATGGTTTCGCCTTGGGCGGAGGTTTGGAACTGGCCATGGCCTGTCATATCCGCGTTGCTGCCGATACAGCCAAAATGGGTTTGCCCGAAGTCACCTTAGGATTGATACCCGGCTATGGCGGCACGCAGCGCTTAACCCAGTTAATTGGAAAAGGCAAAGCTTTGGAAATGATTATGACAGCTGATATGATAACAGCAGCCGAAGCGCTTCAGCATGGCCTGGTTAACCACGTGGTAAGCCAGGAAAGTTTATTGCCAAAAGCCGAAGAAATACTAAATAAGATATTGTTACGGGCGCCGCTGGCCATTGCATCGGCCATAACGGCAGTGAATGCGGCAGCAAAAGACGGTGTAAATGGTTTTGAAGTGGAAATGGAGGAATTTTCAAAATGCTTTGCTACAAAAGATCTGCAAGAAGGGATATCGGCCTTTTTGCAAAAACGCAAAGCAGGTTTTAAAGGTGAGTAATGGAGTTTTTTGATGCTTTTTTATGAAAAAGCAAATGAGGTTAAGTAACTTATTCGCAGATTTATAACTTTTATTCATACAAAAACGTATGATAAGATTAAATTTATAAATTAGCACTTTGGAATGCAAATCTGCCTGCTGACCTATGTATAAACAGTAATAACTGATATGAAGAAAATACTCATCATAGATGATGAAGTGAATGTTGCGTTATTGCTTTCGAAGTTTTTAACGCGAAACGGGTTTGATGTCACTACGGCATCAACCGGCACCATTGGGATGGAGTACCTGAAAAACGGGGACTTCAATCTTGTATTGTGCGATTTCAGGCTGGAAGATACCGACGGCCGCGAAATGCTTAAAAACATAAAAACGCATTATCCTAAAACGGGCGTGATCATTATTACCGGTTATTCGGATATTAAGATGGCCGTTGAGTTGATAAAAATGGGCGCGTACGATTATATCACAAAACCATTATATCCTGATGAAATATTAAATACCATTACCAAAGCCATTGAAACCCATTATGCGCTGGTTGAGGATACGAGTGAACACATCATCAGTGATAAATCAAGCAAAGAATATAAGAAGCAGGTTTTAGCAGGAGATTTTGTAACCGGCACCAGCAGGGTATCCCGCGAGTTGATACGGCAGATAGATTTGGTGGCCCCAACCAATTACAGCGTGATCATTATGGGCGAAAGTGGTACCGGCAAAGAGTCGGTTGCTAAAAGCATACACCTTAACAGTCCCCGTTACAACCAGCCGTTTGTCGCCATGGATTGTGGCTCGCTTACAAAGGAACTTGCGGCCAGCGAATTTTTTGGCCACGAAAAAGGGTCGTTTACCGGTGCTTTATACACAAAAATAGGGCATTTTGAAATGGCAAACGGGGGCACACTGTTTCTCGACGAAGTAGGTAACCTCTCGTACGAGATACAGGCCGCTTTGTTAAGGACAGTACAGGAAAGAAAAGTAAAAAGAATAGGCAGTACCAAGGAGATCAGCCTTGATGTGCGCATTATTATAGCCACGAACGAAAACCTGCAGGAAGGAATACAAAAAGGAAGGTTCAGGGAAGACTTGTACCATCGTTTTAATGAGTTCAGTATTTACATCCCGCCCCTGCGCGAGCGGGGCAGCGATATTATGTTGCTGGCCGATCATTTTCTAAAGCTTGCCAACCACGAGCTTGGGCGTAATGTCATCTCTTTTTCACCCGAAGTAGTTGAATGTTTTATGAATTACCGCTGGCAGGGCAATATCCGTGAAATGAAAAACGTGGTACGAAGAGCAACTTTACTTACAGAAGGCAGTGAGATTACCATGAAGGCCTTGCCGCTTGAAATTTCAAACTTTAAAATGCCGGTGTACGACTATTCAAACCCGATTGAAGGTTTTGAAATAAAGGAAAAAGGCCATGACCTTAAAAATGCCGCGCTCGAGGCTGAGTATGAAATAATTTTAAAAGTGTTAAGGGAAGTAAACTTCAATAAAACCAAAGCGGCTGAAATATTAAATATCGACCGCAAGACCTTGTATAACAAAATGAAGGCCATTAATATCAAATAAATGAAGTCATCTTCTGAAGATAACGCCGCACGTAAAAAAGAGGGTGATAATAATGCTTTGGCAATACTGAGGCACGATATAAATAACCAGCTTTCAAACATTCTTTTAGCGTTGGAACAGCTGCGCTATGAAATGCCCGATGCATCTGCGGACTGTATCTTCTACCTCGACTCTATTTCTACAAGTGCAGAAAAAATAAGCACATTGCTTAAGGAAAGTGATAAAGGTTGAATAAGTTTATTAAGTGGATGGTTGATTAAGTTCAGTTCTGCCACATTTGGTATGGTCAACTACTCTCCAAATCAACTTAATCCAACTTAATCAACTACCTCAAAAAATATTATCCCTCCAATAAAACTTTTTCAGGCTTTTCGGTTTATATTAGGGGAATTTAAGCCTTAATGTCGGTCTTCAACTACAAACAGCGCAATAATATCACACTGGCGGGGATCATTATCCTGGGCTGTTTCCTTGTTTATGCCTTGAGTGGTTTGTTTAGTTCTATCCTTGGGGCCATCATTATTTTTACGATTTCCAGGCCGGTATATTTAGCGCTGGTCGAGAAAAAAGGCTGGAACAAGTCTGTAGTTGCGGTAATGATCATGTTTACCTCGCTTGTCGTGATTATAATCCCGATGATGTCATTAAGCATTATGGTGGTGGGAAAGATCAGCGGCATCAACCGAAACTCTTTCGACCTCCAGGGCTGGATCACAAAAGTTGATGAATACGCAGGCACTAACTTTAACCAGGCGCATTTTGCCGAAAACACTATGCAAAAGCTGGGGACAATTGCTACCGACCTTTTCCCTTCAATTTTAGGAAGCGCCGCCAGCATCCTGATAACCCTATTGGTAATGTATTTTTTATTGTATTTTATGCTGGTGCAAATGCGCGGGTTTGAAGCTGCTTTGCTAAAATATGCCCCTTTCAGGGAACAGCATGCTTTAAAATTCGCAACCGCATTACGTAATGCAACTTACGCCAATGTATTGGGGCAAGGTATCATCGCGCTTACCCAGGGTTTTTTACTGGCAAGTGGCTTTTGGCTTTTTGGTTTACCCGACCCGGTTTTTTGGGGCGTGATCGGTGCATTTATTTCATTTTTGCCAGTTGTAGGCGCCCCTACGCTAAGTATACCTGCAAGTATCATATTATTCGCGCAGGGCCATACCTTAAAAGGGATATTGTTGCTAATCTATGGGCTCTTGTTTATTGGCAATATCGACAATTTTTTAAGGATGATCATCAACAGACGGATAGCAAATACCCATCCGTTGATATCAATTATCGGTGTTTTTATCGGCATACCGCTTTTTGGAATTCTTGGACTGGTTTTTGGGCCCTTATTGTTATCTTACTTTTTATTGCTATTGGAGATTTATGAAACCAACAGGATGGCGGCCGACAGGCTTGAACGAATACGAAGCGGGCCGGATACATAATCTAATAAATTCGTACTTTTGCATGCATGTTGACTCGTCAGCATTTTTTGAAATATTTGCGGTAAATAAAGGACAAATAGTCTGATTGGTAACATTTGGCAGGATATTTAATCATATTTAAAACAATTAATCAAATAATAATTTATAGTTTATAGTTTATGAAAGACAACTCAAAAGTATTTGTCGCCTTGCTGGTAGGGCTGGCGGCAGGAGCAGCACTCGGGATATTATTTGCGCCTGATAAAGGCAATGAAACACGTGATAAACTTGCTGACTCATTGAAAAACCTGGGCGATTCAATTAAAGAAACTGCCGCAACAGAAATTAACAACCTTATCGGGTTAAAAGATAAAGTTGTAGATAATATTAAATCAAAGATCAATAGTGTTGAGCAGGAATACCAGGATGACCTGGAACATGCATAATAATATATAAAGTCAGCGGTCATTGGTCATTAGTCATTGGTGAAAAGTTCACCAATGGCCAGTGACTAATGGCCAATGACCAAAACTAAAACTATGGAAGCCAAAAAAGAAACACCGCCGCCTATTATTGATCAGCTGAAAGAATATGCTGAAACACGTATAAAGCTGGCAAAGTACCAGGCTATCGAAGGCGGCTCAACAATTGCCGCAAGCTTAATTGCCGATGTCGCCGTGCTGATGAGCATGTTATTGGCTTTCCTTTTTGCAAGTATTACGCTGGCACTTTATTTAGGTAAGTTACTCGGCGATTATTGGACCGGGTTTGGCATCGTAGCTGTTCTTTATTTAATAATAGCATTCTCCATTAAAGCCAGTAAACGGCAGATAGAAAAGTTGCTTGCGAATGAATTTGTGAAAAAGATATTTAAAAACTAAAAAATGGATTTACCTATAAAAACCGTTGATGACCTGCGGACTGAGATATACCGGCTGCGCGGATTAGAGCAGGAACAAAGTATTGCTATCGGTAGACGTTTTAGCAGTCCGTCGGCATTATTTTCAACCCTGGTTTCATTGTTTCCAAGATCAACTAATGCTAATGGAGAAAAAACTGGCTTTTTCGACCAGGATTTAGTTGGCCTGATATCCCGGTTCGTTTTACCATTTACGTTAAATAAAACCATATTCAGGCATTCCAACTTTATAATAAAAACCCTCGTTGGCCTTGTTTCCCAAAAGGCATCACACTTTATTACCGAAGAATCTGTTGTGGGCATTTGGGATAAGGTTAAGTCGCTTTTTAGCAAAACTCATCACGAAACTCCTGAGCACCGGGGCATTCCCGATCTGAGCGAAACTTATTAAGTCAAAAGTCTTGAGTCAAAAGGCTTAAGTCAGGGATTCAATATCTTTGACGGTAAATTTTTCAGTCGGTTAAAACCTTTGGCCTTTCACCTCTTTTTACTTTCACCTCTTTTCCCGTATATTCGAATAAAATTTCAGCCATGAGCATTTATCAAATTTTCAGGGACCTCCATTCGGGGTTCAGGTACATCGTATTCTTACTGGTATTGGTGGCAATTATCCAGTCGTTACTGGGCTGGCTCGGCAATAAGCCCTATACCGAACTCAACCGCAAGATCAATTTATTTGCCCTGATATCGGCGCACACGCAGTTGCTGATCGGCATTGTGCTGTACTTTTTAAGCCCCCTGGTGCAGTTTAACAGCGGCACCATGAAAGACCCGACAACGCGCTATTTTACCGTTGAGCACTGGTTCGCGATGATCATCGCCATCGTGCTAATCACGATAGGACATAGCAAAGCCAAAAGGATCGAGACATCTGCGGGTAAACACAAAACCATCGCGATATTCTACCTGATAGCCTTCTTCGTCATAATTGGAGCTATAATGGCGGGGCATTTGCCCGTTTTGGGCTCATAATGCAGAAAAAATGCAGAAAAACTTTGCTAATTCAATTTTCTTTATAAATTTGTCACCACAATGATCAAAACGAATCAAACTAACAACTGGTGGCACCAAATAAAATTGGCAGCCGGAGATATTTTGATCTGAACGATTAATCAATTGTAAACCTAAAAAGGAAACCCGGCGAACCTCATTCGCTGGGTTTTTTGTTTTACGGACATTATAAAAAACATGAAGAAATATAAAATTATAACTACACATAAAAAAATGCTTGCCGACACCACTACCCCGGTGAGTACATACCTGCGCCTGCGCGATGTTTTCCCTAATTCGTTATTGCTGGAGAGTTCGGATTACCACAGCCGCGAAAATAGTTTGAGCTATGTTTGCTGCGAACCTATTGCCGGCCTTGTGCTTGATGACGGCGCTTTAAAACTAACCTACCCCGGTGGTACAGGCGAAACCTTTCCTGCCGGTGAGTTTGATCTCATCAGCAAGATCAATGAGTTTTTAGTCTGCTTTGAAACCGATGTTAACCCTTCAAAGATCACCTCAAATGGTTTATTCGGATATTTTACCCACGAGGCGGTTGAACATTTTGAAACTATCCGCCTGAAGAAAAGCCATGACACGGCACGAAAGATACCTGTAATGCAATACCATATGTACAGGTATATTATCACCATCGACCATTTTAAAAATGAGCTGCATATTTTCCACAACCAGCCCGAAGGAGATGGGAATAAAAATGGCATCGAAAAATTGGCGGACCTGATAAGGAATAAGAACTTCCCTGAATATCATTTCGAAAGTAACGGGGAAGAACTGTCGAATTTAACTAATGAGGAATTTATTGCTGTGGTTGAAAAAATGAAGCAGCATATTTTCCGTGGCGATGTTTTCCAGATCGTACCTTCAAGAGGCTTTTCGCGGAAGTTTTTAGGTGATGAGTTTAACGTTTACAGGGCGTTGCGGTCCATTAACCCGTCGCCGTATTTATTTTATTATGATTATGGCGATTTCAGGATATTCGGTTCTTCGCCCGAAGCACAGATCACTATAAAGAACCAGGTTGCGAGTATATTCCCAATCGCAGGTACATTTAAACGTACAGGCGATGATGAGAAAGATGCCGAAATAGCCCGCAACCTGGAGAACGATCCCAAAGAGTCAGCCGAGCACGTTATGCTGGTCGACCTGGCCCGCAACGACCTGAGCCGCCATTGCGGCGAGGTGGAAGTTAAGGCCTTTAAGGAGGTGCAATACTATTCGCACCTGATCCACCTGGTATCGCATGTAAGCGGAAAATTGCTGCCGGGGGCATCCTCATTTAAAGTAGTTGCCGATACTTATCCTGCGGGTACGCTCAGCGGCGCACCAAAGTACCGTGCTATGGAGATCATCGACGAAAACGAAAAAAGCAAACGCAGCTTTTACAGCGGCGCTATTGGCTTTTTCGGCTTTAATGGTGACTTTAACCATGCCATCATGATCCGTTCGTTTCTAAGCAAGAATAATACATTACATTACCAGGCAGGCGCCGGGATAGTTGCCGGCTCAGTTGCCGAAAGCGAACTGAAAGAGGTTGATAATAAGATAGCGGCCTTGAGAAAAGCTATTGAAATGGCTGAGGAGTTGTAGCCCAGGCCCCCTGACCCCCTAAAGGGGGAACGAAAATTTGATAGAGGAATGAGAGTTTAACAAAAAAGACATGAACGACACAAACACACATACCAATAATACCTCCCCCTTTAGGGGGCCGGGGGGCTTGGCCAGCATTTTAATAATAGACAATTACGATTCCTTCACCTATAACCTGGTGCACCTGGTTAACGAGATAGGGCTGCAATGCGAGGTTTGGCGGAACGATAAATTTAACATCGGCGATGTAGATGCTTTCGACCGTATCATCCTTTCACCAGGGCCGGGAATACCTTCTGAGGCAGGTTTGCTATTGGAGGTAATCGAAAAATATTCGCCTTCAAAAACTATTTTTGGCGTTTGCCTTGGCCAGCAGGCCATCGCCGAAGTTTTTGGCGGTAAACTTTACAACCTTAAACAGCCCATGCATGGCATCGCAACCCCCATTAAAGTAACCGATCAGCAGGAAAGGCTTTTTGTGGGCTTACCCGAAAGTTTTAAGGTGGGCAGGTATCATTCGTGGGTAGTTGATGAAACGGCCATCCCTGGTATCCTTGAAGTAACTGCAATTGATGAGGAAGACAATTCGGTAATGGCATTAAGGCATAAGCATTTTGATGTAAGGGGTGTACAGTTTCACCCCGAATCAGTGTTGACCGAATATGGGAAAGAGTTGATGCAGAATTGGCTGGGGCTATCGGCCCCTTGAGTGTGAGTAGTTAAGCACAGTAAATGCTTTGAAAAGGCAAATAATCAAATACGGTAATAAAGAATTCCCCCTTTAGGGGGTTAGGGGGCTAATGAACATTTTAGATAAGATCGTCATCAATAAAAAAAAGGAGGTGCAGTACGCTAAAGACCGCACCTCGTACATGAAACTGGAAGAATCCGATTTCTTTCACAGGGATTGCTATTCCCTTAAAGATTTTTTACTTGATCCTGAACGCACCGGTATTATTGCAGAATTTAAACGTAAATCGCCATCAAAAGGGATCATCAACGACAAGGTGAGTGTTAAAGATGTTACCACAGCCTATGCTGCTGCCGGGGCTTCGGCATTATCGGTACTCACCGACCGTGATTTTTTCATGGGTAGGAAGGCCGACCTGGTAGCCGCCCGGCAGGCTAATGCTATCCCTGTGTTGCGGAAGGATTTCATGATCGATGAATACCAAATTATCGAGGCCAAATCATTGGGTGCTGATATTATATTATTGATAGCCGCTATCCTTACACCTGATGAGATACAAAAGCTGGCTTCCCTGGCAAAAAGCCTTGGTTTATATGTATTGTTAGAAGTGCATAACCTTGAGGAACTGGAAAAAAGTATCAACCCAAATCTCGACGCCATTGGGGTAAACAACCGCAATCTTGCCGATTTTACAGTATCCGTGGAAACGTCCTATAAGTTGGCCCCGCATATCCCAACTGAATTTTTGAAGATATCTGAAAGCGCCATCAGCAATACCGAAACCATCAAACAGTTGAAGGTGGCTGGTTTCAACGGATTTTTAATTGGCGAAAATTTTATGAAGCAGGCAGACCCCGGCCAGGCGATGAGGGAGTTTGTGAGCGAACTGAAGTAAATGCCGTCCGGTTTAATTATATAGCCACATGATAAACCCGTCCTGGTTTAGCTGGCCCGGCATCAGCAAGCTGGCCAAGATATTTTTTCGAAACTGACCGCGGCGCCAATCCTTTATCTACTAAAGTTACCGCAACTTGCCCGCTTAGTGTTTTATCCGCCGCATTCATCAACTCAAAGGTATCGCTCCCATAACTGAAATAATTATTGGCAACTTTTACATTATCAAAATTAAAAGTGGCTTTTAGGCTGGTTACAAAAAACCCTGCATCATGCACCTGTTTGCCAATCATATCAAAGTTTACAGGCTGGTTGTTGTTAAAAGTGAGGATATAAATATTATGCATCAGGTCGGGCTTAACATCGCCGACAAAAGGAAGCGATCTTAAAGATCTTTCGGTGCTTTTGGCGCAAAGGGCACAGTTAAGGCCGCTGATCTGCAATTCGGCTTTGGTAAATTGAGCTTTTGCAATGCCGGCCGTAAATACCAGGAGCAGCAATATTTTTAGTGTTTTCATTTTTGAGAATAAAAATAAAAGTAAGCATTTAAACGGCATTAAACATAAAAAAAGCCCGCCGGAATACCGGAGGGCCGTAAATATTTGAGTTATAGCGGTTAAGCGCCTTTATCATCTTCGGGCAGGCTTGCAATACGATAACCTACATTGCCATCTGGGTCAGTCACTCTTTCATAATAGATGCCATTTGGCGATACGAAATATTTTTTACCATTCAATATAACTTTGCGGCAGTCATCAGGCAGCTGGTTTACAATATCGCCAACCTTTGGCGCTGCCACCGTGGCATTTGGATCGGTAACGCTGTCAGCAGTATTTAACTCGCCGTCTTTCCCGGCAACAATGTATATTTTCTTGCCTTTGTCATCAACACCTTCTTTATAATACACGCCATCCACTTCATAATACTGTACACCGTCTATTTTAATTGCCTGGGCATTTTCCGGAAGATTTGGAACGCCGGCGCCTATCGGGGGAGCGGTTACCTGGTAACCGCCATTATCATACGGGCTATAAAATACTCCACCATAATAGTAGTATAGGGATGAACCCCAGTAAAAAGGATAATAACCAAAGGGCAGAAAGCCTAAATAGAACCCAACGTGCGGATATCCAAAATACCCAAAGCCAGGCCTGTAGAAAGCGCCACCGTGATAGCCCGTGCCTGCAAAATACCCAACGCCGCTCCTGACCCCAAGGCCACTGCGGATACCAGCGGCATTACCGCGAAAAGCCGTGCCCAATCCGCTGGTGCCACGAAAACTGCTAACGCCACCAGCCCCGTGAAAACCACCGCCGCCGCCACCGCCGCTGCTGCGACCACCACCGCCACTACCACCGCGTTGTGCGCTTACGGTTGATATCATCAGCACCGAAAGCATTCCGGTTAAAAATAAACCAGAAGCATATTTATAAATCCTTTTCATATAATTTAATAAAACTATTATTTAACCGATTTTTCTCGTTTTAAGTATAAAATCCAATAAAATAAAACAGTCATCCATTAGACCCAAATACACCGTAATGGTTTAATTAGCGACGGCGAAATTTACTCATAATTATTGATTTTTCGTTTTGCTTTATTTATGTACCAAATTTACATATCAATACGCATTAAATCCAAGTTATGTAACATTAGATTTCGATTAAAAAACCAGGTAATATCAGTTTAAAGGTACTTCCTTTACCTTTTTCGGATACGACTCCGATCTTTATTTTGTGGAAGGCCGCGATAGATTTTACAATAGGCAAACCAAGGCCAAAACTATCCTGCTGCATTGATTGCCTGAACTTTTTAAACCTGTTGAAAATAAAAGGGAGGTCCCCGGCACTGATACCAATGCCGGTGTCAATTATACTGATCATGAAAATATTATTTTCGTGGGTTGCCACAACTTTTATGTGGCCGTTTTCGTGATTATACTTTATGGCATTGTTAATGAGGTTGAAGAACAGGTTGAACAATAAAAATTTGTTAACATGAACCAAATTCCACTCTTCGGGCAATGAAGTTTCATAAATAATATTTTTATCCTGCAACCGGATCGATATCTCATCATAAACCTCGCCCAGCAAAACTGTCAGTGAAATTTGATCCTCCTTTAAGAATTGCTCATTTTCGATCTGTGATATCAGGAGCAACGTTTTAGTTATGCTTTTTAAACGGTTCAATATTTTTTGCATTTCCAGCAGCCGGGTTTTGAGTTCGTCAACTATATCCTCACGTTCAAACATGTTTTCGATCTTTGATTGCAGTATCGATATCGGCGTCATCAGCTCGTGGGATGCATTTGAAATAAACTCCCGCTCTTTTTGAAATGTACTTTCAATGGTTTCGATCATTTTATGGATGCTGATGTCGAGGTATTCGAAATCAGAAGTACTGGTTTTCACCTTATTATAGGAGCCGAAATTCGGGAATTTGTGGGCAATTAATTTGGTTTTGATGATCAGGTCCAATGGTCTTAAAACATAAGTACTGTACACAAGGTCGGCCAGGATAGTTAACAGGATCATCCCAACCAATACCACGAAAGCTATATTTTGCAGCGGCGTTGTCGTTTCACCAATAGTATCCACACTCTTGCCAATTTCAAGCAGGTAGTTCTTCTTATCGATTATGAAATTATAACTCAGTATCCGGTAATCTATCGTGTCGCCCTCAATTTTGCGTTTTTCGTTGGTTATGGTATCAAGGGATTCATCTAACGAGTCTTCGTCAAGACTGTAAAATTCCTCTTTGAGCGGGGAATATGCGGCATACAGGTTGTTTTTTATCCCCGATGTTTTTATGATCCGAAGTACCTTGTTTTTTTGCTTATGAAGTTTATTATCGGTAAAATTCTGGTTAATATTCCTGATCAGGACGGGCAGCAACAGTACAAACAAGGTTACAATTACCAGTTTCGAAATGGTATTAAACAGCGTAAGTTTAGTTTTAAGTTTCAAATACTTAAGCGTTGATCTTTATTTTGTATCCCAGCCCCCGCACCGTTTCAAGCCAGTCGGGCGACGCGAAGACGTTTAGTTTTTTTCGTATATTTTTGATATGTGCATCAATATAGTTGGAATCGTAGTCGTCATTTATAATGCTTCCCCAAATGTGCTCACTTAGCTGTGAGCGTGTCAACGTCCGGTTTTTATGGAGGAGTAAATAAGCTATCAGGTCAAATTCCTTTTTGGTAATCGTATTTATTTCGGTGTTATAATAGCTGATGGTACGATCGGTAAGGTTTATCAGGAACCCGCCAAGGTCAACCAGATTTTGCTTCAACCCAAACTTTCGGCGTGTTATGGCCTGCATCCGGCTTTGCAGTTCAAGCAGCGAAAAAGGTTTTGGCAGATAATCATCAGCGCCAAGGTCTAATCCTTTCACGCGGTCGTACACTTCGGCGCGGGCAGTTAGTATCATGCAAATTGCGTCCGGGTTATTTTTTTTTGCTTCTTTCAACAGTTCAAGCCCGTCATAATCGGGTAAACCAAGGTCTATTAAAATAAAATCATACAGGTTCACAGCAATTTTTTCAGAAGCGGTTACGCCGTTAAAACATACTTCGCAGATGTAATTATGATTGCAAAGAAATATTTCCAGTTCGTCGGCCAGGGCCTTTTCGTCTTCTATTATTAAAACATTCATGCCTTACTTGAAAAATAGGTAATAAAATGTCAAATTAAAAAACACCTCATGCCTGTTTTTCAACTCACCTTCCACATTCACCGGTATGGAGTATTTCCATGAAGCTTCGAAAGTATAATGCGGCCTGTTGTAGGCGATAGGGATTTTGACGCTGTAATTAAGCGCGTTAAACCTGCCATTATTGTAGTGGGGAAATGCAGGGGGAACAGCCAGTCCTGGTATTTGGCCATTGTTTATATTCAGCCTGTCCAAATGTTCAGAAGAATACCTTCCCACAAAATTCTGCGTGCCCAAAATAGCGCTGATAGTGGGGTTAAACGACAAGTAGTCTTTATCATCAAAAACGCCCCAGTCAGTTTCAATGTATTTGGAGGTGTTGAGGGTAAGAAAATAATCATTGGCATCGCCAAAAAGGTAGTCGAATTCCACACTTGATTTTGCAAATTTCCAGTCGAATGAATTTTTAAAGTTTATATCGTTTGATGAGGCCGATTTTATTACTTGCGCTTCATCGTCATTAAACAAAAACCTGTTATAGCTTATTGAGCCGGAGAACTTTTTCGAATATTTGAAAAGATAGCCTGCCCCCAGGTCAATTTCATCAATAAGCGGGTAATAGCCGATCACTTGCACCGGCGAACCATATACGAAAAAACCCGATTTGAAATTATAGATAGCATACATACTCAAATAAGGGTAGGTAACAGGCCCGGTACGCCCAAAAAACTGGAAATCGCTGCCATAATTGGCCCCAACTGAAATAGACTTTTTCCTGATCACTGTATCTGTATCCGCAGTAATGTGTGCTGTCGCGCCCCGAACAACCGGAAGCCTTAAGTCAGCTGCATTTACTGCGTTACCAATTATTAAGAGAAGGATAAAAAAGTATTTCATTAATATTCAAAAAATTGTTGGTTGAATTTGTTAGTTGCCATTTCTCCTGGGAATTTCCGGAGGCCTTTCCAAACCTTCAGGCCTTCGCTGCCGTTTCGGCCGGTGTTTGGTTTGTGAGGTTGCCGCCTCATCCCCGGGTTCAATTTTTTCGGGCTTTGGCTGTTTTTTGGTTTTAGCCACTTCCTTTATTTTCTTCTTGTCTTCCTGTTCCTGCCTTTTACTGTTTTTTGTTGTAGTATCAGCAGCCATTGATTTAAACGGCAAACTTAGCCCCAAACTATCAGAAAAAGCATTAAAATGAATATTTTTTATTTTAGCAGATGATAAAGACGGTGCAAATATCAATAAGACGACAATATAAGCAAACCACTTTACCATTGAGAGGGGGGGAATATTAAAATTATATTCAAATAGTGTTCAATTAAACTTTATCCATTTAATTAATTAGCGGGACTAACGGCAGGTTGTAACCTGCATATTCCCTAAACCGATCTGAATTTATATAATTGGGGTTTATTAAAATAACAATAAGGGTGTTCATATTCAATATGCCGACTTTTTTACATTCAGCATACAGGTAAATTTAGCTTTTATTTATAAAAGGATGAATTGTTTGAAATTAAATATCAATTGGCGGCACTAACAGCCCTGGAAGTATACATGCGTTCATTATCATCCATAATAATGCAAGCCATCTGGTTTAGCTGGTTTATTAAATACAAGCCCGCATTAATACCCATTGACATTACCGGGGTTGCCATGGCATCAGCAAATTCGGCACTGGTACTTACAATACTTACACTTTTAATTCCGCTAACGGCAAACCCTTTTTGAGGATTAACGGCACTTAAGTTTTTTTTATTGATAATTGCCGTTTGCTTTCCGGCATTTACAGAAGTGGCGATAGCCATATTGCTGATATCAACGTTTGCATAAGCGAGTGATTTTTGAGCGGGGTCGGCAGTGGCAATCGTCCATGGCTCATGATCCGGGCCTGCTCCCCAGGCTAACAGGTCGCCGCCGGCATTAATAACACCGCTGCTTACGCCCTGCATCTGTAGTATATATTTAGCCCTGTCGGCTGCATAGCCCCGGATATTGGCGCCAAAACCTATACGCATACCTTTTTCTTTCAAAAAAACGGTCTGCTGGCCGGCATCAAGCACCACATTTTGATAATTCACTTGCCGAACAGCGGTTTTATTGATAACTGTTTCAAAATCATCTGCTTCTTTTTCGGCATAGTAAGTAATATCAAACGCGCCATCGGTAAGTTCGGATATTTTTAGTGAACGGTCAATCAGCCTGAAAATTTCGCCGCTTGTTTTAACTGGTTTTATGCCTGCGTTGCGGTTTATTTTATTAATAGGGGTATCATCACTAAACGTGCTCAGCAGCTTTTCAACGCGGGTTATTTCGGCTATCGCATCGTCTATCCGGTCGTCGGCCCAATGAGGGTCGCTGCCAACTACGCTGATTTCAAATTGATCACCCATCAAACGCACAACACGCCTGAAAATAACTGGTTTGTGGGGCAGGATTTTTATAGCTAACATAAGCTGATAAATTTAAATGCAGTATAAAAAGAATTTTTAAAACCGTCGCTTTAACACTTCATCGCCCCGGGGCAACGCGGAATATGGCTAAATTTTGAAATAAAGGTAGGAGGGTATTATGAAATTGAGATGAAAAGGGGATTTCGGTAATTGTAATAGCGTTGAAGGGGTGTCAAAACCGGGTCATAAAATCTTTGGGCTGTCAGCTGCATGGCTGGTTTATTTTTTAACACGGAGGGCGCTGAGGAGGCGCGGAGGCAGCAGAAGTTAAATTTGTCGGGTTGTTTTATGCTAAAAATTACGCCTGTTTCTGCCATATTCGAAAGCGCGGAGTTCGCAAGAAAAGCCATTCAATCCTGGAAACGCGGGGTAGAGACGCGATGCATCGCGTCTCTAGACATTACGCAACCGTCCCTTCCTTCAATTTCTCCGCATTTTCAGCAAACTGCAATGCTTCCATAATTTCCTGCAGATCGCCGTTTAACACGCCGGGGAGGTTGTAAATGGTTAAGCCAATGCGATGTTCCGTAAGACGGCCCTGGGGGTAGTTGTAAGTACGTACTTTGGCAGAGCGGTCGCCGGTGGAGACCATGGTTTTGCGTTTTTTGGAGGTTATTTCGAGGTGTTTTTGCAGTTCCATTTCATACACCCTTGAGCGTAGTACCTGCAAAGCCTTATCGTAATTTTTTAACTGCGATTTCTGGTCCTGGCACTGGGCTACAATACCTGAGGGAATGTGGGTTAGCCTTACGGCAGAGTAAGTGGTGTTTACGGATTGTCCGCCCGGGCCTGATGCGCAAAAGAGATCTTTACGGATGTCGCTCACCTGCAAATCAATATCAAATTCATCAACTTCAGGTAATACTACGACGGTTGCTGCGGAAGTATGTACGCGGCCCTGCGTTTCGGTATCGGGCACACGCTGTACCCTGTGTACGCCCGATTCGTATTTTAAAGTGCCGTAAGCATCCTCTGCAATTACATTGAACACAATTTCCTTGTAGCCGCCTGATGTACCTTCGGTGTAGTCAACCAGTTCGGTTTTCCAGCCGCGTTTTTCGCAATAGCGCATGTACATGCGGTAAAGGTCGCCGGCAAACAGGGCAGCTTCATCGCCGCCCGTGCCGCCGCGGATCTCGATAATAGCATTTTTCGAGTCTTCGGGATCTTTTGGTATCAGCATCAAACGGATCGCTTCTTCCATTTCATCCTGCTGCACCAATAATTCGTCCAGTTCACTCTTAGCCATCTCGCGGAATTCTTCGTCTTTTTCGGTGGCCAATATTTCTTTATTACTATCAATATTGCTCATAATGTTGCGGTAGATATTATATTCATCCACAACTTTGGCAAGGTCCTTATATTCTTTATTCAATTGGGCATAGCGTTTCATGTCAGCCATTACATCAGGGCTGCTCAGCTCGGCTTCAACATCTTTCCAGCGTTGGTATATCGCTTCTAATTTTTCTAACATGGTATTTCCTCAAAATCAATTGCAAACAGGCATTACCCGTATGTTATGCAAAAGGCGCACAAAAGTACGCATTTTAAGGCAAAATTAATTCATGCGGATGTAAAGAGATGGGGGGGTAGATTCAACTCACCAATGCAACAATATTGTCTAAGTTAGTGTAAAAAACATGTTTGGGATTGTTGTATAGCAGTTTTTTTCTTGGTCTACTATTGATTTTGTGTTGTATGTCTTTGATTTCCTGTTCATTATATTTG